>NZ_LAXJ01000002.1 GCF_001441615.1 Roseovarius atlanticus
GATCCTCGTACCGAAAAAGGTGGGTGACGGCAGTCCCGTTGTTCTGCGGCTCGAGAAACTTGGTCTGCGAGCCGACCTGCGCAAAGGCGGCGCGCTTGCCCTTCATGTACTCGGTCACGAAGTCATCGAAGCTGATGCCGTGGGTCGAGTTGCGGGCCTGTTCCTGGCCCGGACGCTGACGGTAGCGATACCACGACCCCAGCCAGTCGAGCGGCTCGCGCATGACCGCCAGCACGTCGAATCCCTCGCCCATGAATTTCTCGATGGCGGGGCGGAAGAAGCGGTTGTAGCGAAAGACCGGCGCGTGTTTCAGCTCGGGCGGCTGGCGCACGACGATGGCCGCGCGGGGCGCAAGGGCAGCCTCATAGGCCGTTGTGCCTGTCTTCGGCACTGACAGGAATACAAGCTTTTCGTTTGAAAACACCAGCATAGAAGATTTCGCCTGTTTGCCTGCCGTTGGTAACCCCTCTTTAACCCATCGCTGCAAACATCGGAAAGGAACAAATTCATTGAAATGTTCCCCTTTTGTCTCCATAACATGCGGAACAAGAGGTGAACGAAAGCAGCGGCCAGACAGCGGGAAGACAGCGATAGACGCCCCGTCTGGCGTGTGAAATAAGGGAAATGACAGGTATGGCAACGGCAGATCTTTTGAACATGGACAGCAAGAAGAAAGAAGACCGCCAGAAGGCGCTGGACAGCGCGCTGGCGCAGATCGAACGGCAGTTCGGCAAAGGGTCGATCATGAAACTGGGCGCCGATAATCCGGCGCAGGACATCGAATCGACGTCGACCGGCTCGCTGGGTCTGGACATCGCGCTTGGCATCGGCGGGCTGCCCAAGGGCCGGATCGTGGAAATCTACGGCCCCGAAAGCTCGGGCAAGACGACGCTGACGCTGCATTGCGTGGCCGAGGAACAGAAAAAGGGCGGCGTCTGCGCCTTTGTCGACGCCGAGCACGCGCTGGACCCGATCTACGCCAAGAAACTGGGCGTGGACCTGGACGAATTGCTGATTTCGCAGCCCGACACGGGCGAGCAGAGCCTGGAGATCGTGGACACGCTGGTGCGCTCGGGCGCGGTCAGCATGGTGGTGGTCGATTCCGTCGCGGCGCTGACGCCGAAATCGGAGCTGGAAGGCGACATGGGCGACAGCAGCGTGGGCGTCCACGCCCGCCTCATGAGCCAGGCCATGCGCAAGTTGACCGGCTCGATCAGCCGCAGCAAGTGCACGGTGATCTTCATCAACCAGATCCGCATGAAGATCGGCGTGATGTTCGGCAGCCCCGAGACGACGACCGGCGGCAACGCGCTGAAATTCTACAGCTCGGTGCGCCTGGACATCCGCCGGATCGGGTCGATCAAGGACCGCGACGAGGTGGTGGGCAACCAGACCCGCGTGAAAGTGGTCAAGAACAAAGTGGCGCCGCCGTTCAAGCAAGTCGAGTTCGACATCATGTATGGCGAGGGTGTGTCCAAGACAGGCGAGCTTCTGGACCTCGGAGTCGCGGCCGGCGTGGTCGAAAAGTCCGGCAGCTGGTTCAGCTATGGCGACGAGCGCATTGGCCAGGGCCGCGAGAATGCCAAGAACTTCCTGAAGGAAAACAAGAAGATCGCCTACGACATCGAGGACAAGATCCGTGGCGCGCATGGCCTTGATTTCAACATTCCGGGCGGCGCGGACGAGGCCGCCGAGGACGTACTGGACGACTGACGGAACGGAGATGGCCCACTCCGGAAAGGGCCCGCGCCACTGACGGGTGGCGGAGAATATCCGGGAAAGGCCATCCGACGGGATGGCCTTTCTTCGTAGGTCAACGCAACCTCGACCTTTGAAGTGCCCGCCTTCTGTGGACAGACAAAAAGCTTGGCGTTACACGGGTTCGACGCAACTTTCTCCTTCGGACCAGACCTTCATGCCCACGCTCAACGAGATCCGCTCGACCTTCCTTAGTTTCTTTGAACGCAACGGCCACGAGGTGGTGCCGAGCAGCCCGCTCGTGCCGCGCAACGACCCGACGCTGATGTTCACCAATTCGGGCATGGTTCAGTTCAAGAACCTGTTCACCGGAGTCGAGAAACGCGACTATTCCCGCGCCACCACCAGCCAGAAATGCGTGCGCGCGGGCGGCAAGCACAATGATCTCGACAACGTGGGCTACACCGCGCGGCACCACACGTTTTTCGAGATGCTGGGGAATTTCAGTTTCGGCGATTACTTCAAGTCCGAGGCGATCCCCTATGCCTGGGACCTGCTGACCAAGGATTTCGGGATCGACAAGTCCAAGCTGCTGGTCACCGTCTATCACACCGATGACGAGGCGGCGGAGATCTGGAAGAAGCATGCGGGCCTGAGCGATGACCGCATCATTCGGATCGCGACGGATGACAATTTCTGGTCGATGGGGGCCACGGGGCCTTGCGGGCCGTGCACCGAGATCTTCTATGACCACGGGCCCGAGATCTGGGGTGGTCCTCCGGGCAGCGCGGAAGAGGATGGCGACCGGTTCATCGAGATCTGGAACCTGGTTTTCATGCAGAACGAGCGGTTCGAGGATGGCAGCCAGGTGGACCTGGACATGCAGTCGATCGACACCGGCATGGGTCTGGAACGGATCGGCGCGCTGTTGCAGGGCAAGCACGACAATTACGACACCGACCTGATGCGCAGCCTGATCGAGGCGAGCGCGCATGTGACGGATGGGGCGCCGGACGGGCTGGGCAACGTGCATCACCGGGTGATCGCGGACCATTTGCGCTCGACCTCGTTCCTGATTGCCGACGGGGTGATGCCGTCGAACGAGGGGCGTGGTTACGTGCTGCGCCGGATCATGCGGCGGGCGATGCGGCACGCGCACCTTCTGGGCGCGCAGGATCCGGTGATGTACCGGCTGGTGCCGAACCTTGTGGGCCTGATGGGGCAGGCCTTCCCCGAGCTGGGCCGGGCGCAGCCGCTGATCGAAGAGACGCTCGAGCTGGAGGAGAAGCGGTTCAAACAGACGCTGGACCGGGGCCTGCGCCTGTTGGACGACGAGCTGGGCAAGCTGGGCGATGGCGCGGCGTTGCCGGGCGAGGCGGCGTTCAAGCTCTATGACACTTACGGCTTTCCGCTGGACCTGACGCAGGATGCGTTGCGCGAGAAGGGCCGCGCGGTGGATGTGGCCGGGTTCGATGCGGCGATGGCGGAACAGAAGGCCAAGGCCCGCGCGGCGTGGTCCGGCAGCGGCGAGGCAGCGGACGCGACCGTATGGTTTGACCTGGCCGAGACGCATAGCGCGACGGATTTTCTTGGCTACGACACCGAGACAGCCGAGGGCGTCGTGCAGGCGATCGTCGTCGACGGCGATGCCGTGGACAAGCTGGGTGCCAACAAGGCCACCGGCTGGGTCGTGGTGAACCAGACGCCGTTCTATGCCGAAGCCGGTGGGCAGGTGGCGGACCATGGCTACCTGCGCAGCCTGGACGGCGCGCGCGAGCCGGGCGAGGCGCGGTTTGCGGGGCATGTGAGCGACGTGCAGAAGCGGGCCGGGGGCCTGTCGGCGCATTTCGTCACTGTCGAGGCGGGCGAACTGGAAGTGGGCGACCCGGTGAAGCTGGAGGTGGATCACGGCCGCCGGACGGCGATCCGGTCGAACCATTCGGCCACGCACCTTTTGCACGAGGCGTTGCGCAAGGCGTTGGGCGATCACGTGGCGCAGCGCGGGAGCCTCAATGCGCCCGACCGGCTGCGGTTCGATTTCAGCCACGCCAAGGGCATGACGCTGGAGGAAATCAAGCAGGTCGAGGAAGAGGTCAACGCCTTCATCCGCCAGAACGGCAAGGTCGAGACCCGGATCATGACGCCGGACGATGCGCGCGCCATCGGGGCGCAGGCGCTGTTTGGCGAGAAATACGGCGACGAGGTGCGCGTGGTGTCGATGGGGTCCGAGGACGGCTCTGGCAAGGGGCTGGACGGGCAGACCTATTCGATCGAGCTGTGCGGCGGCACCCATGTGCGGCAGACCGGCGATATCGGCCTGTTCGTCATGGTGGGCGAAAGCGCGTCCAGTTCCGGCGTGCGGCGGATCGAGGCGCTGACCGGGCCGGAGGCGTTCAAGTACCTGAGCGCGCAGGATCACCGCATGGCGGCATTGGCCTCGGAACTGAAAGCGCAGCCGGACGATGTGCTGGCCCGTGTGCGCGCGCTGATGGACGAGCGCAAGGCGCTGGCCAACGAGGTGACGCAGCTGAAGCGCGAGCTGGCCATGGGCGGCGGCGGTGCCGCAGGGCCGGAGGCCAAGGACGTGAACGGCGTGAAGTTCGTGGCGCAGGTTCTGTCGGGCGTGTCGGGGCGCGACCTGCCGCCCTTGATGGACGAGATGAAGACGCGGATCGGATCGGGCGCGGTGCTGCTGATCGCCGATGCCGATGGCAAGGCCGCCGTGGCCGCAGGCGTGACGCAGGACTTGACCACGACGCTCTCGGCAGTCGATCTTGTCCGCGCCGCCGTGGCGGAACTCGGCGGCAAGGGCGGCGGGGGCCGTCCGGACATGGCGCAGGGTGGCGCGGCGAGCACCGACAATGCCGAGGCCGCCATTGCGGCGGCTGAACAGGTGTTGCAGGGCTGAGGCCCGTCTTGGAAGGGGAACGACATGGCGGCCTACCTGATTGCGCGGATCAACGTGACCGATCCCGAGGATTACAAGGCCTATGCCAGCCAGACCGTGGCGCTGGCCGAGCAATTCGGCGGGCGGTTCCTGGCCAAGGGCGGGCCCCAGACGCAGGTCGAGGGGATCAGCCCCGAGCGGCACGTGATCATCGAGTTCCCCGACCACCAGGCGGCGCTGGATTGGTACAATTCGGATGCGTATCAGCGCATCCTGCCCATCGCGACCTCGTCGAGCGAGCGCGATATCGTCATCGTGGACGGAGTTTGAGGAGGTAAAGACATGCCCGCATTGTGGATTGCCCATGTGACCGTGACCGACGAGGAGGCCTATGGCCGCTATGCGAAGCTGGCGGGGCCCGCGATCGAGGCGCATGGTGGGCATTTCATCGCTCGCGGCGCGCGGTATGTGCAACTGGAAGGCAACGACCGGGCGCGCAACGTGGTGGCCAAGTTCCCGTCGCTGGAGGCGGCGGAGGAGTGCTATCGCTCGGACGCCTACCAAGAGGCGCTGGACCACGCTCGGAACGCGTCGGAACGTGACCTGGTGATCGTGGAAACCTCGGAATAGTGCAGGGCCAGCTGGCCGAGATCATGGCGCGGCACGCGGGCGAGGGCCGCGTGGCGTGGATCGGGCTGCGGCCGGAGCGATTAGCCGATCTGGTGCCGGTCGAGGCAGCGGATCTGGGCGAGGCGGGGCTTGACGGAGACCATGCACGGGCCGGGAAACGCGCGTTGACGCTGATCCAGGCGGAGCATCTACAGGTGATCGCGGCGCTGGCCGGAATCAGCGAGGTACCGCCCGAGTTGTTGCGGCGCAACGTGGTGGTCTCTGGCATCAACCTGACCGCTTTGCGCAATCATCCCGTTCGGATCGGCAAGGCCGTGATCGAGGTCACCGCGCCTTGTGCGCCCTGTACGCGGATGGAAGCCGCGCTTGGGCACGGTGGGTATAACGCCATGCGCGGGCATGGCGGGTGGTGCGCAAGAGTGCTGACACTCGGGCGGATCGCGGTGGGCGATAGCGTCGCACGGGCTGGAAGCGCAGATCGGGCGATCTAGGCTTTCCTTCGATCTGAACGGAGGTGCCGATGCGACTGATTTCCCTGATCCTGATGCTGATCCTGCCCGGAGCCGTGGCCGCGCAGGACTGGAGCCTGCTGAAAGAGCCGGGCACGGTGGCCCTGATGCGCCACGCGCTGGCGCCCGGCGTGGGCGATCCGTCAAATTTCGACCTGGAAGATTGCAGCACGCAACGGAATCTGGATGACCGGGGGCGTGAACAGGCGAGGCAGATCGGCGCGGCGATGCGTGAGGCGGGCGTTCAATTCGATGCCGTATGGACCAGCCAGTGGTGCCGCTGCACCGAGACGGCGGAACTTCTCGACATGGGCACGCCCGAGGAATTCCCCGCGCTCAATTCGCATTTCGCGGGGCAGGGCGACCCCGAGGGGCAGGCGGCGGAGGTCATGGCGCGGATCAAGGACATGCCCCCCGAGGCGCGGCTGCTCTTGGTGACGCACCAAGTGAACGTTTCGGAGTTGACCGGCACAGGCACGACCTCGGGCGAGATTGTCGTCGCGAGGCGTACCGGCACCGGTCTTGACGTTGTCGGGCGGATCTCGGTCGCGCCCTGAGGGCCGGCTTATACGCCGCAGCGCAGGAACACCGCGCCGTCGTTGCCGGAAATGTCGACTCCGCCAAGGGTCACGTCCCGGTCGTCCGAGATGACGGCCATCTTGCCTTCGCCCCGGTTTTCCATCGGAAAGGCGCGATAGGGTTGATCGAACACCGCCGCCGACCCGTTGTCATTAAGCTTTACCCGTCCGGTGCGCGGCGCGCCGTCGAGGCTGGTTTCAATGGTCAGGCGGCCCTGCTGGCCGGTGATGTCAAAATCGGGTTGGGCGCAATTGCCGGCCATGCGCACCCAAGGGCCTTTGACGCCCTCGGCCGTCAGGCTCGATGTGTCATCGGGCAGGTTGCCCGGGGCGCGGACCTCTTCGTAGCTGTCGACCGCGACGGTGCCGACGCCCTGTTGGCAGAACGACATCTCGGCGCGGGTGCCACGGACCTCGGCATACTCACCGGGGGTGAACTCCATGTCGCCGGTCAGGGACCATACGTCGCCGTCGGGCGTGGTCAGCGTGGCGCATTCGACGCCCTGCCGCACGCGACCTTCGAGCGAGACCTGCTTTCCATCGCCATCGCTGGTGTCTTGCGACACCACGTCGAAGGCGCGGGATTTGAGCGTCACGCCGCGGTCGGTATCCACCACGAAGATCAGATTGTCACCGGGCGAGGCCCAGTCGGGAAGGTCGACAGACGCGGAAACCTCGCCGTCCGCGGCGACCTGCGCCTGGTCCACGGCGCGCCATTCCGAGGCCATGCGGCCGACGCCGATGGTCACGTAATCCTCGGGGCGCAGGTTGCTGGCGTTGACGCGCACCTCGGTGCCGGGCGGGCCAGCCAAGGGCTGCACACGCACCGAGGCCGACGGCTCGGACGCGTCGGGAAGGCTCAGCGCGTCACCCACCGCCATGGCCAACGGGTCAAGATCGGGGTTCTCGTTCAGCAATTCCACAACGGAAATGCCAAGTTCCTGCGCAATGGAGAAGGCGGTGTCGCCGTCGCGAACCTCGTAGGTGTCCCGGTCGGGTGCGGCGGTATTTCTGCCGTCGGTATCCGTATCTGATGCGGCAAGGGTGATTGCTTCGCCCACTGGCAGGTCGCGTGGATCGAGGCCGGGGTTGAGATCCATGATCAGGCTCAACGGCACACGACAGCTTTGCGAGACACGGTAGAGCGTGTCACCGGGTTGCAGGCGGTAGGCATCGCCGCAACGGCTTTGGGCCTCTGCTGCGGGGGCGAGAGCAAGACCGGCCGCGCTGGTCGCTGTGGTGAAAATGAGTGTGCGGAGCATCGGGGCCTCCTTTCGGAAATCGCGTTGGTCCATTTGGTAAAAACGCGAACGAGCGGGACGATGTTCCGATGCCGCGCACGGCGCGGGGTAGACAAGGTCACTCCAAGTCGGTCTGGATCCATTCGGGGCTGAGGTGAATATCCGTCGATACCAGCCGTCCCGGGCCGAGGTTGACGAATTTATGTGGCACCTCTGCCGGGGCCAGCAGGACATCGCCCGCTTCGGCCTCGATCACGTCATCGCCGATGCTGTACCGGGCGCGGCCCTCGCGCAGAATGAACACCTCGTCATACGGATGCGTATGCAGGGGCGGGCCCTTGCCCGTTTCTTCGAACTCCACGAAGAGCACGGTGATATCGGTGCCGAGATCCTTGCCCTCGAAGTGACCCGCCCAGCTGTCGGCGTTCTTGGCCCAGTCGGCGCGGGTCAGTTTGCGAGGGGTGTTGGCCATGCGTTACGCGGTCTTGGCGGCGCGCTTGCGTTCATGCGGGTCGAGGTGGCGCTTGCGCAGGCGCAGGGCGTTGGGCGTGACCTCGACCAGTTCGTCGTCGTCGATATAGGCGATGGCCTCTTCCAGCGACATCTGGACATGCGGGGTCAGGCGCACGGCCTCGTCGGTGCCGGACGCGCGGACGTTGGTCAGCTTCTTGCCCTTGAGCGGGTTCACTTCCAGGTCGTTCTCGCGGCTGTGCTCGCCGATGATCATGCCCTGATAGATCTTTTCCTGCGGGCCGATGAACATGCGGCCGCGGTCCTCGAGGTTCCACAGCGCATAGGCCACGGCCTCGCCCGACTCCATGGAGATCAGCACACCGGCGCGGCGGCCCGGGATCGGGCCCTTGTGCGGCGCCCACGAATGGAAGACGCGGTTCAGAACGCCGGTGCCGCGCGTGTCGGTGAGGAATTCGCCGTGATAGCCGATCAGGCCGCGCGACGGGACCAGAGCGATGATGCGGGTCTTGCCGGCACCGGCGGGTTTCATCTCGGTCATCTCGCCCTTGCGCGGGCCGGTCAGTTTCTCGATCACCGCACCGGAATGGTCGTCGTCGACGTCGATGGTGACCTCTTCGATGGGCTCCAGCTGTTCGCCGTTCTCGCCTTCGCGCATCAGGACGCGGGGGCGGGAAATGCTGAGCTCGAAACCCTCGCGGCGCATGTTCTCGATCAGGACGCCCATCTGCAATTCGCCCCGGCCTGCGACGTCGAACGCCTCGCCGCCGGGCGTGTCGGTGACCTTGATGGCGACGTTGGTTTCGGCCTCTTTCATCAGGCGCTCGCGGATGACGCGGGATTGCACCTTCTTGCCGTCGCGGCCCGCGAGCGGGCTGTCGTTGATCCCGAAGGTGACAGAGATCGTGGGCGGGTCGATGGGCTGGGCCGACAGCGGCTCGTCCACTGCCAGCGCGCAGATCGTGTCGGCCACGGTGGCCTTGGACATGCCCGCAAGGCTGACGATATCGCCCGCTGCGGCTTCGTCGATATCCGTCAAGGTCAGGCCGCGGAAGGCCTGAATCTTGGTCACGCGGAACTGTTCGATCTTTTGCCCCACGCGGCTGAGCGCCTGGACCGTCGCGCCGACCTTGAGCCGGCCCGATTCGACGCGGCCGGTCAGCAGACGGCCCACGAAGGGATCGGCACCGAGGGTCACGGCCAGCATCCGGAAATCGTCATCGGCCTTCTTGACCTGTTTTGGGGCCGGCACGTGGTTGACGATCAGATCGAACAGCGCCGAGAGGTCCTTGCGCGGGCCGTCAAGCTCATGATCGGCCCAGCCGGAACGGCCCGAGGCGTACATGTGCGGGAAATCGAGCTGGTCTTCATCGGCATCCAGCGCGGCGAAAAGGTCGAAGCACTCGTCGAGCGCGCGGTCGGGCTCGGCATCGGGCTTGTCGACCTTGTTGAGCACCACGATGGGACGCAGGCCGAGGGCGAGCGCCTTGGAGGTGACGAACTTGGTCTGGGGCATCGGGCCTTCGGCGGCGTCGACCAGCAGGACCACGCCGTCGACCATGCTGAGGATGCGCTCCACCTCGCCGCCGAAATCGGCGTGGCCGGGGGTGTCGACGATGTTGATGCGGGTTTTCTTCCACTCCACGCTGGTGGCCTTGGCCAGGATGGTAATGCCGCGCTCGCGTTCCAGATCGTTGCTGTCCATCGCGCGTTCGGCCACGGCCTGGCCCACGCGGAAGGCGCCCGACTGCTTCAAGAGCTCGTCCACGAGGGTGGTCTTGCCGTGGTCGACGTGGGCGATGATTGCGATATTGCGCAGGTCCATTGGGATATCCTTGGTGGTTTGGAGGTGGCCCTAAGGGCTTTGCGCGTCAATTGCCAGAGGGAAAACGGCGTTACGCGGCGATGGCGGTGCCGCGGTGCGGCAAAAGCCGCAGGAGCGTGGGGCCAAGCGGGCGGGCCGTGGCCCCGGTGCCCAATTTGAAGCGGGCAAGTCCTGGTGCGGCCTCGGTGTCGATGGACCCGAGGTCGAGCCGGGTGACGCCACGCTGGTGCAGATGCGTGATGGCCTGCCACATCAGCAGGGTATGGGCGTGGCCGCGGCGCGCGGCGGGGGCGGCCCAGCCGATATGGTATGTGGCGACGGTCCCGTGCAGCAGGAAAAGCAGGTAGGCCAGCATCCCGGCGCAGTCATGCGCGGTGAAAAGCCGCGTGGCCTGCCGGTGGGTGGAGGCAAAGGCAAGCGTGAAGCCCGGCGGCAGGGCGCGATAGCCGCGGGCGCGTTGCTGGTGCCGGTCGAGGATCAGCAGGTCGGCGTCGCGGTCGGGATCGAACGGGCGATGATGGGTGCGCAGCGGTCCGGCCTGCGCGGCGTGCAGCCGGTTGCGCCACTTGCCGTGCAGACAGGCAAAGAGGGTCTTGGGGTCTGGGGTGAGGTCTAGTTCCGCCACATGCGCCGGGGTAAACAGGGCGCGGTAGCCGCAGCTTTGGTAAAGACGGGCGGTCTCAGGCGTATCGGGCTGAAGAACGGCAGGCCCGGGCAGGGGCATCATCGCATTCGCCGGGTCCACGCCGGGTGCAAGAACCGGACCGCGCGGCAGCCACGTAAGGCGCAGCGGGCCAACGCGGCGGTGCAGAAGTTGCGCGGTGCCATGCGTGTCGGTGCCGTCTTTCAGCGCGCGCCACGCAACCTCGGCCCCGATGGCCCGCATAGCGGCACCATAGCGCGGGTGCTGGTGCAGCGCGCAAGGTCCGGGCGGGTTGGGGGCGGTGTCGCATGGAAGCCAGGCAAGGGACATGCGCCGATTAAGACGATGATAACCTAAGTCATGGTTAATGCCGCCCATGGCAAAGAAGTCCAATCCCGTGCGCGGCGTGACCGCGCCGAGCGTGCGGCCCACGGCCTATGCCGCGTGGCTGGTGGCGGTGGCGCTGTCGGTGCCGGTTTTCGTGGTGCTGAGCGTGATCGACTGGATCTGGTAACGCGTCAGTCCCAGTTCATGCCGTGGCGACGCACGTACCACAGCATCAGCGGTGTCTCGATCACCAGGGCGATCACGATGGTGAAAACGACCCAGTTGGTGTCGAAAAGCCAGAGCGAAAACCGCGTGCCGGTGCCCCAGAAGAGCCAGCCGTTGATCACCAGCATCACGCCCGTGACGCCCAGATCGTAGAGCGCCATGCGCGACACGTGGCGCGGCCGCAGCGCAGGGTAGAGCATGAAGTAGGCCACCGCCAGGCAGGCGATCACCGTGACCAAAGCCTGTCCCTCGGGTGAAAGAGTGGACAGCATCGGTCAGCCCCCGATCAGAACGGGATCTCGTCGTCGTAATCGCGCGAGGGCGAAGGTTGCGAGCGGCCCTGGTCGGACGGACCCGAAGAGCCGCCGCCGTAATCCTGGTCATAGCCGCCGCCGCTGCCGCCGCCATAGTTGCCACCACCGCCGCCGCCGCTGTCGCGGCCGTCGAGGAAGGTCATCTCGCCCGCATAGGGACGCAGAACCACCTCGGTCGAATAGCGGTCCTGGCCGGACTGGTCCTGCCATTTGCGGGTTTCCAGCTTGCCCTCGATATAGACCTTGGAGCCTTTTTTCAGGTATTGCTCGGCCAGCCGCACCAGCGCCTCGTTGAAGATGGCGACCGTGTGCCATTCGGTGCGTTCGCGCCGTTCGCCGGTGTTGCGGTCCTTCCAGTTCTCGGAGGTGGCGATGCGCAGGTTGCACACCTTTCCGCCGTTCTGGAACGTGCGCACCTCGGGGTCGCGGCCCAGGTTGCCAATGAGAATGACTTTGTTGACGGAACCGGCCATGGCGCCCTCCTGCTGCTGTCTCTTGATTAACGTTCACCTTACATCACCCCGAAGGGATGAAGAAAAGCCTAAAATTCGAGGAAAACCGGGCGAACCGGGGTGCCGGACGGAATGCGCGCCGCGAGTCTGGCATTTTGACACGAGTTCGGTATAGTGCGCCGCAAGACGGTTCAGCCGGGGCCAGGCAAATGGCGTGCAGGCGAACCGCAGTGGGACAGTCAAGGGGCGGTGTTCAGTATGCGGAAGCTCGCGATTGCGGTGACGTGCGTGTCACTGGCCTGGCCGATGGCGGCCACGGCGGATATTCTCTCGACCCAGGGCAAGAAAAGGATCTTCAGCTCTCAGACGCGGGTGCTGGATAGCCGGGCCAAGCAGCAATACAACGCCTCTGTGCGGCTTCAGCCGCAGAAGGTGCACACGCCCAGCAAGTGGGACGAGGCCGCGCCCGCGATCGGCTACAGCGGCAAGTACAAGGGCCAGTACCTGAACGTCGCCAAGGAGTCGGCGCGGCGGCATGGCATCCCGGAAACCCTGTTCCTGCGGCTGGTGCAGCAGGAATCGGGCTGGAACCCGCGGGCCGTGTCGCACAAGGGCGCGATCGGGCTAGCGCAGCTGATGCCGGGCACGGCGAACTATCTGGGGGTCGATCCCAACGATCCGCACCAGAACCTGGACGGCGGGGCGCGGTACCTGGCCGAGCAGTACCGCACGTTCAAGTCCTGGCGGCTGGCGCTGGCGGCATACAACGCGGGACCGAAGGCGGTGCAGAAATACAATGGCATTCCGCCCTACAAGGAAACCCGCAACTACGTGAAGATCATCTACGGGCAGTAGGCGGCGCCGCGCCTCTCAGCCCTCGTAATCTTCGTCCATAACTTTTTCCATCCACGTCACGGCACTGCCGTCGATCTTTTCCTGAATGGCGATATGGCTCATGCCCGTGTCGGGCGCGGCCCCGTGCCAGTGCTTTTCGCCCGCCGCAAACCACACCACGTCGCCTTGCCGGATCTCCTCGACCGGGCCGCCCTCGCGCTGGACAAGGCCCCGCCCGAAGGTGACGATCAAGGTCTGGCCCGCCGGATGGGTGTGCCACGCGGTGCGCGCGCCCGGCTCGAACGTGACATGAAGGCCGACGGCGCGGCCCGGCTCCTCGGCGGTGAACAGCGGATCCAGCCGCACGGCGCCGGTAAAATACTCGGCAGGGCCGGGGGAGGATGGAGTGGCACCAGGGCGGGTGATCTTCATGGGCTGCTCTTTCGCGATATCGTGGCGGTTGGTCTGCGCCGTGCTCAGCCAGTAAAGCCGATCTTGTGCAGGTGAATTTCGTTCGACGGGTGTTTTTCGGCCCCGACCAGCCGGCCGTTGTGATGGTTGTAGAGCGTGCGCCAGTAGGGCTGGATGATCACGCCTTCCTCGCGCAGGATGGATTGCAGGCGTTCCATCGTCTGCCGCCGCGTGTCGACATCGGTGATCGACAGGGCGCGGTCCAGCAGGCGGTCGAATTCCTCGTTGGCAAAGCCGGTCTCGTTCCACACCGCATCCGAGCGATAGGCCAGGTCCAGGATCTGCACACCGAGAGGGCGGTGATTCCACTGGGTGGCCGAGAAGGGATAATCGCGCCAGTTCTGCCAGAAGGTGGCGCCGGGCTGCACCGTGCGGCGCACGTTGAGGCCCGCGTCGCGCAGTTGGGCCGCCACGGCATCGGCGGTGTTGCGCTGCCATTCGTCGTCGACGGTGATCAGCTCGTGCTCGAAGCCAAGCATCCCGATCTCTTCCAGGTCGGCGCGGGCCTGGGCGGCGTCGAACGGTGCGGGTCCCAGATCGGCATGGGCGGGATGGATCGGGCTGACATGATCGTTGGCCGCCACGGTGCCATAGCCGGAATAGCCCAGTTCCAAACAGGTTTCGTTGCGCACGGCCAGCGCCAGCGCCCGGCGCAGGGTGGCGTCGGCATAGGGGCGCGCGCCCTCCAGCTCTGCCTTGGCGTTGCCGCGGATGACGATGGTCGCGGCGCTTTCGGTTTCGGTGCGAGTCCAGCCGACGGTGTCCAGCACCTCGATGAAATTGCCGACGGATTCGTAAAGCAGGTCAATGTTGCCCGCCTCGGCCGCGGCGATCCAGCGCGCGGGATCGGTGCCGAGGTCGATGAACTCCACCCGGTCCACGTAAGGTCCGCCCAGCACGTCCGTGCCCCACCAGGTATGATCTGTGTTGCGCTCCAGCACGCAGCGCTGGCCGACGTTCAGTTCGACCGGGCGGAAAGGGCCGGTACCGATGCCATGCTCGAACGGATCACCGCCGTCGTAGCTGGAATGCATCACCGCCGCGGGATAGTCCGACAGGTTGGCCATCAGCGCGATATCGGGGCTGGCGAGGGTCAGCACCAGCGCGGCGTCGTCGACGACGCGGATCGCGTCCTCGCGGATCTGGCCCGAGGCCGGATCGCAAAGGCTCTTGAGGCGCGAGGCCATGGAATTGCCCTCGACGCTGGCGTCGCACCAGCGTTCGAGGTTGCGCGCCACGTCGCGGGCGGTGAAGGGATCGCCGTTGTTCCAAGTCACGCCAGCGCGCACGTTCAGGCGGTATTCGGTGGCATCCGCATTCACGTCCCAGTTTTCCAACAGCATTCCGCGCACGGTGCCGTCGCGGCCGTATTCCACCAAGTACTCCAGGAAACCACGGGTCTGATTGCCCATCTCGCTCCAGTCATATGTGCGCGGGTCGCGCAGCGCCTTGACGTTCTGCTGAATGCGCAGCGTGCCGCCGGGGACGATGTCGGCCTGCGCCTGCGCCGGGCCGGGCAGGCCGGCCAGCGACAGGGCCAGCGGTGCGGTGACGCCCAGGCCACAGGCGCGGGTCAGGAACTCGCGCCGGTCCATCGCGCCGCGCCTGAATGCGCGGTTCAGCGCGGGCAGGGCGGGATGCGGCGGGACGTCGGGGCGAGAGGACATGGGCGCGGGCCTTGAAACGAGCGGTGTGAATAGAAATGAGGCGGCAGGTCTCACTTTCCATACCGGCCGCGTGGAAATCAACCGGGTGGCGCTGAAATACGTGTGAGCGGCGCGTCTCAGGCGGCCTTTCGCGGCGCGGCGCGGCGCAGGTCCGAGGGTGACTTGCCGGTATGGCGAAGAATGAAGCGCGAGAAATAGGCCGCACTGCTGAAGCCCAACTCGGCGGCAACCTGGTTGGCCGGTATATGGGAGGTTTCCAGCATGTCGCGGGCGGCGTGCAGAACCCGGCCCGTCAGCATGGCCGAGGCGGTCAGACCCGAGGTGGACTTGCACACCCGGCTAAGATGGGTGGGCGTGACGCCGAGGTGCCGGGCGAAATCCTGCATCGAGGCGCCGGTGCGGTAGTCGCGCTCGATCAGCGCGGCATAGGCCTGAACCAACCGGTGCGCCGCGGTCGGATCGGCGGCCTCGTCATGTGTGGTCAGCATGGCACGGCGCAGCCAGACCGTCAGAAGCTGGGCATGGGCGGTCATCGCCTCGTCCATGAAATCGCGCGCCTCGTTCTGTTCGCGCTGCATGGTTTCCAAGAGGGTGGTCAGATCGGCCTGCGCACGCGGATCGCGGACGCGCAGCAGGACGGGTTCGTCGGGCATCAGGATGCCGGTGCGGGGCGGGATGCGGCAGGCCAGGCCAAAGCTTTGCGCGCCGGGATCGAGCGCGAAAAGCGCGCCCGCGGGCAGCACCAGGGCAGTATGCACCGCCAGCCCGCGCCGCCGCCCGCCCACCAGGCAGCGGCCCTGACCGCGCGTGATCCACAGAAACACATGATGCGGGTCGCTGTGCGGCAGGCTGGCCCGCCATGCGCCCGGCCCGATCCATTGCGCGAGCGTCTGGAGTTGCGGATGGGATGTCACTGTCCGGGGCCTCGATTGTCGTGATTCTGCACGGATCGCGCAGGGATTGCATCGAATTGAGGTCAGGAATGTCCGATTCTGTACAGGGCTGACAAGGTCAAATCCCGGTCAGAGCGTGGCGGCGGCGAGGGTTTGCCAGTTTTTCATGCGGGCGCGGAACCAGCTGCGCTGACGCTTGGCATATTGCCGCGTGGCGATGATGGCGGCGGCGCGGGCCGCGTCTAGCGTGATTTCGCCATTGAGATGGGCAATAAGTTCGGGGGCGCCAATGGCCTTGGAAGATTGATGCGCAGGCGACCAGGTTGCGAGGTTGTCGCGCGCCTCGTCCAGCGCGCCCGCGTCGAGCATCGCATCGAAGCGGCGCTCGATTCGCGGGGTCAGCCAGTCCTTGGGCGCGTCGATCAGAATGCGCGTCGCGCCATCGGGTGGCAAAAGCGGGGCAGGGGTGGCGTCCTGCCACTGGGCCAGGGGTTTGCCGGTGGCGCACTGCACTTCCCAGGCGCGTTGCACGCGCATCGGGTTGGCGGTGTCGATGCGCGACCGTGTCTCGGGGTCGAGATCGTCGAGCAAGTTTTTCAGGCCTTGGCGTGCCAGCCGCGCGTCGGCCTCGGCGCGGATCTCGGGCGGGGTGGCGGGGATCTCGGCCAACCCTTCGGTCAGCGCCGAAAAGTAAAGCCCGGTGCCGCCGACGATGATCGGACGGGGGCCGTCGCGCAGCAATGGTGCCAGATCGCGCAGCCAGTGGCCCACGGAATAGGCCGCGTCGCCCGGCACGTGACCATAAAGCGCGTGGGGCGCGCGGGCCTCTTCCTCGGGCGAGGGGCGCGCGGTCAGCACGCGCCAGTTGGCAAAGACCTGCAGCGCGTCGACATTGATGATCCGCCCGCCATCGCGTTCTGCCAGCGCCATGGCCAGCGCCGACTTGCCCGAGGCGGTCGGCCCCGCGATCAGTACGGGCCGGTCAGGGGGAATGCCGGGCGGGATATCGGGCAGGGCTGTCATCGCCCCGGTTTAGGACGTTTCCGCGCCGGTTTTAAGCGTCTTCGGCGGAAATCGCGCGTGTCCACTCCGCCCGGTCCGGTTTGGCGATTGAACCCCGGGACGTTTTCCCTCATTTTGCGCGCCAAGAGACGACCCGCACCGGGACCGTTCCAAGACCGCGCCAAAGGAGCCGCCCCATGCCCGACACAGCCGCCCCCGAAACCACGTTCAAGCGGGTCTTGCTGAAGATCTCCGGCGAGGCGCTGATGGGCGACGCGAGCTATGGTCTGAACCCGCCCACGGTCGAGCGCATCGCGCGCGAGGTGAAATCGGTCCACGACATGGGGGTCGAGATCTGTATGGTGATCGGCGGCGGCAACATCTTTCGCGGGCTGCAAGGCAGCGCGCAGGGGATGGAGCGGACGACCGCCGATTACATGGGGATGCTGGCCACGGTGATGAACGCGCTGGCGATGCAGAGCGCGCTGGAAAAGCTGGGCGTCTTCTGCCGGGTGATCACGGCCATCCGCATGGACGAGGTCGCGGAGCCCTATATTCGCCGCCGCGCGGTGCGGCACCTCGAGAAAAAGCGGGTGTGCATTTTCGCCGCCGGCACCGGCAACCCCTATTTCACCACCGACACGGCCGCCACGCTGCGCGCCAACGAGATGGCCTGCGAGGCGATTTTCAAGGGCACCAAGGTGGATGGGGTCTATGACAAGGACCCGATGAAACACGACGATGCCAAGCGGTTCGACGAGGTGAGCTATGACGAGGTGCTGGCCAAGCATCTGGGCGTGATGGACGCCAGCGCCATCGCCCTGGCGCGCGACAACAGCCTGCCGATCATCGTCTTCAGCCTGGACGAGCCGGGCGGCTTCCGCTCGATCCTCGACGGGACGGGCACCTACACACGGGTCGGCGGCTAGGGTCGGCTGCACGCAAACTGCACGGAACATGGAGGTTTCCTGCCGGACAGGGGCCTATACATTGGGCGCGACTTGCCGGTATAGAGTCCCAACCACCGTCCGGCAGAACAAGGGATGTAATATGAGCGACGACTTCGAACTGGACACCAAGGACCTGGAGCGGCGCATGGACGGCGCGATGACCAGCCTGCGCACGGAATTCGCCTCCTTGCGGACGGGCCGCGCCTCGGCCTCGATGCTGGAGCCGGTGATGGTGGACGCCTATGGCGCGATGACGCCGATCAACCAGGTGGGCACCGTCAACGTGCCCGAGCCGCGCATGGTGACGATCAATGTCTGGGACAAGGGCCTTGTGAACAAGGTGGAAAAGGCCATCCGTGAAAGCGGGCTGGGCATCAACCCGCAGATGAACGGCACGATCATCATGCTGCCCATCCCCGAGTTGAACGAGGAGCGCCGCAAGGAGCTGACGAAAGTGGCCGCGCAATATGCCGAGAACGCCCGCGTCGCCATCCGCAACGTGCGCCGCGACGGCATGGACCAGATCAAGAAGGCCAAGGCCGACGGCATGTCCGAGGATGACCAGAAATTCTGGGAAACCGAGGTGCAGGAGATGACCAACCTGCACATCAAGTCCGTGGACGACGCGCTGGAGGCCAAGCAGGCCGAAATCATGCAGGTCTGAAATGGCAGAGGCGCGCGACATGCAGGAGCAATCCGCCGGGCGTGGCCCGCGCCATGTGGCGATCATCATGGACGGCAACGGCCGCTGGGCGCAAAAGCGCGGGCGGCCGCGTCTTTTCGGGCACCATGCGGGCGCGCGCCGGGTCAAGGAGATAGTCACCGCCTGTCCCGATTTCGGGGTGGAGTACGTTACGATCTTCGCCTTTTCGACCGAGAACTGGAAACGCACCCAGACCGAGGTCGCCGGGCTGATGAGCCTCTTTCGCCGCTACATCATTAAGGAAATGCAGGAATTCGTGCGCGAGAACGTGCGCGTGCGCTTCATCGGCGACCGGCCACGGCTGGACGCCAAGTTGCGCCAGCTGATGGACGATGCCGAAGCGATGACCCAGGCCTGCACCGGCACGAACCTGACCATCGCGCTGAACTATGGCGGGCGCGACGAGGTCAGCCGTGCCACCCAACGTCTGGCCCATGACGTGGCCGAGGGCCGGCTGCGCCCCGAAGACGTGAACGAGGAAACCCTGCCCAAGTATCTCGACACCTGCGTGCTGCCCGATCCCGATCTGGTGATCCGAACCTCGGGCGAGGCGCGGATCTCGAACTTTCTGCTGTGGCAGTCGGCCTATGCGGAATACGAGTTCATCGACACGCTTTGGCCCGATTTCACGCCCGAGATCTTTGGCGAGTTGTTGCGCGGTTATGGCGCGCGCGACCGGCGCTTCGGGGCCGTGACCGCATGAGCGCAGGCGGCGCGAAGTGGTCCGACCTGCGCCGGCGGGCGCTGTCTGGCGTGCTGCTGCTGGTGCTGGGGGCCTTTGGCGTCTACCAGGGCGGGCTGTTCTTTGTCGTGCTGATCTGCATCATATGCGGCGTCATGGTGTGGGAGACCGCGCGCATGTTCGAAACCCGCCAGGCCGTGGGCCTGGGCATTGCCGCCACGGTGGTGATGGTCGCGCTGAACTTTTTGCCCGGCACCTTCGCGCTGCCTTTGATGCTGGGGCTGGCGCTGGTGGCGGCCAGCCAGACCGAGCATGACGGGCCGCTGTCCTTCGTTGTCGTCGCCTGGGTGCTTCTGGCCTGCTTTGCGCTGCTCTGGCTGCGCGCGGGCCATGAAACGCTGTGGATCCTGTGGCTGATCCTGGTCGTCATCGCCTCGGACGTGGCGGGGTATTTCGCCGGGCGGATGCTGGGCGGGCCGAAATTCTGGCCCCGCATCAGCCCCAAGAAAACCTGGTCGGGCACCATCGCGGGCTGGCTTCTGGCCGGGATCGTGGGGCTGTTCTTTCTGCAACCCCTGGGCATGGGCCTGGAACTGGTGCCGATGTCGATGGTCGTGGGCTTTGCCGGGCAGATGGGGGACATCGCCGAAAGTGCTGTGAAGCGCCGCAAGGGAATCAAGGACAGCTCCAGCCTCATCCCCGGTCATGGCGGCGTCTTCGACCGGTTCGACGCCATGCTGGGCAGCAGCGCCGCGGCGCTGCTGTTCTGGGCCGTGGGCCTGATGCCGGGCGCGGGCGCGTGAAGCGTGTGAGCATCCTGGGCGCTACCGGCTCGATCGGGCAAAACACGCTGGACCTGGTGCGGCGCGACCGCAGCGCGTTCCAGGTCGTCGCCCTGACCGGCGGGCGCAACATCGCGAAACTGGCGCAGGATGCCATCGCGTGCGACGCCGAGATTGCCGTCACCGCGCATGACAGCCTGCTGGAGGATCTGCGCGCGGCCTTGCGCGGCACGGGGATCGAGGCCGCCGCGGGCGCGACCGCGCTGACCGAAGCGGGCGCGCGGCCCGCAGACTGGGTGATGTCGGCCATCGTGGGCTTTGCCGGGCTGGCGCCGGGGCTGGCGGCGCTGCGCACGGGCGCGACGCTGGCGCTGGCCAACAAGGAATCGCTGGTCGCCGCCGGGCAGCTTCTGATGGGCACCGCCCGGCGGGCGGGCGCGCGCATCCTGCCCGTGGACAGCGAGCATTCCGGGATCTTCCAGGCGCTGGTGGGCGAAGACGCCGCCGCCGTGCAGCGCATCATCATCACCGCCAGCGGCGGCGCGTTCCGCGACTGGCCGATGGATCAGTTAATCCACGCTACCCCCGCCGAGGCCGCGACCCACCCCAACTGGGACATGGGCCAGCGGATCACCATCGACAGCGCCTCGATGTTCAACAAGGCGATGGAGATGATCGAGACGCGCGAGTTTTTCGGCGTACGGCCCGACCAGATCGAGGTGCTGATCCATCCCGAATCCCTGGTGCACGCCATGATCCATTACGTCGACGGCGCGATGATGGCGCATATGGGCCCGCACGACATGCGCCACGCCATCGGCTATGCGCTGAACTGGCCCGAACGGCGCGACCTGCCGGTCGCCCCGCTGGACCTTGCCCGGGTGGGACAGCTGACCTTCGAGGCACCGGACCCGGACCGTTTTCCCGCCCTGCGGCTGGCGCGCGACGTGATGGAGGCGCGGGGCCTGATGGGCGCGGTGTTCAACGGCGCCAAGGAGCGGGCACTGGACCATTTCATCGCCGGCAAGATCGGATTCATGCAGATGAACACCATCGTCGAAGAGGTGTTGGCCCGCCTGGAGGGGCATGACAAGATCGCCCAAAGGCCGATGACCCTTGATACAACAGCCCGCGCGGACCATCTGGCAAGGATGTACGTCGACAGCGTGGCAAAAGAGCAGAACGGATAACAGACCTTGGACGGATTAAACTTTCTCCCGCAATTCGGCGGCCTTGCACTGACGCTTCTGGCCTTTTTCGCCGCGCTTTCGGTGATCGTGGCGATCCACGAATACGGCCATTACATCGTCGGGCGCTGGTGCGGGATCAAGGCGGACGTGTTCTCGCTGGGGTTCGGGCCGGTCCTGTTCAGCCGGGTGGACAAACATGGCACGCGCTGGCAATTGGCGGCCCTTCCGTTCGGCGGCTACGTCAAGTTCATGGGCGATGCCAACGCCGCCAGCGGCACCAGCGACGGCACGGTCGAGGAAATGCCGCCCGAGATGAAGCGCAAGACCATGCTGGGCGCGCCGCTATGGGCGCGGACGCTGACCGTGGCGGCGGGGCCGGTCTTCAATTTCATCCTGTCGATCCTTGTCTTCGGCGCGATCATCATGAGCCAGGGCAAGGTCACCGAGCCCTATGTGATCGACAACCTGCGCCCGCTGCCGTTCGACGGTGTCACCCTGCAGGAGGGCGACGAGCTGCTGGCGATCGAAGGGCAGGACATTCCAACGCTGATCAACATGGACGAGGAAGACCAAGAGGTCTTCCAGGCCTTCATCGACGCGCTGCCGCGGGAACCGCTGCTGGATTACGAAGTGCGCCGCGACGGCGAGGTTGTCACCGCGACCGGACCGCACCCGCAGCCGCCGCTGGTGACCCAGCTGTCGCCCCGCTCGGCGGCGTTCGAATCGGGCCTGAAACAGGAAGACGTGATCGTCGGGCTGGACGGCGAGAGGATCTATGCGTTCGACCAGCTCAAGGACGTGGTCGAAGGCTCAGACGGCGCCACCGTGGCGCTGGACGTGTGGCGCGATGGCGACCTGATGGAATTCGACCTGACGCCGCGCCGGGTGGACGAACCTCAGGAAGATGGCGGGTTCGAGACCAACTGGCGGATCGGCATCGTGGGCGGTCTGCCCTATGAATTGCAGACCGGGCCGCGCAGCGTTGGCGAATCCCTGTCGGGGGCTGTCAGCCAGACCTGGGCGGTCATCTCGGGCTCGATCTCGGGGCTGTACCACATGGTCACGGGGGCCATCAGCAGCTGCAACATGTCGGGGCCCATAGGCATCGCCGAGGTGTCGGGGGCAATGGCCAGCCAGGGGGTGGACAGCTTCATCTGGTTCATTGCCGTGCTGTCGACCGCCGTGGGCCTGCTAAACTTGTTTCCGATCCCGGTTCTGGATGGCGGACACCTGGTGTTCTATGCCTACGAGGCCGTGGCGGGCCGCCCGCCCAGCGACCGCGCGCTGCGGATCATGATGACCGTGGGCCTGACGCTGGTATTGGGGGTAATGCTGTTCGCCTTGTTCAACGACATTTTCTGTCCCTGAACACGGCGCGAGGCAGGATCGGGCAGGGCAGGGGCAGGGCGGGCGATGGCCCGCCGCCATGAAATTGCCACACTTCCCGCCCGACTATCGTCATAATGAAATCGGAATACTTCGGGTAACGTCTGACTGCTTACGAATCGAAAGCCCGGAATCACATGCAACACGTTCTGAACGGATATCGCGGGATGACCCTGTTGGTGAACCTCAACTGGGACCGCATCCTGTATCTTGCGACCATCGCGGTCGCCCTTTGGGCAGGCGCCTTCGTCGGCTCGCTCTGAGGTCTGACGATCCGGGTGCGGCCCTTGGGTCGCATTTGCCCAAGAATATCCCACACTCGTTTTGACAACCCCCAACGGAGACGGTAGTGCTTTTGGCTATTGGGATGGCTGATTGGGTTTGCTGATGAAACTGTCGATCGGGTTGGGGACGAAGCGCTTCTCTGGGCTCTTTTCAACGCACCGTTTTCTTTCGCTGCTTTTCGCGGTCGGCCTGCTGGCCACCGCCATGTCCGCCGCCAGCGAGGCGCAGGCACAAAGCTATCGTTTCACCAACGTGTCCATCGAGGGCAACCAGCGGATCGAGGGGGCCACGATTCTCAGCCAGGCGGGCATCGCCCGCGGCGAGACGGTCAGCGCCGGTCAGCTGAACGACGCCGCGCAGCGCATTCGCGCCAGCGGCCTGTTCGAAGACGTCCAGGTGGTGCCGCAAGGCAACACGCTGGTGATCCGGGTCATCGAGTATCCGACGATCAACCGCGTCGTGTTCGAGGGCAACCGCCGCCTGAAGGACCCCGATCTTCAGGGCTTTATCGAAAGCGCCCCGCGCCAGGTGTTCAGCCCCACCCGCGTGGACCGCGACGTGGCGACCCTGACCGAGGCCTATGAACAGAATGGCCGCGTGTCGGCCCGCATTCAGCCCAAGGTGATCCGCCGCAGCGACAACCGCATCGACCTTGTCTTCGAGATTTTCGAAGGCGGGGCGATCGAGGTGAACCGCGTCAGCTTTGTCGGCAACCGCGCCTATTCGGACCGCCGCCTGCGCCGCGTCGTCGACAGCAAGCAGGCCGGTATCCTGCGCGCCATCGTCTCGCGCGACACGTTCAATGCCGAGCGGCTGGAATTCGACAAGCAGGTGCTGCGCGATTTCTACCTGTCGCGGGGCTATGTCGATTTCCGCGTGACCGGCACCAATGCCGAGCTGGCGCAGGAACGTGACGGCTATTTCGTGACCTTCAATGTGCAGGAAGGGCAGCAATTCCGCTTTGGCCGGATCACCACCACCAGCGAGATCCCCGAGGCCAATGCCGCCGAGTACCAGGACGTGCTGCGGATCCGGTCGGGCGTGGTCTATTCGCCGACGCTGGTCGAGAACTCGATCGCGCGGATGGAACGCCTGGCGATCCGCCAGGGCGTCGATTTCCTGCGGGTCGAGCCAGTGATCACCCGCAACGAGCGCGACCTGACGCTGGACGTGGAATTCATGCTGGTGCGCGGGCCGCGCGTGTTCGTGGAACGCATCGACATCGAGGGCAACACCACCACGCTGGACCGCGTCATCCGCCGCCAGTTCACCCCGGTCGAGGGCGACCCGTTCAACCCGCGCCAGATCCGCGAAGCCGCCGAGCGCATTCGCGCCCTGCGCTATTTCGAGGATGTGGACGTGAATGCCCGCGAGGGGTCGGACCCCAATCAGGTCGTGGTCGACGTGGATGTCGAGGAAACCACCACCGGTACACTGTCTTTCGGGGGCAGCTACAGCTCGGACGGCGGTTTCGGCCTGACGCTGGGCTTTTCCGAGCGCAATTTCCTCGGCCGCGGCCAGCGCGTGACCGCTCAGATCTCGGCCTCTGCGGACACGGCGAACTACAACCTGGCCTTTGCCGAACCGGCCTTCCTGGGCCGGGATGTGGAATTCGCGATCCAGACCTCGCTCTTGGAAACCGACAGCAACAACAGCCTTTATGATACCATCCAAGGTGTGTTTCAGCCCAGCCTGACGTTCCCGGTGGCCGAAAACAGCCGTCTGTCGCTGTATTACCGCGCCGGATATTCGGAGATGGACGACTATGTTGGTGCGTCGCCGACACTGGCGGCAGAAGCGACCCAGGGCGGCCTTTTCAGCAGCGGTATCGGCGCGCGAATCGTGTTCGACACGCGCCGCACGGGCCTAAACCCGAATGCCGGCGTGTTGCTCGATGCGGGGCTGGAATACAACGGCCTCGGCGGCGATCAGGAATACATGAAGTATTCCATGCGCCTGGCCGGCCAAACGCTGGTCTTCAACGAAGAGGTCACCCTGCGGGCCTCGCTCGAGGCGGGCGCACTGGACTTCATGGGCGGTGACCGCTCGCGCGCCGTGGACCGCTATACCGGGCAGGTGATGCGCGGCTTCGACTCCAACGGCATGGGCCCGATCCAGAACAACGAGATCCTGGGCGGCAACCTCTTTGCCGTGGCCAAGTTCGACGTGGAATTCCCCCTGGGCACGCCCGAGGAATTCGGCCTGTCGGGTGGTGCTTTCTACGATGTCGGCGCGATCTGGAACGTCGACACGATCGGCGCGGCGCAATCCACCGGGTTCAAACCGCGCCACGTGGTCGGCCTGTCGCTGTTCTGGGAATCGCCCTTTGGCCCGCTGCGGCTCAACTTCTCGAAGGCGCTCAAGAAGGAACCGGGCGACATCGAGCGCGAGTTCGACGTGACAGTCCGCACGGAATTTTGAGGTGACGCCGCTGCGGGCCCTTCTGACAGGGGCGGCCCTGCTGACAGCGCCACTGATCGCTGTCGGCGGCGCGGCGCCCGTGCAGGCACAAAGCGTCGGCGTGGTGCAAAGCGACATCCTGGTGGTTGACCCCGAGCGGCTCTACGAGGAAACGCGGCTGGGCCAGGCGATCACCGCGCAGCTTCAGCAAGAGCGCGAGGACCTGATCGCGCTCAACCGCAAGCTGGAGGCCGAACTGGAAGCCGAGGAGCTGGCCCTGACCGAACAGCGCGACACGACTTCGCCCGAAGAGTTCCGCGACCTGGCCGACGCCTTTGACGAGCGGGTGCAGCGCATCCGCGCCGACAGCCAGCGCCGGGTGCGCGAGCACGAGCGCAACCGCGAACGCGCGCCGCTGGATTTCATGCGCCAGGTCGAGCCGGTGCTGGTCGAGCTGATGCGCGAGGCCGGGGCGGCGGTGGTGATGGACCGCCGCACGGTGCTGCTTCAGGCCGATGTGGTCGACATCACCAGCGCCGCGGTGCAACGGATCGACGCCACGCTGGGCCCCGCCGCGCCCGACGAGGGCAACGCTGACGGGACCGAGGCAACACCCGAGACCGCGGATCCGGCGCCCGATCCCGAGCCCGAAACCTCCCCCGCCGAATAGCCGCCCGGCACCGCCGCCGCGCTTGCCCCGCTGAGCCCAACTTGCTAAGCGGAGACACCGGGGACAGGCCCTGTCCGCGGCCAAAGGCAGAAGGAAGACGAAGCCCATGACAACGTCCCTCGACAGCGCCGATATCGGCCGCATCCAACGGCTGATCCCGCACCGCTATCCGTTCCTGCTGGTGGACAAGGTCGTGGACATGGACGGCATCGCCTCGGCCCGCGGCATCAAGAACGTGACCATGAACGAGCCGCATTTCCAGGGGCACTTCCCGGCCAAGCCGATCATGCCCGGAGTCACCATCGTCGAGGCGATGGCACAGACCGCCGCCGTCATGGTGGGCGCCGCGCTGGAGATGGAGGACAAGCACCTGCTGGTCTATTTCATGTCCATCGAGGGCTGCAAATTCCGCCGCATGGTGGTGCCCGGCGACGTGCTGGAGCTGAAGGTGTCAACCACGCGCGGCAAGCCCGGCGGCAAGGTCTGGCGCTTTCACGGCGAGGCCTCGGTCGGGGACGAACTGGCCTGCGAGGCCGACTTCACCGCGATGATGGACCTGCCCAAGGAGTAACCCCCATGGCCGAGACGCGCATCCATCCCAGTGCGGTCGTCGAGGACGGCGCAAAGATCGGCGCGGAGGTCGAGATCGGCCCGTTCTGCCATGTCGGCCCCGAGGTGCGGCTGGGCGACGGCGTGGTGCTGAAATCCCATGTGGTCGTCACCGGCGATACCGAGGTGGGTGCCGAGACGGTCATCTTTCCCTTCGCCTGCATCGGAGAGATCCCGCAGGACCTGAAATTCGCCGGCGAGAAAACCCGGCTGGTCATCGGCCAGCGCAACCGCATCCGCGAGCATGTGACGATGAATTCCGGCACCGAAGGCGGCGGCGGCATCACCCGCGTGGGCGATGACGGGCTTTTCATGGCCGGCTGTCACGTGGCGCATGACGTGCAGGTGGGCAACCGGGTGATCATCGTCAACAACGCCGCCCTTGCCGGGCATTGCGTGGTCGAGGACGACGTGATCATCGGCGGGCTTTCGGGTGTGCATCAATGGGTGCGCATCGGGCAGGGCGCCATCATCGGCGCGGTCACGATGGTGACCAACGACGTCATACCATACGGTCTGGTCCAGGCGCCCCGCGGGCATCTGGACGGGCTGAACCTGGTGGGGCTCAAGCGGCGCGGCGTGGCGCGCAAGGACATCACCGCGCTGCGTGCCGCGTTCCAGATGCTGGCGCAGGGCGAAGGCGCGTTCCAGGACCGCGCCCGCCGGCTGGGCCAGGAGACCGAAAGCGATTATGTCCGCCAGATCGTGAATTTCGTGCTGGCCGACAGTGATCGGTCCTTCCTGACCCCGGGCGCGGGATGAGGCGCCCGTGACGCTGGCGCTGATCGCCGGGCAGGGCGGCCTGCCACCACAGCTGGTGCGGGTCATGCTGGCCCGCGGCGAGGTGCCGGTCGTCTGCGAGATCGAGCAGTTCCCGTCGGACGTGAAAGGCGAGCTGCCGCGGCTTGGCTTTCGGCTGGAAACGCTGGGAACCTTCATTGCCACCGCCAAGGAGATCGGCGTCACCCGGATCTGCATGGCCGGGGCCATGCGCCGCCCGCCCATCGACCCGTCGAAAATCGACGCGGCCACGCTGCCGCTGGTGCCCAAGGTGCAGGCCGCTTTGACCAATTCGGGCGACGACAGCACGCTGCGCATTTTCACCGAGATTTTCGAGGAGGCGGGGCTGGAGGTGATCGGCGCGGCCGAGATCGACCCGTCGCTGCTGCCGCCGGAGGGTGTGACCGGCAACTTGCCGGACGACGTGGAACAGGACATCGCCGTGGCCGAGGCGGCCCTGGCCGATCTGGCTGCCAAAGATGCAGGCCAGGCCGTGGTGGTGCGCGGCGGCACGGTGATCGCCCGCGAAGACGCCCGCGGCACCGACGCCATGCTGAGCGATCTATGCCCCGAGACGCCGGACCACGGCATCTCGCACGACCCGTTTGAGATGATGGGCGACATGCTGGACAGCGTCGCCGATTGGCTGAGCGGCCCGGTGGCCGAGGCGCGGGCGGCCGAAGACACCAGCGAGGGCGGCATCCTCTTCAAGGCGCCGAAGCCGGGGCAGGAGCTGCGCGTGGACATGCCGCTCATTGGCCTCGGCACCGTCATGCGCGCCGCCGAGGCGGGGCTGGCCGGCATCGTGATCGAGGCCGGGGGCGTGATGCTGCTCGATCCCGACGGCGTGGCAGAGGTGTTGCGCGCACAAGGGATGTTCCTTTGGGTCCGGCCACGGACAGCGTCATGAAGGTGTTCGTCATCGCCGGCGAGGCGTCGGGCGACCGGCTGGGGGCCGCGCTGATGGCGGGCCTCAAGTCTCTGACCGAGGTGGAATTCGCCGGGGTGGGCGGCGACCAGATGCAAGCCGAGGGGTTTACGTCGCTCTTTCCAATGGAAGAGCTGAGCGTCATGGGGCTGGTCGAGATCCTGCCCAAGTATTTCCCCCTCAAGCGCCGGATCCGGGAGACGGCCCAGGCGGCGATCGACTATGCCCCAGACGTGGTGATCGGCATAGACAGCCCCGATTTCTGCCTGCGGGTCGCGAAGATCATCAAGGACCGCAGCGACCTGCGCACCGTGCATTACGTCGCCCCCTCGGTCTGGGCGTGGCGGCCCAAGCGCGCCGTCAGGATGGCACAGGTGATCGATCAGGTGCTGGCGCTCTTGCCGTTCGAGCCGCCCTATCTGGAGGCCGCAGGCGTGGACTGCGATTTCGTCGGGCACCCTGTGGTGAATGATGAACCCGCGTCCGAAGCGGAAATCGCGGAGTTCCGCGCCGATCACGGCCTTGGCGACGCGCCGGTGCTCCTGGTGCTGCCCGGCTCGCGCGGCAGCGAGGTGGCGCGGCTGGGCCCGATCTTTGGCGAAGCTGTCCGCGAGGTCTGCGCGGAACGGCCCGATCTGCGTCTGGTGATCCCGACCGTGACCACCCGCGCGCAACAGGTGACGGACCTGGTGGCCGACTGGCCCGGCACCCCGGTGGTCGTCGCGTCCACGGGGCAGAGCGACCGCGACAAGCGGACCAAGGCGGCAGCATTCGGCGCGGCGCAAGGGGCACTGGCGGCGTCGGGCACCGTCTCGCTGGAACTGGCCGCCGCCGACACGCCCATGGTCATCGCCTATGACACCAACTGGATCACGCGCGAGATCATCCGCCGGATGCTGATCATCGACACGCTGACGCTGGTAAATCTCGTCTCCGAGACCCGCGCGATCCCCGAATTCAACGGCGAGCGCTGCCGCGCGGACCTGATTGCACCGGGGGTTCTGGACATGCTGGACAATCCCGGCACGCAGCGTGACGCGATGCGCCTGACGATGGAGCGTCTGGGCCGGGGCGGCGAGGATCCGGGCCTGCGCGCCGCCCGCGCGGTGCTGGACCGGATGCCGAAAGCGTCCTGCCTTTAACCTGAGACATCTATAAAGGCAGGGCGCGTGCAATCCTTGCTCGTCGAGAAGCGCACGGCCGCAAGCTGTGATCCAGGTTTTGGTCGCACGCCTTGGCTGACGCGCCGCGCGCCCACGTCAATCGCACGTTAACGGGAATCACCCATGCTTCGAGACATGGTACAGCTTCTTCCTCTTCGCCGCCGGGGCGCGACGCTATTCGTCTCGCTTTCCCTGGCCGAGCCCGATGCAACCACGCTGGTGGATGAAATCGACCAACTGCAAGCCACGGTGCGCATGGTCCGGGACCTCTGGCCGTTCGAGCTGGACGCCTGGGTGGTCCTGCCCGACCACCTGCACGCAGTCCTGACCTTGCCATTCCGAGACGACGACCTTGCCATTCGGCTCAACACGATCAAGGCCCGGTTCGCCGCGCGCGTCTCGAAACGGGCGATGACACCCAGCCAGATCGCGGCCGGCGGGACGCATCTGTGGTCCGCGCAGGACAAGGTCGCGCCGATCCGCTCCCGGGCCGATATGGAAATATTTCGCCGCCAATGCTGGACCGACCCGGTGCGCCACGGCTTCGTCGGCGATCCGCATGACTGGCCGTACTCGTCCTATCACCGCAACAGCCGGACCGATCCGCGGCGCGCGGCCCCGGACATCCGCGCCTCGGCCTGAAACGCGCCGCTCAGCCTTTCCAGATCCAGCCGCCACCCAGGATCCGGCTGCCCTCGGTCTGGTAGAACACGCAGGCCTGACCGGGCGAGACGCCTTCCTCGGCCACCATCAGCTCGACTTGGGCCGTGTCCGGCCCGGTGGGGCGAATGACCGCCTCGCGCGGGGGGCGGGTGGAGCGGACCTTGACCGAGACGTGCCACTCGGGACGGCTCTGAAACTCCTGGTCACCCAGCCAGTTGATCTCGCGCACCGGTACGGTGCGCGTGGCCAGCATTTCCTTGGGCCCCACGATGACGCGCTGCGACTCGACATCCAGCTTGACCACGTAAAGCGGTTCGTCCAGGCCGCCGATACCAAGCCCCCGGCGCTGGCCGATGGTGTAATGGATCACGCCGTCATGCTGCCCCAGGACGCGACCATCGGCATGGACGATCTCGCCCGGCTCGGCCGCGCCGGGGCGCAGCTTTTCGATGACGCTGGCATAGTTGCCACCCGGCACAAAGCAGATGTCCTGGCTGTCGGGCTTGTCCGCGACGGGCAACCCATAGCGCGCCGCCAGTTGCCGCGTCGCGTCCTTCGACGGCAGGTGCCCCAGCGGAAAACGCAGGAACTCCAGCTGTTCCGGCGTGGTCGAGAACAGGAAATAGCTCTGGTCGCGGTTCGCGTCCGCCGCGCAGTGCAGCTCCGCCCCCCGGTCGCCCAGCTTGCGCTGGATGTAATGGCCCGTCGCCATGCAATCGGCGTCAAGATCCTTGGCCGTTTCCAGCAGATCCTTGAACTTCACCCGCTCGTTGCAGCGGATGCAGGGCACCGGCGTGGCACCGGCCAGATAGCTGTCGGCAAACTCGTCGATCACCGCGTCCTTGAAGATGTTCTCGTAGTCCAGGACGTAATGCGGAAAACCCATCTCCTCGGCCACGCGGCGCGCGTCGTGAATGTCGACACCGGCACAGCAGGCGCCTTTCTTGGCCAGCGCCGCGCCATGATCGTAAAGCTGCAGCGTCACGCCCACCACGTCATAGCCTTCCTCGGCCAGTTGCGCCGCCACGACCGAGCTGTCGACGCCGCCCGACATGGCGACGACGACCCGCGTGTCGGCGGGCGCCTTGGGAAATCCGAGAGAGTTCAGTTCAGGATCGAGCGGCATGGCGTGTCTCCGGGGTTTGCCGGAATATAAGGGCGATCGCGCCCATGTTAAGAGCGCGCGGTGTGGCCTGTCGTGGCGGCGCTGTCAACCCGTCCGCGCCGGCCCGAGCGATAGGGCACGCCGATCCGATCTTGGCGCAAGCAGAATTTGCGTAAATTCTGCCTTGGAAAATACGTATTTTCCAAGGCATTTTCTTCGAAGAAAATGCTCTCTCCCGGCGTCAAAAACGCGCGCACCGTGCCGGATGCCTGCCCGGTCGCCTACCGCTTTAGGAAAATCCGACGCATTCACGCCTCCCGCGTTTCATCCGGCGTTAAGGACAAATCCCCGATCCTGCCGGGGTTGTATCTTAAGGGGTGAACCAGGATGTATCTCAAGAAGGTCGAAGGCCTCCGCGCCGTGACGCTGCCCGACGGGTCGGTCATGACGCGCGCGGACCTGCCGCCGCCCGACACGCAGCGATGGGTGGCGTCTCGTAAACTTCAGGTTGTCCGGGCCGTGGCGCACGGTCTGATCGCCAGGGCCGAGGCCGAGGCGATGTACCAGCTCAGCGCCGAGGAGTTTCAGGAATGGCTTGACGCCGTATCGCGTCACGGCGCGGACGGATTGAAGGTCACGGTGTCGAAATGAATCGACAACCTGAGGTGGAAAACGCTATTTGTTCTCTTGGAGTAACCAGCGGTTAACCAATTTTCGGGAAGGTTGGACGAGACAAAGCTACCAGCGGAGATGGAACATGCGCGTCCTTTTGGTCGAAGACGACCCGAACACCTCGAAAAGCATCGAGTTGATGCTGACCCATGCCAACCTCAACGTGTACAGCACGGACCTTGGCGAGGAAGGGATCGATCTGGCCAAGCTTTACGATTACGACCTGATCCTTCTCGATCTGGGCCTGCCGGACATGAACGGGCACGAGGTGCTGCGGCAACTCAGGCTTGCGCGGATCGACACGCCGATCCTGATCCTGTCGGGGGCCGACGACACCGAGAACAAGATCAAGGGCTTCGGCTTTGGCGCCGACGACTATCTGACCAAGCCGTTCCACCGCGAGGAGCTGGTGGCGCGGATCCACGCGATCATCCGCCGCTCCAAGGGGCATTCGCAGTCGATGATCCGCACCGGCAAGGTGAACGTGAACCTCGACGCAAAGACGGTAGATGTGGCTGGCAAGACCGTGCACCTGACGGGCAAGGAATACCAGATGCTGGAACTACTGAGCCTGCGCAAGGGCACGACGCTGACGAAAGAAATGTTCCTTAACCATTTGTACGGCGGCATGGACGAGCCGGAGCTGAAGATCATCGACGTGTTCATCTGCAAGCTGCGCAAGAAGCTGGCCGAGGCGACGGGCGGCGACAATTACATCGAAACAGTCTGGGGCCGCGGCTATGTGCTGCGCGATCCGGACCCGACCGAGGGGAAAGGCGACGGCCCGCGGCTCGCCGTAGGCGCGTGAGCGCCGGTTGGCAATAGTGATCAGGCCGTTCCGATGCGGCAGGCGTGTCGCATCACACCGGGCACATACGCTTGGCCTGACGCAACTTCGGGCTTTATCTCTGCACGTTTCCTGACCGGGTCCGGCATCAGCGCCGGGCCCGTTTCCTTTGCGAGCACGAGGTCGGAATATCGGGCATTCAAGACGGCAGCGGCGTAGCGGTACCAGGGATCGGCTGCGCCTGCTCGACCATCAAGTGAAATCGGCAATTCAGCTTCGGTGCGAAAGGCTTTAACACGTCCCATAAGAAGTTCACTGTCAGACGCACAAAGGACAGGGCATGACCGCCGACACCCCCGTAGACACGCTGACCGAAGAGGACGCCCGCGCCGAACTGGCACGGCTGGCCGGGCTGCTGGCCGAGGCCAATACCGCCTATCACCAGAATGACGCGCCCGAGATCACCGATGCCGAGTACGACCGGCTGAAAGCCCGCAACGCCGCCATCGAGGCGCGGTTCCCCGAGTTGAAACGCGACGACAGCCCAAGCGAGCAGGTCGGCGCCGCCCCGGCCGACGGCTTTGCCAAGGTGACCCATGCGGTGCGGATGCTGAGCCTGTCGAACGTGTTCGACGACGCCGAGGTCATCGAATTCGACGACCGCATCCGCCGCTATCTTGGTCTCAAGTCCGATGCACCGCTCACATACACGGCCGAGCCCAAGATCGACGGCCTCAGCCTCAGCCTGCGCTACGAGGGGGGCAAACTGGTGCAGGCCGCCACGCGCGGCGACGGCGCGGTGGGCGAGAACGTCACCGCCAACGCGCGGACCATCGACGATATCCCCGTGACGCTGAAAGACGCGCCCGACGTGCTGGAAGTGCGCGGCGAGGTCTACATGAGCCATGCCGATTTCGAGGCGCTGAACGCGCGGCAGGCCGAGGCCGGCGCCAAGACCTTTGCCAACCCGCGCAACGCCGCCGCGGGCTCGTTGCGCCAGCTCGACAGCAGCATCACCAAGGCGCGGCCCTTGCGGTTCTTCGCCTATGCCTGGGGCGAGGTGAGCGAGGCCCTGGCGGAAACGCAAAAGGCCGCGATCGACCGGCTGGCCGACCTGGGGTTCCAGACCAACCCGCTGACCGCGCTCTGCGACGGCCCGGCCGAGATGCAGGCGCATTACGACAAGATCGAACAGCAGCGCGCCAGCCTGGGCTATGACATCGACGGCGTGGTCTACAAGGTGAACGACCTTGACCTGCAACGCCGGCTCGGCTTTCGCAGCACCACGCCCCGCTGGGCGACGGCGCACAAGTTCCCCGCCGAGCTGGCCTGGACCACGCTAGAAAAGATCGAGATCCAGGTGGGCCGCACGGGCGCGCTGTCGCCCGTGGCGCGGCTGACCCCGGTCACCGTGGGCGGCGTAGTGGTCAGCAACGCCACCCTGCACAACGAGGATTACATCAAGGGCCTCGACAGCAAGGGTCAGGAGATTCGCGGCGGCAAGGACATCCGCGAGGGCGACTGGGTGCAGGTCTACCGCGCCGGCGACGTGATCCCGAAAGTGGCGGATGTGGACCTGGAAAAGCGGCCCGAGGGGGCAAAGCCCTACGACTTCCCGAGGATCTGCCCCGAATGCGGCTCCGAGGCGATCCGCGAGGATGGCGACGCGGTGCGGCGCTGCTCCGGCGGTCTGATCTGTCCCGCGCAGGCCGTCGAAAAGCTGAAACATTTCGTCTCGCGCGCGGCGTTCGATATCGAGGGGCTGGGCGCGAAGCAGGTCGAACAGTTCTATCACGATGGCTGGATCAACGAACCGGCCGATATCTTCACCTTGCAAGACCGTTACGGGTCGGGCGTGAAGCAGCTGAAGAACCGCGAAGGCTGGGGCGAGAAAAGCGCCGAGAACCTGTTCCAGGCCATCGAGGACAAGCGCACGATTCCCTTTGGCCGCGTCCTTTTTGCGCTTGGTATCCGCCACGTGGGCGAGCAGGCCAGCAACCTGATCGCCCGCAGCTATGGAAGCTGGGAGGTGTTTACCGAGGCGATGGACGCCGCGAAAGACTGCGAAGGCCCGGAATGGGAGAACCTTCTGTCCATCGACGGGGTGGGCGAGGTCATGGCCCGCAGCCTGGTGACCGCCTTCGCCCAGGAACACGAGCGCGAGAGCATCGACCGGCTGACCGCGCACCTGACGATTCAGGAGGCCGCGGCCCCGGCCACCGATGGCAGCCCCGTTGCGGGCAAGACGGTCGTCTTCACCGGCACGCTGGAAAAAATGACCCGCGCCGAGGCCAAGGCGCGGGCAGAGGCTTTGGGCGCCAAGGTCTCGGGCTCGGTGTCGGCCAAGACCGACCTGCTGGTCGCCGGGCCGGGGGCGGGCAGCAAGGCCAAGAAGGCCGAGGAGCTGGGCATCGAGACCATCGACGAGGATGGCTGGCTGGAGCTGATCGGCGACGCATGACGACACGGCCCGAAATCCTCTTTCCGCTTTTCGCGGAGCTGGAAACGCTGGAAGGCGTGGGGCCCAAGACCGCCAAGTCGCTGGAGGCGCTGCACGTCACAAAGCCCCGCGACCTGTTGTTCACGCTGCCCCATTCCGGCATCGACCGGCGCAAGCGCGACACGGTGCAGGGCGCGGACCTGCCCGGCACGGTCACGGTCGAGGTCTTGGTGGGCCGGCACGACCCGCCGCGGTCGCGCGGGCGGCCTTACCGGATTCAGGTCGAGGATGCCCGGGTGGCCTTTCAACTGGTGTTCTTCAACGGGCGCGACGACTACCTCAATCGCGTGCTGCCCACCGGCGCGCGGCGGGTGGTGTCGGGCAAGGTGGAGCTGTTCGACGGGATGGCGCAGATGGTGCATCCCGACCATATCCTGCCCGTGGAAGAGGCAGGCGAGATCCCCGATTTCGAGCCGGTCTACCCGCTGACCGCCGGGGTGACGCAAAAGACGATGGCCAAGGCCGTTCGCTCGGCGCTGGCCCGTGCGCCGCATCTGGCCGAATGGATCGATGCGTCGCAAAAGGCCAAAGAGACCTGGCCGGACTGGCACGCGGCGCTGGACCACGCCCATAGCCCCAACAACATGGGCGACCTTGCGGCGACCGATCCGGCCCGCACGCGGCTGGCCTATGACGAGTTCATGGCCCATCAGCTGACCCTGGCACTCGCCCGCGCCAGGATGCGCCGCGGCAAGGGGCGGGTCAGCGAGGCCACTGGCGCGCTGCAAGACAAGGTGCGTGCCGCCTTGCCCTATACCCCCACCGGCGCGCAGAGCCGCGCGATTACCGATATCAGTGCAGACATGGCCAAGCCCTTGCGCATGAACCGCCTGCTGCAAGGCGATGTCGGCGCGGGCAAGACGCTGGTCGCGCTCATGGCGCTCCTGGTCGCGGTCGAGGCGGGCGGGCAGGGGGTGATGATGGCCCCCACCGAGATCCTGGCGCGGCAACACCTGGAAGGGTTGCGCCCCCTGGCCGGGTCGGCGGGCGTGGTGCTGGAACTGCTGACCGGCCGCGACAAGGGGGCGGAGCGGCGCGCCAAGCTGGAGGCGCTCAAGCGCGGCGATATCCAGATCCTCGTGGGCACCCACGCCGTGTTCCAGAAGGACGTAGAATTTCACGATCTGCGGCTGGCGGTGGTCGATGAACAGCACCGCTTTGGCGTGCGCCAACGGCTGGAGCTGGGGCGCAAGGGCACCGCCGTCGATGTGCTGGTGATGACCGCCACGCCCATTCCGCGCAGCCTGGCTCTGGCGCAATATGGCGACATGGATGTCAGCATCCTGGATGAAAAACCGCCGGGCCGGAAACCGATCAAGACCGCGCTCGTCAACATGGCGCGGATGCAGGAGGTGGTCGATCACCTGAAGGGCGCCATCGCCGAGGGGCGGCAGGCCTATTGGGTCTGCCCGCTGGTCGAAGATTCTGAAGTTATGGACCTCACGAGTGCCGAGGAACGCTTCAAGCACCTGCGCGCCGCTCTGGGAGAGGGCCGCGTCGGGCTGGTGCACGGCCAGATGCCTCCCGCCGACAAGGACGCGGCGATGGCGGCCTTCCAGTCGGGCAAGACCAGCGTGCTTGTCTCCACCACAGTGATCGAGGTGGGCGTGGACGTGCCCAACGCCTCGATCATGGTGATCGAACGGGCCGAGCATTTCGGGCTGGCGCAACTGCACCAGCTGCGCGGCCGGGTAGGGCGGGGCGAGGCGCAGTCGACCTGCCTGTTGATGTATCTGGCGCCCTTGTCCGAAGGCGGCCAGCGCCGGATGGACACCATGCGCGAGACCGAGGACGGGTTTCGCATCGCCGAGGTCGATCTTGAAATGCGCGGCGTGGGCGACCTCATCGGCACCGCGCAATCGGGGCTGCCGCGGTTCCGCGTCGCGGATATGGAGGCCCAGGCGGGGCTGATGGCCACGGCCCAGACCGATGCGCGCAAGCTTCTGACGGACGACCCCGAGTTGACGTCTGAGCGCGGGCAGGCCGCCCGCGTGCTGCTGTGGCTGATGGGCCAGGACGAGGCGATCCGCCTGTTGTCGGTTGGCTGAGGCCGCCGCGCCGCTCAGAAGAAATCGAAATGATCGGTCATCGTGAAATCCGAGACCGGCTCAGGCTCTGGCGCCACGTCCATATCGTCGCTGCCTGACCCGCCTGTCTGATAGCTGCTTATCAGGATATCTGACAACTCGTACGCGGTTTCATCGGTGGGCTCCGAAGCCTTGAAATCGAAACTGTCACGCACGTCCTCGCGCTGAACCGGGGTGCCGAAAGAAACGAGGTCGCTCCACTTCTTGTGATCCTTGTCCGCCATTTTCCATGTCCTCTTGCGTTGAAATTTGTAACTGGAAGTCGCCGCCGGCCTGCGAAAGGTTCAAAGAAAAATTGCAGCCAGATAAGCGCTATTTATCAAAGGCTTGAGCGCTTAATTCCACAAAAGTTCGCAAATGTTCTTATAAAGTTCTTTACAAATGGTTTCCAAAATGAGAACAAAGGGGCAACAGAAGTTCACGGCACCAAGGAGCCAACCGATGCTGACCCAGATCAAGACCGCTGCCAAACGCTCTGCCGACACTCTGCTCGGTGATTTCATCGGCGGTGCGGCGCTGGTCGTCACGCTGGTGGGCGGGCTCTACCTTCCGGGACTGATGTAACCGTTTCTGCCTGCGTATATCCCTTGCGCGTCGCGCTTGCGTCTCCTGTCCCCTGACGCGGCCTGATACTGTCCCCTTTGTCCGGGGTGTTGCCTCTTCCCCGGACACGACGCGCCAAAGCGGATCACGCATTCCTTCCGCCGCCGCTGTTCCAGCGTGCGGCGGTTTTTTTTTGCGTGCGTCCCGCCCCAGATTATTCGTACGAAGTATCTGGGGCACGCTTGATTGCGGGCACGTGCGCCACGTGACAGGTTGCGCGCACAAGGAGACCGCAATGCACGACCACGCCCACGGGCACAGCCACGTTCCGAAGAAGGAACGCACCATCGCCATCGCGGCAGCCCTGACAGGGGGCTTCATGCTGGCCGAACTCGTGGGCGGGATCCTATCGGGCTCGCTGGCACTCTTGGCCGATGCGGGGCACATGCTGACCGATTTCGCCTCGCTGATGCTGGCCTGGTTCGCCTTTCGCATCGCCCGGCGGCCGGCAGACTGGAAGCGGACCTATGGATATGACCGGTTCTCGGTGCTGGCGGCCTTCGTCAACGGCCTGACGCTGTTCGCAATCGCGCTCTGGATCGTGATCGAGGCGGTGCGGCGGCTGGCGCAACCGGTCGAGGTGCTGGGCGGGCTGATGCTGTGGGTGGCGCTGGCGGGGCTGGTGGTGAATATCGTCAGCTTCTGGGTGCTGACGCGCGAGGACAGTGACAACCTGAACATCCGCGCCGCAGCATTGCACGTGGCGGGGGACCTGCTGGGCTCCGTCGCGGCTATCGTCGCCTCGCTGGTGATCCTGTGGACAGGCTGGATGCCCATCGACCCGATCCTTTCGGTGCTGGTGGCGGTGATCATCCTGCGCTCGGCGCTGAAAGTGGTGCGTGAAAGCGGGCACATCCTGCTCGAGGGCGCGCCCGGCGGGTTCGACCGGCGCGAGGTGGCCGAGGCACTGACGCGCGACGTGCCGGGCGTGGCCGAGGTCAGCCACGTTCATGCCTGGCAGGTTACGCAGGAGCGCCCCATGGCGACGCTGGACCTGTCGGTGAGCGACGGGCACGATGCCGAGACGGTCAAACAGGCGGTGCGTGACAGGCTGCGCGAAGACTACGGCGTGGATCACGCGACGATCGAAGTGGTGCGCTGACAAGAGTCTTCGTACGAAGACTCTCAGGCGGTGGCGCGGGCCTCTTCCATCGCCTCGGTCGCGGCCTCGAGCGTCAGCAGAATGGACGCATGGCGGTTCTTGTAATCCTGCGCCGGGCGCAGCACTTCCAGCCCGTCAAAGGGTGACGGAGGCGTCGGTCCGTCGGATTTCAGCATGGCCTTCAGCGCGTCGCGCGCCTCGACCACCTGGGGATAGGTGCAGCCGATGATCGCGCCGCCCACCACGCTGGCCGCCGCTTGCCCCAGCGCACAGGCCTTGACCTCGGCGGCATAGTCGGTGATCCGGTCGCCGTCGGTTTTCAGGTCCACCGTCACGGTCGAGCCACACAGCGGCGCGCGGCGCTTGACCGTCGCCTCCGGCGCATCCAGCCGCCCGTGATGCGGGATGTCGGCGGCCAGTTCCAGGATCCGCGCGGAGTAAAGCTTGATCAGGTCGGTCTCGCCGCTCATGGCTTTCCCTTTCGTCGTTGACCCCATAGATAAGGGCTGACACCGTCAAGGCAAAAGGTTTTCTGACATGGAGTTCGATGTTTCCAGCTTGCGCTTCAACGACCAGGGCCTGATCCCGGCCATCGCGCAAGATGCGGCCAGCGGCGAGGTCTTGATGATGGCGTGGATGAATGCCGAGGCCGTGGCCCGAACGCTGGAGACGGGCCGCGTCACCTATTGGAGCCGTTCGCGCCAAGCCTTCTGGGTCAAGGGAGAGACGTCGGGGCACATACAGAAACTGGTGGACTTCCGGGTGGATTGCGACCGCGACTGCCTGCTGGTGTTGGTCGACCAGACAGGGCCGGCTTGTCACACCAACCGGCGCAGCTGTTTCTATACCGGCGTGCAGGACGGATTGGAGGTCGAGCTTATGGAACCCGTCACGCCGTGAGTATTTTTGGAACAGAAGCATTTCGCCTTTAACCTGGGCCATCAGCTAAAGGCGAAATGCGTGCAACGATTGTGTGCTGCGAGGCGTCTCGCGACAAGCTGCACATCAGGTTTATCGCGAAACGCTTTAGTGAAGGTTTAGGCGCGTCACAGCCCGACCATGGCGCGAATATCCGCCGGGGTCTTTCCGGCCGCGCGATAGGTGGCGATGCTGCGCGCGTCGTCGCGCTTGGCCAGGCGTTTGCCATGCTCGTTGCGGATCAGCCGGTGGTGGTGATACCGCGGGATCGCGTGGCCCAGAAGGCTCAGCAGGATGACCTGTATCGGCGTGAACCCGAACAGGTCTTCGCCGCGTACGACATCGGTGATCTTCTGGCTGATATCGTCCAGCGCCGAGGCCAGGAAATAGGCCACGATATCCTCGCCCTTGCGGCTGAGGACGATGTCGCCGATCTCGGCCAGCGCATGGTCAGGGTCGATCCGGTGCGTGCCGACATGGGCCGGGCCGGTTTCCTCGAACTCTGGGTAGATCCCGACGAACTGCGCCAGTGCCCGGTCCAGGTGCAGGCGCAGCGCGTCGCCGGGCTGGCGGCTGGTCATGTCGCGGCGCTTGCAGGTGCCGGGATAGACCTCGTGGGTGACACCCTCCTGCGGCGCGGCGAGCGCGGCCTGGATCTGGCTGCGGGAACACGAGCAGGGATAGAGCAGGCCCATCGCCTCTAACCGCTCAAGCGCCGGGTCATAGCTGCGCAGCTGCTCGGATTGGCGCAAGACGGGCTCATCCCAGGTCAGGCCCAGCCACGTGAGGTCGTCAAGGATCTGCGCATCCCATTCCGGCTTGCTGCGTTGCAGGTCTGTGTCTTCCATCCGCAAGAGAAACGCGCCGTCGCGGGCGCGCGCCATGTCGTGCCCCAAGATCGCCGAGTAGGCGTGACCCAGGTGCAGCGGGCCCGTGGGAGATGGCGCAAATCTTGTTCTGAAAGTCACGCTTTTTCAATGATATAGACGGTGGACTTTATGTTCTGTCCGGGCAGGTGCGGCCCGTGTTCGCGAAACAAGAGGCGCGCCGCGCCACAATCGAGCCAGCCGTTCAACGCGCCCTCGTACTGCCGGTCGGCCAGCGCGTGGTCGTTCAGGCTGAACCCCAGCAAGCCGCCCTTGGGCAGCGCGTGCATCACCAGGTCGAGGGTCGAGGCCGGGGCCGCGCCTGTGCCGATCACGCCGATGCAGGTGATGGCCTCGTAAGCGCCCGCCGGGATCGGATCGGGGTCCGACAAGTCGATGGTTGTGAGGGTGCGATAGACGGCTTTGCGCCTTGCGCCGTCCAGCATCTCGTGGCTGGGATCCATGCCGTCGATGGTCGTGAACCCGGCCAGTTTCAACGCCAGACCGGACAGGCCCGTGCCACAGCCGTAATCTAGCAGGGGCGCCTCGGGCGACTTGTGAAACCGGAACATGGCATCGGCCACGCGGCCCGGCGTGGCATAGCCGTTCGCGGCGATTTCGGCGTCGTAACTGGCCGCCCACGCGTCATAAAGCGCGCGGGTCTCGTCGGGGTCTGCCGTGGCATAGGCCTTGTCGAAAAAGCTGTCCTGCATGAGCGCAGAAAATCACACGGTTTCGGCGGCGTCCACTTCTGTTTCGGCCAGCCAGCCCGTCCAGGCCGCCTTGGCCCGGTCGGTATAGGCCTTGTAGCGGTCGCGCCGGCCCCGGCGTCCGCCCTTGAGCCCGTCGACAGGGCGGAACAGGCCGAAATTGACGTTCATCGGCTGGAACGTCTTGGCCTCGGCCCCGCCTGTGATGTGGTGGATCAGCGCGCCCATCGCCGTGTCCTGCGGCGGCGCGGGCAGGGGGCGGCCCAGGATCTCTGAGGCGGCCAGCCGCCCGGCCAGAAGGCCCATCGCGGCGGATTCGACATAGCCCTCGACGCCCGTGATCTGGCCGGCAAAGCGGATATGCGGCTTGCCGCGCAGGCGCATCTGGTCGTCCAGCAGCGTAGGCGAGTTCAGGAACGTGTTGCGGTGAATGCCCCCCAGGCGCGCGAAGCTGGCATTCTCCAGCCCGGGAATCATTTTGAAAACATCTGTTTGCGCGCCGTACTTCATCTTGGTCTGAAAGCCGACGATGTTGTAGAGCGTGCCAAGCGCGTTGTCCCGCCGCAGCTGGACCACCGCCCACGGCTTCACGTCGGGCTGGTGCGGATTGGTCAGGCCCACGGGCTTCATCGGCCCGTGCCGCAGCGTTTCGCGGCCGCGTTCGGCCATAACCTCGATGGGCAGGCAGCCATCGAAATAGGTCGCCGTCTCGCCTTCGTGAAACTCGGTCTTGTCGGCGGCCAACAGGGCGTCGATGAAGGCCTCGTACTGGTCCTTCGTCATCGGGCAGTTGAGATAGGCGGTGCGCTCTTCCTCGGTCGCGCCCTTGTCATAGCGCGACTGCATCCACGCCTGGGACATGTCGATCGTGTCGTGATAGACGATGGGCGCGATGGCGTCGAAAAAGGCCAGCCGGTCGGTGCCCGTCTCGGCGGCGATGGCCGCTCCCAGCCCTTGCGAGGTCAGCGGCCCGGTGGCGAAAATCCAGCGGCCATCGTCGGGCAGGGCGGTCACTTCGCCTTTCTCGATGCTGACGTTGGGATGGTCGCTCAGCCGCGCGGTGACGCCTTGGGAAAACGCCTCGCGGTCCACGGCCAGCGCGCCGCCGGCGGGCAGGCGGTGGGTCTCGGCCATTTCCATGATCAGCCCGCCCGCGGCCCGCATTTCCCAATGCAGCAGGCCCACGGCGTTCTGCTCGTCATCGTCCGACCGGAAGGAATTGGAGCAGACCATCTCGGCCAAGTCGCCGGTCTGGTGCGCGAAGGTGCCGACCTTGGGACGCATCTCGTGGATGACCACGCGCACGCCCATGTTGGCGGCCTGCCACGCGGCCTCGGACCCGGCCATGCCGCCGCCGACGATATGAAGTGTCTCTGTCATGGCCCCGCATTTAAGCGGTCGCGGCCCGTTTGGAAAGGGTCAGCTGTCGCCCGGCAGGCCTGCGACGGGCAGGCCCGAGGGCACGGCGTCGGGCACGCCAAGGCGGCCCGCGCGCGACACCGGGTCGGTCAACGCATCCAGGAAATCGACCAGCGCGGTGATCTCCATATCCGTCAGCGGCGTGCGGGGCAGGGTGGCGGCGGCGTATATGTTCAGCATCTCGTCCTCATCCGACAGCGCCCCCTCCAGCCCGGCCTCGTCCGCACCCACATCCGGCAGATAGGCCGCGGACAGGCCGGGATACTGCGCCAGCCCCGCGCCAGGGTCGGCATGATGCCGGATCATCGCCGCAAGGTCGCGATAGGCGCCGTTGTGACCATAAGGCGCGGTCAGCGCCACGTTGCGCAAGGACGGCGTGCGGAACTTGTAGGCATCGCCCGGATCGCCGGTGATCGCGCCAAGCCCGATATCGGAATTGCCGTTGGCCCCGTGCCCCTTGCCAGGGCCGATCTGGGGCAGGCCGATGGCGTGAAAGTCGTGATCGGTCTGGAAGGTGCCGGAATGGCAGCCGGCACAGCCCGCCTTGCCGTAAAACAGCGCCATGCCCCGGATCTGTGCGTTGCTCAGCGCCTCGTCCTGCCCGGCGAGGAACGCATCGAACGGGCTGTCGGTGGCGCGGAATTCGTAGGTGACGAAATCGGCCAGCACGGCGGCGATATGGGTGATGTGCAAGGGCTCGTCCGGGCCGATCAGCCACTCGAAACGACGCCGATAGTCGGGAATGTCCCAGACCCGCTCGGCAATCTTCTGCCACGCGCCGTCATAGCCCGCGATCCGGCCCTGCGCCACGGCGTCGGCGATGATGTTCTCGCCCGGGTGGCCGGCCATTTCATCCGCCCCCACAATCGTCAGCAGCGCCTGCGCAGCCAGGGGGCTGACAGGACGCTCGAGCAGGAATGCGTCGGGAACGGCAATGCCGAAACGCTCGGTCTCGCGGGTGGTTACGCGGCCATCATGTGTCAGCGCAGTGAACTCGGCCGCGCCCAGATTGAAAAGCGGCGGCGCATTGCGGGCCAGACGCGCGGGCGGATTTTTACTGGCCCGCGTCCGCGCCGGGCCCAGCCCACGCCCGCCTTCGCCCAGGCTGAGCGACACGCCGTCGCCGCTGCCCAAGTCGGGATGGTGACAGGTGCCGCAGGCGATGTTGCGATTGCCCGACAGTATAGGATCGAAGAAGAGATCGCGGCCCAGCAGAACCGCCGTGGCTCCCGGTGTGGGAAACGCCGCGCGGTCTGCCGGGTCGGGAAGGTCCGAGGCCTCCGAAACAGTGGCCAGAGAGAGGCTGGCCAGGAGGGACCAGATGCCGAAGACCGCCACCCGATATGTCATAGCGCCGTGATCATAGCGTCGTGCAAACCCCACACGATGCCCCCGCCATTGGGTGTAGCGGATGGATTGTGGCGACAAAACGGCAAATGTGGAAATAGTGTGGCGCGGCTTTGGAAACACTCCCGGACGTCTTCACGCCCGTGCGCGAAGCCAGTTTCTATGGTGAATCGTGAGGCCGGCGCGACGAATATTGATGAGATGCTGAAAAACGGATCGTATGATCCAACTTTGTGCCGCACCAGCCTCGGGCATATGATGACGAAAATGGGGCAGCTATAAACCGGCTTTTCCGGAACACACCTGCCGCGATTCGTTAACAATAGGTTAACTGTTTCCCTGCACACGAAAATTTAGGGTCACGAGCGCGGGATAGAATGCATCCAGCCCGCGCTCGAACGCCGCGCGACACGCTTTGCGTGTGTTGCGTTAGTCTTGTTTCCACTCTGGCGTGCGCTTTTCGATGAAGGCGCTGATGCCTTCCTCGGTGTCGCGCCACATCATGTTCTCGACCATGACCTCGCCGGTAAAGGCATAGGCGTCGTCCAGCCCCATCTCCAGCTGCTTGTAGAAGGCCTGCTTGCCGATCTTCACCGCCGCGCCCAGCTTGGCCGCGATGGTATGGGCCAGATCGTCGCCCGCCGCGTGCAGCCCGTCATGGGGTACGGCGCGGTTGATCAGGCCCAGCTCGATCGCGCGGTCGGTCTCGATGAACTCGCCTGTTGTCAGCATCTCGAAGGCCTGCTTGCGCGGGATGTTGCGGCTGAGCGCGACCATGGGCGTGGAACAGAAAAGCCCGATATTCACCCCGTTCACGCCGAACCTTGTGCCCGTGGCGGCCACCGCCAAATCGCAGGTCGCCACCAGCTGGCAACCCGCGGCGGTGGCGATGCCGTGGGGCAGGGCGATCACCGGCTGGGGTAGGTCGCGGATCGTGCGCATCAGCTTGCTGCACCGCGAGAAGAGATCGGCGAAATAGGCCTTGCCGCCATCCTCGGCCTGTCGCCCTTGGGTCATTTCCTTCAGGTCGTGGCCCGCGCAGAACGCCTTGCCTTCCCCGGCCAGGGTCACGACGCGAGTCGAATTGTCTTCCGCGATCTCGTCCAGCGTGGTCTGCAGCGCGTCCAGCATCCCGTCGCTCAGCGCGTTCAGTTTTTCGGGCTGGTTCATCGTCAGACGGGCGATGGCGCCGTCATCTTGGCGTTCCAGGATTGTCATCTTGATCCTCCTCGGGGCTTGTGCCTTCTTACGCCGGCACGCGCACGGAGGAAAGCATGGCCCTGAAACTGAATGCAACCGATCTGATGGCCTATATCGACGAGGTCTTTCCGCAGGTGAAGGGCGATTTCACCATCGACAGCCTGGAGGAAATGGCGCTGCGCGTGCGCCTGAACGTCGACGACCGCCACCTGCGCCCCGGCGGGACGGTGTCCGGCCCGTCGATCTTTGCGCTGGCGGACGTGGCCGTCTACATGGCGGTGCTCAGCATGACGGGGCGCGAGGCGCTGGCAGTCACTACCAGTTGTTCCATCGACTTCATGCGCAAGCCCGCCGCCAATACCGACCTGATCGCCGATTGCCGCCTGCTGAAGCTGGGCCGCGTTCTGGCCGTGGGCGACGTGCTGATCTACTCGGACGGGATGGACACCCCCGTGGCGCGGGCCAGCCTGACCTACTCGATACCGCCCAAGCCATGAAAAAAGGGCCGGGATTGTACCCGGCCCAGTTGGAAGAGATCCGTATCGGGGACGATTACGGCCTCCAAAAGGGTTTGCGCATCTCGATGTCGGCCTCTCGCGGGCTGAGGCCGATATCGCGCAGCATGTGATCGTCAAGCCGCGACAGGTGCACCCGCGTCTTTCGGCGTTGCGTCCACAGGACATAGGCCCAGGCCAGTCGTACCGCGATCAGCGACAGGGCGGGCAGGGTGGTGCGGGCCGAAAGCCCTTCAAGTGCCGTGCGGTCGGTGCGGGTGAAACTGGTCATGGCGTGTCCTTTCCTGATTAATTGTATTGACACAATGTTGTGCGATTGCCACAATTAAGGGATACATTGCGAGATTGTTGGAATCCACGGAAATATTGTCATGGGTACAAATTGGCAGCCGCAGCTGTCCGACACCGGCACGCCCAAGTACAAGGCGCTGATGCACGCGATCCGCAGCGGCATCGACAACCAAAGCCTTGCACCGGGCGACAAGCTGCCGCCTGTCCGCGATCTTGCCTGGCGGCTGGGGATCACGCCGGGCACCGTTGCGCGGGCCTATTCCGGGCTGACCGACGACGGCACGCTGGTGGCCGAAGTCGGGCGCGGCACCTTCGTGGCCGAGCCCAAAGCGATCCCCCCGGATTACTTTCCGATCGAGGCCGACAGTGTCGAACACAACGCCGGCGGTGACGGCTATGCCGTCAACATGATCTCGCCGCACCTGCCCAGCGTCGGGCAGGCCCGGTTGATCCGCCAACTTCTGGCGCAGATTGCCGAGGATCCGCCGTCGGGCATCATGCATTACCCCAGCCGCCAGAACATGCAGCCCGCCCGTGCCGCGGCGGCGCGGTTCCTGTCCCAGGCGCCACTGGGGCGGTTCACGGAAGAGGACGTGGTGCTGGCCCATGGCGGGCAGAACGCCATCATCCTGATCATGCAGACCGTCCTTTGCGGGCGCCGCCCCACCGTGCTGGTCGAGGAACTGTGCTATCCGGGGTTCCGGCGGGCCGCCGACCTGATGCGGGCCGAGGTGATCCCGGTGGCGATGGACGCCCACGGATTGCGCCCCGACGCGCTGGAGGCGGCGGCGCAAAGGCACCAGGCACAGATGCTGTTCACCTCCGCCGAGGTGCATAACCCCACGTGCCTCTTTACCCCCGCCGAACGCCGCGCCGAGATCGTCGAGGTCGCCCGCCGTTGCGACCTGCAGATTCTCGAGGACGATTGTTACCGCATCGGCCCGTCGCAGGCCCCGGCCTACCGGATGCTGGCCCCCGAACGCGGCTGGTACGTGGCCTCGCTGTCGAAATCGGTGACGCCCGCCTTGCGCGTGGGCTTTGCGCTGGCGCCCGAGGAACAGTCCATGGCGCTGCGCCGCGCGGCGGAATCCTCGTTCTTCGGCCTTGCCACGCCGATCTCGGACCTCGTGGCGGCGCTGTTGTCGCATCCCGGTCTGGACGAACTGATGGACAAGGTGCGCCGGCAGTCCGGCGACTATATCCAGGCCGCGCTGAACGTGCTGGGCGGGCATGACGTGAAATGGCGCCAGGACGTGCCGTTCCTGTGGCTGACCCTGCCGCCGGGCTGGCGCACCTCCGCCTTTTGCCAGGCGGCGGCAAAGCAGGGCGTGCAGGTCCGCTCGGCCGAGGATTTCGCCAGCCGCGACGCCGCCTCGCCCCACGCGGTGCGCCTGGCGGTGAACGCGGGCGTCAGCCTGGCCAGCTTCGAGGCGGCGATGCAGCGCCTGCGCCGCCTGCTGGACAACCCGCCCGAGGGTATAGGGGTTTAGGCGCGCGGCTAGAGCAGCCCGCCCGCGCCCCAGGCCAGCCCGAACGCGATCACCACCGCGCTCAGCGCCGCGGCATAGGCCATGACCTTCAGCCGCGACAGGGGCCGCTCGCCAAAGGTGCGCCCGTCGATGCCCGAAACGACGATCTTTTTCGGCGTGCCGTCATAGGCGTAATGCAAAATCCAAACCGGCAGCAGGATGCGCCGGTAATGGATGCCCGTCGTGTCGGTGCGATAGGTGATGTCATGCACGCCGCGCTTGTCGATGTGTTTCTTGATCCGGTTGCGGATCAGCAGCCGCTTGTCGCTGGCGTTGGCCTCCAGCCCCTCGGCCACGGTCTGGTGATGCCGCTCGGCGGCGAACCCCGCCAGATAGGCCGCGCGGTAGGGGCGCAGGCGCAGAGGGTAGAAATCGTGCAGGATACCGTCGCGGATCAGCGGCGTGACATGGGGCGACGCCGGCACCAGCAGGTCGTCGAAATGGATCTTCATCGACCCGCTGGTCGACCGGGTGCGCCGGTGCTTGCCCGAACCGGTCACGTACTTGGCCCAGTACTCCAGCGCCTCCTTGCTGTCGAAGGTCCAGAACGGCGCGTAAAGCCCGCTGAAATGTCCGTCCTCCACCTGTGCCCACAAGTCCGACGGCGCCGCGATCCGGGCGCGCACCCAGTCCTGCGCTCTGGCCTTCGCCGTCTCAAGCGTCACCCGGAAGGGGATCAGCGCCATCGTGTCGAACCCCTTGTCGGGGTCGGCCAGAACCACCGGACCGTCGCAATAGGGGCAGCGCTCGGACAGGGCAGGGCCGGTGAAGATCACCCGCCCGCCGCAGGCCTCACAGCCATGTTCCATCAGGTCGGGGCGGCTTTGCGGCTCCTCGGCGGGCAGATCGGGGTCATAGCCGTACTCGGTGCGCGCCAGGTGATCGTCCGGCGTCTCCAGCCGCTGCACCGCGCCGCAACTGTCGCAGGCCAGCCCCTCGGCCTCGGGGCTGTAGCGGCATTGCCCGGCGCAATTGGGACATCGCAGCGCGGCCTGCACCGCCTGTGCGCCGGGCACCGGGCCCGCCATCAGTCGCTGTCCCCCAGCGCCGCCGCAATCTCCAGCAGGATCCGCAGCCTAAGCCACGCGCGGTCCATCGCGCCGGCCAGGTCGTCGCTGACCCACCAGTCGCCGATCACCGTGGCCACGAACCACACCGCCATGGCCCAGAACGCCACCAGCGACCAGCCGGAAATCGACCGGATGAACCCCGCCGAGCCGTGCTTCAGCTCGTGCCTGGCTTCATAGACCTTGATGATCTTGGCCACCTGCGCCATGCCAAGCACCGTGGACAGCGCCAGAAGCACCAGGGTCGCAAGCGGCGGGCCGGGGGTGTGAATCAGGCTTTCCATATGGGGTAAAATAATACCTAAATCGCAAGTGCTTGTTTTAGCTTAAAAATAACGCGCACTTCCCGCTTGAACTGTGCACCGGAGCCTATATAACCCCGCAATCCGAATTATGACCCTCTGACCCTTGGGGACAAGACCATGAAAACCTTTTCTGCAACACCGGCAGATATCGACAAGAAGTGGATCGTGATCGATGCCGACGGCATCGTTCTGGGCCGCCTTGCCTCGATCGTCGCCACGCGCCTGCGTGGCAAGCACAAGCCCAGCTTCACACCGAGCCAGGACATGGGTGACAACGTCATCGTCATCAATGCCGACAAGGTGCAGCTGACCGGCAAGAAGCGCGAGAAACCCAACTACTGGCACACCGGCCACCCGGGCGGGATCAAGTCGCGCACCACCGCCGAGATCCTGGAAGGCGCGCACCCCGAGCGCGTCGTCATGCAGGCCGTCAAGCGGATGCTGCCGTCGAACCGCCTTGCGCGCCGCCAGATGACCAATCTGCGCGTCTACGCCGGCACCGAGCATCCGCACGAGGCGCAAAGCCCCGAAGTGCTGGATGTGAAATCCATGAACAAGAAAAACACGCGGGTGTAAGACAGATGGCTGACGAAATCAAAACACTCGACGGTCTGGAAGCAGCCGTCACCGACGATATCGGCGGTGTCCAGGGCACGCCCGAGGAAGCACCCCGCGAGCCCGTCCGCGACGACCTGGGCCGCTCCTACGCCACCGGCAAGCGCAAGGATGCGGTCGCCCGCGTCTGGATCAAGCCCGGCTCGGGCAAGGTCTCGGTCAACGGCAAGGAAATGAACAAGTACTTCGCCCGTCCGGTGCTGCAGATGATCCTGCGCCAGCCGTTCACGGTGGCCGGTGTCGAAGACCAGTTCGACGTGCAAGCCACCGTCAAGGGCGGCGGTCTGTCGGGCCAGGCCGGGGCTGTCAAGCACGGCATCTCGAAGGCGCTGCAACTGTACGATCCCAGCTTGCGCGGTGCGCTGAAAGCGGCAGGCTTCCTGACCCGTGACAGCCGCGTCGTGGAACGCAAGAAATACGGCCGCGCCAAGGCCCGCAAGAGCTTCCAGTTCTCCAAGCGTTAAGCCTTGGGTTCGGAATTTCGGAAAGGGCCGTCCGGTTGGGCGGCCCTTTTTGATGCGAGCCACATCCTTTCAGAATGAGCGCCTGCGGCGCGCCGGATTTGTATTGTTTGGGGGCCAGCCCCCTACGTCGAAACCAGAGGTTTCGACGCTCCCCCGGGATATTTTCAGCCAGAAGAAGAGGGGGCAGGGCCTATTGGTCCGGCGGCAAGAGGCCCAGGCCCCGAAGATAGATGCCTATTCCTGACTCCAGCAGGTCTTCGGGCGGGAAGGGGCTTTGGGTGCCCGGCGAGTTGCGGGCGAAAAGCTCCACCACGCCGTGGCTGAGCGCCCAGACATGGGCCGAGACCATCGCGGTGGGTGGGCGCTTGTCGGGCGGGATATGGGCCGAGAGGCCCTCGGCCGCGCGTTCCAGCACGGCGCGGGCGCGGCCCGACACGGCGGCCAGATCGGCAGTGCGATTGACCGAGATGCCGCTTTCGAACATCGCGATGTAATGGCCGGGATATTTCCGCGCGAAGGCCAGATAGGCGCGGCCCGTGGCCGAAAACGCGCTTAGCGCGGTCTCGCCGGTGCCGTAGGCGTACTCGATCACGTCTGCGAAAATCTCGTAGCCCTGGCGCGCCGCCTCGGCAATGAGATCCTCGCGCCCGCCGAAATGGCGATAGACCGCCGCCGGGGTCACGCCCGCCTGCTTGGCGGCCTCCGAGAGGGTAAAGCCGGTGGGCCCCTTTTCCTCGATCAGCGTCAGCGCGGCATCGACCAGCGCCTGGCGCAGGTTGCCGTGGTGATAGCCGCGTTTAGGCATCCCAGATCTCGGGCCCGCCGCAGACGGACCCGTCCGCGCTGCCCAGGGATTTCGGCAGTTTCCGGTCATAGTCGATATTGAGCAGAACGTGCCGGATCGCCTCGGTCCGGGCGCGCCGCTTGTCGTCCGAGCGCACCACCGTCCAGGGCGCATGGGTGCTGTGCGAGCGCGCCAGCGTCTCGGAAATCGCCTGAGAATAGGCGTCCCATTTCTTTAGGCCTTCCACATCGATCCAGCTCAGCTTCCACTGTTTCAGCGGGTCGCTTTCGCGCTTCATGAACCGGCGAAGCTGTTCGGCGCGGCCCACGTTCAGCCAGAACTTGAAGAGGTGAATGCCCTCGTCCGCCAGCATCTTCTCGAAATCGCCGACCTGGTGAAAGAAATGCTCGCGCTGGTCGTCGGTGCAAAAGCCGAAGACCTTTTCCACCACGCCGCGATTGTACCACGAGCGGTCGAAGAACACGATTTCACCCCCCGCCGGCAGGTGGTCGATATAGCGCTGGAAATACCATTGCGTGGCTTCCGTCTCGGTCGGCTTGGGAAGGGCGACCACGCGGGCACCGCGGGGATTGAGGTTTTCGCGGAACCGCTTGATCGTGCCACCCTTGCCGGCGGCATCGCGCCCCTCGAAGACACAGACCACCCGCGCGCCGCTTTCCTTGACCCAGGCTTGCAGCTTGACCAGCTCGATCTGAAGCCGGTGCAGATCCTGCTCGTACGCCTTGCGCGGCATCCGGTCGGAATGCGGATAATCGGACGACAGGATATCGCCCTTGTCGGCCCGCCGGATGGCGTTGCGCACCTCCTCGGGGGCCTCGGTCTTGAAATAGGTGCTGATCGCGCCGTCAAATGGCAGGTCCATGCAGCCACTCCCTTGATTTTCGGGCGACTATGGAATGTTAAGCGGCTTAACGCAATCCGGCGCGAGAGGCCGCGCGGTCGATGGCCGCGACCGTGGCCTGGGGCCGCACGTGATGGGGCATGTGGCCCACACCATCCAGCACCGTCAGGTTGCCGCGCCTCAACTGTTTCGACAGCGGGATCGAATGCACGTCCAGCGGCACGGTGGTGTCCGCATCGCCATGCACGATCTCGACCGGCATCCGCAGCGTGTCACGGTATTGCTGCGACATCGCCACGATATGCGGGCGCAGACCCAGCACCTGCTGACCGTTGGCGCGCAAGGTCTCGCGCCGCAGGGTCAGGCCGGGGCCCAGGTATTCGGAATACCCCGCGGGCGCGCTTTGCGGGGCGAACGTCGCCTCGACGCTTTGCTCCACCCGCTCCTCCGAGGCCAGCGCGGTGATCAGCGGCACCGCCGCCGCGCCGCCAAGTGCCGTGCCGGTAACGTTGTAGAACGTGCCCAGCTCGCCGGGCCAGGGGTTCGACACGCCCGCCAGCAGAACCAGCGCCGCGGTGTCCCGCGGCGCGTTCAGACCCCAGGCCAGCGCCACGGCCCCGCCGAAACTGTGGCCGACCACCACGGGCCGCCGCACACCGATCTGCGCCGCGGCCTGCTGCAAAAGCGCCGCCTGTTCGCGCGGGGACTCGCCCTTGGTGCTGCCCACACCGCCATAGCCCGGCAGCCGCTCGGTATAGCCCAGACCGGGCCGGTCAAAGGCGATGACGCGATAGCGCGGCGTCAGGCGTTTCGCCAGGTCAAACGTGAAATCCCGCAGGTTGCCGCCCGCGCCGTGGATCAGCACCACGTCGGGCCCCGAGCCCTCGACCCAGACATGCACGCGAGTGCCGTCCACCTCGACAAAGCGACCGAGGGGCGGGTGGGTTTGCTCGGCAGTGCGTTCCTTGACACCCGCCAGCCCCGCACAGCTTGACAACAACGCGACGGCGCCAAGCGCCGCCCAGATCAGCCTGCGTTTCATCGCCCCGGAAACCCCTTTGATCGTTACCACCGCGAACCTAGCCCGACCGTGGCCATATCAAAGGGTGTCGTCTGGTAAATCTCGTTGATCCAGTTGCCGTAAAGCAGGTGCGCATGGCTGCGCCAGCGGTTCTGCGGCGGGCGGCCGGGGTCATCGTCGGGATAGTAATTGCACGGCACGTTGATCGGCGTGCCCTGTGCGATGTCGCGGTCATATTCCTGTTTCAGCGTGTCGCTGTCATATTCCAGGTGGTTGAAGATATAAAGCGCGCGCGCCGTGTCGTCCCGCACCAGGCAGGGGCCGACCTCGTCACTGTCCAGCAGGACGTCCAGCCCCGGCACCGCCTCGATCTCGTCGCGGCGCATCTCGGTCCAGCGGCTGACCGGGATCACGCAATCGTCGGAAAACCCCCGCAAAAAGGGCGAGGCGGGCGCCATGTTGCGATGCCGGAAACAACCGAACGCCTTGGCGTCCAGGAGGTGTTTCTTGACCCCGTGGAAATGATTGATCATCGCCATCCCGCCCCAGCAGACGCCGAAGGTGGAATGCACATGGGTCGTCGTCCATTCGAACACCCGCACCAGCTCGTCCCAATAGGTGACGTCGCTGAACTCCAGGTGCTCGATCGGGGCGCCGGTGATGATCAGCCCGTCGAATTTCTCGCCCGTCGCCTCGACCTCGGTGAAGGGGCGATAGAAGCTTTCCATGTGATCCGCGGCGGTGTTCTTGGTGCGATGCTCGGACATGCGGATCAGGCTCAGGTCGATCTGCAGCGGCGTCGCGCCGATCAGGCGGGCGAACTGGTTCTCGGTCTGGATCTTCTTGGGCATCAGGTTCAGAAGGCCGATCCGCAAGGGCCGGATATCCTGCCGCGATGCCGCGTCCTCGTCCATCACCATCACGCCCTCGCGGGTGAGGACGTCAAAGGCGGGCAGGCTGGCGGGGATCTTTATGGGCATGTGAAAACCTGGTTGCGGCGGTCCGGCCTAGATAGCGGTTTATCCCGTACGCTCAAGGGCTGCGGCCACAAGCGCCTTGAACCCGTCGGCGGATGTGACCTGCGAAACCTCGTCATGCTCCAGCGTGATGCCCCATTTTTCCATCGCCGCATAGCGCGGCGCGCGGTGCGCCAGCGCGCGGGCATAGGTCCAGCGGATGAAGTGATCGGGTTCAACGTCGCCCTCTTCGACGTTGTTTTCGCTCAGGTATTCCGCCCAGGCCGCCGTCAGGAATTCGGGCTGATAACACATCGGCTTGGGCGCGCGATCAAACCGCCGGATCAGTTCCTGCCGGTGCGCGTCGTTGCCCTTCAGCCCGATCAAAAGACAGTGAGACGCCAGCTCCGTCAGGATCGGATCGTCCGGATCGTCGCCATCCACCCATTCACAGATCGACCCGCCGGTATCGCAGACGAAATGCGGATAGCCGTAAAGCCGTTCGGCGCGGTCGATGAAATGGCCGGTGTCCATCAGCGCGTTCACTTCGGCCCGGCGAAACTGCTCCTGCCGCACGCGGTATTCGTCAATCGGCAGCCCGCCCTTGTCCGGATCGCCCGGCTTGCCCAGATAGGTCGAGACCGGAGACAGGTTCTCGAACGTGATGTTCGACCCGATATAGATCGAATCCGTCATCAGCAGGTTGCGCAGAAACGGCACCTTCATCGCGTGCGCCTTGGCGTTGTCGGCGATCAGCTCGCCCATGTAACGCGTGCCGATCCGGTAATCGATGGAATAGTGGAACCAATTGCCCGCATCGCGCAGCATGTTGGACAGGTGCGTCTTGCCAAGCCCCGACATGCCGTAGAACAGCACCCGTTTGTGCGGCGCATCCCGCCAGTCCTGCGCGGTTTGGTAGATCATGGTCCGGCCTCTTGCTAACGCCGCTTTGGTAGACAGCGCGGCTTCAGCCGTCAAACCTCAAAGCGGTGCGATCAAAAGAAAAACCCCGCCGGAGTGGACGGCGGGGTTCCTCAGTATTTCACGTGATGCCGGCTTAGAAGTGATAGCCGAACTTCAGGCCCAGGCTGACGGCGGAGTTATTGCTGAAGTTGCCGCGCGCCGTGTCGGGCGTGCCGGTTTCGGGTTGCGCGTCGCCCAACCACGTGTAGCGGATTCCGCCCGAGACATCCATTTTGTCGTTGATCATGTACTTGCCGCCGACAGTGAGCCCGATCTGGCCGTTCGTCGGGGCCAGGGGCGACACCAAGTCGTCACTGCCGCCGTCTTCATAGGAAACGGCCACGCTACCCGAGAACTTTTCGGTAAAGCGCTTACCAACACCGATCTCGTAGGTCACCACGTTGTCCAGCTCGGCCAGATTCGGCACCAGCGGGTTCGGCGGATTCAGCGAGAAGGCTTCCCATTCAGACCAGCGCACCGACCCGAAAATCAGGGTACTCTGGTTAATACCCGACTGAACCGCCAGCTCAACGCTCTGCGGCAGCTCGGTATCGGTGGTCCCGACGGGGGTCCCGATGTTGTCCGTGGTGGTCAACGAGATGTCGATGGGCGAGTGATAGGTCAATGCCGCACGCAACGCTATATCGGGAATTTCATAGGCTGCACCCGCGACATAGCCCGCGCCGGTGGTATCGGAGAATTCCACATTATAGCCGTTGAGCGGACCATAGGCGAGGCCCGACAGGGTGATCCCGCCGCCGGCCACCACGAAACGGGGGCCACCGTAAACAGAAAACCGATCGGTGATCTTGTAGCGCACGATCGTGGTCAGTGCGTGGGTCTCGGCATCCGCACGGGTTCCGCCCAGCAAAGTGGTCGCGGGGTTACCACCATATGCAACCTTCGCGCCATAGGGTTGGTCGTAGATCATCGCCAGCGACAGCTTGTCGTTGAAGTCGATCTTCAGCGCCGCGCCGACTTGACCGTAGTCACCGCCGACATTGCTGATCGGATTGCCCAGCAGGTCCGAGCCGGTCACGTCCGGCATGGTGAAGCCATAGGACAGCTCGGCATAGTTGCCGCGCTCGAACAGCGGATCGATCGGGGTATAGCTACGGTCCAGTCCGCCCGCGTGGGCGGTGCCTGCCGCAAGGCCGAGAGTGGTGGCGGCCAGTGCCAGTTTTTTCATGAGTTCCTCTCCTCCAGAACATTGCAGTCACACTACCGTTACGTGCGAATCGGTCAATTTTTACGCGACGTCATGACCCAATGAGCACGGGGCGGGCGTGCAAGAATGTCACAGCCCAAGAAGGTTCCGAACCGAACGGTTCAGCGCCTGCGTGTCTCGGACCAGAGGTTCAGGTAATTGGCCCCGAAAATCAGGACCGCGCCGACGAAGACAAAGACGCTCACCGCCTCGTCATAGACCAGAAGGCCGACGATGGCGATCACCGGCAGCCGCATGAAATCGATCGGGCTGACCAGAGTGGCGGGCGCCAGCGACAGCGCCGAGGTGATGCAGAAATGCGCCGTCAGCCCGCACATGCCGATGGCCACCAGCCAAGGCAGACTCTGGGCCGAGGGCAGGGCGATGTCGCCGTCGAACCCTGCACAGATCAGGCCGAACACCGCCTGCATCACCGTCATCCAGAACAGGATGCAGGCCAGCGTCTCCGTCCGCGTCAGCCGCTTGGCGAAGATGTATGTCCCGGCAAAACCAATGGCACAGGCCGCCGCCGCCGCAGTGCCTATATTCAGCGTGTCGGGCGTGGGCCGCGCCACGATCAGGATACCGACAAAGCCCAGCACGGCGGCGATCACCCGGATGCGCGTCATCCGCTCGCCCAGCATCAGCGGCGACAGGATCAGCACCCACAGGGGCGTGGTGAATTCCAGCGCAAAGACCTGCGCCAGCGGGATCATCGTGATCGCGAAGAACCACAGATTCTGCCCGGTGAAATGAAAGATGTTGCGCAACAGATGCGTGCCGGTCTTTTGCGTCGGCAACTCGTGCAGGCGCCCCTGCACCAGCACCACGGCCATCACCACGAACAGGCCCACGATGCTGCGAAACATCATGATTTCAAAGGTATCAAGCTCGAAGCTCACCTGCCGCCCGGCCACCGCCATCAGGGTGAAGGACGCCACCGCCCCCAGCATGAACAGCCCCGCGCGCAGGACCTGCGGCGCAGGCTCCGCCGTCTCGGTCATTCCCATTCGATGGTGCCCGGCGGCTTGCTGGTAATGTCATAGGTCACCCGGTTTATGCCCTCGACCTCGTTGATAATCCGCGTCGCGGTCTCACCCAGGAAATCGTGGCTGAACGGGTAGTAATCGGCGGTCATGCCGTCGACGCTCGTGACCGCTCGCAGCGCGCAGGCGTAATCATAGGTCCGCCCGTCACCCATCACGCCCACGGTGCGCACCGGCAGAATCGCAACGAAGGCCTGCCAGATCTCATCGTAAAGCCCGTGCTTGCGGATCTGATCGATATAGACCGCATCCGCCTTGCGCAGGATCTCCAGCTTGTCGCGGGTGATCTCGCCGGGGCAGCGGATGGCCAGGCCGGGGCCGGGGAAGGGGTGGCGCCCGATGAAACTGTCAGGCAGGCCCAGCTCGCGCCCCAATGCGCGCACCTCGTCCTTGAACAATTCGCGCAGCGGCTCGACCAGCTTCAGCCCCATCTTCTCGGGCAGACCGCCGACGTTGTGGTGGCTCTTGATCGTCACGCTGGGGCCGCCGGAAAAGCTGACGGATTCGATCACGTCGGGATAAAGCGTGCCTTGAGCGAGGAAGGTCGCGCCTTCGATCTCGTCGGCGTATTTCTGGAACACGTCGATAAAGAGCTTGCCGATGATCTTGCGCTTGGTCTCGGGGTCCGACACGCCTTCCAGCTCGCCCAGGAACAGCTCCTGCTCCTGCGCATGGATCACCCGCAGGTTCATGTGATCGCGGAACATGCCCACGACCTCCTCGCCCTCATTGAGGCGCAAAAGGCCGTGATCGACGAAGACGCAAGTGAGGTTCTCGCCGATGGCTTCGTGAATGAGGGCCGCGGCCACGGAACTGTCGACGCCGCCCGACAGCGCGCAGATGACTTTCGCATCGCCCACCTGCTCGCGGATCGCCTCGACCATCTCCTCGCGGTAGGCGGCCATGGTCCAGTCGCCCTTGAACCCGGCGCGCTTGACGAAATTCTCGTAAAGCGTGCGGCCGTTGGGCGTGTGATGCACTTCCGGATGGAACTGCACCGCGTAGAAATCCCGCTCAAGGTCGGCGGTGATGGCAAAAGGCGCGTGCGGCGAGGTGCCGTAGACCGCGAACCCGGGGGCCAGCTCGGCCACGTGGTCGCCATGGCTCATCCAGACCTGCTCGCGCTCGCCCAGAAACCAGCCCGCCAGCAGGTCGATCCGCTCTTCCGTGGGCGACACCCAGGCGCGGCCGAACTCCGCCGTGCCGCCGCCGCCCGAGATCTTGCCCCCTTCGACGCGCCCGCCCAGATCCTGCATCATCACCTGCTGTCCATAGCAGATCCCCAGGATCGGAACGCCCAGGTCATAGACCGATTGCGGCGGCCGGGGGGCCCCGTCGCGGGTCACCGTGTCGGGCCCGCCGGAAAAGATCACCGCCTTGGGCGCGAACTCCTTCAGGAAGGCGTCGGTGACGTTCTGGAACGGGTGAATTTCGCAATAGACGCTCAGCTCACGCAGGCGGCGCGCGATCAGCTGCGTCACCTGGCTGCCGAAGTCGATGATAAGAAGGCGGTCATGCTGGATCATGCAAAGCCATTATGAAATGCGCCGGGGCGATGCAACAGGTTTGCGCGTGCCGCCCCCTCCCGTAGGGTGGGCGAGAGCCCACGCGCACCTGCCAATCGCCCCGATCGCCCACGCCGAATGTCGTTATAGACCGTGAAACGGCGCAAATCTCCCCCGACTCGGTCGCATTAGCGGATATTTAAGGCCGCAGTCGCACTCTCATATGGGTGCAAGTCCACGTTGGGGAACCAGATCATGGCCGAAGCAGCAACCCGCAGACGGGCCCGGGGCGGAGGCGGCGCAGCCCGCCGCGCGGAACGTACCGCCGTCAGCGTCGAAACCGCCAAATATATCGAGCGCAACATCCCGAATTACGAGGTCCTCAACGACGAGGCGCTCGAGATGATCGAGCATAATGCCGAAACCGTCCTGGAAGAGATCGGGGTCAACTTCGTAGAAAATCCGCGTGCCCTTCAGATGTGGAAAGACGCCGGCGCCGACGTGCAGGGCGAGCGGGTGCACATCCCCCGCGGCCTCGCGCGCGAACTGATCAAGACCGCGCCGTCGCAGTACACCCAGCACGCTCGCAACCCCGAGCGCAATGTCGTCGTCGGCGGCAACAACCTGGTCTTCGCCCCGGTTTACGGTCCCCCCTTCGTGCGCGACAATGCCGGCGGCCGCCGCTATGCCACGATGGCCGATTTCGAGAAATTCGTGAAGCTGGGCTATATGTCCAAGTGGCTGCACCACTCGGGCGGCACCGTGTGCGAGCCCACCGACATCCCCGTCAACAAGCGTCACCTCGACATGCTGCGCGCCCACATGGTGCTGTCGGACAAGCCCTTCATGGGGTCCGTGACCGAGCCCAGCCGCGCGCAGGACAGCGTGGATATGTGCGGCATCCTCTTCGGCGAGGATTTCGTGCAGCAAAACACGGTGATGACCTCGCTGATCAACATCAACTCGCCGCTCACCTTCGACGAGGTGATGATGGGCGCGATGGAGGTTTACGCCAAGAACAACCAGGCCTGCATCGTCTCGCCCTTCATCGTCGGCGGTGCCATGGCGCCGGTGACCGTCGCGGGCACCCTGACGCAGGTTCTGGCCGAGGCGCTGGCGGGTGTGGCCTTCAACCAGCTCTGCAATCCCGGTGCTCCGGTCATCATGGGGGCCTTCGTCACCTCGATCGACATGAACTCCGGCGCGCCCACCTTCGGCACGCCCGAGGCTGCGCACATCACCTATGGCGCGGGGCAGCTCGCCCGGCGCCTGGGGCTGCCCTACCGCTCGGCGGGGTCGTTCAACGGCTCCAAGCTGCCCGACGCGCAGGCCGCGTACGAGACCGCCAACAGCCTCAACATGGGGCTTCTTTCGGGCGTCAACTTCATGCTGCATTCCTGCGGCTGGCTCGAAGGCGGGCTGGTGTCCTCGTTCGAGAAATTCGTCATGGATGCCGACCAGTTGGGCGTCTACCACCACCTGGCCCAAGGCATCTACACCGACGAGAACGGCCAGGCGATGGACGCCATCCGCGAGGTCGGCCCCGGCGGGCACTACCTGGGCTGCGCCCATACGCAGGCCAACTTCAAATCCGCCTTCTGGCGCTCGGAAATGCTCGACTACAAACCGTTCGAGCAATGGGCCGACGAAGGCGCGCAGGACACGATGACACTCGCCGCCACGCGGGTCGAAAAGCAACTGGCCAACTACCAGCAACCGCCGCTCGATCCCGCCATCCACGAGGCGCTCGACGCCTATGTGGCCGAGAAAAAGGCCTCGATGCCCGACGCGTTTTCCTGAACCGTCACGTCACCGGCACCGGCGCGGGCTGCAAGCCCTGCGCCGGTGCCTGTGGTGCCAGCGCGGCGCGGACCAGCCGCGCCTCTCCCATGATCGCGATCATCACATCCACGTGCCGCGCCACGGCATAGTCCGCGCGCCGGGCGCGCCGGGCCGCGTCAAGCTCCGCCTCGATCTCGATCAACTCGGCCAGCGCCGCCGCGCTGTCGGGAAGGGCGCTCGTGTCCAGGTGCCGCGCCAGATGCAACTCACGGCGGTACTGCCCGACGCCCAGACGGGCGGCGCTGATCAACAGCCGGGGACGCTTGAGCGTGGCGAGAACGGTCAGCAGATCGGTCATGTCAGGTCTCCTTCGTTCGGGACCTCGATGACTGCCACACCCTGTCGGGGCGTTGCGCGACTCGCCGTTCAACCGAACGGACGCGATTCCAATTGTTCACACTTTTGAAACCATTGTTTCCAGACCGTTATCAAATTAACGAACTGGTAACTAAGTCGCCCTTAGGTTGCGTCTGCCTTGTGGATAACTCTGTGGGCAATTTGGGGACAACTGATCCTGTGACAAGAGATCGGGCCAAGGAGGGAAACGGATGAGCGATTGCAATTTGGTGGGGTCACCCGCCTCTCAGACTCTGTCTTGGGTGCCGATGGCAGCCATCACCTATCTCGCCCATACCGAGGGCGGCACGTCGATCCGGGCGCTGGCCCGGCATCTGGGGTGCCATGCCTCGACCGTGTCCCGACAGGTCCGTGCGCTCGAGGCGCTGCGCGACGATCACCTCGTCGACGAGGCCCTGCGCCGTCTTGGTCCACAGATCGCGGGTCAGCCCCAAGCCGGTTCGTGCAGCAAGGAGAGATGCATGACCGCGCCGCTGACACACCCCGAACCCACGAAGACCCTCACCGAATCCCGCCTCAACCGCGAGGCCCTGCGCGTTTTGCGCCGCCTGTGCGAGAAAGGCGCCGTGCTGGCCGTGGCCGCCGAGATGGACAAGGCCGTGGTGGTGCGCGAAACCGAGGCCGGACAGAACCGCACCGCGGTGGTCGATCGCGACATCGCGGAGGCGCTCGCGCTGAAATCGTGGATCAGTTGCGACAGTCCGGGCCGGATCTCGCGCTATGCCATCACCGGGGCAGGGCGCACGGCGCTTGGCCGGCTCATGGCCCAGGCGGAAAACACCGCCCAGGGATTCGAGGAAAGTCAGGCCGCCTTTCTCGGCCAGCCTGATTCCGGCGACGACGAGGACGACGCGCAGGAGCGCCGCCGCGTCCGCTATGGCATCACCGAGTCGCCCCTCATCCTGCTCTCGCGCCGCCGCAATCGTGACGGCAGCCGCTTTCTGCCCGCCGAGCTTGTCCGCGCGGGCGAACGTCTGCGCGAGGATTACGAAATGGCCCGCCTGAACGAGACCCCGCGCGCGGCCTGGCCCGAGATCCTGACCGGCGCCGCGCAGCCTGCCGTTGTGGCAGAGCAGAACGGTTCCGCCCGGGCCGCCCAGGCCCGCGTGCTGGGGGCGTTGCGTGACCTCGGTCCGGGGCTGGCGGATGTAGCGCTGCGGTGCTGCTGCTTCCTCGAAGGCTTGGAAACCACCGAGAAAAAGCTGGGATGGTCCGCCCGCTCGGGAAAGATCGTGCTGCGCATCGCATTGCAACGGCTCAAACGCCATTACACAGAGCTGGGCGACAGCGCGGGCCTGATGGGGTAGAAGGCGCTCAGCCCCCCACCAGCCAACCCACGCCAAAGGCCGCCACGGCACAGATCGTACCCACCAGCAGCGTCTCGCCCACGCAGCGGCCCATCCGCTCGCCGGTGGCGTTCCAGCGCAGAAGGCCAAGCGCGATAAGCGCCATTGCCGTCGCCGCGACCGACAGCAGAAAGGTGGTCTGCGTGGCCTCCAGTATGAAATAGGGCACCAGCGGGATCGCCCCGAACACGATGAACGACCCGAAGGTGAACAGCCCCGACAGCACCGGGCTGTCCTCGTCGGGGTCCTGCATCCCGAATTCGTAGGTCATCATCAGGTCGGCCATGATCTCGGGATGGCGCGACAGGATCGTGGCCGCCGTGTCGGCCTCGCCGGCGGGAAGACCGCGCTGGCGCAGGATCTCGAAAAGCTCCATGCGCTCGTGCTCGGGGTCGGCCGCAATCTCGCGAAGCTCGCTCACGCGGCGCGCGCGGTAAAGGTCGTGCTGCGACCGCAGGGACAGGAACTCTCCCAACCCCATGCTGATCGCGTCGGCAAGAAGGTTGGCCAGCCCGAAGACCAGAACCGCCACGCCGCCGATCTGCGCCACGCCCTCGGCCTGCGCACCCGCGAAGCCCGCCACGATGGCAAAGGTGGTCACGATCCCGTCATTGCCGCCATAGACGATCTGTTTCAGGTACTCCTGCGTCTGGCTCAGCCGATGCGCCTCGCGCCGGTGCCGCTGCCAATCCATCCTGCCCCCGGTGTCTGCCTCGCGCGTCAGCATAAAGCGGGCCACGCCCGGTGCAACTGCCCAGGCTCACCGGCCAGGAGCGCCCACGCGAAACGCGCAGGCGCCTGCCGATCCGGCCTGTGCGGCGGGCGGTGGGCCACTCGTTACGCGCGCATCCGCCACATGCATGACGGGTTTGCATCACTGGAACTTCCCACCACGGTGACTTATAAATAGGATGTCTTACCAAAGGATTTGCGGGGAAAATTTCGTGCGCGATCTCAAGATCCCGGACCAGCGCCACCCTGAAAAGGCGCATCGGCCCGACAACGCCCAACCGAAAAAGCCCGACTGGATTCGCGTCAAGGCGCCCGTCGGCAAGGGCTATCTGGAAACCCACCGGATCATGCGCGAGCACAAGCTGGTCACGGTCTGCGAGGAAGCGGGCTGTCCCAATGCCGGCGAATGCTGGAATCAGGGCCACGCCACCATGATGATCATGGGCGAGGTCTGCACCCGCGCCTGTTCGTTCTGCAACATCGCCACCGGCAAGCCGCCCGAGGATCTGGACCCGTTCGAGCCGGGGCGCGTGGCCGACGCTGTGCAGAAGCTTGGGCTCAATCACGTGGTCATCACCTCGGTGGACCGCGACGATGTCACCGATGGCGGGGCCGAGCATTTCGCCCAGACGATCCGCGCCATCCGCCACCGCTCGCCCGGCACCACGATCGAGATCCTGACACCCGATTTCCTGCATTGCGATCCTGCGGTGCTCGAGGTCGTCGTCGCGGCGCAACCGGACGTCTTCAACCACAACCTTGAAACCGTCCCGGGCCTTTACCCCGAGGTGCGCCCCGGCGCGCGCTATTTCCACAGCCTGCGCCTGCTGCAACGGGTCAAGGAACTGGACCCCGGCATTTTCACCAAGTCCGGCATCATGGTCGGCCTGGGCGAAAACCGGCAGACCGTGCACCAGGTCATGGACGACATGCGCGCCGCCGATATCGACTTCCTGACCATCGGCCAGTACCTGCAACCCACGCCCAAGCACCACGCCGTCGACCGCTTCGTGCATCCCGACGAATTCGCGGCCTACGAAAAGGTCGCCTATGGCAAGGGGTTTCTGATGGTCTCGGCCACGCCGCTGACGCGCTCGTCCTACCATGCCGGTGACGATTTTGCCCGCCTGCGCGACGCGCGCATGGCAAGGCTGGGGTAGGGGACGCCCTCCCGCCCCTCCAGGACAGGAAGAGATCCCGGATCGGGTCCGGGATGACGTCTGCACCAGGATTGTGCCGGACGAAAGCAGCGCCTGACCATCCCGGACCTGATCCGGGATCTCACACGTGAAAACAAAAACACCGACCTCGCAGGGCCGGTGCTTAACAGAAGTATTCGCGTTTTGTCGGGCGGGGTCTTACCGCCCCCAGCTGCGGACCGGGCCGCAATCCATGTGCACGAAGTTTGAGCCGGAGTAGCGCCCGACGCCGCCGCCGCGACAGGCGGAGGCCGCGCGGAACATCTGGTTGACCGAGCGCGAGTGCATCCGCAGGTCCGCCGCCTGGCCGCGCAGGTGCCGCGAGTTCTTCGCCACGCCGCTGGAGCGCGAGCGCAGCATCGCGTTGGTCTTCGGGCTGCGGTAGCCCGAGAGCAGCAGGTAGGGCTCGTTCACATCCATCAGGTTGTGCGCCGCTGCCATGATGTCCATCGTGCGCATGTCGATATTGTGCACATCGTTGGTCCGCCAGTCGCGCATGAAAAGGTTGATCTCGCGGACCGCGTCCTTGATGTATTCGCCTTCAATCCAGTAGATCGTGTCGATCTTCTCGCCGGTGCGGGGCGAGGCCATGGTCAGGCGACGAATATCGCCTGCGCCCCGAAGGAACCCTGCTGCGTTGGAAAATGTTGGTGCCGCGACCACTGTCGTAGCTGCAAATGCACCCAGTAACGCACGCCGCGTTACGCTCGTCGAGCTTTGATCAGTCATGTTGTTAGCGCCTGTCCCGTCGCTTGCCTGTTGCCGCGTTTGTTAGCGGCTCTGTCCATCTCATCCCCAGATGTGTGATTGTTATGGCATATCAGGAATCGGTTACCAAGGGGTGAAAGCCGGAAGGTTCCATAGCACAAGCGATTTCGGCAAGAATTTGCGCAAATTCCGTGCAGACGTGTTTCCGAACCACAGGCCGCTTTGCGTCCTGGCTGCAACATGTGCCGGATTTTACCTTTAAAACCAATTGTGATTGGACAGATCCCGCCGCATTGGGAACTAATGAATTATTGTGCCTGTTGGGCATCAAGGGAAGTTCGTTGTTTTGGAGATCGGCATGAGCAGCGCAGTGCGCACATTGGGGCAGACCAGCATTTTCACCACCATCGCCAGCGGCCTGATGGCCATGGTCTTTTGGATGTCCGCATCCCAACCCGCCGCCGCGCAGGTCACCGCCTTCAAACAGGCCGTCGCCGAGGCCGCCTCGGACGATCGCGATCTCGCCGCCTTCTACCGCAGCACCGGATTTACCGGCATATGGACCGACCAGGAGGCGCACAAGGCGCGGCGTCAGGCGCTTTTCCTGGCGCTGCAAACCGTGTCCGCCCACGGCTTGCCGCAATCGCGCTACGACATCGACGCGCTCGAACAAATGCTGCGCACCGCCCGCACGCCCCGCGATATCGGGTTTGCCGAGGTCGCGCTCAGCAAGGCGTTCCTGAACCTTGCCGACGACATGCGCACCGGCGTGCTCGACCCGCGCCGCGTGGTCCCCGCCATCAAGCGCGAGCTGCGCGACTATGACCGCACCCGCACCCTGACCGCCTTTGCCGCCAGCCGTGAGCCGCGCAAGTTCATCCGGCAACTCGCGCCCTCGACCAACGAGTACAAGCGCCTGATGAAGGAAAAGATGCGGCTCGAGGGCCTCGTCGCCCAGGGCGGCTGGGGACCCACGGTGCCGGGCGGCAAGCTGGAGCCGGGCGCGTCCGGCCCGGCTGTCACGGCCCTGCGCAACCGGCTGATGGCCAAGGGCTATCTCGGGCGCACCGCCACGCAAAGCTATGACGCGACCATCCAGAAGGCCGTGATGGATTTCCAACGCGACCACGGGCTGGAACCCGACGGCGTCGCCGGCGAAAGCACCCTGCGCGAGATCAACGCCACCGCCGAGGATCGGCTGAAATCGGTCATCGTGGCGATGGAACGCGAGCGCTGGCTGAATCTGCCGCAGGGCCGGGGCAAGCGCCATATCCTGGTCAACCTCACCGATTTCTCCGCCCGCATCATGGATGACGACATCGAGACCTTCCGCACCCGGGCCGTCATCGGCGCCAAGGCCGCCGACCGGCAAAGCCCCGAGTTCTCGGACGAGATGGAGCACATGATCATCAACCCGACCTGGCACGTGCCGCGCTCGATCGCGGTCAAGGAATACCTGCCGCAGATGAAGCGCAACCGCAACGCCGCCGGGCACATGCGCATCGTCGACAGCCGCGGCCGCACGGTCAGCCGGTCCAGCATCAATTTCGGCGCCTACAACGCCCGCAATTTCCCGTTTGCGATCAAGCAGCCGCCCTCCAGCCGCAATGCGCTTGGCCTCGTGAAATTCATGTTCCCCAACAAGTACAACATCTACCTGCACGACACCCCGCAGAAGCACCTGTTCGACCATGAGACCCGCGCCTACAGCCACGGCTGCATCCGCCTGCACCAGCCGTTCGATTTCGCCTACGCGCTGCTTGCGGTGCAAGAGGCCGACCCCAAGGGCAAGTTCCACGGCATCCTGAACACGGGCCGTGAAACCAAGGTCGATCTGGAAACCCACGTGCCGGTGCACATCATCTACCGCACCGCCGTGACCTCACCCAAGGGGCACGTGAACTACCGTCCCGACGTCTATGGCCGCGATGCCCGGATCTGGTCCGCGCTGGAACAGGCAGGGGTTTCGCTGCCCGGCGTTCGGGGGTAAACCGGCCCCAAACGCGAGGGGTCGGACATGTCCTATACGATTGAGCAGATCGCACATGCGCTCGGGGCCACAGCCCTGGGTGACGTCGCCGTGACCGTGACCGGCGTGCGCGAACCTGCCGACGCCACCGCAGACGACCTCGCCCTGGCGATGAAGCCCGAGTATGCCCAGAAACTGTCGCAAGGGTCGGCTCGTGCAGCACTCGTCTGGGACGGGGCCGACTGGCAGGCGCTGGGGCTGAAGGCCGCCATCGTCGCACCACGACCCCGCTACGTGATGTCGGGGCTTAGCACCATGTTCGATCCCGGCCAGGGCTGGGACGAGGGCATTCACCCGTCGGCCGTCATCCACGAAACCGCACAGTTGGGCGAGAACGTCTCGGTCGGCCCGCTGGCGGTGATCTGCGCCGGCGCCCGGATCGGCGCGGGCAGCGTCATCGGTCCGCAAAGCTTTGTCGGCACCGACGCGGTTCTGGGCGAACAGGCCTTTCTGCGCGAAGGCGCCCGCATCGGTGCCCGCGTCGTCATCGGCGACCGCTTCATCGCCCAGCCCAACGCCGTTGTGGGCGCGGACGGGTTTTCCTATGTCACGCCGGATGTGTCCGGCGTCGAACGGGCGCGCCAATCGCTGGGCGACCAGGGCGATATCGCATCGCAATCCTATGTCCGCATTCACAGCCTTGGGGCGGTGCGCATCGGCGACGATGTCGAGGTCGGCGCGCATTCCGCCGTCGACCGGGGCACCATCCGCGACACGGTGGTGGGCGACCGCACCAAGATCGACAACCTCGTGCAGGTCGGCCACAACTGCGTCATCGGCACCGATTGCCTGCTTTGCGGCCTTGTCGGTCTGGCCGGATCGGTCAAGGTCGGCAACAACGTCGTGCTGGCGGGGCAGGTGGGTGTGGCCGACAACATCTTCATCGGCGACAACGTCATCGCCGGCGGCGGCACCAAGCTTTTGTCGAACGTGCCCGCGGGCCGGGTCATGCTGGGCTACCCGGCGATGAAAATGGACACCCAGATGGAGGTCTATAAGTACCTGCGCCGGATCAAGCGGCTCTTTGCCGACGTGGCTGACCTCAAGAAAGCTGTTTCAAAACCGGATCAGGTTGACTAAAGCGGTTCGCGAAAGAACGGGGTGCAGCATGGATACCAAGGACAAGGTGATCGAGATCATTGCCGAACAGGCGGTGCTGGAGCCGTCTGACGTCACGATGGACAGCACGCTGGAAGAGCTGGGCATCGACAGCCTCGGCCTTGTCGAAAGCATCTTCGCCATCGAGGAAGCGTTCGACATTTCCGTCCCATTCAACGCCAACGCGCCCGAGGAAAGCGATTTCGACATTTCGTCCGTCGCCTCCATCGTGGCGGGAATCGAGAAGCTGGTGGCGGAACAAAAGGCGTGAAGCGGGTCGTCATAACAGGCGCGGGCACGATCAACGCGCTCGGGGCCAACGTATCAGACACGCTGGAGGCGATGCGCGAGGGCCGCTCCGGCATTTCCGAGCTGGATATCCGCGACGTCGACCGCCTGGCCATCAAGATCGGCGGCCAGGTCAAGGGCTACGAGCCCGAGGAGCGCTTCAACCGCCAGCAACTGGCGCTTTACGACCGGTTCACCCAGTTCACCCTCGTGGCCGCGCGCGAGGCCATCGCGCAATCGGGCCTGAAATTCGAAGGCGAGCTTGCGGCGCGCGCCGGGGTGGTGCTGGGCAACTCGGGCGGCGGCATGACCACGCTCGATGAAAACTACCGCTCGGTCTACGAAGAGGGCAAGAACCGCGTCCACCCCTTCGTCGTGCCCAAGCTGATGAACAACGCCGCGGCCAGCCACGTGTCGATGGAATTCAACCTCAAGGGTCCGTCCTTTACCGTCTCGACCGCCTGTGCATCATCGAACCACGCCATGGCGCAGGCGTTCCAGATGGTGCATGGCGGCCTGACGCCTGTGATGATCGCGGGCGGGTCGGAATCCATGCTCTGCTTCGGCGGCGTCAAGGCGTGGGAAGGCCTGCGCGTCATGTCCAAGGACGGCTGCCGCCCGTTTTCGGCCAACCGCAACGGCATGGTCCAGGGCGAGGGCGCGGGCATCTTCGTTTTCGAGGAACTGGAACATGCCAAGGCGCGCGGCGCCGAAATCCTGGCCGAGGTGGCGGGCTTCGCCATGTCCTCGGACGCCGCCGACATCGTCATGCCCTCCAAGAACGGTGCGTCCCGCGCCATTTCCGGCGCCCTGCGCGACGCCCGCATCAACGCCTCGGACGTGGGCTATATCAACGCCCACGGCACCGGCACCGCCGCAAACGACAAGACCGAAAGCGCCGCCGTCGCGGATGTCTTCGGCGCCCATGCCGACCGCCTGATGATCTCATCGACCAAGTCGATGCACGGCCACCTGATCGGCGGCACCGGCGCGGTCGAACTCTTGGCCTGCATCATGGCCCTGCGCGACGGCATCGTCGCGCCCACCATCAACTACGACGAACCCGACCCCGAATGCGCGCTCGACGTGGTGCCCAACGAGGCGCGCGAGGCAAAGGTCGACGTGGCACTCTCCAATGCCTTCGCCTTCGGCGGCCTCAACGCGGTGCTGGCGCTCAAGCGCTTTGCCTGACGGTCACGGTTGGCGTTCCGCGTCAGCTTTGCGGGACGAAAAAGACGTGTAGGGTGGGGTTTTACCCCACCGCGACGGGAAATGTGGGATAGAACCCCACCCTACGATAGACGTCACATGGAACTCGATTCCGACAGTCGATGCGGGCGTCCGGACAAAAAAGACATTTGACCTACAGCCCCGGCGCGGGATCAGGCCGCAGGCCCCGCGCCATCGACGGGCCGCCCCCACGGCCCGGCGATTGGGTGAGGCTGGGTGCATCGCTCAATTCTTGTTCGGATTTGGCTGGGATTAAGCGCTGCCGAACCATCGTAGGATCGCCGCGCCGCGGCCCGTCAATGGCGCTCGAATCTATGGATCACACGTGTCTCACAAAGGCTCGAACCAAACACTGCGCTCCGCTCTTGTCCATCGTCATCGTCAGGCCACCAGAAGCAGAAACGAAAAACGCCGCCCCAGGTCAGGAGCGGCGCCTCTCAATCTCGTGTGTGACCGGGGGTTTATTCCTCCAGCACCGACACCTCGTTATAGGCCGCGGTGAACCCCGACAGCGAGGCCTCGATCTCGACCACCTGGTCGGGGGCCTGCGCCGGCACCAGCGTCAGGCGGGCGTTGGCCCCGGCCTGGAACGCCGCAATATCCGCCTGAGTAAACCCTATGCGGGCAAAGCAGCCGCCCATCGAGCAGAACGAATAGTTGTAGTTCTTGGCCTTGCCGCCATCGACCGAGATCTTCAGGCCCTGCGGCAGCAACGTGCCCAGCGGCACCGCGATCGTGGCACCCGCCACGGCCTGACCGTCACTGGGCAGTTTAAACAGGCTGAACTCGGCCACCGGGTTGCCGCCATCCTCACGCAGCAGCTGGTACATCTGGCAGGGGTCTTCGCCGGCTTCGCTGCGGAAGCACTGAAGCTGCCAGTCGCCGAAGGTTTCCTTGATATAGGACGGGTCTTCCTGCTCTTCGCGGCCCAAATCCAGCCCGCCGGCCGCGCCGGTCTGTCCATCCGCCTCCGTTGCGGGCTCTTCGGTCTCATCCGCTCCGGCTTGCGCGTCGGTCTCTGTCTCGGTGGTTTCCGTCTCCGTCGCTGCGGCGCCCTCTGCCGCGTCCTGGGTCTCTTCCGTTTCCTGCGCGCTCAGCGCCGAGCCGACGCCCAGCAGAACGAGAAAGGGAAGGGTGTGCAAAAGTCTGGTCATTGGGACCCCGTTATCTTGTCTGAAATCAAGCTGCGTGCGCTCTAACATGGGTGATTGCAAGTGTCAGGATAAAACCGTAACGCCCGTGCCGGCGCAAGGCGGAATTTCGCCGCCGCCGCGCCGGACATTGAGCTTGCTATCCCTTTGAAATGACAGCACAACGCACCCCGTCAAAAAGGAAAAGAGACCCAAAAGGTCTCTTTCCCAATTCTCCCTGCCGGACTGGCCGACTTATCTATTGACCAGACGCTAGGACAGTTCCGACGAGCCGTCAACAGGCAATCATCAAAAAAACTTATCGAGCCATTACAACAGGATACCCGCATCGGTTGTGCCCGCACCAGCCCACCTGACTCTGGCCGCGCAGCCACGGACGAAAAAAGGCCGCACCCGAAGGCGCGGCCAGTCTGACAGGGAGGAAGTCGCCCCGGACCAAGAGGACATGAGGCCCGGGACGAGATAAACACTGGCAGACAATCGTTAATTTTGTATGGTCGCATCGTGAAATAACTTGGGCAAAGGGGCAGGGGCTTGGAAAACAAGGTTTTCTTGGGCGGTGGTGGCGTCGATTACGCCGAGAAACAGGGGCTTGCCCTGAAATACGCCAACCGCCACGGGCTTATCGCCGGGGCCACCGGCACCGGCAAGACCGTCACGCTGCAAATCCTGGCCGAAGGCTTCTCTGCCGCCGGCGTCCCGGTCTTTCTGTCGGACGTGAAGGGCGACCTTTCGGGCCTCGCCGCCGCCGGATCGGCCGATTTCAAGCTGCACGAGGCCTTCACAAGCCGCGCGACGACCATCGGCTTTGACGACTATACCTATGACAGCTTCCCGGTCACCTTCTGGGACCTTTTCGGCGAACAGGGCCATCCCGTCCGCGCCACCGTGGCCGAGATGGGGCCGCTGCTCCTCTCCCGCCTGATGCAACTGACCGAGGCACAGGAAGGTGTGATGAACATCGCCTTCCGCGTGGCCGACGAACAGGGCCTGCCGCTCCTGGATCTCAAGGACCTTCAGGCGCTGCTGGTCTGGGTTGGCGAAAACTCCGGCGATCTCAGCCTGCGCTACGGCAACGTTTCGCGGCAATCCGTCGGCGCCATTCAGCGCTCGCTTCTGGTGCTGGAAAACCAGGGCGGCGCCCAGTTCTTCGCCGAACCCGCGCTGGAACTGTCGGACCTCATGACCTCCGCCGCCGACGGGCGCGGCCAGATCAACATCCTCGCCGCCGACAAGCTGATGGGCGCCCCGCGCCTTTACGCCACCTTCCTTCTGTGGCTTCTGTCTGAACTTTTCGAGACGCTCCCCGAGGTGGGCGACCCCGACAAGCCCAAGCTGGTCTTCTTCTTCGACGAGGCGCACCTGCTGTTCGAGGACGCGCCCAAGGCGCTCATCGACAAGGTCGAGCAGGTCGCGCGCCTGATCCGCTCCAAAGGCGTCGGCGTCTATTTCATCACCCAGAATCCCGATGACGTGCCCGAGGATATCCTGGGCCAGCTGGGCAACCGGGTGCAGCACGCGCTGCGCGCGTTTACCGCCCGCGACCGCAAGGCGCTGGAACGCGCCGCCGAGACCTATCGCCCCAACGACCGCTTCGACACCGCCGACGCCATCCGCGACGTGGGCACCGGCGAGGCGGTGACCTCGATGCTGCAGGACAAGGGCGTGCCCGGCATCGTCGAACGCACGCTGATCCGCCCGCCATCCTCGCGCCTGGGTCCCATCGACGCCGCCGCGCGGGCCGGTGTCATCGCCGCCTCGCCGGTGGCGGGCAAGTATGAAACCGTCCTGGACCGCGACTCCGCCTACGAGATCCTGGCGAAACGCGCCGAGACGGCCGCGCAGGAGGCCGAAGAGGCCGAAACCGCCGCCGAGGAACACTCCGCCGCCGAACGAGAATTCAACGCGGGCCGCCGCTATTCCGGCTCTCGCGTCGATCGATCGTCCTCGCGCAGCCGCAGGAAAAGCGACAGTATCGGCGGTGCCGTAATGAACGCCGTGGTCAAGGAACTGGGCGGCACCACCGGGCGCCGGATCGTGCGCGGTATTCTGGGCGGTCTCTTCAAGGGCCGCTAAGACCCACGGCCGCAAGGGCTCACACGCGGCGCGGCGAAATCCCCTGATGCAATCTGGCAGTCACCTGTTAACCTAGCGTCAACAGGAGAGCCGCCATGCCCCAGTCCGTCTTGTCCCCCAATGCCGATCTCGTCTCGCTTGAAGTTCTCGTCGACGGCGCCACGATCCCCGACAGCGTCGAGGTCCGCAGCTTGCGGACCGACCATGCGGTCGAGACGATTCCGACCGCCACTTTGGTTCTTTCCGATGGGGACCAGGCCGAGGAAACCTTCAGCGTCAGCGAAAGCAGCACGTTCGTGCCCGGCCAGCGGATCGAGCTCAAGGCAGGTTACCATGACGACAACAAGACGATCTTCCAAGGAGTCATCCTGCGCCACGCGATCGGCGTCGATCAGAGCGGCGAGGGCACCCTCACGCTGACCTGTCACGATTCCGCCTTCAAGCTCAGCCGCAGCCGCAGCGGCTCCATGAGCTTTGAGAAGACGGACTCCGACCTGATGCAGGACCTGGCGGCAGCGGCGGGTCACAGCGCCGACATCACCTCGACCACGACCGTCAGGGACTATCACGCCCAGGGTGCTGCCACCGACTGGGACTACCTGCTGCACCTCGCGCGCCGGAACGGGCATATCCTGACCGTAGCGGACGGCACCCTGCGCAGCGCCCCGCCCACGCTTGATGGCGCGGATCTGGAAATCACGTTTGGCGAGTCTCTCTTGGAGGCCGATCTGGCTCTGGACGCCACCGGGCAATGGCCGGGCGTGACCCTTTCTGCCTGGGACCCGGTCAGCGGCACGGTACAGACGGCAACTGCCGATGAGCCTGACGCCAACCAACAAGGCAATATTACCGGGACGAAACTCGCCGATGCGGCCGGTCTGCGGGATTGGACCTTCACCGTTACCGACACCCAAGATCTGGACGCCCGCGCCACCGCCCTGCTGCAACGGATCCGGCTGTCCCGCATCACCGGCGCCATCACCTGTCCGGGAAACGCTGGCCTGCGCCCTGACACCGTGGTCGTGCTGGCCGGTCTCGGGGACCGCTTCAACGGAACGGCTTACGTGTCGCGCGTGGTCCACCATCTTTCCGGTGGCGACTGGACCAGTACCGTCAACATCGGCCTGCCGCCGCTGGCCGACACGACCCAGGCGCATCCCGCATCGCGGCACGGAGTGCATATCGGCAGGGTTCTGGAAACCTATAACGACCCGTCGGGGCCGTTCCACGTGAAGGTGACCCTGCCTCTGGTCCCCGACAGCGCGCACGGCCTTTGGGTTCGTATCGCCCGACCGTCTGCCACACATTCCGAAAGCGGCGGCCTTCTGCCCGAGGAGGGCGACGAAGTGGTGCTGGGGTTCCTCGACGGCGATCCGGGCGCGGTCATCTTGCTTGGCGTCCTACAACCCGGAGGCGCCATCCCCTGACACGACTGAGGTACATCGTACGGTGTCGTCATCCGAGCGTCCGTCCAATGGCACCGACGCGATACCGTAGAAATACCGACGCATTACCGACGTGGTTTTCGCGGTTTCGCCGCCGTTAACCTTCGAGTCGCTCAGCGGCCGATCCGCTCCAGGTCGCCCAGCAGCGCCTCCGACATCTGCCGTGCCCGCCGCACCCGGCTTTGCGGCAAATTCCGCGTCTCGGCCCGCAACAGCGCCTCGACGGCGATAAAAAAGGGCAGGGTGATCTCTCGCTCTTCCGCCGACAGCCGGAAGGCGTCGCAAAAGGCGATGAACCCCTGCCGGTCCACGCCAAGATAGACCTCTCCCGACGGGATCATCGCGCGGCGGCCCATATGCATCAGGAACCGCGCCATATCCTTGTAAATGGGCGCCGGGCGTGACCCGCCGCAATCGATCCCGGTCACCATATTTCCGTTCACGATCAGGTTGTTGGGGTGAAAATCGCCATGCGAGACGGCAAACCGCCACTGGCTGTCGTCCAACAGCGGCACCAGGCGCAGGATCTCTTTCAGGATAGGCTTCTCCACCCGTTTCAACCGGATGAACGCCTGCGTTTTCGCCGCCCGCTCGGCCCGTTTGGCCCATCCCGCGGGCTGGGCAGCGGCCTCGGTTTCGGTGCATTCCGTATAGGCCCGCAACCACCGCGCCGCGGGCTCCAGATACCGCGCCCGCTCGGTCTCGGGCGCGCCGTAGAGCCATTGCAGCAAGGGCGTCCCCTCGACCTCCGCCACCGCCATGACCCCGGCCTCGGGCGCAAATCCCAGCGGCGCGCAGACCCGCAAATCCCCTTCGCGCATCTTGGGCCAAATCCGGCACAGCTCGTTCCAGTCCCGCGTGCAATCCTCGACCCGGTCGAGATAGAGCCGGAAGACCGCCGGCTGCCCCCCGATCTTGCCGCGCAACACGACCCGCTTACCGGCAACCTCCCGGATGAGCTCCGTCACCTGAGCCGTTGAAAACGCGGCATCTTCCGCACCTGCCTCTTCCAGCCGCCGGGCCACGAGGCCGGACAGATCAGGGTCGGCCAGTGCCGGGATGTCGGTCGTGGAAAAGGACGTCATGGGCGGTATTTTTTCCCATGCCCCCCGGGGCGTCAACCGAATTGAAGCCTTGGCCCGGCACCGCTATGGTGCCTGCGGAAAACCCATGCAAGAGGCCGCAGAAATGGACGACGACGCGATCAACACCATGTCTTTCGAACAAGCGATGAAGGCGCTCGAGGACGTCGTCACCCGGCTGGAACGCGGCGACGTTCCGCTGGACGAATCCATTGCCCTCTACGAGCAGGGGGCCAAGCTGAAAAAACGCTGCGAAACCAAGCTGAAAGAGGCCGAAGAGAAAGTCGCCGCCATCACGCTCGACGGTGACGGCACACCCAAGGGCACCACCCCGGTCGAGGGGCTCTGATGCTTCAGTCCGCGCTGGCGGCGGACGCGGCGGCCATACGCACCTGCCTTGAGGCTCAGATCACCGGCGATCTGCGGCTGCACGCCGCCATGCGCCACGCGCTGTTCGGCGGCAAGGCCCTGCGCGGCTTTCTGGTGATGGAAACGGCCCGTTTGCACGATGTTAACCCTTCCCGGGCAGTCTTTCCCGCGTCGGGAATTGAGGCGATGCACGCCTACAGCCTTGTGCATGACGATCTGCCCTGCATGGATGACGACGATCTGCGCCGGGGCCAGCCCACGGTGCACGTCAAATGGGACGAAGGCACCGCCGTTCTGGTGGGTGACGCGCTGCAATCGCTCGCGTTCGAGATGGCCGCGCATCCCGATGGTGCCGCCACGCCCGAGGCGCGTGCCGATCTTGCCCTGACCCTCGCGCGCGCCGCCGGAAAGGACGGCATGGTTCTGGGCCAGGCCCTTGATATCGCGGCAGAAACCGCAGCCGATCCGTTGACGCTCGACCAGATCGTCGCCTTGCAGGACGGCAAGACCGGCGCGCTCTTCGGTTGGGCCGCCAGCGCCGGGGCCGTGATGGCGCGCGCCGATTCCGCGCCGCTTCTGGCCTATGCGCAGGCGCTCGGCCTTGCGTTCCAGATCCAGGATGACGTCATCGACCAGACCGGTGACGTCACCGCCGTGGGCAAGGCCGTGGGCAAGGACGCCGCCGCCGGCAAGGCGACCTTCGTGTCGCTTCTGGGGCTGCAAGAGGCGAAACGCCGCGCGTCCGATCTTGTTGACACCGCCTGTGACAGCTTATCTGGATATGGTAAGCGGGCCGAGCGCTTGCGCGACCTGGCGCGCTTCGTTATCTCGCGGCAAAGCTAGCCGTCAGGCCCGAACCGGGCACGAAAGGCTGCCACATTTGAAGGAGCGGCGACGCGTGACACGCCCCCAGACCCCCTTGCTGGACACCGTTTCCAGCCCCGCCGACCTCAAGCGGTTCTCAGATTCCGAGCTGCGCCAGCTGGCCGACGAGCTGCGCACCGAGACCATTTCTGCGGTCTCGGAAACCGGCGGGCATCTTGGTGCAGGCCTCGGCGTCGTTGAGTTGACCGTGGCGCTGCATCACATCTTCGACGCGCCGCGCGACAAGATCATCTGGGATGTCAGCCACCAGTGCTATCCCCACAAGATCCTGACCGGCCGCCGCGACCGCATCCGCACGATCCGGCAGGAGGGAGGCCTCAGCGGCTTTACCAAGCGGTCCGAGAGCCCCTATGACCCCTTCGGTGCCGCCCACAGCTCCACCTCGATCTCTGCCGCGCTCGGGTTTGCCGCGGCGCGCGACCTCGGCGGTGCCAGCGAGACCGGCCACGGTGACGCCATCGCGGTGATCGGCGACGGCGCGATGTCGGCGGGCATGGCGTTTGAGGCGATGAACCACGCGGGCCACCTGAAAAAGCGCCTGATCGTGATCCTGAACGACAACGAGATGTCCATCGCGCCGCCCGTGGGGGCGCTGTCATCCTACCTGTCGCGCCTTTACGCGGGCGAGCCGTTCCAGGAGTTCAAGGCCGCCGCCAAGGGCGCGGTGTCGCTCTTGCCCGAACCGTTCCAGATGGGTGCCAAACGCGCCAAGGAGGTGCTCAAGGGCATGGCCGTGGGCGGTACATTGTTCGAGCAGCTGGGCTTCAGCTATCTTGGCCCCATCGACGGGCACGACATGGACCAGCTTCTGCCGGTCCTGCGCACGGTCAGGGCGCGCGCCAGCGGGCCGATTCTGATCCACATGATCACCAAGAAGGGCAAGGGCTATGCCCCGGCCGAAAGCCGCCGCGACGGCGGGCACGCTACCGCGAAATTCGACGTCACCACCGGCGAGCAGAAAAAATCGCCCTCGAACGCGCCCAGCTACACCAAGGTGTTTGCCGAGGCGCTGCTGAAACATGCCGCCGAAGATGACCGCATCTGCGGCGTCACCGCCGCCATGCCCGACGGCACCGGGCTGGACCTTCTGGAAAAACGCTATCCCTCGCGCTGCTTCGATGTCGGCATTGCCGAACAGCACGCCGTGACCTTCTCTGCCGGGCTTGCGGCGGGCGGGATGCGGCCCTTCTGCGCGATCTATTCCACCTTCCTGCAACGCGGGTTCGATCAGGTGGTGCACGACGTGGCAATCCAGCGCCTGCCGGTGCGTTTCGCCATCGACCGCGCCGGGCTGGTGGGGGCCGACGGGGCCACCCATGCGGGCAGCTTCGACGTGGCCTATCTGTCGAACCTGCCGGGCTTTACCGTCATGGCCGCCGCGGACGAGGCCGAACTGGTGCACATGGTCTCCACCGCCGCGGCCCATGATAGCGGGCCGATTGCCTTTCGGTATCCGCGGGGCGAGGGCGAGGGGGTCACCATGCCCGAACGCGGCGAGGTGCTGGAGATCGGCAAGGGCCGCATGATCCGCGAAGGTGCGCGTGTGGCCATCCTGTCCTTCGGGACCCGGCTTGGCGAAGTGATGAAGGCCTGCGAGGGCCTGGGCGCACGGGGCATCACGCCGACCGTCGCGGACGCGCGGTTCTCGAAACCTTTGGACACCGACCTGATCGACCGGCTGGTTGCCGATCACGAGGCGCTGATCACCATCGAGGAAGGCGCTATCGGCGGCTTCGGCAGCCATGTGGCGCAACACTTGGCCGAGCAGGGTGTGTTCGACAAAGGTTTCCGGTTCCGCTCGATGGTCTTGCCGGACAGCTTCATCGACCAGGCAAGCCCGGCGGCCATGTACGCCGTGGCCGGGCTCGATGCCGCGCAGATCGAGGCGAAGGTGCTGGATGTGCTGGGGGTGGGGCAGATCGCGGGCAAACGAGCCTGAACCGTCTTTCCGCAACCGGCGTGATCGGATAAGGCCCGCCTCGGCGGGCCTTAGTCAGTTGTCTTCGTTGTATTTGACGGAGATGCCTTGCTCGAGCGCCGAGGCGACGTTGTCGACCCCGTTCTGGGCGGTTTGCAAGGCGCCCAGGCAAAGCCAGGTCACGGCCGCGGCGGTCACGACCCAGTCCACGGTAACGGCGCCGTCTTCGTCGGCGATGAAGTTTTTCAGTGCGGAAAACATGGCAGCGCGTTTCCTTCTTCGTTTCGGGGCCGTCAGGCTTCGCCTGGACGGCTAGGGTTCTCGTTCAGCGGTCGGCCCCCTCGACCGATTTGGATTCGACCGATGTCTTGATCGAGTCGGCCAGACCGAAGGTTCCATCCCGGGCCGTACCGACTGTAAGACATCCAAGGCAGATCACGCTGAATCCCAGCACGATCCAGTCCACGCTCACAACGCCGGAGTCGTCTTTCAGAAAGCGTCCTAGATGGTCGATCATGCGTCCTTCGGCCTTTGATCTCTTCTCGGTCATTTCGTGCTGACGCGCAGCGAAAGCAGCTTCGTCTTGCGTCAACGCGGATAAGGTCGGCCTGAAATGGGGCGGAAATGTGGCAAATGGGGCAAAAGCGGGATGTTAACCTTCTCCGCCGCCGGATTGGCGCCCCTTTTTACAAAACCTGGAATTCAATGAAGCCGGATTTCGGGAACCGTTGAAAAGTATGAAACAATCTGCCGGAGGCGAACAGCCAAAATGCCCCTTGTTTGCCACATTACACGAATCAATTCTATTTAACTCAGCGGTGTCGTCGGGCCGTCTCGTTGCGCGGGATCGGGCACTACGCCCTTTAAAAACAGAGACATCAAGCCGGATCATTTCATTGGCCCGGCAGAACAATATCTTAAAATGAGCAGGAAATTGACGCCCGGCGCCTCATTTTGACCTGCTTTGATGGGACGCCGGACTTGAACGCATCCGGGCGAGGCGTCATCCGATTGTCTCTGCGGCATCTAGGCAATGCGCGCCGTTCGTGGCAGCCTGACCGGGATACCTTCTCGGGATTTGAAGCATGTTCAGACTTTTCGCCGCCCTCCTTTCCTTACTGGCCGTGTCCCTTGCAACTCCTTCGACCGCGCAAGAGCCGCCCGAGTCCATCTTTCGCGATTATGAGCACATGCGCAGCGTCATGGATGACGGAATGATGAACCGAAAGATCGTCATGCTGATGCGCGCCTTCGGTGCGTCGGACGAGATGACGACCGAGGAATTGCAAAGGCTCGAGGCACAGGTGCAGGCGCTCTTTCCCCAGCCGCTGGAGACGGTCGAAATCGTGAAATCCGAAAAGCTGGGCGAGAATTGGACGCGCGAAATGTACGTGTATTACAGCGGCATCGATTACATCTACGCTTTCGCGCTGTTTCACACGCGGCCCGATGCCGTGATCGCGGTCAACTTCAAGTTCAACACCGATCCCATGGCCCTGCTGGCCGAGTTCTGAGGCCGGGGACAAGGCGGTTGCGAACGGGGTCCGCGTTAGACCGACAACCGTGCCGCGTGGCTGCCGCGCTCGCGATAGGGCGTCGTGTCGTAATGCGACCGGTAGCATTTCGAGAAATGCGACGGCGAGGCAAAGCCGCAAGCCAGTGCCACGTTGATCACCGTCATGTCGGTCTGCATCAGCAGGTTGCGGGCCTTTTGCAGGCGCAGTTCCATGTAGTACCGCTTGGGCGACCGGTTGAGATAGCGCCGGAACAGCCGTTCCAGTTGCCGCGTGGACATCGCCACCTCCTTGGCCAGGATCGCGGGGCTGATCGGCTCCTCGATATTGCTTTCCATCATCTGGATGACCTGGCTCAGCTTGGGATGCCGCACGCCGATCCGCGTGGGCACCGACAGGCGCTGCGTGTCCTGGTCGGTGCGGATCGAGGAATAGATCATCTGGTCTGCGACCGCGTTGGCCAATTGCTCGCCGTGGTCGTCGGCGATGAGTTTCAGCATCAGGTCGATCGACGAGGTGCCGCCCGCCGTCGACATGCGGTTGCCATCCACCACGAAGACCGACTTGGTCAGTTCCACCTCGTCGAACTCTTCGATGAAACTGTCGTGGTTTTCCCAGTGAATCGTCGCGCGCTTTCCGTCCAGCAGTCCGGCTTTGGCCATGACGTAGGACGCGGTGCACAGCCCGCCGATCCGCGGCCCCCGGCGCGCCTCGCGGCGCAGCCAGTTCAGCATCTTCTTGGTGGCCGCCTTCTGGATATCGGCCCCGCCGCACAGAAGGACGACATCCTCGCGGCGCAGCTCGTCAAGGTCGATATCCACCTTGAACCGCGAGCCGGCAGAGCACGAAACCGTGCCTTCTGCATCGGCCTCGCCCGACATGACCCATTCATACAGGGTTTCGCCGGACATCCGGTTGGCGATACGCAAGCAGTCCAGCGCCGAGGCAAAGCTCAGCAGCGTGAAATTGTCCAGCAATACGAAAACGAAACGTTTCGGCCCGGATGCGGGGTCGCCGCTCGTTTTTTTCGCTTCCGCGCGCATGTTCGCTACTCCCAGCGCAGTGGCGTATCGGTCAGGTCTTTCACGAAAACCCGGAGATTGGCAAGAGAGCCGCAGTCAATTTCCGACATAATCCGTCGAACCCGTATGGTGTCCGCGGGCTGGCTTTAGTATAGACGGGTCTCGAAATTCGATGAGCGGAGAAGAACGATGAGCACTTGGCAGAAGTCTGACTGGCGCAGCAAGCCGCGGATCCAGATGCCCGACTATACCGATGCAGAGGCCCTGCACGCGGTCGAGTCGAAGCTGTCCAAATATCCGCCGCTGGTGTTTGCAGGAGAAGCCCGGCGCCTGAAGAAACAGCTTGGCGCGGCGTCGCGGGGCGAGGCGTTCCTGTTGCAGGGCGGCGATTGCGCCGAGGCGTTCGACCAGTTCTCGGCCGACGCGATCCGCGACACGTTCAAGGTGATGCTGCAAATGGCGATGGTGCTGACCTATGGCGCCAAGGTGCCGGTGATCAAGGTCGGCCGCATGGCGGGCCAGTTTGCCAAGCCGCGTTCGGCCCCGACCGAGGTCGTGGATGGCATGGAATTGCCCAGCTACCGCGGCGACATCATCAACGAGCTGGCCTTCACCCCCGAAGCGCGCATTCCCGACCCTGCGAAGATGCTTCAGGCCTATACGCAGGCGGCGGCCACGCTCAACCTGATACGAGCCTTTTCGACCGGCGGGTATGCGGATGTGAACCAGGTGCACGCCTGGACGCTGGGTTTCACCGATGGCGAAAAGGCCGAGCGGTATCGCGAAATGGCGTCGCGCATTTCCGACACGCTCGATTTCATGCGTGCGGCGGGCGTGGACAGTGCCAGCGCCCACACGCTGCACACTGTGGAGTTCTACACCTCGCATGAAAGCCTGCTTCTGGAATACGAAGAGGCGCTGGCGCGGGTCGACTCGACCTCGGGCAACTGGCTGGCGGGGTCGGGCCACATGCTGTGGATAGGCGACCGCACGCGGCAGCCGGATGGCGCGCATGTGGAGTTCCTGCGCGGCGTACTGAACCCGATCGGCCTGAAATGCGGCCCGACGATGGAAACCGACGACCTGAAAAAGCTGATGGCGACGCTGAACCCCGACAACGAGGCGGGGCGCCTGACGCTGATCGCGCGGTTCGGCGCGGGCAAGGTGGGCGAACACCTGCCGCGCCTGATCAAGACCGTGCGCGAGGAGGGGACCAACGTCACCTGGGTCTGCGACCCGATGCATGGCAACACGATCAAGTCGGCCTCGGGCTACAAGACGCGGCCCTTCGAGAGCGTGCTGCGCGAGGTGCAGGACTTCTTCGGCGTACACCGCGCCGAGGGCACCACACCGGGCGGCGTGCATTTCGAGATGACCGGCCAGGACGTGACCGAATGCACCGGCGGCGTGCGAGCCGTGACCGAAGAGGACCTGTCGGACCGCTACCACACGGCGTGCGACCCGCGGCTCAATGCGTCACAGGCGCTGGAACTGGCCTTCCTTGTGGCGCAGGAGCTGTCGGACCTGCGCGAAAGCCGGGCGGACCAAAAGGTCGGCTGAAACGCCACCGGCAGGACACATCGAAAAGGCCGGCGCAAATGCGTCGGCCTTTTTGCGTCCGGGATCAAGAAGACGGGTGCAATCCATCGTTCGCCTTCGCAAGCGAAGGCGTTGAACAGTTCGGAATGGCAGGCCTAGCGCCGCCTTAGAACCAGCTTTGCACGCCGCGCGATGCGCCGGAGATGTCCCGGCCCACACCCTCGATCGTGGCACAGCCCGACAGGGCCGCGGCGATCAGCGCGAAAACAGCGATTTTCCTCATGATATCTGCTCGATGTTACTGTCGTTTTTTATTGTTCACTTGCCTCAGACCACCAGACCTCGGGGAGGAACCAGATCCCGTCCCCGTAGACCGGCAGTCGGTCGGCAGGATATTTCAAGTCGCTAAGATGCGCAATCCTGCCGACGGCATAGGCGTGGATCGGAATGACATAGCGACCTGAAATCAACACCCTGTCCAAGGCGCGGACAGCGGCGGTGAAATCTTCGCGGCTGGTGGCGTTCAGCATCGTGTCGATCATCGCCTCGGCGGCCGGGGATTTCATGCCCATCACGTTCCGGCTGCCGGGGATGTCGGCATATTCTGCCCCCCAGTAATAGATCTGCTCGTTCCCGGGGCTGAGCGAGAAAGCGCGGCGGAAGAATGTGAGATCGAAATCGAAATTCTGCTCGCGCTCATTATACTGCGCGGGGTCGGTGGTTTCGATTTTCAGGTCGATCCCCAGGCGCTCCAATGCCTGGGCGTAGATCTCCATGTAGGTCGACGCCTGTTGCAACAGGCCGTCCTGCTGCAAGAGCACCGTCAGGCTGAGCGGCTCGCCCTCGGCATTGCGCAACTCGCCGTTCTCGACCGTCCAGCCGGCCTCGTTCAGCAGGTCCATCGCCTTGCGGATATTGCCGCGATTGCGCTTGGTGCCGTCGCCCTGGGGCACGGTGTAGCCTTCCAGCGCGCCAGGCAGAAGCGTGTCGGCGTAAGGCTCCAGCAACTCGCGCACGCGGCCCGTGGCGGGGCCGTCGCGCATACCCAGTTCCGAGCCAGAGAAATACGAGGTGATGCGCGGCTGCCGCCCGCCGGTCAGCGTGTCGTTGATATACTCGAAATTGAAGGCCAGGATCAGCGCCTCGCGCACGCGCCAGTCGTCCAGCGGCGCGCGCCGGGTGTTGAAGACGAACCCGGTCATGCCCGAGGGCGTGCCCTGCGGGATCTCGGACAGCGTGACCGCACCCGATTGGACCGCCGGAAAGTCGTATTGCGTCGCCCATCTCTCGGCGTTGAGTTCCCGCACGTAAGATATGGCCTGGGCCTTGAACGCCTCTTTCATCACGGCATCGTCGCCGTAGAACTCGATGCGGATCTCATCGAAATTGTTGGTGCCGCGCCGAAAAGGCAGGTCGTTGCCCCAGTAATCGGGATTGCGCCGCAGGGTCACGTGACGCCCGACCTCGTAATTCGCCACCACATAGGGCGCCGAGCCGATGGGCACGTCCGCGAGCGCGGCTTGGGAAAACTCCTTGCCCTCCCACTGGGCCTTTTTCAGGATCGGGCGCAGGCCGGCGATGAGGGCCAGTTCGCGGTCCTCGGTGTTGAAGTTCAGCCGGACGCTGCGGGGGCCTGTGGCCTCGATCTTTTCGACCTTCTGCCAGAAGCCGCGATAGCGGCCGTGCCCCTCTGTGCCGATGGTCTCGTACGACCAGATCACGTCCTCGACCGTGACGGGCGTGCCGTCCGAGAATGTGGCCTCGTCGCGCAGCGTGAATTCGACCCATTTCCGATCCGGGCCGGTCTCGACCGATTCGGCCAGAAGACCATAAAGCGAGAACGGCTCGTCATAAGAGCGGCCCATCAACGCTTCGTGCGTGAGGTAGCGCAACTGCCAGGGCGGCTCGCCTTTCTGGACGAACGGATTGAGACTGTCGAAGCTGCCGACGTTGCCGCTGACCAGCCGGCCGCCCTTGGGCGCGTCAGGGTTGGCATAGGGCAGGGACACGAAATCTGGGGGCAGGGCGGGGTCGCCGTACATAGCTATGCCATGCGACGGCTCGGCCATGGCGGGCGCGGCCACCAGACCGGCGCCGAGAATCGCGATTGCGCGCAGCGCGCGGTGGAAAAAATCTGGTCCCATTTGGGCAACAATCCTGCTCAGGCCTTATTTGTCTGAGCATCGAGGTTAATGGTGGATTTACGTCTTTTCAAACTTTTAGCTTGGATCATCACGGCGAATTGCGTATAAAGGGGGCACTGCTCGATAGGTTTCTTGCCTGTATGAAACCTGCCTCAATAACTTAACGCCGGCCTTGTGCCGGCGTTTTTTTTACGCGAACGGCAGTTTTTTCTCAACATCACGAACATGCGCCCATATGCGCCGAAACCCGTGTATGGCAGGTTTTCAACGACCCGCGAAACACGCTAGGTCTGGCGCGAAAGTTAACGAAAGGGTGCTGCATCATGTCTCTCGCTGGAAAAACCGCCATCGTCACCGGATCGACCTCGGGAATCGGTCTGGGAATCGCCACCTCTTTGGCCGAAGCCGGGGCACGCGTGGTTCTGAACGGACGGATCGCCCGGGATGAATGTGAGGAATGCGCGGAAAGAATTCGTAAAGACACCGGCGCGGAGGTGGTGTTCATCGCCGCCGACATGAGCGACCCCGCCGCCTGTCACCGTCTGATCGACGAGGCGGGCGGCTGCGATATCCTGGTGAACAACGCAGGCGTGCAGCACGTGGCGGGCATCCCGGACTTCCCGGCCGAGAAATGGGACCAGATCATCGCCGTCAACCTGACTTCGGCCTTTCACACCACCGCCGCCGCCCTGCCGGTGATGCGCGAGCGCGGCTGGGGCCGGGTGATCAACATCGCCAGCGCCCATGGCCTGACCGCGAGCCCGTTCAAATCAGCCTACGTGGCGGCCAAGCACGGGCTGGTGGGGCTGACCAAGGTGACGGCGCTGGAGACGGCGGAGGAGCCGATCACCTGCAACGCGATCTGCCCGGGCTACGTGATGACGCCCTTGGTGGAAAAGCAGATCCCGGACACGATGGAGAAATACGGCATGGGCCGCGAGGAGGTGATCCGCGAGGTGATCCTGGAAAGGCAACCGTCCAAGCAGATGGCGACGGTGGAGCAGATGGGCGGCACGACCGTCTTTCTGTGCTCGTCCTCGGCCGAGCAGATCACGGGCACGACGATCAGCGTGGATGGCGGCTGGACGGCTCTGTGACCGGGCCATCCGAGGGGCCAGCCCCTCGGGCTCACCTGGTTTTCCGAGGGGCCAGCCCCTCGGGCTCCCCGGGATATTTTCGGCCAGAGAAAGAGGACGTGACGTGACCGCAAAGCGGATCAATCTGGGATTGCAGGGCGGGGGCGCACACGGGGCCTTTACCTGGGGGGTGCTTGATAGGCTTCTGGAAGAGGAAGACGTTGAAATCGCAGGCATTTCCGGCACCTCTGCCGGCGCGCTGAACGGTGCTGCGCTGAAGGCCGGGTTGTTGGCCGGGGGCCGGGACGGGGCACGCGAGAACCTCGATTGGCTCTGGGCACAGATGGGGGCGGTGGAGGATTTCCGGCTGCCCGCGTGGATGGCGGGCCGGTTGCCCGGGATCGGCACCTTCAGCGACGTTCTGGAACTGTCGCCGGCCTATACTCTGGCCGATGCGGCAAGCCGCGTAATCTCGCCCTATGCCTATGGGCCGTTCTACGCGAACCCGTTGCGGCGGGTGGTGGACCGGTTCGAATACGACAAGGTCTGCAAGATCTGCGAGCCGCAGTTCTTTGTCGGCGCCACCAATGTGCATACCGGCAAAATCAGGGTATTCGAGGGCGACGCGATCACCTCGGACAGCCTTTTGGCCTCGGCGTGCCTGCCGACGCTGTTTCAGGCCGTCGAGATCGACGGGGCGCATTACTGGGACGGCGGATACAGCGGCAACCCGGCGCTTTTTCCGTTGTTCCGCAAGGGGTTGCCCGACGACGTCGTGGTCATCAACATCAACCCGCTGGTGCGGGACGAGGTGCCGAAATCGCCGCAGGAGATCCAGAACCGGATCAACGAAATCAGCTTTAACGCGGCCTTGCTGCGAGAGTTGAGGGCGATCCATTTCGTGCAGAACCTGATCGATACGGGCGTGATCGCGGAGGGCGCGATGAAGCGCGTCCGGGTTCACATGATCGCCGATGACGACCTGATGCGCGAGCTGTCGGTGGCCACGAAACTGGTGCCGAGCCCGCTGGTGCTGGACCGGCTGAAGCGGGCCGGGCGGGCGGCGGCGGAGCGGTTCCTGGAGACGGATTTCGAGCATGTCGGGCAGCGCGACAGCGTGGACCTGGCGGAGATGTTCGGCTGAGCGTGCGAATCTTAGGTTAACATGGTCCGAGGCCGGTAATACGCGTCGGTATCACGTCGGTATTCCTGTCGGTATCGCGTCGGTGCCAGCGACCGGCGGCCAGAATCAACACGCCGTTCGCCGCATTAACCAATCGACATCCTTTTCAGTGTTCCGTGTCGGGCGGGATCGCCTTGCCGTTCTGCCCCGGATAGACGAGGCCTGCGGAGATCACCAGCTTGGCCGCGTCCTCGATCGACATGTCCAGCTCGATCACGTCGGAGCGCGGAAAGAACAGCAGGAAGCCCGAGGTCGGGTTCGGCGTCGTGGGCACGAAGACGCTAAGCAGGTCGCCCGACATCTCGGCCTTGTCGGCGACCTCGCCCTTGGCCTGGGTCGAGATGAAGCCGACGGCCCAGATGCCCTTGCGGGGGTACTGGATCAGGCAGGCTTTCTCGAAACTGCGCTCGGACTGGGCAAAGACCGTCTCGGCGATCTGCTTGACGCCGGAATAGATCGAGCGGACGACAGGCATCCGGTCCACCAGGCTTTCGCCGTAGCGGATCATCGAACGGCCGATCAGGCCCTTGGCGATCCAGCCCACGAAAAGCGTGAACAGAAGGAAGACGATCACGCCCACGCCGCGGATGTTGATGCGCACCCAGTCGGCCTCGTCGGGACGGGTGTTGCCCAGGATGAAGCGGTTGATCAGGTATTCCGGCTGGTAGGTGTCGGGCACGAAGGGCAGCACGACGCCGTCGACCCAGCCCACCAGCGTCCAGATCAGCCAGATGGTCAGACCGATGGGCGCGATGACCACGATGCCGGTCAGGAAACTGGCGCGGAGCCCCGCGAACCGTCCGGGTTTCTTGGGCGGGGGTGCGGGATCGTCGTCGAAAGGGGTGTTCATGAAAGCCTTCGGGGTTCTGGTCAGGCGATATCTAGGCGCTTCACCGAGGCGCTACAACGGATTTCACGGCTTGGCGCCGGTTTGATCCGCATCCCCGAGACAGGTGGCGATTTTCGCGGCAAGCCGGGCATTGTTGACAACCAGCGCGATATTGGCGTCGAGCGATCGGCCTTGGGTGAGGGTGTAGATACGGTCGAGCAGGAAGGGTGTCACGGCCTTGCCGGTGATGCCCTTGGCCGTGGCCTCGCGTGTTGCCTCTTCGATGATGGGGATGATTTCCGCGGCGGGGATCTCAGCCTCGGCCGGAATCGGATTGGCGACAAGCTGTCCCCCCGGCAGGCCAAGGGCCGCGCGGGCGAGATGCGCGCGGGCGATGGATTGCGGATCATCGAGCCGCAGAGGCGCGGGCATTTCCGAGGTGGCGGACCAGAAGGCGGGCAGACTGTCCTGTCCGTAGGCGATGACGGGCACGCCGAGGGTTTCCAGCACTTCCAGCGTCTTGGGCAGATCGAGAATGGCCTTGGCACCGGCGCAAACGACCGTGACGGGGGTTTGCGCCAATTCCTGAAGGTCGGCGGAGATGTCGAAGCTTGTCTCGGCGCCGCGATGCACGCCGCCGATGCCGCCGGTGGCGAAGGTGGCGATGCCGGCGGCGTGGGCCGAGATCATGGTGGCGGCGACCGTGGTGGCGCCGGTGCCGCCGGTGGCGATGCAAACGGCAAGGTCGGCGCGACTGAGCTTGGCGACATTTTGCGCCCGGGCGAGGGCTTCGAGGCGGGCCTCGTCAAGACCGATATGCAGCTGTCCGTCCAGCACGGCGATGGTCGCCGGGATGGCGCCCGCGTCGCGCACCGCATCCTCGACCTGCCATGCGGTTTCCAGGTTCTGCGGATAGGGCATCCCGTGGGTGATGATGGTGCTTTCCAGCGCCACGATGGGGCGGGCCTCGGCGCGGGCGGCGGCAACCTCGGGCGAATAGTGCAGCGGCAGGGTGGTCATGTGGCGATATCCCCGGAAATGTGGGTGGCGGCGGCTTGAAGCGCGCGGTCGAGGGCGGTGGCGCGGTCCGCGCCGCGTGTTTCGGCGGCAATGTGCGCGGCCATGAAGGTGTCGCCCGCGCCGGTGACGCGGGTGACGAGCACGGGCGGCGGCTGGCCGGTCAGAAGGCCGTCCGGCCCGGCGTCGGCGGTGGCCTCGGCCCCGTTGGTGACGATGGCGCGCGCCGCGCCACGGTCACACAGGGCCGAGCCCGCGTCGGCGGCAGAGGCGAAGGGGCGACCGCAGAGGATGCCGGCCTCTTCGAGATTCACATATAGGATGCCGCGCCCGGTTTGCAGGAAGGGCAGCAGACGCTCGGCCTTGCCGGGCGAGGCGGGGGCCACGCGCAGGTCGGCGGCGGAACAGGCGGAGTCGTGGGCAATCTGTGTCAGCAGGGCCGCGGTCAGGTTGCCGTCAAGCGCGATGGGGCCGGTATGGGGAGTGGTGGCACTGCCCAGAGATCCGTCCTGCAAGGGCGCGAGAATCCGGTCGCCTGCCGCCTCCAGCGAATGGGCGTCGGCGATGGCGGCGATCAGGCCGTTCGCGCCTTCGATCGCCATGTATTGATCCGTGGGCAGTTCGGACGAGCGCCAGACATGGGATGTATCGATGCCGCGCGACGCGCAAAGCGCCAGCAATTCCTCGCCCGGCGCGTCGCTTCCCACGGCGCTGAGCAGGGCCGGGCGCAGACCGAAATGCGAGAGGCTGAGCGCGATGTTGAGCGCGACGCCGCCGGGGCCGCGGGTGATGCGGCCGGGCACGTCCGAGCCCTGGCGCATGGCGCTCGCCGAGCGGCCGATGATGTCCCACAGGACCGAGCCGATGCAGAGGATGTCGGGCGCGCGCGTCATGCGGTCATTTGCACCGCCGGGAACGGGGAGAGCAAGCGGTTTGCGGGGCGCGGTGACGCGGCGTAGGGTGCAGGGATGGACGAGACCCGCCGCTTTCGCATTCCGCTGAAACCCGTGCTGGCGCTGCTGGTGGCGGCGGCGGTGGCCGCGAACCTGCCCGACTCGTGGTTTGCCGATGAGACGGCCCGGGACCGGCGGGCGGAGGTGTTTTCCGCCTTCGCCAACCTGAGCGCGGCGCCGGGGGAGGGGGCGTTCGCCTTTCTGGGCACGGTGGCGGACCTGTCGGGGCAGGAGGCGCGGGTGCGCCGGGACCGGCGGGCGCATGTGCTGCCGGGACTGCTTGAAGCCTATGCGGAGCGGATCGACATGCAAGCGGGCTGGTTGCGGGACGCGGTGCTGGACCCTGACTATGCGCATCCGTTCGATATATCGGCCTTCGAGGTGACGGGGCCAGAATTCGGCGGGCATGGTGTAGATGGGCCGTGGCACTGGGGGCTTGCGGCCAGCGGGGCCGGGGACCTGTCGCCCGAGGAAGCGCCGTTCGGATGGTGCGCGCGGTGGCTGGTGGTCTGGGATGACGCGGAGTGGTTCTATGCCCCTTTGGGGACCAAAGCGCTGGACGCCATGCTGGCCGAGGCGGCCCCTGGGCTTGGGGCCGTGGCGCGCGATCTGCCGGGCGGGTGCGACGGGTAGGGAACGTTTTCTTGGAAAGAAAACGGGTCGAAATCTTTGAAAGATTTCGGCCCGCCCGGTGGACAGGCCTGTGCAGATGAGGGCTTGCGCCGCGGGAAATAGCCCGTTATACGCGCGCCATTCAATCCCGCAGGTATGGGCGGGCCTCTCGGGGGAGACATCCCCGAAGGTCCACCGGTTGAAGCATCCGCTTCTCATCCCGTACCGAGGCGCAAACCGGAAAGGAAAACGACCATGGCTCTTCCAGAGTTCTCCATGCGTCAGCTGCTTGAAGCTGGCGTGCACTTCGGCCACCAGACGCAGCGTTGGAACCCCCGTATGGGCGAGTTCATCTATGGCGCGCGCAACGGCATCCACATCATGGACCTGACGCAGACCGTGCCGATGCTGGACGCGGCGCTGAACGTCATCCGCGAGACCGTGGCCAAGAACGGCCGCGTTCTGTTCGTCGGCACCAAGCGGCAGGCCAGCGCACCGATCGCCGAGGCGGCGGAGAAATGCGCGCAGTATTACATGAACCACCGCTGGCTGGGCGGCACGCTGACCAACTGGCAGACCGTGAGCCAGTCGATCAAGCGCCTGAACGAGATCGACGAGATCATGGAAGGCGGCGCCGAGGGCCTGACCAAGAAAGAGCGTCTGGGCCTTGAGCGCGACCAGGAAAAGCTGAACGCGTCTCTGGGCGGTATCCGCCAGATGGGCGGCGTGCCGGACCTGCTGTTCGTGATCGACGTCAAGAAAGAGGCGCTGGCCGTGGCCGAAGCCAACAAGCTGGGCATCCCGGTCGTGGCCGTGGTCGACACCAACTGCTCGCCCGATGGCGTGGATTACATCATCCCGGGCAACGACGACGCGGCGCGTGCGATCTCGCTTTACTGTGACCTGGTGTCCCGCGCGGCGCTGGACGGCATGTCGGCCCAGATGGGCGCGGCAGGCATCGACGTGGGCGCGATGGAAGAGGCCCCGGCGGAAGAGGCCGTGAGCGAAGAGCCCGCGGCGACCCCGGCGGCGGATGCAACCGCCGCGCCGAGCGACGAGGCGAAGCATGACGACGCCATGTCCAAGGACGCGCCGCTGGACATCGAGTCCGCCGAAGAGGTCAAGAAAGAGGCCGCTGACAGCTGAGCCTGTCACGAAACCTATACCTTGTTGATATACCTGGGCGCGGGATCCGGCCGCGCCCATGACAGCCCCAATATTCGAGGAGAGCCAAGATGGCGATCACAGCTGCAAGTGTGAAAGAGCTGCGCGACAAGACCGGCGCGGGCATGATGGACGCGAAGAAAGCGCTGACCGAGACCGATGGCGACATGGACGCCGCCGTTGACTGGCTGCGCACCAAGGGCCTGGCGAAAGCCGCCAAGAAATCGGGCCGCACCGCCGCCGAGGGTCTGGTGGCCGTCAGCGTGACCGGCGGCACGGGCGTCGCCGTCGAGGTGAACGCCGAGACAGACTTTGTCGCCAAGAACGCCGAGTTCCAGAAGATGGTGGGCGACATTGCCGCCGCCGCGGTGGGCGTGGCAAATCTCGACGCGCTGCAAAACGCCGATATCGGTGGCAAGCCCGTCTCTGAGATCATCACCGACAAGATCGCCACGATCGGCGAGAACATGGGCCTGCGCCGCATGGAGAAGATCGAGGGCGACACGGTCGTGAGCTATATCCACAACGCCGCCACCGACGGCATGGGCAAAATCGGCGTGCTGGTCGCCATGAAAGGTGGTGACGAGGCGTTCGGGCGTCAGGTCGCGATGCATATCGCCGCCACCAACCCCGCCGCGCTGAACGAGGCGGAGCTGGACCAGGCCGTGGTCGACAAGGAACGCCAGGTGCAGATCGACATCGCCCGCGAATCCGGCAAGCCCGAGCAGGTGATCGAGAAGATGATCGAGGGCCGCATGAAGAAATACATGTCCGAGATCACATTGGTGAACCAGGCCTTCGTCATCAACCCCGACGTGACCGTTGGCGCCGCCGCCGCAGAGGCCGGTGCCGAGATCACCGGCTTCATCCGTATGGAAGTGGGCGAGGGGATCGAGAAGAAGGAAGAAAACTTCGCCGAGGAAGTTGCCAAGGCGGCGCAGGGCTGAGTTTGCCGTGATCGTGGGCCCGAGGGGCCAGCCCCTCGGGCTACCGGTTCGAAGCGGGGGGCCAGCCCCCCGCACCCCCCGGGATATTTTCGGCCAGAGGAAGTCAGTGCGCGTTCCGAGGAGTCGGGGCGCGCTTTTTTCTTGGAACGGCACTCGGCTTGTTGCTGAGGCTTCTCGCCTTTTACCTGAGCATGAACGTGCGCGCGCCGGACCCCGAGCCTGTCTGCTTCGGGAAATCCGACGTCTACCGGGCCGGGTAGACGGAGCGCAGCGGGATGGACGTGGTCGAGGTTGGGTTGCGCGACGCCCATGCTTATGGCGGTGGATCGCAGTGCTGCACGGAGGATGTGCCTCGGGAAGGCGGCTGCAAGCGCTATATTCCGCATCTGAACGGGGAGGGGGCCTTGACAGCGGGAGCCCAAGAAAAACGGTGCCGCCCGGGCGGACGGCACCGTCATTCCTGCAACCAAACACGGGATGAGACGGCGCAGGCAAGTCCGGCCGGCCAACCGAGCTATAGGCCAACCGACCGGGATCCGGCAGAACCGGCAGGCCGGTCTTCCCTGAAATCGCAGGGGCGTCCGACCCATGTTCCCAGGCTAAAGCCACCACTCACGGAACGAAGATATCATGCGACGTAACGTTAACTTGCGAAAGTAGGGGATTCCTTACCAAGCGGTAAAATCTTTCAAATTTTTGTAGGAATTAGTAACTTTTTTAGGCAAGGGCCCTTTTACATGGCCTTTGCGTGCGCAGCCGTCAGGTATCCAGAACGAAAATCTGATTCTGAAACGCGGCCTTGAGCACCGCCTGGGCCGTAGTCTCGACGCTGAGGGCCTCGCGCGCAAGGCGCAGGTGCTTTTCCACCGTGGCCGGGGTCAGTTCCATCAACAGCGCGATATCCTGGATCGTCTTGCCGTCGCCGACCCAGCCCAGCACCTCTTTCTGACGTTTGGTGAGCGAGCGGCCCGGCGCCTCGTAAGGCAGGGTCAGGATACGCAGGTGGACGATGTTGTTGAGCAGGGTGATATCGTCGCCATGCTCTTCCCACAGCGCGTCACAGGCGGCCTGGTCGTGGCCCGCGTGGGCGGTCAGCGCGATGGCGCCCTTGGTGCGCGGCGACATGGATTTGAAGCTGATCGAGTAGCCGCAGGTGACGCCCATGGAGGCATTGAACTCGACCACTTTGCGTTCCTGTGCGGTCAGGGTTTCGGTGGCCAGCATCTCGGCCATGACGCGCCAGGAACAGGCGCCTTCGTTGTCGAGCGCCCAGCGGACCATCGGCGCGTGATGGTAAAGGCCGTCGCCGATGAAGACGTTCATGTAGTCCGGCGAGTGGTTGCTGAGCAGCACGAAATCGTCCGGATCGCCCAGGGATGTGGAGGTGCGGTAGCGGGTGAAGCCGTAGATCAGCCGGTCGAACCCATAGTCGGCCATCTGCGCCACGTGCATCTCCCACAGCTCTTCGATGCTGGGCGCGTTCAGAAGCGTGTTGAGGTGCGCGGTCGAGATCATGTCGCCGCCTTCAGGTGTCGGGCCATGGCGTGGAGCGCCAGCGTGTAGCCGTGGGCGCCGAAGCCGCAGATCACGCCGACCGCGACCCTGGCGATATAGGAAGTGTGGCGAAAATCCTCGCGGGCGTGGATGTTGCTGAGATGCAGCTCGATTGTGGGAATTTCAGTGCTCGAGATCGCGTCCATCAGCGCGATGGATGTGTGGGTATAGGCACCGGCGTTGAGGATGAGCCCGTCATGGGTGCCGCGGGCGTCGTGGATCCTGTCGACAAGCGCGCCCTCGGCGTTGGATTGCGCGAAGCTCAGGCCGATGCCCAATTCCGCAGCCACAGCGTTGCACTGCGCCTCGATGTCGCTCAGCGTCGTGGAGCCATAGACCTCGGGCTGGCGCGTGCCCAGCAAGTTGAGGTTCGGTCCGTTGAGGATAAGAATGGAAGTCATGCGGCGCGGCGTCCTTTCCGCTACGTCATAGACCGTGACATACGGCGGTGTCGAGTGAGAGTTGCGGGGTGTGGCACTCTGTACAAGACTGTGGCATCGAGGATGACAGGCGCGGCACGCGGGTGAGGATATTTGGGCAAGAGCCGGACGCACAAGGGTTTTACGGTGCCGAGCGTGCTGATTGAGATATGAATTTATTTAACATAATACTGATTATGCGCTAATTGGGTGCGAGCGCCGTGGCCCGGGCTGAAACTTGGCGTACACAGCTTGCGTGACTTCAGGACGAACCACCGCGGAGCCTCGACGCCCCCTGCCTATGGAGACTTCATGACCGACCCGATGCGCCATGGTGCCACGACGCAAGCGAACTGGACCCTGCGGATCGGGCGCGCGCTGATCGCTGTGCTGTTTCTGGCTGGCTCGGTGCAGAAAGCGGTCGCGCCGGAGCAAGGCATGGCTTTGCTGGGCAATCTGGGGCTGCCCGGCGCGCTGATCTGGCCGGCGCTGGCGTTCAACGCGGTTGCGGGACTGGCGCTGTTGCTGGGCTGGGCCACGCGCTGGGTCGCGCTGGCGCTGGCGGCGTATTGCATGGCCACCAGCATTTTCCACTTCCAGCCCGAGGATGGCTGGCAAATGTCGATCTTCGTCAAGAACTGGGCGATTGCCGGCGGGCTGCTGGTCCTGAGCGAACACGCGCGGCGATCCGCGCGGGACGGGCAATAGAGCAGGGCAGCCCCCTGCCCTGCAAGTCATTGGCGCGGCTTCAGAAAAACGCCTGAAGCCCGGTTTGTGCGCGTCCGAGGATAAGCGCGTGCACGTCGTGCGTGCCTTCGTAGGTGTTGACCGTTTCCAGGTTCATCATGTGGCGGATGACGTGGAATTCCTCGGAAATGCCGTTGCCGCCATGCATGTCGCGGGCCATGCGCGCGATATCCAGCGCCTTGCCGCAATTGTTGCGCTTGATGAGGCTGATCATCTCGGGCGCGGCTTGGGCGGCGTCCATCAGCCGACCCACGCGAAGGGCTGCCTGAAGGCCAAGGGTGATCTCGGTCTGCATGTCGGCGAGTTTCTTCTGGAAAAGCTGGGTCTGGGCCAGCGGGCGCTTGAACTGCTTGCGGTCAAGGCCGTACTGGCGCGCGGCGTGCCAGCAGAACTCGGCCGCGCCCATTACGCCCCAGGCGATGCCGTAGCGCGCGCGGTTGAGACATCCAAAGGGGCCTTTAAGCCCTTGAACATTCGGCAAAAGCGCGTCTTCGCCCACCTCAACGCCGTCCATGACGATCTCGCCGGTGATCGAGGCGCGCAAGCTTTGCTTGCCGCCGATCTTGGGCGCGGAAAGCCCTTTCATGCCCTTGTCGAGCACGAAGCCGCGGATCTTGCCGTCATGGCCGTCGGACTTGGCCCAGACGACGAAGACATCGGCGATGGGCGCGTTCGAAATCCACATCTTGGAGCCAGAGATCTTGTAGCCTGCGTCGGTCTTTTCGGCGCGGGTCTTCATGCCGGCGGGGTCGGATCCTGCGTCGGGTTCGGTCAGGCCGAAACAGCCGATCAGCTCGCCCGAGGCCAGGCCCGGCAGGTATTTCTGGCGCTGGTCCTCGCTGCCATAGGCGTAGATGGGATACATCACCAGGCTGGATTGCACGGACATCATGGAGCGATAGCCCGAGTCGACGCGCTCGATCTCGCGCGCGACGAGGCCGTAGGTGGTGTAGTTGGCGCCAAGACCGCCGTATTCCTCGGGGATGGTGGTGCCCAGAAGGCCCATCTGCCCCATCTCGCGAAAGATGCCGGGATCGGAGGTTTCCGACGCATAGGCGTCCTTGACCTTGGGTTGCAGGGTTTCCTGCGCGAAGGTCCGGGCGCTGTCGGCGATCATGCGCTCGTCTTCTTCCAGCTGGGCATTCAGCAGAAAGGGATCGGCCCAGTCGAACCCGGCGAGGTCGGGCTTGTCCTTGTCGCGAAGTTTGGGGGCATCGAGGCTCATGGCGGTCTCCTTTGGCAAGGGAAATTCGGTTTGGGTTGAATTTATCCTGAGATAAGCGCAATAAAAAGCGGCAATTCGGCATATATTCATGAGGAAGCTGCATAGATGTCCCTGCCCCGCCGCTTTCTGCCCTCCCTCGGCGCGCTGCGCGCGCTGGAGGCGCTGGACCGGCTGGGCAGCCTGACGGCGGTGGCCGAAGAGCTGAACCTGAGCCAGAGCGCGGTGAGCCGGCAATTGCAGACGCTGGAAAGCCAGCTGGGCGTGCCGCTGTTTGTGCGCGAAGGGCGGCGCGTGCGGCTGACGCCGGAAACACGGGGCTATGCCGGCGAGACGCGTGCGGCGCTGAACCGGATCAGCCAGGCCTCGCTGAAGCTGGCGCTGAACCCCGGGGGCGGTAGTTTGAACCTGGCGATTTTGCCGACCTTCGGGATGCGCTGGCTGGTGCCGCGCCTGCCGGAGTTCGCCGCGGCGCATCCGGAAGTGACGCTGAACCTGTCGACGCGGCTGAAGCCGTTCAACTTTGGCGCGGAACCCTTTGATGCAGCTATTCTTTTCGGAAGCGGAGCCTGGCCCGGCACGCAATCGCTGCGGCTGAAGAACGAGGCGGTGGTGGCGGTGGCTGCCCCCGCGCTGTTGGAGCGGGCGGCGGTGCTAAAGGCCAAGGATGTGCTGTCCCTGCCCTTGCTGCATATCGAGACGCGGCCCGAGGCGTGGCGCGCGTGGTTCGCCGCGCACGGGGTCGAGACGGGCACGGTGGCGGGTACGATATACGACCAGTTCTCGACCATCACGCAGGCGGCTTTGCATGGCCTCGGCGTGGCGCTGTTGCCGGATTACCTGGCCGAGCAGGATTTGGCGACCGGCAAGCTGGTGACGGTCTGGGGCGGGCGCACGGACAGCCCCGGCGCCTATCACCTGGTCTGGCCCGAGGAAAAGGCGCAGGACAGCGCGGTGGTGAAGTTTCGCGACTGGCTGGCGCCGCAGGCCGAGGAGGAAGACCCCCTGCCCCGGTGACCCGTCCGAGATCAGATGCCGTAGGGAACGCCGCCCGAGACCGGCAGCGTGATTCCGGTGACATAGCGCGCCTGCGGGCCGGCCAGATAGGCCACGGCATCGGCCACGTCGGCGGGTCGGCCCGCGTCGCGCAGCGCCACGCTGGCGTAGCGCTGCGCCTTGACCTCCTCCACGCTCAGCCCGCGTTCGCCGGCGATCCGCGTGTTGGCGGCCATGTGCATGTCGGTGGCGATGTAGCCGGGACAGACGATATTGCACAGGATACCGTCGGGGCCGAACTCGGCGGCGATCGTCTTGGTCAGGCCAACCAGCCCGTGTTTCATCGCCGTGTACGCGCCGAACCCGGGTTCGGCTCCCAGGCTGCCGGTGGAGCCGATATTGATGATCCGGCCACCCCCGGCGGCCTGCATCGCCGGGATCACGGCGCGCGTCAGCATCATTGGGGCAAGGAGGTTGACGTTAAAACTGTTCGTCCACTGGGCGGGCGTGGTGGACATGAAATTGTCCGCGCCCGCGAGGCTGCCGGCGTTGTTGACCAGGATGTCGACGCGCCCGAGCCTGCGTTGCACCTGCGCCACGACCGCGTCGATCTGCGCGGCATCGGTGACGTCCAGTTCGAGCGCCGTGCCCGTGGGATCGAGGTCGGCGGCGAGCGTTTCCAGCAGCGAGAGGCGCGGGGTGGCGACGCCGTCGACCTCGATGGAGCCGCCGAGATCGGTGACGACCACATGCGCGCCGTCCTCTGCCAGCCTGCGGGCGATGGCCTGTCCGATTCCGTTGGGGGCGGAGGTGCCTGTGACGAGCGCGACCTTGTCGTGAAGTGGGGGCATGATCTGCGTCCTTTGCGGTCCGGTCTACTGCGACAGTAGTAGACGGGCCCGGCCGGAGCGCAACCGACCAAATTGAGTGGCTGCGCCACGCTTTGTTTGTTTGGATTGAGTATTTGGAGAACAGTGAAAGGCGGGCGCGGCGCGATCAGCCCAGCGAGTACCCTGCCCCGCGCACTGTGCGCAGCGGGTCGGCGCCGCCATGCTGGCAGAGCGCCTTGCGCAGCCGGCCGATATGCACGTCGACGGTGCGGGTATCGACATAGATGTCGCGGCCCCAGACGCGGTCGAGAAGCTGTTCGCGGCTCCAGACGCGGCCCGGCTTTTCCATGAAGGTCGACAGCAGGCGGAATTCGGTCGGCCCGAGTTTCAGACCCTCGCCCTTGCGGGTGACGCGGTGGGTCTCGGAATCGAGGATGATATCCTCGTATTCCAGCCGTTCGCCCACGGTCGAGGGCCGTGTGCGGCGCAGTTGGGCGCGGACGCGGGCCATGAGCTCGATCACCGAGTAGGGCTTGATGACGTAGTCGTCGGCGCCGGTTTCCAGCCCGCGCACGCGGTCCACCTCCTCGGAGCGGGCCGAGAGCATGATGATCGGCACGTTGCGCGTCTCGGAGCGGGTCTTGAGCTGGCGGCAGACCTCGATCCCTGAGACGTTGGGCAGCATCCAGTCCAGCAGGATGAGGTCTGGCGCGGCCTCTTCGACCAGCATCAGGGCCTCTTCGCCGTTTTCGGCGCGGGTGACGGCAAAGCCGTCGGCCTCGAGATTGTAGGCCAGCACTTCGCGCTGGGCCGGTTCATCCTCGACCAGAAGAACGCTGGGCTGTTCGCTTGCCATGACGTCTTGTGTCCTTCGCTATGCGCCGACCTGGGGCGAGACTTTGGGATCGAGCGAGGTCTTGTCGCTTTTGGGGCGGTTGTCTTCGGGCATGGTGCCGGTGACCAGATAAACCACCTGTTCGGCGATGTTGGTGACGTGATCGCCCATGCGCTCGGTGTTCTTGGCGATGAAGTGCAGGTGCATACAGGGCGTGATGTTGCGCGGGTCTTCCATCATGAAGGTCAGGAATTCGCGGAAAAGCGCGTTGTACATCTGGTCCACGTCGTGGTCGCGCTGAATGACCTCGCGGGCCAGTGCCGCGTCACGCTGGATATAGGCGTCCAGAACGTCGCGCAGCATCCGCTCGGTTTCGCGCGCCATGCGGCGCAGCGAGGACGTGGCGCCGGTGATCGGCGTCATCTGCGCAAGCACGGTGGTGCGCTTGGCCATGTTCTTGGCATAGTCGCCGATGCGTTCGAGGTTGGAGGCGATTTTCATCACCGTCAGGATCACGCGCAGGTCGATGGCGGTGGGCGCGCGCAGGGCGATGGTGCGCGCGGTTTCCTGGTCGATCTGCTCTTCCAGGTCGTCGATCACGCGGTCGCCGGCACGGACCTTTTCGGCCAGTTCCTCGTCACGGGTGTCGAGCGAAATGGCGGCGTTCATGATCGCCTCTTCCACCAGGCCGCCCATCTTCATGATCAGCGCCTGGACGGTTTCGAGGTCACGGTCGAAGGCCGATGAGATGTGTTCGTCGTTCATAGCGTGCGCTCCTTAGCCGATCCGGCCGGTGATGTAGCTTTCGGTGCGGGGATCTTCGGGGTTGGTGAAGATCTTGCCGGTTTCGCCGAATTCCACCAGGTTGCCCAGGTGGAAGAAGGCGGTCTTCTGGCTGACGCGGGCGGCCTGCTGCATCGAGTGGGTCACGATCACGACCGAGTATTCGGTGCGCAGCTCGTCGATCAGCTCCTCAACCTGGGCGGTGGCGATGGGGTCGAGCGCCGAACACGGCTCGTCCATCAGGAGCACCTCGGGTTCGGTCGCCACGGCGCGGGCGATGCAGAGACGCTGTTGCTGGCCGCCCGAGAGGCCCGTGCCGGAGGCTTGCAGGCGATCCTTGACCTCGTCCCAGATGGCGCCGCGGCGCAGGGCGCGCTCGACGATCTCGTCGAGGTCGGCCTTGGACTTGGCCATGCCGTGGATGCGGGGGCCGTAGGCGATGTTGTCGTAGATCGACTTGGGGAACGGGTTGGGTTTCTGGAACACCATGCCGACCTTGGCGCGCAGTTGCACCGGGTCGACTTTCTTGTCGTAGATATCCTCGCCATCGAGCAGGATGTCGCCCTCGACCCGGCAGATGTCGATCGTGTCGTTCATCCGGTTGAGACAGCGCAGGAAGGTGGACTTGCCACAGCCCGAGGGGCCGATGAAGGCGGTCACGGTCTTGTCTTCCAGCGCGACGTCCACGTCCTTGATGGCATGGGTGTCGCCGTAATAGACCTGAACGCCCTTGGCCGAGAATTTGATGTCTTTCTGATCCACGGCTCTCTCCGTATTTGGCGTATCGTACATGGGGAGGTCCCTTTCTACCAGCGGCGCTCGAAGCGGCGGCGCAGGATGATGGCGATGATGTTCATGGTCAGCAGGAAGACCAGAAGGATGATGATCCCGCCCCAGGCTTTTTCGTAAAAGCTGGCGTCGGCGCGGGCAGCCCAAGTGTAGATCTGGGCGGGCATGGCCGAGTTGGGCTCGGTGAAGCCGGCGACGAAGCCGTCAGGGTAGCCGCGGGCGACGAAGCCGACCATGCCGATCAGGAGAAGCGGCGCGGTTTCGCCCAGGGCTTGCGCGAGGCCGATGATGGTGCCGGTCAGGATGCCGGGCATGGCGAGCGGCAGCACGTGGTGGAAGACCGCCTGCATTTTCGAGGCGCCGACGCCGAGGGCCGCGTCGCGGATCGACGGCGGGACCGCCTTGAGCGAGGCGCGGGTGGAGATGATGATCGTCGGCAGGGTCATCAGCGTCAGCACCAGCCCGCCCACCAGCGGGGCGGATTGCGGCAGGTGCATGAACTGGATGAAGACGGCGAGGCCGAGGATACCGAAGACGATGGACGGCACGGCGGCGAGGTTCGAGATGTTCACCTCGATCAGGTCGGTGAACCGGTTCTGCGGCGCGAATTCTTCGAGATAGATCGAGGCGGCGACGCCGATGGGCAGCGACAGGACCAGCACCACCAGCATCATGAAGAACGAGCCGATGACCGAGGCGCCGATCCCGGCCCCGCCGGGGTTGTCGACGCCGGAATCCGCGCCGGTGATGAAGTTCCAGTTGAATTCGGACTTGATGATGCCCGCATTGCGCAGCGCATCGACCAGATCGAGGTCCGAGGCCATGAGGAAGCGGCTGTCCTGCATACTTTCGCGGGTGACACGGCCGTTGAAATAGCCGTCGACGCGCGACGAGGCGGAGAGCGAGAACTCGACCGGCTCGCCCAGACGGTTCTGGTTGCCGGCGTAGTATTCGCGCAGGTTGCCGCCGACCTTGCCCAGCAGGCGCTCGATGGCGGCCTCGTCGAACTCGACCTCCATCCCGCGTTCCTGAAGCTGCTGCTGAAGCTGGGCGATGAAGAGGTTGGAATAGGCCTTGGTCTTGAAGAGCTGGTCTTCGGCCTCTTCGTATTGTGCCTGGCTCAGGGTGAACTCCATCTCGACCACGGTGTGGGTGAAGGCCGGAAGGCCCGAACGGATGATCGAGAAGAAGAGCACCACGAGGAAGAACAGGCCGATGATGATCGCCGTCAGCCCGTAGGCGCGAAAGCGTTTCTCGGCGGCGTTGCGGCGCTTGGTGTTGGCGTCGGCCGTGCTGAGCGAGGAGCGGCCGCGACCGCCGCCGCTGGTGCCGTTGAACGTTGCGTCGGTCATTCGTACTGCTCCCGGTATTTGCGCACGATGTAGAGGGCGAAGACGTTGAGGCAGAGCGTGATGACGAAGAGCGTCATGCCCAATGCGAAGGCCACCAGCGCCTCGGGCGAGGCGAAATCGGCGTCACCCGTGAGCTGGCTGACGATCTTGGCGGTCACGGTGGTCATGGCCTCGAACGGGTTGAGGCTGAGCCGTGCGGCGGCCCCTGCCCCCAGCACCACGATCATCGTCTCGCCGATGGCGCGGCTGGCGGCCAGAAGGATCGCGCCGACGATGCCCGGCAGCGCGGCGGGCAGCACCACCTGGCGGATGGTTTCCGATTGTGTCGCGCCGAGGCCGTAGGAGCCGTCGCGCATCGCCTGGGGCACCGCGTTGATGATGTCGTCCGAAAGCGAACTGACGAAGGGGATGAGCATGATGCCCATCACGAGGCCGGCGGTCATGACGGCGGTGCCGGCCTGCATGATGCCAAGCCCGTCGTCGCCGAAGACCTTCAGCAGCAGAGGACCGACCGTCAGCAGGGCGAAGAGGCCGTAGACGATTGTGGGGATGCCGGCCAGCACCTCGAGCAGCGGCTTGGCGACCGAGCGGACCTTGGGCGAGGCGTATTCCGAAAGGTAGATCGCGGCGAAGAGGCCGATGGGCACGGCCACGGCCAGCGCCACGATCGAAATGTAGAAAGTGCCCCAGAGGAGCGGGATGACACCGAGGTCGGAACTGCCGCCCCGGCCCGAGAAGCTGGGCGCCCAGTTGGTGCCGAAGAAGAAATCGGAGGCCGGATAAAGCCGGAAGAACTCGATCGTGTTGAACACGAGCGACAGGATGATGCCGACCGTGGTCAGGATGGCGATGGAGGCGGCGCCGATCAAGAGCGCGCGGATGCTTTGCTCGACCGTGTTGCGGGCGCGGAAATCGCCTTGGGATTCGCGCAGGCCCCAGAGCGCGCCGAGCACGGCCAGCACCAGCACGGCGACGGTCATCATCAGGTTGCCGGTGGCGTTCATGACCCGGTAGCGCTGCGCGGCGTTCAGGATGGGCTGGGTCACCTCGGATGTGACGATCTGGCCCGCATCCTTGAGCCGCTGGGTGACGTCGGCGAGGTCGGCGCGGGCACTGTTGACGAAGTCTTCGTCCATCAGGCCTTGCGCCACGGCATTGTCGAGGCCTTCGGCGGTGCGGCGCACCTCGGCCATCACCAGGCCCAGCGAGCCGGTGTTGTCGACCGAGCGGTCGGGGATCATGCCCGAAATCGTGTTGCTGACCACGATCGGCTGGATCAGCAGCCAGGCGATCATCAGCAGGAAGGCGGGAACGACCACTTTGATCAGGACGTTCGCGCCGTAATAGGACGGCAGGGAGTGGAGCTTGCGGTTGTCGCCCCCCACGCTTTGAAGCGCCCGCCCGCGACCGAGCACGTAGCCCACCGCCGCGATGCCAAGCACGATCAGAAATAGCCAGAGTGTCGGCATGAGCCCCCCATCCGTCTGTCTGGAAAAATTACCTAAAAGGGGTTGGGGGCGGCGGAATGTGCCGCCCCCGGTGGTCAGAGGCTTAGGAGCCGCTGCCCATGGTTTCTTCGGCTTCGACCATCGATTGGGTGTCTGCCAGTTCCGGGTCGGCGACCAGGCCGTAGTTCGACAGCGGGCCGCCGGGGCCTGCGATCTCGTCTGCGACGAAGAACTGTGCGTACTCTTTCAGGCCGGGGATCACGCCGATATGCGCTTTCTTGACGTAGAAGAACAGCGGACGCGACACCGGGTATTCACCCGAAGCGATGGTCTCGGTCGAGGGCGCGACGCCGCCCATGGTGGCCACCTTCAGCTTGTCGGTGTTGTTCTCGTAGAACGCCAGGCCGAACACGCCGATGCCGTTGGTGTTGGCGTCGATGCGCGCAAGGGTCTCGGTGTAGTCGCCGTCGATGTCCACGGACTTGCCGTCCTGACGCACGTCAAGGCAGGCGTCTTCGGCTTCATCTTCGCTCATGCCGCTGTCCAGCATGGCCTGCATCGCGCCGGTTTCCTCGCAGCCGACCAGCAGAACCTTCTCTTCGAAGACTTCGCGGGTGCCGTGCTTGGTGCCGGGGATGAACATCGCGATTTCGGCGTCGGGCAGCTCGGAGTTGAACTCGGCCCAGCTTTCGTGGGTGTTCTCGACCAGCTCGCCGTCTTTCAGCACGGTGGCGCCGATGGCGTTGAAGATGTCGGTGGGCTCGAACGCGGTGAACTCGGGACCGGACTGTTGCGAGGCGAAGACGATGCCGTCATAGCCGATGCGCACTTCGATAATGTCGGTCACGCCGTTGTCGGCGCAGGCCTGGATCTCTTTTTCGCGAATCGCGCGCGAGGCGTTCGCCACGTCGATGGTGTTTTCGCCAACGCCTTCGCAGAAGCGTTTCAGGCCAGCCGACGAGCCGCCCGATTCCACGACCGGGGTCGGGAAGTCGGTGTTTTCGCCGAAGAGCTCGGCCACGATCGACGCGTAGGGCAGAACGGTCGAGGAACCGGCAACCTGGACGTTGTCACGTGCAGCGGCAGCGGTGGCCGAAACGGCCGCGATCGCCAGGGTAGAGGCGGTCATTTTCATGAAGGACATTTATAGCTCCTGATATCCATGTATCCCGGTCACCTTGCAGCGGGCGACCTTGGCGCCCTGCTACGCCTCGGGCACGACGCTTTTGTTAAAGTTTTGTAACGGTTTTATGACAGGCCGGTTTTTGTGAAGGCTGACGGCGAATTAATTCGGGTTGACCTTGCGGCGCAAAACCGGGGTGAGCGTCAGGCCTGCGGCGGGGCGGCGCGCGAGGGCAGAATCACGTCGAAGCGGGTGCCCTGCCCCAGTTCCGATTCGACCTTCAGCCGGCCACGGTGGCGGTTGACGATATGCTTGACGATGGCCAGCCCAAGCCCGGTGCCGCCCATCTCGCGCGAGCGGTGGCTGTCGACACGGTAGAAGCGTTCGGTCAGGCGGGGGATGTGCACCTCTTCGATGCCGGGGCCCTGGTCGATCACGGAAATCACCGCCGAGGGGCCGCGCAGCGCGGGGTGATCGGAATGCGCCGCCAGCTTGACGGTGACGGTCTTGCCGGGGCCGCCATACTTGACCGCGTTCTCTATCAGGTTGGTCAGGATCTGGTGCAGCTGGTCGGCATCGCCGGGCACGTGGATCTCTTGCACCTCGGTCTCGAAGACGATGGTCACGTCCGCCTCCTCGGCGATGGGACGGGTGGCGTGGATCACGGCATGGATCAGCCGGATCAGGTCGACCCGGTCGGTGGGGCGCACGCGTTCCTGCGCCTCGACCCGGCTGAGCGACAACAAGTCCTTCACAAGGCGCTCCATCCGGCTGGCCTCGACCTGCATGGTGCCCAGGAACCGCTCGGTCGCCACGGGATCGTTGCGCGCCGGGCCGCGCAGGGTTTCGATAAAGCCCAGGAGCGCGGTCAGCGGCGTGCGCAATTCATGGCTGACATTGGCCACGAAATCGCGGCGCATCTGGCCCACCTGTTCCAGATGCGTGACATCCTCAAAGCACAACAGAACGCCCGAGCCCGCCTCGGTTTCGACCGGGCTGCATGTGACGGCGAAAGCGGTGTCCTGCGCGCCGGCGCTGGAAAGATAGCGCGTCTGGCGCGTTTCGCGGTCGCGCAAGGACGCCTCGACCGCGTCGAGCACGGTGGGCTGGCGAATGGCGGTGATGAAATGCCGCCCGGTCAGCCCCGGCCCCAGCAGCGCCACGGCGCGGTCGTTGGCGCCAAGAATGCGCTCGCCCCGGCCGATCAGCAGCGACGCCAAGGGAATCGCCTGCAAGAGCGTGGCGATATTGCCCTGGTTCATGTGTTGTCGATGCGGCGCAGTCCCGCCCGATAGCGCGCGGCGTTCTTCTGGTAGTGCAGCGCGGTGGCGGTGAAGGCGGCGATGGCCTTGTCGTCCAGCTCGCGCACGATCTTGCCTGGCGCGCCCATCACCAGACTGCCATCGGGGATCTCCTTGCCCTCGGTGATCAGCGCGCAGGCCCCGATCAGGCAGTTCTTGCCGATTTTCGCGCCATTCAGCACGGTCGCGCCCATGCCGATCAGCGTGTTTTCCCCCAGCGTGCAGCCATGCAGCATCGCCTTGTGCCCGATGGTGCAGCCGCGCCCGATGGTCAGGGGAAAGCCGGGGTCGGTGTGCATGACGGTGTTTTCCTGCACGTTGCTGCCCTGGCCCACGACGATACGCTCGTTGTCGCCGCGCAGGGTGCAGCCGAACCAGACCGAGGCGTTTTCTTCCAGCACGACCTTGCCGATGATGTTGGCGTCAGGCGCGACCCAGGCGCCCTCTTCCAGTTGCGGAATTACGTCGTCAAGCGCGTAGATGGGCATTCATCTCTCCTCGAATTCGGCCTGAAGGCGTTGCACATGGGCATTCAGGTCAGGCTGTTGCAGGCGGCGCAGGCGCGCGGCCGAGACGATGGTCTTCAGCGCTGTGTCCGTGGTCTCGAGGTCGTCATTGACCAGCACGTAGTCATATTCACCCCAGTGGCTGATCTCGTCCCAGCTTTTCTGCATCCGCTTGGCGATGGTCTCGGGGCTGTCCTGGCCGCGGGTTTCCAGCCGGCGGTGCAACTCGGTGATCGAGGGCGGCAGGATGAAGATCGACAGGGTATGCGGGCCGAGAACCGAGTTCTGGATCTGCTGCGCACCCTGCCAGTCGATGTCGAACAGAACGTCGCGGCCTTTGTCGATGGCCGCCTGGACGGGGCCGCGGGGCGAGCCGTAGAAATTGCCGAAGACATGGGCGTGTTCCAGCATCTCGCCAGCCGCGACCTGCCGACGGAAGGTGCTGTCATCGAGAAAGTGGTAATCCTGCCCGTCCACTTCGCCGGCGCGCGGCGGGCGCGTGGTGGCCGAGACGGAAAACGAGATCGTCTGATCCCAGTCGCGCAGGCGGCGCGACAGGGTGGATTTGCCCGCGCCCGAGGGCGAGGACAGGATGATCAGAAGGCCGCGGCGGTGTTTCATTGGGCCTCCGGTGCGAGTAGATTCCCGAGTTGCGATGCCAAAGGCGGCGCAAAATCTTTGGCCGGGAGGTCCCGGGTCAGGCCCGGGACGGGGTGGCGCGAGGTGGCAAGGGGATCCCCCCGGGTCAAGCCCGGGGCAGGCAGGATCAAGTCCGGGATGACCTGCAAAACAGGGTTTTGCAGGTCACTCCACATTCTGCACCTGTTCGCGCATCTGTTCGATCACGCTTTTCAGCTCCAGCCCGACGCTGGTCAGGGCGCTGCTTTGTGCCTTGGAACACAGCGTGTTGGCCTCGCGGTTGAACTCCTGCGCGAGAAAATCGAGCTTGCGGCCCGCGGGACTGCCCCCGGCGATCAGGTCGCGGGCGGCGGCCACGTGGCTGCGCAGGCGGTCGATTTCCTCGGTGACGTCGGATTTTACGGCCAGCACAGCCAGTTCCTGGGCGATGCGGGATTCCTCGACGGTATCGGTATTGTCCATGACGCGCTGAAGCGCGGCGCGGAAATTCGCCTCGGTCTCGGGGCGGCGAGCCTCGGCGGCGGTGGCGGCGGCGTCGGTCAACTCGGCGATACGGTCAAGCTGGCCGGTCAGCACCTCGGCCAATGCGGCCCCTTCGCGGCGGCGCATCGACTGGAAACTGCTCAGCACAGCCTCGAAATCGGCGGCCAGCGCCTTGCCCAGGTCGGCGGTGTCCTCGTCCTGCGCGCCCGGCTCGAACACGCCGCGCAACGCCAGCACGTCGGCGGCGTTGGCCGGCGCCAGCGACAGGCCAAGCGCCATCGCGCGCGACTCGATTTCCGTCATCGCCGCCAGCACGCGGTCGAGCTGATCGGTGTCCAGCTGCGCCGCCGCGCCGCCATCCTGCGCCTGCACCTTCAGCGACACCGTCACATTGCCGCGCCCCAGCGCCTTGGTCAGGCGCGCGCGCAAGGCGGGCTCGAGCCCCTCAATCCAGTCGGGCACGCGCAGGCGCAGGTCGAGCCCGCGCCCGTTGACCGCGCGCAAATCCCATGTCCAGCCGTACCGGCCATGGGCCCCCTGCCCCGAGGCATACCCGGTCATGGAATTCAGCGGCGAGGGCGATTGGGTCACGGGCATTTGATCCTATGCGGGGCGGGCCGCGAAAAGCCCGATCTTGCTGGGGTTTCCTAGTGCGTTGACGTCAGTTTCGCAAGCGCAACGCGCCGCCGGGCGTTAACCAATCGGAAAGAAAACTGAACAAAATCGGGCGGAATTATGGCACAGTTGTTTCAAGTCGAATTGCATCTGATTCAAGTTGATCGGACTGCAAGGCGGTTCCAAGGGCCGGACCGGGGAAGTTGGCCGGCCGATCCGGGCGGGCGGGTCCCGTGACCGGAGCCGAAAAATAGAGTGGTGAGACCGGCCCTGCGCCGGATGGGGAAAGACCGATGAAGGATGACTCTGGAAGTTCGTTCCTGGGCAAGATCGCCGATCTGCGCCCCGCAGGCGACAAGGCGCACACGGCGCGCGTCGAGGCCGATCTGCAAAAATTCGTCAGCTACTGGTCGGGGATGCGCCGGGGCGGCGACGTGCCGCTGCGCACCGAGATCGACCCGCGCGGCATCGAAAGCCTGCTGAGCAACGCGTTCATCGCCGAAAAGGTCGCCCCCGGCATCGCCCGGCTGCGGATCGCCGGCACGCACCTGTCGGACGTGATGGGCATGGAAGTACGCGGGATGCCGCTGTCGGCGCTGATCGCGCCCGAGGACCGCGGACAGCTGGCCGACGCGTTGGTCGACCTGTTCGAGCGGCCCGCGACGCTGCGGCTGGACCTGACCGCGCCCGGCGGCATCCGCCGCGCGGCCATGGCGGCGACGCTGGTCGTGCTGCCGCTGCGCAGCGATCTGGGCGATATCTCTCGCGCGCTGGGCTGTTTCGTGACCTCGGGGCCGATCGGCAGCACGCCGCGCCGGTTCAAGGTCGTCGCGTGCAAGGTGACGCCGCTGGACCTGACCGACGCGACGGCCACCGGGTTCCGCGAAGAGCAGGCACGGCTGGCGCCCCCTGCCCCAAAAGCCCGGCATGAGCGGCCCGCTCCGCTGTCACATCCCAGCGAACGGCCTTACCTGCGGCTGGTTCACAGCGACTGAGCCGCGTCCAGCCGGGTCTTGAGCGCCGCGTTCTCTGCGCGCAGGTCGGCCAGTTCCTGCTGGAACGGCGCAAGGATGGGCTCCAGTTCCTCCATCGTCAGGCGCACGGGGATGTGCTGCGGGCAGTTCCAGTCGAAGCCTTCGACGGTGATGACAACGGCCCGTTCGGGGCGGGCCTTGTAGCCCGCGTCCATCAGCCGGGTGATCAGCTCGGGGTCGTCCGAAATGGCCACGCGCCCCAGGATCTTGAGCCGGGCGCTGTTGGGGTAATCCATCAGAATGAGCGAGATACGGTCATTGTCCGCAAGGTTGCCGGCAGAGATATACTGGCGGTTGCCGCGATAATCGGCATAGCCCAGCGTCTTGTCGTCCAGCACCTTGAGAAACCCGCGCGGACCGCCGCGAAACTGCACGTAAGGCCAGCCAGTGGCGCTGACCGTGGCCTGGTAGAAGCCGTCGCGCAGGGCGATGAACTGTGCCTCGTTGGGGCCAAGACGGTCGTCGGCGGGGGCGTCGGGCGCAAGGCTGCGCGCGTACATGGCCGCCGAGCCCTGTTGTTCCTGCATGGCGCGGACGGCGTCGGTGAAAGCGAGTTCGTGGAAGGTCTTGGCCATGTCTTGCGTCCTTTCGGGTAGCTGAGACAGCTAGATCGGCATAGAGCGGGGTTTTCGCAAATCACGAGGCCGCGAGGCACGGTGTGCTCAGAGCCCGTCGAACTGCGATTTCTGCGTGTCGTTCCAGCGCACGGTCAGGCTGTAGCCATCCTCGTCTTGCACTTCGTCCTCGACAAGCCCCTTCTCGAACAGCCAGGCGCGCTTGCGGCCCGCTTCAAAGCCCAGCGAGACGGTTTCGACACGGGTGGCGCCCGCCAGGCGGGCGATGATGGTGTCGCTGAGCACGGCCATGCCTTCGCCGGTGATGGCCGACAGAAGCTGCACGTTCTCGAGGCGCGCGGCGCGGTTCTCGGCCAGGGTGCGGTCCTCTGGCGTCAGACGGTCGATCTTGTTCCAGACCTCGATCTGGGGCGTGGTGTCCAGAACGCCGAGGCTGGTCAGGATCTCGTGCACGTCACGCGCCTGTTCCTCGGTCTCTGGGTGCGAGATGTCGCGCACATGCACGATCAGGTCAGCGGCCAGCACTTCCTCGAGCGTGGCGCGGAAGGCAGCCACCAGTTCGGTGGGCAGGTCCGAGATGAAGCCCACCGTGTCGGACAGGATCACCTCGGGGCCGCCGCCCGGCAGAGCGATCTTGCGCATGGTGGGATCGAGCGTGGCAAAGAGCATGTCCTTGGCCATCACCTCGGCCCCCGTGAGGTGGTTGAACAGCGTGGACTTGCCGGCGTTGGTGTAGCCAACGAGGGCCACGATGGGAAACGGCACCTTGGCGCGGGCGGCGCGGTGCAGCGTGCGGGTCTTGACGACCTTGTCCAGCTGACGGCGCAGGCGCACGAGCTGTTCGTCGATGGCCCGCCTGTCGGCCTCGATCTGGGTCTCGCCGGGCCCGCCGACAAAGCCGAGGCCGCCACGCTGACGTTCCAGGTGGGTCCAGGCGCGGACAAGCCGGGTGCGCTGGTAGGAAAGCGCGGCCATTTCCACCTGCAACACGCCTTCGCGGGTCGCAGCGCGGTCGGAAAAGATCTCGAGGATCAGCCCGGTGCGGTCCAGCAATTTGACGCCCAGCTGCTTTTCCAGGTTGCGCTGCTGCACGGGCGACACAGGGCCGTCGATCAACACCAGCTCGACCTCGTTGTCCTCGACCAGCGATTTCAGATCGGCCAGCTTGCCCTTCGAGAACAGCATCCCGGGATGCGGGTCGCGCAGCCGCACGACCGAGCCGCCCAGCACATCAAGCCCCGGCAGGGCATGGGCCAGCGACACGGCCTCTTCGAGCGCGCGCGCGGGGTCACGCTCGCGGTCTGAACTGGGAATATCCGGGTGCAGGACCCAGGCGCGGGTGTCCGAAACGTCGGTCTGGGTCAAGACCCGTCATCGCCCTCGTAAAGGCTGACCGGCTGAGAGGGCATGATGGTGGACACGGCATGTTTGTAGACAAGCTGTGATTGCCCGTCGCGGCGCAGCAGGATGCAGAAATTGTCGAACCAGGTGATGACACCTTGCAGCTTGACGCCGTTGATCAGGAACACGGTAACCGGGATCTTGGTCTTGCGAACCTGATTCAGAAATGCGTCTTGCAGGTTTTGTCGGTCTGTCGCCATTGTTTTTATAGCCTTTGTTCTTGCGAGGGGCCGTCGGTCGCCCCTTTCTCCCTCGGTCGGGAGTATGGAGTGCGCGTTTCCGAGTTTCCAGCCCAAAAATCAAATCGTTGCGGCGTCTTGCCCGGGCGATGTTTCAAGGGTGTGACACCGCGGCCACGCAGCGCAAAGATTGCGGGGGGTCAGCGGCGCCACAGGCTGGGGTTGAAGAGCGCGATCAGGGCCAGGGTTTCCATCCGACCCAGCACCATGGCGGCCGAGAAGACCAGCTTGGCCACCGGGTGCATCTCCAGCAGGGCGATGGGCGCGTCGGCGCCGACCTGTGTGAGCGGACCGGCGGTGGCCAGCGCCGCGGTCGACAGCACGATGGCGTTTTGCAGGTCTTCGCCGAAGGCCGCCATCAGGACGGTCACCAGCGCCAGCGACAATGCGAAGAGCATGAAGAAGATCCAGGCCACGAACGCGCCCTCGCGGCGCATCCGGCGGGTGTGGACCCCGGCGCGGCCCACCGACGAGGGGTGGATCAGCCGCTCCATCTCGCGTTGGCCATGCAGGTAGAGCGCGTAGATCCGCAACAGCTTCACGCCCCCCGCCGTGGTGGCCACGCCGCCGCCGAACATCGCCAGACCCATCAGCAGGAGCCCCGGCGTGCCCAGACCCGACCACGATTGCGCCGCCTCCCATGCCGCACTCTGAAAGCCAGTGGTGGACAGGAACGACATGACGGTGAACATCCCGCCCCAAAGCGCCTGAAGCGCCTGGCCCAGATCCTCGACCTGGTCGACATCGAAGGCGCCCAGCCAGTGACGCGAGAACAGGATCAGCGGCACGCCCAACACCAGTGCCACACCGATGCGGAACTCGGGGTCGTCGAGCACGCTGGTCGAGCGGCTGGTCAGCGTGTCGGATGAAAACGTCAGGCGCGACAGGGCGAAGAACATGAAGAGAAAGATCAATATCTCGCCGCCAAAGCCGCTGCCCGCATTCTCGACCCCGCCGACGGCGGAAATGCCGCTGGTGGCCAGGGTGGACATGGCATGAACCGCGGCCACCAGCGGGCGGTCGCCGCCCACCATCAGCATCAGCCACAGCACGCCGGTCAGACCCACATAGACCGGGGCCAGCACCTGTGTGCTTTGCGCGATGCGGCGGGCCGAGCTGGCGCGCCGAAAGCGGCTGAGCGCGTCCTCGCCCTGCCCCGGTTCGGCCGAGACGGTGATCTCGAACCCGCCCAGGTTCATCGGCGCCAGCACGGCAGAGGCCGCGATCCAGATCAGCAGACCGCCGAACCAGCCGACGATGCCGCGCCACAGGTGCAGGCTGTCGCCCAGGCGGGCGGGATTGTCGAACAGCGTCGCGCCGGTGGTCGTAAGGCACGAGACCATTTCGACATAGGCGTTCAGAAAGCGCGTCGTCTCCAGCCCCTCGTAGAAGGGGAGCGCCAGGAACACCGGCAGCGCGGTATAGGCCAGCGCCAGCGACGCCAGGTTCTGGATATCGGTGTTGTCCTGTTGCCGCCGGCCGGCGATGGTCAGACCCACCAGCAACAGAAAGCTGAGGCCCATCACGCTGGAATAGAGAAACGCGCGGGCGACGGAATGATCATCCTGCCAGAAGGCATGAAGCGCGGGGCCCAGCATGGCGACGCTGGCGATCCCGGTGAGCACGAGAATGAGCGGGAACCGCAACAGACGGGCGGTCAGGCCCGGCGACGATGTCTCAGAAGAAATCAATCGAGACCTGCAAGAGCTGTTCCACCCGGTTCACGTCCGAGGCGAGCGCGAAGATCACCACCACGTCACCCGCCTCGATGCGCATGGCACCCGACGGTTTCAGCACCTTGCCCTCGCGCAGGATGGCCCCGACCAGCACGCCCTCGGGAAAGTCGATCTCGCGGATCGCGGCGCCGGCGATGTTGGAGGTGGACATGACCTCGGCCTCGATCACCTCGGCCTCGGCATCGCCGATGGAATAGACCGAGCGCACGCGCCCGTGGCGGACGTGGCGCAGGATCGAGGACACCGTGGTGGAGCGCGGGTTGATGTAGGCGTCGATGCCCAAGGGCTCCATCATCGGCAGCAGCGTGGGGTCGTTGATCAGCGCGATGGCAAAGGGACAGCCCTCGGCCTTGGCGCGCACGGCGGCCAGCATGTTGGTCTTGTCGTCGTCGGTCACCGCCAGCACCGCGTCGGCGCGCGAGATGTTGGCCTCGGCCAAAAGTTGTGCATCCAGCCCGTCGCCATTCAGCACGATGGTGCGTTCCAGCGCGTCGGCGGCCCGTTCGGCCACCTTGCGGTCGCGCTCGATCACCTTGACGCGGGTGCGCTTGCCGCGCGTCTCGATCCGCTTGGCGACGCTGAGGCCGATATTGCCGCCGCCGATGATGACCAGCCGTTCCTGCGTCTGCGAGGTCTTGCCGAACACCTCCATGGTGCGCGGCACGTCCTCGGTGGGGGCGAAGACATAGGCGTCGTCGCCCACAAACAACTGGTCCTCGGCCTCGGGGGCGAAGAGCTTGCCATCGCGGCGGATGGCCAGCACGACCACTTCGAGCGTTGAGAAAAGGTCGGTCAATTGGCGCAAGGGCGTGTTGACGATGGGGCAGTCATCCTCGATCCGAAGGCCCAGAAGCTGTGCGCGGCCTTCCATAAAAGTCTCGGTGTCGAAGGCCGCCGGCGCGGCAAGCCGTTGCAGCGCGGCCTCGGCCACCTCGCGCTCTGGCGAGATCACAACGTCGATGGGCATGTGATCGCGGCGGTAGAGGTCGGAATAGATCGCGTCGAGGTAGGACTGGCTGCGCAGGCGGGCGATCTTGCGGTTGATGGAAAAGACCGAATGCGCCACCTGGCAGGTCACCATGTTGACCTCGTCGGAATGGGTGGCGGCGATGATCATGTCGGCGTCGCGCGCGCCGGCCTGGTCCAGCACGTTGGGATAGCTGGCAAAACCGTTGATGCCCTGCACGTCCAGCGTTTCCGTGGCGCGGCGCACCAGGTCGGGGTTGCTGTCGACCACGGTGACGTCGTTGCGTTCGCCCGAGAGGTGGCGTGCGATCTGCCAGCCGACCTGCCCTGCCCCGCAGATGATGACCTTCATGGGCTGTGCCCTTATTGACCCAATCGAAGGCTTTGCATGACAGATGGGGCTGTCACGGTCAATTGCTTTGTCCTGCACGAATTTGGCGGATAAGCTGGCGCGTATGAGATGGTTCCGAGTCCCGCTTTTCACCGTGATCGCGCTGCTGTTGGCAGGGTGCCTGCCGACCAATGTCTATTACAAGGAAGGCGCGCCGGTGAGCGGAGTCGAACGCGACCGGACGCAATGCGACGTGGCCGCCCTGCGCGAGGTGCCGGTGCGCACGCTGACGCGCTACATCCCGCCGACCTACAGCTATCGGCAGGTCTGCAACGGCGCGGGCGCGTGCAGGACGGTCCGGGTTCTGTTGTCGCCCGGCCGGTGGGAGCGTTACGACGCCAACGAGGGCCTGCGCGCGCGGGTGGCCAAGCAGTGCATGGCCGACCAGGGCTATCAGAAGGTCAGCCTGAAACCCTGCCCGCCCGACGTGGTGGAGGCGACGGTGATCACCGCGACGCGCGTGCAGCCGCCGCTGACGGAAAATTCCTGTGCGATCCGGATCAAGGGCGGGAAGTACCAGATCGTGAATCCCGAATAGGGCGGCGTGACCAAAAGGAGCGCCTGCGGCGCGCTCGATATCTCGGCGGCGGGGCCGCCTCGGGGATGCCTCCGGCGGGGATATTTATGGCCAGAGGAAGCAAGGGCTGCGGGGCCGAAACCGAAGGCTGAAGATAAGATCCGCCACCTCCGCCGAACTTGCGGGCGATCAGGGTGCAAATCTGCTGGGATATCGGTGACCTGCGACGGCGGGAAGATATCGAAACCACCGTAGACGTCTCTCTTGTCGATCCTTACGGAACGGGAACGCCAACGATAAGACACAATCGTGTTTCGGAAACTCCATTCACAAAGCCCGCAAAGGCGCCAGACCGATAAGACGCAGGCGCACGGCCTCTGCCATTCTCGCGCGGAGTCAACGCGCAGCTAGCTGCGCCGCCGCGCGATCGTCCGTTGACCGAAAGGCGATTGCGTGCAATCGCCGAAAGGGAGACCGACCGTCACGCCGAAGGCGTGTCGACTATAGGCGGCGCATTTCTGGCGCGGCGGGCTGGCCATCACGCGGCCCTCTCGCCCCCGCTTATCCCGTTGCGGCCTGTGGTCCCTCGTCCTCATCCTCCGACAGGCGTGCGCCCTTGGTGCCGGTGACCACGCCCAGGGATTTCAGCTTGCGGTGCAGCGCACTGCGTTCCATGCCGACGAATTCCGCCGTGCGGCTGATATTGCCGCCGAAGCGGTTGATCTGGGTCATGAGGTATTCGCGCTCGAACGCCTCGCGGGCCTCGCGCAGGGGCATGGTGGCGACCGTGCCCGACAGGACCACGCGGCCTTCGTCGCTGGGCGTCGCGCTGTCGCCGGGGATTTCGCGCGCGGTGATGTCGCCCGCGCTGTCGCCCAGGATCAGGATGCGTTCGATCACGTTGCGCAGCTGGCGCACGTTGCCGGGCCAGCGCATGGTCTGCAGAAGGGCCGCCGCCTCGTCGCCCAGGGCGCGGACGGGCAAGCCCTGCTCGCCATGGAGCTTCTCGATGAAATAGCCGGCCAGCACGGGGATATCCTCGCGCCGGTCCTCCAGGCTGGGCACGGCGATCGGCACCACGTTGAGGCGGTGATAAAGCTCGCGCCGGAAGCGTTCGCCCCGGATCTCGGATTCCAGGTCGCGCGAGGTCGAGGAGATGACGCGCAGATCGACCTGCACCTTGTCGCTGCCACCCACCCGCAGGAAGGTCTGATCGACCAGCACGCGCAGGATCTTGCCTTGTGTGCCCAGGGGCATGTCGGCGACCTCGTCGAAATAGATCACGCCGGTATTGGCCTCTTCCAGAAGGCCGGGGGTGACGGTGCCGTCCTCGGCCTCGCGCCCGAACAGCACCTCTTCCATGCGGTCGGGCTCGATCGAGGCGCAGCCGGCGCAGACGAAGGGACCGTTCGCGCGGTCGGAATTGGCGTGGATATAGCGCGCGGCCAGTTCCTTGCCCGAGCCGGCGGGGCCCGACAGCATGACGCGTCCGTTCGAGCGCGTGACCTTGTCGAGCTGGCCCACCAGCGTGCGGAAGGCCGGGCTTTCGCCCAGCATGTCCGCCGGGCCGCTGCCCTGGCGCTTGAGCGCGAGGTTCTCGCGGCGCAGGCGGCTGGTTTCCATGCCGCGGCGGATCACCACCATCAGCTGGTCGATGTTGAACGGTTTCTCGATGAAGTCGTAGGCGCCCTGCTTGATGGCCGCGACCGCGATTTCGATATTACCGTGGCCCGAGATGATGACCACGGGCACCTCGGGATAGTCGCGCTTGACCGCCTTGAGGATGTCGATCCCGTCCATGTTGCTGTCTTTCAGCCAGATATCGAGGATCAGAAGGCCCGGCGGCTGGTTGCGTATCTCGGTCATGGCGTCGTCGGAATTGCCGGCGAGCCGGGTCGTGAAGCCTTCGTCCTGCAAGATATCTGAAATCAGTTCGCGGATATCGCGCTCGTCGTCGACAATAAGAATGTCACTCATGGGGCACCTCATACGGCCTGTCGTTGGTCATATTCTTTCAAATCGGGGTCCGGGTCGGGTTCGGGCGCGGCCTCGGCCCGGGTCAGGGGAAGGCGGATCACGGCCATGGCGCCGGGGCGGGCACCGTCCGCGAACGGCTCGGCGTCTTCCAGGCCAAGGCTGCCGCCATGTTCCTCGATGATCTTCTTGACGATGGGCAGGCCCAGGCCGGTGCCCTTCTCGCGGGTGGTCACGTAAGGCTCGAACAGGCGCGAGCGGTCCTCGGGCAAGCCGATGCCGTTGTCGGAAATGCGGATCACCGCGCTGTCGTCCTCGCGCGTGCTGGTGACGCGGATCTGCGGCTGGTGCCCGTCAGAGCCTTCCTTTTCGTAAAGGCTTTCAATGGCTTCCCCGGCGTTCTTGATCAGGTTGGTCAGCGCCTGGTGCAGCATGGTGCCATCGACCTCGGCCATCAGGGCGTCGTCGGTCAGCGTCGCCTCGAAGGTGACATCGGGCTGGCCCGCCTCTTGCAGCAGCACCGCCTCGCGCAGGAGCTTGGTCAGGCTTTCGACCTTGGTCTGGGGCTCGGGCATCCGGGCGAACTTGGAAAACTCGTCGACGATGCGGCGCAGGTCGTTGGTCTGCCGCACGACCACGTCGGTCAGCTGTTCCAGGCTGGCGGCCTGGTCGTCGTCGAGCAGCCTGGTGAACTTGCGCTTGATGCGTTCGGCCGACAGCTGGATCGGGGTCAGAGGGTTCTTGATCTCGTGCGCGATGCGGCGGGCGACGTCGCCCCAGGCGGCCATGCGCTGGGCGGTCACCAGGTCGGTCACGTCGTCAAAGGCCACCACGTAGCCTTCGCGCCGGCCGCCATCGTTGGTGCGGGTCGACATGCGCACCAGAAGGTTTTCCATCCGGCCCGTGCGGCTGACCTTGATTTCCTCCTGCACGAAGCCGGTGTTGGACTCTTTCAGCCGGTCGAAAAGCGCGCCGAATTCCGGGATCGCCACCGACAGCGCCAGCGATTGCTGGTCCTCGTGCCAGTCGAGCAAGCGTTCGGCGGACCGGTTGACGAAGGTGACGCGGCCCTTCACATCAAGCCCCACCACCCCCGAGGACACAGACCCCAGCACGGAGTCGAACAGCCTGCGACGACGTTCGATCTGTTCGGTGTTGCTTAGAAGCCTGTCGCGCTGTTGCTTCAGCTGGCGCGTCATCTGGTTGAAGTAGGTCGACAGCATCCCGATCTCGTCGTCGGCATCTTCCTCGCGCACCTGGGTGTCCAGATCGCCCTCGCCCACGCGCTGTGCCGCGCTGGTCAGGCGGCCCACGGGACGGCTGAGGCGTTCGGCGAACCACATGCCCAGCCAGACGGCGGCCAGGATCAGGATCAGCGCAAAGCCCAGGTAGAGCACGCCGAACTCGAACAGGACGCGGTCGCGCTCGTCCTCGCGCTGCTGGTAGAAGCGCGCGGTTTCCTGAGTGTCGTCCAGCAGGCTGAGGATGTCGCCGTCGACATTGCGGCTGACGTAAAGATAGCGGTCGGGGATCTCTTCCAGCGGCATAAGCGCGCGGAACTCGTTGTTGTCCCAGTCGCGGATGATGACGACGCCCTCTTCGTTGGCCTCGTCGAACATCTCGCGCGAGGGTTCCTCGTAGTCGAAAAGATACGACCGTTCCCCGCGCGAGCGGATGTCGCCGGTGCCGTCGATCACGAAGGCCTCGCGCAGGCCGCGCTGGATCTCGCGCTGGCCGCGCGACAGGATCTGGCGAATGTCGCCATCGTCCAGGAAGACGGCAGCGCGCTTGGTGGCGTTGATGAGCGAGGCCAGGGCGCGCGCGTCCACAAGTAGATCGCGGCGGTGCTCGTCCTCATAGGCCTGTGCGGCGGCGACGGAATTATCGACCACGCGCCCCACCCTGTCGGAAAACCACGCCTCGAGCCCCATGTTCACCGACAGCGTGGCAAAGACGGCGACGGTGATCGTGGGCAAGAGCGCCATGAGGGCGAAGACCCCCGTCAGGCGCAGGTGCAGGCGCGAGCCCGCGGATTTGCGGCGCCGCGCGGCAACCATCTGGACCACGCGTTGCAGCACAAGTGCTGCGACCATGATGATGTAAACCATGTCCGCCAACAGGATGATGCGCAGGATGTTGGACGAACTGCCCTGGTCGAGCGGGCCCATGACGAGATAGGTCAAAAGCGCCAGAACGGGCCCCAGCACAACAAGGCTGAAGGCGGCGGCATTGCGCACGCGCTTCATCCGGCGCAGACGCCCTAGCTTTTCCCACGTCAGTCTGCGTGCTTTTGCAGCCACGCAATCCCCCCATCAGGTTGTGGCGCGGGATGCGCCGCACCTCCAGATGTGGCTTGGAACCTGGCAGAGCTTCCGAAGCGCCACAGTGATGTTGCAGTTTTACATCAACTTGCGGCGCCGTGTCACGCGAATATCAAGGTCGGTGATTTTCTTGCGCAATGTATTGCGGTTAATGCCAAGAAGATCGGCACATTTGGCCTGATTCCCGCCCGTCGCATCCAGCGCGATCTCGATCAGGGGCATCTCCATCTCCTTGAGGATTCGCGCATAAAGGCCCGGCGGCGGCAGCGTGTTGCCGTGCAGGTCGAAGTACCGGCGCAGGTGGCGCGAGATCGAGGTCGACAGGGTTTCGCCCCCGCCGCCGCCCACCACCGGCGCGGCCTCGGGCTGGTTGCCCAGCACGGCCTCGACCTCGGAGCGGGTGATCTCGGATGACCGCGCGGTCAGGCCAAGGCGCTGGACCGCGTTTTCAAGCTGGCGCACGTTGCCGGGCCAGCTGTAGGCGCGCATCAGTTCGATCGCGTCCTCGGAGAGCGTGCGGGTCGGCTGGCCCTCGCGCTCGGCCTTCAGAAGGAAGTGCTGCACCAAGAGCGGAATGTCGTCGACGCGCGCGCGCAGGGACGGCACCTCGACCACCGCGCCCGACAGGCGGTAATACAGATCCTCGCGCAGCTTGCCCTCTTCCAGGCGGTCGGCCAGGCGGCCCAGCGATGTGGCCATGAATCGCGGCACGTGATCGCCCGGCGCGTCCATCATTCGCACCACGCGGGCCTGCGCATCGGTGCTGAGGTCCCCCACCCCGTCCAGCACGATGGTGCCGCCCTTGGCCCGCGCCATGACCCGCGCCGGGCCTTCCAGATCGGCCAGGTCGGTGGGCGTGACGGTCACGAAGGGCAGCGTGCGCCGGTCGGAAAAATCGTGGATGGCGCGCGCGATGAGGGTCTTGCCGGTGCCGGATTCGCCGGTGATCAGCACCGGCAGGTCGGTGTTCATCAGCCGGGCCACAACACGGTAAAGCCCCTGCATCGCCGCAGTGCGCCCCACCAGCGGCAGCTCATCTGGGCGATCCTCGGATCTGGGCTCGGCCGGGGCGCGCTTGGTGCGGGCATCCAGCGCCCGCGCGGTGCGCTTCATCAGGTCGGGCAGGTCGAAGGGCTTGGGCAGGTAATCGAACGCCGCGGCCTCTTCGGCCTGGATGGCGGTCATGATCGTGTTCTGGGCCGAGATCACGATCACGGGCATACCGGGGCGGTCCTGGTTGATCTTGGGCAGCATTTCCAGGCCATTGCCGTCGGGCATCATGACGTCGGTGATCACCGCGTCGCCCTTGCCCTCGCCCACCCACCGCATCAGCGTGGTCAGTGACGATGTGGCGTGCACCCGGCATCCCGCCCGCGTCAGGGCCTGCGTCAGAACCGTGCGGATCGTGCGGTCGTCATCGGCGACCAGTACCGTGCCATCCATTAGCTTTCCTCCATGTCCTTGCCGGCGCGCGGCAGCGAAATACGAAATACGGTGCGTCCGGGCACCGAGTTGACCGAAAGCCAGCCATCGAGGTCCGAGACGATCTTAGCCGCCAGCGCGAGGCCGAGGCCGGTGCCGTTCTCGCGGCCCGACACGAACGGCTCGAACACGTTGCCGGCGATTTCCGGCGGCAGGCCGGGACCGTCGTCGATGACCTCGATTTGAAGCGGCAGCGATTTGCCCGGCCCCCCACCGTCGCGGCGCACGCGCAGCGATTGTTCGTAATAGCTGTGCAGGGTGATGGTGCCGCCCTTGTCGCCCGCGGCCTGAGCCGCGTTCTTGAGAAGGTTCTGGATCACCTGCAACAGCTGGTCAGGATCGGCCAACGCCAGCGGCAGCGAGGGATCGTAATCCTCGACAATCGTCATGTGGGCGGCAAAGCCCACCAGCGCCGACCGGCGGGCGCGGTCCAGCACGTCGTGCAGGTTGACCGCGCGCAGCTTGGGCAGGCTCACGTTACCGAATTGCTCAACCTGTTCCAGCAGCCCGACGATGCGGCGGCTTTCTGACACGATCAGATCGGTCAGTTCCAGGTCGTCCTGATCTAGGTTCATTGACAGAAGCTGCGCCGCGCCGGTGATGCCAGCCAGCGGGTTCTTGATCTCGTGCGCCAGCATCTCGGCCATGCCGATGGCGGACTTGGCGGCGGACTTGACCGACTGGCTTTGGGTCACGCGGCCCGCCAGTTCGCGGGGCGAGATCAGCAGGATCATGTGATCGTCCCAGCCCGACACCGGCGCGATCTGCAGGTTGCATTGCATCGGGGCGCGGTCCCCTGTGCCAACGTCCACGTCATTAACGAACAGTGGCGCGGATTTCTCGCGGGCGCGTTCCAGCGCCTCTTCGATGGGCGCGTCGACGGCAAGCTTGTCCCACACGGGCTGCCCGATGATCGAGCGGGCCGAGGTCATCAGAAAGCCCTCGGCGGCCGGGTTGATCTGGACGATGCGGTCCTGCCCGTCCAGGATCAGCCCCGGCACCGGCAGCGACGTCCAGACCATTTCGTCGAGGCCCGTCATGCGGCGGTCCTTTCCGGGGTGGTCATCGCGTCTTCGAGCAGGCGGTTGACGTTGGCGGGGTCGCGCTCGGTCAGGATGCGCTTGCGCAAGGCCTGGGGTGTGTCCCGCCCGTCCATGTACCAGCCCAGATGCTTGCGCGCGACGCGGGTGCCCAGATCGGTGCCATAGAAGGACAGCATGGCGTCATAGTGGTCCTGCACCAGCCGCGTAAGGTCTCCGCCCTCTGGAATCTCCGGCGCGGGCGTGCCGTGCAACTCGTGCGCCACCTGCGCCAACAGCCACGGACGCCCCTGCGCGCCGCGCCCGATCATCACACCGTCCGCGCCGGATTTCATCAGCGCGTCGCGGGCGGCGGCGGTGCCGGTGATGTCGCCATTGGCGATGACGGGGATGCCGACCGCGTCCTTGACGCGGCGGATCGCGGCCCAGTCGGCATAGCCCTTGTAGAACTGACAGCGGGTGCGGCCGTGGATGGTGATCATGCGCACCCCTGCCCCTTCGGCGCGCCGGGCGAGGTCCGGCGCGTTGAGGTTGGTGTCGTCCCAGCCAAGGCGGGTTTTCAATGTCACGGGGATGGACACCGCGCCCACCACCGCCTCGATCAGGGTGAGCGCGTGGTCGAGATCCTTCATCAGGGCCGATCCACTGGCGCCCGAGCCGCTGGCGCTGGTGACCTTCTTGGCCGGACACCCCATGTTGATGTCGATCACCTTGGCGCCATTGCCCTCGACCTGGCGCGCGGCCTCGGCCATCCAGTGCGCCTCGCGCCCCGCCAGCTGCACCGACGTGTCGGCGGCCTCGAACCCCAGCTCGGCCTTTTCGCGCACGCCGGGCTTGGACTGCACCATTTCCTGGCTGGCGACCATCTCGCTGACCACCAGGCCCGCGCCGAAACGGCTGACCAGGCTGCGGAACGGCAGGTCGGTGATCCCCGCAAGCGGGGCAAGAAGGACCGGAGGATGTAGGTTTCGGGGGCCGATGGTCAGCATGGGTGCCTAACGAATGAGCATGTGGAGGTTTTATGGCCGTGACCCTCCAAGTACAATTTATGAACGCCCAAATTAAGATCAAAAAGGCGTCAGTGATTAAAAATTGGGCAAAAAGGTCGGATGACGCGCCCATTGCAAGCCCCTGCCCGCTTGCGTAAGCAAAGCGTATGAGCATCGCAGCCATCATCGTCGCCGCAGGGCGTGGCATCCGCGCCGGGGGCGAACGGCCCAAGCAATGGCAGCGCGTCGCCGGCAAACGGGTGATCGACTGGACGCTGGCGGCGTTCCGCGGGGTGCCGGCGGTCGAGCGGATCGTGGTCGTGGTGCATCCCGACGACATGGGCGAGTTGAGCGGCGAGCCCGGGATCACGGTGACCGAGGGCGCGGACACACGCGCGGGCTCGGTCTGCAACGGTCTGGCGGCGCTGGAGGGCGTGGGCGCGACCCATGTACTGATCCACGACGCGGCCCGCTGCTGCGTGTCCCCGGACCAGATCGCCGAGGTCATCGCGGCGCTGGGGCCGGACTGCCCGGCAGCGGCCCCGGCCCTGCCGGTCAGCGATGCGCTGTGGCAGGGCGAGGACGGGCTGGTCACCGGTACGCAGGAGCGCACCGGGCTTTTCCGAGCGCAGACGCCGCAGGGCTTTGACCGCGACATGATCGCCGCCGCCCATGCCACCGCGCCCGAAGGTGCCGCCGACGATGTCGAGGTGGCGCGGGCCGCCGGCATCCCCGTGCGCATCCTACCGGGGCGCGAAAGCAACCTGAAGATCACCACGCCCGAGGATTTCGCCCGGGCCGAGACCATTCTGAGAGGCCCCATGGACATACGCACCGGCACCGGCTTTGACGTGCACCGTTTCGGCCCCGGCGACCACGTGATGCTGTGCGGTGTCGCGGTGCCGCATGACCGTGGCCTGCAAGGACATTCGGACGCCGATGTGGGGCTGCACACGCTGGCCGACGCGATCTATGGCGCGATGGCCGAGGGGGACATAGGCCGGCATTTTCCGCCCAGCGATCCCCAGTGGAAAGGCGCCGAAAGCCATGTATTCCTGTCCCACGCGGCGGGCCTCGCCGCTGAAAGGGGATTCCGTATCACCAACGTGGACCTGACCCTGATCTGCGAGACGCCCAAGATCGGGCCGCACGCGGCGGCGATGCAGGCGCGGGTGTCCGAGATCATCGGCCTTGAGGTGGACCGCGTGTCGGTCAAGGCCACCACCACCGAAAAATTGGGCTTTACCGGCCGCGGCGAGGGCATCGCGGCGCAGGCCGTGGCCACGCTGGTGCGGCCATGAGGGCGGCGCAGCTGATCGCGACCTTCGGCGGCGTGGGCTATCTGCGCCCGGCGCCGGGCACCTGGGGCTCGCTAGCGGCACTGCCCGTGGCGGCGCTGTTGCATGTGATCGGCGGGCCGGTGCTGCTGGGCCTCGGGATAGTGGCCTCTTTCGCCTTGGGATGGTGGGCCACGGCACTGGAAACAAAGGGGAAAGAGGATCACGACCCAAGCGAGATCGTGATCGACGAAGTGGCCGGGCAATGGCTGGCCTTCCTGCCCGTGTCGATCGGCGCGGCCCATGCGGGCGCCGCGCTTTGGGCGCTCTGGCCGGGCTTCGTGACGGCCTTCCTGCTGTTCCGCCTGTTCGACATCTGGAAACCCGGGCCCGTGGGCTGGGCCGACCGGCAGGGCGGCGCTTTCGGCGTGATGCTGGACGACCTGATCGCCGGGCTTTTCGCCGCGCTGGGCGTCATGCTCTTCGCCTGGCTGTCGCACGGGGTGCTGGGGCTATGAGCGCCGAGGACGTGCTGAAGGCGGCCAAGGCGGCGGGGCTGATGGTATCAGTGGCCGAATCCTGCACCGGGGGCATGGTGGCCGCCGCGCTCACGGATATCGCCGGCTCCTCGGCGGTCGTGGAACGCGGCTTCGTCACCTACTCCAACAGCGCCAAGCAGCAGATGCTGGGCGTGCGGGCCGAGACGCTGGAGGCGCATGGCGCGGTGTCGGAAGAGGTCGCGCGGGAGATGGCGGAAGGCGCGCTGGACCATTCCGAGGCCGACGTGGCGGTATCGATCACCGGCATCGCCGGCCCCGGCGGGTCCGAGCACAAACCCGAGGGGCGCGTCTGTTTCGGGCTGGCGCGCGTGGGCCGCGTGACGCAAGTGGAAACGGTGGAATTCGGTGCCTTGGGCCGGGCCGAGGTGCGCATCGCCGCGCGGGATCATGCGCTGGCGCTTTTGCTCAAGGGGCTCGGCTGAGCCGTCTTGCCCCGGTCCCTGCCCTGCGGCTAGGACTGCAGGTAGCGTTCAGCACAGGATGTTTCCGACATGACGACACGGGGCCAATGCCATTGCGGCGCCACGCGTTGGCAGTTCGAGGGTGCGCCCACCTGGGCCTGCTATTGCCACTGCGACGACTGCCGCCGCAATTGCGGCGCGCCGGTGGTGGCGTGGCTGGGCGTGCCGGTGACGGCGTTCCACTGGACCGGTGCAGCGCCCGCGACCCGCGAAAGCTCGCCCGGCGCCTACCGCCATTTCTGCGCCAGTTGCGGCACGCCCATGGCGTTCGAGGCGGATCACTATCCGGGGGACATGCACGTCTACGCCGCCGCGCTAAAAGACCCGGGCGCAGTGCAGCCGGCCTTTCACGTGCATTACGACAAGCGGCTGCCATGGCTGAAGATCGACGACGACCTGCCGAAATACGACGGCAGCGTTGTGGACCTGCCAGAGGACGCCGTCATCTTCCCAAAGGACTGACCGGCCTAGCGCACCAGCAGCGCCGAGAACTCTTCCGGCGGGGCATCGGCCTCGATCGCCTGCCAGATCGCCTCGGCGCGCCCGTCGCCCAGCAAGGCGGCGGCCTTGGTGCGCACGCGTTTCTGGCGCGCGGCAAGGCCGGGATCGGCGTCGAGGTCGTGAAAGAGATCCCGCACGGTGCCGTCCGTCAGCGTCACCCGCAGGCGGGCCTGCATTTCAGTCAGGCTGTCGTCGCTGTCCACGCGGACCCGGTCGCGCAGCGCGGCGAGGTCGGAGTCACGGCTGAGCGCGTCGTCGAAGCTTTCCAGCCGCGCGGTGTCGTGCCCGGTCAGCGCCATTGCGGCGACCATGCGGTAGCTGAACTTGGACTGAAGCCCGCTTTCGGGCGTCGCGATGTTGCACACACTCAGCCAGCGGGGATGGGTGGCGATCTCGACCGTCTCGACCCGGTCCGCCGGTGCATCGAGGTCGCGCATCGCCTCGAGCGTGGCGTGCAGGCCGTGGCAGCAGGCGTGGAATTTGTGCTGCACGCTTTCGAACAGCCACTCTTGGCCCAGCGTATCGAACGCCGTGCCCCGCCCTTCGCCATGATGCGTCGGCCCGAACCCGTTCTGCCCGTCCATCGCGCCGGGCGCGCTGAGAAAACCGCGCGCGGCCAGCTGCGCCGCCTCGACGCCGTTCGACGCGGCAAGGCCGGCGTTCATCGGTTTGCCCATGCTGCCGAACTGCGCCTTGATCCCCGAGGCACGGGTGGTCACGAGGCCGATGGCGTGCTGCATCTGCTCCGGCGTCAGCCCCATCAGGCGCCCGGCGGCCAGCGTCGCGCCAAAGGCCCCGGCGGTGGCGGTCTGGTGAAAGCCCACTTGGTAATGCGCCCGGCCCAGCCAGACGCCCACGCGGATCGACGCCTCGACGCCGATCAGCGCGGCCTCCTGCAGCGCGGGGCCGGTCGCGCCTACCGACTCGCCCACGGCGAGGGCGGCGGGGATCACGGCTACGGACGGGTGGCCGATATGGGCGAAATGCGTGTCGTCGTAATCGAGCGCGTGGGACACCGTGCCATTGACCAGCGCGGCCATGCGGGCGGGTACGCGCAGATCGCTGCCGATCAGGCCCGCCTGCGGACTGCCGCCTTCGTCCTCGGCCTGCGCACGCAGGACGCGGCCCACGGGTTCGTCCCGCCCGGCAATGCCGACCGCGGCCCAGTCGAGCAGCGACACGCGCAGGATTTCCATCGCATCCGGCGCTTTCACGGGGCCAAGGGCGAACCCGGCCAGGCGTCTGGAAATCTCAACCCCGTCCATAAAGCGCCTCCGCCCGTGTCTCGAAGGCGCGCACGATACGTTTCATCGCCTCGTAGAAGAAGAGCTCCGCCGCGCCCTGCAACAGCCTGTTCTTGAACTTGAAATCGACATCGAAGCCGACCTCGCACTGGCCGTCGCCAACGTCGCGAAATTCCCAGTTGGAGCGCATGTGGTGAAACGGACCATCAAGGTATTCCGTCTCGATCCGTTTTTTCTCGGGCCACAGCACGACCCGGCTACTGAACCGCTCGCGGAAGACGCGGAAACTGATCACCAGGTCGGCCTCCATCACCTTGCTGCCGTCGTCCTGCGGGGTGACGCTGTTCACCCGCGCGGCGGCGGTCCAGGGCAGGAATTCGGGGTAGGAGCCCACATCGGCGACAAGGTCGTACATTTGTTGCGCGGTATAGGGTAGCGTCCGGGTTTCGGCATGGGATGGCATGAAGACAGGTCGGTCCGTTGGCTTGTGGCGGTGCAGGTCTGTGTCGTAAACTGACCCGCGAAATGCAAGAGGAACCGGAAATGCCGCGCCAAAAAGTCATCGTCTGCCCGGCCAGGACCCCGGCCCGATGAATCCGCGCTGGCTGTTTCGCATGGCGCGCTGGGCGCAGAACCCGCCAAGCGCGGGACGCGTCAAGTTCGTCTTTGCCATCATCGGGATCTGCCTGCTGATCGCGGGAGCGGAGAAGTTCATCGGCCTGCCCGACTGGATGTCGGTCGACACCAAGACCTGGAAGTACCGCCCCTGAGTCACGGTCGGACCCGCAAGAGTCTTCGTAGGGAGACTCTTGGGTAGAGGAAATTCGTACGAATTTTCTGGGGCTTGCGCCAAGAAACGGGGGAATGGCGCACCTGAAAGGATTCGAACCTTTGGCCTCTGCCTTCGGAGGGCAGCGCCAACTTTCTAAGTTATTGTTTTTATTTCATTATGTGATCGCCCACGTCCGGTAATTCTCCTTTATTTCCCGACAATGCCAGGAGTTTCCGGACGAAACCGGACGAGATCACGCCCTGCGCTTCTTGAGGTTGTCCATGATGTCAACCTGTTGATCGTGATAACTCGGAGAGTGGTGCCAGTAGACGTCCGAAATCGTCTGAGGACTCGTCGAGAAGTAGTCCGCAGCTTGCTCGATGCTCATGCCATTCTGGATTGCCAATGTGATAGCAGTATGCTTGAGCGTATGTTGATTAATTTTCCGACCGTTTTCTTCGGTCATGATTTCAAGCTTCTCTGCTGCCCTCTGTAACGACTTCCTGATTGTCAGAATGGGCATACCTGGATGTCTGGCAGTTTCGGCAATGTAGATCTGCCCGGACGCTTCTGCATTCTTCTGCCAGCGCCGGAGGTGAGAGAGTAATCGTCGAGGAATGCGATGCGGTTTCCGTTGCTTTGCGGTTTCACGTTCATCGATGCCTGAACGATACCAGACACCTTCCACCAGGTCTAAATACGGTCCATCCCGGCGCGGCTTAAACGTTGTCTTACCGATGGTCTTTGACCTGGACCCCGTGTAGAACTGACAAAGAGCGATCCGCGCCGCATGCCTTGTCTTCCTCGTCCGGCCCTTGAAGGTCAGCTTTCCATCAGGACCCCGTTTGCGGTGTCCGAAGTATAATAACCAGAGGATCCTTCCGAATTCCTCGCGCGTCAGAAAATCCGGGCGCGGCTTGGCAGACTTCGGAGTGAACACGCGCGGAGCAGATGCGATTACCTGCTCTTCGTGTGCGAAGTTTAACGCTCGGCGGAGAACACCAAGAGATCTCTTATCCGTACTGTCAGCATTCGCGCTCTGCCGAACGAATTCGGTGCATGTATGACGATTAATGTCAGCAACAGTCTTATCGTTCCAGAACGGCAAAAGCGACTTAATCGCGTAGACTGCACGTTCTTCCGACGCGAGATCAGCTGAGGCATGATCGAGGTAATATTCCAGAACAGATACGACCGATACCGACTGAACGGCGCGGTCGCGATCTCTTGGTTCGAGCTTACCTCTCTTGCTGGCAATATACTCAGCTAGTTTTTGCTCAGCTTCGCCGCGATTTTCGAGTCCAGAGATGCCTGTCGGGATGTCGGAAACACCTGTGTCGCGGATGTAGAAATCGATCTTTCCGTTCGGTCGTTTCTTTTCGTAGAGCCGTGGTCCTTTTCCCGGTCTTGGCATGTCGCAAATTTCTCCAGGTTGTCTTCGTGAATTCGGTAACTTCTGCCGATCTTTCGGGCAATAAGGTTGCGTTTGTTAATCTCGTTGAGAACTGTCTTGTAAGGTACTTGCAAGGCATCGGCAGCTTGTTGAGCGGTGAGAATATTCATTTCCGGTTATTCCTCATTTTTTCCAATGAGTTCCCTTTCGCACAACAAGGTTAAAGACAGGTTTAAGACAGTTAACCATCATTAATAACACCCTAAATTCCTTGCGTTTGCTGTACGCCAACATGGTTGACGCCAGGTAACCCTCCACAAGATCAGGCATCGAACGAATTCTGTTCATGCTCATCCAGGATAACGCGCACCAGCTGCTTCAGAACACGGACAGATTTATGCTTCGGCATGGTTTGCTCAAGATACTGAATGTCACCGCTGCTCAGTTGAAAAAAACGGGGGTCAACGCCCACCTCCGAGGCGTACTCGGCAACGATAGACTTCACGAGATTACCGACGTGCTTCGCATCTGGCTGCTCGACGCGGTAGACATCGCATCTGGAGATAAGTGGGGTATCAACCATATCGATTTGGTTAGCTGTCATGAACCAATTCACATGGCTGGCATCGACGTTGCTCGCGAGGAACGGTTCGTACCATGTCTTCGCTTCGTTCGGTTCGAGAAGCGCCAGCAACGTGTCGATGACATCTCCATTCACTGAACGCTTCGGTGTCTTATCGACTTCATCGATGATGAGACCAGGATTGATAACTCTCGCATTCGCGACAGAAGTCGTGACAATTGATGGTAGTGATGTCGAGTATCCGGCATGGACGCCGAACAAGTTGGTGCCAGTCATACCGCCAACAGAGACACGCGTCGTCGCAATGTCCAGCGCTCTCATGAGATCTTCTGCAAGCGCAGACTTACCCGTGCCAGGAGCGCCGACCAAAAGCGTCGGCCTGATCGCAACCATGCGTCGGCCAAACCGGAAGCCCCTGCGGATACCACCGAGGATACCTTCGATGACGTTCGTCGCATGCGGATACTTGACAGACAGCTTTTTCTGAACGGCATCGAGCTTCTCCAGGTCGAGTAGTTCGACAGCTTCGATCTTGCGCGTAAGGATGTATTTTACGCGCTCTGGAACCGGATTCTTGGGGTTCACTGAGGAGTACTGATCCGGGTTGGTTAGGTAATCGTAGGTCTGCTTTCTGAGCCCTTCTTGATCAAGGAAATCACCAAGACTGATGGCGGGCTCGTCTTTCTCTTCCGACTTGCTGTCACCATTGCGATGCTTCTCCAGGTACTCATGCATATCTGATGCGTCGTAGTAGATATCAGCAAGTCTCTTGTAGTAGTCTTTCCGAGCCAGCAGCGGTTTTTGATCGTATGCAGGCGGGATCTCTTCACGATTCAGATGGAGAAGACGGCGGTTCGCGATCTTCCGTAGATCATCGACATCAATGTCACCGGCATTATTTTCCAGGTAACTCATGACCCTCTTCATGCGCTTCCGCTTATCACGCAGTACACGTTCTTTTTTCAACGGAAAGGTCTTCACGACATCTTCGATACTCATGTATCCACTGAGCAGTGAAACAATGATGTCGCGATCTTCCTCATCGAGCTCCTCAAAGATAATACCCGGTTGCTCTCCTGCATCCTTCACCTTCCGCAAAAGGAGCTCATGCAAGAAATGTACTTCGACACCTTCTGACCGCCACTTCAGAGCACTTTCCACTTTTCTCTGGTCGTCCTTCTTCTTCTTCTTCTCTTCCCTGCTCTCTTCAGACTTCTTCAGGAAATCAGACACAGCATCGTGCATCCAGCGAAGCTCCGGATCATCATCGTCATCAAGGGGGCGGAACTGTGCTTTGATCTCATCGAAGGTGAAGAGCTCAGCAATTTGGTCCAGGTACATTTCGCGGTCGATGTCGTCTTCTTCGCCATCACCGGTCTGCTCAATGAGGTCCGGTTCGATCCCCATGTCGATCATCTTGTGGATAAGCACTGTGCGCAGGTACATCAGAGCTTCGTTCTTTGCGTTCTTCTGAAGGTAGTTTAGATTCCGCTGCTTACTCGTCTTCGCGACGATAAGGGATCTCTCGTTGATCTTCGGGAAAGCGGACTGCACTTGATGCATCGTCATGTAGTTACCAAGCACACCAATGATGAGTTCACGGAACTTCTCGTCGGGGTAGAACTGACGATCAACAAAGTCACAGGGCTGACCATGGACGCGAGCGCGGATCTTCAGAAGCTTCAGTAGGTCTTTAATGGAGATTTGCGCAGTGCGCTTCTTGAGCATCCGGACAATGCTCTCATATTCGATGTCTGACATGTTTAGAGATCCTGGTCTTCAGGGGTACAGTAAAAGAGCTCACACCCAGCGCGGCGCTGGTGACCAGGTTCGTATGAGATAATCGTTAAACATAGCGGCATCGATAAATTATCGCTTGCATTATGTCAATATAATATTTAATCCTGCCTTAATGTTTGTATTCAGAACGATCCGAAAAGGAGTACCAGAAATGGCAGGTAATATCGATAACATTAAGGAAAGCATTGATAAGCTTTCATTGAAAGACATGAAAGAAGTCTACTCTCATCTTCAGTATTCTATCGAGAAAAGACGGAAACAAGAAAAAGTCAACGCGATCAAGACGATGAGGAAAATGGCGGAGGAGACTGGCTTGGATTTCGATGACCTTATGCGTGAGCATTTCGGCATCGATAATAACGATGGCCGTAAAGGCAAGCTTCCGGATAAATACATCCATCCGGACGACCCGGAAAAGACGTGGAGCGGTCGCGGTCGGATGCCTGCATGGATGACTGACTACATCGAAAGGCATGATAGCTATAACGATAAAGAAGACTTTCTCATTCACCAGGAAGAGAAAGAACCTTCAGCTCAATAAGCTTGCATGTTGCGATTTTACGCACACATATAATAGTCTGAAAGGGATTGTTTTATGTGTGCGTTTTACGATGATAAGGTCGATGTCGTTAAGAACTCGGTGAAGCAGTACAACGGCAAGCAACTGCGTAAGCTTCGCCTTGATCTCGAGCTCAGCCTGGAACAGATGTCACACCTTCTCGACGTGTCACGCACGACTGTCTACCGGTACGAAAAGACACCAGACAAAGAGCTGCCTTTTTCCCTTTGCTGCACGATTGCCCTGGTGCGTCAGCGCTTCCTTCACTGAGGGCGCTGGGCATCTATCTCGATAAGCTTTTCCGCTTTCCGCACATCGCGGTCGTAAGCACCTTGGCAATGATCGGGTTCCCAGAAAAATATTAGATTGATAACCCGTTCCGGCCTGGACCACCCTGCCCTGTAACTCCTGGCGGATATGCTTTCGTGTGCGTTCGTGTCTTCGGCATTCGGCAGGAACATGCAGTTCAATAGCTGCGAGAATGCATCGGCAGAATTGAAGAAGCGCTTTCTGATATGTCTTGGAACCATGATATTACTCGCTACGAAAAGGAAAACCCCCAACGCTTCTGCGCCAGGGGTTTCGAGTTATGAAAGGAATTATAAAACACAATGTCAGTACTGGTTAATGCAGGTGATACACGTCAAAAAGGTTATAATACAAGTAAAGCAATTTATAAAAATGTAATACACATTATCTTACATCAGCTTACCGGTATTATAAAGTTACAAATTGAAACCTCCTGGTGCGAAAATGGTGCCCCTAAATCAACATTTCCGTTACTCTTTTAAGGTGTAATGGGGACAGCAGACTTGTTTGAGATTTGCTTTCTGTATTTTTCCAGGTGTTTTGACCGCAAGTTCCAATATGAAACTGCTTTCTAATAGCCTTATTTTACTGGGGTCCGTACCATCCTGGTATGTTTGCCGGAGGCATGAGGTCCTTTTCAACATGAAGAATGGATACTTATGAGCAGACAAAAAAGAAACCTCCAAGGGGTTAAGCCTAGAGGTTTCTAACACACAGAATTGACGTTTCAGCGTCCTCTCTTATATAGCGCACGGCAATCAAATAAGCAACCTTTTATAGCGGTCATATAATATATTCATCCAGGAAATCAGGGGGCTGGATACTGATGCTGTCCGGATCGATAGTTCCATCAGGTCTCTGTGTCATCGCAGCGCGATCTTGGCCGGAGAACCGCTTTCCGGTCTCCTTGAAGCGATTGTTGTTTAGCGGGTTCCAAGTCTCCCTCACGGCAATCTCGAACTCTTTCGGATCCACTTTCTTGAGACCGCGATTATTCCAGACATGTTTCTCGAACCTAGAAAAGTCCGCAGCACTGCATGCCTCTTCGTCTTCGTGCAGGAACATGACCCAGTTCTGAAACACCGCACGCGCCGTGTCCTGGCCGAGCTCAAAACCCAGATCCTGGGCAAGGTTGATGAAGCGGTTAGCATCTACAAACATCTTTTCCGATGCCTTGAAGCGGAACATCAGTCTCGCGTTACCAGGTTTCGCTTTGTGAAAGTGACGACGCTGACCGGGCTTAACCCTCAATGAAATCCGGTCCTTCTTCTTAGGATCGATCTCATCAATAGATACATGAACAGACATCACCTCGTCATAGATGTGCTGTCGTGCCGTCTCAAAGCGTTCGAGCACCTTGGAGCGCGGCATATGCTGACCGTATTCCTTCTTGGCCTGCATGAGCTCCGCGAGCTGGTCGAGATCGTATTCAGACACATGCCTCGGCAGACGAGAACGAAACAGCATGAAAGGCAGGATGCCGAGCGCATAGAGCGACTTAAGCTGGCCGACACTGAATAGGTCAACATGAATATATACGCACGGATAGAAGAGCTCATTCTGGAGCTTATGTGTCATCGTGAAGTAGTAATGCAGATGGTCTTCCTCGATCCTCTCAAAGAAGCGCAACTTCTCAGGCTCACGCCCATTCACGATGCCCGTCGCACATATGACCGGTTCGAGATCTCGCAGGGCATATACCGATTTCCGCAGCGCCCTGGCATTTGTCCCCAAGAAAAGCTTGAGCGCTTTCTTAGAGATCCTGACGGTGCGCTTCGCTTCTGTCGTAATCGCCTTGGTTTTGCTGCTGTAACCGGTGCCGAGAATCATATGCAGGATCTGCAACTCCGATCTTTTTATGTTCGCTGACATATCGAACAGAGATGCATTCAACGGGTATTCCGGGCTCTCGTATTCATCCTTCCCGGATAAGCTCCAGTTCTCGATACTTTGAGGAACCGCTTTGTGCGTGTGTTTGTGAGCTCTATATGACGGAAAGAAATAGGGTTCTTTTGTATCATCGTAAACGCGATGGTTCTGCTCGACGTTATACTGCCTCCACCAGACGCGGTTGGCATGTATTCCTACCTCTTCATGGTCGTCTTTCTGTATCCGGTAGTCTTCTGGAGATCTGGCGCTGGGCGATATCTCTCCCTCCTCAGGATCGCTCTCCTGGTCATTTGGAGCGTCGTCAGTGACGACATCGCACTCACCCTCATCAGGAGATCCGAAGGCCATCTCATATTCGTAATCTATGTAGTTATTTGTATAGCTGTCATAATCTTCATCGTCTTCATCGTATTCATCAAGAAAACTGTTTAAGTCTTTATAGTCCGTCATAATGTATTCTTTCTGTGTGTGAGTGGTAGTTATGTTTTATCAACACAAAAAGCAACATCTAAATTAATATTATGAGCGGTAACTTTTAGGAAGATCTGAACCCGATACCGGTAACTTCCAGGAAGGTTATCTCTAAAAACGTAGGTCGAACCTGCAAAATAAAAGCTATATACTCAAATAACACCATAGGTAAGAAACCGAGTCCGAGAAGGATCTTTAAGAATACAGATTCCGTAAAGGCCCGACAGGGCCGGTAGATAGTAAGCTTGCTATTGGCTTATATGGAATCGATTCCAAGAAGGTTCCTGCATGGAAAGCTTACCACCAGGGCGACAGCCCCAAGCCCGTCAGGTTACACGGCACTCATTGCGGTAACTTTTCGGAAGATACTTAGGCGATACCGGTAACTTTTCGGAAGATTATCTCTATAACCGTAGGTCCAAAGCCGGAAAGAAAAGCTATATACTCAAATAACACCATAGATAAGATACCGTTTCCATAACGGCTTGGTAGAGCCGGTAATAGTAAGCTTACTTGTAGGTTAATATGGAATCGATTCCATGAAGGCTTTGATGGGGAAGCTTACACCAGGGCGACAGCCTCAGACCCGCGAGGGTATACATGGCGGATCTTCTACACGGTCGGGTTTTATGTTTAGAAGAAAGACCGGAGTGGGTTTCGTAAGCCCTGGTGCGTGTCGTGGCTGTAGACGGTCACAGATGATCAGATACGGCAGACGGTTTCTATAAGGCCGAAAGGCCGTTACAAGTAAGCTTACTATTACCAGTAGACGTGATGCAGAGACGACGGCAGATCGGTTGAGTAGCACTTTGAGAAAAGTCGTGCCGTAGAAGCACTGCAATACCCTTAGAGCTGCGATTATCGGTTTGGACGGTATATCACGCATCGAAGCGAGAAACGTCACTCTATGAGCGTTTAAAGCAACTGTCTTGCATATCCATCTATCAGGAACGGTCTTGTTGTGAATTGCAATATTACGACCATGTTTATCGGTAACAGTCGGAGTAAGTCAGATGGAAGATACATTCACAGCGACAGTTTATAAGAACAAGCGCAGATCGAGTGACGATCATCCTGTTCTTTCTGGTTTCGTAAACCTTCCAGGTGAAAGATGTGCAATTCATGCCTGGCCGGACGATCATGGAGACGGTGAAGGATATTTGAAAGTATCTATTCGCAGCACATCACTGAATAAAGACACTCGTCTTGAGGGACGGTTAATCGTCAGATCGAAGGAGAAGCAGACCGAGGCGGATCCGGATTTCACAGGGTTAATCGAAGATGATCTTCTGAGCATCGAGATGCATGGTCGGATGATGGAAGCACCAGACGGTGAAAGCTTCATTAAGTTAGGTATAAACATTACCGAATAACGCTTCTTGCGTGTTGTGTTTCTCCAACCATGCTATATATATAATACCGTATAACAAGGAGCATATATTATGAATTACATTACAGATACTGAAGACAAGATCCGGACAATGAAAATAGCTGTGTCGAATGTTATTCGTCGAGCAATGAACAACAATAATCTATCTCAGAAAGAAACGTCGGATAAGTATGGAGTTAACCGCTCTGATCTGTGCCAGGTCGTGAATGGTAACGTTGACAACTTCTCGTTAACAAAGATTATAAGTTATGCGATGGTTATTGGTGTAGACGTCGAACTCCAGTTCCGTGAGAAGCTTTGCGAAAATACAATTAGGGTTATTGATTTCGTCAATCAAGGAACGTAATTTATAATGGTAACCGGGTTTCTTCCTTTCCCGTTACACTGCTCCTTGAACCCCTTGGATTAGCCTCCAGGGGGGCTTTTGGCATTCGGGTGACATAAGGTTTATCTTACCAAGTCAAACACATATATAATCGTCATGGGTATGGATAAGCAGTTCAAGAAGTTTTCACGCAAGCTCCGCGACGAATTCGAGTTCGCAGCAAGCATCAAATCTCGCCGGATACAAATTCTGGATTCATGCGGATAGGGATTCTTGGTTAAACGGTTTCTATACCAGACGGCGTTCCGATGCCGTCCTGGTCTTCTGTGCTTTGGTCGTCATGTATACCCTGATCGAACGCCCTGACGCTGCGATCTCCGAAACCCTCATCACCGTTGCTTTCCTGATCGCCGCAGCTGTCCTCGGTTTCTACCGGGGGTTCGGGCATGCCGACCTGCGGGTCTTTAAGAGTGCAGAAAGGAGCAAGAATGCTGAGTACCATAACTAAGGTCCTGCCTGTGATCTTTTCTTGGAAGACACTGTACATCATTGTCGGTCTCGCCCTGGCCGGAGCGGTGACGCATTACGTCATGCTGTGAAATTCCAATGGCGACCTGAAGTCCGAAGTGTCCACCCTGGAGACGACTGTCGAAGAGAAGGATGCCGAGATGGTGCGTATGGAAAGGCACGCCAGGTCCTCATGACTGCGCTCAATGACCGCGAACGCGTCATCCGAGAGCTGGAAGAACAAGAATACATTACCCGGAAAGTGATAAACGATGCGAAGAATACAGATGAAGACAAGCCTGTCAGCGATCTCACTCATCGCTACATTGACAGCTTGCAGTGAGATGCCTGAGATCCAGGAACGTCCGAAGGTTCCTGAGTACCTTTTAATCTGTCCTGGCGAGCCCGTGCCTGTCGGGAACGAGACGGAGACGGAATTCCTGGAGTGGGTAGAAGATACCCGGCAGGCTGGTCAGCGCTGCCGGGTGAATTTGGATGCGGTCAGGAAGATCCTGGAGGAGTGTTAGTAATCGACTTCGATCTCGTAACCTTCTTCTTCCAGTGCTTCGATATCGAAGGGGCACACTTCCATCAGATCCTCCTCGGTGATCGACTTTTCGATGCGATCCAGAATGCTTCCATATAGACCTCTGAAATCGTCCTCGTCTTCTTCACCATCTTCATCAAAGAGCTTCATCGCCCCAGCCAGCTCGGGCACATAGACGCTGGCTTTCTCAAGCATCTCTTCGATAGCGTTCTCATATGAGACTTCGTTCTCTGTGGGTTCGATCTCGATCTCGGCAACATCCCCCCTCTTTCTAAGTGTATAATAGAAGTCGAGCTCGACATCGCCCAGGCACTCGATACTCCAGACGATCTTATTATCATACTGATTATCTTCCTCATGGAAGTAGATGTCACCCAGGCCTTTATTGACCTTTCTCTTCGCGATAATGCTATCAAGCTCCGCGAGTGTAATTTCTTTTCTCATTGTGAAACCCTTTCTTTTTAACCGCTCACATTAAATACATGTGCAAAGTATCCAAAAACGCAACACCTATAAGCATTATTTCTCAAGTTGCTTTAATGTTTATTTAACCCTTCACTTCACTGCCTGATTGCAACAAGCATAACCATGAAAAAACCGACACTCTCACGAATGCCGGTTCTGTCTGATGTTATTCTGGTGACGCTAAGCGAACTCTGCATCCTGCTCAAGCCCGTGGATCCTCATCCATCTCGGCCTGATCTCGAACCCGAAGCCCTCTTCAATCAGGTTATTTATCAATCCCGTGAACTCTGATCGCGCATCTCGCGAACGTCCAGACGTGATAACAATATCTCCATCCCGGATTTTTGGTTCGCTGTGAACAAGTCCTTCGATAGCCTCGATGGCATCGCTCATTGCCTTTCTTTCGACAGGTCCGGTCTTCAGTTCACCTGGATCCAATTCTTGTGTCGTGATTGAGTAAATGTCTTCAGATGAGATCTCGCACCCATCATCTCTAACAATATCGAACATGTCATCTGCATTGATCGAAAGATTAAAAAGCTCTTCTGCATCCCTGAATATCCTCTTTCCTTCACGCTCGAAGAACTCGATCTCAATCTCTATGAACCGAAGACCTTCAACACCCTCGATATAGACAGCATTGACGAATGTATCGGGTTCTCCTGTCGTCAGGGATTTACGCGAGTACAGATACTCTACCCGCGCGATTCGCAGTACCGATCTGAATTCAGTTTCGGTGATAATCTTGACGTAACCTTGTGTCTTGGCTTCCTCGAAATCGTCGCGGACAGCGGTATCTTCGGAGACATCGACGGTTTCCACTCTCCCGTGTTCGTCGAGAAGCTTTTCCACCTCATTCGCAGCAATCTCTGATTCACGATTCTTCCTGTACTCCGCGACTTCAGCACGCAGTCTTTCGGCATACTCATCACTCGCTGAACGTAGCGTACGGTATTTTTCCAGCTGTTCTTTTATTCTCTCGATACACATCTGCGCTGTGTTGCCATTCATGTTGTCAGCTTCATCAACCAGAAAAGTGAAGTCCTGGTCGATATGCTCCAAGAGTGAAGAGTAGACACCGCAAATATATGCCTTGTCTTCCAGGTTGATCTCAAGACTGCCGATTTTTACCGTGGTATTTTCCGTGGTCATTGTGAAACCCTTTCTTTTTAACTGCTCACATTAAATACATGTGCAAAGTATTTAAAAACGCAACACCTGTAAATGTTATTTCTTAATAGGCCCTAATGTTTATTTAACTTTTATTTTGTTGTTATATTGACACTATATATAACGCGTTATATAACATTACCTACAAGCAATAAAGGAGACTTCTTATGCAACTCATCGCCGCGATCTTTCTCTTCTGCCTGATGATGTCTTTCGCCAGCTGTATGGTTGGGGGCTAACATGTGCCGACGAGACAACCAGGACCGAATATGAAAAGCCCCCGGAGTTCGGGGGCTTTCTCTTTTATGGCAACGCTCAGTATGCAGACGGTCGGAAGATAAGGTTCAACCCCAACACAATCTTCTCGCTTACCGTCATCCGGGAGAGGATATCCTTGGTATCGACCAGATCGATAAGAGGGATCTTAGGCGCTGGGCGTTTTCGCTTCTTCTTGCCGAAGCTCTTAATGAAACCCGCAGTTGTCTTGTACGGCACGTCTTCGTCATGATCCTGCCGGTACTTATCGAGAATGTTCGGAAGCGATTTCGTCACGCTTTGCATGATCGCTTCATCTGACTTACGTTCGATATGACGCAGGACATCGATGTGCGAGTCGAACATGCTGCCTGATATCCGACGGCCTTCATATCCAATTGCTAGGATCACATCACGCCCATGCGCCCTGCCCTTATCCCGGCACCTGAGTGCTTTCTGGAGCGCCGCCAGGCAATACGGTTCATCGACAATGGCACGGTCTCTTACTTCTGCTCTGATAGTAAACATTACCCTGTTTCTTTTTACTGGTTACCTGCCCCGAGGGGCAGCGATTACGCTGCGCCCTGGATGCGTGGAATGGTGCAACCTTCGGTGATGTAGACACGTGCCAGATCTTTGGAGACATCGAACCTGAAGTCGCGATGCATGTGGAACCCCTCAAGCAGTCTCGCGAACTCCAGACGACCGCGATGTGATGGTTCCGGTCGGATATCGATGAACGGTCCGGTGCACTTGAACGAACAGTACTGGATGCCTTGGATATCTTCGACGAGATCACGCATTCCGTCGAACGACTTATGCTCCAGGACTTCATTCATCAAGCTTCTCAAAGCACGCTCAATTTTCTCTGTGATCTGGACTCTTCTCTGTCTGTCGCATCTCAAGCGATAGCGAGCTAACGTCTTCCGGGGATCAATGTCGTATCCGTAAACAACCCTGACATCTCCATCGATCACTTGCCTCACATTGTCGATTGAGACCGTGAAAATGAGCTCATTGTCCTTGCGATAAGGAAACTCATTCGCGTCTTCGTGCTCTGTCATGAGTGCGTCTGCAATCGTGTCGTAGTAGATATTTTCCATTTTATGTACTCCTTGAAATGGTCCCCCGCCCGGAGTGGACAGGGGTAAATTGGTTGGGGATTAGTAGTCTTCTTCGACCAGCTCTTCAGCGATATCCGCCCGCATGCGGTTCTCCATTTCGAGCTGTTCTGCGAACCTGGTTGCCTCACGCACGTCGCTCTCACGGGTGGTGATCAGCTCTTTTGTGCGGACGATCTCCAAGATCCTGCTCATCAGATCGTATTCATCAAAGCCTTCAACTTCGATATCGAGATCTTCCGCGTCGTCGGAGTTGAACTCATCGAATGATGTCTCGCTCTCATCCCAACCTGTGTGCTTGATTTCTCCATCATCATCGATCTCGTATTCGAAGACGAAGACACGATTCAGAACCAGATCTGCTCCGGCGAACTCGACGTACCCTTGAACAGTGACCTGGACGTTACCTGCCCACTCCTGAACGAAGGTCTCGTTATGACGGATCTTCGCATCGTTGATGATCTCGTTCTCAAGCTGTTGTTCGGTGATTGTGCGCATTATGAATTCCTTTCCTTTATCAATGCTTACAGTTATTAATTAGGGTCAAGTATTCAGAAATACAACACCTTATAAAAGGTTTTGTATAATATTATTAATATTGCTTTAATCTTTGGTGAGTGAACATAAGAAAACCCCGATCACCTGGACCAGGATTAACTAACACTCAATAATTATGGAGCGCTTACATGGCTGGTTGAGCATCAAACATCAACGCATACTCCTTCTCGTTTCCCTTGGCCTTCTCTTTCTTGCGCTGGGCAGTCGAGAAGTCGATGGATCCATCGAAAGCTGGCAGGCCAGGAGCTGGGAGCACGTTCGAGAAGTGCTTTCTCAGGGATGATTTTGCGGTCATCAGAAACTTGTCCTTCTCGTCGTCATCCAGCTGCTCGACGTAGTGAATAACGTTCTTGTTTGATGCCGCCTCCAATAGGTTCTGACGCGCTTTCTCATCGCGCGTATTTATGAATGCCTTCGCAAGATTGATGTCACCTGACAGATCACTGGAGCGCGAGGCACGCTTCTCGTACTCTTGCTTGTCAGCCATCTCGTACTCCTGCTCCAAGGCAAGCTGCTGCTTCTGTGCCAGGCTTTCACCATCGTCGGGTTCGTACCCTTTGAACTCGTCGATGAAGTTCTTCATGAACCCTGAGCCCAGATCCACCGAGACTCCAAAGATAAATGAAATAGCTTTCTCGATTGCCTGAAAGAGTACTTTCACCACCGCCATGATTGCGACCATCAGCTGCTCTGACATCTTGAGCTCTTCGGCACTGCGAGGTTTGCGCTTCTGCCCCTGCTCCGCAATCTCATTCATCTTTGTGTTGACGTCCGCAGTTTTCTTCTTCGCCCTGGCGGTATCGTTCATCTGCTTGTTGACGTCGATGACTTCACCCTGGCCGGTCGCTTTCTTTGCGGTGGTTTCACTGGAGACCGAATGAGAAGATCTCTTCTTTAAAGGTGCCTTCTTCATCTTCACCGGGGTATCTTGCTCAATAAGATCAGTACTTTTAATAACATTATTCCTTTCTCTATTGATAAGTTATATTTTTCATATTTGTATATTCGAGAAAGCGGCAAGCCCTGGGCATGAAAAAAGCGCAACTTAAACCGCCGCGCTTTAAGGTTTCTTTAACTATCTGATAACTCAGTGAATGCGCTGCGCACTCTTCAGCTCTGCATTCTCTGCACGGAGACGCTGAACCATTGCTTCCAGGTTCTCGACATCATCTTCGAGGTCATCGATCTGTTCGATCTTGTCATCGAGATCACGTTCCGCTTCGAGTGCGCGTGCTTTCCAAGCATTCTTGAAGTGATCTGCATTTGCTGCAAGGCGGTAACCTGCACGATCCACCACGGTGCGCGTTTGCACCTGAGGCTGACGTCGGGTAGCTGCTTGAAAGCCGAGATTGAATACTGAACCGAGTGTCATCATCACTGTGTTTCCTTTTTAGTGTATATAACTATACTGATAATGTTATTTAATTGTCAAGTAATAATGTTAACTTATGGAGACTTGCAGCATCTAGGCACCCGAATTAATTAGCGATACGGCAGGAAGGGGTGGATCGTGGTAGTCTTCACCCTTCCCGAGAGATAGTTTCCCTTAACTAGCTCTTACATCGACAAGTAAGAAAGGCTTCAGCCGAGCCGCTATCACCAGTAGACTTGACGAAAGAAACCAAGCCGAAAGTCGGCTTCCAACAGCGCATTTTAATTGGGCTGCGATGACAGCGAAGGCCGCTTTCGCGCCGTTACTTACGGACCGTCGCGAATGGCCCATCTACCTGATGCTGCGGTCTGCATAAAGGTCGGCTTGAGGCGTCGGGCAAACCCGGGGCGCTTCAAAAGCTGACATTACTCTGCCTTCAGAAATGACGATGCGGCAAACCTAAGCAGGATAAAGTCGTAAAGTGTTCACTCCTAGAAAGAAATGTCTCACTCTTCAATTGCCTGTATGCTTTTTGGTACGTACAGCGTCGTTTCAGCATCGGTCTTCGGCGTGTAAAGCAGAACCATTGCAGGGATATTAAGGTGGTCGTAGACAGCCGCTGCGAGGTGAGCCTGAGGCTTATCTGACGAATGGAAAACACTGCAGAAGGATGCATTTGCGATATGGCAAATGTCTGCTTGTCCTCCGGCAAAATCAATTCGCGCTCTCTCCGTATCCTTCCTATGCTTCGGTTCCCTCCAATAACCAAGTAAGAACAAAAGCTGCGCGAGCCGATTGACCTGCTCCCAAGTCGGGGTGGCAAGATGCGCATCAGCACGCTTTGGCGGTATTTGTGGCGGCTGCCCAAGAAATTGCTCAACCATAACCGAGGTTTCTTCCTCGGATCGTGCTGCTTCAATGATGCGCTCGAAAGCTCCTGCTCCAGTAAGATTGTTGATATGGGTCGGATTCAATTGTGGAAGACAAATATCACCTTGTCGGTTTAACTGATCCAGAAGCTCGTCCTGTGCTTCGCGCGCCTGCTTTTTCATCGCTTCCGCAACGCTAGTGACGATTGCTGCCATTTCGGTAGGAAGTTCTGACACATCAAAACCGAGCAGCCGCTCAATGTCTGTTAGCGCCGCTTTGGATATATCCTCAAAAGATTTTGAGCCAATTCCGCCAATGGATTTTTGAAGCAAGTCCCCAAGTCCAAAGCCGCCCACGGGCGAGAGATTCTGCATATCCTCGTAGATTTTGCCGCGTTCCTCACGACCTTTGACGGATAGTCTATAGCCTGTTGGCATGCCACCTTCAGTGTCGGAAAGTGTCTCAAGGTATCTGGCACCGACTGCATCAAGTTGCAGATCCAGTTTGGCTTTTTTCCCTTCGTTGAGCGCCCCTAGAAGTTCTTCAATGGTCTGAATGGAATAGCAGGGAATGAAAGAAGTCGATTTACCAATGACCTGTCCCAGCGACGACATCTGCCCACCAAGAAGGTGGTTCCAAGACGAGGTATCAAGATAGACAGTAAGTCTCACCATAACAGTTTCTTACCGGTGTTAGTTTTTCGCCTTGCATTGCAGTATGCACGAGTATCGCGAAAGCGCTGGCTTCTGCCATTGGCTCATTATCAACGAACGGCAGGAATGTCCCGCTCAGCAAAGCCTGATCCGATTTGTCGCGCTTGTCTGCTCTCGGCCCGAAGCCGACCTTGAACACAGTGTTTGAATGCTGCAACCGCAATCCGCATTGCTGCCATTCGGTGCTAAGGACTACCTTGAGACTCCTCACGCTCGAACTGCAAAAGAATTCGACAGGTCTCACGCAAGATGTCACTCAAACCGCTGTTCGCGTTCCTCGTCTCTTTGTCTGTCACGAACCCGTTCACGTTCGATTTCCATCGCAAGCCGATCTGACACCGACTTTGCAGCTTGCGCGATTTCTTCTCGCTCATGCTGTATCAGTTCAGCAATAGCATCGGCCCTCGGCTGCATGACATCTGCACGGCTACCAGACCATGACGATGGGGTGACACGATCTGCATAAGCGTGCAGAACTGGCTCTGGCTCTGGTGCGGCTTCAAGGAACTCAACAGCGGATGACGTAATAGAAGAGCCGTCCCTTTGGCTATCGCCTTTCTCCCAAAGCTTGATGCCTGACGCAACCAACCCCCAGACATCAGGCTCGTTCCATTGCTGACACCACTCTATCAAGTCGGCCACAACGATCTTGGAGAGAGGGCAGCGACGTATACCGCCATGCCGAATGAAAAATGTGCGTCGGTTTTGTTCGTCCTCTGTCCCCTGAAAAACACGGTTCAGAAATGTCATGGGCATCAGCCCCGCTGTCGTCTCAATCGCTTTCTCGAACGAATGGATGTAGCCGTAGCGTTCGTCCACCACAGAGAAGATCGTATCCAACCACTCATTCTTTTCGGCGTCATTGCCATCGAAGCTAAGTGCGGCGTTGATGACGTTTTCCATACGATAGTCTTTGCTGCCACCAGGGTCGCTGTGATCTGCCAGCAGTGATTTGGTTGCCGCCTTCAATCCAAGTTTCCTCAGCTCAGGACCCAAGGTATCGTCAGCAGGGGCTTCCCCGTGCAGCTTCATGGTCAGTGCTTCGAGCAGCGTGTCGTCTCCGTCCGCCTTCGCTAGTAATCTTTGTGCAAGCCCGACCAGACGTTCCGATGGGAGGTGAGCGTAGTTATCACGCCAAAGGATGGGGCCGAACATCCAAGTGCGTGTTTCCTCGTGATCGAGCAGGGCCACGCACCGATCAAGATCGGCTTCTGTGAACTCGTTCCACGGATGCAAGCCCACGAGGACTTTCTGAAGTTGTGGGTGTTCAGCGCATTCATCTAAGAGTTCTTTTGAAAGCCCGTTGTTTTTGGCAGCCACCTCTTCGATGAAACCACCGATCACCGCAAAGTCGTGGTTCGAACCAGATGAAGTGGCGAGGTGTTCCAGCAACCCTTGCCAACCTTCACGATAATTGTGGGCCCCCTTAGCTAGGCCGATACCGAAAGCTTTGCGATAGGGCATCCAGTCGTTTGAGAACAAGTCAGCCCCCAACTCATCGAGGCGATGGTCTGAAGCTGCAAAATTCTCACCCAAGTCTGTTGCCTTTGCAGCCAAACGATCCTCAGCCGCGCGATATTTGTCTTCGCTGCTGTCGTCGAACTCGTCATCAAGCGCCCAATGGTCATGGCCTTTGCCAAGCACGTATGTATTGATCTTTGCGATCAGGTCGCGAGGCTCCAGGTCTCGATCCAAGTCGGCCAGGTGTTGGGGAAGTGGCTCCGGGTCAGCTTTACCCTTCTCCCTAGTGTGGTCGAAGTAGATGATCGAACGAACCGCCTTCCAGCCTGCTCCCCAGGGCTCGTAATCATTGATCGCCCGTGCTGCTTCGACCAGCCTATCCCGCATCGCTTCCTGATGCCAAAGACCGCGAAACTCATTCGCCAGAACCCGACGTGCACCGCTTTTGATGTCCTCGTCGTCAGCGTTTGCAAGACGCACAGCTAGATTGATAAAGGCAGTGCGCCATTCTACGAGTTGGTCATGGTTGGGGCGATAACCATAATCCCTCGGCCTTGCCCCAAACTCGTTGAGACCGAAGCCCGTCCACGGCGGTCCATCCAGCGCCGTTGAAAGAAGCTTCAGACCCAAGGAACGCCGTCCCGCATCTTCGAAACTCAGACACCTCTCTACGACGGCGTGGCGTTGTTCCAGAGAAGCATGAGTGCCTGAAAGATAGGGCTGAAAGAAACCTGAAATCTTGTCCCTTACCGCATCATAGTTATTGTTTTCATCTTCATGGTCTGCAACGCGGATCAGCAGTGCCATGCAGCGGTCAAAGGCATAGGCCTCGTAGGCCAAAGACTTAAGCAGGTTGAGGATCGTGGTCCTACGGGGATTGTGCTTAGGATCCATTCCCTGAAAGTCTGGTGAGGTGAGTTCGGCTTCGATCCGATCAAGCAGTGCATCTGGTGCAACGGGCCCAATGTAGTCCAGTATCCTCGATCCATTCTCATCGAGATCGGAAATACGGCCCAGCAGGCCATCAGGTTGCAGCCATGCCTCAACTATCTCGATGGCAACTGGGTGATCATGTATCAAGCCAAGCCTGTGAGCGAACGACATCAGAAGGCGACTGTTTCCTGGTGTCTCAAACGTTGATCTCAGGGTCTCAACGGGGATGCCCTCTAATGCTGAGCTTGCCAGCCTGTTCGCGACCGCATGGGGCAGTATCGCCCTCCAATGGGCTCTTTTCTGCACAACGTGACGGTCTGCCAGCTTCTTGGAGGCTTTGAACAATTGAGCCTTTGAGTGCCCTGAAATCGAGCCTAGGACTTCCAATTCGTTTTGACCAACCTCTGGGTTGGAAACCGAGAATGAGTATACCAACGACAGGGTCTCAGCCTGTTCGCGTAGGTCACCATCGTCTCCCTTCCGCTGTTGGAAAAGACGGTCGAACAATTCTGCGTCTGACAACTGGGCTAGGCCCTCACCCTGTTCAACCCTTTCTGCGATTGCCAAGGCCACCCTGGAATTGCCATCGGCAAACTCGGCGACTCGTCGTGCGTTACCCTGTCCAATTTCGGGAAAACGGCGTATCAGAAGTTCTTCGGCGACTTCCGGTCCGTTCGCCTCGATGTGGATCACTTCAGTGGTTTGCGGTTTGTCGTCTCTGATGTCGTATTCGACTGTGATCAGGCTGACATCTCCACTTGCAGCCGAAACCTTGCCCGCCAATACCGAATGCAGATCGGAGGGGCAATTGTCTAGGATCATCACCGCGCGACGACGCTCGGCAATCAGACGGTCTAACATTGCAGATGCGGAAGGATCAGGGTCTTGCCCCGTATCCACATAGACAGCGATAGTCCGGTCAAGTGGATCGTCGCCAACAGCTTCGTCAAAAAGTGCTTGGACAATCCGTGTCTTACCAACACCTGAAAGCCCCGTGATGCGGATCGCTTTGTTTGATGTGCGTATCAGCCGACGCATGGGTTCAATGGCGTCTTCGATTGATAATTCCTGACCTCGCTCAGTCGGCACGTGAACTGTCACGCCTGGAGCAGAGATAAGGGTGTCAGTTACCCCTTGGGGCGGGTTGCTCCAGGCTCCATAAGGCTGCCAGCCCGAATAGCCCTGACCAAGCTTGCCCTTCAGCCACAGCAACACCGACGGATGCTGCCGCACCCATTGGACCAGCTTTGAACGGTCGAAGAAATCGAGGTGGATGTTGTCCTTGATTGGGTCATTGGCCAACGCTGCCCGCATGGCTTCGAGGCGATCCTTCTTCATCGGTGGTGAACAATCGTCGGCGAGGCTCACGATGATGTAGCTGCCGCCAATCTGGGCTTGGTTTGCGATGGTGGGATTTAGTTCTCCATCCTTCAGCATCTCCGCCGCGATTGCAGACTTTGGCATAGAGTCCTTCTTGGACTGGAGAACAGTATTCGGACGGCTCAGGAAGCCCGTTTCCAGTTCGGAGGCATCCACTTCCACATGAATGTCGATACCTTCATCTGGTGCCTTGATCGAGCCTGACCAACTTACACTCGCAGGGCTATGGCCGTGTGCGGCGACCTCCGACTCGGCGAGACGCGCTATCAACTCTTCGAGCCGTTCATCGGACAACCGAAGCAAGTCATCTTTTTCAATATCGAAGATCGCCATCTCAACACCACAAAACAACAAATTGTAGGGGTAGCACATTCAGTCCGCAGCATCTAGTAATGCGGGCATCGCGTCGCAAAACGGGCAACGGCCTCAAGTTGAGCCCAGGATCGTCAATCCTCGCCAGCGTCACGTCGTTCCCATGCAGCCAAGAAACGACCGATGGTAGACTTTTGCTTTTCGTCGAGGCCGTCGCCTCGCTGTGCTTCGCTCAACCGCCGTCTGAACTCGTCCAAATCTAGCAGTCGATCAATTCCATCCACTTGTGCGCGGTCGTTCTCTCGTTGGACGAGATCGCCAGGTGCGCCACCGAAACCTCCCATGCCATGGCTGTAAGATTTTCCTAGGAATGCCACAGCGAGTTGGTAGAGCTTTGTGTCGTCCTCCAAAGCCTGAGTTGTGTAGGCCACGACCTCACCAGCCCCATTGGGCTGTAGCCTGTCCCATTCAAAAAGCAGCCGAGCAGGACTATTTGAAGACAGCATCGTGCCATCGGCAGCCGCTGCCCGAAGCATTTCGAGTGTTTGGCCTCGAAGCTGCTCAGCCACGGTTTCAGTTGTCAGCGTTTCCGCTTCTGAAGAAGGATCGCGGTCAGGATTGCTGGGGTAGTGGTCCTCCCAAGCCGAATTGCTGAAATCGACGTGCCATTGCAAGGTGGCTGCGGCAACAGCTCTTGCCAATATCTCGGATCGTTCTTCAAGGGTAGTTCGGTCTCTGAGTATGGATCGCAACAGCCAGTGCAGTCTGAACCTGTTGTCGCCGAATGATGCGAAACCGCGCCCCTCATCTTGGTCCAAGAACAATTCGTCGGCCATGCCAAACAATGCGGTCAACAGCTTCTCGCCCTGTTCAAAGGAGATGTTGGGCCCGTGGGCCGTCAACTCATCAAGGATGTATGAGGCTTTGGTCCGCCCTTCAGCCTGAGTGATCCCTATCGCGTCCCGAACACGGTCCTGAATCTCTTCAACCGTCCTTGATGCGTCGAGGAGATAGTCGAGTTCTGCTTTAGGTATGGTCTTCGACGAGACTGAAAATCGGAAATAGGTGTCAAAGTGTTCGTTTGAACAAACTCGCCTTTCACGAGCCCATTCCCTTGTCCCTGAATGGATGGTGTTTGCGAAGACATTCTGCAACTGAGGGAACAGTCTCATAAGGGCTTCCCGAAGTTGCCCATGATCATCTTCAGGTTCACTCCCCAGGAGCATCGATGTGTATTGGGCAGAACGGGCATCACGCTGGTCGTACCTATCGTTCTGACCCGCGTTCAGGATGGCTGATTTGTTCTGCCGTATGGCCCTATAGACCGCTGGCCGGAACACCCTCAGAGTCTCAAGACTCACAAAGTCTGGAAAAAAGACATCTGACTTGATGGGGGTGATTGTGATCGAGAGCGTATTGGCCAACCGCAATACATCCCGTGGCGTCTTTAACTCCGGCACAACGATGGAATGGAACAAATTGCCAAACTCGACTGGATCAATTTCAGGCAGATCAGCGGCCAACCCATTCAGCACCTCACCCATCATGACGTTCAGATGTGATCGATCGGGTTGAGGAAGCTCGAATCCTGCTTGGATGATCTTCTCAAGGTAATGCGCTCCTTCTGACGGAAACCGACGTGCAACGGCTTGCTCCGTCGCCTCGCGGTCGTAGGCCAAAAGATACATGACGTTCGGAAGCCGTCCTACCGACTTGACCAATCGGAAAATGACTAGCGCCTCCTCCGGTGAAAGGCGATCCAGATCATCAATGACGACGAGGAACTTCTTCCCTGCTTCGCGAAGGGCATCGGCTAGGGTTGCCTGTAGGTCCTCCGCAGTTTCTCCCTGCTCTATGAAGCCACCCAGTGCGTCGAGTGTTGCAGTCGTTGCTTTCTCTCCCACCGACCCTGCGAACAAGCCTACGGCCATTCCTGCAAGGCTGCTTGCGCCTGCAAGGTTGGCCCCCAACTTGCGAAGTGCTCCAGCGGCCTTCGTCTGGTCCGACAGGACAGGTGATAGCCCCGCATAGAGTTCCTTGAAGAATCCCACGGCCAAGGCGTCTTCGGTTCGATACATCCAAGCCGGAAAGTTGATCACATCAAGATCGGGTGCGTCCTTCGCAAGATGGTGCCGGACAAGATTGATAACGCTGCTCTTACCAGAGCCCCAAGGGCCATAGATCGCCACGACGCTGCCAATTGGGTTCTCGACACTTCGAATGCAATCGCTGATGGCACTGGCGAACGGATCAAAGCCAAATCGGTCATTGTCTGGGCTGGTGATTGGAACGTCGTCAAAATTACTCATCAACTACCTCGTGTAGATTTGCCCCTGGGAAGGGCCATTTGCAGCAAAACGAAGTTCATGCACTTGCTTATGTTCATCGAGACAATGTGAGAAACACCTCAAAGCCTCTGTTGCTTGGGTATCGTTCACCCCAAGCCCTTACTGTCGTGTCATCAATGATCATTTCGTTTTCAAATACTTCGGAATTTGGAATGAGTGAATCAATTGCGATATCGGCATTCCCTACAGCTTTTTCGCAAAGCAATGCACCGATGACCCTGAGCTTCTGGATTGCTTCGCCACTGTCGAAGTCATCCATGAATTTCCCCGTCAGTTTGAGCGTGGTAACGATCCCTTCCTGCCCTTCGATGCAGAAAACCGCCCTGTTCGGCAGGATATGGCTGTCAAGGTCGACATATTCTGAACTGGCCCAGTATTCATCGTAGCCCTTGTGGTAATCGTTTGTCCGCAATCCCTTCTCCCTGAGGAAATCTCTGGCTTCAAATGGACTCCAGCCCTCCGTTGTGTCCACGGTTGGCGGTGCTTCTTCGCTTCGTTCGTAATTGATTATGTCGGAGATGATCTGGTCCACATCTGCATTAGTTCTTGCAGGAAGTACGTGGAATTGACGTGTTGCCCGTCGTAAAAGCCAGGGCCGCAACGGGAAGATCAGAAAGAAGCGTTTACGCGCATACTTTTTCAGGTCGTCAGACTGAAAGGTCTTTTGATCAATCTGAATACGGGCTTGTTCAATGTGCGAGTAGCAAAACAGCAGGTAGAAAACTGGGATGCTTCCGACGGTTAGCAGGATCGGTAGAACGAAGTTGCGCCCGGTATCTGTTGTGAAGAACTGGTCTGGCTGTGACCAAATTGATGATACAGAGTTCCAGACCAACACAATGGCAAAGGTAGCCAAAATGAACTCCAGCAAGACCTTTGCCTTCGCATATTCTGGCTTTGTGTCTGCAAAAGCCAAAGTAGCTGCCAAGAAGAAGAGGACAGGCACCAAGACCAACTCGGTAACGAAGCTGAAAGTGTAAGCAACCACGATAAACTCAAAGATGCCGCCGAGCCTCACGCTGCCGCGAAACAGCTTGCGGAAATACTGGTCATCTTCCTTCGATTGCAATGCTCGACCAGCAAAAACGCAGCCGCCCATCACAAACCACAGAATAGTGGGTGGCATCTGGGACATCGACCACAATCCTAATTCGGCCAGCAGCCAGCACAGAGCGACCACGTTGATGGCAACTATGCCGAAGAACAATAGTAGCTTTGGCGCAATCAGTGCACTGGCAAGGTTCCAGAGACTGCTTCGCAGGTCTGCCCTGGATAGACAAAACAAGAGGCCAAGGATGATCCACAGGCCGATGGCAATTTCACGGTTGTTGAAGGCTTGCTGCAACCAGGTGAGAAACTGTTCGATATTGATATCCCTTGAACTCGCAAAGTGAGGCATTCGACGGCACCCTCACTAAAGTCTGCATGTTGGCCGGACGAACTATTTTACCGTGGCAAGTTTCGGACACGGAAGGAGTCGAATGTCCGGATCCATGACCACCAACATAAGCTCTTCGCAAGCGCGGCTAAAGTCCGCTTCCCGCCCTGTCTGTCGGACTGTTGCGAACGGCCCAGAGCGGCTACTCACAGTGCCCGTGCAACGCTGCGATGCAGCATGTGATACCGGACCTTGCTCAGCTGCGCAGGAAGACTCATAATGAAAAATTGCTGTAAACATTAAACCTAAAGCATAATCGACTATGGAGTTGTTTTATATGCCGCGGAAACTCACCGGCTCGAACGGGCGATCAATCAACATTCCCGATGGTTGGCGAGGCCTCCAAGGGGCGGACGGCCACATGGTTGCCGTTCGCCGAGGAGCAAGAGGCCTCCAAGGATCTGATGGTAGGATGATAGAGGTGCCGTCGGGGTGGCGTGGGCTGCAAGGCACGGATGGCCGGATGGTGGCTATCCCCCCTAATGGCAGAGGCCTTCAGGGTGCAGACGGCAGAATGGTTGCGATACCAGCAGGCTCGCGCGGGCTTCAGGGGTCGGATGGGCGGATGGTCGCAATCCAAAGCGGACATCGAGGCCTCGAGGGACCAGATGGTCGGATGGTGAGCATTGCTCCGGGGAAACATGGAGTTCCAGACAATAAAGGACGGATGAGGAATAAGCCATGAAACTCCCAGGCCAACATTATCGCCCCAATTCTTGTGGCCTCGGATTCTGACGGCCCTCTCATCCACTGCCTGCTCCTATGCTGCGGCTCAGCTTCGACGGACCTGCCGTTCGTTGGTTGCGCAGCATGTCCGCGGTTGCGAAGGTCAGCAACCCGGGTGCGGCAGTGCTTGGGAACTGGGCCAAAAAGGACCCTTCTCCAGATGGCAGGTGGAACGCAGCATAGTAGCTTCCCGCTTCGGTGAAGGCTTACCCTTCCGCTAACCGCGTTCAATCGCCAATACGATTTATAGGACAGGAGCAGTAGTATAATATGAACGTCTTCATCAGTCATTCATGGACGTATTCAGATCACTACAACAAGCTGGCAGAGTGGATATTTGAAGACGATTGGTTTATAAATGGAACGCGTTTGAACTTTTTCGATACCTCTGTCCCCAGAGATAATCCTATCCACTACGCGCCCTCCGACCAAGCTCTTCAAGCGGCGATTTACGAGCGGATCGCCGCGAGCCACGTCGTGGTGATTCCAACTGGCATGTATGCGAACCACAGCAAGTGGATTAAAAAGGAGATCGGCGGTTCTGCTCTCCACCGCAAGCCTATTTTAGCTGTCGATCCGTGGGGGCAGAAACGCGCTGCCTCTGTTGTCATGGCTGCTTCCACGCAGGCTGTCGGATGGAATAAGCAGTCGGTAATCAATGGCGTTTGGCACCTTGGGAATGGGAACTACTAATCTTGGAGAGCGCGACCACAGAACACGAGAGAACCGAAGAAGTCCTCGAGATCTACAAGTTGCTTGTGGAAATGGCGGATCGAGTCAGTCAACGTCGACAGTCCGCGAATTCGTTCTATTTAACTGTAAACACAGCGATCATCGGCGCGACCGCCTACGTCGCGCGGGACACCGACGGGGCGAACACTTGGGCGATTTCATTGGCTGGAGTCGCCATCTGTATTCTCTGGATACGCGCGGTCCTTAGCTACAAGTCGCTCAATTCCGCTAAGTTCAAAGTCATCACCGAATTGGAAGGGCGGCTGCCAGTGGCGGCCTTCAAAGACGAGTGGGAGTTCCTTCAGGGCGCGAATGGTAAGCGCCACACCCCGTTCCATAAGACCGAGGTTCTGGTCCCGTTTGTATTCATTTCTGTTCACTCAGCGCAATTTGCGTCAACGCTTCCTTGGCAAGCGATATGGGAAGCGGGAAAGTTGGCTTTGTGCTAAACGGCGAGTGATTTTTGGCAACTTTCATCCCGCCGAGCACGCAACGTTGCAGAGAACGGCCTGCGTGACGCACCATTTGAAAGTCGGCATCTATCGCCGCCGCCCTTTGGGCTTGAGATCGCAGCTGTCGTATCGATCCTCAGGTTCCTGACCGGTTCTCCGGGTGAATGTCCGTTTCCGCGGCCTACCGAGGATGCCTTCGCGACAGCGGCGAAGTTCTGCAATCCGCCCAGATTTTCGTACCGTCGCGAACGGCCCTTAGCCGACTTAATCAAATTCGTTATTGCTTCGCCGCAGATTCTCGAGAGTTGCCGTTCAAAACTAACCTATTACAGGCCCTTCGACCCATTGGCGTTGGACGCCTGCTAAGTCAGAATTTGGCCCCGTGGACAACCGCAAAAACAACCCATATTGGTATCGAAGCTGACGACACAGCGCCTGTAGCTTTGCGAGATCATGCTCGTCACCGACGGCATTGGTGGACTTCTTCACTTCGACGACCAAAAAGTTGCGAAGATTGTGCCCACGCTCATGTATAATGATATCCGGAAATACTCGATGGGTCGTCAATTCACCGTTCTCATCCGGCATCTCAATGTCTTTCGGATCCAGGCCTGGACCCTTGCGATTGTACTCAATATCCACGCTGTACAAAGGAAACTTAGGGCCCATTAGCATAGCCAATCGCCCGCAAATTGCACACTCGCCGATGTCTTGAGCTAAGATTTGACCATCCTGATCATAGAGTTCCTGTAGGCATGAGCTGATTATTTCATCCAGTTGATTGCGATCCAAATCTAGCTCTCCAAAACTTGGCTTTACGATATGCCGCCTAATCAGCGTTTTCTGACTTTCATCACGATCTGATTGAATTGCCTGTGATCAACTTGATGGAAAAAGGCGTAGCGATGGGCTCGGACAGCATCGCGCACTTCATTATGCGGATGCCCATAGTTGTTCGGTCCGGCTGCAGCATAGCCCACCCGCAACTCTGGCATCGCATTCATTACTTCGTCGCTATGGTTGTGGACCGACCCGTGATGTGGGAGCATAAATGCGTTGGTGAGTCCTGAAAAGCGTCGGTAAAATTTCAGAAAACTTTGTCGACGACGCAAACCATCGAGATGCGCGTCGCCCGTGAGCATCCACCCCCCAAAATCGGGCGATTCGTAATGGGTGTGCCAATAGGGGTAGCGTCGACAAAAACATATGTCTATTTCCATGCTTTCCGGTGTTATTGGACCAGAGTACAGCGTCATGGAGATCAGGTTGTGATCGGCCCAAAGCGCTTCATAGCAATTACGCAGCCTCTCCCGTACTGCTGGGTCCTTCGCTGATTGAGCGATAGCTTTCTTGTCCGTGCCTTTACCGAACTCGGCATCTAGAGCATCATTGAAGGCCTTCATCAAAGCAGCGGAAGGTTTATGGACATAGGGCACCAATGCCCAATTGAGCTGCCCGCCCGGTGTCATCACAAGGAGAGCCGCGCCTGGAAAAGCTCGCCGCATCTTTGCGGTACCTGCGCCTGTTTGAGAAACGGAGCTAGTCTCCGGGAAAGGTACCAGTTCACCCGTCCATTTCGCGGTGCAGTCGCCATCACCGCTGCCAACCGGAGCGTCAGGCACATCGGGACCGTCGCCCCCTTCATCGTCACTGCCGTCGACGAAAGTGACGGTTTCAACGCCGCGGCTTCCAAACCAACCTGACAGATCGCTTACAGCCTCGACGAGCACTCCCGTCAATGCGCCGCGGGAAACATCACGTGCGATGATTGCGACTAGGGTTTCCTCATTAAGATAGGGCAAGATCACTTCGCGGACTTTTACCTGCGACAGTAGAAGATCGACACCGTTGACGTGGTCGCTGTCGAGGTGAGAGAGAAAAAGCAGGTCAATTTCGCCGCCTTTGGCGATGGAACCGACCTCCCGCTTCAACGCATCGGCCTGATTGGAGCCGCAGTCATAGACCCAGCGTAGCGGCTTTTGACCAAGCGTCAGCTCGCCGCAATGCAAGCCGCCCTGACCAACTGCATGCTGCACCATCCTCACTTGCATCTATCGTCTCTCCTTCAAGATTTCGTTCTTGGTACGGTCACAATGCTTGGCCACTCTTCAGTAGCTTAATGCCTGTCAAAGGCTTGCCCCCGCCAAATTGGTCAGCCCATACCGGACTCTCTGCACCTCGCTCGAATGCTGCGGGTACGACCTGATTTTCTGCCATTCGCGACAGTCGCGAATTCAGACCAAGCACGCCGTGCAGAGTTCAAGTTTTCCAAGGCAATCGAGACTTCCCACATTTGCAAGCTATGGCTTTCTCACCGGGCACATCGACATCTGCGCGAATATGGCGGCCACAATGCTCACAGACAAAGAGGGCGACCAGCTTCTCGATATCTTCCAGCAACACATCGATGTCCTCGCCGACAATTTTGTCGGCGTTATCGTGAGAGACCAGATTGGCGATGAGGGCTGAGCCTGCCAGATCGGAGAAGATTTGCGTATCCAGCAGATCGGGCGACTTGTCCTTCAAAGTTGATCTCAGCGCACTGATCAGCTCATCGGACATACGCTTTTCGTTGATGTCGTTGAAGCGGAAGGCCACCTTGACCTCAAGAGCCTGGCAGATGTTCTTGAGGACAAGCTCCAGTAGCTTGCGTAGGTCATTGGTAACGTCTTCCTTGCCCTTCTTCTGTTCGATGATTTCTTTCAGCGTCGCGGGGCTGTTTTCGAGAAGGATACCATTTGCACCGTCTGACCGGACCTCATGAAAAATCCAGCCATGCTGCCCCATCTCCCTCTTGATAATGTCGAACCAGATATTCTCGTGCGTGAGGATGATAATTTGCCAATCGGAAAACTCGTTGCGCAAAAGACGTAAGAGCCTGCGCCGATGCGATGTATCGAAGCTTGTGACGATATCGTCCAGCACTAAGAACTTGGCGTGCTTGTTGAAAATGCGAGCGTTGGCGAGGAACAGCACCACGCCAAGACTATTTAGGTGACTTTCGCTCAAATATTTACGTGGCGGCTGGGTCGTCTTGCCATGGAAAGTGTACTGGAACTCGACACCTTCATCGCCGACCATAGTCAGGCGCACTTTGTCCACGCTCTCTTTGGAATGAAGCGCCGTGTAGAACTTCCCGACATCATCGCTGATGGTATCCAGGACGGCTTGCAGTGCCCCATTCTGAACCTTGATGAAGGCATCCAGTATTGAGGACAGGGTGATGATTTGGGCTTCGTAAGCACCCTTTATGTTTTGATAGCTTTCAAAGTCGTTCACCTGATCGCTGACGGTTTTGAGCCTGGTCAGCGCAGCGGCGACCTTCTTCTCCAGCTCCGTGAGCTGCAGCTTCTTCGCAGCTTCTTTGGCATGCTCCGCAGCCGTTTCCGATTCTGCACGCAACGCCTTCAGTTCGGTATCGAAACCAGCCGGTGACTCGAAAACCTTTTTGTCGTCAAAGGCGGATTTCAGCTCTTTCAGATAGTCGCGCAACTTGGGTCGCGCAGACTTAACAGCCTCAATCAGCGAAGAAAAATCCTTCAGATCGGAATACGTCTCCATGATGGTTTTCGTATTAAGGCCCGCGTTGATGACGGTCTCGGCAAGCGTATCCTTGAGCGTGCCTGCTTCATCGAGCTGCTTCTGCAACGCCTCTAACGCTTCAAGGCGCTTGCCGACCTCTTCTTGAAGTTGGGCAAGCTCATAGGGCAGCAAACAAAACGGGCACTGCGGATCGGTAAAGACTTCATCCTCTAGGACGGCCTTGCCGCGTGTTAGAAAGTCACTGAGCCGAAGCTTGTTGACGTTTTCGCTCTCTTTAGCGAGGGCGTTGTATTTGTCCGTAAATGCCCTGGCATCATCGGAGAATTGATCAATGTCGGCGACCAGATCACTGCAAGCCTTTTCAAGCTGCGCAAATCGTTCTGCCAGTCGTATCTTTTCTTCACTGCTGCCCTGTCCCCGAAGCTCTTCTAAAGCCTCAATGTAGGACTCTTCGTCAGAAACTTCTGTCTTAAGATCAAATGGCTTAATGACCTTGGCGGCCACGCCGTAAAATTCTTTTCTGTCAGGAACAACCTGCTCTATTTCCGCGATCATCCCGGACTGAAGGCGCTGAATCTGCTGTTTTGCGGTCGTGTATTCAGTTTCTTTTTCGAGCTGGTTCTTGGTTTGCAAAAGGACGTTTCTAAATTTCGTGATTTCGCTATAGCCGATAATATCGGCAATGGCCTCACGCTTTCCGCCTTTTGTTTTGTCGAGAAAGTTAACAATATCGGCATGCCTGAGAATGATATTGTCACCTTTCAGATCAGCAACAAGCCGCTCTGCATTGTCATTGGCAAAGGTGGCTGAGGTCTTCAGCGTGTCCGACAGCGCTTTGGTTCCGTTGCGGTCAGTGCCGTCAAATACCAGCTCCACAGAGCTGGGCTTGTCGCCGGCTAGCACATTGCGCAGTGAGTCCTGCTTGCAGTCCTCCCGCCACAGGTGGTCCACGCGGTCATGAATGAACCACTCAAGGGCATCTGTAATAGTGCTTTTGCCCGACGCGTTCTCACCGAAGATCCCAACGCTCTTCGTTTTCTTCGAAAAATCGAGGGGCAGCTCGAAACGTGCGCCGCGAAAGCGCGAAACGGTGATCTTGCGAACTTTAGTCATCACCTGCCTCCTCTGCCCCCGCCACATCAGCCTTGAGTGCGGCCTTGCGCGCCTCTTCCAGCTTTCGTAGCAGCTTGACCTTGCTTAGATCATCCTCCTTCCGAAGCTTGCTGACAGCGGCCACAGTGTCCGCGTCGAGGGATTCGTCCTTAACCTGGGTGTCGAGGAACTCGGCAATGACCTCGGACGCTGTCTTGATGTTTTCGGTGGTCAAGGACTATCCCCTTGTTTAGTATTGAAAAATGCGAATTTTGTTCACACAAACGTACAATCTTAGCGAGCAAGAAATCAAGTTTGTTCGCGGCGTTGCGGGCATCTACTTCATCTATTTGACCGAAAGTGAAATCGCGTATCCCTTCGCGAATTCAAAGCTGATTTACATTGGGATGAGCGAGTCAAAACAAAACAGCCTTTTCAAGAGGCTTGGCGGCCATTTGTCCGGCCAATCCGGCAACATGGGAATTAGCAACTACGCAAAGACGCAGGGGGTGAAGTTTACGTACTACTCTGCAGACGTTCTCAGGAACTACGGAAATGAGAACCTTTTTGACATTGAAAGCTTCTTCTTGAGCGATTTTTTCAATCACTATGGTTGCTTTCCAATTTGCAATGGCCAGTCTGGTCACAAGCCCTCTGAAACGTCGAGGCCCATAACAGCTTCGGTTGATTGGTCGTTTTTCGATTGAGATGGGTCATTGCATTACCTCCAATCAAAGCTTCACTCCTGTTTTGACGAATTCGAGCAGCGGTTTAAATTTGGGCGTATCTAGCTAGAGTACGATAAGATCTCCTCCGAAACTTGCATGGTTTCAATGACTGCTCTCTATGCTTCTCCCATTTCACAATGCCGCTGCAGCGAATGCTCGCTTCCCGCCGTTGCGTCCGATTCTGGGCCACGCACCAAGGTCTGGTATGGGCTCAGAGCCGCCCTTCGATCAAGCCGCGGCCACCGACAGAAATTTGAAGTGGTACCGGAAATTTGGAGGAGAAAACACCTGCTGCAATGCCGCTGCCACGTTCGGACGCCTTTGCTTTATTCGTTCCAAAGGTCAGGGTGATGAGTAACCTCAAGGAAACGATTGCCGAAGATATCTTTTTTATATTTGATGAAGTGTTTCGCTTCAAGAAAATGGGGCGAGATGCCTTTGCAGGTCTCGATCAGCTTGAGGCGTTCTGCGATCTACCGCACCCGTCTGGCCACGGCCGGATGCTTTGCGGTCTCGCAGCATATGAAAAGGTTACTTTTATCGCACGTCTGGCTGGCGAGCGGAATGCACTGTCTGGAAACGTAACAATCGAGACACTTAGAAAGCTGACCGAAGAGCTTTTGGTACAGCGTTTCTTAGTCGAAAGAAGACCCATAGATGAAAAACAGGTAGACAGGCTCCTATCGTCGGTTGGGCGTGCGTCGAAGAAAAAGTGCCAAGACAAAACGCATTTTATCCCCTGCCACTTAATGGCCACAAAGAGCCCAGACGCATTCTCTGTTGGTCCAGTAACGTTCCGCAATCGTTCGAACTTTAAAAGCACTGTGGCCAGCCACATCCGAGGATACGCGAAAAATGAGGAACCCAAGCGACGCGAGCACATGCGGCAGCTTATGTTGGATGCTTTAAGACACTACCGAAATTTTGACTGGGTTGGTGAGATTATCATTGAAGGTTGTGACAGCGCGACGTCCGCCGATCTCGCCGAGCGAACTGTAAGATCCGCGGTTAACTTATTGCACTTGGTGTTTAGAGCAAAAAACACAGACCGTATGCGGGTGGGGGGGGCCGCCCTGCGGGTAGACAGACGTGGAGGTCTAACGATTAATTCGAGCGGTGAGTTGGCCCCTCATGGCTCCTTGGCCTGGGCAGGGCAAGGCTGCTTCCCAGAAGATTGGTCAGAATGGCTCAGGGACAAACACCTCCAGAACATATTAAGATTATTCGGCATTGCCTTGGAGACAGAAGCCAACCCGAAGCTTAAACGTCCCATCAGCCGCAGAATTTTAGATGCAGCACAGTGGTTCGGTGATGCTTCAAGGGACGAGCAACCATCGAACCGGATCATCAAATTCGTCACGGCGCTGGAACGTATGGTCATGACTGATGAAAAGCAGGACGCAACGCGACTGGTTTCGGATCGTGTTTCAGCTCTGTGCTGCTCGCTGGAAGCCAATGATCGTGCAAAATGGAAGCAAGAAGTAAAAGATGTCTACGATCTGCGCTCGCGCCTTTTACACGGCTCAATGTCCCCTTTCGACAGAAGCGTAAACTCAATGATGGGAAAGGCAGCCAACCTAGGCGAAGAATCTATTATTCAAGCTCTCTTACTGCTTGGTGAGGAAGCGCTCGTAGCAGAGAAGGTGCCAACACGAATGCTAGCAAAGTGGTACGATAATTTTGTCGACCACGTTGATACGCATTCAGCAGCAAATTCCCCGCATTCCCAAGGGCTGGACGAGACATAAGTATATGAAATCGCGAGTGGAATAAACCATTTATCGCTCAAAGGTTGACACCTATGAGCCGCCTGAACTCAGGGAAAGACAAGTCCTTGGCAGCATTTAGACGACCGAGCTACAATCTGCGCAATATTTTTTTGCGATGTACGCAACGGTGCGCTCGAACTCATCCACGAGCTTGCGGCGGGCTGAACAGCTGGTCCTTATTCAATAATTGCTTTTGGACTCCCTTAGTATGGTCAAAACTAGCCACAGAACTGCATTTACGTAAGTAAATTGCGGAGGCTTTATACTCTGCGTTCAACGTAGAGGTTCACACTCTCAAATTTAGCATAGCGACTTGTCACACGCTCATCATATCTACGTGGCAAGCCACCAACCATATGGAAACGAAAGATTTTTTATCTGGGGCTGGCGATCTCACCAGGATTCGAACCTGGGACCTCTACCTTCGGAGGGTAGCGCTCTATCCAGCTGAGCTATGAGACCGCGTGCGCCGCTTCTAACTTGTCCGGAAACCGTACGCAACAAGAGAGTTTCCAGACCATTTCCGGACAAATTTGACACAAGACATATTTTATGTATAAAAAACAGCAACTTAATTATTGGCCTTTGCCTTCGGAGGGCAGCGCTCTATCCAGCTGAGCTACAGGTGCCTGCGCCGTGCTATACCCGGTTCGTTTCCCCGTCGCAACGATGAAAAACGGCCGCTTGGCAGAAGCATCCGGCGCAGGATCTGAGGGAAATCAGGGGCGCCCGCCCTGCGGCCCACCGCCCTGGTTGCCGCCGCCGGACTGGGGCTGGCCCGGGATGCGCGGCGGGTCCGAGGGGTCCTGCGGATAATCGGGCAGGCACTCTCCCGCGCCTCCGGCTGTGCCTTGCCGGCCGCCACCGGGACAGCCGCCGCCGCCATCAGACTGCGCGTCGTATTTCGTCATCACCGGATCGTCGGTGATAGGCACCCGCGACTGGCTGGTGTCCGGTGCCGTGCAGCCCGCCAGGACAGCGCCCGCGAGCATGAGGGTAAGGGTAGTGCGAAACGTGATCATCGTGACCTCCTTGACGTGTCGACAATGGGTCGGCGCCAAGGGAGGGTCGGTTCAAAAGGAAGTCACGGCTCAGGCGAAAAGCTCGTGCGCCAGTTCCAGCGCGTCGATCAGCGCGTCCACCTCGGCCTCGGTGTTGTAAAGGCCGAACGAGGCACGGCAGGTCGCCGTCAGCCCGATATGATCCATCAGCGGCCCGGCACAGTGATGCCCTGCACGCACCGCCACGCCCTTCTTGTCGAGGATGGTCGAGATGTCATGCGCATGGGCCGCGCCGTCCAGCGTGAACGAGAAAATCGCCGCCTTGTCCGGCGTCTGTCCCTGCACCTGCAACCAGTTCAGCCCGCCAAGCCTGCTTACGGCATAGTCGCGCAGCCGGTCCTCGTAGGCCGCGATATTCTCCATCCCCAGCCCCATCATGTATTCCAGCGCCACGCCCAAGCCGATCGTCTGCACGATGCCGGGCGTGCCGGCCTCGAACTTCATCGGCGGGTCGGCATAGGTCACTTCGTCCTTGGAAACCTCGCGGATCATGTCGCCGCCGCCCATGAACGGGCGCATCTCGGCCAGCCGCTCTTTCTTCACGAAAATCGCGCCGGAGCCCGAGGGTCCATAAAGCTTGTGGCCGGTGATGGCATAGAAATCAACGCCCAGCTCATCCAGGTTCACCGGCATGTGCACCGCCGCCTGGCTTCCGTCGACCAGCACGGGCACGCCCTGCGCGTGGGCGGCCTCTGTGATCGCCTTGACATCGACCTTGGTGCCCAGAACGTTGGACAAATGCGTGAGCGCCACCAGCTTGGTCTTCGGCCCGATCGCGTCGATCACCTTTTGCGGGTCCAGCGCACCGGTGCTGTCGATATCCACCCATTTCAGCGCCACGCCCTGCCGCTCCCGCAAGAAATGCCAAGGCACGATGTTGGCGTGATGCTCCATCACCGACAGGACGATCTCGTCACCCGCCTCCATCCGCGGCATCGCCCAGCCATAGGCGACCATGTTGATCCCCTCGGTGGTGCCGGAATTCAGCACGATCTGGTCCTCGTCCGCCACGCCCAGGAACCGCGCGATGATACCGCGCACGCCTTCATATTTCTCGGTCGCAAGGTTGGAAAGGTAATGCAGACCACGATGAACATTGGCGTATTCATGGCTATAGGCCGTGGTGATCGCGTCGATCACCACCTGCGGTTTCTGCGCGCTGGCGCCGTTGTCGAGATAGACCAGCGGCTTGCCGTTCACCTCGCGCGACAGGATAGGAAAGTCGCGGCGGATCGCCTCGATATCGTACATCTCAAACTGCTCCTGTCGTTGCGGCGAAAAGGCCGCCGATGACGCCCATGATGATGGACAGCCCCACCACGACGCCGAAGATCGCAATCACCATCACGCCAAAGGCCTTGAGCGGGCTGTCGAACCCATGCGCCACGTCCAGCATGTTGGACACGGCCCACATCCACCAGACGATGAAGACCAGAAGGCCCAGCGACGACACAAACGGGATGACAAGCCCGAGAAGGACGCAACCGGCCACCAGGATGAAGCTGACGGCTTGCAAGAGGGTCACGACCGCCAGAACCTCGGGGATGCCGCCACGCCCGCCAAGGCCACGTCCGACCCAGTACAGCATGAAGACCGACAGAACCGCCCTGCCCCATTGCATAAGCGCGAAGATCAGCGGCGAGCTGTAGACGGGCGAGGCCGTGATCAGGACGCCGATCTCACCCTCGGGAATCGGCGCGGCCTGAACCAGCGCGGCAACCACGCCCGAGGTGACGACGGAAATCAGCGACAGCGCGATCCACAGCGCCTGCGGAGGCAGGTTCATCCCAAGAACCCGCCCCGCACCCGCGCGCGGATTGCGCACGGTCGTCAGAAAAAGGGGTTTCAATGCGGTTTCGGTCATCCCTGCCCCCATCCGGCTTCGCGCAGGTTTGACACCCACACCCAAAGAAAGGCCAGCAGCCATATCGCGCCCACCGCCGTCAGGCCCGGACCGGGGCCGATGAAGCCGGCCACCAGCCCGTGCAACAGCTTGATCGGGCTGGCCACCAGCCATGCCCAGAACAGCGCCAACCGCGTGGCATAGGCGGTGGCGCGCCCGCCCATCAGGCGCAGCACAAGCTGGGTGATCGTGCCGATGGCGTAAAAGATCAGCGGCGCGATGAAGATCCAGCCCAGCAGAGCCCCGCCCAGCATCGGGTTCAGCTCCTGCCCGGTCAGATGCGCCTCGCGCGCCAGACGCGGCCATTCGGAAATGAAGAAGATCGCGCAGCCGGCCATCAGGATGGCCAGCGCACGCCCTTCGTTCGCGCCCATCGCCAGCAGGCGACGGAACACCGTTCGCGGGCCGCGATAGGCGGCCACGATATCGGTGGTGACCGGCATCAGCCGCGCCGCCGCACCAGCCAGCCTTCAAGGCGTTCGACGATCCCGTCGCGCAGGCCCTCGTCCTCGATCTCTTCCACAGCCTCGGCCAGAAAGGCCAGCGTCAGAAGGTCGGTCGCGATGGGCTTGGGCACGCCGCGCGCGCGCAGGTAGAACAGCGCCTCCTCGTCGATCGCGCCCGAGGTCGAGCCGTGCGAGCAAGCCACGTCGTCGGCATAGATCTCCAGCTCCGGCTTGGCCAGAAACTCGCTATCGCCATCCAGCAGCAGCGATTGGCTGATCTGGTAGCCGTCGGTTTTCTGCGCGCCTGCCTTCACGAGGATCTTGCCCTGAAAGACGCCGACAGCGCCGTTGCGCAGCACCTTCTTGAACACCTGCCGGCTTTCGCAATTCTCGGCGTCATGGGTGATAAAGACCGTGTCGTCATGGTGGAAATCACCGTCGCCCACGCAGGCGCCCGCGACATGCGCGATGGCATCGTCGCCGGTCAGCTCGATCACGCATTCGTTGCGCGTCAGCACGCCATTGGCGGTCATGGTGAAGGATTTGAAGGCGCTTTCCTGCCCCAGCCGCGCGAAGATATGCGTGACGGCCCGGCGCTCGTGGTCGCGGCCCTGGGTGCGGACATGGTTGAACGCGGCGGTGTCGGCCACGTCGACCTCCATCACCTTGTTGAACCGCGCGGCGGCGGGGCCGTTTTCCAGCACGGTCAGTTCGGCACCTGCATCCAGCTTGATGACATGGTGCAGGATCGCGTCGGAAGTCTCGGATTCGTGGTGATAAATCAGGTTGATCGGCTTCGATGCCTTGCCCGTGACATGGACCAGCACGCCATCGGTGGCGGCCGCCGTGTTCAGCGTCGCCAGGGGGCGTGCCACGGGCGTCTGGCCATTTGTTTCCAGCGCGCCGTAAAGGTCCTTGGCCCAGTGGATATCTGCCTGCCCGGCCTCGGCCAGACGGTCGATCTTCACGCCTTCCAGGCTCAGGTCGTCGCTGGCGTCAGCGTCGAACACACCGTCGCGGAACACGATCTTCAGACGCTCGACATCCTCGAACACCTCGGTCTCGTCACTCTCGAATACGGCGGCCTTCGGCGCCTCGGCGTCGACCAGAGTGTCGGGGCGTGTGAACTTCCAGTATTCATCCCGCGCGTGCGGCAGTCCCGCGGCCCGCAGCCGCGCCAGCGCGTCCTCGCGCGGCGCTTTCGTCCAGCCCGACGCGTCGGGCAGGCTCAGCGCGGCAAGGCGCGCCTCGGTGGCGTCCTGTTTCGCTTGGGGTAACGCCATTACGCCACCTCCGCCTTGATGTCGGCATACCCGTTCTTCTCGACCTCGAGCGCCAGTTCCGGCCCGCCGGTCTTCACGATCCGGCCATCGGACATGATGTGCACAACGTCGGGTTTGATGTGGTCCAGCAGGCGCTGATAGTGGGTGATTACCAGGAATCCACGACCTTCTTCGCGCAGCGCGTTCACGCCTTTCGACACCAGCTTCATCGCGTCCACGTCGAGGCCCGAGTCGGTCTCGTCGAGAATGCACATCTTGGGCTCGAGAATGGCCATTTGCAGGATCTCGTTGCGCTTTTTCTCACCGCCCGAAAAGCCCACGTTGACCGGACGTTTCAGCATGTCGTTGTCGATCTCCAGCGTGGCGGCCTTTTCGCGCACCAGCTTGAGGAAATCCGCCGCGCTGATCTCGTCCTGCCCGCGCGCCTTGCGCTGCGCGTTGAGCGCGGTGCGCATGAAGGTCATGTTGCCCACGCCGGGAATCTCGACCGGGTATTGAAACGCCAGGAACAGCCCCGCCGCGGCGCGCTCTTCTGGCTCCATGTCCAGGATGTCCTCGCCTTCCAGCGTGGCGCTGCCGCCGGTGACCTCATAGCCGTCACGACCCGACAGAACATAGCTGAGCGTCGACTTGCCCGAGCCGTTCGGCCCCATGATCGCGTGCACCTTGCCCGCCTCGACGGTCAGGTCCACACCTTTCAGGATGGTCTTGTCCTCGTCTTCAAGATCGACCTTCAGGCCCTTGATCTCCAACATCTTTCTCTCCTTTTCCTGTCGCTGCCCCCTCAGGGGCGCAGCATCATCTCGATCACGTTCAACAGCTCGCTTTGCGGCAGGGTCAGCGGTTCCACCTCGAACCCCGCCATGCGCCCCGTCATCCTTGGGGCGCCAATGAATTTCTCGATCCCGTGGTACTGCTTGCGCCGCTTGTAGTCGTCGACGAACAGCTGCACGGGCCGCTCGGTGCGCAGCGCCGTGGCCAGCGCGCAGCCCGTGCGGAACCGACCATCTACCAGCACCACGTCGGGCTGGCGGAACTCGGGCAGGTCCCAGACCTCCAGCGGATAGCGCGGATAGCGCATGTACTGCTCCGCGGCGGTCGGATATCCCCACTCTTTCGTCGGGCCGATGTCGGACCAGATCACATCCACCTCGGTGCCTTTGGCGGGCGCGTTCTCGTCGAACCAGCCGCGCATCATCAGCGCCCAGTCCTTGTCGCTCTCCACCGAAAAGACCCGCTTGCCCGGCATCTCGCCCGCCATCACGGTCGATCCGCCAGATCCGTATTCCAGGATCACGTCGGCACCCGCGTAGGCCGCGCGCAGCACCTCCGCCTCGGCCTCCGGCAGGGTCAGCTCGGGCCGCGATATGGTGGCGGTGGGGGTCATGTCAGTCCAGCACCACCGCCGTCCCGCTGGCCGAAACCATCAGCATGGACTCCGCCACAACTTCGTAATCCAGATCGACGCCGACCACGGCCGTCGCTCCCATTGCCTTGGCGCGCTCTTCCAGCTCGCGCATGGCGGTGTCGCGGGCATCCTGCAACTTCGACTCATATGCGCCGGAGCGACCGCCGACGATATCGGTAACCTGCGCAAAGAAATCACGGATGACGTTCGCCCCCATGATCGCCTCGCCCACCACGATGCCGCGATAGTCGATGATCTTGCGCCCTTCGATGCTTTGCGTGGTCGTGATGATCATGGTTTCTCGTCCCACCTTTCGAATTCTCCGTTTTCTCTTGCGGCCCGGATCTTAGCCTGAAGCGCGCGCTCGCGTTCCTGCGCCATGTCGGAGGCATGCTCGGACCTGCGCATCTGGTCCACTCGTTTCAACTTCTCATCGATGGCGATAGCCAGACCGAGACCGAGAACGCCTCCAAGGATCGTGCCAACCCATAGCCAGGTCGGGAAAACGAGACCTGTGAGCAGCCCGCCTGCGACCCCGCCGAGCACAGCATAAAACACCAGGCGGCGCAGCGAATTACGTTCCGCCAGTTGTTCCGACGTCTGCCCTTGCCGGGCATGACGTTCTATGTGGCTCTGTCTGCGCATAAGCTACGGTCGTTACCCCACGGACCCTTCCAGCGAAATCGCCACAAGCTGCTGCGCCTCCATGGCGAACTCCATCGGCAGGGCCTGAAGCACGTCCTTGCAGAAGCCGTTCACCACCAGCGCCACGGCCTCTTCCTCGTCCATGCCGCGCTGACGGCAATAGAAAAGCTGGTCGTCATCGACCTTGGACGTGGTCGCCTCGTGCTCCACCCGGCTCGAGTTGTTCTTGACCTCGATGTAAGGCACCGTGTGCGCACCGCATTCCGAGCCGATCAGCAGGCTGTCGCATTGCGTGTAGTTGCGGCTGTCCTTGGCCTTGGGATGCATCGAGACAAGCCCGCGATAGGTGTTCTGCGCGTGCCCCGCGCTGATGCCCTTGGATACGATCCGGCTCTTGGTGTTCTTGCCCAGATGGATCATCTTCGTGCCGGTGTCGGCCTGCTGCCAGTTGTTGGTGATGGCGATGGAATAGAACTCGCCCTGGCTTTCGTTGCCGCGCAGGATGCAGCTGGGATATTTCCACGTAACGGCAGAGCCGGTTTCCACCTGCGTCCACATCACCTTGGCCCGGTCGCCCCGGCAATCGGCGCGCTTGGTGACGAAGTTGTAGATGCCGCCCTTGCCGTTCTCGTCGCCGGGGAACCAGTTCTGAACGGTCGAATACTTCACCTCGGCGTCTTCCTCGACGACGATCTCGACGACCGCGGCGTGCAGCTGTGACGTATCACGCTGCGGCGCGGTGCAGCCTTCCAGATAGCTGACGTAAGAGCCCTTGTCGGCGATGATCAGCGTCCGCTCGAACTGACCGGTGTTCTCGGCGTTGATGCGGAAATAGGTGCTCAGCTCCATGGGGCAGCGCACGCCCGGCGGCACGTAGACGAATGACCCGTCCGAGAACACGGCGGAGTTCAGCGTCGCGTAGAAGTTGTCGTTCACCGGAACGACGCTGCCGAGGTATTTCTTCACCAGCTCGGGATGCTCCCGGATCGCCTCGGAAATCGAGCAGAAGATCACGCCCGCCTTCTTCAGCTCTGCCTGAAATGTCGTCCCGACAGACACGGAGTCGAACACCGCGTCCACGGCCACCTTGCGGCCCTCGGCGGGCGCTTCCTCGGCGCCCTCGACCCCGGCCAGGATCATCTGTTCCTTCAGCGGGATGCCCAGCTTTTCGTAGGTCTCCAGCAGCTTGGGGTCGACCTCGTCCAGCGATTTGGGCTTTTGCTCCATGCTCTTGGGGCGGGCATAGTAATACTGGTTCTGAAAGTCGATCTCGGGATAGTCGACCATGGCCCAGTCCGGCTCTTTCTTCTGCAGCCAGCGAGCATAGGCCTCGAGCCGCCACTCGGTCATCCACTCGGGCTCTTCGTTCTTTTCCGAGATCAGCTTGACGATGTCTTCCGTCAGGCCCTTGGGCGCGTAATCCATCTCGATATCGGTGTTCCAGCCGTATTTGTACGTGCTGATGTCGCGCACCGCATCGACGGTCTCCTTGTCGACGCCTTCTTTGACCTGTGTCTCATCCAGTGCCGCCATTGGGCCACCTCCTCGGTTTATCTCTCACGCCGCGCGGGCGCGGAATTTTTCGTGTTGCCTGGCCCAGGCTTGCGCAAAGGCCACAACGTCGTCTTCGCTCGTGTCGGGCCCCAGCGAGACCCGGACGGCGCTGGCCGCCTGAACCTCGTCGAACCCCATCGCCGCCAGCACGCGGCTTGCCTTGACCTTGCCGCTGGAACAGGCCGAGCCGGCCGAAATGGCAAACCCCGCAAGGTCCATCGCCATCACCTGCGTCTCACCCTTCCAGCCGGGCGTGATGAAGCAGGACGTGTTCGGCAGCCGATCTTCGGATTTCCCGACAAAAATAGTCGCTGGGGCGGATTCCTCAATAGCGTTTTCTAGAATCCTTCTAAGTTTTTTCACCCGGTCCCACGCGCCATCGGCCAGATCGCGCTGCGCAGCCTCCGCCGCCGCACCGAAGCCTGCGATGCCGATGATGTTCTCCGTGCCCGACCGGCGGCCCATCTCCTGCCCGCCGCCAAGGCTGAGCGCCAGAATGTCCACGCCCTGTTTCACGATCAGTGCGCCAATGCCCTTGGGCCCGCCCAGCTTGTGCGCCGACATCACGGCCATGTCCGCCCCCGACCAGGCAAAGGAAAACGGCAGGCGGCCCACCGCCTGCGTGATATCCAGAAGCAGCAGTCCCTCGCCGGTCCCGGGCTGCGTCACGATCCCCGTCTCGGAATTGGCCAGCCCCATGGCGCGAATCTCAGGCCCATCTTCACCCGGCGCCTGATGCGCCCAAAGCGCGTCATGCGCGGTCGCCTGCACCTCGACGGTGCCAAACCCCGACAGCACACTGGCCGCCTCGGTCGCGCCAGAGGTGAACACCACCTCCTGCGGCGTGCAGCCCACGGCCGCCGCAACCTGCCCCCGCGCTCGCTCCACCAGAGCCTTGGCCGCCCGCCCCTCGCCATGCACCGAGGACGGGTTGCCGACCACATCCATCGCCGCGACCATCGCCTCCCGCGCCTCGGGCCGCAAAGGCGCCGTCGCGTTGTAATCGAGGTAGACCCGGCTCACACAGCCCCCCTTTTCCTCTGGCCATAAATATCCCGGGGGTCGTCGAAACAGCGTTTCGACGTTGGGGGCAGAGCCCCCGCCTGCCGCGACGCCGAAGGCGGCGCAAAACCTGTCGCCGCAGGCGTCCTCATTCCTCGTCCACCACGGCAAACAGCGACGGCACGGCCGGACACGGCGCCAGCGAATTGCCCACGATGTCACTCAGCCGGGTCTGGTGCAGGAACACGTAGACCTGCGCGCTCAGACCTTCCCACAGCCGGTTGGTCATGCTCTGCGCCCGCGACCCGCTGGTCGCTCCCGAGGCCCCCGCGCCCTTGTGCATCGCATCAATGGTCTCGTCCACCGCGGCCAGGATATCCACCGCGCGGATCTCGGACGCGGGCCGCGCCAGCTTGTAGCCTCCGCCCGGCCCGCGCACCGAACTCACCAGTTCGGCCCGCCGCAGCTTGACGAAGAGCTGTTCCAGGTAGGGCAGCGAGATGCTCTGCCGCGCCGAGATATCGCTCAGCGTGACCAACCCGTCCTTTTGCTGCAACGCGATATCGACCAGCGCGACCATCGCGTAACGCCCCTTGGTGCTGAGTTTCATCGCTCTCCCCCGCAAAATACCGGCGCATCAGCGGTTTGGCGGGCGGGGAAATGATTGACCTTGCCCGATCAACCCCCTATCTCGCGTGAAGCCGCAGAATCCATTCGGTCGTTTAGAATAGTTCTAAGGTGCTTGATCAATTCCGTCAAGAATTGACCGGCGCCGAAATGCAAGGGGATCCTCATGCCCGAGGTCATCTTTCCCGGCCCCGAGGGCCGCCTGGAAGGCCGCTACCACCCGCAACGAGAGCGCGACGCGCCCATCGCCATCATCCTGCACCCGCACCCGCAGTTCGGGGGCACGATGAACAACAAGGTGGTCTACAACCTGCACTACGCGTTCCACAAGCTGGGCTTCACCGTCCTGCGCTTCAACTTCCGTGGCGTGGGTCGCAGCCAGGGCGAGTACGACCAGGGCGTGGGCGAGCTTTCCGATGCCGCCTCGGCGCTCGACTACCTGCAGTCGATGAACGCCAACTCGAAACATTGCTGGGTCGCGGGCTTTTCCTTCGGCGCGTGGATCGGGATGCAGCTTCTGATGCGCCGCCCCGAGATCACCGGCTTTGTCTCGGTCTCGCCGCCCGCCAACATGTACGACTTCTCGTTCCTGGCCCCCTGCCCGTCCTCTGGCCTGATCATCAACGGCAGCGCCGACCGCGTCGCGCCGCCCGCCGATACTCAGGCCCTCGTGGGCAAGCTGCACGAACAGCAGGGCATCACCATCACCCACGAACAGATCGAGGGCTCGGGCCACTTCTTTGAAGAGCCGCATATGGAGACGATGATCGGCACCGTCAGCGATTACGTCAAACGCCGCCTCACCGAGACCACGAGGTAACGGCTCATGGGCGTGACCGAGGATCTGGCCGACGAACTGGCGCTGAAGGTCATCAAGTACGTGGACGCCTCGGGCGATGACGGCGTTATTTCCGAAATCGTCGGCATCCTCGGCGCCACGTCCCAATCCGCCGAAGAGGCGTTCCTGACCTCGATGCGGGTGCGCCGCGCCAACATGGCGGCGCGCGCGCATCTGCTGAACCGCGTCAAGAAATTTCAGGAAAAGCAGGGCGCGGGGGATACCGCCCCCAAGGATCCGCCCGAAACCTGACCGCGATTGCATTTCGCACGGGCGATCCCCGTCACGCGGGCTAGATGCCCGTCAGACCCCGCGCGGCGTAGCCCGTGACAGCCGCGCACGAGAACCAAAGCAGGGAGACACCACAATGGCACGCACCATCATCATCGAAGAGTTCGGCGGTCCGGACACCCTCAAGCTGGTCGACCGCGAGGTGGGCGAGCCTGGCCCCGGCGAGGTGCGCATCGCGCACGTCGCCTGCGGGCTGAATTTCATCGACGTCTACCAGCGCACCGGGCTTTACCCGCTGGAGCTGCCCCATGCCCTGGGGATGGAGGCCGCGGGCATCGTCGAGGCGGTGGGCGACGGCGTCACCCACCTGCAAGCGGGCCAGAAGGCCGCCTATGCCGCCACCCCGCCCGGCGCCTATTCCGAGGCGCGCGTGATGCCCGCGTCGCAGGTCTGCCCCCTGCCCGACGACATCCCGTTCGAGGATGCCGCCTCGATCATGCTGCAGGGCATGACGGTGGAATACCTCTTTCACCGGGTCTGGCCGCTGAAAAAGGGCGACACGGTGCTATTCCACGCCGCCGCGGGCGGTGTCGGCCTGCTGGCCTGCCAATGGGCCCGGTCCGAGGGCATCACCCTCATTGGCACCGCCGGGACGGACGAGAAATGCAAGATGGCGGTCGATAATGGTGCCAGCGCCTGCATCAACTACCGCAGCGAGGATTTCGTGGCCGAGGTCAAGAAACTGACCGACGATAAGGGCGTCGACGTGGTGATGGACGGCGTCGGCAAGGACACGTTCGACCGCTCGCTCGACTGCCTGAAGCCCTTGGGCATGATGATGTCCTTCGGCAACGCCTCGGGCCCGGTCGAGCCCGTCAGCCTGCTGACCCTGGCGCAGAAAGGCTCGCTGAAGCTGACGCGCACGACGCTTTTCACCTTCCTCGCCGATCACGAACGCTGCCAGGAAATGGCGCGCCACCTGTTCGAAAAGGTGCAGTCGGGCGACGTGAAGGTGAATATCGGCCAGACCTGGAAGCTCGAGGAGATCGCCGAGGCGCATCGCGCACTGGAAGCGCGGGAAACCACCGGGTCGACCATCCTCACGCTTTGATCACGTCTTCGGGAACTTTCCCGCTCCGGGTGCAGTTATCACTCTGCACGCCATAGCGGGCACGCCAATTGTGCCCGCCCGGCAAACCGGAGTAGAAGACCCATGAACAACATCATCTATATCGTCGGCCTTATCGTCATCGTCGTTGCCATCCTTTCCTTCATCGGCATCGGGTGAACGAGGCCCCGGGGTCCAACCTCCAGGGAAGAACTGAATGAACAAACGGGCGCTGTTGCTCAAACTGGCGCAGGACATACGCGCCAGCTACTGGTTCATTCCGGCCAACATGGTGTTGTTCGCGATCGTTCTGGCCTACGGGTCGGAGTGGCTCGACCACAATGCCGACATATTGCCATTCCAGTTCCCCGAAACATTGATCAATACCCAGGTCGAGGGCGCGCGCAGCACGCTCTCGACCATCGCCACGTCAGTAATCGGCGTCACCGGCGTGATGTTCTCCATGACCATCGTCGCGGTCTCCTTCGCCGCCGGCAACTACGGGCCGCGCCTGATCGGGAACTTCATGCGCAACCGGGGCAACCAGATCAGCCTCGGCATCCTGATCGCCACATTCGTCTATGCCCTTCTGATCCTGCGCGCCGTGCAGGACCCCTCCGAAACGGCCGAGGTCGAGGCCTTCGTGCCGCAATATTCCATGCTGCTGGCCATGCTGGGCTGCATCATCGCGGTCTTCACCATGATCTATTTCGTCCACCACGTGCCCGAAACGATCAACGTGGGCAACATCACCGCCGGCCTGGGCCAGCGGCTGGAGACCGAGATCAAGGCGATCATTGACGCCGAGGACGCCCGCGACAAGCGCCGCGAGGTCTCTTATCCCGACCGCGACCCCGATCACCGGATCACCCTGAACGCCGCCGGATATATCCGCACGCTGAACTACCAGCAGGTCGAAAAGCTGACCGACCGAGACGACTGGCTCCTGCGGATCGAACAGCAGCCGGGCGATTTCGTCAGCTCCTTCACGCACGTGATGTCGGTCTGGTCACACGAGGCGCTGTCGGACGACGATATCGCCGAGCTGCGCGACTGCTACGCGCTCGGCACCAGCAAGACCGAGCACCAGAACGTGCTCTTCCTGGTCGACGAACTGGTCGAGGTGCTGGCCCGCGCACTGTCGCCGGGCGTCAACGATCCTTTCACGGCGATCAACTGCCTCAACTGGATGCAGAACGCCCTGTCGGTGGCGCGGCACCATGGCGAGGGTCTGGGCGAGGACGGCGCCGGCAAGCACGCGCTGGGGCCGCGCCTGACTTACGACACCCTGTTCGAGCGCAGTTTCCTGGCCTCGAAACCTTATACCGACACGGACGAACTGACCAAGGCGCAGTATGAAAAGCTGGTGGCGGAATTGAAACGCTCGGCCTGAGCGCCGCGCGCGGAACCAAGGCGCGCTTTGCGCGCCGCCGCGCGATCGCCAGCCCGCGGTCTGGCAATCGCACGGCTCCTCACCCCTTCTTGCCTTCCTTCACCTTCTCCGCCAGATCTCGCGCTATCGCAAACGCCCCCTTGATCTTGTCGGCATCGGATTTCCAGCTGCGCTTGACCACGATCTTGTTGTCCTTGACCTTGGCCAGCCCCTTCTGGTCCTTGATGAAATCGACCAGCCCCTGCGGGTTGGAAAACTTGTCGTTGTGGAACTGGATCGTCGCGCCCCTCGGCCCGCCATCCAGCTTGGCGATCCCGGCGCGCTTGCACATCGCCTTGATCCGCACCACCAGCATCAGCGTGTTGACCTCGCGGGGCAGCTTGCCGAAGCGGTCGATCAGCTCGGCGGCGAAACCTTCCAGTTCAACTTTGGTCGCCAAACCACTGAGACGGCGGTACAATCCCAAGCGCACGTCCAGGTCGGGCACATACTCCTCGGGGATCAGCACCGGCACACCCAGGTTGATCTGCGGCGCCCATTGCTCGTCCGCCTCGCTCAGCCCCTCCATCTGCCCCGACTTGATCTTGGCAATCGCCTCTTCCAGCATCGACTGGTACAGTTCGTACCCCACGTCGCGCATCTGGCCCGACTGTTCCTCGCCAAGAAGGTTGCCCGCCCCGCGAATATCGAGGTCCTGGCTGGCCAGCGTGAACCCCGCCCCCAGCTGATCCAGACTGCCCAGCACCCGCAGCCGCTTTTCGGCCGAGGGCGTCAGGCGCATCCGGGGCTTCGTCGTCAGATACGCATAGGCCCGCGTCTTGGCCCGGCCCACGCGCCCCCGGATCTGGTAAAGCTGCGACAGGCCGAACATGTCGGCGCGGTGCACGACCATGGTGTTGGCGGTGGGAATATCGAGGCCCGATTCCACGATTGTCGTCGCCAAGAGCACATCGTATTTGCCGTCGTAGAAGGCGTTCATCCGCTCGTCGAGTTCCTTGGCCGCCATCTGGCCATGCGCCACGACGAAACTGACCTCCGGCACCTGTTCGCGCAGGAACGCCTCGATTTCGGCGATGTCGCTGATCCGCGGCACCACGTAAAAGCTCTGCCCGCCGCGATAATGCTCGCGCAACAGCGCCTCGCGGATCGTCACCGTGTCGAACTCGCTGACATAGGTGCGGATCGACAGGCGGTCGATGGGCGGCGTGCCGATGATGCTCAGGTCCCGCACGCCCGACAGGCTCAACTGCAAAGTTCGTGGGATCGGCGTCGCCGTCAGGGTCAGCACATGCACTTCCGAGCGCAGGGATTTCAGCCGCTCCTTGTGGGTCACGCCGAACCGCTGCTCCTCGTCGATCACCAGCAGACCAAGGTTCTTGAACCGGATGTTCTTGGCCAGCAATGCGTGCGTGCCCACCACGATATCCACCGTGCCATCGGCCAGCCCCGCGCGGGTCTTGGTGGCCTGGCTTGAGGACACGAAGCGCGACAATGGCGCCACCGTTACCGGGAAGCCCCTGAACCGTTCGGCAAAGCTCTGGTAATGCTGCCGCGCCAGCAGGGTCGTCGGCGCGATCACCGCCACCTGCATCCCGGACATGGCGGCGATAAAGGCCGCGCGCATCGCCACCTCGGTCTTGCCGAAACCGACGTCGCCGCAGATCAGCCGGTCCATCGGCGTGCCGCTGTCCAGATCGGCCACGACATCCTCGATGGCGCGCAGCTGGTCGTCCGTCTCCTGGTACGGGAACCGGGCCGAGAACGCCTCCCACGCGTGATGCTCGGGTTCCAGCACCGGCGCCTTGCGCAGCGCGCGCTCGGCGGCGATCCGGATCAGGCGGTCGGCCATCTCGCGGATGCGTTCCTTCAGCTTGGCCTTCTTGGCCTGCCACGCGCCGCCGCCCAGCCGGTCCAGCAGGCCCTCTTCATGGCCATACCGGCTCAGCAGTTCGATATTCTCGACCGGCAGGTAAAGCTTTGACTCTTCGGCATATTCCAGCAGCAAGCATTCATGCGCCGCGCCCGCCGCCGTGACCACTTCCAGCCCCTTGTAGCGCCCAATGCCGTGATCGACATGCACCACCAGGTCGCCGGGCGACAGGCTTTGCGCCTCGGTCAGAAAATTCTCGGCCCGCCGGCGTTTCTTGGGGGAGCGGATCAGGCGGTCGCCCAGGATATCCTGCTCGGCGATCACGGTCAGGCCCGGCGCGGTAAAGCCATGCTCCAGCCCCCAGACCGCCAGATGCAGGCCTCGCTTGCCAATGGCCCCGGCATTCTTGACCGTCACCGCGCCCAAGAGGCCCTCATCCTCCAACAGCCCTTCCAGCCGCTCCCGCGCGCCGTCGGAATAGGACGCGACCAGCACCGGCCCTTCGGCCATGCGTGCATCAATATGGTCTTTCAGGACGCTGAAAAGGTTTATCTTTTCCTGCTGTCGCTCGGGCGCGAAGTTGCGTCCGATCCGCCCGCCCGCGTCGATCACACCCGGCCCCGGCGCCTGCGGCAAGGGCGACAGGGCCAGCACGCGGCGGTCGCCCAACGCGGCGCTCCACGCGTCGTTGTCGAGATACAGCAGATCGGGCGCGATGGGCTTGTAGACGCTGTCCTCGCGGCCCTTCTGGCTCATGGCGTGCTTGCGGGCGTCATACTGGTCGGCGATGGACACCCACCGCGCCTCGCGCGCCGCCTCGACCTGGTCATCCAGGCTGACCGGCGCGCCGGGGATATAGTCGAAGAGCGTCTCCAGCCGCTCGTGAAACAGCGGCAGCCAATGCTCCATCCCCGCCTGCTTGCGCCCGGCGCTGACGGCCTCGTACAGCGGGTCATCGCTGCCCGCCGCACCGAACTCGATCCGGTAATTCTGCCGGAACCGCGTGATCGCCGCGTCATCCAGAATGACCTCGCTGACCGGCGCCAGCTCGATCCGGTCCAGCTTTTCGGTGGTGCGCTGCGTCGCCGGGTCGAACCGCCGCACGCCGTCCAGCACATCGCCAAAGAGGTCCAGCCGCACCGGCCCGCTCTCGCCCGGCGGATAGATGTCGATGATGCCCCCGCGCACGGCATAATCCCCCGGCTCCATGACCGTGGGCGCCTGCGTAAAGCCCATCCGCACGAGGAAGGATTTCAGCGCGTCTTCGTCAATCTGGTAATCCACCTGCGCCGAGAACGCGGCCTCGCGCAGCACGTCGCGGGCGGGCACACGCTGCGTCGCCGCATTCAGCGTGGTCAGCAGGATGAACCGCGACGGCCCGCCATGCACCAGCCCCGCCAGCGTGGCCATGCGCGTGGCCGAGATATCGGCATTGGGCGACACCCGGTCATAAGGCAGGCAATCCCAGCCGGGAAAGCGGATCACCGGCATCTCCGGCGCGAAAAAGCGCAGCGCCTCTTCCATCGCCGCCATGCGCTTGTCGTCGCGCGCCACATGGATCACGGGACCCTCCGCGCGGGCGGCCTCGTCCAGGATCAGCTTGGCGTCGAACCCTTCGGGCGCGCCGCCCACGGCGATACGGGGGGTGTCGGCCATGCCCCGCCCCTCAGCCCAGCACGCCGGTCGACATGTTGACCAGCATCCCCCACATCGCGGTCACCAGGATCGACAGGATGCCGACGAATTGCGTCCCGATGCGGTGGTAGTGCATCCGCTTGTAGAGCGCCTCGCCCACCAGAGCGTCGCGGGTGATGCGGTGCGCGGTAAAGATCGACAAAACCGCCACCAGCGTCATCGGAAAGCCCAGCAGGAACAGAGCCTGGCTGAATTCGTTTCCGTAAACGAACCCCAGAAGGCACAGCGTGGTCAGCACGAAACACACGAACCCCGCAAGCAGCAGGCCGGTTTCCCGCGCGATGTAAAGGATGCGGTTGCAGTTGATGCGCACCATGTCGTGCAGGTCCACCACGCCCTGCTCGTCGCCGCGCCTGGCCCGCTGTACCATGTCCCACGGCACGCCCAGCACCCAGTGGCTGGTCGAGGACCACAGCACCGCCAGTACGATCCAGAACCACAGGTTGCTGAAGCTGCGCATGTCGATCAGCTCGAAAATCGTCTCGATCAGGTCCAATGCCGGTGCCTCATTGTGTCTTTGCGCTGTGCCGCGCTCTATCCGGGCACCTCTTAGCGCCGCTTTGCCCCAATTCCTACCCTTGAGATGGGGGAATTTCCATGCCACTCAGTTGGCGTCGAAGAAAAAGGATGGCCGTCATGCGTCCCACCCAAGGACCCTTTCCTGTCACGCGCCTGCGCCGCACCCGCGCCACCCCCGCGATCCGCGCGCTGGTGGCGCAGAACACGCTGACCCCGGCCGACCTGATCTGGCCGGTCTTCGTGCGCGACGGCGACGGCGTCGAGGAACCTGTGCCCTCGATGCCCGGCGTCCTGCGCCGCAGCGTCGACCGCGTGGTCGAGGCCGCCCGCGAGGCGCAAAGCCTTGGCATTCCCGCAATCTGCCTCTTTCCCTATACCTCGGCCGAGAACCGCACCTCGGATTGCGCCGAAGCCTGGAACCCCGACAACCTGTCGAACCGCGCCACCCGCGCCATCAAGGACGCGGTGCCCGACATCGCCATCATGACCGACGTGGCGCTCGACCCCTATTCCGACACTGGCCATGACGGGTTCGTGGTGGATGGAGAGATCCTCAACGACGAAACCATCGAGGCGCTGGTCAAGCAGGCCCTCAGCCAGGCCGCAGCGGGGGTCGACATCATCGGCCCCTCGGACATGATGGACGGCCGCATCGGTGCCCTGCGCGCAGCACTGGAATCCGAAGGCCACAAGAACACGCTCCTGCTCAGCTACGCCGCCAAATACGCCAGCGCGTTCTACGGCCCCTTCCGCGACGCGGTGGGGGCTTCGGGCGCACTCAAGGGCGACAAGAAGACCTACCAGATGGACCCCGCCAATTCCGACGAGGCGCTGCGCTGCGTCGCCCGCGACCTGACCGAAGGTGCCGACATGGTGATGGTCAAGCCCGGAATGCCCTATCTGGATATCTGCCGCCGGGTGAAGGATGAATTCGGCGCGCCCACCTATGCCTACCAGGTGTCGGGCGAGTACGCGATGATCCAGGCCGCGGCGCAGAACGGCTGGATCGACCACGACCGCGCCATGGTCGAAAGCCTGATGGCCTTCAAACGGGCCGGCTGCGACGGCATCCTGACCTATTTCGCCCCAGCCGTGGCGCGTATGCTACAGGGATAAGGCTCGCGCAACTTCCCGCTTATCCGCCCGGACACCACAAACTGTGGTGACACCGCCGGCCTTCCCCCCTATAGTGTGGGCATAGACCGGCATTTTACAAAAGACCGGCCACGGATCAGGCAACGAACAGGCAGTATCATGAAAAACCTTTCCCGGCGAAGCTTCACGCTTGGCGCGCTGGCCGCGTCCCCCCTTCTGGCCGCCTGCGGCAACGGGGTGGGCAGCGTCGGCTCGCAAAAGATCGACGCCCGCGTCGACTCGACGCTCAACTACCTTTACACCCGCTACCCCCAGACCCGCGACATCGCGGCCAAGTCGGTGGGCCAGCTTGTCATGCCCCTGATCACAGAGGGCGGCTTTATCGTCGGCGGCGGCTATGGCCGCGGGGCGCTGCGCGTGGGCGGTGCGACGGTCGACTACTACTCCGCCACCAAGGGCAGTGTCGGGCTTCAGATCGGGGCGCAGCAATTCGCGCACGTTCTGTTCTTCATGACCCAGGACTCACTGGCCGGCTTCCGCCGCGCGTCTGGCTGGGTCGCGGGCGCGGATATCGAATACGTGTTCTCGGACCAGGGCGAAAACCTGCGCGCCGACACCACCACGGCCAGCACGCCCGTGCTGGCGGTGATCTTCGGCCAGGCGGGCGCGCTGGTGGGCGCGTCGCTGGAAGGCACCAAGTATACCCGCATCATCCCCTGAACACCAAAGGGTTTGAACCACTCACGGATCCGATGCGACCTACTAGGGCGCGTGATTTGCCACGCGCCCTTTTTCTAGATTGAGGTCGCACCATGATGCTCCGCACCGTTACGCTTGCCGCGCTCATCGCGCTTGGCGCCTCACCCCATGCAGCCGCCTGCGCCCTTCCGCCGCCGGTCTGCGAGGTCTCGAACGGGCAGATTGCCGTTCTGGACCATGCGGATGGCAACACCGTTCTTTTTTCCCAGATCGATCCCGACGCCGAAGGCTACGCGCCGACCTATGTGCTGGTCGATTGCACCAAGCGACAGGCGGTCGCGCTGGGGCACCTGCCGGAGGGCGCGGACGACGCGGCATTCCAGACACATTTCCAGGGCCGCAGGGTGATGGACCGCGAACTTGGCACAGGCGCCCGGCCCCGGCTGCGCGAGGTGCATCGCCAGCTTCAGCGGATGGGCCTGCGCAGCAAACGGTTCACCTTGATGCAATCCCATTGCGGCTGCGCCCTGCCGGACATGCCGCCACCGCCCGCAAGCTGCCCGCCCTACTGATCCGGGGCGCGAGCGGCGCATCTCACTCGCCGTCTCCGAAATCTATCTTGATCGCGGGGAACGGGGTGTCGTCCTCATCTTCGTCGTCATCATCCGCGTCCTCGTTCATGCGCCGGGCGCGCTGTTCTTGCAGGATCTCCATCTGCCGGTTCCGGTACTGGGCAAATTTCGGACCCGCCGGCTTTTCGTCCCAATGGGCGACGACCCGCCCCTCGATCAGCGCCAGCCAATAGAGCCGAAGAACCCTGTTCATGCGCGCGCCGTAACCGGGGCCAAGGCGGCGGAACCATTTCACCATGTCGCTGTCCAGCCGAATCGTCACCCGCGTCTTGGGGCGCGGGATCGGCTCGCGGCTTTCCAGCCCTTCCCACTCGTCGGGCAGCGAGTGGTCCAGCCACTGCTCGGTCAGCACCTCTTGCAGTTCGCGCAATTCCTGCAACATGGCGGCGCGGGGGGACTGGGAGGGGGCGGTACGGCGCATGGTCGGGCCTCGTTCCTGGTGACAGCGGCATCGCCCGCCACCTTGACCGCCCATTTGTTAACGCCCGGCAGAGGCACCGCGCGGTGTACCGGGGGTGCACGGGGGGTGCACGCGTGTCACCCCCACGATTTTTCCCTGTTGCGCCGATCGGTTAACCGACCGTGCTCAATTCAAATAGAATTCGCCCGTGACCTGCCGCCATTCGCCGGGACTGATCATCTTGCGGTGGATGAACTGCACCGAATGCAGCGGTCCCTCGATCTCGTCCTGCCAGAATTCGATGAACTTGAAGAGCTTGGGATGGTCCGGGGCGAGGTCGTAGTCCTGCCATACGAAGGTATTGATAACATGCGCATAATCCGGCATGTGGTAATAAAACTCCGCCGTCGTCAGGCCATAGCCCTTCAGCATCAGTTCGGTTTCCGAAAGCTCCGTCGTGTTTTCCATGTTGGCACCACTCTTATTGTTATGATTCAGAGTGTGGCACGAAATAATTAGTTTTCAATAAAAACAGTATGTTATCACCCTTCCCTGCTGGCTGCCAAATGCGGGGGACACGGGCCATTGCACCCCATATCCTGCCTCTGGTATAGTTTTCGCAACAAGATATAGAACAATTGCGACAGGACGGGATAGCACGTGAACGACACGCCGGAAACCCCTGAAAACGAAGACGAAATGCCGCCAGAGCGCCCCGTTTACGACGGACCTTCGGTGTCGATCATCGACGAGATGAAGACGTCCTATCTGGACTACGCCATGTCGGTGATCGTCAGCCGCGCCATTCCCGACCTCCGCGACGGGCTGAAACCCGTGCACCGGCGCATCCTTTACGCCATGCACGAGACCGGCAATACCCACGACAAGGCCTACCGCAAATCCGCCCGCCCCGTGGGTGACGTCATGGGTAAATACCACCCTCACGGCGACAGCGCGATCTACGACGCGCTGGTGCGGATGGCGCAGGATTTTTCCATGTCTTTACCGCTACTTGACGGTCAGGGCAACTTCGGCTCCATGGACGGGGACAACCCCGCCGCCATGCGTTATACCGAGGTGCGGATGGACAAGCCCGCAGGCGCGCTGCTGGCCGATATCGAGAAGGAAACCGTCGACTTTCAGGACAACTACGACGGCAAGGATCGCGAACCCACGGTCCTGCCGGCACGGTTTCCCAACATGCTGGTCAACGGCGCCGGCGGTATCGCCGTGGGCATGGCGACGAACATCCCGCCGCACAACCTGGGCGAGGTCATCGACGCCACCTTGGCCCTGATCGAGAACCCCGATCTGAGCTCCGAACAGCTGATCGAATACATCCCCGGCCCGGACTTTCCCACGGGCGGTATCATGCTGGGCCGCTCGGGCGCGCGGAAGGCGTATATCGAGGGGCGGGGCAGCGTGATCGTGCGGGCCAAGACCCGCATCGAGGAGATCAAAAAAGACCGCTATGCCATTATTATCGAAGAGATTCCCTATCAGGTGAACAAATCGGCGATGATCGAGAAGATCGCCGAGACCGTGCGCGAGAAACGCATCGAGGGCATCACCCATGTGCAGGACGAATCCGACCGTCACGGCGTGCGCGTGGTGGTCGAGTTGAAGCGTGACGCCACCGCCGAGGTGGTGCTGAACCAGCTCTTCCGCTTTACCCCGATGCAGACGCATTTCGGCTGCAACATGCTGGCGCTCAACGGCGGGCGGCCTGAACAGCTGACGCTTTACGGCTTCCTCAGCGCCTTCATCTCGTTCCGCGAGGACGTGGTGGCGCGGCGCACCGCCTATGACCTGCGCAAGGCCCGCGAACGCAGCCACGTGCTGTGCGGCCTGGCCGTCGCGGTCAGCAATGTCGACGAGGTCGTGGCGACCATCCGCGCCTCCGCCGACGCCGCCGAGGCGCGTGAAAAGCTGATGACCCGGCGCTGGCCGGCTGGCGATATCCTGGAATACATCGCCCTGATCGACGACCCGACACACAAGGCGAATGACGACGGCACCTACAACCTGTCCGAAACACAGGCCCGCGCCATCCTGGAACTGCGCCTGCAACGCCTGACGCAGCTTGGCGTGAAAGAGGTCACCGACGAGCTCCAGGAGCTGGCTGGCAAGATCAAGGAGTACCTCGCCATCCTCGCCAGCCGCGAGCGGATCATGCAAATCATTTCCGATGAATTGCAGGAGGTTAAGGACCAGTTCTCCGTCCCCCGCCGCACCGAGATCGTCGACTGGTCGGGCGACATGGAGGACGAGGACCTGATCGAGCGCGAGGACATGGTCGTGACCGTAACCTCGGGCGGCTATATCAAGCGCACGGCGCTGGCCGATTTCCGCGCGCAAAAGCGCGGCGGCAAGGGCCTGTCGGGGATGCAGACCAAGGAAGAGGACGTGGTGACCACGCTTTTCGTGGCCAACACGCATACCCAGCTGCTATTCTTCACCACCGACGGGATGGTCTACAAGTTGAAGACCTGGCGGCTGCCGCTGGGCGGGCGGACATCGAAGGGCAAGGCGATCGTGAACATCCTGCCCATACCCACCGGCGTCAGCATCGCGGCGATCATGCCGGTGGACGTACCGGAAGAGGAGTGGGAGAACCTTCAGATCTTCTTTGCCACCTCGGCCGGGGACGTGCGGCGCAACGCGCTGAGCGATTTCACCAACGTCAAGTCGAACGGCAAGATCGCGATGAAGCTGCCCGATGAGAACACCCGGCTGGTCAACGTGCGGATCTGTTCCGAGGACGATGACGTGATGCTGGTCACCGATTCAGGCCGGGCGATCCGGTTCCGGACGACCGATGTGCGGGTATTCAAGGGGCGCGATTCCACAGGCGTGCGGGGGATCCGGCTTCAGAACGGGGATACGCTCGTCTCGATGTCGATCATCCGGCATTTCGAGGCCAGCCCCGACGAACGGGCCGCCTATCTGAAGATGCGCCGCCAGATGGCCGGCGCGGAGGATGGCGAGACCGGCGAGGACGAAGGCAATGCCGACGCGCCTCTGCCCCCCGAACGGTTCGAAGAGATGCAGGCGGCGGAAAACCTGATCCTGACCATCACCGAACAGGGCGCGGGCAAGCTGAGTTCGAGCCACGACTACCCTGTGCGCGGACGCGGTGGCATGGGCGTGCAGGCTATGGACAAGGCCATGCGCGGCGGTGCGCTGGTGGCGTCCTTCCCGGTAGAGATGGAGGATCAGATCATGCTGGCCACCTCGCGCGGGCAGTCGATCCGGGTGCCGGTCGAGGGTATTTCGTTCAGGTCGCGCAGCGCCGGCGGCGTGAAGGTGTTCAACACCGGCAAAGGCGAGAAGGTCGTCAGCGTGGCGTGGATTGCGGAGACCGGAGAAGAGGAATTGCTGGACACAGAGACAGCAGAGACGAATGCGGAGGACCAGGAGGCCACCTGATTTTTCGGGGATGCCGCTCAAAACACGTCGTTTTGAACGAATTTCGCCTAAATTCGTCGGCAAAAAAAGGTCAAGGATGCCCCGGATATCTGCTGCCCCTGGGGCGGGTATGACCTTGATGCAAAGACAACAACGCTGGATCGACTATCCGGGTCTGAACATGATCCGCGTCGTTATCGGATCTTATTTCATGGCGATCGCGCTTGGCCTGATTTCCGGTGTCGCGCCGCCTGCGCTGTTTTTGTCGATCACCGACCCTGGCACCGCCGATCTGGTCGGGACGGTTGTGCTATTTTCGGTCACGGCGGCGTTCATGCTGGGGCTGTATTTGCGGCTGACATCGCTGATGCTGGCCATATTCATATTCGCCAGCAGCGTCACGCAGAACCTGGTGCTGGCCGAAACCGCGCTGGTCGAACCGTTCTGGCGCGACCTGACGATGGTTTGCGCGGTACTGCTGAGCTATAGCTGCCTGAAGCGGTCCGAGGTCAGCCGCGCGGCGCTTGTGATGCGGCGCGGCGCGGCGCAGCGCCTGACGGCCGATCAATTTGTCGTGCCGCGCCGCGTGACCACCGGTGCCGCACCTTCGGAACGTGCACAACCCCAATCGCGCCTGAAGCACTCGATGCAGCCGCTGATGCACGCCCGAACGCCCCAGGCCCCGGCACCCGCCGCAGCAGCCGAGTCGCGGGCGCCAAAGGTGGTGTCTGGGCGACGCGAGGACGAACCGGACATCGACATCGACAATATCTTTGCCACGGGGTAACCCCGCTCTGCCCGGGCGGGCGCGAACCATTTGGCAAGGTTTTCGTGTGATACTGCGCGCAGTTCCAAAGGTAAGCCGCGCGTCATGACCGTTTACACCTGCCAGATCGACCTAAAGAAGGATGCCCAGGCGATGCTGTTCGCTGCGGCGCTGGAAAACTGGATGGCCCACTTGCAGGCCGCCGGCGTGGTGGGCGCGTGGACGCTGCTGCGCCGCAAGCTGAACCTGGCGTCGGACGTCTATCGCGATTTCCTGCTTCAGATCGAAGTGTCGGATATGGCCCAGCTTGACATGGCGTTCCGCTGGGTTGGCCAACAGGGCGACGAGGCGGAGACGCTGTATGCCCGGATGCACGACATGATCGACAAGGCGGACTTTGCACTGTACCGCCCCTTCCCGGACCCGGAGCGGGCCGAGAGGCTGGCCATCATCTGATCGGCGGGTGCGTGAAGCGTTTCGCGACAAACCTGAACCACGGCTTCCCCGTGAAACGCAGGACAACCGCCAATCATCGCACGCGTTTCGCCTTTGGCTGATGGCTCAGGTCAAAAGCGAAACGTTTTGATCAGTTGGTGACGTTGTTGACCGAACCAGTGACGCCGATGATCGTGCCGAAGAGCCCGATGATGGTCCGGGCCGAGTTGATCGGCGACTCGGTTGCGTAAAGCGTGTCGTCGGGCTGCATATAGAACTGGCGCGCGGCGAACAGACCGTCTGCCGACGTAAGATCAAAGCTGAAGACGACCTGCTGCTTGTTCGGACCGGCGAGACCGGGCTTGAGATCCCTGGGCTGGTAGTCGCGCAGGATCAGGACGCCCTTGGGGTTCGCGGTGCCGGCATTCAGGCCGCTGGTCGACGACAGCGCCTCCATCACGGTCATGCGTTCCTTTTCGAAATAGATGATCTTCTGGCTGCCGGTTGCCCCGAGGGAGGTGAAGCTGCGCTCGTCTTCGACCACGACGATCTGATCGCCGCCGACGACGCGAATGTTGCGATTGGCGTTCTCAAGCACCGAAGAGACGCGCGTCTCATAGGTGCGACCACCGCGTTGCAGGCGAACCAGGGGGTTGCGCAGCGAGGAGTTGACGCCGCCCGCCTGGGCGATGACGCTTAGCAGACGCGTATTCCGGCTTTCCAGCGGCAGGCGGCCCGGGGCCCCGACACCGCCGACCATATCGACCGAGTTGTTGCGCCCTGGCACAACCGAAAGCTGAACCTGCGCCGATGGCTGGATCTGCTCGAACTGCGATTGCAGGCGCACCCGCGCGGAGGACGGAGTGAGTCCGCGCACCGAGACCTCTCCGACATAGGGCAGGAACACGCGGCCCGTGGCCGAGACCGTCTGCGGCGGAATCTCTGCGGCGGTGCCGTCGGGGCCGGTCAAAAGCGAGTTCTCTTCGCTGTCCCACACCACGATATTGACGGTGTCGCCGGTCTGGATCGTCGAAGAGTCAGGACCGTGATCGGCGCCGAACCAATGGTAATGTCCGTGCGTTCCGCTTTGCGGCCATTTGGCCAGCAGCGGCGTCAGCTCACGCGTGACCTCAACCAGCTGAAACGAAGGGTTTTCGGACTTTTGTTCCTTGAGAACCTCGGATTGCACCGCGGCCCCGCGCGGCAGGGCGCAGCCGGACAACGCCACAACGCATACGGCCACCAGAATGAACCGAAGATTCTTTTTCACTGTACCTGTCCCCCCAAGGGATTGCTTCGGTTTCCTATCGCATGGACGTGATGATAGACAATGGGGTAATGGAAAAAGTCGGCGAACTTGCAGAATTTCCCCTAACGGACGGCCATCATGCGGATACTGATCACGGGCTCGGGCGGGCGGCTTGGCCGGTTGCTTTACGCGGCGAGGCAGCTGGAGGGCGTGCCCGGTGCGGAGGTCGTTTTTCAATCGCGCAGTGCCGGCCGCGACGTGCAGTGGCAGCCGGGCGCCCCCGTGGCGCAGCTTCCGGACTGCGATGCGCTGGTGGCGCTGTGGGGCGCCACCAGTGGCAGTGCCGAGGACCTTGCGGTCAACGCCAGACTGGTGGCGCTGTCGCGGCAGGTGGCGCAGGAATGCGGTGCGCAAATGGTGTTTCACCTGTCGTCGGCCGCGGTCTATGGCCCGGGTGCGCGCCTGGCCGAAACCGCGAGACTCGCGCCGCGCACGCCCTATGGCACGGCGAAAGTAGAGATGGAGCGCCGGGTGCGAGAGGGCGGCGCAGGTGTGCAGGAGTGCGTGCTGCGACTGGCGAATGTGGTTGGCGCCGATAGTCTGGCCGTGGCGCTGACGTCGAACGGAGCTGTCACTCTGGACAGGTTTGAAGACGGTCGCGGGCCGATGCGCAGTTATATCGGAGCAACGGATCTGTTGCGGGTGCTGAGCGCGCTGGCCAAGGCAGAGACCGACAGCCTGCCCTTTGCCTTGAACATCGCGGCGGCTGCTCCGGTGGGGATGGACGACCTGGCCCGCGCCGCGGGAAAGCGCGTGACGTGGCGGACGGCGCCGGCGCAAGCGGTGCAGGAGGTGTCGCTGGACACGGGCCTTATGCAGTCCCTGCTGCCCGCCGTGCGGCCTACGTCCGATGCCGGTGCGTTGATTGCCGGGTTGACCGCGCTGGAGCGCGTCGCATGACCCCCGGCAAGCGACTGATGGATATCGTGTTGGCCCTCGTGCTTGCCGCCGTGCTCTGCGTTCCCACCGCGATTGTCGCCCTGATCGTCTTGGTGCGGGACGGTCGGCCAATCCTGTACCCATCGAAGCGGATGAAGGCACCGGGCCAAAGCTTTACCCTGTGGAAGTTCCGCACGATGGCAACTGCCGATCGGGACGCCTCGGTCTCGGGCGCGTACAAGCAAAGCCGAATCACGGCCACGGGCCGCGTCCTGCGGCGCACGCGTCTGGACGAGCTTCCGCAGCTTTGGAACATCTTGCGCGGCGACATGAGCTTTGTCGGCCCGCGCCCGCCCCTGCCCCGCTTCGTGCGGCTGTGTCCGGAGATTTACGCCGAGGTGCTGAAAAACCGGCCCGGCGTCACCGGTCTGGCCACGCTGGTCTTTCACAAACGGGAAGAACGATTGCTGGCACAATGTCATACTCAGAGCGAAACCGACGCAGTCTATCTGCGACGCTGCGTGCCGGCCAAGGCCAAGATCGACCTCATTTGGGCGCGCAACCGGACCGTGTGTTTTGATCTGATCCTTATCCTGGCCACGGTTCGGCGGGTTTTCGCCTTTCGCGGATAAGGCGACAAAACCTTTACTTTCAGGATCTAGCGTGTTCCGAAAGCGTCTATGCTTTGCATACGCAGCAGAATATTGCTTGAGGGTTCTGGACCATTCGTCCTATCAGTGTAGATGTATTTCTGCTCAAGGTTAACGAGTGTTGGATGGGTGTGTAGTTTGAAGTTTTTACATCCAACGATCACGAGAGGCGGGGCTTGATGCTTTACAAGTTGGCGATTTCGCTTTCCCGTCATCAGAAACAGAAAATCCTTTTGGCTATTGACGGCGCGCTGATCGCCCTGTCGCACGTGGCCGCCGGCGTCCTGCTTCTCGGCACTGACGCGATTGGCGCGAACATGCAGGCTTTCCTGCTGAGCATCGCCTTGGTGACGTGCACCGGTGTGGCGCTGATCCTGCTACAGGGGCTGCACAAGATAAAGCTGAACGCCTACCAGATGCAGGGCGTCGTGGAATCGGCGCTGGTGGCTTGCGTCATGATCGGCACGGGCCTGTTCGTTTCCTACGTCCTTCTGGAAATGCTGTTCCCGCCACCGCTTTACGTGGTGATGGGCATGTTGTTCCTGATCCTGTCGATCTCATCTCGGTTGCTCTTGCGGCAGGTGCTGTTGTCGGTTTACCGGCGCGGTAACGCGCGGCTGCCGATCATCATATACGGGGCCGGCCAGACCGGTCAGCAACTGGCGACCGCTCTGACGGTCGACGACGCCGTTGCGCCGGTGGCCTTTGTGGATGACGATCTGCGTCTTCAGGGGATCACGATCGCGGGGCTGCGCACATATTCGCCGGCCAATCTGGAAAACCTGATCCAGCGTTATCAGGTCAAGCGCGTGGTGCTTGCCATGCCAAGCGCCAACCGCGCGGTGCAGTCGAGCATCATCAAGCGGCTGGCCAACACCTCTTGCGAGGTCCATGCGATGCCGTCCTTCGCGGACCTTGTCGCAACCTCGGGATCCAGTCTGGCCGAAACGAAACCTGTGGACGTGAACACCCTTCTAGGACGGGCCGGGTTCGACGCTGACCTGCCGGGCGTGTACGACACCTATCGCAACCGCAATATCCTGATTACCGGGGCTGGCGGCTCGATCGGGTCGGAACTGTCACGGCAGCTTTTGACGTGCCAGCCCACCAAGCTGGTGCTGCTGGACCACAGTGAACTGGCCCTGTTCGACACGCACCGCGAGCTTAGCGCGATCATGCCCGAGGCGACGGTGATTCCCGTCTTGGGCAGCGTGACCGAGGAAAGCCACATGGCCGATGTCATGCGGTCCCACAAAATCGACATCGTCTTGCACGCCGCGGCCTACAAGCATGTGCCGATGGTCGAGCAAAACGCACTGGAAGGCATCCGCAACAACGTCTTCGGGACGCGAATCGTCGCCAGCGTGGCGATGCGCCTTGGCGTGGAACGGTTCATTCTTGTGTCGACGGACAAGGCGGTTCGGCCGTCCTCGATCATGGGTGCGTCCAAACGCTTTGCCGAGCTGGCGGTGCAGGATCTGGCGACGCGGTCGACCAATACGCGGTTTTCCATGGTTCGGTTCGGAAACGTGCTGGGCTCGTCGGGGTCGGTCATCCCGCTGTTTCAGGAACAGATCGCACGCGGCGGACCGGTGACACTGACCCATCAGGACGTGACGCGGTATTTCATGACCATCCCCGAAGCGGTGCGTCTGGTCTTGCTGACAGGATCCTTCGCGCGGGGCGGTGACGTCTTCGTGCTGGACATGGGGAAACCAGTGCCGATCTACGAACTGGCCCGACGGATGATCGAGAATGCCGGCCACACGGTGCGCGATGCGGAAAACCCCGGCGGCGATATCGAGATCGAGGTGACCGGCCTGCGCCCGGGTGAAAAGCTGCACGAGGAACTGCTGATCGGGTCCGACATGCTGACCACGCCGCACCCCAAAATCCTGCGGGCGCAGGAAAAGCATTTGTCGGAGATCGAGATGGCCAACGCGCTGCAATCGCTGCGGCAGGCCATCGACAGCCGCAACGTGAAACAGATGGAAGCCACGTTGCATCAATGGATGGAAAAGAGCGACATGAAGGTCGGAGGGAAATCCGTCAACGAGTGAGCCGGCCTTAGCCCGCATTCTCGGCCTTTTCCGCCAATGTCAGCCATTCTTCCTCGGCCTGTGCCAGCGCGGTCTGGCGCGTGCTGAGCCCCTCGGTCGCTTTGGCGAACTTGACCGGTTCGCGGGTGAAGAGATCGGGGTCGGACAGCAGACCTTCCAGCTTGGCGATTTCGGCTTCGAGGCGCGCGATTTCTTCCGGAAGCGTGTCGAGCCGGTGCTGATCCTTGAAGCTGAGCTTGGGTTTGCGGGGCTTGGCCGGTTCGGCGGGCTTAGCCGTAGTGGCGGCGGTAGATGACGGTTTACCGGGTTTGTGGTCGGCGGGGGCGTCGGGCGTGGCGCGCTGCGCCATGTAGTCGGTCCAGCCGCCGGCATAGACGGTCTGCCGGCCGCGTCCTTCCATGGCGACTGTTGTGGTGGCGACGCGGTCGAGGAAATCGCGGTCGTGGCTGACCAGAAGGACAGTGCCTTCGTAATCGTCGAGCAGTTCCTGAAGCAGATCCAGCGTTTCGATATCCAGGTCGTTGGTCGGCTCGTCCAGCACCAGAAGGTTGCTGTCCCGCGCCATCAGCTTGGCAAGCAGCAGGCGCGCCTTTTCGCCCCCCGAAAGCGAGCGCACTGGCGCACGGACTTGGCGTTCGTCGAAAAGAAAGTCCTTGAGATAGCCCACCACGTGGCGCGGCGTGCCGCGCACCATGACCTGATCGGCCTGCCCCGAGACGCGCATGTCGGGATCGCCGGTCAGGCTGTCCCACAAGGTCATGTCGGGATCGAGCTGGGCGCGGGCCTGGTCAAAGACGACGGGCACGAGGTTGGTGCCGTGGCGCACCTCGCCCGTGTCGGGCTCGAGCGATTTCATCAGGAGATTCAGCAGCGTCGTCTTGCCGACGCCGTTTGGGCCGATGAAGGCCACGCGGTCCTTGCGCTGGATGGTGAGGGAGAAGTCGCGCACGATGGGCGCGCCCTCGAAGCTTTTGGAGATGCCAAGCGCCTCGATCACCTTGCGCCCCGACTGCGGGCCGCTGGACAGCGCCATGGCGGCGGTGCCCTGGCGCTTGATCTGCGAGGCGCGTTCGGCCCTGAGCGCCTGAAGGTTTCGCACGCGGCCCTGGTTGCGTTTGCGCCGGGCCGAGATACCCTCGACCGCCCAACGCGCCTCTTCGGCGATCTTGCGGTTGAGCTTGTGGCGGGCCTGGTCCTCTTCCTCCCAGACCTTGTCGCGCCAGGCTTCGAAATCCTCGAACCCCTTTTCCTGACGCCGTGTGGCGCCACGGTCGATCCATAGGGTGGCGCGGGTGAGCGCGCGCAGGAAGGCGCGGTCGTGCGAGATAAGGATATAACCCGCGCGGGTTTCGCGCAGTTGCTGTTCGAGCCAGCCAATGGCCTCGATATCGAGGTGGTTCGTGGGCTCGTCCAGCAGCATGAGATCAGGCGCCTGCGCCATCAGCTTGGCCAGCGCGGCGCGGCGGCGCTCGCCACCCGAGGCGGTGGCCACGGGGCGGTCGGGATCGAACTTGAGGCCCTCGGCGGCCATTTCGATGCGGTAATGTTCGGCCACGTCCAGGTCATCGGCGGCGAAGGCTCCGAGCGAGTCGAAGCCGGCCATGTCGGGCTCTTGCTCCATGTATCCGACGGAGGCGTCGGGGTGCAGGACGCGGGTGCCGCGGTCTGGTTCCACGAGGCCGGCGATGACCTTCATAAGGGTCGATTTGCCCGAGCCGTTGCGGCCCACCAGCGCCACCCGGTCGCCGGGTTGAACCACCAGCGACAGGTCGTCGAAGATCGGCGCTCCGCCGAAGGTCAGGGAGATGTCGGAAAGCTGAAGAAGGGGTGCGCGCGCCATGGCGCAGCGCTATCCCGCGTAACGTATGGCGTCAAGCGGCGACGCGCTAGCCCGCGACGGCCCGCAGCAGGCGCTTGCGCGAGGCCGGTATGGCGTTGATTTCGAGCCCGGTAAAAACGTGCAGGGTGTTCATCTGCTGGTCCACCACCGCGTGGTCGCTGACCCAGCCGCCCATCACCAGATATGTGCGCAGAAGCGGCGGCATCCGCAGCATGGCCTGCTTGGCGTCGGGCTTGCGCAGGCGCAGGGCCTGGGCGAAACGAAAGACCGACGGCGCCTTGACCCTCGGCAGCCACCGGCGCGGCGCCAGATGACGGTCCTTGAGCATCGCGAAAGCGTCGAGATAGGTGTCGGCATCGGTGCCCTTGAAAGACGAACAGCCGAACAGCAGCCCGACGTCGTTTTCATCGACATAGCGGGTCATCGCGGCCCAGGCCACGCGCAGGATATCCGGATCGCGGGCCTCGGGGTGGATGCAGAAACGGCCCATTTCGACCATGCGGCCGGGAAAGGCGCGCAGCGCGGACAACTCGTAGAACTGGGCGGAATAGCTGCGCCCGATCTCTTCGCCGCCATCAAGAGGCAACATCCGGAAACAACAGATCAGGCGATCGTCCGAGGTATCCTCGACAAGGATGTGCGTGCAGATATCGTCGAAGCTGTCCTGGTCCAGCGCCGCGCTGTCCTCGGCGCCCTTGAAGGCCAGTTGGCGCAGGCGCTGCGCCGCCTCGATGTCTGCTGCGCTTTCGGCAGTCCGCGTCCGGTAGCGTCCCTTGCTCAACATGTCAGCCTCATCTGTGACGGTCGCTTAGACGATATATATGTGCGAACCGCTTAGCATGAAGCATGTGACAGGCGAATGACGCAGAAGCCTAAAAGAACTCGCCCGGATCGACATTTCCGAAGTTGCCCAGAAGCTGACGCAGGAAGCCGTTGCTGACGACCGAGGAATCGGTCACCCGGCGGGTTAGCGGCACGACGTTGCCGTCGGCCAGCGAGAAGGTCTCGATGTTGGCGATGGTGTCGTTCGGGGCGAAGCTGATCGCCAGCACTTGGCGCTCGATCACCTCGGGGCGGTACATGCCGACTTCCTTGATGCGGCTTCGCACGTAGTAGTAATCGCCCCCGCTGAGCATCCCGGCGGAGGACGGCGGGCCGACCACGTCGTCGACGGTTTGGCGGGTGTCCACGCCCACCTGAAGGTTGTTGAGGTCTTCCTGAAGCGGAATGTACCCGTGGTTGCGATAGGTCGGCGTACAGGCCGCAAGCGCCACGGCCAGGCACATCATACCCCCCAGTTTGGCAAACCAGATTTTCATGCCACCCCTCTTCGCCTCTTCAAACGGGTCCCCAATGACCTTTTCATCCGATACAACAAGGTAGCGGTAAGGTTCAAGAAAGGATAGGTCATACACCCATGACCGAGAAGACAGAAAATCCGACCGTGCTGCATCTGGCACAGATGGCGATGAACCGTCCGCACCCGTTCCGGATCGAGCCCGACCCGGCCACGATGGCGCGGATGGCCGAGGATCTTGGTATCCTGTCGCTGAAAAAGGCCGTGTTCGAGGGCGCGATGCATCCCGACGACGGCGAGAACTGGCGGCTGGAGGCCCGGCTGGGTGCCACGGTGGTGCAGTCCTGCGTCGTGACGCTGGATCCGGTGACGACCCGCATCGAGGAGCCTGTGACGCGCAAGTTTCGCAAGGACTGGCCCGGAGTAGACACCGACCAGGAAGAGGTCGAGATGCCCGAGGACGAGACCATCGACCCTCTGACCGACCATATCGACCTTTTGGCCTTCATGCAGGAGGCCATCGCTCTGGCCCTGCCCCCCTACCCGCGCAGCACCGGGCAAGAGCTGGGAACCGCCCGTTATGCCCCCCCCGGCGTGACGCCGATGAGCGACGCCGACGCCAAGCCGTTCGCGGCCCTGGCCAAGCTCAAGGAGCAGTTGAAAGACGACGACTGAAAGCCCGAAAGAATCGCTGGACAGCAAGCGATTTCCTTGTATTTTCGCGCTCTCACCGGATTTAGGGTTGCACGCCGGGCTCTTCAGGGATTAAGAGCCGCGTCAGCGTATGAAACCGGGCCGAAAGGCCCACAAGATTTGAGGTTGTGACATGGCCGTCCAACAGAACAAAGTATCGAAATCGCGCCGCAACAACCGCCGGGCGCATGACTCGCTGGAGGGTGCAAACCCGAACGAGTGCCCGAACTGCGGTGAACTGAAGCGCCCGCATCACGTGTGTGTTGCCTGCGGTCACTACGCCGATCGCGAAGTCATCGCGCTGGATGACGAGGTCGACCTGGACGAAGACGCAGCCTGAACGGCGGCATCAAGGGACGCGTCCAATGACGGCATCGGCCGACAGCAAGACCAGCGGGCGCATCCTTATCTCCGTAGACGCCATGGGTGGCGATCTTGGCCCGGCAACAGTCGTTGCCGGGATTTCCGTGTCTGCCAAGAAGAACGACCGGATCGGGTTCATCCTGCACGGGCCCGAGGACGTGCTGAAACCGCTGGTGGCCAAGCGCAAGCACCTGGCCGGGCGCTGCGAGATTCGCAATGCGGGCGACGTGGTCCAGATGGAGGACAAGCCGAGCCAGGCGCTGCGCCAGGGCAAGGACACCTCTATGTGGTCGGCGCTGGAATCGGTGCGCAATGGCGAGGCGAGCGTCTGCGTGTCCTGCGGCAATACCGGCGCGCTGATGCTGATGTCGGTCATACGCCTGCGCAAGCTGCCGGGTATCTACCGGCCCGCCATCGCGGTGCTGTGGCCGTCGCAGAACCCGCAGCGGCATAACATCATGCTGGATGGCGGCGCCGATATCCGGGCGGATGCCAAGGACCTGATGCAATACGCGCTGATGGGCACGTCCTATGCCCGCAACGGCTTTGGCCTTGAGCGGCCGCGCGTCGGGCTGCTGAACGTGGGCACCGAGGAGCACAAGGGCCGCGCCGAGCTGCGCGAGGCCTATGACCTGATCGAGGGCAACGCGCGCAACGGCGATTTCGAGTTCGTGGGCTTTGTCGAGGGGCGCGACCTGCCCGGCACGGTCTGTGACGTGATCGTGACCGACGGCTTCACGGGCAACGTGGCGCTGAAGACCGGCGAGGGCACGGCCAAGCTGATCCGTGATCTGCTGAAGGAAGCTTTCGCACATACGCCGCTGTCGCGGCTTGCATCGATTCTGGCGCTGACCTCGCTGCGGCGGATGGGCAAGCGGATCGACCCAAGCCGGGCCAATGGCGGTGTTTTCCTGGGCCTGAACGGGACAGTGGTAAAGTCGCATGGATCCGCCGATGCCACGGGGATTTCCGCCGCCGTCAAGCTGGCCTTCGAACTGGCCGATACCGGTTTCACCGAAAAACTGGCGGCACGGGTTGCATCGGCAACCATGCTTGAACAGGATGCCGCCAACGAACCCGACAGTAACGGTGAACAGGCATGACGATTCGCGCCGTTGTAGACGGTGTCGGTCACTACCTTCCTGAACGAGTGGTGCCGAACTCGCATTTCGAGACGTTTCTCGAGACGTCCGACGAATGGATCAGGACTCGGTCAGGGATCGAACGCCGCCATTTCGCCGCCGAGGATCAGACCACGTCCGACCTGGGCACCCGCGCCGCCCTTGCGGCGATGGCCGATGCGGGGGTTGGGCCGGAGGATATCGACGGCATTCTCGTGGCGACGTCGACGCCTGACCTGACCTTTCCGTCGGTTGCCACGATGATCCAGAAAGAGCTGGGCATGACGCGCGGCTTCGCCTTTGACGTTCAGGCGGTCTGCGCCGGGTTCATCTATGCCCTGGCCAATGCCAACGCGCTGATCGTGTCGGGCCAGGCAACGCGCCTTTTGGTCATCGGCGCCGAGACGTTCAGCCGGATCATGGACTGGACCGACCGCTCGACCTGCGTGCTGTTCGGCGACGGTGCCGGCGCGGTCGTTCTGAGCGCCGGCGAAGCCGACGGCACATCCCAGGACCGGGGCATTCTGTCGACTGATCTCAACTCGGACGGTCGCTATCTGGATATGCTGTATGTCGACGGCGGCGTGTCGTCGACCGGCACGTCGGGCAAGCTGAAGATGCAGGGCAACCTGCTGTTCCGGCAGGCCGTGGAAAAACTGACGACCACGGCAGAAGCGGCTCTGGAAAAGGCCGCGCTGAGCGATGACGATGTCGACTGGATCGTGCCGCACCAGGCCAATATCCGCATCATCCAGGGCACCGCGAAGAAGCTTGGCATTCCCATGGACCGGGTCGTGGTGACGGTCCAGGATCATGGCAACACCTCGGCCGCGTCGATCCCGCTGGCACTTTCGGTGGGCGTGGCGGAAGGCAAGATCAAACGCGGCGACGTGATCGTGTCCGAGGCGATCGGAGGCGGCTTGGCCTGGGGAGCCGTGGTGCTGCGCTGGTGATTGCCGGAACAAAGCGCGATTTTTCCGCTTAAACTCTGCCTCCCAAGTCATTGACATTGACTCGGAAAATTCTTCCCCCCTAAAGTTCTTCGCAAAGACAAAGGGGATGTGATGACAAACGACACGGTGACACGGATGGATCTGAGCGAAGCGGTGTTTCGCGAAGTGGGTCTGTCCCGCAACGATTCCGCCCAGCTGGTCGAAAGCGTTCTGGAGCATATGTCGGACGCGCTGGTGCGCGGCGAACAAGTCAAGATATCGTCCTTCGGGACCTTTTCGGTCCGAGACAAGTCTGCCCGCGTTGGACGCAACCCGAAGACCGGCGAAGAAGTCCCGATCAATCCACGGCGTGTTCTGACATTCCGTCCGTCGCACCTGATGAAGGACCGGGTGGCGGCGGGCAACAAGGCCTGAGAGCCTAGCCATGCCCAAATCCGCCGACGCGTTCCGGACCATCAGCGAGGTTGCCGACTGGCTGGAGACCCCGGCGCATGTGCTGCGGTTCTGGGAAAGCAAGTTCAGCCAGGTGAAGCCGGTGAAGCGCGCCGGGGGAAGGCGGTACTACCGGCCCGCCGACATGAAGCTGCTGGGCGGGATAAAGAAACTGCTGCACGACGATGGCATGACCATCAAGGGTGTGCAGAAGATGCTGCGCGAACAGGGCGTGGGGCATGTCTCGGATCTATCGCAACCATTGGGCGATGCCGCGGATGACGTGATCATCGACCATGTCGAGGAGACGCCAGCAGCCACTCGCGTGAATTCCGCGCCCCCGCGCCCGCGCGAGACCGGGTCTGCCGCGGTGGACGACGGGCCGCGCCCTGCCCTGCCCCCGTCTGAGTCAACCGACCCGGAGGCTGAACCTGTCGCGCCGCAGGAACCACAACCGCCGGAGGCGACGCCCGATCCCGCGCCGATTACGCCGGGTGCTGCGCCCGAACCTGCCCCGGTTGCCTCGGACCTTCCGCCCCGCCCCGATCCGATGTCGCAAACCACGACACCGCCGCCCGAGGCGGCGGACAGCGTGGACGAGGACACTCCCCTGACGTTCAGCCGCCGCACACCTGCCCCCGAGCCGGAAGCGGAACAAACCCCTGGGCCGGAACCGCAGGAGGAGGAAACCCCGCCGCTGCCGAGCTTTCTGCAACGGCGGACCGGGTTGTCTGACGGATCCGCAGTGCCCGGACCTAGCGACGAACCGGCCGCCGAGCCGGAAACGAACAGCGCCGAGCCGCCCGCACCGCAGCCGATCGCGGTGAATGTGCCCGATGACCCGGATGACGCGATCACCGCCGATCCGGGCGTTCTGTCGATGCTGGCACGGGTTCGCAAGCCACTGACGCCGGACACGGTTGCCGGTCTGGAAAGACTGCTGCCCCGGCTGCGCGCGACAACGGGTTCCGTCCCCAGAGAGTAGCGCGTGAATCTGGAATTTCCCCCTTGTCCTTGGCGCGAAAACCAGTATGTACGGCCAGACGTCGGGCTATGGCGCAGCCTGGTAGCGCGTCCGTCTGGGGGACGGAAGGTCGCAGGTTCGAGTCCTGCTAGCCCGACCAATTCTTCGCGTACCACAGGCCTTTTTTCCGCGCATCGAGGCAATACGGGCGCCGCGACAGCGCGTGCGAGGAGGATTGCATGACCGGCGTTCTGGCCAGCCAGCAACTGAGAGCGATGATCCTTGACGGGCGACTTTCGGCGCAACCGGCGATCACCGAAGAACAGGTGCAGCCCGCGTCGCTGGACTTGCGGCTTGGCACGACGGCGTACCGGGTCCGGGCGTCTTTCCTGGCCGGGGCCGGTGCCAAGGTCGAGGACCGGCTTACCGAATTCGAGATGCATCGGATCGATTTGTCGGACGGCGCGGTGCTGGAAAAGGGCTGTGTCTACGTCGTGCCTTTGATGGAGCGGCTGGACCTGCCGTCGGATATCCACGCGGTCGCGAATGCTAAATCCTCGACCGGGCGGCTGGATCTTCTGACGCGCACGATCACGGATGGCGGTGAGGAGTTCGACCGAATTCCGGCTGGCTATACCGGGCCGCTTTATGCCGAGATCTGTCCGCGATCCTTTTCGGTGCTGGTGCGGCCCGGAATGCGGCTGAACCAGATCAGGTTCCGGTCCGGTCAGGCGGTCCTGAACGATGCCGCTCTGAGCGCGCTGCACGCCGAAAGCCCGCTGGTGGACGCGGCGCCGGTGATCAGCGACGGGCTGGGATTTTCCGTGGATCTGAAGCCCGAGGCGGGCACGCTAGTAGGGTATCGCGCCAAGCCTCATACGGGCGTGATAGACCTGGACAATATCGCGGGGTATGATGCCGCCGAATACTGGGAAGAGGTCCATAGCGACACGGGCCGCATCATCCTGGATCCCGGCGCGTTCTATATCCTGGTGAGCCGGGAAGCGGTGCATATTCCGCCCGCCTACGCTGCCGAGATGGCGCCCTACCTGGCGATGGTCGGCGAATTCCGGGTGCATTACGCAGGGTTCTTCGACCCCGGGTTCGGCCATGACGCGGCGGGAGGTGCAGGGTCACGCGGCGTGCTGGAAGTGCGCTGTCACGAGGCACCCTTCGTGCTGGAACACGGGCAGATCGTTGGACGGCTGGTCTATGAACAGATGGACGAGATACCCGAGCAGCTATACGGCGCAGGGATCGCATCGAATTACCAAGGCCAGGGGCTCAAGCTGTCAAAGCATTTCCGGGCGGGCTAGAACTTTCCGATCTTGCGCGCGACGCGCATCGACTGGCGCATACGCTTCTGCGTTTGGGCTGTCTGCTGCTTTTGCTGCGGGTCCGGTGCATTCTGACCATCAGCAGGTTTCTTGCCGCGCTTCGACATCTTGTCGATGCCGGCATTCACGCCCGAGCGGATCAGGCGGTTCATGACCATGCGGATGACCATGTTGATGATACGGTTGGCGTTCATTGCGCCCTCCTCGTCATGTGTGTTTTTCGGTATGTAGCACGGAAAAATGAAATTTTCAGGGCGTCTTCACCGAATTGTCGAGGCTCAGTCCTCGAAAAGCTCGGTTTGGCCTTCTTCGGTTTCTTCGTTCAGGTCTTCGTCGCCTTCTCCCATCTGCGGCATTTCACCTGGGGGTGGGCGGTTTTCCAAGAGGCCCGCGGCGCGCAGTTCCTTGAGCCCCGGCAGATCGCGGGCGTTTTCCAGGCCGAAATGGTCAAGGAAATGCTGTGTGACCACGAAAGTCACGGGCCGCCCCGGTGTCATCTTGCGGCGTCCGAAACGGATCCACTCCATCTCCAGCAGTTGGTCGACCGTACCGCGGCTGACGCTGACACCGCGGATTTCCTCGATCTCGGCGCGGGTGACGGGTTGATGATAGGCGATGATCGCCAGCGTCTCGATCGCGGCACGGCTGAGCTTGCGGGTCTCGACGGTTTCCTTTTGCATCAGGAAGCCCAGATCGGGCGCCGTGCGCATGGCCCAGGCATCGCCCACCTTGACCAGATGCACGCCCCGCCCCTCGTAGCGTTTGCGCAGGTGCACCAAGGCCTCGGCGGCGTCGCATCCATGGGGCATCCGCGCCTCGATTTCCTTTGCCGATATCGGCTCGGCGGTGGCAAAGAGGATCGCTTCGCACATGCGCTCCTGTTCGGCCATGGGCGGAGCCTCGAACAGGCTTTCTTCCTGCGGCGCGGGATGATCGGTGTCGTCCGACATGGGCGTCCTATCCTTTTCGCCGCAATTCCAGCGGCGCGAAAACCTCGGACTGGCGCAGTTCGACCTTGCCCTCCTTGGTCAGTTCCAGCGCGGCGGCAAAGGTCGAGGCGGTGGCCGAGCGGCGCCGAGCCGGATCGGCAGTAAAGCCATCGGGCAGATAGGACGCGATGTCGGTCCACGTGCCGGCAAAGCCGATCAGGCCGCGCATCCGTTCCAGCGCCTGTTCCAGGGTGAAAAGCGCCTCGCGGTCGAACGCGTAGGGGCGGAATTCGTCCCGCGTGCGGATCCGGGCGTAGCCCTGCATCAGGTCGAGCAGCGTGGCGGTGTATTGTACCCGCCGGATGCGCGTGACGTCCTCGGGCAGGCCCCGGGCAAAGAAATCGCGGCCCAGCTGATCACGGCCCATCAGCCGCGCGGACGCCTCGCGCATGGCTTGCAGGCGCTCCAGCTGAAAGGCGAGATGCGCGGCCAGTTCCTCGCCCGAAGGCCCCTCTTCGGTCGGGTCCGGTGGCAGCAGAAGGCGGGATTTGAGAAAGGCCAGCCAGGCGGCCATCACCAGGTAATCGGCGGCCAGCTCCAGGCGCAGCGCCTTGGCGCGTTCGACGAAGGCTAGGTACTGCTCGGCCAGTTGAAGCACGGAAATCTTGCGCAGATCGACCTTTTGCGTGCGGCTGAGTGTCAGCAGCAGGTCGAGCGGCCCCTCGTAGCCGTCCACGTCAACGATCAGCGCCTCGGCCGCCATGCGGTCGGTGACGCTTTCGATCTGTCCCATTTCTTCGAACGTGTCTTCAGACATTGCCCCTGCCGTTCAAGAGTCCGGCAAGCTTTGCCTCCAGAGCGGGAATGTCAACCTTTGTTGGCTTTTTCCGTGCTGCGAGGGCGGCGTTCGCGCGCCGCAGAGCCGCCCCGGCCAGGGGGCCTGACGCGTCAGTGACCGCCTTCATTTCATCGAAGGTGCCGTTGCAATGCAGGATCACGTCGCAGCCCGCGTCGAGCGACTGCCGCGACAGCGTTGCGAGATCGCCCTTGAGCGCCTTCATCGAGATGTCGTCAGTCATGATCAAGCCGTCAAAGCCGATCCGGTCGCGGATCAGTTGCATCATGCGGGGCGACGTGGTGGCGGGCCGTTCATCGCAGGCCTCGTAGACAAGATGCGCGGTCATGCCCATCGGCAGGTCGTTGAGGGCGACGAAGGGCCGGAAGTCGGTCTGGGCGAGCGTGTCGAGATCGGTATCGACCACGGGCAGGTCGAAGTGGCTGTCCACCAAGGCGCGACCGTGGCCAGGGATGTGTTTCACCACGGGCAATACGCCACCGTCCAGATGAGCATTGGCCACGGCGCGTCCAACCTTTGCGACCGTATCGGGATCGGTTCCATAGCAGCGGTTTTTCAGGAACGGATGGGTTTGGCGCCCGGCGATGTCCACTAGAGGCGCGCAATTGGCGTCGATGCCAAGCTCGAACAATTCATGTGCGATGATGCGATAGCGCGCGTACATCGCCTGTTCGGCATGGCTTCCGGCCAGTTCGACCTGTTCCAGGGGCGGCAGCCATTCACGCCAGACGGGGCCCCGCAGGCGCTGGACCCGCCCGCCTTCCTGGTCGATCAGGATGGGGGCATTATGATCTGCGGCGTGGCGCAGGCTGTCACAAAGCGCCCGAACTTGGTCCGGGCTGTCGATGTTGCGGGCAAAGAGGATAAAGCCGAAAGGCCGGGACGCGCGGATGAGCGCGGTCTCGTCCGGGGTCAGTTCAGTGCCCGCCACGCCAAAGATCGTGGCGCCAATCGAGCTCACCGTGTCACCACCGGGATGCAGTCGGCCTTTTCCGCCACGAGGGCGGAACAGAAGCGGCGTGCGTCGCTGAGATCGCCAAAGCCCATGGCACGCAGGCGATAGAAGGTGCGACCGCCACTTTGGGCTTTCTGGATTACCCGCTGCTTGTCGTCGAGATATTCCGCAAACTTGTCTGACAGCTTGCCCCACTCCTGTTCCGCAATCGCGGCGCTTTCGAAGGCGCCAAGCTGGGCCATGCGGGTGCCTGCGGGAATGGTGTCGGGGTCGACTTCGGGCGCGGCTTGCGCGGCGACGCTTGCGGCGACGGCATCCTCGACCGTCTTGAGCTGCGCAGGGCGGGCCTTGGGGCGCAACGAGCGCCCGAGCCCTTCGGTCACTTGCCGGGCTGCGGGTTCAGGTTCGGGTTCAGCGGCGGTCTCGCCTGCGGCAGAGTCGGTATCGGCCGGTGCGACGGGGGTCAAGGGGTCCACGCCCTCGGACAACTCGTCTGCCAGGGTGTTGAGTGCCGCCAGCGTCGCCGCGTCTTCGTCACTTTCGACCGCGTCCTGGGATTCGGCGCTGGGGGTGATCTCCTCGGTCGCAGGGTCGACTTCGGTCTGCGTGGCCGCGACCTGCGTTTCCACTTGGGGCGTATCCTCGACACTGAGTGTCAGGGGCTCGGGTGCCAGCACGAGACGATCCGCGGGCTGTGCCGCGGAGCCGTCGGCGGCCACGTCGTTGACGGCAAGCCCCTGGTTTTCAGCCGTTGCGCCGCCGGGATTGTCGGGCTGGATGCGCATCGGGCCTTCGGCGGCGCGCACCACCGGCACGCCGCTGACATCTCGGACCAGAATCTTGTAACCCCAGACCCCGATCCCGATCACGAGGGCCAGCGATATCGCCGCCCCGGCCATGTTGGTGAATTTCTGAACCGATACCTGTCGAACTGTCCCCGCCTGATGGGAGACACCATGCATCTGTGCCATCGCTCGCCTCGCTACCTCCGGCGATACTTGGCCGCCGGTTTGGATTACTGCCACGTCCCCGGCGCTGGCGCGGCTTGTGTCTACCGCATCTCTTCGGCCGGAGTTACGCCCAAGATACCAAGACCGGCGGAAATAACAACGGTTACGGCTCGCGCAAGCGCGATTTTCGCCTGAGAGCCGGCGATATCGGTCTCGTCGAGGAAGCGGAGCGCGGGCAGGTCGTTGCCCCTGTTCCAAAGACTGTGCAGATCGCTGGCCAGATCGTAGAGATAGAAGGCCACGCGGTGCGGCTCGTTCGTGCGGCCCGCGATCTCGACTAGGCGGGGCCATTCGGCGATTTTTTTGGCAACGGCCAGCTGCGCGCTGTCCTGAAGCAATGAGAGATCAGCGGCGGCCAAGGTGGCGTCATCGACGTCGATCCCTGCCTCGCGCGACTTACGCATGACCGAACAGATCCGGGCATGGGCGTATTGCACGTAAAAGACAGGGTTTTCCTTGGATTGCTCAAGCACCTTGTCGAAGTCGAAATCCAGCGGCGCGTCGTTCTTGCGGGTCAGCATGACGAAGCGGGTCACGTCCCGGCCGACATTGTCGACCACGTCGCGCAGGGTGACGAATGTGCCGGCCCGCTTGGACATCTTGAACGGCTCGCCGTTCTTGTAGAGCTTGACCAGTTGGGTGAGCTTGATGTCGAGCGGCACGCGGCCATCGGTAAGCCCGCTGACGGCGGCCTTCATCCGCTTTACATAGCCGCCGTGATCCGCGCCGAAGACGTCGATCAGCGCGTCGAAGCCGCGCTCGACCTTGTCGTAGTGATAGGCGATGTCGGGCGCGAAATAGGTCCAGCTGCCATCTGATTTCTTGACCGGGCGATCGACGTCATCGCCATGTTCGGTGGACTTGAAAAGCGTCTGTTCGCGCGGCTGCCAATCCTCAGGCTTCTTGCCCTTGGGCGGCTCTAGCACGCCTTCGTAGATCAGACCCTTGGCCTCCAGCGCATCGAGCGCCTGTTCGATCCGGCCAGTGCCATAAAGAGATTTCTCGCTGTAGAAGACGTCCATCTGCACGCCGAGCGCGCGCAGGTCTTCGCGGATCAGGTCCATCATCGCGTCGGTGGCGAAATCTCGAACCTCTTCCAGCCAGACATCCTCGGGCTGACCGACATAGGCGTCGCCCACCTTGGCCTTAAGCGCCTCGCCGACCTCGATCAGGTAGTCGCCCGGATACGTGCCGTCCTCAAAGGCGATTTCCTGGCCATGCGCCTCGAGATAGCGCAGGTAGACGGAGCGGGCGAGCACGTCGACCTGGGCGCCGCCGTCGTTGATGTAGTATTCGCGGGTGACGTCGTAGCCCACGTAATCCAGCAGGCTGGCCAGCGCATCGCCGAAGACCGCGCCGCGGGTGTGGCCCACGTGCAGGGGCCCGGTTGGGTTGGCCGAGACGTATTCGACGTTGACCTTCTTGCCCTTGCCCAGCTCGGAGCGGCCATAGGCCTCGCCGCGCTCAAGCGTGGCGCGCAGCACGTCCTGCCAGAGAGTGTCGGACAGGCGCAGGTTCAGAAAGCCCGGCCCCGCCACCTCGGCGCTTTCGATCCGGTCATCGGCGGCCAGAAGACCGGCCAGCGTTTCGGCGATATCGCGCGGTTTCTGCCCGGCGGGCTTGGCCAGGACCATCGCCGCATTGGTGGCCATGTCGCCATGGGCAGGGTCGCGCGGCGGCTCGACCGTGACGTTCGACATATCCAGGCCGGAGGGCAGTTGCCCCTGCCCCTGCATGGTATCAAGGGCGGCAAGGACGCAGGCGCGGATTTCGGTAAACAGGTTCATCGGACAATCCTTCGTTTCCGCGCCGGTTTAACACCCGGGCGGGCCGCGTCAATCCGTGGCGGCGGCCTCGGGCGTCTTGTCGTCGCGCGGGGGACCGAGCCAGAGAAGCTTGAACTCACCCCCGGTCTCGACTTTCGAGGTCTCGGACAAGATCCGCAGACCAATGGTCGAGCTGTGCGTGGCAAGCGGGATGCCTTCTTCGTTCTGGGCCGACCAATCCTCCATCGTGAAATCGTCGGTCATGTTGGTGGCGCGGACCTGCCAGTCCCGGACCATCCTGCTGGCCAGCTCGGTGTAGCCATAGCCCTGCCCCACGACGCGTCCGCCGAGCGAGGCGGGCAGCGCGTGGCGCTTGCTGTCCTGCTTGGCGCGGCCAAGCTGATAGACGTTCTCGCGCCCGAATTCCGGAGCGAGGTCGGTGGCGACAAGCGTATTGTAGGCGTCGTTGTCGCTGAGCGCGAGGACGACGCCGTATTTCATGATCTCGGCGCTGTGCTCGGCCGCCTCGGACAGGACGTCCCCGAAGAAAGTCGGCAAGCCGGCCTCGCGCGCGCTGCGCAGGCGGGCGCGGTTGGTGTCGGTGATCAGGATCGGCACCTCGAGGTCCTGAAGTGTCTTGGCGAACGAGGTTGCGAACTGCGAGCCGCCCGCGAGCAAGACGCCCGGCTGGCCCTTGCCCGCCAGACCCATGGCGCGGGCCAGCGGGCCCAGCGTGAAGCCGTGCAGCACCACCGTGGCAGCCACCAGGGCAAAAGCGAAGGGGGTGAGAAAGGCCGCATCCTCGACCCCTTCGGCCACCAGCCGTTCCCCGAAGAGGCCCGCGACTGCGACCAGCACGACGCCGCGCGGCCCCGTCAGCCCGACAAGCAGGCGCTCGCGGAACGGAATGTTGGTGAAGGCCAGCGAGAAAAGCACCGTCAGCGGCCGCACCAGCAGGATCACCACGGCCACCATCGCCGCGGCGTTCCAGTTGATCCTGTTGAGCGTTGCAACATCCATGCTGGCGGCCAAAAGGATGAACACCCCCGAGACCAACAGGATCGTCGCGTGCTCCTTGAAGCGGCGCAGTTCGGTATAGCTGGGCAGGTTGGCGTTGGCCATGACAACGCCCATGACGGTGACCGCCAGAAGGCCGCTTTCGTGCAGCATGTAATCGGTGACGGCGAAAATCCCGAGCAGGATGGCGAAGAGCACCGGCACCTTCATGTATTCCGGTACGTACGCCCGGCGGAACGCCTCGCTGAGCACCCAGCCACCGGCCCAGCCCAGTGCGCCCGCCACGACGATGCCGCGGATGATCTGCCAGGCCGCAAGACCGAGGCTGCTTTCGCTGGCCGTCAGGACGACAACCTCGAAGGCAAGCACGGCGGCAAGGGCGCCGATGGGATCGTTGACGATGGCCTCCCATTGCAAGAGCTGTGCAGGGCGCCGATTGAGCCGGGCCTGTCGCAGAAGCGGTGCGATCACCGTGGGTCCGGTGACGATCATGATGCCGCCGAAGACGGCCGAGCTCTCCCAGCTGAGCCCACCCACGTAATGCAACGCCAGGGCGCTGCCGATCCATCCTACCGGCGCACCAAGTAGAACAAGGCGCTTGACCCCCTGCTCGGCTCCGCGCAGGGAATGGAAATCGAGCGTCAGGCCGCCTTCGAAGAGAATGATGGCCACGGCAATGGAAATCATCGGCCCCATCAGCGTGCCGATATCGCGCGTGGGGTCGAAAATGCCGAGGACCGGTCCGGCGATAAGGCCCGCGGCCAGCATCAGGACGATCGCGGGCATCCGCAGCCGCCACGCAACCCATTGGGCCCCGACGCCGAGCGCCCCCACCAGCGCGACCGCCATGACCGGGTCGATCGCCCCTTCCGTACCGCCAGTTGCCATCGGCTATATTCCCTTTCCGTGGCTCAATTCGGCGTCGCCGCCCAGCAGCCGCGCATGAGCCTCGAGCGCGAACCGGTCCGTCATTCCCGCGATGTAATCGGCGACCAGGCGCGCCAAGGCCGTCCCATCCGGGGCATCGGCGACGTCCTGACGCCACCGCCGCGGAAGAAAGTCGGGACGCGACATGTAGAACGGAAACAGGTCCTCGACCACATTGGTGACGCGTCTGCGCATCTCGACCACTTTAGGAGCGCGGTACATACGCCTGAAAAGAAAAGACCTTATCTGCTGCAAGTCGGACCACATCGCATCGGAAAATCGGATCACGGGACGCCCCAGGTCGCGTACAGCCTGGGAGTCGGCTGGCGCGGCATTTTGAAGGAGCCTGTGCGAGGTTTCGATGACGTCGGTGACCATGACGCCGAAGACCCGGCGCAGCGCCTCATGCCGGCGACGATAGGGGTCAAGACCGGGATATTTCGCATCCACCTCGCGGTAGCAGTCGCCGACGACGGGAAGTTCGGCAATGTCGTCTTCGGTGAACAGCCTGGCGCGCAGGCCGTCATGCAGGTCGTGATTGTTGTAGGCCACGTCGTCGGCAAGTGCGGCCACCTGCGCCTCGGCACTGGCGAAGGTGCCGAGTTCAAGGTCGTGACGGGCGTTGTAATCGGCCAGAGCATAGGGCAGATCGCCAGTGACGGGGCCGTTATGCTTGGCGATGCCTTCCAGCGTGTCCCATGTCAGGTTCAGGCCGTCGAATTCGGCATAATGCCGTTCCAGCGAAGTGACGATGCGAGTGGCCTGCGCGTTATGGTCGAAACCGCCATACTGCGCCATGAGGGCGTCGAGCGCATCCTCGCCGGTATGGCCGAAGGGCGTATGCCCGAGGTCATGCGCCAGCGCCACGGCCTCGGTCAGTTCGACGTTCAACCCAAGCGCCCGGGCGATGGTCCGGGCCACCTGCGCCACCTCGATCGAGTGCGTGAGGCGGGTGCGGAAATAATCGCCCTCGTGTTCGACGAAAACCTGCGTCTTGTGCTTGAGACGGCGAAACGCGCTGGAATGGATGATCCGGTCCCGATCCCTTTGATAACAGGAGCGAAACGCGCTTTCTTCCTCGGCGTGCAGGCGCGGGCGCGCCTTGGCGGGGTCCGAGGCATAAGGGGTATGCATCGCCTGTTTCCTTGTCGTCCTGTCCCAGCGTTCGTATATTCCATGATGAACGGCAAAGAAACCTCGAGGATCGCCAGATGCAAATGCCCCCCAAAGTGACGCAACGCGCCTATGAACGCCTTGCTGAAATCGGTGCCGGTGAACAGGGTCAGGCCCTGCGCGTCGCCGTCGAAGGCGGCGGGTGTTCGGGTTTTCAATACGACATCAAATTGGACGCGCCCACCGGCGACGATCTTGTGCTGGAAGGTGGCGATGGACAGAAGGTTATCGTCGACAGCGTGTCCCTGCCCTTTCTGGCCGGTGCGACGATCGATTTCACCGAAGAGCTGATCGGCGCGCGTTTCACCATCGACAACCCGAACGTGACCAGCGCCTGCGGCTGCGGGACGTCCTTTTCGATGTGATCTATTCGGCAGGCACGGCCGTTTTCGGCGCGGGCGTGCGGACCTGGTCCCAGACCAGCCATGCGCCGGCGGCAATGAGAAGGGCCGCGCCGAGAAACACCCCTGCCCCGGTCCGCTCGCCGAACGCGACCGACCCGATGGCGACCATCCAAAGGAATTGCAGGTTCATCAGGGGCGTGACCACGTAGGCCGGCAGCAGCTTGAGTGCGGCGACCAGAACCCAGCGCGCGGCGAAGAGCAGCGCGGCATAATAGACGACCCACAGCACATCCCACCAGCCCATCGGCACGAAAACGAACGGCAGGGCCGCGCCCATGACGACCATCAGCGCGAGGTTGGGATAGAAGACCTGCGACAGCAGCCCGCCGGGGTCGCGCTGGCCGATGTAGCGCGAGGCGACCATGGACACCGCCCCCATGGCGACGGCGAGGAAGGCGACAAGGTGCCCTGCCCCGAAGCTGTGCAAACCGCCGGGAAACAGCGCGGCCATGCCGAGCACGCCGAGGATCATCGCGCCCCAGACCTGCCCGCCTGCGCTTTCGTTCAGCATCACGCGCGAGAGCAGAGCAGCGAGGATCGGGATGATGGCGATGAACAGAAAAACCTCGGCGAAGGGCAGCAGCTTGAACGCGTAGAAGAAGGCGCAGGTGCCGATGACCGTGGCCGCGGCACGCAGCCCCATGACGCGCGGACAGCGGGTTGCCAGCACACGCTTGGCGGCGGATTTATGGCCTGCGGCCAGACAGAACAGCGCGACAAGTCCGCCCGAAAGCGCGAACATCTGGGGCGCCGCGTAGTTGGCCGAGAACAGCTTGGTGATGGCATCGGCGCCGGTGATCAGCAGGGTGTAGACCACGGTCAGCGAAACACCCAGAAAGACCGCCTCGCGGCCGCGGGCGATCATGCTGGCACTCCTTGGGCGGTCGCGGCGCGGGAGAAGCCGTGGAAGAAGGCATCGAAGTCGACGGCCTGTTCGGCGGCCTCGACCACCTCGCGGGCCTCGGCGGTCAGCAGCGGATCAATGCGCGTGCGCATCAGCGACCAGTCGGCGACGCGGTCGCCCTCAAGGCTGTACATGCATTCCGACAACTCACGCAAAGGGGCCACGTGCGGTCTGGGCGCGGTGATCCGAAGCCCGCCTTCGGGCAGCATCGCACCGAACCCGCCAAGCCCGGCCGCGGACAAGAACCACTGGACCATCAGGTAAGGGTGGTAGTCGTCCGACATCCAGCCCGCCGAATCGGCCTCGATCACGAAGTGCCTCGCCTGAGCGGCCAGCCAATTTTCCCACGTACTGGGTGGGGTCTGGCCGGCAAACCGCAGTGCGATGCAGATTTCGGCCAGAAGATCGATGTTCATCTCGAGAAAGGCGACGGTGCCGGCAAATCTCAGGCTGTCTAGAAATGCGGCGGGCAGGTCAGGATTGCGTTGTCCGTACTCGGAAAGGTAGAACACGATATGGGTAAGCTCGTAGGCGGCCTTTTTGTTGGGCAGCGCGAAAGTCGCGCTGCGGCTGCCAAAGCTGCGCAGACGATCGTCGAGCCCGGTATCATGGGACGTCGGATCGACCCCGCGACGCAGGCAGAGGCGCCGCGCCTCGGCGCGCTGAAGATCGGACAGTTCGGCGGCGACAAGCCCTTCGGCGGCCACCCACTCGACCGCCCGCGCGCCCTTGTCGCCGGCCATGCCCAGATCTTCGAGATCGAGGCAAAGCGACAGCAGGAAGCGGTAATATTGCGGGAAGAACCCCAGGCGCCGGTCGAGCGTACGGTACAGCGTGTCGAAGGGTCCGAGGGCCGAGGGAGGCAGAACCGCGCCGGTGCTGGAAAGAATGTTCAGAACTTCGGCGTTTTCCTTGAGCCAGAAGACGTCCGTGTCGGAGCGCCGCTCGCTGGCGAAGCGATGCAAAAGCGCGGCTTGCCGCGCTTCCCGCGTGGTTTGGCGGAACGGAAGATCGAGTGTGACGACGGATCCCATGAGTGTGATATCCTTGTAACGTGTTTCCGTTCCGCCGCCGGCCTTACAGGCTGGACGTGAAGGCACCGACAACGTCGCCTTCATCTGCGCGCTCTGCCCGTACGGGGCCAAGGCTGGAGGTGAAGGCCTCTACGGCATCGCCCGCACCCGTGCTGGACGCAGTGACGGGACCAAGGCTGGAGGTAAAGAGTTCCACCGCGTCGCCTGCGCCGGCATCGGAGGTGACAACGGGCGAGAGGCTGGAGGTGAAGGCCTCGACCGCGTCACCGGTCATCCGGCTGGTCTCGGCGACCGGGGCCAGGCTGGAGGTGAACATCTCGGTTGCGGCGCCGTCCAGCATATCGCCGGAGGCGTGCAGGGACGAGGTGAACGCCTCGACAGCGGTACCGTCGTGCAGGCTGGCCTCGGTGAAGGAGGTGGAGTTTTCGACGTGGCGAGTTTTGCGAAGTGCAACCATTGGTGGTCTCCTGATTTGGTCAACACCAAAAACGGTTGCACGCAATGCGGGATTTTAAAACTGTTTTTCACCGATAGCGAGTTATCCACAGGTCACTATTCCAGACTGCGAAATTCAAGCGCCCTTGCCAGCTTTTACGGGCGCTGCTTTGCAGCGCCCGTAAAAAATTGTTTTCCACAGGGCAACAAAACTGTGGATAACCCACTGATTGTTTCCAAATTAGGCCGAATCACCCTACCCGGAAATCCTTAATGAAATCCTGTTGTCGGCTTGCCTCCGTCACCGTGCTGGGCGATAGATTGGCCATGACCGGGAGGCCGCGCATGAAGATTGCCAGTTTCAACATCAACGGGATCAAGGCGCGTCTGAACGCCCTGACCGACTGGCTGGATGAGGCACAACCCGACGTCGCGCTGCTGCAGGAGATCAAGACGGTCGACGACGGTTTCCCGCGCGAGGTGTTCGAGGAGCGCGGCTATAACGTCGAAACCCACGGTCAGAAGAGCTTTAACGGCGTCGCGATCCTGTCGAAACCGCCGCTGGAAGACGTCACCCGGGGCCTGCCGGGCGACGAGGAGGACGATCACGCAAGGTGGATCGAGGCGACGGTCGTGGGGCAGACATCGTCGGTGCGACTGTGCGGTCTGTATCTGCCCAACGGAAACCCGGCGCCGGGTCCGAAATACGACTACAAGCTGGCCTGGATGCAGCGTCAGAAGGCCCGCGCCGCCGAGTTGCTTGCCGCCGAGGAACCCTTTCTGATGGCCGGAGATTACAACGTCATTCCACAGGATGAGGACGCCAAGCGCCCCGAGGCCTGGGCCGAGGACGCGCTGGCCCTGCCGCAAAGCCGGGCAGCCTTTCGCGAGCTTCTGGCCATGGGATTCACCGAGGCCTTTCGTGCGCGTGTGCCTGGGCCCGGCCACTACACATTCTGGGATTATCAGGCGGGCGCCTGGAACCGGGACGACGGCATCCGCATCGACCATTTTCTGCTGAGCCCGCAGGCGGCGGATCACCTGGTGGACGTGGGGATCGACAAGGAAATCCGCGGACGGGACAAGCCGTCGGACCATGTTCCGATCTGGGTCGAACTGGATGTTTGATCCGCGAAAAGGCCAGAGATATGCGGATATTGCATACCTCTGGCAACGTTATGGTTCGTTCCGGGTTTAGAACGCTGCGTCAAGCCCGGTCGATACTGCATTGTGGCGCGGCGACATGACAGAGCGCGAAACGCTGTTGAGCGGAGGTTCGGCGTTGGCACCGCCAAGAGGAACCGTGACCCCGAGGCGAACGGTGTCCACGTCAGCGCTTCCTCCGCCCAAGGACACGTCGGTTCGCGCCAGTTCGAGCGACAGCATTGCCGAGGCACTCATGACCCGATCAAGGCTGTAGCCCACACCAATGCCATACGTTGTAGCGTCCGCATTCACATTGCTGATGTCCAGATGGTTCACCCCGGCAAAACCGCTGAAGCCATTCGCGAAGGAATAGCTGCCCCCAAGGCCCCACGACGAAATGTCGACGCTGCCACCACCGCCAGAAATCTCGGAATTGATGTAGTGTCCGCCGACTCGAAACTGTTCCGACGCCGCATAACGGATGTTTACGCCGTAATCCACCCAGTCCGCGCCAGCAGGCAAGCTTGGCGAGGTTTCAGACTCTCCGAGGAAAAGCTCGATACCGAATTGATTGGTTACATATCCGCCGCTCAAGCCATAGGAGGTCACGTCGAGACTTCCGGCGCCGGTCGGATCCAACGAAGCGTGGTCGAGATATCCGCCAACCACGGCACCGTTGTTGAACTGGTAATTGAGCGTCAGACCGAGGTCCATTGCATCCAGATCACCCGCGCCGTCAGGGTCGATTTTTGCAATCGTTCCGTCAAAGCCAAGATGGACACCGCTGTCGAAGCTGACAGACCCTGCACCATCCAAGGTGAATGAGGAAATATCGCCACCGCCATTGGAAACGGACGAATGGGCGTAGCCCAAAGTTGCTGCGCCACGGAATTCCTGCGCCAGCAAGCCAGCCGGCAAGCACACCACCACGGCCCCCACAAGGGCACTATACGAATAAGTCATTGTTTTCCTATATTTTACTGCTCGTGACACAACGCTAATTTCCAGTGCGGGCGAGGTAAACGCGGTAACTCTACGCAGAGTTGATAACCTTTTACGCGTGCCTCATTTGCCACATCCTGTGGCCGTGACGTCGTAGCCGTAGATCCAGTCGAACTGCCCCACCAGTTGGCCGGGCATCAACGCCCCGCCGATACGCAGCGCTGCGTGGGCGGCAAGGCGCAGCGGTGGAAAGGCGAGATGGTATTTCCATGCGTTTCTGCTGGCCGCGTCGACGACCTGCCGCACCCGATCTGCCCGCATACCCTGATAGGCCGCGAACGCGTTGTCCAGATCAGCACCGTCAGCCAGGCAGATGCCAAGCGCATAGGCATCCTCGAGCGCCATGTTGGCCCCCTGGGCCATAAAGGGCAGCGTCGGGTGGGCCGCGTCGCCGGTCAGCACCACGCCACCCTCGTGCCATTTTGCGGCCACCGGATGGCGGAACAGCCCCCAGCGGTGTACTTTTTCCACGCGGTCGAGCAAATCCTTCGCGTCGCGCCCGAAATCGCCGAAGACGCCGCGCAGCGTGGCCGGATCGTCCTCGGCGGTCCAGCTTTCCTCTTGCCACTGGGCCCGTTCCTGTACGGCGACGAGGTTGCGCATACGCCCGCCGCGCAGAGGATAGGTGACAAGATGCCGGTGCGGGCCCATGAATACCTGCGCCTGAGGATCGGCGCCGGTTTCGGGGATCACGGCGCGCCAGGCCACCTGCCGGGTGAAGAAAGGGGCGGACGTGCCGTTGAGCGCCTGCCGCGCAACCGAGTGAAGCCCGTCCGCGCCGACAAGCAGGTCGCAAGTCAGCGTCGTGCCATCGCGCAGCCATACCTTGGGCGCGGGGTCTGGCGTCACGGACGCCACCCCATGATCCAGACATATCTCGACCCCTGCCGCGCGGGCCGCGTGCTCCAGGATATGGATCAGGTCCGCGCGGTGCACAAAATGGTAGTCTCCGCACGGCAGCCGCGCGAGATCGAGCCGCACGACCTCGGCCCCCTTGTAGTCGCGCAGAAGCACCGACCGTCCGCGCACGGATTTCGCCCGCAGCGCACTGCCAAGCCCCAGTTTTTCGAGCACGACGAAGCCGTTGGGGCTGATCTGAAGCCCGGCGCCGACCTCGGCGATCCGAGGGGCCTGTTCGAGCACGCGTACAACGGCGCCCGCGCGGCGCAGCATGATCGCCGTCGTCAGCCCGCCTATGCCTCCGCCGAGAACGATGCAGTTGAGAGACGCGATATCCATGCCGGTCCTATGAATGCGAAAACGCCGAAGCTTAAGCCCCGGCGTTCCGATTTCGGTAGGGTTTTTCCGCGATCAGTCGTCGCGGTGAACCTTTTCGCGCCGCTCGTGCCGCTCCTGGGCCTCGAGGCTCATGGTCGCGATCGGGCGGGCGTCGAGGCGTTTGAGGCTGATGGGCTCGCCTGTGACTTCGCAATAGCCGTATTCACCCTCGTCGATGCGGCGCAGCGCGGCGTCGATCTTGGCGACCAGCTTGCGCTGGCGGTCGCGCGTGCGCAGTTCCAGCGCCCGGTCGGTTTCCTCGCTGGCGCGGTCGGCCACATCGGGAATGGCTCGCGTGCCGTCCTGAAGGCCCTCGATGGTATCGCGGCTGTCTTCGAGCAACTCGCTCTTCCAGGTCAGCAGCTTGCGACGAAAATACTCCACTTGCCGTTCGTTCATGAACGGCTCGTCTTCGGCCGGAGTGTAATCCTCCGACAGAACCACGTCCTGTTTCATTTCCACTCCCTCCTGAAGGTCTGCGTCGGTCACCCAACTTCCCCTTTAGAATTCCACCTTGTGGCGTGCAATTACACGCGCCTCGACAGATTGTCACTACACAAATGCCGGCCATTGATGTGAATTCCCCATGACACTAGGGTGCCGCGAAAATTCCATGCAGCCCGACACTTGCGCGCGGCGGAACCGAAAAAGGGACGCTCATGAAATTCGAAGGCACCGACGCCTATATCGCCACCGACGACCTGACCGTCGCGGTGAATGCCGCCGTGACGCTGGAGCGCCCTCTTTTGGTCAAAGGCGAGCCGGGCACCGGAAAAACCGAGCTGGCCAGGCAGGTCGCCAAGGGTCTCGGCCTGCCGATGCTGGAATGGAACATCAAGTCCACCACCAAGGCGCAGCAGGGTCTTTACGAATACGACGCCGTCTCGCGCCTGCGCGACAGCCAACTGGGCGAGGAGCGCGTGCACGACGTTCGCAACTACATCCGCAAGGGCAAGCTGTGGCAGGCCTTCGAGGCAGAGCAAAAGCTGGTTCTGCTGATCGACGAGATCGACAAGGCCGATATCGAGTTTCCAAACGACCTGTTGCAGGAGCTGGACCGGATGGAGTTCCACGTCTACGAGACCGGCGAGACGGTCCGTGCGAAGGCTCGCCCGATCGTTATCATCACGTCCAACAACGAAAAGGAACTGCCAGACGCCTTTCTGCGCCGCTGCTTCTTTCACTACATCCGCTTCCCGGACCCCGAGACGATGAAACGGATCGTCGAGGTGCATTACCCGGGCATCAAGGAACGGCTGCTGACCGAGGCATTGACCCAGTTCTACGACATCCGCGAGCAATCGGGGCTGAAGAAGAAACCGTCGACCTCGGAAGTGCTGGACTGGCTGAAACTGCTTCTGGCTGAGGACCTGACAGCGGAAGACCTCAAGCGCGACGGAGCCGACGCGCTGCCGAAACTGCATGGGGCGCTGCTGAAGAACGAGCAGGACGTGCACTTGTTCGAGCGACTGGCGTTCATGGCGCGGCGCCAAAGATAACGGGTGCGCCCTATTCTTTGGCAAACGTGCGCGGATGGGTGACATTGCGGCAACGATCACGCGCTTTTGCGGACAAAGGGAATTCTCGCAAGACCGTTGTTTGGGAATCATTCCTGAAGCGTTTCGAATCGCGATTCGTCCTGCTGGCGAATCGGCCACAGTTTTGTCTTTTTTGCTCCTTACTGGGGACGAAGTAAGAGGCGAAGACGACACCTGTCCGGTAGGTTAATCGAGCAGCAGGTCGCATTGCGTGCACTGAAAGATGCGCAGAAAGACCAGGCAAAGACTGCGCCGGATGGCAGGACGGACCACGACGACCGCCGGCCACTTGGGACCATACAGGCATCGGGGGGCTTATGCGCCGCGTCATTCTTCCATTGTTCCTTATGCTGGGCGCGTGCGTTCCCAGCCCTTCCAGTGAAATGCCGACGCGGGCGGCAACGCCCACCGCCAGCAGCCTTCCAGCTTTGAAATCCTTTTCCGCGCCGCGCCCGGTGCCGCCGTCACGGTCCAACAGCGATATCGCGCGTGATTTCCTGGAACTGTCGTTCCAGCTTGAATCGGGGCGCAAGCTGCAGAATTTCTCTCGGTTCGAGGGGCCGATCTCGATTCGGGTCACGGGCAATCCGCCCTCGACGCTGATCCCCGACCTGAACCGGCTTGTGCACAGGCTGCGCACCGAAGCGAAGATCGACATTGCTCGGGTTCGCTCCGACGTGGCCAATATCACGATCGAGGCCGTTCCGCGGGCGCAGATCCGCCGGCACCTGCCGAAGGCGGCCTGTTTCGTGGTGCCCAATATCAGCCGCCTGTCGGACTACCGCGCGGCGCGCAACAAGCGGCAAACGAACTGGAGCACGCTGGTCGAGCGCAAGAAGATCGCGATTTTCCTGCCCAATGACGCTTCGCCACAGGAAGTGCGCGATTGCCTGCACGAAGAAGTGGCGCAGGCGCTCGGCCCGCTCAACGATCTTTACCGCCTGCCCGACAGCGTGTTCAACGACGACAACGTGCACACCATTCTGACCGGGTTCGACATGCTGATCCTGCGGACCTATTATTCGCCGGAACTGCACTCGGGCATGACGCAAGGCCAGGTTGCGGCGCGGCTGCCCTCGATCCTGTCGCGGCTTAATCCGGCCGGTGACACCATTGCCCCGCGTGCTCTGTCTTCGACACCGCGCGCGTGGATCAAAGCGGTGCAAACCGCGCTTGGGCCCGGCGCAGGCCATTCGCAACGACTGGTCGCGGCAAGTGAGGCGCTGCGGATCGCAGACGCTATGGACTGGCACGATCACCGGCGGGCATTCTCGCATTTCGCCATGGGGCGCCTGACCCAGGCCGCGCAGCCCGACACGGCGTTCGAGCATTTCCGTCTGGCCGAACGGTTCTACAGCCAGACCCCCGGCACCGAATTGCATCGCGCCTATTCCGCCTCTCAGCTGGCCGCGTTTGCCATCGGTGAAGGCAACGGGCAACTGGCGCTGACCATTCTGGCACCGCATCTTGCGATCGCGGAACGTCATGAAAACGCGGCGCTTCTGTCCACGCTCATGTTGCTTCGGGCCGAAGCGCTGGACCTGACGGGCCGCGTCGCAGAGGCGCAGTCGGTGCGGCTGGACAGTATCGGCTGGGCGCGATACGGGTTCGGCGCGGACTGGGCGGTGCGTGCGAAACTGCGGGAAATCTCATCGCTCAGCCCCCTGAAGTGACCTGACGGGAAGACAAGATGATCGTTCTATTCGGCGCGATCCTGGGCGCGAGCCTGGGCGCATTCACGGCGTGGCGGCGCAAGGGGCGTACCGCCGATATCCTGCTTTACGCGGCGGTCTATTGCCTGATCTTCACCCTGCTGGGGCTTTTTGCTACGCTGATCATCCACCGCATGTCGATCTGAGGTAAGCGATGTTCCTGCCCTTCTTCGAGAACCTCAGGAAGGCGGGTCTGCCGGTCTCGCTGCGCGAGTACCTGACCTTTCTGGAGGCGATGGGCGCAGGGCTGGTGACCTACGATCTGGAGGGTTTCTACTATCTCGCCCGGACCGCGATGGTGAAGGACGAGCGGATGATCGACCGCTTCGACCGCGCGTTCGCCGCCAGCTTCGAGGGGCTGGAAGCCATCAGCTCCAGCGACGTGATCGAGGCCGTCGACATCCCGCAGGAATGGCTGGAAAAGCTGGCCGAGAAGTATCTGAGCGAAGAAGAACGGGCCGAGATCGAGTCGCTTGGCGGGTTCGACAAACTGATGGAGACGCTGAAGGAACGCCTGAAGGAACAGCAGGGCCGCCACCAAGGCGGCAACAAGTGGATCGGCACGGCAGGCACCTCGCCCTTCGGTGCCTACGGCTACAATCCCGAAGGCGTGCGGATCGGGCAGAAGGAAAGCCGGCATCAGCGAGCGGTCAAGGTCTGGGACAAGCGCGAGTTTCGAAATCTCGACGACACGGTCGAGCTGGGCACGCGCAACATCAAGGTCGCGCTGAAGCGGCTGCGTCGGTGGGCGCGGGACGGCGCCGAGGAAGAGCTGGACCTGGACGGCACGATCCGCGCCACCGCAGAGCATGGTTACCTCGACGTCAAGACACGCCCCGAGCGGCGCAACGCGGTCAAAGTCCTTCTGTTTCTAGACGTGGGCGGGTCGATGGATCCGCATATCAAGATGGTCGAAGAGCTGTTTTCGGCCGCGAAAACCGAGTTCAAGCACCTGGAATATTACTACTTCCACAATTGCCTGTACGAAGGCGTCTGGCGCGACAACCGCCGCCGCTGGGACGCGCAGACGCCCACCGACGAGGTGCTGCGCACTTACGGGCCGGATTACAAGTGCATCTTCGTAGGCGACGCCTCGATGTCGCCTTACGAGATCGCCTATCCGGGGGGCGCCAACGAGCACTGGAACGCCGAGGCGGGACAGGTCTGGCTGCAGCGGGCGCGCGCGCAATGGCCAGAGCACCTTTGGATCAACCCGGTGCCCGAGGCCTATTGGGACTATACCCATTCGATCGGGATGATCCGCGAGATCTTCGAGGATCGGATGGTGCCAATGACCCTTGAAGGGATCGAGCGCGGCATGAAAGAATTGGGCCGATGATAGGTCCGTACCGCGCAGGCCAGACTTGCCAAAAGCGAACGCACTGCATTGGTCAAACCTGGAAATCTTGTCCGTGCGCCGGAGTATTTCCGCCAAGAGAAAAAACGCTCAGTGGACAAGCATTGTTCGGCATGACAGGGGGTTTGCATGAGCGTGCGCAAGATCATCATCGACACGGACCCCGGGCAAGACGACGCCGTTGCGATCCTTCTGGCGCTGGCAAGCCCGGACGAGGTCGAGGTTCTGGGGATTACCTGCGTTGCCGGCAACGTGCCGCTAGACCTGACGACACGCAATGCGCGGATGGTGTGCGAGCTTGCCGGGCGGCGCGACATCAAGGTTTATGCCGGGTGCGACCGCCCGCTGGACCGCGATCTTGTGACGGCAGAACATGTGCACGGCAAGACCGGGCTTGATGGTCCAGACCTTCCAGAACCAACGATGCCGGTCGAGGATACGCACGCTGTCGATTTCATAATCGAGACCCTTCGGCAGGAGTCCGCAGGCACTGTAACGCTGGTGCCGATCGGACCGCTGACCAATATCGCCACAGCGTTCCGCAAGGCGCCCGACATCACCCGGAACGTGCGGGAGATCGTTTTGATGGGGGGCGCCTATTTCGAGGTGGGCAACATCACGCCAGCGGCCGAATTCAACATCCATGTCGATCCTCAGGCGGCCGAAGTCGTCTTCCGCTCAGGCGCGCCAATCGTGGTCATGCCGCTCGACGTGACGCACAAGGCGCTGGTGACGCGGGTGCGCAACGACGCCTTTCGCGCCATCGGCAACCGGGTCGGTGTGGCCGTGGCCGAGATGACCGACTTTTTCGAGCGCTACGACCGCGAAAAATACGGCTCGGACGGGGCGCCGCTGCATGACCCCTGCACCATTGCCTACCTGATCCGGCCAGAGCTGTTTTCGGGCCGAAAGATCAATGTCGAAATCGAAACCCGCTCGGAACTGACTATGGGAATGACGGTGGCCGATTGGTGGGGCGTGACCGACCGCGCGCCCAACGCGCTGTTCATAGGCGACGTGGATGCCGACGGGTTCTTTGATCTACTGACCGAAAGGCTGGCCCGGTTATGACGAAACTGACCCTTGCTGCGACCGAGGACATGGAGCGCCTTGTGCCGCTGGTGGCGGCGTTCCACCAGGAAGAAGGCATCGTTCAGGACGATGCCACACGGCGCGAGGCCCTTGCGCCACTGCTGGAGGGATCGCCGTACGGGTGCGTCTACCTTGCCGGTCCGAGACGCGCGCCGATCGGCTATGTCACCATTTCGTTCGGCTGGTCATTGGAGTTCGGCGGACTGGATGGGTTCGTCGACGAGATCTTCATCCGTCCCGGGGTGCGAGGCCGCGGAATCGGTTCGGAAATCCTGCTGACCTTGCCCAAGACGCTGGCGACGGCGGGTATGAAGGCAATCCATCTGGAGGTCGGCCGCGACAACGCAAAAGCGCGGCGCATCTACGAGAAACTGCGCTTCGAGCCGCGCGAGAATTACATTCTGATGACCCGCAAGCTCTAGCGTTCCTCGCAGAGATACCTATGTTTCAGGTATGAGCCTGCACATCCCGTTCGACAATTCCTATGCTCGCCTGCCCGACCGTTTTTTCACACGGCAGCCCCCCGCGCCGGTCAAAGCGCCGCGGCTGATCGCGTTCAACGAGGCGTTGGCGCGAGATCTTGGGATCACACCGGGGCCCGAGGATGAACTGGCGCGTGTCTTTGCCGGCAACCAGGTACCGACCGGCGCCGACCCGCTGGCGCAGGTCTATGCCGGGCACCAGTTCGGCGGCTTCTCACCGCAGCTGGGTGACGGCCGGGCCAACCTGTTGGGCGAGGTCGCGGCGAACGGAACGCGCTTTGACATCCAACTCAAGGGATCGGGGCCGACGCCTTATTCGCGGATGGGTGATGGCCGTGCCTGGCTGGGGCCGGTGCTGCGGGAATACGTGGTGAGCGAGGCGATGCACGCACTTGGCATTCCCACCAGCCGCGCGCTGGCGGCGACGCTGACCGGCGAGCCGGTGTTTCGCGAAACCGGCGCCCTGCCCGGCGCCGTGCTGACCCGCGTGGCGCAAAGCCATATCCGCGTTGGCACCTTTCAGTTCTTTGCGGCACGGCGCGATGTGCCTGCGCTTCAGGCGCTGTACGACTACGTGATCGAGCGGCACTATCCCGACGCGACTTCGCCGGCGGAGTTGCTGGACGCGGTGATCGCGCGGCAGGCGCGTCTGGTGGCGCAATGGATGTCGGTCGGGTTCATTCACGGGGTGATGAACACCGACAACACGACGCTGTCGGGCGAGACCATCGACTATGGTCCCTGCGCGTTCATGGACGCCTATCATCCCGACACGGTGTTTTCATCCATTGACATGCACGGGCGCTATGCGTTTGCCAACCAGCCCAACGTCATCGCGTGGAACATGGCGCAACTGGCCACGGCCCTGGTGCCGCTCATGCCCGATCAGGAGAAGGCGGTCGAGGATTTCACGAAGGCCGTTCACGCCATGCCCGGTCAGGTGCATGAGTCCTGGCGCGCGTTTTTCGGGCGCAAGATCGGGCTCGCGGAGGCAACCGCAGAAGACGAGCCACTGATCGTATCGCTTCTGGATGCCATGGCCGCCAATCGCGCCGACTTTACGAACACGTTCCGGGCGTTGAGCGATGGCACGCCACGCGACGAATTTCTCGACCCGACGGCGTTCGACGCGTGGGAAAAGGACTGGCGCAAGCGGTTGGAGCGGGAACAGGCGCCGGACGATGTCATGCGCGCGGCGAACCCCGTCTACATTCCACGCAATCACCGCGTCGAGCAGATGATCGCAGCCGCGGTAGCCGAAGACATGACCCCGTTCAACCGGCTTTGCGATGTTTTGGCAGATCCTTACAGCCCCCGGGACGATGCGGGGGATCTTGCACGACCGCCCCAGCCGTCGGAAGCGGTACAACAGACGTTCTGCGGCACGTGAGGTCACTCCTGGCGGTCGCGACGCCGGCGCAGCCTGCGGAAAAAGCGCGGGTTGCGCTGCACGAATTCGTCGATGAAAGCCCCGATGCCGACATGCCGTCCCTTGAGGTAACCATAGCCAGCCGCCGCGCCCAACAAGGCACCGATCGCGTTGATGATGAGATCGCCCATGGTGTCCTGAAGCCCGGATTTCTGCATGTTGAGCCCAAAGGTCTGGTCCATAGCAAACTCGAATATCTCCCAGACGGTGCCGATCGTCATGGCGAAACAGAACGCCAGAAAGCTCAGCTGCAAATGTGGCGCGGCGAACCGGTCGCCCTGGAACATCATGAAGACAAAGACGAAGCCGATCAGCCCGAAGGCGACGGCAGAGGTGCCGTGCATGGCGATGTCCCACCACCAGAAGCGTTCGTAGAAATCGAAAACCTCGCCCAGAAACAGCGTCGCCGCCACGAAGATCACCACGACCGCGATAAAGGTCGGCGGCACATGCACCTGTGCCCAGTTCGCCACCACAACGGGGGCCAGCGACAGGCCCAGCGTGGCCAGCGCCACGAAGGCCAGTTCCAGCCGCAGCACGGCGAGCGCCCAAAGGGCGGCCCCTGCAAGTGCCATCCAGATGATCCGCGCCAGCCAGGTTTGTTCTGCGAACATGAGGGACGCTCCTTTTGTCGTGGTTCCGGTGTGGTAGCATGAACGAACCCCGGCTGAGAATTGCAACCTACAACCTGCAAAAATGCGTGGGGCTGGATATGCGCCGGCGGCCCGACCGCAGCCTTCAGGTGATCAATGCCCTGAAGGCCGACCTCGTGGTCTTGCAGGAAGTCGACAAGCGGTTGCCGCCCCGGCCCGCCGCCCTGCCCCATGATCTTGTGGAGCGTGACGGCTGGCAGATCCTGCCCTTCGGCGCGCCGGGCGGATCGTTGGGCTGGCACGGCAACGCAATGCTGGCGCGACCCAGCCTGACGGTGCGGCAGACACGGCATGTCGAGCTTCCGGGGCTGGAGCCGCGCGGCGCGGTCATGGCCGACCTGGAAACCTGTCTTGGGCCCTTGCGGGTCGTCGGCGTGCATCTGGGATTGGTGCGGCGATACCGGCTGTTGCAGATGAAGGCGGTGATGCGGGCCGTTGCCCGGAGCGAGGCGATGCCGCTGGTGCTGGCGGGGGATTTCAACGAGTGGCGCCCTCCTGCCGCGCTGCGCGACGCGGCAGGTGACGTGGAATTTGCGCCGACCCCGGCCAGCTATCCCGCGCTGCGCCCCGTGGGGCGGCTGGACCGGATCGCCCATTGCGCCCAGCTTGATGTCGCCGCGATAGGCGTGCACAGGGCCAAACCCGCGCATATCGCGTCGGACCACCTGCCCGTCTGGGCGGACGTGACACGGCATCCCTGAAGCGCGTCGCAAAAAGCTGGATTTCCGATGTCACACCCGTTATCCAACCCTCCGGAAAGCGCGAAGAAGGCCGGCATGACAGAGACCATCATCGACCGTTGCGAGGCAAAGGGCTTGAGGATGACCGACCAGCGGCGCACCATCGCTGCGGTCTTGGAAGACTCCGAGGATCATCCGGACGTGGAGGAGCTTTACTCCCGCGCCAGCGGCCGCGACCCCAAGATTTCGATCGCCACGGTCTATCGCACCGTGAAGCTGTTCGAAGAGGCCGGTATCATCGACAAGCTGGAATTCGGGGACGGGCGCGCGCGCTACGAGGATGCCGAGCGTGACCACCACGATCACCTGATCGACATGCATTCCGGCGAGGTGATCGAGTTCGTAGACCCCGACATCGAGAAGTTGCAGGAAAAGATCGCCGCCAAGCTTGGCTACAAGCTGAAGGGTCACAAGCTGGAACTTTACGGCGTACCGATTCGCAAAGGCTGACCGCGCATGGGCCTGGCGACGGCCTTGTATCGCCCCGCAAAGCCGCCTATCGCGGCAGGGTAACTTTCGGGCGGTGCGGCGATCATGGACAACATTCGCGGAATAATGCTGGTGATCCTGTCCATGGCGGCCTTCACCGTCGAGGACATGTTCATCAAGAAAATGTCGGCGGATATCTCCGTTGGGCAGATCCTGATCTTTCTTGGCATCGGCAGTGCGTCGATCTTTGCGATCGTTGCGCGGCTGGGCGGGCACCGTATTCTCGCGCCGGAAGCCTGGCGCAGACCGTTCCTGCTGCGCGCGGGGTGCGAGGCGGGAGCGGCGCTGGCCTTTACCACCGCGCTGTCGCAGGTCGATATCTCGGTCGTGGCCTCGGTATTCCAGGCGACGCCGCTGTTCATCACCATGGGCGCGGCGCTGTTTCTGGGCGAGGACGTGGGCTGGCGCCGGTGGAGCGCGATCCTGATCGGGTTCTGCGGTGTCCTGTTGATCATTCGCCCGGGCCTTGCGGGATTCGATCCATCGGCGTTGCTGGTTCTGGTGTCCGTGACCTGCGTGGCCGCGCGCGATTTGATCACCCGACGCATCGACGTCACCGTGTCCTCGACCGTGGTGTCGTTTCAAGGTTTTGCCGCAGTGGTCCCGGCTGGGATTCTGCTGATCGTGCTAGGGCCCCAGACGCTGTCCCCGCTGACGCCGCCATTGTGGGCCATGATAGGGTGCGGCATGGTGTTCGGGGCATTGGGGTATTACGGAATCGTTGCGGCCATGCGCATGGGCGATGCGGCGGTGGTCACGCCATTCCGGTACACCCGCCTGCTTTTCTCGTTGATCGTCGGCGTCGTGGTCTTTGCCGAGCGGCCCGACACCCTGACGTTGCTGGGGGCCACGCTGATCATCGTGACCGGGCTTTATACCTTTCTGCGCGAGCGGCGGCTGGCCCGGCGGGCGCGGGCCGCCTGAGCGGTCGAAAGATTACCGCGACACCGCCTTGCGTCGCAGTTCCCATTCGCGCGCGTTCTTGCTATGGGACCGGCAACTGCATTCTGCCAAAGGGTTCCAGATGAGCATCATTCTCGACATTCACGCACGCGAAATCCTCGACAGCCGCGGCAATCCGACGGTCGAGGTGGACGTGATCCTCGAAGACGGCACCATGGGTCGCGCCGCCGTCCCGTCGGGCGCGTCCACGGGCGCGCACGAGGCGGTGGAAAAGCGCGACGGCGATGCTGCCCGTTACATGGGCAAGGGCGTGCTGGAGGCCGTGGCGTCGGTGAACGGCGAGATCGCAGATGCCCTCGCCGGATTCGATGCCACGGAACAGGTGGCGATCGACGAGGCGATGATCGAATTGGACGGCACGCCGAACAAGGGGCGGCTGGGCGCGAACGCCATTCTAGGCGTCAGCCTTGCCGTGGCCAAGGCCGCGGCGGATTTCGCGATGCAGCCGCTCTTTCGCTATGTGGGCGGCACCTCGGCTCGCACCCTTCCGGTGCCGATGATGAACATCATCAACGGCGGTGAGCACGCCGACAACCCGATCGACATCCAGGAATTCATGATTATGCCCGTCAGCGCGGGCAATATCCGCGACGCGGTGCGTATGGGGTCGGAAGTGTTCCACACGCTGAAGAAAGAGCTGTCCGGCGCGGGGCTTTCGACCGGGATCGGCGACGAGGGCGGGTTTGCCCCCGACATCGCCTCGGCCCGCGATGCGCTGGATTTCATCCTGCGCTCGATCGAGAAGGCCGGCTACAAACCGGGCGAGGATATTTACCTTGCGCTTGATTGCGCCGCGACGGAGTACTTCAAGGACGGCAAGTACGAGCTTGCCGGCGAAGGAAAATCCCTGTCGCCGGACGAGAATGCGGCGTATCTGGCCGCGCTTGTGAACGACTATCCCATCATCTCGATCGAGGATGGCATGTCCGAGGATGACTGGGACGGTTGGAAGGCCCTGACGGACCAGATCGGCGACAAGGTGCAGCTGGTGGGTGACGATCTGTTCGTGACCAACCCGACGCGTCTGTCGGACGGGATCAAGCGCGGGGTCGCGAACTCTATGCTGGTCAAGGTCAACCAGATCGGCAGCCTGACAGAGACGCTTCAGGCGGTCGAGATGGCGCACCGCGCAGGCTATACCAACGTCATGTCGCACCGTTCGGGCGAGACCGAGGATGCCACCATCGCCGATCTTGCCGTGGCCACCAATTGCGGGCAGATCAAGACCGGCTCGCTTGCGCGCTCGGACCGGCTGGCGAAGTACAACCAGCTGATCCGCATCGAAGAGGCGCTTGGCGACACGGCGATATATGCCGGGCGCTCGATCCTGCGGGACTAACGTGACCGCCGACGAGATCATCGCCGCCCTGGACCTGTCCCCCCATCCCGAGGGCGGGTTCTTTCGCGAGACATGGCGCGCGTCCAATGACGGGCGCGCCCATGGTACGGCGATCTATTTCCTGCTGCGGGGCGAGGACGACAACCAGAGGCACAAGGTGGACGCGGCCGAGATCTGGCATTTCTACGCCGGGGCGCCCCTGGTGCTGTCGATCTCGGAAAGCGAGGCCGGGCCCGCACGGGACGCGGTGCTTGGCCCGGACCTAAGCCAAGGTCAGCTGCCGCAAGTGATCGTGCCGCCCGACGCCTGGCAGATGGCGCGTTCGACCGGGGACTACACGCTTGTCGGCTGTACGGTGTCCCCCGGATTCGAGTTCGAGCAGTTCACGCTTGCGCCTGAGGGGTTCGACATTCCGCGCTAGCCGCGGATGGCTTTGAGGAAGGCCAGAAGGTTCCGGGTCGAGCCGTCCTTTTCATCGGGCGCAGCCTCGCCCGACACCAGCGGCTCCATTTGCTTGGCAAGTTCCTTGCCCAGTTCGACCCCCCATTGATCGAAGGAGTTGATCCCCAGGATCACACCTTCGACAAACACCCGGTGTTCGTAAAGCGCGATGATCTGGCCGAGCCGGTAAGGTGTCAGCCTGTCATAGACCAGCGTGGTCGACGGGCGGTTTCCCGGAAAAACCCGGTGCGCGGCCTGCCGCTCCAGCTCGGTGCCCTCAAAACCGGCCTTGCGCATCATCTCGCGCGCAGTTTCGATGTCACGGCCTCGCATCAGCGCCTCGGACTGGGCGAGGCAATTGGCGATCAGCAGGCGGTGATGATTGTCCATCCCCGGCTCGAACCCTCGGGCGGCCACCATGAACTCGCAGGGTACGACCTGGGTTCCCTGGTGGATCAGCTGGTAAAACGCGTGCTGTCCATTGGTGCCCGGCTCACCCCAGACGATGGGGCCCGATCCGCCTTCCACCGGGTCACCCTGCATGGTCACGCCCTTGCCGTTGCTTTCCATTTCAAGCTGCTGAAGATAGGCGGGCAAGCGCGAAAAACGCTGGTCGTAGGGCAAGACGGCCCGCGTGGGATAGCCGCACACGTGGCTGTGCCACAGCCCGGTTAGCGCCAGCATCACCGGCATGTTCCGTTCAAGCGGCGCGGTCCTGAAATGGGTATCCATCGCTTCGCCGCCGGCAAGAAACGCGTCGAACTCCTCGGGGCCGATGGCCAGCATCAGCGACAGCCCGATCGGTCCCCACATGGAATAGCGCCCGCCGACCCAGTCGGCAAAGCCGAACACGCGCTCGGGCGCAATGCCGAACGCCTCGGTCTTGTCGAGCGCCGTGGAGACTGCGGCGAACTGCGCGTTCAGGTCCCCGCCGCCAAGCTGCACCCACGCCTTGGCGGTCTCGGCGTTGGTCATCGTCTCGATGGTGGTAAAAGTCTTCGAGGCGACGATGAAAAGCGTCGTCTTCGGATCCAGCCCGTCGAGACAATCGGCAATATCCGCGCCATCCACGTTCGACACGAAATGACAGCGCGGTCCGTCGTGATACGGGCGCAGGGCCAGGGTGCCCATTTCAGGGCCGAGATGCGATCCGCCGATGCCGATATTCACCACGTCGGTGATCGGGCCGCCCGCGCCCTTGTGCCGGCCCGACCGCACGTCATCGGCAAAGGCGCGCATTCGCGCCAGGACGTCGCGAACGCCGGGCATCACATCCTGCCCATCGACCTCTATCACCGCGTCGGGCCCTGCCCGAAGCGCCGCGTGCAGAACAGAGCGCCCCTCGGTCTCGTTGATCGGCGCGCCCGCAAACATCCCGTCCCGCCGCTCGGCAACGCCGCGGTCGGCGGCCAGTTGCAAAAGCGCCTCACGGGCCGTTTCGGTCATCGAGGTCTTGGCGTAATCGAACAACATGCCATCGGCCTGGACCTGAAACCTGGCAGCACGCTCGGACGATTGCATGAGATCAGAAATCGGCGTTCCGGTCTCAGATTTCAGCGCCGCCCAAGTCATGCGGTCTCCTCCTGTTTTGTCTCTGTCGGCCTCTGCGGCACGCTAGGGCGCCCAGTGCACATCAGTTTCGTCAAGGATCGCGGCCACGGGGGCCTGTTCGGGCCGGCAGGTGCGGGCGCGCTCGACCGCCTTGCGCTTGTCCTCGCCGGTGATCACCAGATGCTTGGCCACCGCCGCGTTCAGAACCCGTGCCGACAGGCTGATCCGGACATCCTCGACCTTGCTTGGCCGCAGGGGAACCAGCACCGGCGCGTCATGTGCCAGCGCCGCGTCCAGACCATCGGTGCCCGGAAAAAGCGAGGCGGTATGCATGTCGGCGCCCATACCGAGAAGCAGAACGGCGATCGGCAGGCGCGGCTGGATGACGGCCTCCAACTCCGCAAGCACGGCTTCGGGCGCCTCGGCACGGGCGTAAAGGGGCAGATAGCCGGCCTTGGCGGCACGCCCCACCAAAAGCCGTTCGCGCAGCATCCGGGTGTTGGAGCGGATATGCACCTCGGGGACCCAGCGTTCGTCGCTGAGGCAGATATCGACACGGGACCAGTCGAGGTCGGCATCGCACAGCACGTCGAAGACCGGACCGGGCGTGCTGCCCCCCGGTACAACGAAAAGCGCCCGGTCGTCATGCTCCAGCGCCGTATTGAGATCCCCGGCAAGCTGATTGGCGAGATCGATCGCCATCATTTCTTCGTCGGCGTATTCGATCAGCTTCATGCCCGTATCTCCCGCCAGCGACGGCCGTCGCGGTGCATAAGCATTAGCGCGTCATCCGGCCCCGAACTGCCGGTGGCATAGGTGAGCGGTGGACGGTCGGACTCCTCCCAAAGTGCGATAATCGGGTCGATCCAGGCCCAGGCGGCCTCGACCTCGTCACCGCGCATGAAGAGCGTCTGGTTGCCGCGGATCACGTCCATGATCAGCCGCTCGTAGGCGTCGGGGAAATCCGCCTCTTCGGGCCCCAGCGCCTCGGCGAATGTCATGTCGAGAGGCACGTCCACCAGCCTCATCCCGCCCGGCCCCGGTTCCTTGATGGTGACGCCCAGCTCGATGCCCTCGTTGGGTTGCAGCTTGATCGTCAGGATGTTGCGGTGGCGTCCGGCATCGGCACCGAAAATGGAGTGCGGCGCGTCCTTGAAGACCACGGCGATTTCGCTGGCCCGCTCGCGCAGGCGCTTGCCGGTGCGCAGGTAGAACGGCGTGCCGGCCCAACGCCAGTTGCTGATCGTGGCGCGCAGGGCCACGAAGCTTTCGGTCGTGCTGTCGCGGTTGCCGACCTCGTTGCGATAGCTGCCGGACTGGCCGGTGCCTTCGTACTGTCCGCGCACGGCGTCTTCTGGCGCGACCGGGTCCAGCGCGCGGATCACCTTGAGCTTTTCGTCGCGCACCGCGTCGGGGTCGAACTTGGCCGGCGGCTCCATCGCGATCAGGCACAGAAGCTGCATAATGTGGTTCTGCATCATGTCCCGCATCGCGCCCGAGCGGTCATAGTAGTCGCCGCGCCCGCCGACGCCTACTTCCTCGGCCACGGTGATCTGGATATGATCGACATACTGACTGTTCCACAGCGGCTCGAACAGCGTGTTGCCAAATCGGATCGCCATGAGGTTCTGGACCGTTTCCTTGCCCAGGTAATGGTCGATCCGGTAGATCTGTTGCTCGTCGAAATACTCGGCGATGGTGGCGTTCAGCGCCTTGGCTGTCTGAAGGTCGCGGCCAAAGGGCTTTTCCACCACGATCCGGCAGTTCGGGCAGTCAAGGCCGTGCTTGTGCAGGCGGTCAGCGAGATCTCCGAACAGGCTGGGCGCCACGGAAAAGTAGAAGGCGCGGATCTCGTCGTCGCGCAGCATACCGGTCAGCTCGGACCAGCCGGCATTGCCGCGGGCGTCGATCGTCACATAGTCGAGCTGTTGCAGGAAGCTGTCGAGATGCTCGGTATCTTTCGCCGCTTCAGGCTCGAATTCCATCACAGCCTTGCGTGCGAAATCGCGGTAGGCGTCGGCGTCCATGTCACTGCGTGCGGCGCCGATCACCCGGGCATCCCCGCCCATTTGGCCGGCCCGGAACCGGCGGAACAGGCCGGGCAGGATCTTGCGCTGCGCCAAGTCCCCCGTGCCGCCGAATATCACGAGGTCAAAGGGATCGACCGGGATGACGCGAGATACCATGGTTTTCTCCTGAACTCGGTGCAAGTCTAGGTCGCGATCACGAAGGTGTCACCTGCCCGACCTCGACTTTCAAGGGAAGAAAGGACAGGTTATGGCCGAAAGGCAAATGAAATTCGGAAGATAGACAGATGAAAGATGTGGCAGCGCCCCGTGCGAACGGTGGAAAATTCATCGACCCGAAGGTTACCGCCGATGGTGAGCCGCGGGCGCATGTCGCGCTGAGCAAGCCACAGACGCTTTGGTTCAATACCGGGACGCTGTGCAACATCACCTGCGCGAATTGCTATATCGAAAGCTCACCGGAAAACGACAGCCTTGTCTATATCACCACGGCCGAGGTCGAAGAGTTCCTGGATCAACTGACAGAGCGCGCCTGGCCAGTGACCGAGATCGGATTTACCGGCGGCGAGCCTTTCATGAACCCCCAAATGGTGGACATGGCGCGCGCCTGTCTGAGCCGTGGCTACGAGGTACTTATCTTGACCAATGCCATGCGTCCGATGATGCGCAAGCGCGTTCAGGATGGGTTGCGGGCGCTCCACGAAGAGTTCGGCGACAAGCTGACCCTGCGCATCTCGGTCGATCATCATCGCGAAGCGCTGCATGACGAAGAACGCGGCAAGGGCAGCTTTGCCCGGACGCTGGAGGGGATGCATTGGCTTCGGCAAACGGGAATCCGCATGGCAGTCGCCGGACGAAGCCTCTGGAGCGACAGCGAGGCGGGGTCACGCGAAGGCTATCAGGCCTTTTTCGACGCGCATGGGTTCGACATCGATGTGCACGATCCGGCAATGACGGTGCTGTTTCCCGAGATGGACGAAAGCGTCGAGGTACCCGAAATCACGACCGGCTGCTGGGACATCCTGGGCAAATCGCCCGACAGCGTGATGTGTGCATCATCGCGGATGGTGGTCAAGCGCAAGGGCGCGGAACGGCCTGCCGTACTCGCCTGCACCTTGCTGCCCTATGACGCGGAGTTCGAACTGGGTGAAACGCTTGCGGAGGCCGAGGGCGACGTGGCGCTGAACCACCCCCACTGCGCCAAGTTCTGCGTGCTGGGCGGCGCTAGTTGCTCGGGCTGATCCAAGCGCAACCGACCTACCTTTCCTATAAGTTTTCGGAAGCTTTTCGTGTCGACTCGGACAGTGCGATTTCGCTTGCCGTTTCGCCGGGCACGTCAGAATGTGCGCCAGGTCCTCAATAAAACATTGAACGCGAACCGGTTTCGCCGTCTGGTTTTGATCAGCGCTTCTGCCACTGCCTGAAAGATCCGGCCATGCCTATCCATTTCGATGACGCGGAATATGCCGCCCGACAAATGCGTGCCACTTCTGCGGTCAGGGAGGCAGGCCTCGACGCGCTCTTGATGTTCGCGCCCGAGAGCCACTACTGGATCTGCGGCTACGACACGTTCGGTTTCGCCATGTTCCAGTGCCTCGTGCTGACGGCGAATGGCGATCTGCACCTGCTGACCCGCCTGCCCGACCTGCGCCAGGCCCTGCACACCTCGACGCTGGACCGTGACCATATCCATGTCTGGACCCAGGTCGAGGGAGTGAACCCGGCAGACACCCTGAAGGCGCTGCTGTCCGACCTTGGCGTCGGCGAAGGTAGGCTGGGGTTCGAATCCGACACCGCAGGCCTGACCGATTTCAACGGGCAACTCCTGCGGACCGCCCTGCCCCGACTGAGCGATCACTCGGACCTGATCCGGGACCTGCGGCGCGTCAAATCGCCTGCCGAGATCGAGATGCACCGCCGCGCCGCGCAACTGTCGGATGACGCGATGGACGCAGGTCTTGCCGAAACGCGTGCCGGGGCGTTCGAGGGCGATATCCTTGCCGCCATGCAGGGGGCGGTGTTCAAGGGTGGCGGCGACTATGCGGGCAACGAATTCATCCTCGGCTCGGGTCCCGGTGCGCTGCTGGTGCGGTATTTCTCGGGGCGGCGGCATCTGGATGTGCAGGATCAGATGACTTGGGAATGGTCCGGCGCCTATGCCCGGTATCACGCCGCGATGATGCGCACGGTGGTGATCGGCGCGCCATCGGACGCACAGTGCCACATGCACGCCGCCGCCCGTGCCGCGCTCGAAGCCTGTGAAGACGCGATCCGCCCGGGCGACCCGATGGGGAACGTCTTTGATGCCCATGCAAAGGTGATGGACGATCACGGGTTGCGCCACGCCCGGATGCAGGCCTGCGGATACGGCATGGGCGCGGCCTATAACCCGATCTGGGTCGATTTTCCGATGTTCTATGCAGGCAATCCGCTGCCAATGCAGGCAGGCCAGGTGTTTTTCCTGCACATGATCCTGGCCGACAGCGAGGCGGGTTTGGGCTATTCGCTGGGGCATTCGGTGCTTGTGACCGAAACCGGGGTCGAGCGCCTGTCGCGCCAGCCACTCGACCTGCTGGTGCGCTAGCGGCGATGCGTCGCTTGCCCCGCCGGGCGACAGAGCCCATATCTGCGCCATGATCAAGTTCACCCCGATCCTTCTGGCGATCCTCTATGCCGTGGTCATGTACCGGTTCTCTGTCTGGCGCACCAAGCGCGAGCTGGACGCCCGGTCGACAGAGTTGGCCGATCCCAAGCTGACGCCGCTTTTCACGCGGCTGGCCAAGGCGCTCGATCTGCCGCGGATCAAGGTGCATATCTACGAGATCGATCCGGTCAACGGCTTGGCCGCGCCAGACGGTCGGATCTTCATCACGCGCGGCTTTTACCGTAAATTCCTGTCCGGAGAGGTCTCGGCCGAGGAGATGACAAGCGTCATCGCGCACGAGCTGGGCCACGTGGCGCTTGGCCATTCGCGCCGCCGGATGATCGATTTCTCGGGCCAGAACGCGCTACGCACTGCGTTGGCGATGGTGCTGTCGCGGTTTCTGCCCGGCATCGGCGTCTGGATCGCCAATGGCATCGCCTCATTGCTCGCGGCGCGGCTGTCGCGCGGCGACGAATACGAGGCCGACGAATATGCTGCGGCCCTGCTGACGAAGGCCGGGATCGGCACGGCGCCGCAAAAGTCCCTGTTCGAGAAGCTGGAGGCGCTGACCCAATCGCGCGCGGGTGCCATGCCGGCCTGGCTGATGAGCCATCCCAAAACGACCGAGCGCATTGCCGCGATCGAAAAGCTTGAAACGCGCTGGCAGGGTCTGCCCGACACTCAGGACTGACGGCACGGCGCTCTACCGCGTCGCCACCTCAGGCAAAGGCCAAGGCCTTTCCCAGGCGCGGCAGTCGCGCTTTTTTCATCAGTCGTCTGATGTCCCAGTCCTCGCCGCTCAGACGCCGTGCATCGGCCAGCACGGCGGCGGCAACATCCTGCATCACCTCAGGTTGAGACTCGAAGACCCCAAGCAGGAAGGTGTCGGGATCGGCCCGGCTTATCCCCTCCTCGGCCAGGATGTTGCGTGGGAAATCCTTGGCGTTGACCGTCAGGATCAGGTCGGCAGACCCGGCGATGGCAGCGGCCAGCACGTGGATATCCGCCGGATCCGGCAGCCATAGCCGCGACTCGAGCGAAGGTGGCCAGGTCACCTCGGCGTCGGGCCACTCGACCGTCAGCATCGCCGCTTCGGCCTGCGCTTGCGCAATGCCGTCGGGGCCCAGCTTGACGACCGCACGCTGCCATTCCTCGATGATGCGGGCGGACCAAAGCGGTTGAAAAACGCCCCGCTTCGCCGCGCCAAGCAGCATCTGGCGCATCACGGTCGGATAGATCACGCAGGTGTCAAGAACCGCCCTCATAGTCGGAAAAAGAGCGACTTGAGATACCCGCTTTCGGCCAGTTGCGGATGCAGGGGATGGTCCGGGCCGGCAAAGCCCGTATGGATCAGCGCGCCCTCGCGCCCTGCTCGGCCGATGCCCCGCGTGCAGGCCGTACGGAACTTATCCAGCGTGGCGGCATGGGAACAGGAGCAAAGCCCCAGAAATCCGCCTTCCGCCACCAGCGGCGTGGCCAGCCGCGCGACCCGTTCGTAGGCGCGAAGGCCCTTTTCCAACGCTTGTTTGTTGGGCGCAAAGGCGGGTGGGTCGCAGATCACGACGTCGAATTTCTCGCCTACTTCTGCAAGAGAGGTCATGACGTCAAAGGCATCGCCGCGCCGCGTGGCGAAGTGCTGCGTGAAACCCATGCGCGCGGCGCCCTCCCCGGCAAGCTCCAGCGCCGGCTGCGAGCCGTCAATCGCAAGCGCCGCCGAGGCTCCTGCCGCGAGTGCCGCGAGAGAGAAGCCGCCCACGTGACTGAAGACGTCGAGCACACGGCTGTCTTTGGCCAGGGTCGCCGCGAACGCGTGATTGGTCCGCTGATCGTAGAACAGTCCTGTTTTCTGACCGCCGGTCAGGTCGGCCATATAGGTCGCCCCGTTCATCGGCACCGGCAGAGGTGCGTCGGGCAGGTCGCTCATCAGCGCCACGGTTTCGTCGTCGAGCCCTTCCAGCGCGCGGGCCCGGCCAGACGCGTTCTTGATCACGCACGTCACCGCCGTGACCTCGACCAGAGCCGCCACGATCTGGGGCAGAAGCACCTCGGCCCACGCCGCGTTGGGCTGGATGACGGCGATGTCGCCAAAACGGTCGATGATCAAACCTGGCAGCCCGTCAGCCTCGGCATGAACTAGGCGATAGAACGGGGCCTCGAACAGCCGCTCGCGCATCTGGAAGGCGCGGCGCAACCTCAGTTCAAGCCACGTCTGGTCGATCTGCGCGGCAGGATCAAGGTCCAGCACGCGTGCCATGATGCGGGATTTCGGGTTCACCGCGACGGTGGCAATCGGCGTGCGTTCGCCATCTTCCAGAACCGCCACGGTCCCCGGCGTCAGCGCTTTCGTGCGACGGTCGGTGACGAGTTCATTGTCGAAAACCCAAGGAAACCCGTGCCGGATGGCGCGGGCCTGCGTCTTGGGTTTCAGGCGGATGGAAGGCAAAGAGGACGGCGTCATGCCGTCCCCTTAAGCCGTTTCAGTTTTTGTTGGAAGCACCGAGTTGGTTCAGCGCACCCATCAGGCCCAGGTTTGCCGCCTGGTACCCGCCGGGGCTGGTCAGCTGGCGCTGGATCACCCCGGCCAGGTGATTGGTGATACGGTATTTCTGGGTGATGCCCTGCTGCTCGGCCTTGATCGCCGCCTGCCCGCCAAGCGCCTTGAAGTCGGCCTTCACGAATTGCGGCTCGCCATAGGCCATGCCGGTTTCAGGGTTGCGCAGTTGCATGTGGAATTGAAGCGAGTGAACGCCGCCGACGGTATAGCGCGCCTTTTCCGTCAGGGCGTGGAACCGTGTGACCTGGATGTCCAGCACGGCGGGCACGTGACCGGGTTGCATCGCCTTCACGCCCTGCATCATCGCCGCCTCGAAGATCGCCTTGACCTGCGCGTGGCGGTCGCCTGCCGGGTCCTCGCGCCAGACGATATCGCCGCCCGGGTAATAGCGGTTGGCTTCGGATACCTTCAGGGTCTTGGGAACGCTGACGCGGATCTCCTGAATGGCATAGGCCGGTGCCGCTACCGTCGCCGTGGAGGTGTCGAGCGGGGCGTTGCGCGTGGCGGTTTCGGGCGCAGAACACCCGGCAACGGACAGGCCCATGATCATGGCGGCAATGGCGTGACGGGTCAGCATGTCTTCCTCCTGTGCGCAATCCTGGCGCGTTGGTCGAAGACTTTATGACTACGAATTGAGGCAAGTTTTCGGCGAGTTCGGTACTTAACCAAGGATACTGGTAAAACCACGTGGCGACTCCAGCGGGTCAGCGCCCCCGTCCGCGAGATCCGCCGCGGCGTTTCGGCGCCTCTGCGGCCTTTAGCCCTTCGTGCAAGACGGCGGTCATTGGGTGATCCGGGTTGGCAACGCCGTAACGCTTGATCAAACCCTCGATCTGCGTCCGTGTGTCACCGTCACCATCTACCGACAGCGCCCAATCCAGAAAGATCGACCGGCATTCGCCGGGCGTGATGCCGTCAATCCTGTAGGATTCCCGGATCAGCCCCTTGGGATCCAACGTGTCAGCCATCTTCGGTTCCTCGCTTCAATGCCGCATCGATCACCACCGCGGCGTCTGCCGTTTTCCGTTCCAGTTCTGCGCGCAGGTCTTCCATACGCTCCATCCCGGTCTGTCGCAGGACAAAGGCCTTGGCACCGTCGCCCAAAGCGTCCTCGTCCAGTGGCTTGTCGCCCAATAGACGCGCCGCCTGTGTCACTTGCCAGCAAAGCGCATAAGCGGCACCCAGTGCTGCTTCTTCCGCGTCATCCAACCAACCGGCGGCGACACCGGCGGCCAATCCGGCCTCGACGCTGCGTTCCGGCCGCCCGGCAAGCAGGCACCCGGCCTGTGCGATCAGCTCGATCTCCTGCATCCGGCCATCGCCCAACTTGGTCTCCCAAGGGCCGCTGGAACTTTTGGCGGCCTTGATGCGTGCGCGCATGTGGTCGACTTCCATCAGAACGGTTTCGCGGTTGCCCTTTCGCGGCAGCAACGCGCAACGGAACGCCTCGACATCCGAGGCCAGCGCATCGGGGCCAGCGACGACGCAGGCGCGGGTCAGCGCCAGATGCTCCCACACCCAGGCCTCGTTTTCCTGGTAGGTTTGGAAAGAGGCCCAACTGGTGGCGACCGGACCCTGGTTGCCCGAGGGGCGCAGGCGCATGTCCACCTCGTAAAGCCGGCCTTCGGACATGGGCGCGGTCAGGGCGGTGATCAACGCCTGGGTCAGGCGGGCGTAATAGATCCGCGTCGCCAATGGCCGGCGACCGTCGGACCCTTCGACCCCTTCGGCATCATAGATCACGATCAGGTCCAGATCCGAGCCTGCGTTGAGCTTGCCCGCGCCAAGCGATCCCATGCCCAGCACCACGGCCCCACGACCGGGCGGCGGGCCGTGTTTTTCACCGAACTGGGCGCAGACCACGCCCCAAAGTTCGGCAAGGATCACGTGGGCCAGATCGGCATATTGCGCGCCGGCCTTGTCGGCGTCGATCAGGCCGCGCAACAGGTGAACACCCGTGCGGAAGTGCCATTCCTTCAACCAGCGGCGGGCGGCGTCCAGCTTGCGCTCGTAGTCGTCTTCGCGGTCCAGCCGCGCCGCCAGTTCGCGGCGCAGATGCGGCCTATCGGGCCAGGGCGCAAAGAAATCCCCGGCAATCACCGCGTCGAACACGCCGGCGTGGCGCGACAGATAGCTGGCCAGCGCAGGCGACACGCCCGCGATATCGACCATCAGGTCGATCAGCTGCGGATTGGCTTCGAACAGCGCGAAAACCTGCACCCCTGCCGGCAGGCCGGCGAGGAAGCCGTCGAAAGCCAGCAAAGCCTCGTGCGGGGCCGAAGACCGGCTGAGGCGTTCCAGTATTTCGGGCTTTAGCCGGTCGAAGATCGTGTTGGCCCGCTCGCTACGCAGAGCCGGATAGCTGCGCCAGCGCGCGATGATCTCGTCGTCCAGTCCCTCGAAGGTGACCGGCTTTTCTGTGCCGCTGTCGGGAGCAAAGAACCCCTCGATCAGGTCATGCACCTGTTGCAGCCTGTCCGTCAGCTCGTCGCGGAACGCGGATTCGTCGCGGTCGCACAGCGCGGCCAGGCGCGCCCAGCCGTCGGGATTGTCAGGCAGAACCTGCGTTTGCGCGTCGCGTAGCATCTGAAGCCGGTGTTCGATTTCGCGATGAGCGCGATAATGCTCGGCCAATGTGTCAGCCGCATCCGAAGGCACCCAGTTCTTTTCCGCCAGCCGCGACAGCCCATCGACCGTGCCACGCACCCGCAGATCGGGGTCGCGTCCACCAGAGATCAACTGGCGGGTCTGGGTAAAGAACTCGATCTCGCGAATGCCGCCCCGGCCCAGCTTCATGTTGTGACCGTCAAGCCGGATCGGACCATGAAGGCCCTTATGCTCGCGAATGCGCAGGCGCATGTTGTGCGCGTCCTCAATAGCGGCGAAATCCAGGTGCTTGCGCCAGACGAAAGGGCGCAGGGTATCGAGGAAACGCGCGCCCGCCGCAATGTCGCCCGCAGCCGGACGCGCCTTGATATACGCCGCGCGTTCCCACGTTCGGCCTAGGCTTTCGTAATAGGTCTCGGCCGCCCCCATCGCCATGCACACCGGCGTCACGTTGGGATCGGGGCGCAGGCGCAGATCGGTGCGGAACACATAGCCGTCCGCCGTGCGGTCGTTCAGCGTGGCCGCCATCCGGCGCGTCGCGCGCACGAAGCCGGCCCGTGCCTCGTGATAGCTGTCGGTGTCGAACCGCTCTTCATCGAACAGGCAGATGAGGTCGATATCGGAACTGTAGTTGAGCTCGTGCGCGCCCATCTTGCCCATGGCCAGAACGACCATTCCGGCGGCATCTTCCAGCGCATCCTCGTCCTGTCCGGGTATCTTGCCACGCCGCAATTCGGGCAGCAGGGCCGCGCGCAGGGCCTGCGTCACGGCAAGGTCCGCAAACCTGGTAAGGGCGCCTGTCACGTCTTCTAGTGTCCAGACGCCAGAGAGATCGGCAAGTGCCGTCAGGAGTGCCACCCTGCCCTTGGCCCGTCTCAGGCGTGCGCCCGTCTCGTCCGGTGGGATCGCCGCAACCTCTTTCAACAACGCGTCGAAGGCATCCTCGGGGTCGTCGAAGACTTCGGGCAACCAGTCGCGCTCCTTCAGGCAGAGGGATTGCAGGAACGGGCTGGATCCTGCGGTGCCTTCGACAAGCGCCGCAACGTCAGGCGAAAGACCCTGAACCGCGTCGCGGGCCTCTTGCCCGGGGGCCGTCTCGAAGGGGCGCGGACAACGGGTCATGCGATCGGAAAAACTCATGGATGCAGTGATACACCCCCTGCAGGTCCGGTCAACGGCCTGCGCGACAGGGTCTTTTGCGGTGAATGTGAAATTCTTTAACATACCCCCTTGCAACGGGCGCGGCCGCATCCCATCTCGCAAATGTAAAGACGCTTCACATACCAACCTCAGACCCGGACCGAAAGGAAATCTTGATGACGACATATACTTACAACTCGCCCGCCACAGGCATCTCGGGCTGGTTTGCCCGGACCGAAGCCTGGCTTGACGACAAGGGCAAGGCCGCGTGGATCGCGGCGCTTGTTGCCTCGATGATCGTATTCTGGCCCGTCGGCCTTATGCTGCTGGCCTACATGATCTGGCGCAACAAACTGTCCTGCCCGTCCGGTCGAGCGGCACGCCGCCACCATATGCGCCCGATGAACGGCTCGTCCGGCAACACCGCGTTCGACGCCTACCGCGACGAGACCTTGCGCCGGCTTGAAGAAGAGCAGCAGAACTTCGAGGCTTTCCTGGAGCGACTGCGCGCGGCACGCGACAAGGCAGAGTTCGACCAGTTCATGGACGAGCGCGCCCGCAAGGCCGACAACGCTACCGCCGAGGATGCCGACGGCGACGCGCAGGACGACCGCGGCCCCGCACGCGCCAACTGAGCCGCGAAAACCATACGCTTCCCGTGCCGACACCTTTCACGGCGCGGGCGCAAACCTATATGATGAAAATGACAGATACGACTTGGCAGATCCCCGACCCCGATACGCAGCCCGACTTCTATGCGGACGTGCCGCTGAAGCGGTTCTTTGCATGGCTGGTGGACAGCGTCCTGGTGCTGATCCTCTGCGTTCTGGTGCTGCCCTTCACGGCTTTCACCGGCCTGTTCTTCCTGCCACTCCTGTTTCTTGCCGTGGGTCTGGTCTATCGCACCGCGACCATCGCAAACGGCTCCGCCACTTGGGGAATGCGCCTGTTTGCACTGGAATTCCGCACCGCGTCGGGCCATCGCTTTGATGGAACCACGGCCTTCATGCACTCGATGGCCTTCACATTGTCCTGCGCGGTGCCGCTGGTGCAACTGGCGTCGATCCTGCTGATGCTGACGGGCGCACGGGGTCAGGGCCTGACCGACCTTGCTCTTGGAACCGTTGCCATTAATCGTCGCGCGGCGTGCTGACACAGGCTGCGCCGCAGCGGATTTGACCTCTTGGCGCAGCGTCACATCGTTGTTATCGTCGGTTCCGAAAGTTGCGAAACCTGCCATGCGTCACACCCTTCCTATAGCGCCCCAGTTCTACGTGACGGCGCCCCAGCCCTGCCCCTATCTGGAAGGCCGGATGGAGCGTAAGCTGTTCACGGCGCTGCAAGGCGACGGGGCGCAACGCCTGAACGACACGCTGTCGAAACAGGGGTTTCGTCGATCGCAGAACGTGCTCTACCGTCCATCCTGCGCGGATTGCGCCGCTTGCCTGTCGGCACGCGTGAACGTCGAGAACTTCACCGCCTCGCGCAGTCAGCGCCGCACGATACGGCGCAACCGGCATCTGGACCGGCGCGCCACCTCACCTTGGGCCACCGAGGAACAATACGCGCTTTTTCGCGAATATCTCGAAGATCGGCACGCCAATGGCGGCATGGCGGACATGGATACGTTCGAATTCGCCGCGATGATCGAGGAAACGCCGATCCGCACGCGCGTGGTTGAATATGCCGACGGCGAAACCGGCGAACTGGTCGCGGTCTGCCTGACGGATGTGTTCGACGACGGCGTCAGCATGGTTTACTCGTTTTACGATCCCAACAGGCCACGCGACAGTCTGGGCACTTACATCATCCTCGATCATATCGACATCGCGCGCGAGGCCGGTCTGCCGTACGTCTATCTGGGGTACTGGGTGCCGGGCAGTGCGAAAATGGGATACAAGGCGGCGTTTTCCGGGCTGGAGGTCTACTCGGGCGGAGAATGGCAGCCGATGCGCGATCCGGCCGATTTCGAGTCGCACCGCCATCCGCTTTCCAATGATCCGATTGCCGAGCAGGTGGCGAATATCGCGCTTCCCGACGGAAAACCCCTGCGTAACAGAAAATACTGAAGCGCCTTGCCGGTTGCCGACGACGCTGTGACTTCGCGTCAGAACACGTTCCCGTGTGCCACGGTCGTTTGAGGCTCGCCGCTCTGGTCGTTCGCAGCAACCGTGATATTTCGTGGATGGCCAAGACACACGAGGTTGCATGTTCCGTCCCCACCGTCGTCATTTTCTTGCCGGTTCTGCCGCTCTTGCCGCCTGGCCCGCCAGGGCGCAGCCTGCCGCGTGGCGGGCCGTGGCGGATGTCGCAGGCGCTCTGGACCAATGCCACGCCGTTCTTATTCATCAGCACGGGGCCGAGGTTTTCGCCGAAGCGTTTCGCGGTCCGGTCATCGGAACGCCCGTGCCGATCAAGTCGGTCTCGAAAACCCTTGTTGCCGCCTTGACCGGCGCGGCGCTCGATCGCGGCGAGATACCGACGATGCAGGCCACCATCGGGCAGCTTGCCCCCGGCCTGATCCCGCAGGATGCCGAACCGGGCGTCTCGGAGATCACCGTCGAAAATCTGATCACGATGCAGGCCGGACTGGAACGCACATCCGGGCCCAATTACGGCGAATGGGTCAGCAGCCGCAACTGGGTCGCAAACGCCCTGTCACGTCCCTTCGAGACGGAGCCCGGAGCACGTATGCTTTATTCCACGGGGTCGTTCCACGTGCTGGGCGCGATCCTGTCCGAAGTCACTGGGCAAAGCCTGCTGGAGCAGGCGCGCGACAGGCTTGGTGCCCCGCTTGAGATCAGAATCCCACCTTGGACTCGTGATCCGCAGGGGCGCTATCTTGGCGGCAACGAGATGTCGCTCAGCCTGCCCGCGATGATCCATTTCGGTGAAATGTACCGGCGTGGCGGCATTTGGGACGGCACGCGCGTGCTGAGCGAGGATTGGGTCACCCGGTCCTTCGAGCCGGTAACACGGTCGCCCTGGTCAGGGCTGCGTTATGGCTATGGTTGGTTCCTGGGAGAAGCCCAGGGCGACAAGTTCGCCCTCGCGCGCGGATATGGCGGCCAGGTGATCTGCGTCGTACCCGGGCTGGGTCTGACGCTCGCGATCACCTCGGACTCGACCCGCCCGGCCCGCAGCATCGGGTATTTTGGTGACCTGATGAATTTGATCGAAGGCACGATCCTGCCACTGGCCCGCCGCGACACGACCTGACAGCGGCAAAACCGCATCTGACGCCCATTTTCAGGACACTTGGCTGTATGATGCCGGACCACACGCGGATGTGACCGCAAGCCGCTTGCTCTGGTACGCGATGCAGGGAAGGATTAGAGGATGCGTGTTCTGGCTTGCCTTATCTGCCTGCTTGCCGGTCCCGCCCTTGCCGAGACCCGGCAGGAGGTCGGGCTGGAGCTTGTTCTTCTGGCGGACGCATCGGGGTCGATTGACGACATGGAACTCTCGTTCCAACGCCAGGGCTACGCCAGCGCCATCACCGACCCGGAAGTTCTGAAGGCCATCCAGGATTCGCTTTATGGCAACGTCGCCGTGACCTACGTGGAATGGGCCACCAACACCGCGGTGGTCGTGCCCTGGACGGTGATCGACGGCGAAGATTCGGCGCGGGCCTTTGCCGACGCGCTGTCCGGGCCGCCGCGTCAGGCCTATGGCAGCAACGCCATCGGCGGCGCCCTGCTGGACGCCAAACGCCTGATCGAGACGAACGACATCATCGCGCCCCGCGCGGTGATCGACTTTTCCGGCGACAGCATCCGCAACTCTTCCGGGCCTTCCATCGCAGCGGCGCGGGCTGAGGTTCTGGCGGCGGGGATCGTCATAAATGCCCTGCCGATCCTGCGCGCGGAGGACGGACGGCGCGCCGGCGCCAATCTTGAGGTAGAATATGCCGAGCGGATCATCGGCGGTCCCGGCGCCTTTATGGTGACGGCCGAGGGCCGCGACAGTTTTGCCCGCACGGTGCGCCGTAAGTTGGTGCTGGAAATCTCCGGACGGACACCGGCCCCCGGCACCGGGCGCATCGCCGCGCGTTAGGTGACGCGCGGGTCAGTCCAGACGGTTCAGAACGAAGACCGTCCGCTCGGCGACGCCGGTTTTTGGCAATATAACAAGCTTGTATCCAAGTCGATCATAGGCCCCGCACAAGCGGTGATACTCGGCGACGGCATCATCGAAACCGTGGCGCCGCTCGCCGTCGATTCGGTGTATTTCAGGCCAAGGCGGCGCCATGAAGACCAGAGGGTGAAATCGCGCGGAACCGGCAAGGGTCTCGGACACCTCGATGCCCGCTTCATGTTCCAGCGCGACGGCGGCATCTATCAGGCCACGATCGAAAAAGACCCAGCTAGAAGCGTCGCCGAGCCCGGCCCTGTCCTGCTTGGCCATATCCACGGCGCGACGAGCGAAGGCAGCGGGATTGACCCATGGAAGCGCGGCGCCACGACCCGCCGTCTCTTGCGCGACGATGCGCCGGCCCGGCTCGGCCACGGTTTGGAACCCGGCACGGCCCAATGCCGCCAGCAGCGTGGACTTGCCGCCGCCGGAACAGCCCGAAAGGATGACGTGCCGGTTGCAGGCCTTGTTTGTCATGACGTTCGCGATGTCCGAGCCAAGAAAGAGGGCCCTGTGTCTGCCGGACCCTCGTCAGGGAAAAGATGCCGGGATCAGCCGCCCAGCAGATCGGGGAAGATCGTGACGATATCCGGGAAGAACCACAGGATCGCCAGTCCGACCACCTGGATCAGCACGAAGGGTGCGACACCACGATAGATATGGCCCGTCGTTACCTCCTTGGGGGCGACACCCCGAAGATAGAACAGAGCGAAACCGAAGGGCGGCGTCAGGAACGACGTCTGAAGGTTGACCGCGATCATGATCGTCACCCATTTCGGATCGAACGTTCCGCCATAAATCACCGGCCCGACAATCGGGATCACGATGTAGATGATCTCGAGGAAGTCGAGCACGAAGCCAAGGATAAACAACACCAGCATCACGATCAGGAAGACCTTGTATTCGTTGTCGAACGAGCGCAGGAACTGCTGGATGTAGTGTTCACCGCCGAACGAGATCACCACGAGGTTCAGAAGCTGCGAGCCGATCAGGATGGTGAAGACCATGCTGGTCACCTTGGCGGTCTCGCGCACCACCGGACTGAGCACGCCGCCGGCAAAAAGCACCCAGCAGGCAAACAGCAGCCCGAAAAGGGCATAGAGATAGGCCGCCTTGGCCACGATGAACGCGATCCAGCTTTCGGCCGAGGCGCCCTCGACGTTGATCCGCAAGTCGAAATTGATGCCGACGATGATCGCGATGATGATCGCGAAAGTGGCGAAGATGATGATCTTGCCCGACCGCTCCTGGTCTCTCAGCTTGCGATAGGCAGCCAGCATGATCGCCCCGCCCGCGCCCAGGGCCGCGGCCGGTGTGGGGTTGGTGATCCCGCCCAGGATCGAGCCTAGAACCGCCACGATCAGTACGAGCGGCGGAAAGACCACGCGGATCAGTTCGTTCTGCGCTAGCCGCACCACGGCATGGCTGCATCCATAAAGCGCTATTGCCACGGGAATGGCCATGATCGCGAAAGTGGCGCCCGAACTCCATTGCGGGCCGATCAGCAGGATATCGATCAGCAGACCCAGCACGATCCCGATTCCCCCGACGATCAAGGGCATGGGGCTTTCCGATGGCAGGACGCCGCGCGCCAGCGTCAGCACAAGCGCGAAGATCAGCATCATGACGGCGATGCCTGTGCCGATGGGCGCCGCGTTCGCGATCTTGCGCTCCAGCATCTCGGCGCGTTCTTCCTCGGTCAGACGCACGCTTTGGGTCACGCCGCCGGACTCGTCGATCGACTTTTGTTCGGCCACAGCCCGGTCCCAGGCCGCCTGACCATGCAGTTCGATCATCGATTCCTTGCATTCAGCGCCCACGGCCGTACGCAGACTTGCGCTCTCGCCCTGTTCGCTGAAGCTGTCGATGGTCGTGCTTTGGCTGCCGATCACGTTCATCTGGCCCAGCACCAGCATTCCGGCGACGAGCGCGACCGGAATGCCCAGGAACCAGGTGAACGCTTCGCCGCGGGTGATCGCCTCGGCGTTGGTGGCGCCCAGTTCGACCGCCGGCGCCTTGCTGGGGTTCAGCAGAGCGTAACCGAAGGCGTAGAGCGCATAGAGCAAGGCCAGAAGAATGCCCGGAAGCAGCGCCGCCTGGAAAAGCGTCCCGACCGAAACCACGGCCGGTTCGCCCAAATAGGTCAGTGCGTCGGTGCAGCCCGCTTCTTGCGCCCGCGCTTCCTGTGCGACCGAATAAAGATCGCCGGCCAGCGTGCCCAGCAGGACGATCACGATCGAAGGCGGAATGATCTGCCCCAGCGTGCCCGAGGCTGCGATCACACCCGTGGCAATCTCGGGGCTGTAATTGTTGCGCAGCATCGTCGGCAGGCTGAGCAGGCCCATGGTGACCACGGTGGCCCCGACAATACCGGTGGAGGCGGCAAGGAAGGCACCCACGACCACCACCGACACGGCAAGGCCGCCCGGCAGCGGGCCAAAGACCCGCGCCATGGTGGTCAACAGGTCGTTGGCAACCTTGGAGCGCTCCAGCGTGATGCCCATGAGAACAAACATCAGCACGGCCAGCAGGGTCTCGATCGACTGGCCCGCGAAGACCCGTTCGTTCATCCTGTTGACGACGAAACTCACGTTCCGGTCAAGCGCCGTTTCCCATCCCTGCGGGAACACCGGCTCGCCCACACGCGGCAGGTCCGGGTATCGGAAAATAGACACCGACTCGGGCTTCACGCCCGATCCGACCAGGGTGCGATAGGCCTCGCTGCCCCTGTCGATCGCCTGGTGGATCAGCAGGCCGGCGCTGTCCAGACCGGCGATGATCGCGAAAGATATGACCCCCGCGCCACCGATGGCGAAGGCCACCGGAAAGCCGGACAGGATGCCCCCGAAGAGGCACAGGAACACGATGATCAGGCCGATCTCGACGCCATCAAGTCCAAACAACATCAGTGTGTCCCCTCATAGGCTTCTTCGCCTTCTCCGAGGCTGTCCTTGTCAAGGTATTTGCCGTCGCTTTCCGGCCCCTCCTTCCATTCAAGATAAGAGCGGTAGAAGAAGGCGACGGACTGGATGAACACCATGCCCGCGAACGCGACCATCAGAACCTTGAACAGGAAATATCCGTTGAACCCGTTCGGGCTGAAGCCGATGGTCTCGACGTTCCAGCGGACCGCGCGCGCCTTCATCATCAGACGGTCCAGCGATTCCGACGCCGAAGGCTTCGGCGTGATCAGGTGGCGCCACATGAAATACCAGCCGTACATCCAGATCAGCACGGCCATGGGGGCCATGAAGACGACACAGCCGATCATGTCGATAAGGCGTTGCGTGCGGAATTTCACCGCGGCATAGATCAGGTCGACCCGCACGTGCCCGCCCTGGACGAAGGTGTATGTGCAGCACAGCGCGATCACCAGCGCGTTGTGGAATTTCAGCGCTTCGGCCCACCAGCTGATGTCGAAGGTCAGCGGAACACCGAAACCAAACGAGATGTCCGGCCGCACGAATATCCGCTGAATGAAGACGATGACGATCTGCTGAAGCACCATGATCAGGCCCGCCCAGGCAAAAAGCCGGCCGGTGATGTTGGCAAACCCCTCCATCACCCGCACACAGCCCCACATGAAGCTGTTGCGCCATATCCCGATGGCGGTCAGGATCAGGATGAAGGTGAAGACGACGAAGAAAAACTCGACCGATCCGCCGTAATAGACGAACCGCATGATGGCTTCCTTGTCGGCCCAGTTCAGCCACAGCCCGGGATGCGTGATAGCATATGCGAAGTCGTAGAACGATCCGACAATGCTGCCGAAGAACCAGAGGATCGCATCCAAAATGGCGAACCCGGTTCCGGTTGCTTCAGTCTCGCCCATCTACCATTCCCCCATGTCCTGCGAATTGGACCCGCCCGGACGCAACGGCACCAACCTGACCGTGTATCCCGAAGGACGATCGGCCGCCCGTGCGCAGGACTCACACTTCTATGCGCGAAATGCCCCCGCGCCGGTCATGGCGCGGGGAGCGTAGGTTTCGATCAACTGGCGATCAGATGTCGAGCACGCGGTCGCGCTGCGAACGGAAGCTGCCTTCGGAGCGGCTGATCCACGAGGCCGAGCTTGCCAGCGACTCGCGGTAGCTGTCATAGGCTTTCTTGTAGAGTTCGTCGCCCATGTTCTGTTGCAGCACTTCCTGTGCCGCGGCACCAAACGCGTCCCAGACCTCGTCGGGGAATTCGCGCAATGTGACGCCCGACGATTGCAGACGCTGAAGCGCCGCACCGTTGTTGGCCATGAACTGAGACATGTTCCAGATGTTGGTGGCTTGTGCCGCGTTCGAGATGATCGACTGCTGCGCCGGGGTCAGGCTCTCGTAGACTTCGAGGCCGACGACACAGTTCAGGTTGGGGCCGGGCTCGTGGAAGCCGGCGGTGTAGTAGGTCTTGGTGATCTCCTGGAAACCGGCCTTTTCGTCCGCCCAGGGGCCGATCCACTCGGTGCCGTCGATAGCACCGGACGACAGCGCCTGGTACACTTCCGAGCCGGGCAGGTTCTGAACGCTGGCGCCGAGTTTGCCCAGCACCTCGCCGCCCTGGCCGGGCATACGGAAGCGCAGGCCCTGGAAGTCCTCGGGCGAGTTGATTTCCTTGGCGAACCAGCCACCCGATTGCGGGCCGGTGTTGCCGCAGGGGAATGCTTTCAGGCCGAAGATCGAGTAAAGCTCGTCACCCAGCTCCTTGCCGCCGTCGATATACCACCAGTTGGAATATTCCTGGAAGGTCATGCCGAAGGGGATCTGCGAGTAGAATGACAACGCCGGGTGCTGGCCGAGGAAATAATAGTCCACGCCGTGGTACATGTCGGCCTGGCCGGCGGTGACGGCGTCGAACACTTCGAACGCACCCACCAGTTCGCCCGCCGCTTTCAGGTCGACGGTCAGCTGGCCATCGCTCATCGCGGTGATCTGGTCGGCACAGTACTGAGCGGCGTCATGGACGCCGGCAAGACCCCGGCCCCAAGTTGTGACCATGGTCAGCGTGCGGTTGCCCTGGGCATAGGCCGGAGCCGCCAGCGACGTGGCTGCCGCGGCCGAGCCGCCCAATGCGGTATTCTTCAAAAATGAACGACGATCCATAAGGTATATCCTCCCAATTGATAAAGCGCACATGCCGTCCCTAGCAGCCTGCGCGCGGACCGTTGCAGGTGTCGGGACACTATCGTGTACACGGATCAAAGGGAATACCGAGTAGTGCGTAGCTTTTGTGCCGAACACATCCGGAAATAGCTGAATCCGATCAGAATTCGGGCGTCCTCGCGGCGGCGCGGCATTTCCCTACGACGCGCAAAGCTAGGCTTCGGACAAGATTCGCATTAACGATTCGCAAAAGGAGAATCGATGACCAGACCGCAGCTGAATTACGGTCAGAAACTTTTTCTGACAGCGACCCTGCCCCTTATCCTGGCCATGGTGACGATTTCCGTACTGGTGACGTTGCAGTCGCGGCAGATGGCAGAGCGCGAGATCCACACGCTGGAAGAAAAACTGATTGCGGCCAAGCGGGACGAATTGAAAAATTATCTTTCGCTCGCGCGTACGGCGGTCATCAATATCTACGGGCGCGCGGCACCGGATGACGAGGCGGCCAAGCTGGTCGTCACGCAGATCCTGTCCGCCATGATTTATGGTCAGGACGGCTATTTCTTCGTCTACGACTATGACGGAAACAACCTTGTCAGCCCTCGCCATACCCAGCTGATCGGACGCAACTGGAGCGGAATGCAGGATGGCGCCGGCATTCCGATCACCGATGAATTGATCCGCATCGCCCGCACAGGCGGCGGCTATCACAGTTATGAATGGACCAAGCCGTCGACCGGCGAGACGGCACAGATGGTCACCTATGTCATCGGGTTCCAGGATTGGCGGTGGGCCATCGGCACGGGGGTCTTCATCGACGATGTCATCGCCGCCGTGAACAGCGCGCGCGCCACCGTGGAAGATCGCGTTCAGCGCACGTTTCTCTATATCGGCGGTCTGACCATGGGCGCGCTTCTGCTGGTGTTCACCTCGGGGCTGTTCATCAACATACGAGAGCGACGGGTCGCGGACGCCAAGCTGAAGAAATTGACCCAACGGGTGTTCGACGCCCAAGAAGAAGAACGTGGACGCGTGGCGCGCGAATTGCATGACGGGATCAGCCAGATCCTGGTCGGTGTCCGCTATGCGCTCGACAGCGCCCGCCGCCGGTTCGAAACCGGAGACGCGCGCGCCGGAGAGACGCTGGACCGTGGCATCCTGAACCTTTCGGGCGCGATCCAGGAAGTGCGCCGCATTTCGCGCGACTTGCGCCCCGGTGTGCTGGACGATCTGGGCGTCGGTCCCGCGCTGAAATCGCTGGTCGAGGACTTTGGCGCGCGCACGGGCCTCAGAACCGAGTTCCGCACCGTGCCGTTCCGCAACCGTCTGGACGATGACGCCAAGACCGCGCTTTACCGCGTGGCACAGGAAGCCCTGACCAACATCGAACGCCACGCCGATGCCACCTGCGTCTCGGTCGATGTGCGCGGTCACAAGAACGGCGCGACCTTGCGGATTTCGGACAATGGGCGCGGGATGGATCCGGGTCGGTCCTTTGCCACGAATTCGCAAGGCTTGGGCCTGCGCAACATGCAGGAGCGCATCGAACAATTGGACGGCACGCTGCGCATTCTGGGCTCGAAGAGCGGGACCGTGATCGAGGCCAACGTGCCGCTGACCCATATGCTGCAACCGGAAGACGGCTCTGGCTCGAACACACAAACAAGGGCAAGCGCATGACCGACCCCATCCGTATCGCCATTGTCGATGACCACCCCATGGTGGCCGAAGGCATCGAGGCCATCCTTGAAAGCTATGACGATATCGAAGTGGTGGCGACCCTGTCCTCGGGGCAGGATATCATCGACAAGGCCCCTGCCCTTGACCCCGATGTGATCCTGCTGGACCTCAACATGCCGGGGATCGGCGGGCTGTCCACCACCGAAATCCTGCTGGAGCGGCGTCCCGACACACGCATCCTGATCCTGTCGATGCACGACAGCCCCGAATACATCAGTTCCGCTCTGGGCCACGGCGCCATGGGCTATGTGCTGAAGGACGTACCGACCGAAGAGATCAAGCGCGCCATCGACGCGGTCGGCAGGGGCGAGCGCTATCTTTGCACAGGCGCCCAGGGCTCGCTTGCGCCCGACACACGGGACGGCCGCGTTCAGTTGACCAACCGCGAACAGACGATCCTGCTGCAACTGGCGCAAGGCAGGTCGAACAAGGAAGTGGCGCAGGCGCTGGACATCTCGGTGCGCACCGTGGAAACACACCGCAAGAACATCAAGCGCAAGCTGGGAATAAGTTCGACCGCCGGCCTGACGCGCTATGCGATGGAACATGGCGTGCTCCAGGGAACCGGCGTCTCGCTCTAGCCACGAGCCACCCGCCCCCTGATCAACTTTTCGGCACCTGATGCCGCGGCGCAGAAAAATTTATGCTGCACCCCTTCCATATTTTTACGAATCTGTCATCGTTAACTCATTCTTGGCCATGGGGGACACCATGCAGGACGTTCAAGAAGACTACGGCGAAAGCACGGTGGAGTTCGCCGATTTCACCTTCGACCGCCAGAAAGCCGTGTGTTACGGCCTTCAGAATAACGCAGGCGGCACCACGACGATCATCAACTTTGCATCGCAGCGATTGGCCGACAGGTTTCGCACGGCCTATCTCAACGAGTTGAACATCCGCATCATCCAGAACGAGGCGCAGCTGATCTGTTTCGCGGATTACGACACGGTGATGCGCAAATCCCAGGATGATCCGCGGGTTCAGTCTCTCCACTACAACCGCGACTACATGATGGGCGCGCTGGGCCACATGATGTAGGGCTTGTGACCCAAGAGTCTTCGTCCGAAGTCGCTTGGGTCAGAAAATTCGTACGAATTTTCTTCAACCCAGCGGCGCGCCGTCGTCGCGCTTGACGGCCACGATTGCCGAGCGGGGCAACTTGCCCTCGCCATCAGGGAACGGCGCATCGGGATGCTGGATGCCCACGAACATCGTGCGCCGGTCGGTCGACCAGGTCAGCCCCGTCACCTCTGACCCTTTCGGCCCCGTAAGGAACCGGGCGATTTCACCGGTCACCGAATCGCCCGCCAGCATCTGGTTGTTGCCCATGCCTTCGAATTCGCCCTCGTTGCTGTCATCGCCATCGGTCTGGATCCAAACCAGCCCCGCACTGTCGAAGGCCATTCCGTCGGGCGAGTTGAACATGTTCCCGGCGGTAACGTTGTCGGACCCGCCATAGACGTTGTTGTAGACCTCGGGGTTGCCCGCCATCACGTACAGATCCCAGGTAAAGCGGTCATCGGCGTGATTGTCATTTTCCGGCCGCCAGCGGACGATCTGACCGTAATTGTTGGTCTCGCGCGGATTGGGCCCGTTGACGGGCGTCTCGTCGCCGCCAGCGTTCGGTTTGACGCCTCGGTTCTTGTTGTTGGTCAGACAGCAATAGGCCTCGACCGCATGAGGGTTCGCGGCGATCCACTCGGGGCGGTCCATCGTCGTGGCACCCACCGCCGAGCCCGCCTGACGGGCAAAGATCAGGATCTCGGCAAGGCTGCCCATGCCCGTCGTCTCGGGCGTAAGGGCCAGCCACTCGCCGCTCTGGTCATCGTTGAACTTCGCCACCGAAAGCGTGCCGTCATCCAGCAGACCCTCGGTCGGGCCGCCCGGCGTGTAGGTGCCGTTAGAGACGAACCGATAGAGGAACTCGCCGCGTTCGTCGTCGCCCATATAGACCACGACCCGCCCATCGGGCGCCAACACCGCCTCGGCATTCTCGTGCTTGAACCGGCCAAGTCCGGTATGTTTGACCGGTGTGCTGTCAGGATCGGCGGGGTTGATCTCGACCACCCAGCCGGCCCGATGCGGCTCGTTGGGGTTTTTCGAGACGTCGAAACGCGCGTCCCACTTGTGATAGTCATAGTCCCAGCCATCCGGGCCGATGCCGTACCGTTCGTACCCCGCAGTGACCGCTTCGCCGGCCTCTATCGGGCCAGTGGCGCCGAAATAACCGTTGAAGTTTTCCTCGCAGGTCAGATAGGTGCCCCAGGGCGTCTTGCCCGACCCGCAATTGTTGAAGGTCCCAAGGCTTTCGGTGCCGGTGGGATCGGCTTCGGTCTGCATCAATTCATGCCCCGCCGCCGGTCCGGCAATGGTCATCGGCGTCAGGTGCGTGATGCGGCGATTCAGCGGGCTGTCCTTGACCACGCGCCAACCATCGGTGTCTTCGGCCACCTCGATCACCGCGACACCCTGAAGGTTTTGCAGCTTGCGCACGTCTTCAAGGCCCGTCGGCGTGCCGTCCTCGGTATGGGGCAGGTTCACCTCTGGATTGGTGTATTCGTGGTTTATGGCCAGAAGCTGGCGACTGCCGATCTGGAAACTTTCCATCCCGTCGGTGTTTTCACCAAAGACGCGGTCGGCGCTGCCGGCGGCGCCGCCGGTGTCATGATCGAACTCCGGCGCGTCCGGGAAAATCGGATCGCCCCAGCGCACCAGTACGTCCCAGTTGTAGCCTTCGGGCACATGAACGGTGTTGTCGGTCTGGATCGCGATCGGGGCAAAGGCGAAACGGCTGGCCGCTTGAGCCTGCGCAGAGGTGCCCGACAGCAGCGCGGCCCCCGTGCCCATTGCCGCGGCCCCCGAGCCAAAGGCCAGCACCCCGCCCAGAAAGCCGCGGCGCGAAATGGCGGCCTCGACCACGCGGTCAAACCCGTTCTCTTCGGGACGCGGGTGCATCTTTTCGTCCCATTCGTCGGCACTCAGGCGGGTGTGGTCGGCGTCTTTCATGGCTGGTCTCCAGGATGGTGATGGCGTGGGATCATCCCAAGGTTGTCACATGAGTGTAACAGCTCTCGGACGGGTTCGTGACGATCGTGCAAACCTGCGCGTTTCTGCCGCGCCATTTTTCGCGCAACAAATGCAAAGAAATCGCCCTCTCGCGCGACATTTATCGCGGAAAGCCTGTTGACGCTTCTGACACCCGCACATAATGTCCCCGAACGCAGCAAGGAGTCGCCAATAATGGCATCGCTAATCGTAGTCGTAGGTGAATGGCGCATGGGCCGGTAACGGACACCATAACGGTACCCCATGCGCCCTCGGAACCCTCCGGGGGCTTTTTTATGCGTAACGCAAAGACACACATGTCATGAACGGAGCAAAACGATGACACGTCAGATGACCGGAGCGAAAATGGTGGTTCAGGCCTTGAAGGATCAGGGTGTGGACGTCGTATTCGGATATCCCGGCGGTGCCGTGCTACCGATTTATGACGAGATCTTTCAACAGAACGACATTCGCCACATCCTTGTCCGGCATGAGCAAGGCGCGGTGCACGCCGCCGAAGGCTATGCGCGCTCGACCGGCAAGCCCGGCGTCGTTCTGGTGACATCCGGCCCCGGCGCGACCAACGCCGTCACGGGCCTGACCGACGCGCTGATGGATTCGATCCCGCTGATCGTTCTGACAGGCCAGGTGCCCACCTTCATGATCGGATCGGACGCCTTTCAGGAGGCGGATACAGTCGGCATCACCCGTCCCTGCACCAAGCATAACTGGCTGGTCAAGGAAACCGAGCGCCTGGCGCAGACCATCCACGAGGCTTTTCATGTGGCGACCTCGGGCCGGCCCGGGCCGGTGCTGGTCGATATTCCCAAGGACGTGCAATTCGCTTCGGCCAAGTACCTGGAGCCGGCGCAGACCAAGACCTCGCATTACCAGCCGCAGACCAACGGCGATATCGACACGATCACCGAACTGGTCGAGGCGTTGGAACAGGCCGAACGCCCCGTCTTTTACACCGGCGGCGGCGTTATCAATTCCGGCGACGAGGCGAGCGCGCTTTTGCGCGAACTGGTCGATGCCACGGGCATCCCGATCACCTCGACCCTGATGGGTCTCGGGTGTTATCCGGCCTCGGGCAAGAACTGGCTGGGGATGCTGGGGATGCACGGCCTTTACGAGGCCAACATGGCGATGCACGACTGCGACCTGATGATCAATATCGGCGCGCGTTTCGATGACCGGATCACCGGGCGGCTGGACGCTTTCTCACCTGGGTCGCAGCGGGCGCATATCGACATCGACCCGTCCTCGATCAACAAGGTGATCCGAACCGATTTCCCCATCGTGGGCGACGTCAAGGAAGTTCTGCGCCAGATGCTGTCGGTCTGGAAGGACCGCGGGGCCAAGGTCAAACGCGAGGCCATCCAGAACTGGTGGGGCCGGATCGAGGAATGGAAGAAGATCAACTGCCTGGCGTTCACGCAGACAGGCAAGACGATCAAGCCGCAGCACGCGGTGCACCGTCTGGAGGAGCTGACCAAGGGGCATGATCGCTACATCTGTACCGAGGTTGGCCAGCACCAGATGTGGGCGGCGCAATACCTGGGCTTCGAGCACCCCAACCGTTGGATGACCTCCGGCGGGCTGGGCACCATGGGCTATGGCTTCCCGGCGTCGATCGGCGTTCAGGTGGCGCACCCCGAGGCATTGGTGATCAACGTCGCGGGCGAGGCGTCGTGGCTGATGAACATGCAGGAAATGGGTACGGCAGTGCAGTATCGCCTGCCGGTCAAACAGTTCATCCTCAACAACGAACGCCTTGGCATGGTGCGCCAGTGGCAGGAACTGCTGCATGGCGAGCGGTATTCGCATTCGTGGTCCGACGCCCTGCCCGATTTCGTCAAGTTGGCCGAGGCGTTTGGCGCCAAGGGGATCCAGTGTTCGGACCCGGCGGATCTTGATGACGCGATCATGGAAATGGTGAACTACGACGGGCCGGTCATCTTCGACTGCCTGGTCGAGAAGCACGAGAACTGCTTCCCGATGATCCCGTCGGGCAAGGCCCATAACGAGATGCTGCTGGGCGAAAATGCGTCCACCGCCGATGCCATCGACGCAGGCGGGGGGGTGCTGGTGTAGACCAGTCCCGTTCCCGCTCTGCACGACACACTTAAAAGGACCAAGGCCGATGTCAGCCCTGAAACTCAAGAAAGGCGCTTCCAGCCACTCCGCCTATAATCTACGGCCCACTTTCTCGGACGCCGAAGAGCGTCACACTCTGGCCGTCATCGTGGACAACGAACCGGGCGTGCTGGCGCGCGTCATCGGGCTCTTTTCCGGACGCGGCTACAACATCGACAGCCTGACCGTGGCGGAGGTAGATCACACCGGACACATGTCGCGCATCACGATCGTCACCACCGGCACGCCGCAGATCATCGAGCAGATCAAGGCGCAGCTGGGCCGGATCGTGGTGGTGCATGACGTGCATGACCTGACCGTCGAAGGACGCACGGTAGAGCGCGAACTGGCCCTATTGCGCGTCACCGGCACCGGCGACAAACGGGTCGAGGCGTTGCGGCTGGCGGATATCTTCCGCGCAAACGTGGTGGACAGCACTCTGGACAGCTTTGTCTTCGAGATCACCGGCACGTCTGAAAAGGTCGACGCCTTCGCCGACCTCATGCGCCCGCTGGGGCTGGAAGAAATCGCTCGCACAGGTGTCGCCGCCCTTTCGCGCGGAACCTGAGCGACGCCGAAACCTGTCTCAGCGGGACTGACGCAGTTTTTCAAGGCTGTTGCCGGTGTTCCGCGATATCGCTGCATCACGGCCACGTGTTCCGGTCGGGGCCACAAAAGGAAGTATCTTTCGCTCCGGCGCCGCCGGCGAAGCCGCGGCAACATCCTTTGACGCGGCGCCGCGCAAATCTCGGGCAAGGCGCGGATATTCATCACTCGTGACGACCTTCACCTCGAACGCGAGGCGCATCCCGCGACCGTCGCGGATCTTGAACGCAACGAAGTCGCCCTCCTCGAATGTAGAGGCATCCGACATATTGGCCGGCTCCCCCTCGAAAAAGGCCAGGTCGCCGTGATCTTCGCACCAGATCAGCGCACGGTTTGTGCATCGATCAGCCCACAATACTGCGCCGTACATAGCACCCTCGCTTCCATCCTGAATTCAGGATAGGACACCGACCTGATGCGATCACTGGAAATTTGAAGCTTAGTCACCACCCATTTGTGTCAGCCTCACACAAACCTGACGCTAAAGCGCGTCAATTTCTGGACAGAATCGTCTATCTTCGTGTATCGAGTGCATTACATGCCGTCGCACTGCTTCGAGTGGTGTATCGGAAAATCCAGAATCGGTGCTGTTTTGAACGTGAAAACGCCATCATCCGGGTCGCCGAGCAAGGCCACCGATCCCGCGGTCCTACGCGGCATCTTCGGGCGGAACCTGCAGATCCTCAGCTCCCCTTACAAGTCGGTCTCCGGCTTGTGTCGCGATATCGGGATCAACCGCACGCAGTTCAATCGCTACCTGTCGGGCGAAAGCTTTCCACGGCCGGACCAGCTGCACCGGATCTGTGAGTTCTTCGATGTGGATGCCCGCATTCTTCTTGAGCCGGTCGAAGGAATTTATACGACCTCGCCGGAACTTCTGGGCCACGCGTTTTTGTCGGGGTTCTTCGGCGCGGCCCCTACAGCCGTGCCGGAAGACATGTTTCCCAGCGGGTTCTACAGCTTCGTCAGGCGGTCTTTCATCGATGATTTCCTTTTCACGATCGGCCTCGTCCACGTGCACCGCGAGGCACCCTATACGTTTCTGCGCGGGTTCGAGCCGCGCGATGCCATGCGCAATCAGGGTCTGTCGACGGAACCCGGCCACCGCGAGTTCCGCGGTCTGATCATGCGGCAGGAGGAAGGCGTCGCGGCGCTGGTCACGCATCGCAACTCTCTGGCCTGTTCGTTCAATTTCCTGACGCCAGAAACCTCGTTCCAGTCGAATATCTGGGAAGGGTACGCGACACGCACCGTGCGCGAAAAGGTGACAGGGCGGCGCGCGGCGCGGATGGTCTACGAGTATCTGGGCACCGGACTGAAAAAGGCGCTGCCGGTGGCCCGGCAGGCAGGCCTCGTGTCGCTGGAAGACGTGCCGGCCTTCCATGCACGCCTGCTGCGCCTGAATGAGGAATTCCGCTAGGACACGGCAAGTACCCGGACCCTGATCGAACGCACCGTGGTCGGATCAAGCAATTTGATGTCGTGAATCGTCGGTTTCTCAAGGACTGTTTCATGCAATCGGAGAGCATCACCAGCCAAGGGGATGTGTTACCGATGTCTGCAACGATCACCGATCTCTCTGCCGTACGCGCCAGTGTCGACAAAGCCAATGGCCTGCCCAACGCACATTACATCGACCCCGCCGTTTATGCCGAGGAACGTCAGGCGCTGCTCTATACGCAGTGGGCCGGGCTGTCTGTGGCCGCTGACGTGGCGGAGCCGGGGGATGCAAAGCCGATCGAGTTTCTGGGGATGCCCCTGCTGCTATTGCGTGACAAGGACGGGGACGTCCGGGTGTTTCAGAACATCTGCCGCCACCGGGGCATGATCCTGGTGGACGCGCCGCGCAAGATCGAGGGCGCGATCCGCTGCCCCTATCATTCCTGGTGCTATTCGACCAAAGGCAAGCTGGTCTCGACCCCGCATGTGGGTGGGCCGGGCCACAACACGCACGAGGCGATCAAGCGCGACGACCTGGGCCTGATCGAGGTGCGCAGCCATGTGTGGCGTGATGTTGTCTGGGTCAACATTTCAGGCGATGCGCCGGCCTTCGAGGACGCCATGAAGGACGTCATGGAGCGCTGGTCGGAATTCGAACTGCCGGTCTATCACGGCGGGATCGACAGCAAGATCGAGTTCGAGGTCAACACCAACTGGAAGCTTGCGGTCGAGAACTACTGCGAGAGCTATCACCTGCCGTGGGTGCATCCGGGCCTGAACAGCTATTCCAAGCTGGAAGACCACTACAACATCGAAAAGCCCGGTGCATTCTCTGGCCAGGGCACCATGGTCTATCGTCAGCTGACCAACGAGAACGGCGAAAAGTTCCCGGATTTTGAAGGGGTTGGCGCGAAGTGGAATGAGCAGGCCGAGTATATTGCGGTCTACCCGAACGTTCTGCTGGGCGTGCATCGCGACCATGCCTTCGCCATCATCCTGGAGCCGAAAGGCCCCGAGAAAACGGTCGAGCATATCCACCTCTACTATTCCGTTCCCAACAGCGATGAAGGGCTGCGGATGCGCAACACGCAGCTTTGGAAGACGGTGTTCGAGGAAGACATCTTTGTCGTCGAGGGGATGCAGCGCGGGCGCCACGCGGACCAGTTCGACGGGGGGCGTTTCTCGCCGGTGATGGACAGCCCGACCCATTGTTTTCATGACTGGGTCGCCGGCAAGGTCGAGGCCTATCGCGGCATGGGAAAGGCGGCGGAATGAGTGCCGTTCTGGACAACGCAATGATCGCCGCGCACGAGGCGCATGACAGCGTCGCTCTGGTGCGGCTTTACACCGAAGCCGCAGATGCGGCGAACGATCTGGACGCGTCGTGCTTTTACTTGACCCATGCGTATGTCTTTGCGCTGGAGGCCGGGGCGCCGGCGGCGCGGCGGCTGCATCAGCGGCTGGTGCGGCACGGGCGCGAGGCGTGAGGCGACTCGGAGGTTAATTTTGAGGAACGCCCGATTCCGGCGTCGGTATCGCGTCGGTATTTGGGTGGTACCCGCGTCGGTGCGGTTGTCACGGGGCCCAAGTTAACAGGGCGTGCGGTGCGGTGGCGCGATCAGGCGGAGGTGAAGATCGGGTGAAGGGTGCGCGCGGTGGGGGACGCGTGGGTTTTCACCCACCCTACGCGGAGGGGGACGGGGCATCCCGGACCTGATCCGGGATCTCTTGCGTTGGGAAGCATTCCGCCCTGCCCGCAAATCGAACGATGAACGGGCCAAAACCGCCTTAATGGGATGGCAGGCATTTCGCGCGACACTGAGCGAAACACCTGTCGAGGCCACATGCAGAGCAGACCGGACAATACCCCGATAACCCGCCACGCGCGGCTGTTCGAATTGCTGCGGCAGGAGAACGTCGCGCGGCGGGTGCGTGACAGGGCCGATGCCGGCCAGATCGGCGACGGCAACGCGGCGCTGGCGTTTCGCGAACTGGCGGAGCTGTCCTTTGAGGCGCGGCCCGCGGTGCTTTAGCCCCGGAAGCCCGTGGCCACGACGAATTTCTCGGAACTGTCCGAGCGCGAGGCGGGCGGCTTGACGTTGGCGACCTTGGTGAAGCGTTGCTTCAGCAGTTTCTGCAAATCGCCCTCGGCCCCGCCGGCGAGGACCTTGGAGACGAAGGTGCCGCCCTCTTCCAGAACGTCGAAGGCCAGATAGGCGGCGGCCTCGCAAAGGGCGATGATGCGCAAATGGTCGGTCTGCTTGTGCCCCGAGGACGCGGCGGCCATGTCGGACATGACCACGTCCGCGCGGCCCCCAAGCCACTCCTTCACTTTTTCGTCAGCGTCGTCTTCCATGAAGTCGAGCACGTGCAGCTCGACGCCCGCGATGGGCTCGACCTCTTGCAGGTCGACGCCGAGGATATAGCCCTGCGCCTTGCCGGATTTCTCGCCCAGGGCGTTCACGCGCGGCACCGCCACCTGGCACCAGCCGCCGGGGGCGCAGCCAAGGTCCACCACCCGCGCGCCGGGGACGAGAAAGCGGAACTTGTCGTCCAGTTCCATGATCTTGTAGGCGGCGCGGCCACGATAGCCTTCGGCCTGGGCGCGTTTCACGTAAGGATCGTTCAGCTGCCGTTGCAGCCAGCGGGTGGAACTGCTGCGGCGGCCCTTGGCGGTCTTGACCTTGACGGTCAGGTCGCGCTGGCCGCGGCCGGAGGTGTTCTTGCCCGTGGGTTTCTTCGTCATCAGTCCTGTCCTTCGATCAGCACGCCGTCGGCGGCCATCTGGGCGTAGAGCATCCCCTCGCGCAGGCCGCGGTCGGCCACCGACAGGCGGTCGGTGGGCCAGCAGCGCAGAAGCGCCTGAAGGATCGCGGCGCCCGACATGATCAGCGCCTGCCGGTCCAGCCCGATGCGCGGGTCGCGGCGGCGCCCAGCGGGGCCCATGGCGAGGTAGTCGCGAATGACCTTGTCGATCTGGTCGGAGGTCATGCGCAGCCCGTCGACCTTGTTGCGGTCGTACCGCTTGAGGCCGAGGTGGCTGGCGGCCACGGTCGTCACGGTGCCCGAGGTGCCGACGATCTGGAAACCTGCGCGCGGCGGCTCGTCCTTGTAAGGGGCGAATTCGGCGAGGTTTTCCTCGAAGAACCAGCTCATCAGGGCAAAGCGGGCGGCGTCATCCTCGACATCGTTGAACTGGTCGCGCAGCGTCGCCACCCCGAGCGGCACGCTGATCCAGTCGACCACGCGGGCCGAGGGGCCGTCGCTGCGCCGGGCGTCGGGAAAGCCGCCATGCATCCGCATGATGGCCGAAGCCCGTTCGCGCGGGCGCACGTTGGTGAGGTCGATCCAGACAAGCTCGGTCGAGCCGCCGCCGATGTCGACGACCAGCAGTTGTTCGGTCTTCTTGCTGACCAGTGGCGCGCAGGAGACGACGGCCAGCTGCGCCTCTTCCTGGGGTTCGATAATGTCGAGGCGCAGGCCGGTTTCCCGCTCGACCTTTTTCATGAAGGCGGCGCCGTTGGAGGCGCGGCGGCAGGCCTCGGTCGCGACGAGCCGCATCCGGCGCACCTTGTTGCGCTTGAGTTTCTGCTGGCAGACGCGCAGGGCCTGAATGGTGCGGTAGATCGAGGCGCGCGACAGCTTGCCGGTCTGTTCCAGCCCCTGGCCCAGTTGCACCGATTTCGAGAAGCTGTCCACGACCTTGAACTGAGCGCCGTCCGGTCGGGCGATCAGCATACGACAGCTGTTCGTTCCCAGATCCAGCGCCGCGTAAAGCGGGCCGGATTCGGGCGAGATCAGTGCGGGGCTTTCGACCTTTGGCCGTCCATTTGAACGAGGGACCGCGCCCGCACTTTCGGGACGCTTGGGCGCCATAACACACGCCCTCCATTTCGAGTTGATATAAAGGTAGTGGTTGCAGGCGGTCCGCGCAAGCTTTGAGCCGTGCGGAGGTTAAACTTGACTCATTTTCCGGTGGCTTGCAGTGGCCTTGAAACGACATGCCGGTTAGGGTGACGTCGCTGGAAGATGCCGTTAAGTCGAAAAACGACCCTGTCGGGCGCGGCTGGTGAATTAGAGAGAGTCAACCGAGGTAGAGGAATCAGCGATGGTTGATGTGACTGTGGTATACTGGCGGGACATCCCAGCGCAGGTGATCGTCGGCAAGGGCCGGCGCGGGTCCAAGCGCCCCCTGCCCGAGCGGTTCGAGCAGGCCATCGACCGTGCCGCCATGAAGGTCGGCGCCGAGGATACCGATGCCTATCTCGCCGAATGGCGCAAGGCCGCCCCCTATGAGGTGGAGGGCGAGGCCGATGCGGTGGCCGAGGCCGAGGCGGCACGGCTGGACAGGGAATACGATCAGGCGCGCATCAAGCAGCTGATCGCGAATGACGGTTGGGCCGGCTCGTCGTGAGTTCGGGCCGCAAATCTTTCTGGGAGGCCGCGATGGCGCTTTTGAACTTCAAGAAACGTGAGACCCCGGGCGCACGCACGGTCAACCCGCAGGTGGAGGCGTTGCTGGACGGCTATTCCATCGAGGTGATGCCGCGCACCGCCGAGAAGGTGGACAATTTCCGCGACCTGCTGCCCGAAGGCACGCGGGTCTATATCGCGCATATCGAAGGCACGCCGATCGAGGACATGGTCACCACCGCCAAGCGCGTGGCCGCCGAGGGCTACAAGGTGATGCCGCACTTTCCGGCGCGGATCATCAAGGACCAGGCCACGCTGGAGGACTGGATCGCGCGTTACCAGGGCGAGGCGGGCGTCAGCCAAGCGCTGGTGCTGGCCGGCGGCGTGAAAGAGCCGCATGGCGATTTCGACAGCTCGATGCAGCTACTGGAGTCGGGCGCGTTCGACCGTGCGGGCTTTAAGCGGCTGCACGTGGCGGGGCACCCCGAGGGCAACCGCGACATCGACCCCGATGGCGGCATGAAGAATGTCGAGGATGCGATGCAGTGGAAGCAGAAATTCTCGGAGCGGACCGACGCCGAGATGGCGCTGGCCACGCAGTTCGCGTTCGACGCCGACCCGATCATCAAGTGGGCGAACGACCTGTCGGCCGCGGGCATCACCCTGCCCATCCATATCGGCATCGCGGGCCCGGCGAAGCTGCAGACGCTGATCAAGTTCGCCATTGCCTGTGGCGTGGGCCCGTCGCTGAAAGTGCTGCAAAAGCGCGCGATGGACGTCTCCAAGCTGCTGTTGCCCTACGAGCCGACGGATGTTCTGACCAAGCTGGCGGCGCACAAGGCGGCCAACCCGGATTTCAACATCACCAACGTGCACTTCTTCCCGCTGGGCGGCATCAAGACCAATGCCGAGTGGGCGATCGAAAACGGTGGCGCGTCGACCGTGCCCGCCGCCAAGCAAGGATAAATCATGACGCGTACCATCGTCGAAAGCAAAACCAAGACCGCCATCATCGGGTTCGACCAGCCGTTCTGCGTGATCGGTGAACGGATCAACCCGACGGGCCGCAAGAAACTGGCCGCCGAGCTGGAAGCGGGTGATTTCTCGACCGTTGAGGCCGACGCCATCGCGCAGGTCGCGGCGGGGGCGACGGTTCTGGATATCAACGCGGGCGTTGTCTACAACTCGAACCCCGATCCCAACCAGACCGAACCGCCGCTGATGCGCAAGGTCGTGGAACTGGTGCAGGGGCTGGTGGATGTGCCGCTGTGCATCGACAGCTCGGTGCCCGGTGCGCTGGAAGCGGGGCTTGAGACCTGCGAGGGCCGCCCGCTGCTGAACTCGGTCACGGGCGAGGAAGAGCGTCTTGAGCTGGTTCTGCCGCTGGTCAAGAAATACAACGTACCGGTGGTGGCGATTTCCAACGACGACACCGGGATTTCGGAAGATCCCGACGTGCGCTTTGCCGTGGCCAAGAAGATCGTGGAACGGGCGGCCGATTATGGCATCCCGGCGCATGACATCGTGGTCGATCCGCTGGTCATGCCGATCGGCGCGATGGGCACGGCCGGATTGCAGGTCTTTACCCTGGTGCGCCGTCTGCGCGAAGAACTGGGTGTGAACACCACTTGCGGTGCGTCGAACATCAGCTTCGGCCTGCCCAACCGGCACGGCATCAACAACGCGTTCCTGCCGATGGCGATGGGCGCGGGCATGACGTCCGCTATCATGAACCCGATCGCCCTGCCCGTGAAGGAGGCAGACAAGGCGGCAAAGCGCGCCGAGGCCGAGGCCGCGGGGATCATCGTCCCCGAGGACATGGACGACGAGACCTTTTGCCAGCTGTTCGGGCTGGGCAGCACCAAGCCACGCGCGGGCAAGGAAATGGAGGCCATCCGCGCCGCCAACTTCCTGACCAACAACGACCCGCATGGCGGCGAGTGGATCAAGTTCAACAAGGCCCCGCCGAAAGCCGGCGAAGAAGAGGCCGGACGTGGTGGCCGTGGCGGACGCAGGCGTCGCCGGGCCTGAACACCCGGACAGTGAATTCTGGAAAGCCCCGGTCTCGCGCCGGGGCTTTTTCATTGTGCGAGGGCGGTGAGCGAGCTTCAGACATGCCCGAAATCCTGGTAGCTGTCCGTTGGCACAGGGGGTCGCAATAGCCGGTTTCTGCGCGTAATTATATTTGCCTTGATATTTGGTGTGTGGGATGCCAGCCTACCAGCGTGGGCAAAAAAACAGCGCGTACGAGGAGGTTCGCGCTGCCTCAATTTGCCCTGACAACAAAGAGTATCGCCCGACGCGTGTCACGGACGACCCGAGCGGCCTCAGGGCGCATCGAGCTGGTCCTGCGAAGGGCTTGCACGATGTCTGGGAGGACAAGAGTTGAGTGACATTTCAATACCAGCGGGAGGCAAGGATACCGCCGAAAGCGGATCCGATGCCGTGCCAGGCGAAACGATCTACCTCGATGCGCCGGGAACGACGCTGAAGGACACCTGGAAGAACGCAGGCCCGGGCATCGCCGCCGCGATGACGGGCATCGGGGCGAGCCACATCATGCACGGTCCGACCGCCGGCGCGCAGTACGGTTACGCCCTGCTGTGGATCATCCCGGCGGCCTATATCCTGAAATACTGCTGTTTCGAATTCGCGCACCGCTACACGATGGTGAAGGGCGAAAGCATTATGAACGCGTATGCCCGCGTCGGCCAGTGGCCGTTCTGGTATCTTGGCTTCCAGTCGCTGGCCAACACCTTTGGCATTGCGGGGCGGGCCCTGGGGTGCGGTGCGCTGCTTTGGGCCGCGTTTCCCTTCATGTCGCTGGAAATGTGGTCGATGTCCGTCCTGCTGATCAGTGTCGCGATCCTGTGGCTGGGCAAGTACGAGGTGTTCGAAGGCGTGGTGAAGGTGGCGATCATCGTCTTCGCGCTGTCGTCCTTCATCGCCTTCGCGCTGCAGGCACCGCCCCCGGGCGAGTACCTGTCGCGGCTGATGCCGAGCCTTCCTCCGGCCGGGGCCATGATCCTGTTCGGGGCGATGTTCGGGTATTTTCCGACCACGACCGAGGTGTCCGCGATGCAGTCCAACTGGGCCGTCGACAAGAAGAGCGGCATGGTCTACGTCAAGGAAATGCGCGAGAAGGGCCACAAGGTCGAAGTGCATCCCGACTACATGAAGAACTCGATGATCCTCTATCGCCGCGACATGAACGTGTCCTATATCGTCGCGGCGCTGACCGGCATGGTGTTCCTGATCGTGGGTGCAGTGGTGCTGAACCCGATCGGTCTGGTTCCCGCGGGGCGTGAAATGGGCGTGACGATCGCGCGCATCTATACCGACACGTTCGGCGCGTGGGTCTTCCCGATCATCATCGCGGGCGGTATCGCGGCGCTGTTCTCGACCGTTTTCACCTATTTCGACGGTCAGGCGCGGGTGTTCGAGGAATGCTGTGTGCGGCTGAAGACAAGCTGGGACACGCCCGGAACGCGCAAGCTGATCAACCGCGGGTTCCAGGTGTTGTGGGTCATCGGGGGGGCTGCGGTGATGTTCGGATTGCCGAAGCCGATCCTGGTGGTGCAGCTTGCCTCGATCCTGGCGCTGGTCTTCTCGCCGGTCATCTACTGGCTGACGATCAAGGCGATCACCGACGGCTTCCAGACGCCCGAGGAGCGCGAGCACATGCCCGGCCGCTTCATGATGGGGCTGGCCTGGGCCGGGACGATCGGCCTGACCCTGGTGTCGATCTACGTGCTGTTCATGATGGCGACGGCCTAGCGCGCCCCGACCTTGTACGAAAAGGCCGCGCCACGGGATACCGTGGCGCGGCTTTTTTCATGGGCGGGCCGGATGCGACACCCCTGCCCCGGACGCGCGTGCTGCCGCGTCAGACGATGAGCACTGGCACGGGCGAGAGATACGTCACCTTCTGCGAGACGCTGCCGAGAAGATAACCTTCCATCGAGCCCATGCCGCGGCGGCCGATCACGACCAGGTCGATGCCGTGATCCTCGACGAATTTCACGATGTTGCGCGAGGTGGGCCCGGCCTTGACGAAGGCGCGCACGTCGGTCTTGCCCGCATCCTGGGCGCGTTTCTTGGCGGTGCCCACGACCTCTTCGGCGTGGGTGCGCATGGCGTCGTCCATGTTGCCCGGATCGTCGGGACGGACCATGGAGAGCGACGCCTCGAGCATCGAATGGTGGCGGTAGACGGTCAGGATCGTCAGTGCGGCCCCGCCGCAGAGCGCGGCCATTTCGATGGCCTTGTCCACGGCCAGCTCGGAATTGGGCGACCCGTCGAAGGGCACCAGGATGGATTTGTACATGTCTCTCCTCCGGTTACTTGTCGAAGGCCAGGTCCCGCAGGAACAGGGCGATCTGGGGGAAGAAGATCAGCAGCACGGCGACCGACAGCAGGATGAAGATGAAGGGCGGCGTGCCGCGGATCACCTCCATGTACGGACGCTTGAAGACTGCTATGGCGGTGAAGATGTCACAGCCGAAGGGCGGCGTGGCCGAGCCGATGGCGACCTGAAGCGTGATGATCGTGCCGACCAGCACCGGGTCGAGGCCGACGGAGTCGACCACGGGCGCGAAGATCGGAACCAGCACCAGGATCACAACGATGGGGTCGACGAACATGCAGCCCACGAAGAAGGCGATGGAGATGACGAAAAGCACGCCGATCTGGCCCATCTCGTCGATGCCGATGGAGCCGAGGATTTCCTGCGGGATCTGGGCGAAGGAAATGACCCAAGAGAACGCGGCCCCCACGCCGACGAGGATGAACACCACGGCGGTGATGAGGCCGGTGGACTTGGCCGTCTCATAGACGCCCTTGAGGTCCATCTCGCGGAAGATGATGACCTCGAGCACCAGCGCGTAGAGAACGCAGGCCGCCGCCGCCTCGGTCGGGCTGAAGATGCCGCCGTAGATGCCGCCGATGATGATCACCGGAAAGCCCAGCGGCCAGAGCGCCTTGCGCGCGGCGTTGAAACGTTCGCCCCAGCTGTATTTCGGCTCGGTCGGCACGTTGTGGCGCACCGCGTAGATCCAGGCGTAGACCGAGAACAGGAACAGGATCAGCAGGCCCGGCCCGATGCCGGCGATGAAAAGCTCGGCGATGGAGGTGTTGGAGACGACGCCGTAGATGATCATGCCGATGGAGGGCGGGATCAGGAAGGCGATGTCCGAGGCGTTGACGATGAGCGCGAGGATGAAGCTGTCGTTATAGCCCGCCTTTTGCATCCGGGGGCGCAGGGGCGAGCCGACGGCCACAACGGTGGCCTGGGTGGAGCCCGAGACCGCGCCGAACATGGTGCAGGCCGCGGCGGTGGACACGGCAAGCCCGCCCTTGAGATGCCCCACGAAGGCCATGACAAGGTCGATCAGGCGGTTGGCGGATTGTCCGCGCGTCATGATGTCGGCGGCGAAGATGAACATCGGCACCGCGATCAGGGACGCGGGCCGGATGCCGGCCATGATCTGCTGGATCATGGTTTCAAGCTGACCGAAACCGCCGAACATGGTGTAGAAGCCGACGAAAGCGGCGACGATCAGCGGGATCATCATCGGAAAGCCCAGGAGCAGAAGGACGACCATGATGGAAAAGATGGTAAGGGCCATCGCTCAGACCTCCTTCTCGGTGTCGTCATACCCTTCGAGCACGGCGGTCGAGAGGTAGATATCCTTGTCGATGATGTTCTTGATGGCGGTCAGCAGGTACTGCACCCCCGTCATGAAGAAGCCGATGGGCACCCAGACAAGGGTGATCCAGACCGGTATCTGAAGCGAGGGCAGGACGCGGCCCCTGCCCGACTGTGTGAGGATGTAGCCGTAGGCGTAATAGGCCAAGCCGAACATGAAAACGGCGGTAACCAGCGTGATCACGATCATCATCAGCTTGCGCGCCTTGGGGGGCATGGTGTCGTAGATCGCGGACATGCGGATATGCCGGCCATGGCGGGCGGCATAGCTGATCCCGGCAAACGTGATCAGGATGATGAGGATGCGGTTCAGCTCTTCGGAAAAGAAGATGCTGTTCTGAAAGACGAAGCGCCCGACCACGTTGGCGATGGTGTTGGCCGCCATCAACAGAACACCGACGGCAAGCATCACCGCCTCGATCTTGCTGATGAGAATGTCGATGGTGCCCAGGATCCCGGGCAGCGTGGAGACGTATTCGCCCGTGGGTTCGTCGTCCACTCCGGTGGTGTCGGTCTGCGACTGGATCTGAGAGCCGTGTTCGTCTGACATAGGCTGTCCCCGCGTTCAGTAGACTGGAACGGCGGCCACGCGGGAAGGCGCAGCCGCCGAACGGGTTATCGTTATTGCACGGCTTCGAGGTCGGCCTTGAGCTGATCGAGGATCTTCTTGCCGCCATCCCCGGTCATTTCGAGGAAGGTTTCCTCGACCGAGGCGCCGGCCTCGACGAAGGGCTGGCGCTCTTCCTCGGACAGGGTGTTGACCTGCATCGAGGGCTTGGCTTCCTTGATCTTCTCGATGCTCTCTTCGTGCAGGCCCTTCTGGTAGTCGATGATGTGGTCGAAGGCGACGTCGATCGCATTCTGGATCACCGTCTGGTCCTCTTCCGACAGACCGTCATAGAAGTCCTTGTTGGCCATCACGGCGGTGGTGAAGTTGTTGTGGCCGGCACAGGTGATGACCTCGGTCACCTCGTACATCTTGGTCGACTCGATGAAGAACATCGGGTTTTCCTGGCCCTGGATGATGCCGGTCTGAAGCGCGCCGTAGACCTCGCCCCAGGGCAACGGCGTGGGCGTGGCACCGAAGGCCTTGTAGCTTTCCACCAAGAGCGGGTTGGTCATGACGCGGAACTTGACCTGGTCGAGATCGGGCGGCCCGGTGACGGGTTCCTGCGTGGTCATGCAGACCTCGCCTTCGGGGAACATGGTCAAGAGTTCCAGCCCCTGCTCGGCGTAAAGCTCGGGGAACATCTCGTTGATGGCCTTGGAGGTGCGGAAGAACTCGCCCAGTTTTTCGGTGTCCTGCGGCAAGAGGTAGGGCACGAAGAAGACCTGCGCCTCGGGGATCAGCGAGCCGGTGAAGCCCGGGCTTTGATCGACGAATTGCAGGATGCCGGTCTGGGCCTGTTCCATCGTGTCGGCGGATTCACCCAGCGTGCCGTAGGGGAAGAGCTGCACGGTGTGGTCGGAATTGGCCTCGACCTCTTCCTTGAACTTCTGGGCATAGACGCCCTGCACCTCGTCGAGCGCCTCCTCGAAAGCGTAGCGCCAGGTCTCGGCATTCGCGACGCTTGCGCTGAGCGCAATGCCGGCGGCGACCGCGGCGGCAAAGGATTTGGGCAAAACTCTAGCCATGTCATATCTCCCATTTCATTCTTGACTGACCCTAGGCTGAGGGGCGCGCGGTGAGGTGTCAATCCACTTGTCCGCGCCGCCGGACGCGCTACACCGCCGGCTGGGCCGCCTTGTGCCATCAAACTTATCGTTTTATAACAATGTTTTGCTCATGAATTCGCCTGAAGTTTTCGGGCGCGACGGATTGCCTGAAAATTAAGCGGCGTTTGTGGTCAACTTGGTGTTTCCCATCGAAATCAGGAGGGAAAAGCGCGCATTTCGCGGTGAATGCGAACTGTGTCGCGCCGGGACGGGCGCGCCAGAAGAGCGGGCTGAAGCGGCCTGACGCGGGCTGCCCACTGGGCAAAGAACCGTCGCGGCCCCGGTGTTGTTTGCCGCTTGACGCGGCACCGGAAAGGGCGGAAGGATCGTGCGTTCGGCCCCTTGCGACAGGAGTTTCGCGCCGTGAATAAAGACGCGTTCGTGGAAGCGCTGACCGCGGCCGCCTATGATGGCGGACGGGTGGCGGGCGACATCCTGCGCGGGGCGGAACATCCCGTCGGGCGCGGCGTGTCGACCGAGCGTAAGGCCCGTGCCGCGTGGCTGGCCGGGCTGGACGAGGAAAGCCGCGCACGGGTGCGGCAGCTGGTGGACGAAGGCGTTCATGCCGGTGTCTTCGGTGTGCTGGCGGTGCTGGACGGGGTGCGCGCGATCGAGGATGGCGCGGTGGCGGGAAAGCTGATGCTGAGCCACGTGGCGCTGGACGGCACGGAGACGCCGCTGAACCCCGATAGCGGCGAGATGCTGCATGACCTGTTCAACTGGTTCAGCCGAGATGGGGTGGCCAGCGCCCCGTCCGGTGGCTGAGCGGCAGAGGAAGGTCCATGGCCCAATGCCGCGAGACCCCCGCGAGCCTGTCGCCTGACGCGTTGGATCTGTTGCAGCGCGTGCTGGGGGCGTCGCTGCCGCCCGCATACCGCACGCATCTGGCCACCCGGAACGGCTGGATGCCCGAGAAGACGGTGTTTGCCTTTGCCGGGAAAACCGGCACGCGCCGGTCGAACCTGCACGTGCTTTATGCGGTGAATGCCGCTGAGGATTGGGCCGACCTATGGGCCGTGAACCGGACCTTTGCCGAGGACACCGGCCCGTGGCACCTTTGCATCGGCGCGGATGACGGCGGCAACCAGCTGGTGCTGGCGCTGAAAGGCCCGGAGCACGGCAAGGTGTTTTTCTGGGCTGTCGACCTGCCCTTTGCGGAGGGGCTGCGCGTGGTCGCGCCGGATTTCGGCGCGTTCCTGTCGGGGCTGACGGGGCCGGACCCCCTGCCCGGCCGCGCCGACGCGGCGCGCTGATGCCGCGCTGCACCTACTTTTACGCCACCGCAGGGGATTTCATTCAACTGATGCGCCCGGTAGAGGCCGAGGCGGCCTTCAGCTATGTCTGGCTGGCGAATGAAGAGACACCGGCGCTTGAGCGCCGTTCGAGCGCCGCCGACATACCTGACCTCTTGCGGGGCTTTCCCGGGCATTTCACGCAGACGCTTTGCCTGGTGCCGTGCGGGGCCGTTCTGATGCCGGAGTGCCGGGAGACGTCGCGAGGACCGCGGTATTTCCTGTACCCGAAAGACGTGGATGCGGCGGTGGTGTTTCAGCTTCAAGGCGCGCGTGAGGGCGGCGCGTTGCTGCGGTCGCGCTGGTGGGTGCATGGCGACGCGGAGCACGCGGTGGCCCTGGGACGGGTCATCGCCCGGCACATGCGACGGGAGTTTCAAAACCTGCGCGGGCCAAAACTGGGGCCCGAGGCGTTTGCGGTGTTGCAAGCCGGAGGGCGGCTGACCTTTGACGTGAACGCCCCGCCAGAGCAGGATCTGCGGCTGGTCTAGGCCGCGCAGCGGGATGGCGGCGCCGGTGGCCCGGCGCCGCCCCTTCGGTGTCAGGTCAGGCGTTGAGCCACCAGCGTTCCATGTAGCGCTCGCCGTCGAGATCCCAGTTGGTGGCGAGGTTTTCGGGCATTCCGACATCGTCGCCCACGCCGAATACGTAGGACGCGAACATCGGGATTGCCGAGCCGCCCTGCTCGTTTAGGATCTTCTGCATCTCGAAATACATGTCGCGGCGCTTGGCCTCGTCGAGTTCGGCGCGCGCCTCGATCAGCAGTTTGTCGAAGCGTTCATTGGACCACTTGGACTCGTTCCACGCCACGCCGGTCTGGTACGTGGTCGAGAACATCTGGTCCTCTACCGGACGGCCGCTCCAGTAGCTGGTAATGAAGGGCGACTTGATCCAGTGGTCGGCCCAGAAGCCGTCATTGGGCTGACGATTGACCTTGAGGTCGATGCCCGCCCCCTTGGCAGAGTTCTGAATGAGGATGGCCGCGTCGACCGCCCCGGCAAAGGCGGCCTCGGAGGCCATGATTTCCAGCTGGATCGAGTCCATGCCGGCCTCCTTGAGGTGGAACTTGGCGCGGTCGGGATCGTAGGTGCGCTGTTCCAGCTCGTCGTTGTAGAAGCGCTGGCCGGAACCGATGGGGTGGTCGTTGCCGACTTCGCCGTAGCCGAAGAGGATCTTGTCCACCAGTTCCTGCCGGTCGATGGCGTATTTCACCGCGAGGCGGATGTTGTTGTCGGTATAGGGATCGACGTCGCAGAGCATCGGCAGGGAATAGTGCAGCGTGCCGGTGGTGGTTTTCAGGTTGACGCCGGGGCGGCGGCCCAGGAGCGCGGCTGTCTTGAGGTCGACCCGGTCGATCACGTGCACGTCGCCCGAGACCAGCGCCGAGGTGCGCGCGTTCTGGTCGATGATCGACAGAACCTCGACGGTGTCGAAGAAGGCCACGTCGTCGGACCAGTGGTTGGCGTGGCGCGAGAGGCTGGAGCTGACACCGGCGTCGTAATTGTCGAGCACGTAGGAGCCGCAGCCGATGTAGTCCTGCCAGTTCATCGTGCCGTCATCGTTGGCGGGCATGACCGGCAGATGGTAATCTGTCATGATGAACGGAAAGTCGGCGTTGCCGCTATCGAGTTCGACCACCACGATCAGGTCGCCATCGGCCTTTAGGTCGACCACCGGCGCCACGAGCGGACCGGCGGCGGAGGTGTTGCCCTCGCCGCGGTGGTGGTTGATCGAGGCGATCACGTCACTGGCCTTGACCGTGCGGCCGTTATGGAACTCAAGCCCGTCGCGCAGCTTGAACGTCCAGGTCTTGGCGTCGGGCGAGGATTCCCAGCTTTCGGCGAGCGAGGGTGCGAGACTGCCGTCGGGGGCGATTTCGGTCAGGTAGCCCTGGTAGCCGCCGAGCGAGAGGCCGATGGTATAGCCGTTCTCGATCACGCCGGGATCCAGCTTGTCGGTGGTGGCGCCGTGGCCGCGGGCGACGCGCAGGTGGCCGCCCTTTTTCGGGGTCTGGGCCTGGACCATGTCGGCGGTCAGCGACAGCGCCGAGACGGTCGCGCCGGCGGCGAGGCCCTGTTGCATGAAGCGGCGGCGCGATATGCGGCGCGTGCGCAGGTCGCGCGTCAGTTTGTCGAGGAAATCCATTCTCTTCTCCTTGTTGGACCGGCCTTTTGGTGGCCGTTTTTATATTGCCGGGGCTTGTGACGGGTGTGATGCCGCCCCTTGAGGCGCAGCTTAACGCGACTTTTCGCGATCTGTCTCGTGGATGTTTGCGCGATGCGCGATTTCCGCCGGCAAGTGGCGGGTTTTTCAGCGCCCTGCCCGCCCTTGCGGCGGTGCAAGCGGATGCCGGGCGGCCACACGTGGGCGATATGCCCGCGTGGGTTGTCACCCACCCTACGCGGTCAGGCGACGGCGGTGCGCACGCCTTCGGTCTGAAAGAGCCGGCCCGGCCCCCAGCCGCGGGCATCCGTGCCCGCGCGGCCCAGCACGTGCCAGATCAGCGCCTGGTTGGAGCTGATGACGGGCAGGCCCAGTTCGGATTCCAGCGCGTCGATCACGCCGAAGGTGCGCAGGTTGGTGCAGGAGGTGAAGATCGCCTGCACGCCCTTGGCCCGGGCCGCCTCGGTGACGGCGGCGTGGGTGGAGGATTCGGTGATGCGGGCGACGCGGCGGTCGTCGGTTTCGCCGAAGCTGAGGTTGTGGACCACCTCGATGCCGCGCGACTCCAGGAAGTTGCGCATGGGGGCGATCACCTGCGCCGAATAGGGCGTGACCATCGCGATGCGGGAGGCGTTGAGCGCGCGGAGCCCGGCCACGACCGCGCTGATCGGGTTGGTCACGGGCACGCCGGGATGGGCCAGTTGCACCTGTCCCTCGACGAGGTCGGGGCCCATCAGGGCCGAGGCGGAGGTACAGCCATAGCCCACGGCGTCAAGCTCGCCCGGCAGAAGGGCTGCGGAGGCGGCCATGCGTTCCTGCATCGAGATCAGGTTTTCGGCCGTCACCTCGTTGTCGGAAAAGATGCGGGTGTGGTGCGCGGCGACGTCGCGGCCCGAAAGGACATGACGCGCCTCGGTTTCCAGTGTTTCGTCGGTGCTGAGCACCACGAGGCCGATGCGGGTGCCCATGCCGGTGTCGAGGTCGTATTTCATCGCGAGCTTCCGTCCGGCCAGCTGACGGTTCCGCCCGCCACCGCCGCCGCGACGCCGGTTGTCGCGGGGCAGGATGTCGGCAATCCTCTTAACACGCGGACGGCGAGGTGACCAAAGGCTTGTGCTTCGAGCATGTCACCGTCGAGGCCCACCGCCTCGACCGGGTCGACCACCGCGTCGAGGGCGGCGCGCAGCATGGCCATCATCACGGGGTTCTTGCGCCCGCCGCCGCAGACCAGCAGGCGTTCGGGCGGGGATGGGCAATGTTCCATCGCCTGCAGCACCGCCGCCGCGCTCATCGCCGTAAGAGTGGCGGCGGCGTCGGCGTCGCTGAGTTCGTGCACGAGGGTGTAGAGGTCGGAGAACGCGTCGCGGTCGAGGCTCTTGGGCGGGATCTTGCGAAAGTATGGCTCATCGAGAAAGAGCTCGAGCGCGCCTTGGGCCACGGTGCCTTGCAGCGCCAGCGCGCCGTCGCGGTCGCAGGGCTGGCCCCGTCGCTGCATCATTAGGTCGTTGATGGGGGCGTTGGCGGGGCCGGTATCAAAAGCCAGCAGCGCACCGTTCTGGTCGGGGCGGTCGCGGCTGGGGTCGATCCAGGTGATGTTGCCTACGCCGCCAAGGTTAAGAAAGGCCAGCGGGCGGTCGGCCCCCATCCACTTGGCGCAGGCGAAGTGGAAGAACGGGGCGAGCGGCGCGCCCTCTCCGCCCAGGCGCACGTCCGCGCTGCGGAAATCCCAGATGACCGGCAAGCCGAGATGCATGGCCAGCGCCTCGCCATCGCCCAACTGGTGCGTGCCGCGCCCTTGAGGGTCGTGCGCGAGGGTCTGGCCGTGAAAGCCGACGATCTGCGCGCCCTCGAAACGCGACAGGACGTCGACATGGGCCTGCTGGACGAGCGGCAGAACCTCCTGGCCCACCTCGCCCGGCCATTTGCCCAGGGCGTCGCGCAGAACGGCCTCTTCGGTGGGGGAATACGCGCGATAGGCGCTGTCGCCGAAGGCAAAGATCGTCTCGCCGTCAGTCTGGACCATGGCGGCATCGACCCCGTCGAGAGAGGTGCCCGACATCGCCCCGAGCGCCCACACCGGGCCGCTCTTCAAACCGGGCTTCAACATGGCCTTTTCCTTCGCCTGAACCATCCCTATACATGCCGCGCAAAACCAGCTGGGACAAGCGATATGACCTACCACGCCAAATCGGATTTCATGGCCACGATGATCGAGCGCGGCTACCTGGCCGACTGCACCGATTACCAGGGGCTGGACGACGCGCTGAGCGCGGGCGTGGTGCCGACATATATCGGTTATGACGCGACGGCGCAGTCGCTGCATGTGGGGCACCTGCTGAACATCATGATGCTGCGCTGGTTGCAGAAGACGGGGCACAAGCCGATCACCCTGATGGGTGGCGGGACGACCAAGGTGGGCGACCCCAGTTTCCGGTCGGACGAGCGGCCCCTGCTGGGGCCCGAGCAGATCGATAGTAATATCAGGGGGATGCAGCAGGTCTTTGCACGGTACCTGTCCTATGGCGACGGGGCCACAGATGCGCTGATGCTGAACAATGCCGAATGGCTGGACGGGCTGAATTACCTGGAATTCCTGCGCGATATCGGGCGGCATTTTTCCGTCAACCGGATGCTGTCGTTTGAATCCGTCAAGTCGCGGCTGGACAGGGAGCAATCGCTGAGCTTTCTCGAGTTCAACTACATGATCCTGCAGGCCTATGACTTTCTGGAGCTGAACCGCCGCTATGGCTGCCTGTTGCAGATGGGCGGGTCGGACCAGTGGGGCAATATCGTCAACGGGATCGACCTGACGCGGCGGGTGCTGGACCACGAGATCTATGGCCTGACCTCGCCGCTGCTGGAAACGGCGGACGGGCGCAAGATGGGCAAGTCGGCGGATGGCGCGGTGTGGCTGAATGCCGACATGCGGTCGCCCTACGAGTTCTGGCAGTTCTGGCGGAACACGATGGATGCCGATGTGGGCCGGTTCCTGAAGCTTTACACCGAGTTGCCGGTGGACGAGTGCGAGCGGCTGGGCGCGCTGGCGGGGGCGGAGATCAACGAGGCCAAGATCATTCTGGCCAACGAGGTGACGACGCTGCTGCACGGGGCGGAGGCGGCACAGGCGGCCGAGGCCACGGCGCGGGAAGTGTTCGAGAAGGGCGGCGTCGGGGACGACCTGCCAACGCTGGAATTGTCGCGCGAAGATGTCGGTGACGGGATTTCCATCGTGCAGCTGATCGTGAAGTCCGGCCTGGCAGGTTCGGGAAAAGAGGCCAAGCGCCTGATTGCCGAGAACGGGGCGAAGATGGACGACCAGCCGTTGACCGATGCGGGGCTGATGGTTGACGCGCAAGCGCTGGCCAGCCCGATCAAGCTATCGGCGGGCAAGAAGCGGCACGCCTTGGTGAAGATCACCGGGTAAGGCATTGGCGCCCCGGAATTTTTGAAAAATTCCGGGGCGTTTTCTTTGCAAGGAAACGGCGTGTTAAGCTTGGGGGCTACCCTGCCTGTTCAGCCGCATTTCAGCTTGTCGGGGTGCAGGATATGGCTGCGATGTGCCTCGACATAGGCGATGATCCCGGCCATGCAGGACGGTTTGCCGCCAAAGCCCGACCACGGCTTGAAGTGCGGGATATGAACATAGGTGGTCGAATCGCGCTTGAGCAGGTTGGCAAAGACCGAGGCGACGATGGTGCCGCCCACGCCGGTTAGCTTGCCTCCGCCATGTTCTTTTGCCTCTTGCAGGGCATAGAACCACAACGGCGTCTTCTTGAAGCCCTTGTCCTTCAGTTCGGGTGGAACCTCGACCGTGTCGGTGCCCAGGTGCGCCGCGAACTGCTGGCCGCTGGCCAGTTGATAGGTGTAGCGGTCGCGTACCATGTTGCGCAGGGCGAGGTTTTTCGACTGTGCCTCGGTCAGGGTGACGTTCACGTCCTTAAGCTCTATCTGGCCGGAGACGAAGGGCAGCTCCAGAAGCGCCGCGCCCAGTTTCGGGCCGACCGGACGCGCCTTTTGCGATTGGGTGCCGCCGCCCATCTCGAAGAAAAGATCGTAATCGAGGTTCTGATCTTCGGGCCGCTTGCCGAAGCCTTGCGTGGCGAAGAGCGGCACCGGGCTTCCGGCGTCGTTCATCTTGTACTCGAATTGCGTCGTGGCATGTCCGAAGCGATAGCAGGCCCCGGTGAATTCAACCGGCATGACCGGCGCGTCCCAGCCGAAGGCAGGTGCTTGCATGGCCGCATCGAGGCAGCTTTGGTGGACGAAGGCGTCGAGCAGCTCGTTCCAGACGATCCATTGGTAATGCAGGCGGATGAAGCGGCGCACCTCCTGAAAGCTGGTGAGCGCGGGCGAGACGTGGTCATCCCAGACTTCCTGGCTCATGCCGTCATGGGCGCAGGCCTTGATGTCGGCCGCTTCGGAGCCGCCCTCGATCACTTTGCTCATGAGGATATTGTGCAGTTCGATGAAGATGCCCTGGATCTGAGCCACGATGATGTTCTCGTCATTGCGCGGATCTCCGATCAGCGCCTTGCCCGCGCAGGTCCGGGCCAGATCGAGCGCGTTCTCCTGTCGTCCGAACATCAGCATGTGATCCTGCTCGCCCGCGCCGTAGAGATGCGGCGAGGCCTCGGGGCCGTCGCCGTAGACGCAATCGAGATCGAGGCTGGGCGTGCGAATGTTGCGGATCGTCGACGGGTCGATCCGAGTACCAAGGGCGGAGGTGGCATCAAGGGTGATGTCGTGATCGACGAACTGCCCCAGGAAGGTCATGCCGGCATCGGCCGGACCGTTTTCGTTACTGGTGGCGCGCATGGATTGCGACAGGGCGTCGAGCGCGTCGACAACGTCCTGATGGGTGATGTTCTCGATGAAGACCGGGTTGGCCGGCTTGAGTCGTCCCAGCGTTTGCACGAAGGGCTTGGCGGGACCTTCGTTCTGAAGACAGGTCTTAACGAGTTGATCGAGGCGCGTAAGGCCGTGATGGATTCCTGACATGAGGAATGCTCCTTGTGGAAATGAATTGAAAAAAAATCTGTCACTGTGATTCCGGGAAACAAACCGGATACCGCGCAGATAGCATGTTTTGGCGTTCTGATCTACTCTGACTTGTTTGCGGCAAGCGATCGGCCAAAATTCGCGCTCAACCTCGACGCGCACAGCCGTCATGATCTTCCACGCGGCACCTCGGCGCTCAATGGCGAAAGTATTGAGATATCGGTATTCCCTCCAAAACGTCGCAAAGCTCCGAAAGGGTTCATACCGGTACCACGGACCTGTCGCGGCCTCAGGGTTTCAGCATCACTTTGCCGTTGCGGCCCGGTGTCAGCGACGTCTCGACGGCCTGCGCGATCTGATCGAGGCGATAGGTGGCCTCGGTCGTGAGCGGCAGCTTGCCCTTCACGGCGAGGCCCACCAGTTCGGACATCAGGCTGTTGCGGCGCTCGGGCTCCATTTCGGAAATCACGCGGGCACCCCAGAAGCCCTTGACTGTGACCTGCTTCATGATGAGCGGCCCCGAGGACAGCGGCATCGGTTCGCCGGTGGCGGTGCCGAAGACGATCATCTCGCCGTCGCTGGACAGAAGATCGACGAGATGCGTGGCGATATCGCCGCCGACGGAATCGATGGCCGACACCAGTTTGCCCTCGCCCACGGTATCGCGGACCTGATCGGTCCAGTCGTCGTCCGAGGTCGAGATGACGTTTTGAGTGCCGTTGTCGCGGAGACCCTGCGCGGCGGCGTCGCGGCGCACGAGGTTGACGAGGTTGATGCCACGCGCCTTGGCCAGAACGGTCATGATGCGGCCCACCGCGCCGTTGGCGGCGGTCTGGAGGATCCAGTCGCCCTTTTCCGCCTTGAGGCTGTCGAGCAGGGAAATGGCAGAGAACGGCATGGCGATGAGCTGCGCGCCCTGCTCGTCGGAAATCTCGTCGGGCAAGGGCAGGATGCCGTCTGCGGGTGCCAGCACGTGCTCGGCCCAGGCGCCATGAACGCCCGCGACGGCGACGCGCTGGCCATTGAGGCTGTCATCAGTGCCTTCCCCCACGGCGTCGACGATACCTGCCGCCTCGGACCCGCCGATCGCGCCGGGCAGTTCGGGCTTGTAGCCGTAGGTGCCGCGCACGGTCCAGAGATCGTGGTTGTGGATGGGAGACAGCAGGACCTTGATGCGCACCTGCCCCTGGCCCGGTTCGGGCGTGTCGGTGTCGGTGGCATAAAGGACTTTTTCCGGGTCGCCGAACGTGTCGTGGATCGCGGCTTTCATGGTGTTGCCCTTTCGTCTTGAGTGCGTGGCCGGGCTGCGGGCCCGTTGTCGGCGGAACGGGTGGCGATTGGTTTTGTTCCTGTGACGCCGTGCTGCCATAGCGGCAGCAGGCATATTCGCGGAAACGTCGCTTGCGTTTGCGTCCATATATCCATAATTCTCGATATATGGATAAGCCACGCGCCCTTTCCGCCCTTCAGGCGCTGTCGCAGGACACACGGCTGGACGTGTTTCGCCTGTTGATGCGCGCCGGTCCCGAGGGCATGGCGGCGGGTGAGATCGCAAATCGCTGCGCGGTGCGGCAGAACACCATGTCGGCGCATCTTTCGGTGCTGTCGCAAGCTGGGCTGATCCGGGCGGCACGGGAGGGGCGCACGGTGCGGTACCGGGCCGAGATTGCGGGCATAAGGGGGCTGCTGGCCTATCTGATGGAGGATTGTTGCGGCGGAAACCCTGAGCAATGCCAGTCGCTTATCGACGAGATTTCACTCGAATGCTGACAAGGGACGAACCGGAAGAGAGGCAGGAATGACGGACAGAGCCGACACCGCGCAGGACAGCGGCCTGGGCATTTTCGAGCGCTACCTTAGCGTCTGGATCGCGTTGGCCATCGTGCTGGGCATCACGCTGGGCGTGGTGGCACCGGGGCTGGTGGAGGCGGTCGCGGCGGCGGAAGTTGCGCAGATCAACCTGGTGGTGGCGGTGCTGATCTGGGCGATGATCTATCCGATGATGATCGGCGTGGACCTCAGCACCATTCCGGCCGTGGCGAAACAGCCCAGGGGGCTGGTAATCACGCTGGTAATCAACTGGCTGATCAAGCCGTTTACCATGGCGTTGCTGGCGGTGGTGTTCTTCGATTACGTCTTCGCGCCGTGGATCGCGCCGGAGGATGCAGCGCAGTACATTGCCGGGCTGATCCTGTTGGGGGCGGCGCCCTGCACGGCGATGGTGTTCGTGTGGTCGCAGCTGACGCGCGGCGACGAGACCTACACGCTGGTGCAGGTGTCGGTGAACGACCTGATCATGGTTGTGGCCTTTGCGCCCATCGTGGCGTTCCTGCTGGGCGTCACGGACATCACCGTGCCGTGGCAGACGCTGGTGACGGCAACGGTTCTTTACGTGGTGCTGCCGCTGGTGGCGGGGCTGGTGACGCGGCGGATATTGGGCTCGGAAACCGCCATCGAGGCGTTCACGGCTCGGGTGAAGCCGTGGTCGATCATCGGGCTGATCGCGACGGTGGTGATCCTGTTCGGGTTGCAGGGCAGTATCATCCTGGCCAATCCGTTCGTGATCGCGCTGATCGCCGTGCCGATCCTGATCCAGAGCTACGGGATTTTTGCGCTGGCCTATGGCGCGGCCTATGTGATGCGCGTGCCGCACCGGGTGGCGGCGCCTTGTGCGATGATCGGAACCTCGAATTTCTTCGAATTGGCGGTGGCGGTGGCGATCAGCCTGTTCGGTCTTAATTCCGGCGCGGCGCTCGCCACGGTGGTGGGCGTGCTGGTGGAGGTGCCGGTGATGCTGTCGCTGGTGGCGTTTGCGAACAGGACGCGGGCGCGGTTTCCGGGGCGGCCGGACGCGGCGGAGGCGATGCGATGACGGACGAGATGCCGAACCTGAAGGCGGGCGCCCTGCCCCGCATTGACGCTGACAAGCTGTTTCCCAAGGAGCGGGCGGCCCATGCGCCGCGCGTGTTGCTGCTTTATGGCAGCTTGCGGGAGCGGTCGTTCTCGCGCCTCTTGAGCGAGGAAGCGGCGCGGGTGTTGCGCCACCTTGGCGCGGAGACGCGGACGTTCGATCCGCGCGGGCTGCCCCTGCCCGACGATGCGGAGGCGAGCCATCCGAAGGTGGCGGGGCTGCGCGATCTGGTGATGTGGTGCGAGGCCATGGTCTGGGTCAGCCCCGAGCGGCATGGCGCGATGACCGGCGTGATGAAGAGCATGATCGACTGGATCCCGCTGGCGCCCATCGGGGGGATCCGACCCACGCAGGGCAAGGTGCTGGCGGTGGCGCAGGTCAGCGGTGGCAGCCAGAGTTTCAACGCGGTGAACCAGATGCGAATCCTGGGGCGGTGGATGCGGATGCTGACGATCCCGAACCAGTCTTCGGTGCCGAAAGCGTGGGACCAGTTCGACGATGCGGACCGGATGAAGCCGGGGCCGCTGTATGACCGCGTGGTGGACGTGATGGAGGAGTTGGTGAAGTTCACGCTGCTGACGCGGGATCAGGCGGGGTATTTGACGGATCGGTATTCCGAGCGGGTGGAGAGCTTGGAGGAATTGTCGACACGGGTGAACGCGTCAAAGGCGATCGGGACGGAGTGACGGGGTCGCGCGTGGGTTTTCACCCACCCTACGCGGAATGCCGAGCGCGGGTGCGAACGCACGCGTGGCAGATGAGTATTTTTGGAACAGTCAGGATCGGGTCGTGATGGGGCTCAGCGGGCGGCGAGCGCGTCGGTAAGGACCTTGCGGACCACATCCATGTCCACATCCTCGGCCACGAAGGCGTCGCCGATACCGCGCGCGAGGATGAAGCGCAGCTTGCCGTCGACCACCTTCTTGTCTTGGCCCATGAGGTCGATCAGGCCATCGGAATCGGGCAAATCACCTTGGATATCAGACAGATCGACCTTCATCTTCATGTCGCGCAGATGGGCGCGGACGCGGCTGGGATCCTCTTGCGAGCACAGGCCGAGACGGCTGGAGAGCTCGAACGCCAGCGCGCAGCCGATGGCGACGCCTTCGCCATGCAGCAGGCGGTTGCCATAGCCGGTGGCGGCCTCGAGCGCGTGACAGAAGGTGTGGCCGAGGTTCAGAAGCGCGCGGCGGCCGTGTTCCTTTTCGTCCTCGATGACGATCTCGGCCTTCATCTCGACCGAGCGTTTGACGGCCGAAATGCGCGCGGCCATGTCGCCCGCCGCAACGCCGGGGCCGTGGGTTTCCAGCCAGTCGAAAAAGCTGGCGTCTCCGAGCAGGCCGTACTTGACGACTTCGCCGTAACCAGCCAGGAAATCACGGTTTTCCAGCGTGCCAAGCACCTCGGTGTCGGCCAGGACGAGGCTGGGCTGGTGAAAGGCGCCGATGAGGTTCTTGCCTTGGGGCGCGTTGATTCCGGTCTTGCCACCCACCGAACTGTCGACCTGGGCCAAAAGGCTGGTGGGCACCTGCACAAAGCGCACGCCGCGGCGCAGGACGGAGGCGGCAAAGCCCACCAGATCGCCGATGACGCCGCCGCCGAAGGCGATGACCACGTCGCTGCGCTCGACTTTTTCGGACAGGAGCCATTCGACGCAGCGCTCGAAGTGCGGCCAGCTTTTGGTGCCTTCGCCGGGGGGCAGAGCTAGAGCGGTGCTGTCGATGCCCTCGGCGCCGAGGCCTGCCTGAAGCGCGCCGAGGTGCAGCGCGCCCACGGTTTCGTCGGTGACGATGGCGACGCGGGGCCGGCGCAGGAGCGGCGCGATGAGCGCGCCGGAGCGCCCCAGAAGACCGGGGCCGATATGGATGTCGTAGGCCCGCTCGCCCAGAGCCACGTGCACGCGTTCGGTCATGGGGCAGGCTCCAACACGTCGGGGCGGGTGGCCAGCGCCTCGGCCACCTTGGCGGCCATTTCGTCGATCGTGTAGGTCGGGTGCGCGGGCACCGCGATATCGGCCATCTGGTAAAAGGGCAGCCGGGCCTCGTAGAGATCCGACAGCGTCTTGCGAGGATCAGCTGTGCGCAGCAAAGGTCTGGTATCCTTGTGTTTAACCCGGTTCCACAAAAGCTTGAGATCGGCCTTGAGCCAGACCGACACGCCCTTGGCCCCGATCAGCGCGCGGTTGCGCTCGGATAGAAACGCGCCGCCGCCCGCCGAAAGAATGCCGCGCTGGCTGTCGAGCAGGCGGTCGATTACCTGGGTTTCGCGGTCGCGGAAGAATTTCTCGCCGTCGCGGGCGAAAATCTCGGCGATCTTCATGTTGGCGGCAGCCTCGATCTCGACATCCGAATCGAGGAACGGCACATCAAGCATGGCCGCCAAAGCCTTGCCCACAGCGGTTTTTCCGGCGCCCATCATGCCTACGAGCACGACGGTTTTCTTCAATTGCCAACGCCTTGTGCCGGCCACTGTCGGCGCTCCTCTGCCAATCTTTTCTTTTCGTGCACTGAATGACGTGATCTTGATGAAATTGCCAGTTATAAAGTGGTAAAAGACGGCAAGACGCGGGCAGGCAACACATGTTCAGACTGATCAAATGGCTGATCTACCTTGGAATTCTGGCGTTCCTGGCACTGGTCGGCTATGCCTATCTGGGCCCATTCTTTGGGGCGGATTTCTCGCCCGAGCGAGAGGAAATTCGACAGGAAATCATACTTGAAGACTCTTGAAACCGTTTGTTTTTCGATAATTTTCGCCGCGCCGGCACTGGCGCAGGAACCGCTGGCGGCCATCGACTGGCTGAAGGATCCCGCGCCGATCAGCGTGGCGCGTCCCCTTGAGGAAGCGCTGAAACTGCCCGAGGCGGACGATGTCGAAGGCGCCGTGGTGCCGGATGTGGACGTGATGCCGCTGGACGGCGCGCAGCCCGATGCGGCGGGGCTGTTGCCCGGTAGCACCACTGGACTGCCGCCGAACCTGTGGGCGGGCAGCGGCACCGACACGCTGGTGTCGCTATTCTCGCGCCTGCCGCCGGATCCGTTGCCGGCGATCCAGGCGCTCTATTACACGCTTTTGTTGGCCGAGGCGGAGGCGCCTGCCGATGCGGGGCGCGAGGCGCGGTTCCTGCGGGCGCGGCTGGAAGCGCTGCGCAAGATGGGGGCCGTGGATCCGGCGCTGGCGCTGGTACAGCAGGCGGGGCCGTATGATGCGAGCCTGTTCGACCAGTGGTTCGACCTGGCCCTGCTGAGCGGGACCGAGGACGAGGCCTGTGCCGCACTGAGCCAGGACCCGGAGCTGAGCGAGGCCTATGACAAGCGGATCTATTGCGGGGCGCGCGCCGGGGACTGGCAGACCGCTGCGCTGACCTATGAGACGGCGACGGCCCTGGGTGTGCTGGACGCCGCCAGCGCGCGGCTTCTGGCGCAGTTCCTGGACCCCGAGACGATCGACGCCGAGATGTCGCTGGCCCCGTCGGCGGAGATGACGCCGCTGCTCTATCGCCTCTACGAGGCGGCGGGCACTCCCCTGCCCACGCGCAATCTGCCACGGGAATTCGCGGTGGCGGACTTGCGCGGGCTGACCGGGCTGAAGGCCGAGATCGAGGCCGCCGAGAGGTTGACCCGGACCGGCGCCCTGCCCGCCAACCGTCTGCTGGGGCTTTACACCGACCAGAGTCCTGCGGCCTCGGGCGGGGTGTGGGAGCGCGTGGCGGGCGTGCAGGCCCTGGAGCAGGCGATTGTCGACACAGACCCCGACGCCGTGGCGCGGCACCTGCCGGGGCTTTGGCGGGACATGAAACGCGAGGGGCTGGCGGTGGCCTTTGCCACGCTGTTCGCGCAGCCGCTGTCGACGCTGGAGCTTGAAGGCCGGGCAAGGGAAGCGGCGTTCGAGGTTGCGCTCTTGTCGCAGGATTACGAGACGCTGGCGCCGGATCTTGCCGGCAGCGATGCGCGGGCGCGCTTTCTGGTCGGCGTGGCGCAGGGGACGCCGGATGCCGCGCTGGCCAGCGAGACGCCGCAGGTGGCCATCGCCGAGGCTTTTGCCGCCACCGCCGCCCATCCCGACCATGCCGACATGCTGGAGGCCGGGCGGCTGGGCCAGGCAATCCTGACCGCGGCATTGCAGCTGGACACCGCCGGGCCGAACCAGGCCAGCGACATCGTGGCGGGCCTTTCGACCCTGCGCTCGGTGGGGTTGGAGGATACCGCGCGACGGGCGGCCTTGCAGATCCTGCTGCTGAAGGCGGACACGTGAGCGCGCGGCACTGGCTAGCGAGTTTCCTCGACGCGCAGGCGGCCGAGGCCGGGGCGGCGAAGAACACGTTGCAGGCCTATGCGCGGGACCTGACGGATTTCACCGGGTGGCTGGAACGGGGCGGCAAGGATGCCGCCAGCGCGGGCCAGTCGGATATCGAGGCCTACCTGGTGCATTGCGACGCGCAAGGGCTGGCACGCTCGACCCGGGCGCGGCGGCTGTCGGCGATCAAGCAGCTGTATCGGTTCGCCTTCGACGAGGGGCTGCGCGGCGACAATCCGGCGATCCAGATCAAGGGGCCGGGCCGGGACAAGCGCCTGCCCAAGACGCTGGACCTGGCGGAGGTGGACCGTCTGCTGGACGCGGCGCGCACCACGGGCCGGAGCGAGGCGGACCGGCTGCGCAACACCTGCCTGATGGAGCTGCTTTACGCCACGGGGATGCGGGTGACCGAGCTGGTGTCGCTGCCGGTGTCGTCCTGCCGGGGCGATCCGCAGATGCTGTTGGTGCGCGGCAAGGGGGGCAAGGAACGGCTGGTGCCGATGTCGCCCCCTGCCCGGGCGGCGCTGGCGGCGTGGCTGGAGCGCCGCGATGCCGACGAGGAGGTCGCGAAGGTCAGGGGCAAGCCGGTGTCGGCGTTCGCGTTTCCGTCGAGCGGCAAGGCGGGGCACATGACGCGCAACCGGTTCTTCCTGCTGGTCAAGGAGTTCGCGGTGACGGCGGGAATCAGCCCCGAGCGGGTGTCGCCGCACACGTTGCGCCACGCCTTCGCCACGCATCTGCTGGCCGGCGGCGCCGATCTGCGCACCATCCAGACGATGCTGGGTCATGCCGATGTGGGCACGACCGAGATCTATACCCATGTGCTGGAAGACCGCCTGCGCGAACTGGTGTTCGATGCGCACCCGCTGGCTCAGGAGGAGCGGCGCAAGGAGGCGGGCAGCACGTCTTCGGACGGCCAGTAGCCGGTGGCGAGCGCGGCGTCGTAGCCGTGCGTGAGGCCCGCCGCCTGCATGTCGGCACGGGCGGCGGCGTGGTCGTAATCCAGCTTGTGCAGAGTGACCTTGCCGTCCCGCAAAAGCGCGTAGTCGGTGCGCGGCGTACCGTCGTTGGGCGGCATCCCGATCGCCCCGGCATTGACCCAGAGGACCGGACCGATGCGGCGCCGGAAGGCGATGCCGGAATGGCCCGCGAAGACGATATCGACAGGGCCGCCCCGCGCCTCGATCCGGGCGATTTCGTGGGCGAATGCGGCGTCCGGGCTGTTGGACCACAAAAAGCGGCTGATGTCGCTGAGACCGCCGTGGATGACGGCGCAGCGAAGGCCCTGGTGGATGAAGCGGACCATGTCGGGCAGACCGTCCATCCAACCGCGATCATCCGCGCCTATGGCGGCGTCGGCATAGGCGTACCATCCCGCCGACAACAGGTCACAGGTGCTGCCATCCGCGAAGCCGCAGCCGCAGTCCATGCGGTAGGCGGCCAGCTGTTTCTCGCAATTGCCGGCCACCACGGGCAGGCCCGCGGCGCGGATCAGCGCCATGGTCTGTGCAGGCGCGCCGCAATAGGCCACGAGGTCGCCGGTGCAAATGGTGTTGCGCGGCGCAATGCCGAGGGCGTTCGCCTTGGCGAGCAGCGCTTGCGTCGCGTGGAGGTTCGAGTACGGCCCGCCGAAGACCACGAGCGGAGTGTCCCGCGCGCCCAAATCGACAAGTTTCATCGCCTGTTTCCTTGAATGACCGGCGTGCACGCCCCATAACCCCTGCAACGCATAATGTGACTATTGGACAATGGACCCCGCCTTAACAACCTTCGACACTGCCTTCTGGATCTCTGCCGGTGCGATCCTTCTTCTGCTTGTTCTGTCCGCCTGCTTCTCCGGTAGTGAAACCGCGCTGACGGCCGCGTCGCGCGGCAAGCTGCGGGCGCGGGCCGACAAGGGATCGAAAGGCGCCGAACAGGCGCTTCAGATCACCGAGGACAACGAGCGGCTGATCGGCTCGGTCCTTTTGGGCAACAACCTTGTGAACATCCTGGCGACATCGCTGGCCACGGCGCTTTTCACCCGCGCCTTCGGCGAAAGCGGCGTGGCGCTGGCGACGCTGGTGATGACGCTTCTGGTGCTGATCTTCGCCGAGGTGCTGCCCAAGACCTATGCCATCACCAATGCCGAGGCGGCGGCCTCGCACGCGGCGCCGGTGATCCGCTGGGTGATCATCGTTTTTTCGCCGGTGGTGTCGGCGGTGCGCCTCCTGGTGCGCGGGGTGCTGCGGATCTTTGGCGTGAAGACCGACCCCGACAGCCATATCCTGGCCGTGCGCGAGGAAATCGCGGGGGCGCTTTACCTTGGCCATTCCGAAGGCGTGGTGGAAAAGGAAGACCGCGACCGGATCCTGGGCGCGCTCGACCTTGGCGACCGCGCGGTCGAGGAAATCATGCTGCACCGCAGCCAGATCGAGATGATCGACGCCGCGCTGGAACCGGAAGCGATCCTGGACCAGTGCCTGAAATCCAGCCACACGCGCCTGCCGATCTATCGCGACGATCCCGACAACATCATCGGGGTGGTGCACGCCAAGGACCTCTTGCGCGCGATGCACACGCTGGCGTTGCAGGGCGAAGGCGGCCGCGGGGCGCTGGCGACGTTCGATATCTGCGACGTGGCGATGGAACCCTATTTCGTGCCCGAGACGACCACTCTGGACGACCAGATGCGCCAGTTCCTGCGGATGCGCAGCCATTTTGCGTTGGTGGTGGACGAGTATGGCGACTTGCAGGGGCTGATCACGCTGGAGGACATCCTGGAAGAGATCGTGGGCGAGATCACCGACGAGTTCGACCCCGACGGCGACCACCCGGTGGGGCGTAGCGACGACGGGCAGTTCCTGGTCGACGGGGGCACGACGATCCGCGACCTCAACCGCGCGACGGACTGGACCCTGCCGGATGACGAGGCGAACACGGTGGCGGGCCTGGTGATCTACGAGGCGCAGATCATTCCCGAGGTGGGACAGGTGTTCAATTTCCACGGCTTCCGCTTCGAGGTGGTGGAGAAGGAGGACAACCGGTTGACCAAGTTGAAGGTGCGGAAGTTGTAGAAATTGAGGCGGGTGCGCGTGGGTTATCACCCACCCTACGGAGGATGCGACGTCGTGGTGGGTCCGCGTGGGTTTTCACCCACCCCACGGCGGCATAGAGGTCCCGGGTCAAGCCCGGGACGGGGTGCGCAAATCAGGGCGCATTGGTGGGATGAACCCCACCCTACGGCAGCCGGATAGGTCCTGGCGAGGTGTCGCGCAGACCCGTAGGATGGGTGAAAACCCACGCGGACCCGCCGATGTGAGTATCCACCTCAGAAGAGTTCCATCTGGTCCCCGGCCCGGACGGGCGGTTCGAACAGGTCACTCCGCAGCGGCGGCTGTCTGGCGTCCAGGCCAAGCCGCTTTGCCGCGACCCGAAACCGCTGTGCCACCATCTCGGCATAGGGCCCCGAGCCGCGCATCCGGCGGCCCCAGTCCGAGGCGTAATCCTTGCCGCCATGCATGTCGCGCACATGGCCCATGACCCGCGCGGCCCGGTCCGGGCAGGTCTGGGCCAACCATTCGCGGAAGAGCGGCGAGACCTCCAGCGGCAGGCGCAGCATGATCCAGTTGGCGGCGCCGGCCCCTGCCCCGGCGACGGATTTCAGGATCGGCTCGATCTCGTGGCAGGTCAGGCCCGGGATCACCGGCGAGACCATGGCGCGCACCGGAATGCCTGCATCCGCCAGCCGCCCGACCACCTTGAGGCGGCGGGCCGGGGCCGGCGCGCGCGGCTCCATCGCGCGGGATAACGCCGCATCGAGCGTGGTCACGGAAATGCCCACCCGAGCCAACCCGCGCGCGGCCATGTCGGACAGGATGTCGATGTCACGCTCCACCAAGCTGCCCTTGGTGACGATGGCGACCGGATGGTTGAACTCCGACAGCACCTGAAGGCAGGCGCGCATGATGCCATGGGACTTTTCGATGGGCTGGTAGGGATCGGTATTGGTACCGATGGCGATGGGCGCAACGCGGTAGCCGGGCTTGCGCAGCTCGGCGGCCAGAACCCGAGGCGCGTCGGGGCGCGCGACCAGCCGTGTCTCGAAATCGAGCCCCGCCGAAAGCCCGAGCCAGGCGTGGCTGGGCCGGGCGAAGCAATAGATGCAGCCATGCTCGCAGCCCCGGTAGGGGTTGATCGAACGATCAAAGGGCAGATCGGGCGAGCGGTTATAGGTGATGATGCTGCGCGGCCGCTCAGTACTGACGCTCGTGCGCAGCGCCACCTCGTCGGGCGTGGTGTCCCAGCCGTCATCCTCATAACTGCGTGCCTGCCGCTCGTACCGGCCAACGGCGTTGCTGACCGCGCCCCGGCCCGGACGGCGCAAACGCGGATCGACGGTGTCGGAGGCATCGGACATGCGCCGATTATAGGAACATTAAGAGAACATATGCAACAAGCTCACCGTCAGTATGGAAGTTTTTCACTGAAGGCCGCGCGGAATCTGCGGTATCTGTCGGTGCAAGATGCGCGCATGTCGGAATTGGAAAGTCGTGTGCGACAAAATGGACGTAATCGCGGTGGCTAGACACCAGGCCCATGCGCCGCACCAAGGGATAAAGCACATGTCCGACGAAGAAGACGACATCATCCTCAGCGAACTGGACGACGAGGAACTTGTCCAGCAGATGTTCGACGACCTCTATGACGGTCTGAAGGAAGAGATCGAGGAAGGCGTCAACATCCTGCTCGAGCGTGGCTGGGCGCCCTACCGCGTGCTGACCGAGGCGCTGGTGGGTGGCATGACCATCGTCGGCAAGGATTTCCGCGATGGCATCCTGTTCGTGCCCGAGGTTCTGCTGGCGGCCAACGCGATGAAGGGCGGCATGGCCATCCTCAAGCCGCTTCTGGCCGAAACCGGTGCGCCGCGCGTCGGCAAGATGGTGATCGGCACGGTCAAGGGCGACATCCACGACATCGGCAAGAACCTCGTGTCGATGATGATGGAAGGCGCCGGGTTCGAGGTGGTCGATCTGGGAATCAACAACCCGGTCGAGAACTACCTCGAGGCGCTGGAAGCCGAAAAGCCCGACATCCTGGGCATGTCGGCGCTGCTGACCACCACGATGCCCTACATGAAGGTGGTGATCGACACGATGGTCGAACAGGGCCTGCGCGACGATTACATCGTGCTGGTGGGCGGCGCACCGCTGAACGAGGAATTCGGCAAGGCCATCGGCGCCGACGCCTATTGCCGCGACGCCGCCGTGGCGGTGGAGACCGCCAAGGAATTGGTGGGCCGCAAGCATAACCAGGGCGCCACGGGCTGAGCCCCTGACCGTGCTGAACGACAAGGCCCTGCCCGACGCGGCGGGGCTTTTTCTTTTGCGTCCCGTGATTATCTGTGACGGTGAAAGGATCGCATCCATGCCGCTCAACAAGCTGGTTCTGCTGCTGATCGTCGTGATCGCCGCCGCTGGGGCCACGATTTTCCTTCTGACTTCCACCTGGAGGCCGGAGACACTGACGGAGAACTGGGTGGTGGCGGTGCCGCTGGTGCTGGGGGTCTACCTTCTGGTGCGCTTCATCGGCCTGCGCGGCGGCGGGCGCTGAGATGCTGCCGAGCGACGCGACCCTGACCGAGGACGGCTTTGCCGAGCGGGCGAAGGGCAGCATCCTGCTGATCGCCTGCGGCGCGCTGGCGCGCGAGATCCTGGCGCTGAAACGCGCCAATGGCTGGGATCACATGGTCCTGCAATGCCTGCCCGCGAAATACCACCTCTACCCCGACAGGATCGTCACGGCGGTCGAGGCAACCGTGGCCGAAAACCGCGATGCCTATGACGACATCTTCGTGGTCTACGCCGATTGCGGCACTGGCGGGCTCTTGCAGGCGAAATGCCGCGAGTTGGGCGTCGAGATGGTCGAAGGCCCGCATTGCTATTCCTTCTTCGAGGGCAACGAGACCTTCGCCGCCCGCGACGAGATCACCGCCTTCTACCTCACCGATTTCCTGGTCAAGCAGTTCGACGCCTTCGTGTGGAAGCCGATGGGCCTGGACCGGCATCCAGATCTGCGCGATATGCTTTTCGGCAACTACACCACGCTGGTCTACCAGGCCCAGGTCGAGGACCCGGCACTGAAAGCAAAAGCAGAGGACTGCGCCGACCGGCTTGGGCTGGAGTTCGAATACCGCTTCACCGGCTACGGAGACCTTGAAACCGCACTAGCCGCCCGCGCCTGACCTTTCTTCTTCTGGCCAGAAATATTCCGGGGAGGAGGTCGAAACATCGTTTCGACCGGAGGGGCGGCGCCCCTCGAAACCGAAACATATAGAGCGTGGCGCAGCCACTCTACTGGATTAGGCCGCCTCGGACGCCACGGCGCGGATACGTTCGATCATCGCGCGCAGCCCGTTGGAGCGTTGCGCCGACAAATGGTCGTTCAGGCCCAGCCGGGCCAGCTCGCCGGGGGCGTCCACTGCCCCCACCTGCCCCACCGGAACGCCGTTGTATAGCGCGCGCAGAACCGCGATCAGCCCGCGCACGATCATGGCATCCGAATCGCCGTCAAAGCGGAACGTGCCGCCGTCGGTCTGCGGATGCAGCCAGACCTGGCTGGCGCAGCCGTCGACCTTGGTCGCCGGCACCTTCAGCGCGTCGTCCAGCCCGTCCATGGCCTTGCCCCGGTCGATCACGTAGCGGTAGCGGTCTTCCCAGTCCTCCAGGAACTCGAAATCCTCGACGATCTCTTCGAATGCCTGTTGCGCCATGCGCTGCGTCTCCTGTCTGTCCTTTGCCCCACAGTTAGGTGTGCAACACCTTGAGGTCCAGTGCGCCAAGTCCCTTTTCAAGCCCGCCCGGATGGGGTAGTCGAAAAGAAACGAGGAAGGGGCGGTCGAAATGCGGGTTTTGCTTTCGCTGATGGTGATCTCAAGCATGATGCTGACGGCGTGCAGCGGCTGGCGCGACTCGGGCGTCAACCCGCGCAACTGGTTCGGCAACAGCCGGTCCGCCCCGATCGTGAACACCACCAATACCGGCGAGCGCCGTTCGCCCAGCGACCGGCAGACCGGCAACCCGCTGATCGACGATCAGAACGCCGAGTTGATCGTGCGCCGCAATGCCTCTTCGGCGCAGAAGGCGGGCATCTTCCGCCGTCGCGCCAAGGTCGAGATCTACGACGGCAGCCTGGTGGACCAGGTGACCAGCCTGGTGGTCGAGCCGCTGCCCACGGGCGCCATCGTGCGCGTGACCGGCCTGCCCCAGCGCGAAGGCGCGTTCGACGTGCGCCTGCTTCCGATCAGCGAGGACGGACCGGTCAATGGCGTGATGGAATACACGCTGAACGCCTATCAGCCGATCGAGACGCCGGTGGGCACGCAAAGCACCCGTGAAGTGCGGGTGGGCGCGTTCCTGAGCAACAACGACCTGGACGAGATCAACGAGATCCGCGTGCGCGGCGAGCTGAACGCCCTCAGTTCGCGCCGCTGACGCGTCAGAGGTCGATCGCCACAACCGATCCGCGGCGGGCGGCCAGTGCGACCTTGCCGTCGCAGAGCCGCATCGCATCATCCCCGAACACGTCGCGCCGCCAGCCGCCCAGGGCCGGCACGTCGCGTTCGCCCGCCGAGATGGCATCGAGGTCGGCCGCCGAGGCGATGAGCTTGGAGGCAACTGAATACTCCTCGGATTTCGCCTTGAGCAGAACGCGCAGAAGGTCGGCCAGCGCCGGGTTGATCTGAAGCCGTTCGCGGCTGCGGTCGGGCTTGGGCAGGTCGTCGTTCGGGCAGTCGAGCCCCGCCTTGACCGCCGCGATGATGCCGTCGGCGATGTCACCGCGCCGCGCCTCGCGCAGCAAGAGCCGCGAGCGCGAGAGGTCGTTCGCGGACTTGGGCTTGGTCGAGGCCAGTTCGACCAGCGCGTCGTCCTTGAAGACCCGGTTGCGGGGGATGTTGCGGCTTTGGGCATAGTCCTCGCGGAAGCGCGCCAGTTCGCGCACGATGGCCAGGAACCGGCCGGACGAGTTGCGAGTCTTGACCCGTTCCCACGCCTCTTCGGGGCGGGTGACATAGGTTTCGGGGTTGGTCAGAACCTGCATTTCCTCGGCCACCCACTTGTCGCGGCCCGTTTCGGCCAGCTTGGCGGCGAGGAATTCGTAGATATCGCGCAGGTGGGTCACGTCCGCCAGCGCATAGGTTTTCTGCGCGTCCGTCAGCGGACGGCGCGACCAGTCGGTAAAGCGCGAGGTCTTGTCCAGCGACTGCTTGGCGATCTTGCGCACCAGCGTCTCGTACCCCACCTGTTCACCGAAGCCGCAGACCATCGCCGCCACTTGTGTGTCGAAGAGCGGGTCGGGAATGAGCCCGGCGTCGACGTAGAAGATTTCCAGATCCTGCCGCGCGGCGTGAAAGACCTTGACCACCGACGGGTCGCGGAAAAGGTCGTAGAGCGGTTCCAGAGACATGTCCTGCCCCTCAATCGGGTCGACCAGCACGGCGTCGTCCTCGCCCCGCGACGGCAAAGCCAGCTGGATCAGGCAGAGCTTGGAATAGTAGGTGCGCTCGCGCAGGAACTCGGTATCGACGGTGACATACTCGGCCTCGGCCGCGCGGGTGCAAAAGGCGGCGAGGTCTTCGGTGGTGGTGATGGTGTGCATTCCGGCTCCGGCGGATCAAACGTGGTAATCCAACGGCCTATACCGAGGCGCGACGGAAAGCAAAGCGCAAGTGACGCACGGGGGCGGACAAGCGGCATGGCGGCGTCGGATGCATCACGCTTTGTGATGCGTCATGCAACATTCATTCGTTTTAAAAATATCGAACCGGGGACTATCTGGGAGGCAGTTCCAATGATGGAGACATGCCATGACGACCCTCGACCATATCCCTGCCCGCCCTGCCCTGCGGTTCGACCTGCGCGGCGTCGCGATGACGCTGAGTGCGCTTTTGCTGCTGGCGCTTGGCGGTGTCGCCCTGAGCGCCCCGCCTGCCGATGTGTCCACAGACTGGCACGGCAACGTGGCGGCAAGCGCGCCGCGCTGAGGTAAAGTTGCCCGTTCCGCCCCCTGTCAGGACAGGAGCACGGGCGTGCGGTCGCCGGCGGCGAAGCGGCGCAGGACAGCCGGATAAAGCCGGTGCTCCTGTTCCAGCACGCGGGCGGCCAGCGCCTCGGGCGTGTCGTCTGGCATCACGGGCACGCGGGCCTGGCCCAGGATCGGGCCATCGTCCAGTTCAAGCGTGACCTCGTGGACGGTGCAGCCGGCCTCGGCCTCGCCCGCCGCGATGGCGCGGGCGTGGGTGTCGAGGCCGCGGTACTTGGGCAGCAGCGACGGGTGAATGTTGATCATCCGGTCCTGCCAGTGTGAGATGAAGCGGTCGGTGAAGATGCGCATGAACCCGGCGAAACAGATGATGTCGGGGGCGTGGCGTTCGAGCGTTGCGTTCAGCACGGTCTCGAACGCGGTGCGGTCGCCCTTGAAAGGGCGGTGATCGACCACTTCGGTCTCCACGCCCCGCGCCGCCGCCTTTTCAATCCCCGGAGCGTCGGCGTTGTTGCAGACCGCCACGACGGGCCGCGCGGGATGGTCGCCCGTCATGCTGTCGATCAGCGCCACCATGTTGGAACCGCCGCCAGAAAACAGGATCGCGACGCGTTTGGTCACGCGAGCGTGCCGGTGTAGCGCACGCCCGGACCTTCGGTGACGTGACCGAGACGGAAAACGGTCTCGCCGGTGTCTTGCAAGAGCGCGCTCAGCGCATCGGCGCGAGAGGCGTCGACGGCCAGCACCATGCCCACGCCGCAGTTGAAGGTCTTGAGCATCTCGGCCTCGGCCATGCCGCCCTGCCCCATCAGCCAGCGGAAGACGGGTGGCAGATCAAAGCTGCCAAGGTCGATGTCGACGCCAAGGTCGTCGGGCAGGACACGCGGGATATTCTCGGTCAGGCCCCCGCCGGTGATATGGGCGAGCGCGTGAACGCCGCCCGCGCGGACCGCCTCGAGCGCTTGAGTCACGTAAAGGCGCGTGGGCGTCAGCAGGGCCGCGCCGAGGGTGCCATCAGACCACGGGCAGTCGGCGTCCCAGCCGAGACCGGACATCTCGACCAACTTGCGCACGAGGGAATAGCCGTTGGAATGTACGCCGTTGGAGGCAAGGCCCAAGAGAACGTCCCCCTCCGTCACGCCCGCGGGCAGGTCGCTGCCACGCTCCATGGCACCCACGGCAAAACCGGCGAGGTCGAAGTCGCCCTCGGGGTACATGCCGGGCATTTCCGCCGTCTCGCCGCCGATGAGCGCTGTACCGGACTGTACGCAACCTTCGGCGATGCCTTCGATGATGCGGGCGGCGATATCCGTGTCGAGCTTGCCTGTTGCAAAATAATCGAGGAAGAAAAGCGGCTCGGCCCCCTGGCAGACAAGGTCGTTGACGCACATCGCCACGAGGTCGATCCCGACGCCGTCCACATGCCCGGTGTCGATGGCGATGCGCAGCTTGGTGCCGACCCCGTCGGTGGCCGCCACGAGAATGGGGTCGGTATAGCCCGCGCCCTTGAGATCGAAAAGCGCGCCGAAGCCGCCGAGGCCCGCCATGACGCCGGCGCGGCTGGTGCGCTTGGCGGCAGGCTTGATCCGGTCGACAAGGGCGTTGCCCGCGTCGATATCCACGCCGGCATCGGCATAGGTGATCCCGTTCTTGGCGTCGGTCATGTGCGGTCTCCGCTTGGCATGTCGGGGCTTCGGTTAATCCATCGCGGGCGTCCGTGCAATCGCGAATGCCCACGAGGGTCTGCCAGAGCCCTTGACGCCCGCCCTGCCCGCGCCTATCCCGAGCAAAGGTCGGGCCTGTAGCTCAATTGGTTAGAGCAGAGCGCTCATAACGCTTTGGTTGGGGGTTCGAGTCCCTCCGGGCCTACCAGAACGACCCCGAAGAGAGGCACCATGCGCAGACCCTTTTCCATTCTTGCCGCCCTTGGTTTTCTGTCCGCTTGTGCGGAGACGGGGCCGGTCACGGCGTTCACCTCGGATATCTACGAGGTCTACGGCGTGGAAGAGGGCGACATGCTGAAGCTGCGCGGCGGGCCGGGCCTGGGCTTCGAGACGCGCGTGGGGCTGCCCAACGGCACGCTGGTGCGGGTGCGCGACTGCAACCGGGTCGGCGGCACACGCTGGTGCGAGGTGGCGCTGGATCGGGCGCCGGGGCTGACGGGATATGCGTCCGAGACCTATCTGCGGCCCAAGGGCTGAGCGGCGCGCAAGGGGCGGTTCCGGGGGCGTTTTCTGCGCAGAAAACAGGATGGATAATGCGTATTTTCCATTTCGGAAACTTTGAAAAGTTTCCGGGCCGTTTTCTTTTGAAGAAAACGGCTGGCACCGCTGGGCGGAGCGAAGAAATAACTAAACTGTTGGTTTCACTTTTCACCTGTACTATGTGGCGAGGCAGCTGCCCGTTCCTTGTCAGGAGTCCTATCATGCGCCGTTTGCTCCCCGCGTTTCTTGCCTGCGTGCTGTCGCTGTCGTTTGCCACATCGGCCCCGGCACAGGACGAAGGCCAGGCCCCGGATGCCGCGGCACCGCCCAAACCCGTCAAGCTGATGACGCTGTCGAGCGAGCCGGTCACGGTGCAACGTCAGTTCTTCGGTCAGGTGGCGGCGCGGCAGACGGTCGATCTTGCCTTTCAGGTGCCGGGAAAGCTGGAGGTGCTGAACGCCGAGGAAGGCGCGCGCAAGCCCGAGGGCGCGGAGATCGCGCAGCTGGACCTGTCGGGCTACGAACGCGCCGTGGCCGAGGCCGAGGCCAACTTCGACAAGGCGCAGCGCGATGCCGAGCGGCTGGAATCGCTGCGCGGACAGGCGGTGAGCGAGGTGCAGGTGCAGGACGCGCAGACCCAGCTGCGGCTGGCCGAGATCGCGCTGAACAGCGCCCGGGAGGATCTGGATCATGCCACGCTGCGCGCGCCCTTCGACGCGCTGATCGCCAAGCGGCTGGTGGCCAATTTCCAGACGGTTCAGGCGGGCACGCCGGTGGTTCGGCTGCATGACGTGTCGGAGCTGCGCGTGGATATCCAGGTGCCGGAAGTCCTGTTCCGGCAGGCCGGGGCCGACGATCAGATCGCGTTCTACGCCGAGTTTCCCGGTGAGGGACGCCGTTACGACCTTGCGCTGCGCGAATTCGAGACCGAAACCTCGGCCACCGGGCAGACCTATACGATCACGCTGGCCTTTACCGAGAGTCCCGGCGCCTTCGTCTTTCCGGGCGCGTCGGTCACGGTCTATACGGCCGTCACGGGGCCGCAGCAGCAGGGCGTCGTCCTGCCCGAGACCGCGCTGGTCTACGACGCCGAGGGCAATGCCGCCGTCATGGTCTATGAGGACGGCAAGGTGGCGCGACGCGCCGTCGAGATAGAAGTGCACGAGGACAGCCGCATCTACATGACCGAAGGCCCCGAAGACGGCACGCAGATCGTCGAGACCGGCGCGTCGCAGCTGCGCGACGGCCAGAGCGCCCGTCCCTTCACCCGCATCGGGGAGTAAGCCCATGTCCATCGCCCGCGCCTCGATCGACAGGTCGCTAATCACATGGATCCTGATGCTGACCTGCCTTTTGGGCGGGATCTGGGGGTTTGCCACCATCGGCCGCTTGGAAGACCCGGCCTTTACCATCAAGAACGCCATCGTGATCACGCAATATCCCGGCGCGTCGGCAGAACAGGTGGCGCGCGAGGTCAGCGAGCCGATCGAATCGGAAATCCAGAAGATGGGCGAGATCGACTTCATCACCTCGTCCAACAAGCCGGGGGTCAGCCGGATCTCGGTGAATATCGAGAGCACCTATGACGGCTCGGAACTGCCCGCGATCTGGACCAAGCTGCGCAATCGGGTCGAGGACGCGACGCGCAACCTGCCTTCCGAGGCCGGCAGGCCCATCGTGAACGACACGTTCGGCGACGTCTTCGGCGTGTTCTATGCCTTTACCGCGCCGGGCTTTTCCGATGCGGAAGTGCACGAGATTTCCGAGTACCTGAGGCGCGAATTGCTGGCGGTCGAAGGCGTGGCCGATGTAGCGGTGGCGGGCCTGCCGTCCGAGGCGATTTACGTCAACGCGCGGACCTCGATCATCACCAACCTGGGCGTCAGTCCCGACGCCATCGCCGGTGCATTGTCGCAGGCCGACACGCGCACGCCGGCGGGCAGTTTCCGGCAGAATGGGCAGGATATTCGCATCCAGGCGCCAGTGGGGTCGGACACGGTGGACGAGATTGCCAACCTGACCATCGGTGTGGGCGGCGACGTGATCGACCTTTTGGATTTTGCCGAGGTCGAGCGCGCCCGCGTCGAGGAGCCGACCGAGATCATCCGGTTCCAGGGCAAGGAGGCGTTCACGCTGGGGGTTGCCGGCAAGTCCGATCTGAACATCGTGGACGTGGGCAAGCGGGTGGATGCGCGGTTGGGCGAGCTGATGCGCGACGTGCCCGCCGGGGTGGAACTGCACCCGATCTACCAGCAGCATCTGGTAGTGGACGAGGCCTCGAACGACTTTCTGCTGAACCTGGCCATGTCGGTGACGATCGTGGTGCTGGTGCTGGCGGTCTTCATGGGCTGGCGGTCGGCCGTGGTGGTGGGCTCGACGCTGCTTTTGACGGTGGTGGGCACGGTGTTCTTGATGGCGATCTTCGGGATCGAGATGGAGCGGATCTCGCTGGGGGCGCTGATCATCGCGATGGGGATGCTGGTGGACAACGCCATCGTGGTGGCCGAGGGAATGCAGGGCGACATGGCCGCGGGCAAACCGTCGCACGACGCGGCAGAGGACGTGGCCAGCAAGACGCAGATCCCGTTGCTGGGCGCGACGGTGATCGGTATCATGGCCTTTGCGGGCATCGGGCTTAGTCCCGACGCCACGGGCGAGTTCCTGTTCTCGCTGTTCGCGGTGATCGGGATATCGCTGCTGTTGTCCTGGGTGCTGGCTATCACAGCGACGCCGCTTTTGGGGCATTACTTTTTCAAGGTGGGCAGTGGCGAAGGACATGACCCCTATGCCGGGCCGCTCTTTCGCGCTTACCGCGCGGTGCTGTCCGGCGCGCTGCGGGTGCGCTATCTTGTGATCCTGGCGCTGATCGGGGTGACGGTGGTGTGCTACATGGGGTTCGCACAGGTCAAGCAGCAGTTTTTTCCCGACTCCAACACGCCTCTGTTCTATGTGCATTACAAGCTGCCGCAGGGTGCCAGCATCCACCGCGTGTCGGAGGACATGGCCCAGGTCGAGGCGTGGCTGGCCGAGCGCGACGACGTTGTGTCGGTGGCCACCTTCATCGGCGGCGGCGCGACGCGGTTCATGCTGACCTACGCCCCCGAGGAGGCGCTGCCGACCTATGGCCACCTGATCATCCGCACCGAGACGCTGGAGCAGATCCCGCCCCTGCGGGCGGATGTCGAGCAATTCGGCCGCACCGCCCTGCCCGAAGGCGAGTTCCGCACCGAGCGGCTGGCCTTCGGCCCCGGTGGCGGGGCGCCGATCGAGGCGCGGTTCTCGGGGCCGGACGCGGACGTGCTGCGGCAACTGGCGCAAGAGGCGGAAGAGGTCATGCTGGGGGCGTCCGACCGGCTGGTCGATCTGCGCACCAACTGGCGCGAGCGGGAGCTGACGCTGGTGCCGCGTTTCGCCGACGAACGGGCCAAGGCGGCGGGTGTGGCGCGTGACGACCTGGCGCAGGCGCTGCAATTCGGGACCGACGGCGTGCAGGTGGGGGTCTACCGCGAGCAGGACCGGCTGATCCCGATCATCATGCGGGCCGACAGCGCCGGGGGCGACGGCGCAGAGCACTTGTCCGACCTGCCGGTCTATTCCGCCGCCGCGCAGGCCTATATCCCGGTGGCGCAGATCACCGACGGGTTCGGCTGGGAGGCGCAGAACACCTTTCTTGTGCGGCGCGACAGGGTGCCGACGATCTCGGTCCAGGCCGGAGTGCCCGCGGGCGAGAATGCCGCCAGTGTCTTTGGCCAGCTGCGCGGCGCGGTCGAGGCGATGGAGCTGCCCGAGGGCTATGCGCTGGAATGGGGCGGTGAATACGAAAGCTCGACCGAGGCGCAGACGGCCCTGGGCAAGCAGTTGCCGGTGTCATTGTTGATCATGGTGCTGATCTCGGTGCTGCTGTTCGGCAAGATCCGCCAGCCGGTGATCATCTGGCTGCTGGTGCCGATGAGCGTGAACGGCGTGGTGATCGGCCTGTTGGGCACCGGCCTGCCGTTTTCCTTCACGGCGCTTCTGGGGCTTCTGAGCCTGTCGGGGATGCTGATCAAGAACGGCATCGTGCTGGTCGAGGAGATCGACCTTGTGCGGGCCGAGGGCGTGCCGTTCCGGCAGGCAGTGCTGGACGCCTCGACCTCGCGTCTGCGGCCCGTGGTGCTGGCGGCGGCGACGACGATCCTGGGGATGATTCCGCTGTTGTGGGACGCATTCTTTGCCTCGATGGCGGTGACGATCATGGGCGGGCTGGGCTTTGCCTCGGTGCTGACGCTGGTGGCGGCGCCGGTGTTCTATTTCAGCTTCTTCCCCAAGGAGCGCAAGGCCGACGCCGCCGCAAGCGCCTGACGCGTCTCCCCTGCCCTGCCCGGGCATGGGCCGTGTCAGCGACCGATCACCAAGTCGACCTGTAGCCCGCCCAGCCGTTCGCTTTCTCCGAGGCGCAACGTGCCGCCATGGGCGCGGGCGATGTCCATGGCAATGGCAAGGCCCAGCCCTACCCCGGTCCCGAGGTTCTGGTTACGGGCCTCGTCGAGGCGCGCGAAGGGTTTGAGCGCCTGTTCGCGCTGTGCCTGGGGGATGCCCGGCCCGTCATCCTCGATGCGGATGCGCAGGGCACGGTCGGTCATCAGGACCGAAACTTCGGCCCGTGTGCCGTAGCGCACGGCGTTGCCAATCAGGTTCTCGACCGCGCGGCGCACACCGCCTGGGCGCAGCATAACCTCGCCCTGCCCTTCGCAGTGGCCAAGCGCCACAGCTTTGCCGACACGCTGAAACTCTTCGACGATGCGGGCCACCAGCGCCTGCGGATCCGTGGGCTCGGGCGTCGTTTCCTGTGCGCCGCGCGCGAAATCGAGGAACTCGTTGATCAGGCGTTCCATGTCGGCCACGTCCTGTTCCATCGCCTTGGTATCTTCGCCCTCGAGCATCGAAAGCGCCAGCTTGAGCCGGGTGATCGGCGTGCGCAGGTCGTGGCTGACGCCCGACAGCATGAGCGTGCGCTGTTCGATCTGCCGCTCGATTCGGGCGCGCATGGCCATGAAGGCCGCCCCCGCGGCGCGCACTTCGGTCGAGCCCGAGGGCCAGTATTCGACGTGCCGCCCACGCCCGAACGCCTCGGCGGCATAGGCCAGGCGGGTGATCGGGCGCAGCTGGTTGCGCAGGTAGAAATAGGCAATCACGGTCATGAGCGCCGCGAAAAAGAACATGTAGACCAAAAGCTGGTGCGGGTTGGAGGCCGACACCCGGCGGCGGTCGAAGGTCATGCGCAGGCCGGTGTCTTCCATGGCGAAATAGAGATGTACGACCTGGTCGTCGGGCAGGTCCAGCGCCTGCAGCATCGGCAGAAGGCGGTTGAACTCGGAAATGACGTAGTTGCCGGTGAAATCGTACCAGCGGCGGCTGTCGCCCGAGGGCAGCGCGTCGAGCGGCAGTGCCTCGACCGAGATACGCAAGGTACGAGCCAGCCGCGAGTCGCCGATCTCGGACGCGGGAAGGCCGGCATCGAGCACGACCTGCACTTCGCGGCTGGCGGTGCGAGTCATCTGCTTGGTCACGCCTTCGAAATGGCGCTGCACGAAGACGATCGAGACCACCAGCATCAGGGTGATGACCGGCAGCAGCAGGATCGCGATGGCGCGGCCGTAAAGCGACCGGGGCATATAGCGTTTGAGCCAGCGAAAGGACATGCGCTAAACCTATCCGCGACGATCAGGATCGGAAAGAGCGAAGCACATGCAGGACGACCGCCCCACCCCCGGCATCGCGGAGGCGCTGGCCCCGGGCCTGCGCCGCGTTCTGGCCGACAACCCGTCACCGATGACCTATTGGGGGACCAACACCTACCTGTTGGGCACGCGCAACATTGCGGTGATCGACCCCGGACCCGACGATGCGGCCCACCTGGCGGCTATTCTGGGGGCGTTGGAGACCGGCCAACGCGTGAGCCATGTGCTGGTCACGCACAGCCATGTGGATCATTCGCCGCTGGCGCACAAGCTGGCCCGTGAGACCGGGGCGAAGGTGCACGGATTCGGCCCGTCTGGATCGGGGCGCAGTGCGATCATGACCCGGCTGGCGGCCGCCGGGCTGGAAGATGCGGTCGAAGGCGTGGAGGCGGGCTTTGCGCCGGATATCGCGCTGGACGACAGCGCGGTGATCGAGGGCGACGAGTGGACGCTCGAGGCGCTGTGGACACCAGGACATCTGGGCAACCACCTGAGTTTCGCCATGGGCGACACGGTGTTCTGCGGCGACCTGGTGATGGGCTGGGCCAGTTCATTGGTGGCGCCGCCCGACGGGGACCTGACGGATTTCATGGCCTCCTGCCGGCGCCTGCGGGCGCGCGGCGCAAAGGTGTTCCATTCGGGTCACGGTGCCCCCATCGAGGACCCGATGGCACGGCTCGACTGGCTGATCGCACATCGGGAGGGACGCGCGGCGTCGATCCTGGAGGCGCTGCGCGACGGCCCGGCGGATGCGCAGACCCTGGCGCGGCGCATATACACCGACACGCCTGCCGCGCTGTTGGGCGCCGCCGCCCGGAACGTCCTGGCGCATCTTATTGATCTTCATGGCAGAAACAGGGTTGCACCGAAGGGCGCCCTGACCGGCTCGGCGCGGTTCGCATTAATGTGAAAGCAGCGAAATTTTTGTCACAATTCCTCTGGACGCCGCAAGAGGAGGTTGCTATATCCGCCCCCGGTATTCCGGCGTAGCTCAGCGGTAGAGCAGTTGACTGTTAATCAATTGGTCGTAGGTTCGATCCCTACCGCCGGAGCCAAAACCCCCTAAGCTACTGATTTCACTGGAAGTATCCCGACCAGAGTCGGAGCCACGCGTGCACGTGCACATTTTGGTGCACAAACGCGTGAACGCACAGGTGCACGGATCGCGACTCCCGGATGCCCTGAAACCCTTTTCGGAGGCTGCCCGCATGGCCGGAGTCGCACACACCCCCTACCTCGAAAAACGCCCCTCGGGCTTCTTCTTCCGGCGCCGTCTGCCGAAGGCGTGGGGGGAGATATCGAACCCTGGACAAAATTCGGCTCTCTGCGTCTCGCTGCGAACCGACGTCCTCTCCGAAGCGAAGATCCTCGTCGCGCGCTTGACGGCGCTCACCGACATGGCCTTCGCGCTGAGGACGGAGAGACGACAGGTGGACCATCTGAAGCCCGAGCATGTTGCGTTGTTGACCGAGCTGGCGCGCTGCCAGATCGCCGACACGGAAGGTGCGTGTATCCTGTTCGCTTTGGCCCCAGGGATCGTGACGTGGCTGCCTGAGGCGCTGACCGTAAGATCCCAAGTGTCATGGCCCGATTTTGCCGAGCACTGACTGGCTAAAGACGCGTATTCCTTTGCCGCCCGGCACCGTCCGATGCGCAACATGATGACGGACAAGACCACTATCGGCGCTGGAACAGGATCACGACAAGCGCCAGGATCGATGAGCCCAGCATCAGCAACAGGGAAACCGCATTCAGAAGGGGTGTCGAGCCTTCTTTCAGACGGTCGAACATGGCGATGGTCAGGGGCGCGTCGGAGCCGACCAGCATCAGCGTTGTGTTGAAATTCTCAAAGCTCATCAGGAAGGCCACCACCACCGCGCCGATCATCGCGGGCATGAGGAAGGGGATGGTGATCGTGCGCACGGCTGTCAGGCGCGTGGCACCGAGGTTCAGCGCGGCCTCTTCCAGCGTGCGGTCGAATTTCTGCAGGCGGGCGGTGATGACCAGTGTGGCGATCGTGGTGATAAAGGAGAACTGCCCGAGGATCACCAGCAGCAAGCCGGGGCGCAGCGCCTGGATATCCACTTCCGCCGCGTTCCATATGCCGTTCGCGAGGGTCGAGGAAAACACCAGGATCGAGATGCCGAGCACGATGCCGGGAATCACCAGCGGCAAGAGCATGAGCACGTAAAGCGCGCCCTTGCCGCGGAATTCGTAGCGGTTGAAGAGGAAGGCGTTGGTGGTGCCGACACTCACCGACAGCACCGCGACGCAGGCGGCGACGAAGGCCGAGGTGCCCACGGAGCGCAGGATGCCGCGTTCGTGGAAAACGCCGATCTGGGGGCGGTCCTCGCCAAAGAACCAGTTCCAGGTGAAGCCTTCCCAGGGCAGCGACGGAAACTGGCTGTCGTTGAAGGCGAAGACGGCGACCACCGTGAGCGGCAGTGCGAGGTAGAGGAAGAAGAGCAGCACGTAGCCGCCGTAAAGGACGCGAAAGCTGCGGGAACGGGGAATGGTCGGGATCATGGCCTACCCCATCGTTTCCTGAAGGGTGCGCCCCGTCAGGCGCAGCATCCCCCAGACGATCACCGACGACAGCACCAAGAGCATGAAGCCGAAGGCCGCGCCCAGCTCCCAGTTGGAGCGGACGATGAACTGGTTATAGATCATCTCGGTGAACCACAGGCTGTCCTTGCCGCCCAGCATGGTCGGCGTCAGGTAGTTGCCCAGGCTGAGCATGAAGACCACGATGCAGCCCGACACGATCCCTGGCATGGCGTGCGGGATGATGATCTCGCGCAGGACCGACAGGCCATTGCCGCCAAGGTCGTAACCCGCCTCGACCACGCTGTCGTCGAGGCTTTCCAGCGTCGTGACCAGCGGGACGACCATGAAAAGCATCGAGGTATAGACGAGGCCCACCATCATGGCCGCGTCGTTATAAAGCATCTCGACCGGCTGATCGGCCAGCCCCGCCCATTGCAGCAGGTTCGAGATAAGGCCGGTCTCGCGCAAGAGGATCATCCAGCCGAAGGTGCGCACCAGTTCCGAGACGTAGAACGGGATCAGGCACAGCATGAACAGCACCTGCTGCAACCGGCCCCGCGCCATCTTGGCGATGTAATAGGACACCGGGAAGGCGATCAGCAGGGTGATAGCGGTGGCCAGCACCGACATCACCGCCGTGCGCCAGAAGGTGCGCAGGTAGAGCGGCTCGGTCAGGGCCTTTTCATATTGCGTCAGGCTGGGTTCGTAGACGCCGAAACTGATGCGTTCGCGCAGCGAGATGATCAGCATGTCGATATGCGGTATGACGATCAGCAGGCCCAGCCACAGAAGAAGCGGCGTGAGCAGCAGGATGAACCCGATCCGGGCCTCGGCGCGCATCAAGCGGCCCCGGCAAAGCACATCGCCTGTGCCGCGCCCCAGCCGATATGCACCTTGTCGCCGCGTTTCAGGCTGGCGAATTCCCCGGTCTGGGGAAGCGTGACCTCGAGCGTTTCGCCGGCGTCGTCCTCTACCAGAACGCGCGAGGCCGCGCCGTTGAACAGCAGGCTTGTCACCCTGCCCTGCATCCGGTTCTCGAACTGCGCCAGCGCCTCGGCATTGGCGGCGATGTGGACGGATTCGGGGCGTACGAAAATTTCGGCAGTGTCGCCCTTGGACAGCGCATGGGCGGCGGTCGCGCGCATGGCAAGGCCGGTGTCGGTGCGCATCTCCAGCGATGAGCCTTCGACGCGGTCGATGCGCCCGGTCCAGCGGTTCGCTTCGCCGATGAACCCGGCGACAAAGGGTGTGGCGGGCCGGTAATAGAGGTCCTGGCCCGTGCCGACCTGCTCAAACCGGCCGGCATTCATCACGGCGATCTGGTCGGACATCACCAGCGCCTCGGACTGGTCGTGGGTGATGTAGACGAAGGTCGTGTCGAAGGCGGCTTGAAGCGCCTTCAGCTCGATCTTCATGTGCTCGCGCAGCTTGAGATCGAGTGCGCCCAGAGGTTCGTCCAAGAGCAGCACATCTGGTTCCAGAACCATGCAGCGGGCGATGGCCACGCGTTGCTTCTGCCCGCCTGACAGCTCATCGACCTTGCGCGCGCCGATGCCCGGCAGGCCGATGCGGTCCAGCGCCTCGTCCACCTTGCGGGCGATCTGGGCCTTGGCCATGCCCTGACGGCGCAACCCGTAGCCGATATTGTCGGCGATAGTCATCATCGGGAACAGCGCGAGGTGCTGGAACACCATGTTGACCGGGCGCTTGTTGGGGGGCGTGTCCAGAACCGTGCCGCCCTTAATGCGAATGTCGCCCGACGTGGGATCGAGAAAGCCCGCGATCATGCGCATGATCGTCGTCTTGCCACAGCCCGACGGGCCGAGGATGGAAAAGAAACTGCCCGGCGGCACGGAAAATGACACGTCATCAACGGCGGTCGTGTCGCCGAAACGCTTTACAAGGTCGACGCATTCAAGATCAGGGGTCATGCAGGGGGCCGTTTGTTGGGCGGCACCCCGCAACAGGGTGCCGCATTTTCATGGAAGATCAGTTGGCGGCCTGGACGCGGTCCAGAACTTCGCCTTCGATGGCTTCAAGACCGGCGGGAACCGGTGGGTACCACTTGATATTGTCGACCGCTTCCGGCGGGAAGCTGGCCTGGTACTTGGCCTTGAGCGCGTCCTCGGCATATTCGTCTGCGCCCGCAGACGCGGTGAAGTTGCCCGCCGCAGCCGTGATCATCGCCGACACCTCGGGCTGCATCACGAAGTTGATCCACTCGTAGGCCACGTCGTCGGCCTGTCCCTTGGCGGGCAGCACGAAGGTGTCGATCCAGCCGAGCGCGCCCGAGGCAGGCGCGACGAAGGTTATGTCGGCATTGTCCTCGTTCAGCTTCCAGCCACCGGTGTCCCAGGCCATCGATGCCGTGACCTCGCCCGAGCGCAGGAGGTTCATCAACTCGTCGCCGCCGCTCCAATAGGCTTTGACGTTGGACTTGCACTCGGTCAGCTTGGTTTCGACCTTTTCCATGATCTCGGTGTACTTGGCCTCGTCGTCATAGGCCGCGAACGGGTCTTCGCCCATGGCAAAGGCAAAGCCGATCAGCGTGGGGCGTTTCAGGCGATAAGACACCTTGCCTTCCAGCGAAGGGTCGCACAGGTCGGTGTAGTCCTTGACCACGTCGCCCGCCTCGGCGGTGTTCAGCACAAGGCCGGAGGTGCCCCAGACATGCGGCACGCCGTAGACCTCTCCGTTCACGGTGGTGTTGCCCTTGGTGGCTTCCAGCATGGAGGGGATGAAGAGCGACTCGTCGATCTTGGACATATCCATGGGTTTGTAGATGCCGAATTCCATCTGCGGGCCCATGATACGGTCCTGCGAGGGCTGGGCGAGGTCGAAACCGCCGCCGCCCGTCGCGCGCAGCTTGGCGATCATTTCCTCGTTGTTGGACATGGTCACCTCGACGGTGTGGCCGGTCTGTTCCTCGAACATCTCGACGACCTCGTCGGGGGCGTAGCCGCCCCAGGTCAGCAGGCGCAGCGTGTCGGCGGTGGCGGCCTGCGACAGGCCGAACACGGCCAGGCAGGTTGTGGTAAGCAAAGTCTTTTTCATGGGTGTCCCCCTCTTGTGGATAATTGTTTGCGTGCAGGATGGTCAGCATTGACCATTTGGTCAAACTCTTTGACGAGTCGGTGCCTTATCCTCGAGTTTCTTGACAGTTTCTTGTCAGGCCCCCTGCCCGATCGCTTTTTCCTTTTGCGTCAAAGACAAGCCTCGAAAAGTTTACGCGTATTCTCCGCCGTCATCTCGATCGGGTTGCCCCCCGTCGACGGATCGCGCAGGGCCGCCTCGACCAGCGTGTCGAGGTCGGGATCGGTGACGCCCAAGTCTGTCAGCGTCTTGGGGATGCCAAGGCTGTCGTTCAACTGGTCCACGAAGGCGCAGAAGCCGTCAAAGCCGCCCTCGATGCCCAGATAGGCCGCCGCCGGTCCGAACCGCTCGCGGATCGCGGGGGCGTTGAATTGCAGGACGGCAGGCATACAGACGGCGTTGGTGGTGCCGTGATGGGTGTGGTGATGCGCGCCGATGGGGTGGCTGAGCGCATGGATGGCGCCTAGCCCCTTTTGAAAGGCCGTGGCGCCCATCGCGGCGGCGCTCATCATGTTGGCGCGCGACTCGATATCGGTGCCATCGTCATAGGCACGCGGCAGGTAATCCTTGACCAGCCGCATCCCTTCCAGCGCGATGCCCTGGCTCATCGGGTGGTAATGCGGGCTGGAATAGGCCTCGACACAATGGGCGAAGGCGTCAAGGCCGGTGCCCGCGGTGATGTGCTTGGGCATGCCCACGGTCAGTTCGGGGTCGCAGATGACGACGGCAGGCAGCATCTTGGGGTGGAAGATGATCTTTTTCTCGTGCGTGGCGGAATTGGTGATGACCGACGCGCGCCCCACTTCCGAGCCTGTGCCGGCGGTGGTGGGCACGGCGACGATGGGGTGGATGCCATCGGGGTCGGCGCGGGTCCACCAGTCGCCGATATCCTCGAAATCCCAGACCGGGCGCGTCTGCCCGGCCATGAACGCGAGCGTCTTGGCCAAGTCGAGGCCAGAGCCGCCGCCGAAGGCGATGACGCCGTCGAAGCCCCCATCGCGATAGAATTTCAGACCTTCCTCGACATTTGCGTCCGAAGGGTTGGGATCGACCTCGGCAAAGATCGCGCGGCCCAGCCCGGCGGCCTCGATCAGGTCGAGCGTGCGGGTCGTGATGTCCATGGATTTCAGCCCCCGGTCGGTGACCAGAAGCGGTTTCGCGATGCCCGCGGCGCGGCAGGCCTCGCCGATCTCGGCGATGCGCCCGGCGCCGAAGCGCATGGTGGTGGGATAGGACCAGTTTCCGGTAAGTGCCATGTCAGATCTTTCTCAGGTGATAGGATTTGGGCCGCGTCAGGGCGTGATAGGCGAGTTTCGACAGCCCCGCGCCGTGGCCGGTATCCTTGCATCCGGTCCAGCACAAGGCAGGGTCGAGGTAGTCGCAGCGGTTCATGAAGACGGTGCCGGTCCCGATCCGGTCGCCGATGCGCTCGGCGGCGGCGGCGTCGCGTGTCCAGACCGAAGCCGTCAGGCCAAAGCGGCTGTCGTTCATCAGGCGGATCGCGGTGTCGTCGTCGGGCACGGACATGATGCCGACCACGGGGCCGAAGGTTTCGTCCCGCATCACGCGCATGTCGTGGGTGACATTGGTCAGCACCTGCGGCGTGACATAGGTGTTGTCGCCGTCATCGGCCCCCATCCGGTCGATATGGGCCGTGGCCCCGTCCTCCAGCGCCTCGGCAATCTGTGCGCGGACTTCGCGGGCAAAGCGGATATTGGCCATGGGGCCGAGGGTGGTTTCGGCGTCAAGCGGATTGCCCAGCTTCTGCGCCTTGACCCAGGCGACGGCCTTTTCGACAAAGGCATCGAACAGGGGTTCGGCCACGTAAATGCGCTCGATCCCGCAACAGCATTGGCCCGCGTTGAAGATGGCACCGTCCATCAAGCCGTCGACAGCGGCCTCGAGGTCGGCGTCGGCCCGCACATAGCCGGGGTCCTTGCCGCCCAGTTCGGTGGCGACGGGCGTGAAGGTGCCCGCAGCGGCGCGTTCCATCGCCTTCCCGCCGCCGACGGATCCGGTGAAGTTCACGAAATCCACGTGGCGGCCCGATATCAGCGCGTCGGTCGTGTCGTGGTCGATGACCACGTTCTGAAACACGTCCCTCGGCACGCCCGCCGCGTGCAGCGCCTCGGTTAGATGCTCGCCCACCTGCAAGGTCTGGCTGGCATGTTTGAGGATCACGCTGTTGCCCGCGATCAGCGCGGGCGCGACCGTGTTGATCGCCGTCATGTAGGGATAGTTCCACGGCGCGACGACCAGGACGACACCCCAGGGCACGCGCTTGATCACGCGGCGGGCGGTGTCGCTGTCTTCAATGATGTCCTCGGCCAGCCCCTCGGCGGCCACGTCGGCCATGTAGGACAGCCGCTCGCTGAACCCTCCATATTCGCCGCCATAACGGACCGGGCGGCCCATCTGGTGCGCCAGTTCCCGTGCCATGCGGTCGGTGTCGGCCCCGATGATCTCGTTTGCTTTGCGCAGGGCGGCGACACGTTCGGCCAACGGTTTTGCGGCCCAGTCCGCCTGCGCCGCCCTGGCCTTGTCGCTGGCAGCCACCGCCGCATCCTGCGACAGCACATCGCGCGTGATGTAAACCGATCCGTCGATCGGCGAGATCAGGTCAACCGTCTTGCTCATTCCTCAGGCCCTTTCAAATCCGCGCGCGACTTCCCAGTCGGTCACCGCGGCATCGAATGTTTCCTGCTCGACCTCGGCGGTGCGGGTGTAATGATCGATCACATCGTCACCCATCACCCGGCGCAGCATGGCCGAGGCGCGCAACAGGTCGGTCGCCGCGCGTAGCGTGTGGGGCAGCATCGGCACGTCCTCCATCTTGTAGACATCGCCAGTGACCGGGGGCGACAGTTCCAGCCCTTCCTCGATCCCGCAAAGCCCGGCGGCAAGCTGGGCGGCGCAAGCAAGGTACGGGTTGATGTCCGAGCCCGGCGTCCGGCATTCGATGCGCACGCCCTTGGTGCCATCGCCCACCAGCCGGTAACAGGCGGTGCGGTTGTCGATGCTCCATGCGATCTTGGTGGGGGCGAAGGTGCCCGGCATCAGGCGCTTGTAACTGTTGATGTAGGGCGCCAGGAAATAGGTCATGTCGGGCGAGTATTTCAGGAGGCCCGCGACATAGCTTTTCAGCGTGCCCGACATGGTCAGGTCGGCGTCCGCATCATAAAACGCGGGCGTGTCGCCCTTGAACAGCGACTGGTGGATATGCGCGGCGGAGCCGACCTTGTCGGCGTGCCACTTGGGAAGGAAGCTGGCAGCGTGGCCGTGCTGGTTCGCGATCTCCTTCACGGCCTGCTTGGCGATCGTGTGGTGATCGGCACACAGCATCGCGTCGGCATAGCGGATGTTCAGCTCCTCCTGCCCGGTCTCGGCCTCGCCCTTGGTGTTCTCGACCGGCACGCCCGCCGCATAGAGCAGGTTGCGGATCGGGCGCATCACGTGCTCTTCCTTGGTGGTCTGAAGGATGTTGTAATCCTCGTTGTAGCCGCTGAAGGGCGTCAGGCTGCGAAAGCCCTCCTTGCGTATCTCGTCGAAGGATTTCTCGAACAGGAAGAACTCCAGCTCCGTCGCCATCATCGGGGTAAAGCCCATCGCCTCGGCCCGTTCGATCTGGGCTTTCAGGATCTGGCGCGGGCTGTGCGGCACAGGCTTGTGCGTGTGGTGGTCAAGGATGTCGCAGAGCACCATCGCCGTGCCTTCGAGCCACGGCACACGGCGTAGCGTCCCAAGGTCCGGCTTCATCACGTAATCGCCATAGCCCTTTTCCCACGAGGTCGCCTTGTACCCATCGGGCGTGGCCATCTCCAAATCCGTGGCCAGCAGGTAGTTGCAGCAATGGGTTTCCTCATGGGCGCTTTCGAGAAAGTTCGAAACATGGAACCGCTTGCCCGCAAGCCGGCCCTGCATGTCCACAAGGCAGACAAGCACCGTGTCGATCTCGCCCTTGGAGGCAAGTTTCTTAAGGTCGGTGAAGGTGAGGTTGGCGGTCATGGTCTGTCTCCGTGAAATGAACGGAGCGCCTTGGCAAAAGGCGCTCCGCGTCGTCTTGTCGGCTTATTCGAAGTTGTAGGGTACGCCGGCCTGGTTGATGACCGAGTTGTACTCGCGGAAGATGCCGACGATCTTTTCGTGCACTTCGCCTTCCTGCGCGACCTCGTCCCAGAACTCCTTGGCGGCGTTTTCCACTTCGGCCCATTCGGACGCGGGCACCGAGCGCAGTTCCAGCTTGTCGCCGTTGGCGCGCAGAGCGGCCTCGCCGCCCCAGTACCACTGGTTGCGATAGGTGTGTCCGGCCTCGATCCCGGCCATGACGACCGATTTCAGGTGATCGGGCAGTTCCGCCCAGCGTTCCTGGTTGGCGAACCACGAGCCGATCCATGCGCCCGAGATGTTGTTGGTCAGGAAATAGTCGGTCACGTCGGCCCAGCCCACGGTGTAGTCCTCGGTGATGCCCGACCAGGCCATACCGTCAAGCTCGCCCGTCTGTACCGCCACCTCGGCATCCTCGTAGGGAATGTTCACCGGCACGACGCCGAACTTGGCAAGGAACCGGCCCGCCGTGGGGAAAGTGTAGAGCTTCAGCCCGTCGAGGTCGGCGACGGATGTGATTTCCTTCTTGGTGTTGAAGTTGCAGGGGTCCTGCCCCGCCGCCGACAGCCATTGCACACCTACCTTGCCGTATTCCTCGCGCCAGATATCGGCGAGGCCGTACTGGTTGAAGAGCACCGGCACGTCGAGAATGTGCTTGGTCGCGAACGGGAAGTACCCGCCGAACATGCGTAGCGGCGTGGGCGAGGCCATCGAGTCATCGTCCGAATGCACGCCGTCGATCGTGCCGCGCTGAAGCGCCTGGAACAGCTCGCCGGTGGGCACGATCTGGTCGGCGTAGAAAAGCTCGATCTGCAGCTCGCCATTGGCATTGGCGTTGATGTAGTCGATGGCCGGTTTGGTCACCTGCTCGCCAAGCGCGCTGCCGGCATAGGTCTGGAAGCGCCACGTGATCGCGGATTGCGCCTTGACAATCGCCGGGGTGGCGAGCGTCGCGGGAACAGCCGCACCGGCGGCTTTCAGGAAATTGCGTCTTGTCGTCATCTTAATACCCTCTCTGTTAGGTTCGGTTGCTCGGACGCCTTGTGACCAAGGTCTTGTGTTTAATTTCCATAGACATACCCCGGCAGCCACAGCGCGATTTCCGGGAAGATCATGATCGTCGCCAGCGCCACCACCATGACCAGCACGAAGGGCAGGATCGAGGTGTAGATGTCCTTCAGCGTGATCTCGGGCGGCGCCATGGCGCGCATCAGAAAGAGGTTATAGCCGAAGGGCGGCGTCATGTAGGCGATTTGCGTGGTGATGGTGTAAAGAACACCGTACCAGATGAGGTCGAAACCGAGCGCGCCCACCAGCGGCACGTAGAGCGGTGCGACGATCACCAGCATGGCAGTGTCGTCGAGGAACGTGCCCATCACGATGAATGAAAGCTGCATCAGGATCAGGATCATCCAGGGGCTGAGGCCAAGCTGTTCGGTGAACAGGCTCTCGATCGCCTTGACCGCGCCCAGCCCGTCGAAGACCGCGCCGAAGGCCAGCGCGGCCAGGATGATCCACATGAACATACAGGATATGCCCAGCGTCTTGCGCACCGAGGTCTCGAACACCTGCCGCGTCATGCGGCCCTTGACCACGGCGGCCAGGAAGGCGGCGATGGCGCCGATGGCCGAGGATTCCACGAGGGATGTCCAGCCGTTCACGAAGGGCACCATCATGGTGAAGAAGATGAAAAGCGGCAGCAAACCTGCGCCGAGGAGGCGGATCTTTTCCCCCATGGGGATGTCACGCTCTTCTTTCGGCAGGATCGGACCAAGCGTCGGGTTCAGGCGGCAGCGGATCACGATGTAAAGCACGAACATCCCCGCCATCATCAGCCCCGGCAGCACGCCTGCCAGCCACAACTGCCCCACCGGCTGACGGGCGATCATGGCGTAAAGCACCAGTACCACCGACGGTGGTACAAGGATGCCCAGCGATGAGCCCGCCTGTATCACCCCGGTGACCATCCGCTTGTCGTACCCCCGCTTCAAGAGTTCCGGCAAAGCGATTGTCGCCCCGATGGCCATGCCCGCGACCGAAAGCCCATTCATGGCCGAGATCAGGACCATCAGGCCGATCGTCCCCACGGCCAACCCGCCCGACAGCCCGCCCATCCAGACGTGGAACATGCGGTAAAGATCATCCGCGATACGGCTTTCCGACAGCACATAGCCCATGAATATGAACATCGGCAGCGTCAGCAGCGGATACCATTTCATCAGCTTGATCGCGGCGGCAAAGCCGAGGTCATAGCCGCCCCGGTCGCCCCAAAGAAAGAACGCCGCCACGACGGCCACGAACCCGATAGCGCCAAAGACCCGTTGGCCGGTCAGCAGCATCAGCATCATGGAGGCGAACATCAGCGCGGCGATGGCTTCATAAGGCATCAGGTGCGGGTCCCCTCGGGCCGGGCATCAGAGCTGTCTTCGTCCTTGGGGCCCATGTCGTGCCCTTTCAGCCGGAGGATATCCTTGAAGAATTCGCTGACGGCCTGAAGCAGCATCAGGCCGATGCCCACGACCATGATCAGCTTGATCGGCCAGAGATAGGGCCGCCAGACGCTGTTGCTGCGCTCGCCGCCGTACTGGAAGGAATACATCAGGCTGTCCCAACCACCCCACAGCAGGAAGATCAGGTAGACGATCAGGAAGAGGATGGTGAAGGCATCGACCTGCGCCTTGCGCCGGTAGCTCCATTCGCCATAGAGCAGGTCCATCCGCACGTTCGAACCCATCTGGATCGAGTACGGTCCGCCGAGGATGTAATAGGCGACCATCGCGAACTGCGCCATTTCCAGCGTCCAGAGCGACGGGTTGATATCGAGCCCGATATCGCTGCCCAGCTTGGTGAAGGACGACCACAGCAGGATCGCCATCATCACGAAAATCCCGTACATGACGATCCGCCCGATCCAGCGGTTCATGCGGTCGACGACCGCCACATATGTCAGCATTGCCCCGGTCATGCGGTCGCGGCCTTCGGGGCCAGTGCTGTGTTCAACAGGGTCGCCAGATGGCCGGCAACACGGTCCACGTCCGAAGCCTCGCCCAGCAGGTCATTGCGGACCTCGATCATGACGTTCGTCAACCCGCGCGCGGTGGCATGGCGGGCCAGCGTGTGGGTGACCCCGTCGCGGGCCGAATAAGGCTCGTTCAGGCGGGTGACCAGCGTGTCGTCGGCCGCATTCAGCATCGCCTCGGCAAGCGACGCATCGGCATCGTGCAAAAGGCCCAGTTGCGTGCGGCGCGGCGTGCCGTGCCAGACCGGCGCGAAACTGTGGATCGTGACCAGCACCGGGGGCGTCTCGAAGCCGTCGAGCACGTCCGATAGCGTGGCATGAAAAGGCTCGTAGACCTCTGTGGTGCGGGCGGTTTTCTTGGCATCGCTCAGATTGCGGTTGCCCGGCACGGGGATCTCCCCGCTCTGGCACGGCATCGCGTCCGGCGCCTCGGGCGGACGGTTCAGATCATAGACCAGCCGCGAGACCGTCGCGAGGACCAGCGGTGCATCCAGCCGCGACGACAGGTCACGCGCAAGTGCCTCGGCCCCGATGTCCCAGACCGCGTGAGAATGACGGTGCTCGGGGGCCAGCCCCAGTGTGTCAAGCACGGGCGGAATAGCAGAACTCGCATGTTCGCACACCAGGCACAAAGGCGCCTCTCCGTCCGGGTTGATCACCTGGGCTACAGGCCCGTGGTCAGGGCTCAGAATCTCGTATGTTGTCGATCCGCTCACACCGGCCATTAGGGGCAGCGGCCCGAGAGCTGTCAAGAAATTTTCGTAGACGAAACTACGACTATGGGGTAGCTTGTAGCGATTGCTTCAAACATTTGGCAGCTGCGTTGAAAGAGGGCACGGGTGGCACGGACCGTCATCGTCAAGGACACGCTCAAGGACATGGCCGGCGCGCTGACCCCGGCGGAGCGGCTGTTGTCCGACACGCTGTTGCGCGACTATCCGATGGCCGGGCTGCAATCGATCACCAAGCTAGCCGAGGCCGCGGGCGTGTCGACGCCGACAGTCATTCGGCTGGCGCGAAAACTGGGGTTCGACGGCTTTCCCGAAATGCAGGCCGCGCTGCGCGAAGAAGCCTCGGCCCAGATCAAGAAACCGATCCTCAAGCGCGAGGGCTGGCCGCAGGGGCGCAAGGATTCGCCCGCCTTCCGGAATTTCGCCGAAGCGGTGTTCGACAACCTAAACCAGACGATCGAGCGGCTGGACCCCGCGACCTTCGACGCGCTGGCCAAGGTGCTGGCGGACACCCGGCGCAGCATCTTCCTGCTGGGCGGGCGCATCACGCGCTCGAACGCGGATTACTTCTTTAACCACCTTCAGATCGTGCGGCCCGGCGTGACGCTGTTGTCGCAATCCCCCAACGTCTGGCCGCAATACCTGATCGACATGGGACCGCGATCCGTGCTGGTGATCTTCGACATCCGCCGCTACGAGGCCGATCTCGCGCGGCTCGCCAGCCTTGCCAAGGAACGCGGCGTGGTCATCGTGCTTTTCACCGACCAGTGGGGCTCTCCGATTTCGCAATCGGCCGATCATGTCATCAACGCGCTGGTCGAGGTGCCGTCAAGCTGGGACTCGACCCTTGGCATCAACCTGATCGTCGAGGCCCTGATCGCCGCGATCCAGACGCGACGCCAGGAAAAGGCCCGCGACCGGATCGAAGAGCTGGAAGACATGTTCCGCTCCACGCGGATCTTCAGAAAATAGCGTTCCGAACGTTGTCGCCTTGGCTCAGGCGCCAAGCGCCGCCGTGACCGGATGCGAAGAACCCTGATCGGAGCGGATGACCTCTGCGGCGGCGGCCAGGTCGTCGAGCAGCTCCGCCCGCGCGGTCGCGGCGGCGGAGCCATCAAGCCGCAAGATGTAGCTGGGGTGCCAGGTTACCAGGACCGCGCCGTCGTCATGGGCGGTCTCGATCTGACCGCGGCGGGCCTTCAATGGCGCATCGTTGCCCGTCAGCGCGTAGGCGGCCGAGCCGCCAAGGGCGACAGTCAGCGTCGGCTGCACGAACCGGCGTTCGAGGTCGAGCCACCAGCGGCAATGGTCGATCTCGTGCCGGTCCGGGTTCTGGTGCATCCGGCGCTTGCCTGTGGGGCGGAATTTGAAATGCTTGACCGCATTGGTCATCCAGCTGTCGCCGACCTTGGCCTCGTCCATCAGTTCGGTCAGCAGCTTGCCGGCTGGACCCACGAAAGGTTTGCCTGCCAGATCCTCGCCATCGCCGGGCTGTTCGCCGACGATCATCAGGTCGGCCTGGGCGTACCCCCTGCCCCAGACGGTCTGCGTGGCGGCCTCGCACAGCCCGCAACGCTTGCAGTGCATTGCGGCGGTGCGCGCGTCTTCCATGCATTGCGGAAGATCGGCGACCTTGGGCTGCGGCAGGCGGCTTAGGATGCGCTCCGCGTGGGCCGGAACTTCGGTCGGCATGGCGGCGCGCATCTTTTCCACCCGCGCCTCTGCGTCTGCGAGCATCCCGGGGATGAGGTCGGTCTCGGGCAGGTTCTTCCAGTATTTCAGCGGCATTTCCGAGCGCATGGCCTGAAGATGCAGGCGCGCGGGGTTGAAGATATTGGCAAAATAGGTGCCCCAAAGCGCCTCGGACGCGTCTTCGGGCAAGTCGGGGCGCGCCGCAGGCGGATGGAACGTATGGGTGCCATCCTCGAACCGGGCGACGCCCTGCGGCGTGGCGATCATCCAGTCCATGTCGGCAAAACGCTTGGCAAAGAATGGCGTGCCGGTTTCCAGGATGTGGTGATCGGGTTCGAACCATGCGCCGAAGCTGCGGCGATTGCCCTCGGTGGGCAACTCGCGGAAGCGGACGAAAGCGTGCATCTTGTGGATGTCGCGGCGCACGGACTTTTGCAGGACCGAGAGTTTGCGGGCGATCGGATCGGCGGGGTTGGAGAGCGCGCGACGGTTGGTCTGGTGACGGTGCAGCGCCTGGTAAAGCAGCGTCGGCGCCTCGGTGCCGGTGTGGCAGAGCGCGGTCCTGGCCAGAGACAGGAATTCCTTGGTGGTCGTCACGGCGTGGGGTCCATCCGCATCGGGCAGCGGGTCGGCGGGAAAAAGGCTGGCGTCCTCGCCCCTGCCCCACTCCACCTGGTCCGGCGGCACTGCGTGGGTCAGAAGGCGTCGGGCCGCGTCGCGCCACGCCTCGAAAAAGCCGAGCGCCGGGAGCGTGACACGGTACATCAGAACAGGCTCAACTGTTCCGGCGCTGGCGCGAAGCGGGCGCGAAGGTTTGCGCTGTCCGTGAGGCCGCCGGGAGACCAGTCCGGCGTGGTGACGAAGGATTTGGCCATGCCCATCCGCGCGCCGATCCGCAGAAGGTCGGCATAGCGCAATGCGCCGGAGCGGCGGGCGGTGAGGATGCGATTGACGGTCTTGGTGCCGAATCCCGGCACGCGCAAAAGTACGTTACGCCCCGCGCCATTCACGTCGACGGGAAACTGCCCGCGATGCGCCAGCGCCCAGGCCAGTTTCGGGTCGATGTCGAGATCGAGATTTCCCGAAGGGGCCACATCGGTGATCTCGTCCACGTCGAAGCCGTAGAAACGCAACAGCCAGTCGGCCTGGTAGAGCCGGTGTTCGCGCACCAGGGGCGGCTTGATCAAAGGCAGCATCGCGGAACTGTCGGGGATGGGCGAGAAGGCCGAGTAATAGACGCGGCGCAGCTTGTAGCCCGTGTAGAGCCGCGAGGACGTCGTCAGGATGGCCTTGTCGTTCGAGCCGTCCGCGCCGACGATCATCTGCGTGGACTGGCCCGCCGGTGCGAATTTGGGCGCGCGTTTTCCGGTGTGCGACCGTTCCTTGCTGGCTTGCTGCTTCAGGCGGACAGAGGCCATCGCGGCGCGGATCGTCTCGGGGCGTTTCTGGGGTGCGAGCGTCCGGGTGCTGTCGTCCTTGGGCAGCTCGATATTGACCGACAGGCGGTCGGCATAGCGCCCGGCCTCGTCGATCAGCTCCTGGCTGGCTTCGGGGATGGTCTTGAGGTGGATATATCCCTTGAAGCCATGATCCTCTCGCAGCATCCGGGCGATGCGGGTGATGTCGGCCATGGTGTCGTCCGGGCTCTTGATGATGCCGGAGCTGAGGAACAGACCCTCGATGTAATTGCGGCGGTAGAATTCCAGCGTCAGCGTCACGACCTCTTCTGGCGTGAAGCGCGCGCGTTCCACACCGCTGCTGACGCGGTTGATGCAGTAGGCACAGTCGTAGATGCAGAAATTCGTCATCAGGATCTTGAGCAGGCTGATGCAGCGCCCATCGGGCGTGTAAGCGTGACAGATACCGCTGCCCCCCGCGCTGCCGATGCCGCCATTTCGGCTGTCGCGGCGGGTGGTGCCCGACGACGCGCAGGAGGCGTCGTACTTGGCGGCGTCGGCGAGAATGGCGAGTTTGTCGGACAGGGTTTTGCGCATGTGAACGAAAGTAGAACATTCCGGCCGAATTGCAAGATTGGTTAACGCACCCCGGTGCGGACATTTCGGCGCAGAGCAGCCACCGCCGCGGCATCCGCGCACAGGTGTTGGAACATGTAGCGATCAGTTCGGGTTGGCCCGTCAAGTTCATCAGACATTGAGAGAGAGGCCAGCATGTCCAAGATCGAAACCGTTAACCCTGCCACGGCAGAGAAGATTGCCGACTATCAGACCATGAGCGACGCCGAGGCCATCGAGGCCGTAGAGGCGTGTCATGCCGCATTCCTCGACTGGCGGGAAAAGAGCCATTCCGACCGTGGTGAAGTGCTGAAGGCGATTGCCAAGGAACTGCGCGCGCGCACCGACGAGTTGTCGGAGCTGATGACGCGCGAGATGGGCAAGCTGCTGTCGAACGGCAAGGACGAGATCGAGCTTTGCGCGCAGATTTTCGAGTACACGGCAGAGCATGGTCCCGGTCAGCTGAAGGACGAAACGCGCGATCTGGGTGATGGCAACAAGGGTCTGGTCACCTATCAGCCGATCGGCGTGGTCTACTCGATCCAGCCGTGGAACTTCCCGATCTACCAGCCCGTGCGCGTGCTGGCGGCCGCCTTGATGGCGGGCAACGGCTGCGTCCTGAAACACGCCGAGATCTGCACCGGCAGCGCCTTGCGGCTCCGCGAACTCTGCATCGACGCGGGTCTGCCCAAGGATATCTTCCGCGTGCTGATCATCGATCATGACACGTCGGACAAGGTGATCGAGCATCACAAGGTCCGCGGCGTCACGATGACCGGCTCGGACGCCGCAGGCAGCCATATCGGTGCGACCGCCAGCAAGGCGCTGAAGAAAACCGTATTGGAGCTTGGCTCGAACGACGCGTTCCTGGTGCTGGAAGACGCGGATGTGGAACTGGCCGTGAAGCTGTCGGTCCAAGGGCGGCTTTACAACAATGGCCAGACCTGCGTGAACGCCAAGCGGTTCATCGTCACGGACAATGTCTATGAACAGTTCGTAGATGCCTACGTCGCCGCGATGTCCAAGATCAAGGTGGGTGCGCCCGACGACGACGACACCGAGCTTGGCCCGCTGAGCAGCCAGGACCAGCTGGAGACGGTGATGGAGCAGGTCGAGGAAAGCGTCAAGAAAGGCGCCAAGATCCTCTGCGGCGGCAAGAAGCTGGACCGCGACGGTGCGTATTATCCCGCGACCGTGCTGGGCGACGTGACGCCCGGAATGCCGGCCTATGACGACGAGATCTTCGGCCCCGTCGCCTCGGTCATCCGTGCCAAGGACGACGAGGATGCGATGCGCATCGCCAACGACAGCCGTTATGGACTGGGTGGCGGCATCTTCTCGAAGAACACCGAACGCGCGACCGAGATGGCGAAGAAGTACTTCGACACCGGCATGGTGCGGATCAACAGCTTTGGTGCAGCACACCCGAACATGCCGTTCGGCGGCGTGAAGGACTCGGGCTATGGCCGCGAGCATGGAGGCTTCGGCGTGCGCGAGTTCGTCAACATCAAGGGTATCTGGCTGGATTGATCCGGCCTGCCACCCCACCGAAACGGAACATGTGAGAGTAACGATGACCAAACGCAAGACACTGACCACCACCTCGGGCAGCCCCTACACCACCAACGAGACCTCGCGCACCGCCGGTGCGCGGGGTCCCGTGATGCTTGAAGATCACCAGCTGATCGAGAAGCTTGCCCACCAGAACCGCGAACGCATCCCGGAACGGGTGGTGCACGCCAAGGGCTGGGGCCTGCAAGGCACGTTCACCGTGACTAAGGATATCTCTCAGTACACCTGCGCCAAGCTGTTCTCCGAGGTCGGCAAAGAGACCGAGGTGCTGTCGCGCTGGTCCACCGTCGCCGGCGAAAGCGGTGCTGCGGATGCCGAGCGGGACGTGCGGGGCTTTTCGCTGAAGTTCTACACCGAGGATGGCAACTGGGACATGGTGGGCAACAACACCCCCATCTTCTTTATCCGTGACGGGTACAAGTTTCCCGATTTCATCCGCACGCAGAAACGCCACCCCAAGACCAACCTGCGCTCGCCCGAGGCGATGTTCGACTTCTGGTCGGCGCAGCCCGAAAGCGTGCACCAGGTCACGATCCTGATGTCGGATCGCGGCATCCCGCGCAGCCCGGCGCATATGAACGGCTATGGCAGCCACACGTTCTCGATGTGGAACGACAAGGGCGAGCGGCATTGGGTCAAGTTCCACTTCCGCACCCACCAGGGCCACGAAACCCTGTCGGATGCCAAGGCCGCCGAGATTATCGGGCACACGCGCGAAAGCTATCAGGAAGAGCTGTGGCATATGATCGAGGACGGCAACCATCCCAAATGGACGCTGTTCATTCAGGTCATGACCGAAGAGCAGGCGCTGGAGACGGAGTTCAACCCGTTCGACCTGACCAAGGTCTGGCCGCATGACGACTTTCCGTTGATCGAAGTCGGAGAGCTGGAAATGCACACCTTCCCCGAGAACTATTTCCAGCTGGTCGAGAATGCCGCGTACAGCCCCAACAACGTCGTGCCCGGCATCGGATTTTCACCGGACAAGATGCTTCAGGCGCGGCTCTTTGCCTATGCCGACGCGCATCGCTATCGTCTGGGCACGCATTACGAGGCGCTGCCCGCCAACGCGCCAAAGAATTCCGAGGTGCGGCATTACCACAAGGACGGCGCGATGCGGTTCTTCACCAACGATTTCGGCAATCCCAACGCCTATTACGAGCCAAACCAGTATGACGGCCCTGTCGCCGACGAAAGCGCCGAAGAACCGCCGCTGCGGATCGACCCCGAGGCCGTGGTGGGCCGGTTCAAGCAGGAGGAAAGCGACGTCGATTACGTGCAGCCCCGCAAGCTTTATGCCGAGGTGCTGGACGATGCGGAGCGCGACCGACTGCACAAGAACATGGCGGGCGGCATGGCGCCGGTGTCCGAGGACGTCAAGGAACGCTGGCTGGCCGTTCTGAAGAAGGTGCATCCCGACTACGAGGCAGGCGTGCGCAGGGCGCTGGAGACCGGCAATCACGGTGAGCCGTCGTTGCCGGTGACGGACGACACGCCGGTGGAAGCGGCTGAGTAACGCGAAAATAGTGGCAGGCGGGAGACGCGCCTGTCACTGCGTCGCCACGCATCAAGTCAAAATTGGCTGCGACTTCACAAGTACCAACGAAAAAGGCCGGCACCTCGGATAGAGGTGCCGGCCTTTTTGCATTGATTTCTTCGCGTTACTGCGAGGTCGTCGTGCTGCTGGAGCCGTCAAGGGCGATGATCAGCAGTGCACCTGCGCCCGCCGCTGCGGCCGCCGCGGCAGCCGGGCTTGCACCCATGCCCATGCCGGCACTTGCACAGCGCGCCTGCACAAGACTACCGCCTTGCGCAAAGGTCGCGCCCAAAAGTTGCGCGCCGCCACATGCGTTCACGCGTGTTGCGTATTCAGTGGCGGTTTCGCCCGCGGCAAGAGGCGGGCCATTTTGAACCGGAGCGACTTGGGCCGTTGCCTGAATCGGCACAAACGCGCCGAAGGCGACCGCGCAGGTCGTTGCTAGGAATTTCTTCATTTCATTCGCCTCGTTACTGTTCAGTTTCAATGCGCTCGCGCAGTGCTGGCGCACCGCTACAGTGTCAGGTTAGACCGGTTGACACGATGATCAACCCATTTTCCCGAAATGCGCGCCGATCCGCCAGAAAAAGTGCTGTGGCTGCCTCTATTCCGGGCGCGGTGGGTTTCGCGCGATCACACCCCTCGCCCAGCGCACCGAGGCCTGTCCGAAACAATCGTGCAGCGAATCCGCCGCGATCACACTGCCCAAGGCCAGCCTGCCCAGAAATCCCAGCCCTGGCACGCGCTTACCGGTGCTATCCACCAATTGACCATCGGCGGCCACCTGCGCGCCCAACCCGTCGGCAATGGCGCAAAGCCACCCCTGTTCGATCAGCCCGGTGACCAGCGGCGCGGAAATCCGCGACAGGTCAGGCGACGGCAGCACCCCGTCCACCATCACCGAGGTCTCGGCCCGGCGGCCCTGGGCGGCGAGTGTCCAGCCCGTGCGGCTGAGCGAGATTTCAGGATCCGCGGTGAAGTCGAGCGTCACCACGCCGGCCTCGACCAACGCCATGAGTTCGCGGCAGGCCGAGACAGGCGGGCCGTAGGAATACCGCTTCAGTCCCTCGTCGAATGCCGTCAGAAGGTGGGCCGTCTCGGGCGGTGTGGTCGCGGGATTATAGCCGCGCCGCAATGTATCCTGCCATTTGCGCCAGACCTGTCCGAAGACGAAACCGGTCGACGGCGCGAGGCTGTCGTCAGCCATGGCGATCCCCGCGGCGAGGGCGGCGCTGGCGGGGCCGGTTTCCTGCGACCTGGGGTCATCCCACTCAGCGGCAAGCCACGCGGCGGCTTCCCCGGACTTGCCGCCGACCTGATCCAGCACCCGGCGGACAGCGGGCAATATCGCATCGAAAACCAGCGCCCGCGCGGCGTCGGGCGCGGCCTTGGACGCGGCCGCGATGGCGCGAGCAAAGGTCTCGGTTTCGGCTTGGGTCGGGTCGAACCGCGCGTCGAGCGCCGCCGTCTCGGGCTTGGGATATGGCGGCAGACCGTCCAGAGAGAACGGCACCAGAAGACCCGGCTCTCGGCCGGAGGCGATGTAGCGCCCGGTCTCGAACCGCCCGCCCTGCCCCAGTGTCAGCACCCGGATCACATCGAAGGCGGACAGGGCAAGTCCCCGGATCGCCACCGTCTGCCCGGCCCAGCGGGCGGCGTCGCGTTGTAATTCCCGCGCAGGATAGGCCTGGCGCAGCACCGCGCCCGTGTCGGCGGCATGGGCCTGCCAGTCCGCCAATTGCTCGTCCGGTTCCACCGCGGGCTGGCCCAGGGTCAGGAGAACCTCGTCATATGGGCCAAAGCTCTGCGGCCCACCGCTTAGCACCCAACCCCGATCGGTGCGCTTTACCCCGTCGATCGCGGCGGTATCGTGGCGCAGCCTGAGCCCGCTTCCGCGGTTCAGATCGTCGAAGCGCGCCGCGAGGTAGCGCCCCAGGTCGCAGCGGCGGGGAAAGCCGTCAGGCCCCGGCGCGTCGTCCAGCCAACTGGCGAAAGCGCCACAACGCGATCCGTGCGGGGGACGGATGTCGATATCGCGCATCGGGATGTTCAACTGGCAGACCGGGCTTTCGCCGGGGTCGAAATTGGGACCGGCGCCGGGGGTGAAGGACGGCTCGAACAGATCGACATGCAGCGCGTTCGCGGCAGGGCCGGCCTGCTCGGCCAAAGCCTCGAGCGCGCCGAGGCCGCGCGGGCCGAAACCGACGACGGCGATTTTCACACTGTTTCCGCCCGCCATGGTCGCACCTTTTTCCCGCGTCTTTCCCGCTTGTTGTAGGTCAATCCCTACCGGTTCAAGAGAAACGCCATATCACGGCGCCCGCAAATGCGGCGGCGCACGATTTTGCGCCCCGCGCCGTGCGTTCCACAGTCGCCTTGCCGCAACTTGTGCTCTAGTGTCGGTGCATGACCCTTGGCCCCCGCCTGCTTGTATTTTCCGATCTCGACGGAACGTTGCTGGACCACCGCACCTATGCGTGGCAGCCTGCCGCCGCGGCGCTGGAACGGCTGCGGCTGGCGGGCTGCGGCGTGATCCTGGCCAGCAGCAAGACCGCCGCCGAGATCGCGCCCCTGCGCGACGCGATTGGGCTGGCCGACTGGCCGGCCATAGTGGAAAACGGCGGCGGCCTGCTGGCGCCGGGCGCGGACGGCACGGAAATCGCGCAGACCTACGCGGAACTTCGCGCCGCTATTGCGCGTTTGCCGCAAGGTTTTACCGGATTTGGTGACATGACACCCCAGGAGATTACGGACCACACCGGGCTGCCGTCCGATGGCGCCGTGCGCGCGCAGGCACGGCAGTTCAGCGAACCCGGTCTGTGGATCGGCACCGACGCGGACCGCGATGCTTTCGTCGCCGCGGCGCAGGACGCCGGGCTGACCGTTCAGCGGGGCGGACGGTTCCTGACCCTTTCCTTCGGCGGCACCAAGGCGGATCGGATGGACGAGGTGATAGACCGCTACCGCCCCGAGCATACGCTGGCGTTGGGCGACGCCCCGAACGATGCGGCGATGCTGGAACGGGCCGAGATCGCGGTGGTGGTGGCCAACCCCGCCTCGCCCGGCATCCCGCCGCTTGAGCGTGAGGACAGTCCCGGCGCCACACGCGGTCGTATCATCCGCACCAAAGCAGAAGGCCCCGCCGGATGGGCCGAGGCGGTGAACGCGATCCTAGACGATTTAGCAACGACGAAAGACCCCAATCCACATGGCTGATTTTCACCAGAACGGAAACATCACGACCCTGCACAACCTGCGGACCCGCAGCCTGGACGATCTGACCTACGAGCTGACGGCCTTTGCCGAGACCCGCAAGATATCGCTGGTGTTGCCAAGTCTTTATTCCGAGCTGGAAGGTCCCGCGCTGGAGCATATCGTCGACGAGTTGACCCAGGTGCCCTACCTGCACCGGGTCATCATCGGTCTGGACCAGGCGGACGAGGCGCAATATCGGCACGCCATCGAATTTTTCAGCCGCCTGCCGCAGCAGCACATGGTCCTGTGGAACGACAGCCCGCGCATGAAAGCCCTTGGCGCGCGGCTGGAGGAGAAAGGCATCGCGCCCGAGGAGCCGGGCAAGGGCAAGAATGTCTGGACCTGCATGGGGTATCTCATCGCCTGTGCCGACACGTCCGTCATGGCGCTGCATGATTGCGATATTCTGACCTATGACCGCGAATTGCTGGCGCGGCTGGTCTACCCGGCGGCGCATCCCGGGTTCCGCTATCAGATGGTCAAGGGGTATTATCCGCGCGTCGACGGCACCAAGCTGAACGGACGGGTGACGCGCCTGCTGGTCAGTCCCCTGTTGATCGCGCTGAAAAAGGTGATCGGGGATCGCGACTACCTCGATTACCTGCGAAGCTTTCGCTATCCGCTGTCGGGCGAGTTCGCCATGCGCACGCCGATGCTGCCCGACCTGCGCGTGCCCTCGGATTGGGGGCTGGAGATCGGCGTGCTGTCCGAGGCGTGGCGCAACCTGGCGCCGCAATCGGTCTGCCAGGTCGAGATCTCCGACGCCTACGACCACAAGCACCAGGACCTGTCGCCCGAGGACGCCAGCCAAGGCCTGAGCCGGATGTCCACGGATATCTGCAAGGCGATCTTCCGCAAGCTGGCATCGGACGGCACGGTGTTCACGCCCAACATGTTCCGCTCGCTGAAGGCCACCTATTACCGGATCGCGCTGGACCTGCTGGAAAGCTATTACGCGGATGCCAAGATGAACGGGCTGAGCGTGGACCGCCACAAGGAGGAAAAGTCGGTCGAGCTTTTCGCCGAGAACATCATCCGGGCCGGTACGGTGTTCCTGGAAAATCCGCAGGCGACGCCCTTCATCCCCACATGGAGCCGTGTTCACGCCGCCGATCCCGAGTTCCTGTCGGACCTGAAAGCGGCGGCGCTGCAGGACGCCGAGGAATTCAGCTAGCCCGGTCCGCAGGCGCCGGGCCGTCGCGGTTGGTGATCCAGCGGCACTGGTAGGGCGCAAAGATGATCGTGTCGGCGGATGCGTCAATCTCCTCGCCCGACAGAAGGTCGCGCCAGTTGTCGTCCTCGATCATGTTCAGCTCGTGCGGAGACACGGTGACAGTCTCGTCGCTGACGTTGTGGATGGCGAAGATCGACTGATAGCGGTCGAGGCTTTGCCTCCAGACGCCGAAAAGACGCGGATCGAGCCGCAGGGTGAATTGCGTCGCATTGGGATGAAAGCCCGGCTGACGCGCGCGGATGCGCAGGCGGCCCGACAGGGCCTTCATCACCCGCGCCTGGTCCGATCCTTCGTCCTCCATACGCTCCAGCAGGTCCGGGTAATGCCAGCGGTGCCGGTTGATGGCGCGGTTCATGCCACGCCGTTCCACCGCCTCGTTATCGCTGGGCGTGGCAAGGAAGGAATGGACGTAGAAGGCCGGGATGCCTTCCAGCGACATGGGGATGGTTTGCGAACATATGAAACGGTCGAAATGATGATCGTCCTCGCCCTTGAAGGTGGTGCGCATCGCGTCGAAGAGCGAGCAGTTGAGCTCGTAGGCCGCTTCGGTGCCGTCGGGCATCGTGCGCATCGACACCAGTGCGCCAGCCTGTTGGGCCGTCTCGATCATGCGGTTCTTTTCGTCCGAAGGCAGCACGCCCTCGGCCGGGCGCATCCCGATGCCATCATGGCTGGCGGTGAAGTTCAGGTAGGCACAGCCCAGCTGCGCGGGCGGCATGGTGGCCTGCCAGCGGTTGAGATATTCCGCCGAACCCGACTGCATCGCGTGCAAAATGAGCGGCGGCAAAGGGAAGTTGTAGACAGCGTGCGCCTCGTTGCGGTTGCCGAAATAGCTGAGGTTCTCGCTGCGCGGGACGTTGGTTTCGGTCAGCAGCACGACGGTTTCGAACGTGTAATCGACCAGCAGGCGAATGAGCTGCACGATGGCGTGGGTCTGCGGCAGGTGGATGCAGGAGGTGCCGGGCTCTTTCCAGATGAAGGCCACGGCGTCCAGCCGCAATGTGCGCACGCCCTTCTCGATATGCATCCGGATGATGCGCAGCATCTCCAGCAGCACCTCTGGATTGGAAAAGTCGAGGTCGATCTGATCGTGGCTGAAGGTGCACCAGACGTGGCGGTCGCCACCCCGCGTCTCGATCTTCTGCAAGAGCGGCGTGGTGCGCGGGCGCACAACCGCGCTGAGGTCCTGGTCGGGGTCCGCCTCGTAGAAGAATTTGTCATAGGGCGCCTTGCCCTGCCGGTACTGGTTGAACCAGTTGCCCTGGCTGGAGACGTGGTTGAGCACGAGGTCCGACACAAGATGAAAATTCGAGGCGATCCGGCTGATATCGCTCCATTCGCCCAGTTGCGGGTTCACGGCGCGATAATCCGTCACCGCGAACCCGTCATCCGAACTGAACGGGAAAAACGGCAGGATATGCACGCCGTCGACCACGCCGCCCATGTAGCGTGACAGGAAATCTTCCAGCAGGTCGAGCGGCTTGTGCGCGCCATCGATGATGGTGTCGCCGTAAGTGATCAGAAAAGCGTCCTTTTCCGACCAGAGCCGGTTGCTGGGCGTGCGGGCGCGTTTGCGGGGCACGGTGCCTTCGGGCCAGAACGCGGCGATGATGGCGCGCGCCAGGTCCGGTGCGGATTCGTTGGGATAGATCCGGGACAGCAGTTCGCGCAGCCGCGCGTTCAGCAATTTGTGTTCCTGGTGCACGACCGGATGTTCCCCTGACCTTGTCCCGCGGGCCCGGCGGTATCGGACCGGGTCCGCCCCGCTTTGACCATATCGGTGGATGCGATGAAAGCGGCAGCGCGCAGTTTGTTCAAGCGCGAAGCCCTGTTAGCCCGGATTTTGGGCAGTTTGGACGCGGGGGTCAGGATCTTTGGGTTCGCGTCAGACGCGGTCGAAGCCAGAGCGGAGGGCCCTCTGCGAAGAAGGCGTCGCGCGGCAGCTGCCGCAGGAAAATCTCGTCGGGGATCGCGGTGCTGCCGGTGCGGATGGCCATATTCGGATTGTCGGAAAAATACGCGGCTTCGGCCCGCAATTCCTCGATGCAGAGGGTCAGTGCTGAAAGAGATCGTGCGAATATCTCACCGGACTTCACGCCCAGGTTGCGCAGGCAAGCGATGTCGGCTTCGAGCCCCTCGACATCTTCCAGACCGACATAACCACGGTAGAGCTGGTGCTGGAGGACGGGAAATTCGCCTGCCGTCGATTTCACGGTATTGAAGAACCCTATCAGATCGGCGCGGAGGCCGATCATGTGGTTGCCGAACGGGCTGAGAAACCCGAAGCTGCCTTGGCTGTCCGTGATCAGGGTCGATGCTTTCGCCATATCTGGATTGCCGCCTACCGCACCGTCGCGTCCAGCGCGGCGCGGGCAGACTCGCCCAAGGTCCGGTCGTCCGCATCAAGATCCAGCAGAAATTCCCGGTAGTCCGGCTTGGTATCGGGAACAGGCGAAAACCCGTCGCTCCAGTTGAACGCCTTGCGCGTGTTGACGAACAGGAAAAAGTGCCGGGTGCGCACGCAGCTGCAGGCCTGCGTGACCTTGTGCAATTCGGTCATCCGGGACTTGCCCGTCGCCTTCATCGCCCGGTTGTGCCATGCCGTCAGCTTTCTGCCGTATCCGTGGCCCTTCTTGCCGTAGGGGTCGTCCTCGAATGCCATGACGCGTGTGCGATCCAGTCCTTGTCGGATCAGCGTCCCGAATTCGGCGTCACTGGCCGCGCCGTCGAGAAATGCGTCAAAGCCTTCCGGTTCCAGATCCAGCGACTCGAGCACGGCCACGATTTTCGACGTGACCCGCAGATGGGTCTGGTAGGAATGAATGACGACAGAGCCGGTCATGTCGCGCAGCAACATCTTGGTTCCGATACCCGTCAATATGGGGAACTCCTGTTGTAGTCGCGCCTGATGCGACGTGTCGCTTGCGTTGGGGAAAGCTTCCTCTGGCGTGCCCCGAGGATCGGGCCGCCGACTCGCCGGAAGACACAGGTTCCGGCCACGGCGAAGAAGCATTTGCACGCGATGCGCAGTCCGTCAATCGACCTTGCAAAGCGCGGGTAAATTCACGGGACCCGATGCGCGGACGCCTCAGTAATGGCCCGCCACGTACTTGGCGATGGCCGCCCCGCGCGAATTGACGTCCAGTTTCTGGTAGATCGCCTTGAGGTAATATTTGACCGTGTTCTCGCTCAGCCCCAGCCGGGCGGAAATCTGGAAATTGGTCAACCCGTCGCCAAGAAGCGCCAGGATCTCGTGCTCGCGCCGCGACAACGCGTCTGCATTCTCGGACGTGAGGCGCCGCAAAACCTCGGTCGGCACGATCGAATGTCCTTCGATCAGCTTCCCCAGAATGCGCGGCAGGCTGGTCAGGATCTGGCCCATCATGCAGACCGAATTTGCCCCGGCCTTGATCGCCGTGCGGATAAAGGCGAACTCGGTCTCCTCGGCCACAACGACGACCATCACGTCGGGATAGTCCTTGCGCACGAAGGACAGCACCTGCGTCAAATCGCCATCGGCCAGCCGTACCCCCAGGATCAGGATGGTTTTGCCCGTGGCATGGGCCAGATGCTTGCGCAGGCTGGCCTTGTCGGTGGCGTAATGGCCCAGCTCGACCTCGGGAATCTGGGTCACGAGCGAGCCGATTCCCTGGCAGACGATCAGTTGACGATCGGCGACGATGACCTGCGGCAAGGCCGTGGCAGCACTGGGTTTTTCAGCAGATGTCATGAGCGTACCGGTGGCAGCTTTCATGCGCCGGCTCCTTGTTCCTCCTCTCCGTCAGCTCCCCAACAGACGGACCTCGTTCAGACATAACACCAGTAGAAATGTCTGAAATCAAAGGAAATTTCTGTATGCCGGTGTATGCCGAGGCGCCATACAGCCCGATATGTCACCCGGGCGGGTAGGAATTACCCACCCATCGGGCGGTTTCCCCCCTGTTTTGCCGCGAACGGGTCTTCACAGACCGCAATTGCGTGCTACGACCCAACGTCAAGTCATGTGACAGGGAGCGAGAGCATCATGAACGGTTACCAGCATCTTTACATCCCCGGCCCCACCAATGTGCCGGAACCCGTGCGTCAGGCCATGAACGTGCCCATGGAGGACATGCGCGCCCCGGATTTCCCGGAACTCGTGACCGGCCTGCTGACCGACATGAAAAAGGCCTACCGGCTGGAAAACGGCCGGGTCTTCATCTTCCCGTCCTCGGGCACCGGGGCGTGGGAAAGCGCCATCCAGAACACGCTGCAACCCGGCGACAAGGTTCTGATGTCGCGCTTTGGTCAGTTCTCGCTGCTGTGGGTGGACATGGCCGAACGCCTGGGCCTCGACGTAGTGCTGTGCGAGGTGGAATGGGGCAAGGGCGTGCCGCTGGAGGACTACGCCAAGCACCTGGAGGCCGACAAGGACCACCAGATCAAGGCGGTTTTCGCCACCCAGAACGAGACGGCGACCGGCGTGACCTCGGACATCGCGGGCGTGCGCAAGGTGCTGGACGCGGCGGGCCACCCGGCGATGCTCTTCGTCGATGGCGTCAGTTCCATCGCCTCGATCGAGTTCGAGATGGAGAAATGGGGTGTGGACCTGGCCGTGTCGGGCTCGCAGAAGGGTTTCATGCTGCCCGCCGGCCTTGGCTTTCTGGGCGTCAGCGACAAGGCGCTGGAGGCCAACAAGCGGCTGGCCAATTCCGGCATGTCGCGCTGCTATTTCAGCTTCGAGGACATGATCAAGCTGAACGACACCGGCTATTTCCCCTATACCCCCGCCACCCAGCTTCTGCGCGGGCTGCGCTGTTCGCTGGACATGATCCTGGACGCCGGGATGGAAAGCATCTGGGCGCGGCACAAGCGGCTGGCCCAGGGCGTGCGCGCCGCGGTCGAGGCGTGGGACGGCTGCGAACTGGTGGCGCGGGGTCCGGAATGGGAATCCGACACCGTCTCGGCCATCTACGCGCCCGAAGGCGTGGACGCGCGTGACGTGATCTCGACGGCCTACAACAAGTACCAGACCTCGCTGGGCACCGGCCTGAACAAGCTGGCGGGCAAGGCGTTCCGCATCGGGCACCTCGGCTCGCTGAACCCGGTGATGCTGTGCGGTGCGATCTCGGCGGCGGAAATGGCGCTGGTCGATGCCGGTGCCAAGATCGAGCCCGGCTCGGGCGTGGCCGCCGCGCAGGCGCATTACCGCGAGACGACGCCCGACAACGCCAAGGGCAGCCCCGCCAAGGCCGCGTGATCCCAAAGGGTCGATTGCAACTGCCCTGCCCTTGGCGCATTCTGCGCCGAGGGCGGATCACGACAAGGGAAGAGACATCATGAAAATTCTGGTAACGCGCGCCTGGCCGAAGGCGACCGAGGACCGTTTGACCAATGCCGGGCTGGGCGACGTGACGCTGCGCCACCCCGACACGCCGATGAGCCATGACGAATGGATGGACGCGGCCAAGACCTATGACGTGATCATGCCCACCGTGTCCGACAAGATCCCGGCCGAGTTCTATCCGGCGGCCAAGGGCAAGGTGAAGATATTCGCCAACTACGGCGTCGGCTTCAACCACATTGACATCGACGCGGCGGCGGCCAACGACATCACCGTCACCAACACGCCGGACGTTCTGACCGACTGTACCGCCGACCTGGCGATGGGCCTTCTGCTGGCGGCCGCGCGCCGCATCGGCGAAGGCGAGCGTGAAACCCGCGCGGGCAAGTGGGAAGGCTGGCGGCCCACCCACATGATCGGCAAGAAAGTCACCGGCGCCACGCTGGGCATCATCGGCTTTGGCCGCATCGGCCAGGCGATGGCGCGCCGGGCGCATAACGGGTTCGGAATGCGGGTCGTATTCCAGGATGCGTGGGAGGTGCCCGAGGACATCAAGGCCGCCAACGGCAACGCCGAACAGCTGCCCAGCATGGTCGAAGTCGCGGCGGAGGCCGATTTCCTGTCGCTGCATTGCCCCGGTGGCGCAGACACCTACAAGATGATCAACGCCATCATCTTCAACGCCATGAAGCCCGGCGCGATCCTGGTGAACTCGGCCCGAGGCGACGTGGTGGACGAAGACGCGCTTTTCGATGCGCTCGATTCCGGCAAACTGGCGGCAGCGGGGCTTGATGTGTATCACAACGAACCGGCGCTCGATCCGCGTTTCCTGAAATACGACAACATCGTGCTGGCCCCGCACCTGGGCAGCGCCACGGACGGCACGCGCGAGGCCATGGGCTTTCGCGCGATCGACAACCTCGAAGCGTTTCTCAGGGGCGACACGCCCGGCGACCTGGTGACGCCGAAGTGACCTTTACCGCGCCTTAAACACGACTGAGTGAAGATCGGGCCATGAGACACAATGGCCCGATTTCCGCCGAACAATGGTTCGACAGCCTGTTTTCTGCAAAAGCGGCGCGCGACGGTCGGATCGTTCGGCGGCAATTGAGCGACGTCGACCGATATGTCGGCCGAGACCGCCTTGCGCATGAGCTGTCGCGGCGTGGCTACCACGCGGTCGAGAACGCCGGGCAAATCGTGATCTTCTGCAATCAAGAGCCGGTCCGCAGAATACTCTAAGCCAATTTCTGCGCAGAAATTGGCCCGGAAAATACGCATTTTCCGGGATAGAATTTGTGCAAATTCTATCTGCCCGTCATCTCCCGGTTTCCATTCGTAAACATCTGTTTCGCATCGGCTTTTCCGCGCTGCGGCGAGCGCATCCCAAGGTATCCCGTCATGGGCGTTCCGGGTAGCCCGCCCTACCCGTTCCGGCCCGTCCCCCAACCCGGGGTGCACATTGCTACCCGGGCGAAAGTATCGCACGCCCCTCTTTCCCGGCACAGTCGGCAGCAACACGATGCGAGGAGGGCATGTGCATGGACATCCATGAATTCCAGGCCAAGGAGTTGCTGAGCGGCTTCGGCGTCAACATTCCGCGCGGCGGAATCGCCTACAGCCCCGAACAGGCGGTCTATCGCTGCTCGGAGCTCTCGGGCAAAAGCTGGGTGGTGAAGGCGCAGATCCACTCCGGCGCCCGCGGCAAGGCCGGCGGCGTGCGCATCTGCAAATCCGAGGAGGAGGTCTGGGACGCCGCCTCGTGGATGCTGGGCCGCAAGCTGGTGACGCACCAGACTGGCCCGCAAGGCAAGCTGGTCGGGCGGCTTTACATCGAGGAAGCCACGGATATCGCACAGGAAATCTATCTGGGCTTCGTGATGGACCGCAAATTGGAGCGTGTCGTCGTCGTCGCTTCGGCGCAGGGCGGGATGGAGATCGAGGAGATCTCGGAAAGCGAGCCGGACTCGATTATTCGCTCGGTTGTGGATCCGGCCGTGGGAATGCAGAACTTCCAGGCGCGCGAGATCGCGTTCTCGCTCGGGCTTGACCCGGCGCTGATCAACCAGGCGGCCAAAACGATCATGGGCTGTTACCGCATGATGTGGGAAACCGATGCCAACATGGTCGAGATCAACCCGCTGGTGGTGACCGCGTCGAACGAGATCGTGGCGCTGGATGCCAAGGTCAGCTTCGACGAGAACGCGCTCTTCCGGCACCCGCATATTTCCGAGCTGCGCGACAAGAGCCAGGAAGACCCGCGCGAGACCTATGCGGGCGACCGCGGGCTGAACTATATCGGCCTCGACGGCAAGATCGGCTGCATCGTCAACGGTGCGGGCCTCGCCATGGCAACGCTGGACATGATCAAGATGGCCGGTGGCGAGCCTGCCAATTTTCTCGACGTGGGCGGCGGGGCCAGCCCCGAGCGGGTGCTGCAATCCTTCAAGTCGGTGCTGAACGACCCCAATGTCGAGGCGATCCTTGTCAACATCTTTGCCGGCATCAACCGCTGCGACTGGATCGCCGAGGGCGTGATCCTGGCGGTCAAGGAACTGGACCTGAAGTTGCCGCTGGTGGTGCGCCTGTCGGGCACCAACGTCGACGAAGGCATGAAACTTCTGGCCGACAGCGGATTGGACATCGAGACGGCCTCTTCCCTGGCGGAAGCGGCGGACAAGGTCGTGGCCGCCTGGCGCGCCACCGACAGCGCATATGCGGAGGCAAGCTGATGGCGATCATCATCGACAAGGATACCCGCGTTCTGGTGACCGGGATCACCGGACGGATCGGCAGTTTTCACGCCCAGGACATGATCAACCACGGCACCAACGTGGTGGGCGGCGTCACCCCCGGCAAGGGCGGCACCAAGCATCTGGGCCTGCCGGTGTTCAACACGGTCAAGGGCGCTGTGGCAGAGACCGGTGCCGAGCTGGTGGTCAGCTTCGTCCCCCCGCCCTTTGCCGCGGATTCGATCATGGAAGCGGCGGATGCGGGCATCAAGACCTGCGTCTGCATCGCCGACGGCATTCCGGCGCAGGACATGATCGACGTGAAACGCTACATGCGGCGCTACAAGGCCGAGAAGCGGATGCGCCTGATCGGCCCCAACTGTGCCGGCATCATCACGCCCGGACAGGCCTTTGCCGGGCTGATGCCGCCCTCGATCTACAAGCCGGGGCGCGTTGGCATCGTCGGGCGTTCGGGCACGCTGGGGTATGAAGCGGCCAGCCAGATGAGCGCGCATGGCATCGGCGTGAGTTCTTCCATCGGGATCGGCGGCGACCCAATCAACGGGTCCAGCTTCAAGGACATTCTGGAACTGTTCGAGGCTGACCCCGATACCGACGCGGTGGTTCTGGTGGGCGAGATCGGCGGCCCGCAAGAGGCCGAGGCGGCGGAATATATCCGCGACCACATGACCAAGCCGGTGGCGGCCTATATCGCGGGCCTGTCGGCCCCGAAGGGGCGGCGCATGGGCCACGCAGGCGCCATCGTGTCGGCCTTCGGCGAGTCGGCGCAGGAAAAGGTCGACATTCTGAAGCAGGCGGGCGTGACCATCGTGCCGACGCCGTCGTCCTTCGGGGAAGTGGTCGAGAAAATGGTGGCCTGACCCACGTCAGGGCGGCGCGCACTCTCCCAAGCGTTGCGCCGAACCTGGGCCATCACGAAGCCCCGGCATGTCAAGTGCCGGGGCTTAGTCTTTTCAACGGCTTGCAAGGCAAAGCTCGTCAGCGTCAGCGTTCGATCTGGTCCGCGAGGCTTTCGGCGCGGGCCGCGATTTCGGCCAGAGATTCCGTCACCTGTTCCGGGATCACTGCCACCTCCACCCGTTCCGGCTCGGGCTGAGGCGCGTTGCGCAGCTGGTCCAGCTCGGCCTCCTTCTCGGCCATCTTGTCCTCGGCCTCGCGCAGCTTGTCCTGCACGCCCGCGGTCTTGTCGGCCAGCATCAAGCCCGCCATCAACAGCATCCGCGGCTCGGGGATGCGTCCGATCTGGGCCGACAGCACGCTGGCCTCTTCGTCCAGCATCTTTGCGGCGGCGTGCAGGTAGTGTTCCTCGCCGTCCTGGCAGGCGACCTCGAAAGTGCGGCCACCGATCTCGATCTCGACTTCGGGCATCAGGCGTCCTCCGATTTGGGGGTATCAGGCGTCTCGGCGGCTTCCAGCACGGCGGTCAGTTCCGACAGGATCGCGCTGGTCTCGGCCCGGTCGGCGGCGCGGTTCGCGCGCAGGCTTTCCAGTTCGGCCATCATCGACTTGTTGATCAGGTGCGCCTCGCCCACGCCGGCGGCATTGGCCTCGCGCAGGGCGACGTTGTTGTCGCGCAGCTGCTGATTGGCGCGGCGCAGGGATTGCAATTCACCGTCGAGCCGCGACAGCGCCTGCGCATTCTGCTCGCGCAGTGCCTCCAGCTCCTCTTCCAGCGCATTGCGCTTGTCGCGCAGGGTCTTGACGCGTTCTTCAAGCTGTTCGTTGGCCAGCTTCTCATCCGCAAGGGCCTGCTTGACCTCGGCCAGTTCGGCGGGGTCCGCCGCCGCGCCCGCCCCGGCCTCCAGCCCGCGCCCGATGCGGTCCAGCGCGGCGTTGATGCGCCGCTGCAATTCCTCTATTTCGCTCATCTCCTCGGTCCCCGTCTGTCTTTGCCCGTCTTGGAAGGTCAGCGCCTTGCGTCGCATGTCGGTCGGATACCGCGCGAATCGCCCGCCTTAAACATGTGCTGCAACTCTAACCAATGGTTACAGAAATTGCGCCCCTTAACGTAATACTGCAACCTGAAGCGTTTCGCGATGACCCTGATGTGCAGCTTACCTGCGAAACGCAACACGACAGCCAATCGTTGTACGCGTTTCGACTTTGGCAGATGCCTGCGGATAAAGCCGAAACGCTTTGGCGCGGCGCGGGGGCGCTTGATCTTTGCTTCGGGGCTGGTATGCACGGCCCCGAACGCCATTTCCAAAAGGACGCTGCCCCGTGGATATCGCTGCCCTGCGCTCTGCTCATCCCGATCACTGGAACAAGGCCGCCGCCATCCGCGCGCTGACGCTTGATGCGGTCCACGCGGCCAATTCGGGCCATTCCGGTATGCCCATGGGCATGGCCGACGTGGCCACCGTGCTCTATGAAAAGCACCTGAAATTCGACGCGAGCGCCCCCAACTGGCCCGACCGGGACCGGTTCATCCTGTCCGCGGGCCACGGCTCGATGCTGCTATATTCGCTGCTCTACCTCACCGGCTACGAGGGCATGACGCTCGACCAGATCAAGAACTTCCGCCAGTGGGGCGCGATTACGGCGGGCCACCCGGAAAACTTCCTGCATGACGGGATCGAGACCACGACCGGGCCGCTGGGTCAGGGCATCTCGAACGCCGTGGGTTTCGCCATCGCCGAAGAGGCGCTGCGCGCGCGGTTCGGCAAGAAGGCGGTGGATCACCACACCTACGTCATCGCCGGCGACGGCTGCCTGATGGAGGGTGTCAGCCACGAGGCCATCGGCTTGGCCGGGCGGCTGGGCCTGGGCAAGCTGATCGTGCTGTGGGACAACAACAACATCACCATCGACGGCAAGGTTGATCTGGCCAGCCGCACCGACCAGGTGAAACGCTTCCGCGCCGAGGGCTGGCAGGTGATCGAGATCGACGGGCACGACCCCGAGGAGATCGACGCGGCGCTGACCAAGGCCAAGACCGGCCGGCGCCCGACGATGATCGCCTGCAAGACGCATATCGCTTTGGGCCACGCGGCGCAGGACACCTCGAAAGGGCATGGCGCGCTGACGGATGCCGACCAGATGGCGGCGGCGAAAGAGGCCTATGGCTGGACGACCGGTCCGTTCGAGGTGCCCGCCGACATCAAGAAAGCCTGGGAAGCCATCGGCAAGCGCGGCGCCGAGGCGCACGCCGAGTGGAAAACCCGCATGGGCGAGCTGAGCGAGCGCCGGCAGGCCGAGTTCACCCGCGTCATGGACGGCGAGGTGCCGAAATCTCTGGCCTCGCGCATCCGGGCATTGAAAAAGCAGATTTCCGAGGAATGCCCCAAGGTCGCCACGCGCAAGTCAAGCGAGATGGTGCTGGAGGTCGTGAACCCGGTCATGCAGGAAACCATCGGCGGCTCGGCCGACCTTTCCGGCTCGAACAACACCAAGTCGGGCGACATGACCGTCTTTGACGAGGGCAACCGCAAGGGCCGCTACATCCATTACGGCATCCGCGAGCATGGCATGGCGGCGGCGATGAACGGCATGGCCCTGCATGGCGGCATCCGGCCCTATGGCGGCACGTTCATGTGCTTTACCGACTATGCCCGCCCGGCGATGCGGCTGGCCGCGCTGATGAAGGTGCCCAGCGTCTTCGTGATGACACATGACAGCATCGGCCTGGGCGAGGATGGCCCCACCCACCAGCCGATCGAGCATCTGGCGATCAGCCGCGCCACCCCCAACACCAACGTCTTCCGCCCTTGCGACACGGTGGAAACCGCCGAGGCGTGGGAACTGGCGCTGACCTCGAAATCGACGCCGTCGGTCCTGTCGCTCACCCGCCAGGGCGTGCCGACCCTGCGCACCGAGCACAAGCAGAAGAACCTGACCGCACAGGGCGCCTATGTGCTGGCCGATGCCGAAGGCAAGCGCCAGGCGCTTTTGATGGCCACGGGCTCGGAAGTGGCGATTGCCATGGCCGCGCGGGACCTCTTGCAAGCCGAAGGCATCGGCACGCGCGTCGTCTCGATGCCCTGCTGGGAACTGTTCGAGGAGCAGGACGAGGCCTATCGCCGCAAGGTTCTGCCCGCGGGCCCAGTGCGCGTCGCGGTCGAGGCCGCGATCCGCTTCGGCTGGGACCGCTGGCTTTACGGCGAGCGCGGCAAGCGCGAGAAATCGGGCTTTGTCGGAATGCACGGCTTCGGAGCATCAGCCCCGGCAGAGGTCCTTTACGAGCAGTTCGGGATCACCGCCGAGGCCGTGGCCGAGAAAGCCAAGTCGCTGCTCTGACGCATCTGTGATCGCGCGCGCGGGAACTGCGTGCGCGACACGGGGTTTCTGCTTCGATGCATCAGAGGAGAAACCCCAAATGACATTTCGCCCGATCCTGACCGGAACCGCCCTGCTCGTCGCCCTGCCCGCCTTCGGGCAAGAGTTCGAGCGTGCGCCGCGCAATACCGATCTCGAGCCAGCCTTCGAGGGCCAGTTTCGCGCCCCGCTGGAGTCCAGCGACGTCACACTTCAGGTCACCGATATCGCGGCTGGGCTGGAACATCCCTGGGGGATCGCGATTCTGCCCGAGGAGGACGGATATCTCGTGACCGAACGCCCGGGCCGCCTGCGCCACGTGGCCGAGGACGGAACGCTGTCCGACCCTATTGCCGGGATGCCGGAGGTGGCGGCGCAGGGCCAGGGCGGCTTGCTCGACGTGGTGCTGTCTCCCGACTTTGCCGAAAGCCGCCGGATCTATATCAGCTATGCCAAGCCGGTGGGTGACGGCCTGATGGCCACTGCCGCCGCTTATGGCACGCTGAATGAGGACATGACCGAGGTCACCGACCTGACGGACATCTTCGTGCAGGAGCCCGGCGCGACAGTGCCCAAGCACTTCGGCTCCAGGATCGTCTTCGACGACGCGGGGCATGTGTTCATCACGACCGGCGAACACTCGTCGATGAAATACCGCGAGTACGCGCAGGATACGTCCAACACCTACGGCGTTATCGTCCGCCTGACGCTCGACGGCGAAGTGCCGGAGGACAATCCCTTCGTTGGCGACGAAAACGCCATCGACAGCATCTGGTCCTATGGCCACCGCAACATCCAGGGCGCCACCATGCGCGACGGTGTGCTTTGGGAGGTCGAACACGGCCCCAAGGGCGGGGACGAGCTGAACCGCCCGGAGCCGGGCAAGAACTACGGCTGGCCGGTCATTTCCTATGGCGAGACCTATGGCGGATCGCCCATCGGCTCGGGCGAGGCGCAGCGCGAGGGCATGGAACAGCCCGTCTATTTCTGGGATCCGGTGATCGCGCCGGGCGACATGACCGCCTACGACGGCGGCATGTTCAGCGATTGGGACGGCGATTTCCTGATCGGCTCGCTCAAGCCCGGCGGTATCGTCCGCCTTGAGATGGACGCCGATGGCAAGGTCGCCGCCGAAGAGCGCATGGCGATGAGCCTTGGCCGCGTGCGTGACGTGGATGTCGACAGCGACGGGTCCATCGTGGCGATCACCGATTACGCCGACGGACGCCTGGTGCGGATCGCCACGGACGGCAACGACAGCTGAGGCTCGGCGGTCGCGTCCCGGACCTGATCCGGGACCTCTTGCCAACGTTATCAGGCGCGGCTCAGTGGGCCGCGCCTTTTCCAAACACCGATGCCCAGACCGGGGCGACGACCTTGGTGCCGATGGGGATAAGCAACGTCCCCAGCACCAGCCCGAATACCCCGTCCGCCGCTGCCTGCACCGCCCAGGCGACGAACCCCTGGAACCGGTCGACCGCATGGGCGGCATCCTCGGCCCAGTGATGGATCGTGTCATAGGGCATGGACCAGCCCATCTCGGCCATGCTGTGCAGGATGATCTGGCCGCCGACCCACAGCATCGCCGCCGTGCCGACGATCATCAGAAGTTTGAGGAAATAGGGCATTCCCTTCACGATCACGCGCCCCAGGCCGCGCGTGACGCCAAGGTTACCGTTCTGCGCCATGAAAAGCCCCGCATCGTCGGCCTTCACGATCAGCGCCACCGCGCCATAGACGGCCACGGTGATGCCGACCGCAACCATCGCCAACGTCGCGGCTTCCATCCAGAAATTGCTGGGCGGAATGTTGGACAGCGCGATGGTCATGATCTCGGCCGACAGGATGAAATCGGTCTTAATCGCCCCCTGCACGCGCTGCTCTTCAAGATGGGTGGGATCCTTGGTCTGGTGGCTGCCGTCCGGCCCGCCGTGGTGCTTGCCGACGCCAAGCGCATGGGCCACCTTCTCGGCCCCCTCGAAACATAAGTACGCGCCGCCCAGCATCAGCAAGGGCGGGATCAGCCATGGCGCGAAATTCGACAGGGCCAGCCCCGCCGGCAGCAGAAACACCAGCTTGTTGAAGAGCGAGCCCCGCGCAATCTTCCATACGATCGGCAACTCGCGGGCGGGCGCAAAGCCGCGCAGGTATTTCGGTGTGACCGCCGCGTCGTCGATCGCCGCGCCCGCTGCCTTGGCCCCCGCCTTGGCCGCCTGCCCCGCCACGTCGTCGACCGAGGCCGCCGCCACCTTGACCAGGCTGGTCACATCGTCCAGCAATGCCAGAAGTCCGCTCATACTCTTGCCTCTCGTTACGCTTGGGTCGAATTGGTTAGCGCAATCATGCCCCGCGACAGCTGGTTTGCGCAAACGGTTAACGCTAACACGCCAAACCCTTGCGTTTTAAGGGTTTCAGCGCGGCACCCTTGCGTCTATATCGCCCTCAACACCGGGATAGGAGAACAAAATGACCGTCACCGTCGGCATCAACGGATTCGGCCGGATCGGCCGCTGCACCCTGGCGCATATCGCGGCCAGCACGCGCAACGACATCAAGGTCGCCAAGGTCAACGCCACCGGCCCGCTGGAAACTGCGGCGCACCTGATGAAATACGACAGCGTGCATGGCCGGTTCCCGGGCGACATCACGCTGGGCGACGGCACGATGGATCTGGGCCGTGGACCGATGGAAATGTTCTCGACCTACGACATGGACGAGCTGGACTGGTCCGGCGTCGACGTGGTGCTGGAATGCACCGGCCAATTCAATGATGGTGAGAAAGCCAAGAAGCACCTGGAGCGCGGCGCGGGCAAAGTGCTGTTGTCGGCCCCTGGCAAGAACGTGGATCGCACGGTGGTCTTCGGTGTCAACGACAAGGACCTGCAAGCCGGCGAGCGGATGATCTCGAACGGCTCGTGCACCACCAACTGCCTTGCCCCGGTCGCCAAGGTCCTGCACGAGGCCATCGGCATCGAGTCGGGCATCATGACCACGATCCACGCCTATACCGGCGACCAGCCGACGCTCGACCGCCGCCACAAGGATCTTTACCGCGCCCGCGCCGCGGCGATGTCGATGATCCCCACCTCCACCGGCGCCGCCAAGGCGTTGGGCGAGGTGCTGCCCGACCTCAAGGGCAAGCTGGACGGTTCGGCCATCCGCGTGCCCACGCCCAACGTGTCGGCGGTGGACCTGACATTCCTGGCCAAAAAGGACGTGACCGCGGACGACGTGAACGCCATCATGGCCGAAGCGGCGGCAGGCCCGATGAAGGGCGTTCTGGGCTACGACCCCGAACCCAAGGTGTCGATCGACTTCAACCACACCGAGGAAAGCTCGATCTTCGCGCCCGAGCAGACCCGCGTGACCGGCGGACGGCTCGTGCGCGTGCTGGCCTGGTACGACAACGAATGGGGCTTTTCGTGTCGCATGGCCGACGTGGCCGTGGCGATGGCGCGTCTGAGCTGAACCGACACCACATCGTTTTTAGGGCCCCCGTCGCAGATCGCGGCGGGGGCTTTCGCGTTTCATGGCGGCTTTCCGCCGTAAACATTGGTTATAGGCCGGCGTGACTGCCCCTTTCGGTCGATGGCGCCGGGCCGCCGCGATGTGCATCTCATGGTCGGCAGGCGGCATTACGCCCCTGCCCTGAGCCAACGAACAAGGAGCTCTAGACATGACACGCATCATCGCACTCGCCCTCGCCATCTTTGCCGGCGGCATCGCCTCTGCCTCGGACGACGACGGCAAGCTTGACATGGCCAAGGCCGAACAGATCAAGACCCAGTTGACAGCGCAGGGCTACGAGGTTCGCAAGGTCGAGATGGAAGACGGCCTATACGAGGCCTATGCCATGAAGGACGGCGAGCGCTACGAGATCTACCTCGATTCCGACCTCAACATCGTCAAGTCCAAGCGCGACGACTGACAGGCGAAAGGGCCGGCCCTCGCGCCGGCCCCCATCCCAGACGGGAGAGACAGCATGACACGATACAAGGTCTGGGATCCGGCCATCCGGATCTTTCACTGGACGCTGGCCGCCGCGTTCATCGCCAACGCCTTTCTGATCGACGAGGACGCAAAGCTGCACGAGTGGGTCGGCTATGGCGTCATGGCGCTGGTCGGGCTGCGCATTCTGTGGGGCCTCGTCGGCCCGGGCCATGCCCGGTTCTCCAGCTTCATTCCCGATCCCGGCGCAGTGACGCGACAAGTCGCCGACATGGCCCTGCGCCGCCGCCGCACCCATTTGGGGCATTCACCGCTGGGTGCGTTGATGATCGGCAACCTGCTGCTGTCGATGCTGGCCATCTGCGTCACCGGCTACCTGATGACCACCAACACCTTCTGGGGCGTCGAATGGGTTGAAGAGGCGCACGAGGCGTTCGTTCTCTGGGCCGAGCTTTCGGTGCTGGCCCATGTCGCGGCCGTCGTTCTGGAAAGCCTGCGCACCGGCGTCAACCTGCCCCGCGCGATGATAACCGGGTGCAAGACCGTGCCCGATGACGTTAAACTGGAGCCATGACACCGCGCAGACAGGACAAACCCGGCGCGCTCATCGCGCTGATCGCGGTGCAGAGCCTCTGCGCCGCGTTCTTCCTGTGGGACGTGGTGATGGACCTTGCGCCGTGGGACCTGCGCGCGCTGACCAACCTGCATATCGTGATCGAGGCACTGGCCGCACTGGCGCTGGTGTCGGCCATCGTGTTCGAGACACGCTATCTGATGCGACTGTTGCGGCGTAAGGCCCATCTTGAATCCCAAGTCTCGATCGCGGCGGGCGCCATGGCGGAAATCATCGAGACGCATTTCGACGAATGGGCCCTCACACCGGCGGAACGGGACGTGGCGATGTTCGCGATCAAGGGCTTCTCGGTGGCGGAAACCGCCAAGTTTCGCGGCTCTGCCGAAGGCACCGTCAAATCACAGTTGAACGCGGTCTACCGCAAAGCCGATGTTCCCGGGCGCGGCGCATTACTGGGTCTCTTGGTAGGCGACCTTCTGGACATGCCACTGGTGCCTTCCGAGACGCGTGCCGCGTCTTGAGGCCCTTGCGCCGCACAGCGAAGTTACGGCATACGCAACCCACAGACGGCAGAGCGGTGACGGGCACATGACGAACAAGATCGCGCTTTTTCTGGCCCTGCTGATCATCGCGGGGCTTGGCTGGGACTACTATTACAACGACATGGCCGCGTCGTTCTTCCTTGCGCGCAAGACGGTCGACCTGATCGAGTGGCTGGCCTTCTGGCGCTAGGGTGCCGCGTCAGTCCCTGAATCGCTCTTCCAGTGCGTCCTTGACGGCAGGCGTGACGAAGCGGGTCACGTCACCATGCAGTCGGGCGATTTCCTTCACCAGTTTGCTGGCGATGGCCTGCCGGCGGGCATCGGCCATAAGAAAGACCGTCTCGATCCGGTCGTCCATGGCACGGTTCATACCGACCATCTGGAACTCGTACTCGAAATCCGCCACGGCGCGCAGGCCGCGGATGATCACGCTGGCACCCACGTCGCGGGCGCAGTCGATCAGCAGGTTCTCGAACGGATGCGCCACGATCTCGGTGCCGGTGGCGGCGCTGATGCCGATGCATTCCGCCTCGACCATGGCCACGCGCTCCTCGAGCGTGAACAGCGGGCCTTTATCTCGGTTGATCGCCACGCCTATGACCAGCCGGTCCACCAGCGTGGCCGCGCGGGCGATGATGTCGGTATGGCCCAGTGTGATCGGATCGAACGTGCCGGGATAGAGACCGATGCGCATGGGCTTTTCCTTCGTGTCGTGACGCCCTGCAAGCAACTACAAGCGTTGGAGAATTGCAAGCAAGAGCGCCACTTTCAGTGTTCTTGGACCCATGCCCCAAGAGCGGCCGCCCTGAACTCACAGCGTGTGAAGCCCCCGGTAGGCGCCGGTCGGGATCAGTGTCCCATCACCATGCTTTCAAGCGCGGCCTTCTCCATCGACAGCTCCTGCAGCCGGGCCTTCACCACGTCGCCGATCGTAACCATGCCGACAAGCTTGCCCTCGTCATCGACCACGGGCATGTGGCGGAAGCGGCCATCGGTCATGCGCACCAGGACGGTGTCAGCACTGTCCTGCCGGGTGCAGCAGACAGGTTTCGGGGTCATCAGGTCCGCCACCTTGTCATTGAGGCAGCTCGGGCCCGACGTGGCCAGGCCGCGCACGATGTCGCGTTCCGACAGGATGCCGTCTGCGGTGGCGCCATCCACAGACACGACCAGGCCGCCGATCCGGTGCTTGGCCAGAATTTGCGCAGCCTCGGACACCTCGGTCTCGGGCGTGACGGTGATCACCTTGTCGCTTTGCTTAGACTTTAGTATCTGTTGAACGATCATCCGGACCCTCAATTCTTCAATGATTTCAGGTGACCAGCGTTCCCCAGAACCTGAGTCCTGTCAAGCTTCGGCTTCCAGCCGCGCCACCTCCGCGCGGATCCCCTCGCACAGGGCGGCAGCAAAGCGGTTCATCCGGTCGAGCCTGCGGTCGTCCTGATGCCGCACGAGATAGAAACTCCTGGTCAGGCTGAACGTGTCCGGCAACAGCTTTTGCAGCCGCCGGAAGAATGGCATTGCGAAATCGTGCATGATGCCCACACCGCCCCCCTGCTGGATGCAATGGGCCTGCACCGAAACAGAGTTCGACGCAAGCGCCACCCGGTCCGCACCGGTTTCGCCCAGGTAATCCAGTTCCTTGTCGAAGATCATGTCGGGGATGTAGCCCACCATGCGATGCGCCGCGAGATCGTCCAGCGTCTCGATCGGCGGCGCCTGCCGCAGGTACCAGCGAACGGCCGCGAGATGCAGCTTGTAATCGGTGATCTTCTGAACGCTCAGACGCCCCGCGGAGGGCGGGCTGACCGCGATGACCATGTCCGCTTCGCGCCGACTGAGGTTGAAGACCCGCGGCAGCGCCACGATCTGAAGATCCAGGTCGGGGTTGTCCTTGGCCATCTGCGCGCAGACCTTCGGCAGGATGAAATTGGCGCACCCGTCCGGCGCGCCGATGCGGATCTGACCCGAGAGGCCCCCCGCCTGCCCCGCCATTTCCTCGTCGGCATCGCGCATCGCCGTCTCGGCGCGGCCCACGTGCCCCATCAGCCGCTGGCCCGCATCGGTCAGCGCATAGCCGGTGGGCGACTTGGCGAAAAGCGGCGCGCCGGTATCGGCCTCCAGCCGCGCGATACGGCGGCCCACGGTGGCTGGGTCCAGCTTTAGCGCCCGGCCCGCCGCCGACAGGCTTTCGGTACGCGCCACCGCCAGAAACACCCGCAAATCGTCCCAGTTCGATACCATGCCCCTGCCCTTTGATCCTCTGCTTGGCTTTGCATTCCTGCAAAGCCTTTTTGGAACATTGCCTCTTTTCCCACCAAAAACGCAACGCTAACCTGCGCGCAAACCCAAGGAGGACCGTTATGAAAGACCTGACGCATTATATCGACGGCGCGCGCGTGCCCGGCCAGTCGGGCCGTTTTTCCGACGTCTACAACCCGGCGACCGGCGAAGTGCAAGCGCGCTGCCCGCTGGCCAGCAAGGAAGAATTCGACGACGCGGTCCAGATCGCCGCCAAGGCGCAGCCCGCTTGGTGCGCCACAAACCCGCAAAAACGCGCGCGGGTGATGATGGAGTTCGTGCGCCTTTTGAACCGCGACATGGACAAGCTGGCCGAGACGCTGTCCTCGGAGCACGGCAAGACCTTCCCCGACGCCAAGGGCGACGTGCAGCGGGGCCTCGAAGTGGTGGAATACTGCATCGGCGCGCCGCAGCTTCTGAAGGGCGAATTCACCGACAGCGCCGGTCCCGGCATCGACATGTATTCGATGCGCCAGCCGCTGGGCGTCACGGGTGGCATCACGCCGTTCAACTTCCCCGCCATGATCCCGATGTGGATGTTCGCGCCCGCACTGGCCTGCGGCAACGCCTTTATCCTGAAACCGTCCGAGCGCGACCCGTCCGTGCCGATCATGCTGGCCGAACTCCTGGAAGAGGCCGGCCTTCCCAAGGGCCTTTTGCAAGTGGTCAACGGCGACAAGGAAGCCGTGGACGCGATGATCGACAACGACACCGTGCAATCCATCGGTTTCGTCGGCTCGACCCCGATCGCCGAATACATCTATGGCCGGGGCTGCAGCAACGGCAAGCGCGTGCAGTGCTTCGGCGGGGCCAAGAACCACATGATCGTCATGCCCGACGCAGACATGGACCAGGCCGCCGACGCGCTGATCGGCGCGGGCTACGGTGCGGCCGGCGAACGCTGCATGGCGATTTCCGTGGCCGTACCGGTGGGTGATGAGACAGCGGACAAGCTGATCGAAAAGCTGGTGCCGCGCATCGAGAAACTGAAGGTCGGCCCCTACACCGCCGGCGACGACGTGGATTACGGCCCCGTCGTCACCGCAGCCGCCAAGGAAAAGATCCTGGGCCTGATCGAATCCGGCGTGGAGCAAGGCGCGGAACTGGTCGTCGATGGCCGTGACTTCAAGCTGCAAGGCTACGAAGACGGCTTCTTTGTCGGCCCGCACCTGTTCGACAAGGTGACGCCCGACATGGACATCTACCGCCAGGAAATCTTCGGCCCGGTCCTGTCGACCGTGCGCGCGAAATCCTATGAAGAGGCGCTTGGCCTTGCCATGGACCACGAGATGGGCAACGGCACGGCGATCTTCACCCGTGACGGGGATGCCGCGCGCGACTTCGCCAACCGGATCAACATCGGCATGGTGGGTGTGAACGTCCCGATCCCGGTGCCGCTCGCCTATCACACCTTTGGCGGCTGGAAGAAATCGGCCTTTGGCGACCTGAACCAGCACGGCCCCGACGCCTTCAAGTTCTATACCCGCACCAAGACCGTCACGGCCCGCTGGCCCAGCGGCATCAAGGAAGGCGGCGAGTTCAACTTCAAGGCGATGGATTGAACGCCGTGTCATAAGGATAATGACCGGGCCGCGCGGGAAAACCGCCGCGGCCCGGTTTCGTTTTGGAAGGAGGATCAGGACATGTGGCCCGACACACGGCTTTGCGAGCTTCTGGGGATCGAGCATCCCATCATCCAGGCGCCTATGGCGGGCACCACGACCCCGGCGATGGTGGCGGCGGTGTCGAACGCGGGCGGGCTGGGCTCGCATGGCTGTGCCACGCTGTCGCCGGATAAGCTGGCCGAGGATATCGAGGCGCTGGCGGGGGCCACGAACCGGTCCGTGAACCTGAATTTCTTCTGCCACGCGCCGCAGGACATCTCCGAAGATCATCACGCCGCACTGCTCGACGCGATGCGCCCGCATTACGACGCGGCGGGCGCGACCCTGCCCGAAGGGATGCCGACCCCCACTTTCCTGCCCTTCGGCGCGGCGCAGCTGGATTGCCTTCTGGAACGGCCCCCGGCGGTTGTCAGCTTTCACTTCGGCCTGCCCGAGGACGCCGCCATCGCGGCGCTCAAGGACAAAGGCTGCAAGATCCTGTGTTCCGCCACCACCGTGGCCGAGGCCCGTTGGCTGGTGGCGCGGGGCGTGGATGCGGTGATCGCCCAAGGCTGGGAATCCGGCGGGCACCGGGGGCTGTTCCTGGAGCTGGAAAACGACGCGCAGGTGGGCCTTTTCTCGCTCCTGCCACAGGTGGTGGACGCGGTCGATGTGCCGGTGGTCGCCGCGGGCGGCATCGCCGACGGGCGCGGCATCGCTGCCGCCTTCGCACTTGGCGCGGCGGGCGTGCAGATCGGCACCGCCTTCATCACCGCGGAGGAGACCACCCGCAAACCCTATCATCCCGAGGCGGTCGAGGCCGGCACCGACGAAAGCACCCGGGTGACCCGTGCCGGCTCGGGCCGCCCCGCGCGGGCGCACCGCACCCCGTGGATCGACGCGATGGCCGAGGTGGACGCGGCCCCCTTCCCGCTGATGTACCACTACAGCCGCCCCCTGCTCGAGGCCGATGGCCCCGCACACCAGTTCTCGCTTTACGGCCAAAGCGCGGCGCTGGCCCCCGGCGGCTCGGCCGCGGCCCGGCTGGAAAGCCTGATCGCCAAGGCCAAGGCGGCGTTCAACGGTTAAAGCGTTTCGCCTTTTGCCTGACCGATCAGCGGAACGGGAAACGCGTGCAACGATTGGCTGGTGTACCGCGTTTCGCGAAAAGCTGTGACTCAAGTTTATCGCGAAACGCTTTCGTCACGTCCTCACCGGCACGCGAAACGCCCAACCGTCACTTCGCACCGAAATCCTGTGGCCTTATCGGTACACGGTCAGCCCGGCGGCTGCGCAGACGCGGTTTCGCTAAGGGCGGACCGGTGTCGCGCCAGGCTGGACTGCCTCGCCAGCATCTGCGCCTCTTTCCGCTTGAGCGCGGGATGTGCCAACTGATATCCGGCGGGTGTCACCCCCGCGGCAAGTTCCGGGAAGATCTCCAGCATTTCCGACCGGGCCGAGCGCTCCAGCCCCTCCAGCGCGACAGAGCCGGGAAACAGGCTTTCCGCCGGCATCCCGTTGGCCACCAGAACCACGTGCTCGGCGCACATGACGTGGCAGTATTCCACCTCATCCAATGCGGTATTCAAACGGATGTCCTCGCCGTTCACCAGATGCACGGCCGGCGCAAAGACGGCGTCCGCGCCAGAATACAGCCGCGCGCGCCAGTCATCCAATACGATCCTGTGCTGCTGTGAGACGCGCGTGATCCTGTAGGGCCGGCCTTCGCCGAACGCGTCGCGCTCGATATCCACGGGACGCCACTTGTGAAAGGCCGACGCACGGGGCAGCGACAGCTTGCGCGACCCGGTCCAGATGATCTCATGCCGTTTGCCATAGTAATCGACCACCTCGTCGCCCACGTCCAGCTCCTGAATGGTGCGTTCGCCCCACGGGGTCAGGATCAGCGTGTCGGCGGCAAAGCAGACCGGGGTGAACACCTGATATGGGTCTGCCGTGATGTCGACGTTCAGAAGCAGCTGCCCAAGGGCCGGTTCTCCGTTCGGATAGTGAAAATAGATCTGGCCACCGGCCTCGAACACGACCACGTCGACAGTCGGGCCGACGCCGACGAATATCCCGAGGACTTCGGCCCCACCCGTAGCGCTGCCGCTGCCGATATAATTGATCGGCGCGCCGTTGAAGGTTGAGACGCCATCGTCCGCATCCTCCAACAGCCCGTCATTGTCTTCAAGCGTCCCGGTCTGCGCGCCTCCGAAGTTGCTGAGCAGAAGTGTCGTCGATCCCGCAAGCAAGTCTGCGGCGAGCAGAGACCCCGAATAAGGAGTGACTTCGATGTCTGAAGTGGCCATAAAAATGCCTCCTGCGTTAAACACCCACCCTCTCAGGCTGCCAAATCAGGACACATTTACAACTTAAACGGTATTTTCCTTACCGTTGGGAAGGCCGGAAGCGCTTTTATTTTCAATGAAAAAAATACGTTACGTGCAGTTCACAGAGTGGAAACAGATTGTTTCAAGCGCACGTTTAAGGTGTGTTTATTAACCTATGTTAATTAAATTTTAATTGTAGGAATAAATTCTCCGAATCGAAGTAGGGTGTATCGAAGCTTCCGCCTCTTCCGCGACATGTTTCCGCCCCATTTCGGATGATGGCTCTTGGAAGTTTGTCTCGTTGTCAGCACCGCGACCGGGCCTGTCCCAAGGTTGCTGCCCGTCGCTCATACGCCTCTTGCCAAACGTCATGCTTTGTTGCTGGTATCAAACCAAAGGGAGGCAGCCATGACAGCAGACGGCCCCGATTTCACCATCGGTATCGAGGAAGAATACCTGTTGGTGGACCGCGACAGCCTTGACTTGGCCGAGGCGCCGTCCGAACTGATGGAGGCCTGCGCCGAGGAGTTGCAGGATCAGGTGGCGCCCGAATTCCTGAAATGCCAGATCGAGATCGGAACCAAGGTCTGCAAGGACGTCTCCGAGGCGCGCGAGGACCTCAAGCGCCTGCGTGCCTGCGTTTCCAAACACGCTGCCGCCCATAACCTTGTGCCAATCGCCGCGTCCTGCCACCCGTTTTCCGACTGGCGCGACCAGCCGCACACCGACAAGGACCGCTACAATACGCTGAGCGATGACCTCGCAGGCGTGGTGCAACGAATGCTGATCTGCGGGATGCATGTCCATGTGGGAATCGAGGATCCGGACCGCCGCGTCGACCTGATGAACCAGCTGAGCTACTTCCTGCCGCATCTGCTGGCGCTCAGCACCTCCTCTCCCTTCTGGCAAGGGCACGACACGGGGCTGGACAGTTACCGCCTGACCGTGTTCGACAACCTGCCCCGCACCGGCCTGCCCCCGCGCATGGAAAGCTTTGCGGAGTTCGAACGCTCGGTGGGATCGCTCACCGACCTGGGCGTGATCGAGGACGCCAGCAAGATCTGGTGGGATCTGCGCCCGTCCTCGAAGTTTCCCACCATCGAGTCGCGGATCTGCGACGTGCAGCCCCGTATGGAACACACGCTGATGCTGGCGGCGCTAACACAGTGCATCACCCGGATGCTGTGGCGGCTGGCGACGAAGAACCAGCGCTGGCGCATCTACGACCGCTTCCTGGTGGACGAGAACCGCTGGCGCGCGCAACGCTACGGCACCCGCGAGGGCCTGATCGACTTTGGCCGTGGCGCGATCGTGCCCATGGCGGAATTGGCCGAGGAACTGCTGGAGCTGATCGAGGAAGACGCCCGTTATTTCGCCTGCATCTCCGAGGTCGAGATCGTGCGAGAGGTGATGCGCACCGGCACGTCATCGACCCGACAGCGCCGGGCGTTCGACGCGGCAAAGGACGACGGCGCCGGACAAGACGCCGCCCTGCGCGCCGTGGTCAGCCATCTGGTCGAAGAGTTTCACGCCGACCTGTGACCCGGATGCAAGGATCGGCGTCATATCGCCGCTGCTGGCCTTCAAACCTGCGTGAGGCGGCAAAATCGCGCGGGTTTTCCCCTTAACCTTTCTATCGATCCGGTTAAGTAGAGCAAAAATACACGCAAACGGAGCATCCCCATGTCCAAGACCCGCTTCACGCGCCGCGCCACGCTTCTGGGCGCCGCCGCCACGCTGGCCACCCCGTCCCTGTTGCTGGCACAGGACAATTCGCCACTGTCTTCGTCGGTCAAGCGAAATGCGTCCTCATTCACCACGCGCGACTGGAACGACTATTTCGACAGCCTGGGCTCCGGCCGCATCGTCTGCGACATCAACAGCCGCGCGGTGCATCACTGGAATTCAAGCGGGGTCTATTCGCTCTACCCCTCGTCCGTGCCGATGACCGATGAATTGACCCGCCGCGGCTATACCGAGATCGTGCGCAAGAAGGTCGGCCCGACCTGGACCCCGACCGAGTCGATGAAACAACGCGACCCCAGCCTGCCCGATTTCATGGATGCCGGTCCCGGCAACCCCTTGGGCACCCACGCGATGTATCTCAGCTGGCCCGCCTACCTGATCCACGGCACCCACGACACGCGCAAGATCGGGCGGCGGTCGTCCTCGGGCTGCATCGGCCTTTATAACGAGCATATCGCAGAGCTGTTCGCAAAGACCGAGGTCGGCACCAAGGTGCTGGTGCTCTGACCTTACGGCACAATCGGACATTGGGAAACGGGCGCGGCACGTACGGTGCGGCGCCCGTTTTCATTGACGCGGGCATAAGTCCGACAGCCCTTGATTCCTCGCAAGGTTCTGCGCGACCCTCTGATCACAGCTTGCGACGCCGCTGCGAACAGGTTAATTAAACACACGTTCAATTACTCATCCGGGTAAGACGAGGAGGACCAAGCGATGGATTTCGCGCTCAGCGAGGAACAGACCGCCATTTTCGACATGGCACATGCCTTCGGCCAGGACGCCATCGCGCCCCACGCCCGCGCCTGGGAAGCGCAGGGCACCATCCCCAAAGAGCTGTGGCCACAGGTCGGCGAATTGGGCTTCGGCGGTCTTTACGTCAGCGAAGAGTCCGGCGGCGCGGGCCTTTCCCGGCTTGACGCAACGCTGGTGTTCGAGGCGCTCTCCATGGCCTGCCCCTCGGTCGCGGCGTTTCTCTCGATCCACAATATGTGCGCCCGGATGATCGACAATTTCGCCAGCGACGACTTCAAGGCCCGCGTCCTGCCCGACGTGATCCCGATGAAGACGGTGCTGTCCTACTGCCTGACCGAACCGGGGTCCGGCTCCGACGCCGCAGCTCTCAAAACCCGCGCCGCGCGCACCAACGACGGCTATACGCTCAACGGCACCAAGGCGTTCATCTCGGGCGGCGGCTATTCGGACGCCTATGTCTGCATGGTCCGCACCGGCGAGGACGGCCCCAAGGGCATCTCGACCGTCTATGTCGAGGACGGCACGCCCGGGCTCAGCTTCGGCGGGCTGGAAGACAAGATGGGATGGCGCAGCCAACCCACGGCGCAAGTGCAGTTCGACGATTGCGCCATTCCCGCCGAGAACCTCGTGGGCGAAGAAGGCAAAGGGTTCAGCTATGCCATGGCCGGGCTGGATGGCGGGCGCCTCAACATCTCCGCCTGCTCGCTGGGGGCTGCGCAACAGGCGCTCGACATGACCAAGGCCTATATGCGCGAGCGCAAGGCCTTCGGGCAAAGCATCGACCAGTTCCAGGCCCTGCAATTCCGCCTGGCGGACCTCGAGATCGAGCTGCAGGCCGCCCGCGTCTTTCTGCGCCAGGCCGCGTGGAAGCTGGACACCAAGGCGCCGGATGCCACGAAATACTGCGCCATGGCCAAGAAATTCGTCACCGAGGCAGGCAGCCGGATCGTCAACCAGTGCCTGCAACTGCATGGTGGCTACGGCTACCTCGCGGACTATGGTATCGAAAAGCTGGTCCGCGACCTGCGCGTGCACGAGATCCTCGAAGGCACCAACGAAATCATGCGCCTGATCGTGGCGCGGCATATGCTGGCGGAAGGGTGACAAGGAGTGAGTCGCTTGCTCCATATCCAATACGCCGTCCTTTCCGTGCAGATGATGCTGTTCAGGATAACCGGAAAGGTGCCGCTTCTCGGCCCTGTCCTGTTCTTGATACTCTCCGCAGTGAGCGCGTGTTTGTTGGGTGGAACGCTAGGATTGCTGGTCACGGCTGTTCCGCAACTCGATCCGGGACACATGCCACACGCCTTTGGCATTCTGCTATCGATACTGCTTTTGTGTGTATTCGCATTGCTTGCTTGGAAAGCTTTCGAAACAGGCCTGTTTCTAATGCTTTCATTCCTCAATGTTGTTTTTGGAAGGCGGGATGCTCCGGCTAGGCTAGAGCAAGCTTACGCAGCGAAGCGCACTAAGGTTCTGCAAAAGTTGGAGACTGCATGACCGACATCTCGATCCGCAAAACCGGTCGCGCGGGCCGCATCACCCTCACCCGCCCCAAGGCGCTCAACGCCGTGTCCTACGACATGTGCCTTGCCATCGAAAAAGCGTTGGACGATTGGGCCACCGACGACGACGTCGCGCTGGTCATCATCGACGCCGAGGGCGACAAGGCGTTCTGTGCGGGCGGCGACATCCAGCAGCTTTACGACACCGGCCGCGCAGGCGACTTCGCCTATGGCCAGACGTTCTGGCGCGACGAATACCGCCTGAACGCCAAGATCGCCGAGTACCCCAAACCCTACATCGCCTTCATGCAGGGCTTCACCATGGGCGGCGGCGTGGGCATTTCCTGCCACGGGTCGCACCGGATCGTCTGCGACAGCAGCCAGATCGCCATGCCCGAATGCGGCATCGGGCTGGTGCCCGACGTGGGCGGTTCGCTGATCCTCGCCAACGCGCCGGGCCGGCTGGGCGAATACCTGGGCCTGACCACCTCCCGCATGGGCCCGGCCGACGCGATCTATGCCGGTTTTGCCGACAGCTACATCCCGCAGGACCACTGGACCGATCTCATCGCGAAACTCGAAGAGACCGGCGATGTGAGCCACATCAAAGGCGAGACGCCCCCGCAAGGGACTCTGAGCGACCAGCAGCCCGAGATCGACGCGCTCTTCGACGGTGCCGACCTTGGCGCGTTCATGACTGCGTTGGAGGCGTCCGATAGCGACCTCGCCGCCTCCGCGCTGAAATCCATGCGCCGCAACTCGCCCCTGTCGATGGCCTCGACGGTGGAAATCCTGCACCGCCTGCGCGGCGCGGGGGGCGATATCCGCCACGCGCTGGAACTGGAATACCGCTTCACCTTCCGCGCGATGGAGCATGGCGATTTCCTCGAAGGCATCCGCGCCGCCGTGATCGACAAGGACCGCAGCCCGAACTGGCAGCACGACCTCGCCACGCCGCCCACCGCGGCCGCCGAACAGATGCTTTTGCCGCTGGGGCCGGACGCAATGACATTCAAGACCTGAGGGAGGGACCTGACATGAAGATCGGATTCATCGGACTGGGCAACATGGGCGCGCCCATGGCCGCCAACCTGGCCGCCGCCGGACACGAGGTGACCGGCTTCGACACCGCCGGCACCACCGCCGAGGGCGTGGCCAATGCCGACACCGCCGAGGCCGCCGTGCAAGCGGCGGACGTCGTCATCACCATGCTGCCCAACGGCCAGATCCTGCGCAAGGTGGCCGACACCGTGATCCCGGCGATGAAACAGGGCGCGGTGCTGCTAGATTGCTCCACCGTCGACGTGGACAGCGCCCGCGCCGTGGCCGAGCAGGCCAACGCGGCAGGCCTCGGCGCGCTTGACGCGCCGGTCTCGGGCGGCATCGGCGGCGCGCAGGGCGGCACGCTCACCTTCATGGTGGGCGGCGACGACGGCGCGTTCGAGACGGCCAAGCCGCTTTTCGACATCATGGGCCAGAAGGCCGTGCATTGCGGCCCCTCGGGCAACGGCCAGGCCGCCAAGATCTGCAACAACATGATCCTTGGCGCCACCATGATCGTCACCTGCGAAGCCTTCGCGCTGGCCGACAAGCTGGGCCTCGACCGCCAGGCGATGTTCGACGTGGTGTCGACCTCGTCGGGCTACAGCTGGTCGATGAACGCCTATTGCCCCGCTCCGGGAATCGGCCCGAAATCGCCGTCCGACAACGAGTACAAGCCCGGCTTCGCCGCCGAACTGATGCTGAAGGATCTGACCCTGGCCATGCAGGCCGCCGAGTCCGCCGACGCCGACACGCCCATCGGCCAGGCCGCCCGCGAGCTCTACCGCCGCTTCGTCGAGGACGAAGACGGCAATGGCCGCGATTTTTCCGCCATGCTGCCCCGGTTCGAAAACCGCGGACACCAGGGCTGACCCGCCTCTTCCTCGGGCCAAAAATATCCCGGGGGAGCGTCGAAACCCTGTTTCGGCGCGGGGGCAGCGCCCCCTTTCCCGGTCCGGCATCCACGCACCGGCGCAACCGGCATGAAGCCGCCGGCGCACCTGACCCTGAGGAACGCTCCTTCTGCCCAGGTGTTATCCGCCAAAGCAGAAGGAGAAACCACATGTGGAAACCCGTCCTGACCGTATCCATCGTCGCCATGTCCCTGGCCGGGCCCGTGGCGGCCAAGTCGAACGGCTGCCCTCCAGGTCTGGCCAAGAAAGCCGTGCCGTGCGTCCCGCCGGGACAGGCCAAGAAGCATTCGGGCTATGACAGGGACCACTATGACGGCTATCGCCGGGGGGACGTGATCCGTGGCGACTACGTGATCATCCGCGATCCGGGCCGCTATGGTCTTGACCCTTACGGCACCTATTACCGGGTCGGAGACCAGGTTCTGCGCGTCGATCGCGATACCCGCGAAGTGCTCGATCTGATCGGGGCAGCCGCGCGCATCCTGAATTAAGTTCAGCGCGCAAACTTCTGAAAAACAATACCTTTAAGGGCTGACCGATACGCTCGGTCGCCCCGCCACGCCGGTGACGTAGCCTTCGCACCGCGCAAGGCCTTTTGCCAGCATCACCTGCCCGTCCGTGCCTTTCGGCAGGCCGCGCCATGCCGCAACCCAGCCATCGAATAGCTGATTACCTGCCGTTTCCCCATGAAATGCCTGCACACGTGCCCGCATCTCCGCGGCCCGTTGGCGCAGCCCGGCCTCGAACGCAGCATCGCCGTCTCCGACTTCAAGAACAAAGAACAGCCCGCCGCAGAAACAGGGCTCTTCCGCGAAACCGCAGTCCGGCCCGGCCTGCGCCACTGCCCCACAGGGCAGCATCAGCCCCAGCAGGACAAAGGCAAGCCGCGTCATTCCGCGGCGACCTTCCGCGCCGCCAGCATGTCCTTGAGATAGCGCCCGGTGTGGCTGCGCTCGACCTCGGCCACATCCTCGGGCGTGCCCACGGCCACGATCTCGCCGCCGCCATCGCCGCCCTCGGGGCCGATATCCACGATCCAGTCGGCGGTCTTCACCACGTCCAGATTGTGCTCGATCACCACGACCGTATTGCCACTTTCCACAAGTTCATGAAGCACTTCCAAGAGTTTCTTCACGTCCTCGAAATGCAATCCCGTGGTCGGCTCGTCCAAGATATAGAGCGTCCGGCCCGTTGACCGCTTCGCCAGTTCCTTCGACAGTTTCACACGCTGCGCCTCGCCGCCCGACAAGGTCGTGGCCTGCTGGCCCACCTTGATATAGCCCAGCCCCACGCGCATCAGCGCATCCATCTTCTCGCGGATCGACGGCACGGCCTTGAAGAACTCCTGCGCGTCCTCGACAGTCATATCAAGAACGTCCGCTATGCTCTTGCCTTTCCACTGTATTTCCAGCGTCTCGCGATTATAGCGCGCGCCGTTGCAGGTCTCGCAGGTCACGTAGACGTCCGGCAGGAAATGCATCTCGATCTTGATCACGCCGTCGCCCTGGCACGCCTCGCACCGCCCGCCCTTGACGTTGAAGGAAAACCGCCCCGGCTTGTATCCGCGCGCCTTGGCCTCGGGCAGCCCGGCAAACCAGTCGCGAATCGGCGTGAACGCCCCGGTATAGGTGGCGGGGTTCGAGCGCGGCGTGCGCCCGATGGGCCGCTGGTCGATGTCGATCACCTTGTCCAGATGCTCCAGCCCCTTGATCGTCTCGCAGGGCGCGGGCGTCTGGCGCGCGCCATTGAGGCGCATCGAGGCCGTCTTGAACAGCGTCTCGATGGTCAGCGTAGACTTGCCCCCGCCCGACACGCCGGTCACGCAGACGAACTTGCCCAGCGGAAACTCGGCATCCACGTTTTTCAGGTTGTTCCCCGTGGCCTTGACGATCTTGACCTGCTTGCCATTGCCCGTCCGACGCTCGGCCGGGACGGCAATCTCGCGCACACCCGACAGGTATTGCCCGGTGATCGAGTTCTTGTCCGCCGCCACCGCCTCGGGCTTGCCGTGGCTGACCACATCGCCGCCATGCACACCCGCACCGGGGCCGATATCGAACACGTAATCGGCGGTTCGGATGGCCTCTTCGTCGTGTTCCACCACGATCACGGTGTTGCCTTGATCGCGCAGGTTCTGAAGCGTCTGCAACAGCCGCCCGTTGTCGCGCTGGTGCAGCCCGATCGACGGCTCGTCCAGAACATAGAGCACCCCGGTCAGGCCAGACCCGATCTGGCTGGCCAACCGGATGCGCTGGCTTTCCCCGCCCGACAGCGTGCCCGCGTTCCGGCTCAGCGTCAGGTATTCCAGGCCGACATTGTTCAGGAACCCCAGCCGCTCGCGGATCTCCTTCAGGATCGCCCGCGCGATCTCGTTCTTCTGCACCGTCAGCGCCTCCGGCACCGTCTCGCACCAGTCGAACGCTTCGCGGATCGACATCTGCACCACCTGCCCGATATGGCGCAGGTCATCCGGCTTGCCGATCTTCACCGCCAGCGCTTCTTCCCGCAGACGATAACCGCCGCAGGTGCCACAGGGACGATTGTTCTGGTAGCGTTCGAACTCTTCCCGGATCCAGCTCGAGTCCGTCTCGCGATAGCGCCGCTCCATGTTCGGGATCACGCCCTCGAACACGCGGGACACCTGATACACCCGCCCACCCTCGTCATAGCGGAACTGGATTTCCTCGTCGCCCGAGCCGTGCAGAAACACCTGCTTCACATGCGCGGGCAGGTCGCGCCACGGCGTGTTCGCGTCGAACTCGTAATGCCGCGCGATGGCCTCGATGGTCTGAAGGAAATAGGGCGACTTACCCTTCCGCCATGGCGCCAGCGCCCCGTCATACAGCTTCAAGGCGGCGTCGGGCACCACGAGTTGTTCGTCAAAGAACAGCTCCATGCCCAGCCCGTCACAGTCCGGACAGGCCCCGAAGGGCGCGTTGAACGAAAACAGGCGCGGCTCGATCTCGGGGATGGTGAAGCCGCTGACCGGACAGGCGAAATTCTCGCTGAAAGTGGTGCGCTCCGGCTCGCCCTCTTTCGGCGCGGTCTCGAAGATGGCGATCCCGTCGGCGAGGTCCAGCGCGGTGCGGAAACTGTCGGCCAGCCGCGTGCCGATGCCGTCCTTCACCACGATGCGGTCGACCACCACGTCGATGTCATGGCGGAATTTCTTGTCCAGCGTCGGCGGCTCGTCAAGCTCGTAGAACGTGCCGTCCACCTTCACCCGCTGAAAGCCCTGCTTGCGCAGTTCCAGGAATTCCTTGCGATACTCGCCCTTGCGGTCCCGTACGATGGGCGCCAGCAGGAAGGCCCGCGTACCCTCCTCCATCGCCAGCACCCGGTCGACCATGTCCTGCACCTGCTGCGCCTCGATGGGCTTGCCGGTGGCGGGAGAATAGGGCGTGCCGACCCGCGCAAAGAGCAGCCGCAGGTAGTCGTAGATCTCGGTCACCGTGCCGACGGTCGAGCGGGGGTTCTTGCTGGTCGTCTTCTGTTCAATCGAAATCGCCGGGGACAGACCGCTGATATGGTCCACGTCCGGCTTTTCCATCATGTCCAGAAATTGCCGCGCATAAGCGCTCAGGCTCTCGACATAGCGCCGCTGCCCTTCGGCATAGATCGTGTCGAACGCCAGGCTCGACTTGCCCGAGCCCGACAGGCCGGTGATCACCACAAGCTCGTTGCGCGGAATGTCCACGTCGATGTTCTTGAGGTTATGCTCGCGCGCGCCCCGTACTTCGATGTTCTTCAGCTCGGCCATGCTGCCCCCGGTCTCTCACCCGTTGACAGATAGTTTACGGCGCCGGTTCTTCCAAGAGGAAAAACGGAACATAGCGCGAACATGCGTCAGGCCTTGTCAGCAGTGCCCGCTTTATCCACAGTTTATTTTTGCGCCAGCGCCCAGGAACAGATCGGAAAGGCCGGATCATTGTCCAGATTGTCGCGCTCCGGGTCGTATTCCGGCGGCCAATCCTCACCCAGGTTCCGCAGCCCCGCCAGCCGGTTGCCCCATTGCTCGGCCCTGATCTTGTCTTCCTCGAACCCGGCTTCGATCAACAGGTTCTTCAGCCCCCGCGCCGTCCAGCGCGAACAATCCACCGGATCGCCGTGATAGGGGATGAAGAACGGCACCGCGACCCAGAAATACCCGCCCGGCCGCAGCATCTCCAGCACGTTGCGCGTCGCCGCGTAGGGCCGGTCCAGATGCTCCCACACCTGGTTGGCCAGCACGATGTCGAACTGCCGCACGGTCCCGTCCTCGTCGGTATAAGGCCCCGCGCAGATGTCATGGGCCGGGTAGCGGAAGCGTTCGTAGCTCTTGAACTCATAGCGACGGCCATGCTTGCCCGACACCTCGGCGGCCTCCATCGACGCCAGGTCCAGTTCCTCGAACCAGGCGCGGGAACTCTTGTACATCACGATGCGGTTGAGGCTCGCCATTCCGCTACACTTCCAAGGTCATCGACACGCGCACCATCTCAGATGCGGCCCAATGCGAAAAGCCCCGCACCGCTTCCTCTGGCCGAAAATATCCCGGGGGGTGTGGGGGACGGGTCCCCCACTGGCCTGCGTGGCCCGAACGCAATCCGAACCTGCGCGCCGCAGGCGCTCATTTCAGTAGTGCACCGCCCGACCATACGCGTCCAGAACGCTCTCGTGCATCATCTCGCTCAACGTCGGATGCGGGAAGACCGTGTGCATCAGGTCCTCTTCCGTCGTCTCCAGCTGCCGACCCACCACGTAGCCTTGGATCAGCTCGGTCACTTCGGCGCCCACCATATGCGCACCCAGCAATTCGCCGGTCTTGGAGTCGAACACCGTCTTGATCATGCCTTCGGCTTCGCCAAGGGCGATGGCCTTGCCGTTGCCGATAAAGGGGAAGTTGCCGATCTTGACGTCGTAGCCCGCCTCCTTGGCCTTGGCCTCGGTCAGGCCGACGCTGGCCACCTGCGGGTGACAATAGGTGCAGCCGGCAATGCTGTCGGGGCGCACCGGATGCGGGTGTCCGCCGGCGGCCATCTCGGCCACCATCACGCCCTCGTGGCTGGCCTTGTGCGCCAGCCAGGGCGCACCGGCCAGGTCGCCGATGGCATAGATGCCCTCGACGCCGGTGCGGCAATATTCGTCCACCACCACATGGGTCCGATCCACCTTGATGCCCAGATCGTCCAGCCCCAGGTTCTCGGTATTGCCGACGATCCCCACGGCGGAAATCACCGTGTCGAACTCCAGCTTCTCGGTCTTGCCGCCGCTCTCGATATGGGCGGTGACCTTGCCCTTGGCGCGGTCCAGCTGCTTGACCGTGGATTTCTCCATGATCTTCATGCCCTGTTTTTCGAACGCCTTCTTCGCGAACTTCGCGATTTCGGCATCCTCGACCGGAAGGATGCGGTCCATCACCTCGACCACGGTCGTCTCGGCGCCCAGGGTATTGTAGAAACTGGCGAACTCGATCCCGATCGCGCCCGAGCCGATGACCAGCAGCTTCTTGGGCATCCGGGGCGGCTTCAGCGCGTGCTTGTAGGTCCACACCAGGTCGCCATCGGCCTCCAGCCCCGGCAGCTCGCGCGCCCGAGCGCCCGTGGCCAGAACGATGGTCTTGGCGGTCAGCTCCTCGCTGCCCTTCTCGGTCTTGACCGACACCTTGTCCTTGCCCGTCAGCTTGGCCTCGCCCATGATCGTGGTGATCTTGTTCTTCTTCATCAGGTGGCCCACGCCCGAGGTCAGCTGCTTGGCCACGTCGCGCGACCGCTTGACCACTGCGTCGAGGTCATAGTCGATCTTCTCGGCCTTCAGCCCGAATTCCTTGGCGCGGTGCATCAGGTGAAACACCTCGGACGACCGCAGCATCGCCTTCGTGGGAATGCAGCCCCAGTTCAGACAGATCCCGCCCAGATGCTCGCGTTCGACCACGGCCACCTTCAGGCCCAGCTGCGCGGCCCGGATAGCGGCGACATAGCCGCCCGGCCCTGCCCCGATTACGATCATGTCATAGGATTGCGCGGCCATGCGATGCTCCGTTCTGCGGTCCGTTTCAGGATATAGTTTGATATTAAACTATCTCGAAGCCCGCCACAACGCGGCAAAGCCTCCCCGCATCAAGATGACACGGGCCGGCCCGGTTTGTCCATATTTTCAATAGGTCGCACGCCTCGCGTCAGGCGGCGGCATCCGCATTCTGAAGCTCGCGCACCACGCCGCCGTAACCGCCGTTCTTCAAAAAGGTCTTCTCGGCATCCGAGCTTGCCCGGTCCAGCGTCTTATTGCGGTGTGGGAACCGGCCAAACCTGCGGATGACTTCGCGATGCGCGCGGGCGTGCAGCAGATTGTCCTCGCCGCCCTCGGGCATCCGCTCGCAAATCAGCCGCACACAGCGGTCCTGGTCGCAAAGGTTTTCCGAATGCATCAGCGGCAGATAGAAGAACTGCCGCGCCGGTTCGTCGATGCGCGTATCCCAGCCCTTGTTGATCGCCGCCTTGGCCGCGGCCAGGCCGAACTTGTCGGTGGCGAAGGCCTGCGCTTCGTCCCGGAACATGTTGCGCGGAAACTGGTCCAGCAGGATGATATAGGCCAGCGTCCCGTTGGGATAGGTCAGCCAAAGACCAAAAGTGCCGTCGCAGGCGCTGTGGTAGGCGTCAAGAAACTTGTCGCGCACCGTCTCGTCCAGAGTGTCGGACGCCTCGTACCAGCCTTTTGGTCCGACCTCGTCGAGCCAGAAACTCAATATATCCTCGGGCGCTGTCATCCTATCCTCCCGTAGTGGGCAGCACGCATATGTAACAGGTTAACGACATCCCCTGCCCTGTGGACAGTAAAGAATTGCAACATTGGCAATCTTTCGTGACATTTACCTGTCTGTGGCGCGCATATGCGCAGTCTCATGCCGCCTGTCCATCCTCTTCCGAGTCCTCGGCCGCTTCGATGGCGACTTCCTGCGCATAGGCCACCGCCATGGGTGACACGCCCGGCACGACAGCGGTGTAACGGTCGGTGTCGTCGGGCGCCGCGCGCTGCGTCATGCGGTAGGCGGCATAGGCGGCCATCATCGTGCACAGCGTCGCGATATGCAGGAAATAGCCGCTCGGTCCCACCACGCCCATGATCCAGCCGGTGATGATCGGGCCAAAGACCGCGCCCAGCCCGTTGATGAACACCATGCCCCCGGCAGCGGCTGCCATATCGTCAGACCCCAGAAAGTCGTTGGTGTAGGCAATCAGCAGCGAATAAAGCGGGTTCGACATGCCCCCCACCAGGAACGCGGCCACCAGCAACAGCCAGAACACGCCGCCCAGGGCCATGCCGATCACCGCGCCAAGCGCCGCAATGGCCGAGGCGATCAGGATCAGCAACCGCCGGTCCATCCGGTCCGACAGCCAGCCCAGCGGATACTGCACCAGCATCGCCCCGACATAAAACGTCGCCACGAAGGTCGAGATCTGCCCAACGGTCAGCCCCGCCTCGGCGCCATAAACCGCCGCCATGCCGAACTGCGCCGCAAAGACTCCGCCCAGCAGGAACATCCCCACGCACCCCAGCGGCGAGATCTTCATGATCTCGCGCAGGGTCATCGGCTTGGTCGTGTCAAAGGCCGGTGTCGGGCTGATCGACAGCAGAATGGGCGCGAAGGACAAGGAAATCAGAACCGACGGGATGATGAACAGCACGAAACCGCCCGGATCGGCCGTCAGCATCAGCGCCTGCGCGCTGACGATGCCGACCATCTGCACGATCATGTAAAGCGACAGCGCCTTGCCGCGGTTGTCGTTCGTGGCGGCGTTGTTCAGCCAGCTTTCGGCAGTCACATACACGCCGGAAAAACAGAACCCGATCAGCACGCGCCCCACACCCCAGGCCCAGGGGTTGGCGAAGGCGGGGTACAGGATCATCACGGCCGAGATCATCGAGGCCAGCGCGGCGAACACCCGCACGTGGCCCACCCGCCGGATCATCTCGGGTGCCATGCGCGAGCCGAACAAAAAGCCCAGGAAATAGCCCGACATCACCAGCGACATCTCCAGCGTGGAAAAGCCTTCCAACTGGCCGCGCACACCCAAGAGCGTGCCCTGCATCCCGTTGCCGACCTGCAAGAGCATCATGCCCAGCAATAGGGCCCAGGCGCTGGAAAGGACGGAAAACATGCGGATACTCCAATGACTTTCAGCCCGTCTAGACGGGCGTCGCACAACAGGTCTGGCTCAATCGCGACTCGATCCGTCGCTGGTGCAGGCCTTGCCAGTGTTTCCTGCCGGTTTCAACAGCGTCCGGCACGGCGAACGTGGCCCATAGGCGGAACCGTGCGCGGCAGTCCGCTCCGGGCCGGGGTGTCAGCTGGCCGGAGGGTCTTGGGGATCTGACTTGCCCCGGTCCGACGGCGTTCGGCCCGCCTCGAGATCGGCCAGTGTCGCGCGCTCCAGCTCCTCTCTGGACATCCCAGTCAGCACGCGAAAAACCCACAGCTTGACCGGCTCGCGCTTGAGCGCAAGGTTGGCGGCAAAGACGATGAACGCACAGACAAGCCCCGCGATCACGTAGTTCAGGATCAACAGCGCCGCGCTGGTGATCAGCCCCACCCACATGATGCGGCTGACGAATCCGGGCACCTTGTTGAGTTTCATTTTGTCCTCCCTCCCCCGTCCGGCACCAGCAGAGACGAATCCCCGTAGGAGAAGAATCGATACTCATTCTGGATCGCGTGGGTGTAGATATCCTTAATCCGGTTCGGCCCCATCAGGGCGCTGACCAGCATCATCAGCGTGCTTTTCGGCAAGTGGAAATTCGTCATCAGCGCATCGGTGACCTGAAACCGGAACCCCGGATAGATGAAGATGTCCGTTTCGCCCCGCCACGGGCCAATCGTGCCATCGCGCGCGGCACTTTCGATCAGGCGCAACGCGGTGGTGCCCACCGGAATGATCCGCCCGCCCGCCGCCTTGGTGGCGGCGATCTCGGCGGCGGCGGCCTTGCTGACCTCGCCCCATTCGGCGTGCATCCGGTGGCTGGTCACATCCTCGACCTTCACGGGCAAAAACGTCCCCGCGCCCACATGCAGCGTGACCTCGGTAAAGGCGATACCCTGCGCCGCCAGCTCCGCCAGCAGCGCGTCGTCGAAATGCAGGCTGGCCGTGGGGGCGGCCACCGCGCCCGTCTGCTTGGCAAAGACGGTCTGATAGTCGTCGCGGTCCTGGTCGTCGGCGGCGCGCTTGCTGGCGATATAGGGCGGCAGGGGCATCGCGCCCGCCGCGTTCAGCGCCGCGTCGAAATCATCGCCCGACAGGTTGAAACGCAGCACGCCCTGCCCGTCCTCCTTGGCCAAGAGCTTCGCCTCCAACCCGGCCTCGAACCGCACGGTCTCGCCAATCCGCAGCTTCTTTAGCGGCTTGATCATTGCCCGCCAGTCGCCCTCAGGCGTGGCATCCAGCAGCGTCACCTCGATCCGCGCCTCAGTCTCGCCTTGGGCGCCGTCGCGCCGCCGCAAACCCGACAGGCGCGCCGGGATGACCTTGGTGTTGTTGAGGATCAGCCGGTCGCCGGGCCGAAGGTACTGTCCAAGATCATAGACCCGCGAGTCGGTGATCCTGTCGCCTTGCGCCACCAGCAGCCGCGCCGACGGCCTTGGCTTTGCGGGCCGGGTCGCGATCAACGCCTCGGGCAGGTCGAAATCGAAATCCGAAAGCTTCATCTGCCGGCTTCACGGTTGTTGAAATCGCGCACGCGCGGATTGCTTTGTGGTGGCTGTGACTGCGGCCCGTCCGTTCCCTGCTGCGTGCCCTGTTGGCCGGTCTGCGCAGGCCGCGTCGACTGCGGCAATTCCGGCGCGGGACGGCGAAAAAGCTCGCGGAACATCCCCGGCGTGAAGGCCGACAGCGGGTTCACACTGACCCGCGGACTGCGCGCCGGACCCTTGAGCGTATAGTTGAACCCGAACAACCCCTCGCCCCGCCGGGTAAAGAGCCCGCCCACGGCGTTCACCACGTAGACCGGCGAAATCACCCCCTGCATGTCCATCTGCCCGCTTTCAAGAAAGTAATACCCGTCCATCGTGATACCCATCGCGGCGCCCACCGCGCTGCTGGAATAAAGCGTGACGCGGTCAGGCGAAAGCTGGAACCGCGCCTCGAGGGACTCGAAATGAATGCCCTCGCCGCCCAATTGCTCCAGCAGACCGACGACCGTCAGCGCGTTCAGCAGGGCCGCCATCGACGGCGCGTCCTTCAGGCGCATCGCACCCTTGGCGGTCAGCTTGCCCTCGTAGATGCCCGGCCCCTTGCCCGGCACCAGCGTGACGTCCAGCTTGCCGTTGCGCGCCCCCTTGATCAGGCCCGCCGACACCAGCACGCCGGCAGCGTCCTCGGACTGGATGCGAAAGGCGCTTCGCCCGCCCTGAGGGACCACACGACCCGTGATCGGGGTCTGGCCGTTGACCCGGCCCGTGAAACTGCCATCCGCCCCGCGCGACATGTCCAGCTCGGCGCGGAAATCCGTGAGCGCGATCCCGTCCGATATCTGCAACCGGTCCAGCGCAAGCGACACCGGCCCGCCCTGCCGGGACTGCCGCTGCGCCCCGCCACCACCATCGCCACCCAGCGACGTCTGGCGCAGATCCACCGATCCGCCCTGCACGCGCACAGCCGGCGTCACGCCCGCCCCGCGCCCGACCAATTCCACCGGCGCGCTCAGCCAGTCGCCGACCCGCACCTGCGAGAAAGTAGCACGGTCAAGCTGCCCATCGTCGCGCAAGGTGACGGCGCCGCGCGCGTTCAACCCGGCGGCCGAAATCTCCAGCCGGTCGATCGACGGCGGTTCTCCCAGGCGCCCCGATGCCTCCAGCCGTCCGGTCCCGCCCTGCGACACCGCCCAGTCCAGCTGCGGCACGCGCAATCCAACCCCGGCCAAAGTCGAGCTAAGCCGGAACACCCCCGGCGCGCCTTTTTCGAAGTCGATTTCCATGTCGGCCCGGCCCGCGCCCGTGACGCTGCCCGGCGGCAGGCCGATGCCGAACTCGTCGGCAAACCGCTCGGACAGCTCGATCCAGCCGCGTACCGTGCTGGTGGTGCTGTCCGGGCCGATCCCGGTCTCGAACCGTCCGTCGAACGGCACCTGCCCGATCCGTCCCGCGCCCGCCACGCTCAGCACCTCGTCGGCAATCGCCACGTCCAGTGCCGCCGCCGACAGAACCTTGCCCGGCACCAGGACCTCGCTGCGCACGTCGCGCAGGGTTCCGGCCACGTCAAAGGCCACATCCTGCACGGTCAGCTTGTCCAGAAGGCGCAGGTCCAGCACGCCACCCAGTTCCGCAATCCCGTCGGCCAAGGTCACCTCGCGGCCCGCCTTGGTCAGAAACTCCAGCGGCGGCTCGTCCAACAGCGACAGCGCCGCGGTGATCGTGCTGCGCGTGCGCAACCGCACCTGCGCGGGCGTGCGTTTGACGGTCACGTCGGGGATGTCGAAACTGGTGCCGGTGATGTCCACACGCCCGCCCTGCGGCGCCGTCACGTACCCGCCCAGTGCCGACACGACAAAGCGGTTGTCCATCAAGGAAGCGTGCCCGTGCGCCTCCTCGATCACCGGGAAATCGCGGATGAACTGCGTGCTGAACTTCTCGAAATCGAACCCTAGAAAGAAATCCGGGCGGCTTTTCGGCAGGCTGCGTAGCGCCAGCTGGATGTTTTGCAAATCCGCGCTGCGGATGTTCTTGGTGATCCAGTCGCGGGTCTTGACTTCCAGCCGTTCCGGCCAAAGCTGCATCAGCCGGTCTGGCGCGATCTGCGCCATGTGCCCGTCCAGCGTCACGTCCCAGCCTTCGGGTTCGGCCCGCGCCTCGCCGGTCAGCCGCAGCACCTCGTCCTGATCCGACAGGCTGAGCTCGCCCAGGCTCAGCACGAACGGGTTCAGTTGCAGGCGCATGTCCATGCGCGCGCCCTGAAGCGTGATCGCCTCGGCGTAAAGGTCCATCGGGTTGGCCACCACCTCGGACAGTCCCACCTGCAACAGGATCTCGCTGGGCCAACCGTTTTCCACGCCGACAAGATAGGCATGGCCTGTGACACTGGTCTTGACCCACTTGCTGTCGATCGACAGCTCGTTAAAGCTGATGCGGTGTTCCGTTGGATCATAGGTGAAATAGCTGCGCACCGAGTTGAAGGCGATTGGCTCGGTCGCGTCGTTGGGCCGGACCGCGCCCTTGCCGATCTGAAGTGTCGCGTTCAGCGGGCCAAGCTGGCCCTGCTCGTCCACCGAAGCGCGCAACGCCCCCGAAATCGGCGCGTCGATCGCATCGAGCCAGGCCAAAGCGGGCGATTGCCCCGCCACGTCGCGGGCCGGCATGTCCTCGAAACTCAGGCCGACCTCGGACGCCGCCGTGCCCAGCCTCCCGGTATAGTTCAGCGCCAGCGTGGTGGCGTAATCGCGGGCGCCGATCAGGGCGAAATCCCCGCGCAGACGGATGTCGTCGCCCTCTCGCGATATCTCCAGCCGCCCGCCATCGGCGGTCCAGGCCCGCTCGGTCCGCTCGTCTTCATAGCGCAGCGAGACGTTCGTGGCCTCGATTTGCGACAGGTTGCGAAAGGCCGGGCGGTTCAGGATGCCGTCCAGCCGTTCGGCCAGCGCGGCCACGGTCACCGGCTCGCGGGCGTTGGCCCCGGCATCGCCCAGCGTCACGCCGACCTCGCCCGTATCCGTGCGCCGGAAACTCAGCTGCGCCCCCGACAGGCGGATCGCGCTGGGTTGAAGCGCGCCCTGCAACAGCGCCGCCATGTCCACCGTGCCTTGTATGTCCGACAGGCTGGCGATGGGCAGCCCGGTCTCGTCCCGGATCATCACGTCGCGCAGCGACAGCCGCGGCACCCAGCCTTTCTCGACCACCACCGCCATATCGCCGAAATGCAGCGAGACACCGTCGACCGCCGCATTGACCTCGCGCGTCACACGCTCGCGCACCCATTCGGGGGCCGACACCCGTGTGCCGACCAGCGCCATCACCGCCACGCTTAGACCCACGCACAGCGCAAGGATCAGCGCGGCACTCCATATGCCGAACCGTTTCAGGCGTTTGCCACGCGGTGTTTTCTGCGCCGTATCGTTCATTTTCCCGTTGCCGCGCGTTGACCGCGCTTTTGCCTGCTCTCACGTCTTTATTCTTGCCGCTCGCGCGTTAATTTGAAACTCACTTTTTTCGCATTGGAGATTCTACATGCTCGAAACCGGTCAACCGGCCCCCGATTTCGCCCTGCCGCGCGATGGCGGCGACCTTGTCACCCTGTCCGACCAGCGCCCCGCGCCGGTGGTCCTGTATTTCTATCCCAAGGACGACACGCCCGGCTGCACCAAGGAGGCCATTGCCTTTACCGGCCTGGTCAAGGAGTTCGACGCGGTGGGCGCCAAGATCTTCGGCATCTCCAAGGATACGGTGGCCAAGCACGACAAGTTCCGCGACAAGCATGAGCTGGGCATTCCCCTTCTGTCCGACGCTGATACGCATGTGTGCGAGGAATACGGCGTCTGGAAAGAGAAAAAGATGTACGGCAAGACCTTCATGGGAATAGAGCGCACCACCGTTCTGATCGATCAGGACGGCATGATCGCGCGGATCTGGCCCAAGGTGAAGGTCGACGGCCACGCCGAGGAGGTTCTCGAAGCGGTCCGCGCGCTTTGACCTCACAAAGCCTTGCCGAAATGGCCGTCGAGGTGCTGACCACCGCCGACGGCCGCGCCAAGACGGCGCTGTCGCGGCGGCACGCCGAGACCTGGTTCGCCGCCCGCGCCGCCGGGCGCGACCTGCCGGTGGGTCATGCGGCCCCGCCGCCGCGCCCTGCGCGCCCCGACTTGCCCCGTCTTCTGGACCCGCGCGACGTGCCGCGCCGCCGCCCCGGCACCGCGCCCGGGCGGCTGGCCATCCTGCACGCCGTGGCGCATATCGAACTCAATGCCGTCGACCTGCACTGGGACATCATCGCGCGCTTCACCGACGTGAAGATGCCAATCGGGTTCTACGACGACTGGGTGAAATCGGCGGACGAGGAATCCAAGCATTTCAACCTGGTATGTGACTGCCTCGAGGAAAAGGGCAGCCATTACGGCGCGCTCGACGCCCACGCCGGCATGTGGCGCGCCGCCGAGGACACCGCAGAGGATTTCATGGGCCGCCTCGCAGTCGTGCCCATGGTGCTCGAGGCGCGCGGCCTCGACGTGACACCCGGCATGATCGACCTCTTCCAGAACGCCGGCGAGGACCGCACCGTCGACGCGCTCAAGGTGATTTACGCCGAGGAAGTGGGCCACGTCGCCTATGGCTCGAAGTGGTTTCATTTCCTGTGCGGTCGGCACGAGATGGACCCCAAGGATGCCTTTCACGACCTTGTCCGCCGCTATTTCCATGGCGGCCTGAAACCGCCCTTCAACGAGGAAAAACGCGCCGAGGCGGGCCTGCCGCCCGATTTCTACTGGCCTCTGGCAGACCGCAAGACCGGGAGCTAAAAGCGCATTCGCGCCATCAAGCCCTTAATAATCGGCAATTTTCTGCCAATTCCGGGGCAAATAGGCGCCCTTCCCGCGATAGATGGTCAAAATCCTTGCCCAATAGGGACGGCCTGTGTACCCAACCCCGGACGATGCCACCGGACCATCCGGCACAGAATGGACGACGCCGCGACCGTGATCGCGGCAAAGGTTTGAGCATCGACATTGGGAGAGGTTGAAAGGGACGGACTCAATCTTGCGCAGACGATTTTTGATCAAGCTGAACCACATCCTGGAAAAGCATTTTCCGGAACGCCGCGTTTTCCTGCGGTCCGACACAGACACCCGCTTCATCCGGCTTCGGCCCGCGACGCAGCTTATCGCCTTCACCGGCGCGTCGGCCATCGTGGCCTGGGCGATCATCGCCACAGCCGTTCTGGTGATGGACTCGATCGGCTCCGGTAACTTCCGCGAACAGGCCAAGCGCGATCAGCGCACCTACGAGGCCCGGCTCAACGCGCTGGAAGACGAACGCGACAAGCGCGCCGAAGAGGCGCTGGCCGCCCAGAACCGCTTCAACTCCGCGCTGGAACAGATTTCGGTCATGCAGACCGAGCTTCTGTCTTCCGAGACCCGCCGGCGCGAGCTTGAGACCGGGATCGAAGTGATCCAGTCGACCCTGCGCCGCACCATGAAAGACCGCGACAGCGCCCGCAACGAGGCCGAGCAACTGGCCCAGGCGATCGAAAATTCCGGCGACACGCCCCTGCCCGGCCAGTCGGGCAACACCGGCGAAGACCCGATGGTCGAGTTTCTGTCGTCCCAGCTGGCTGCCACCGCACAGGAACGTGATCAGGTTACCGCCGACGCCCAGGATGCGCTGTTGCGCGCCGACGAAATGGCCACCCAGATCCGGCTGATGCAGGATCAGAACGACCAGATCTTCCGCCAGCTGGAAGAGGCGATGGCGATCTCGGTCGAGCCGCTGGACAAGATGTTCAGTGCCGCGGGCATGAACCCCGACAACCTCATCGCCACCGTGCGCTCGGGCTATTCCGGCCAGGGCGGCCCCATGATGCCACTCAGCTTCTCCACGCGGGGCGAAGAGCCTTCGGCGGACGCCCGCCGCGCCAACGGCATCCTTCGGGGCATGGACAAGCTGAACCTCTACCGCATCGCGGCGCAAAAGGCGCCCTTCGCCATGCCGTTGAAGTCGTCCTTCCGCTATACCTCGGGCTTCGGCATGCGCTGGGGCCGGATGCATTCCGGCACCGATTTCGCTGCCCCGCATGGCACTCCCATCTATTCCACCGCCGATGGCGTTGTCGTGCACGCCGGCTGGCAGTCCGGCTATGGCCGCCTTGTGAAGATCCAGCACGAGTTCGGCATCGAGACGCGCTATGCGCATAACTCGAAACTGTTCGTGAAGAAGGGCCAAAGAGTCTCGCGCGGTCAAAAGATTTCTGCTATGGGGAGCACTGGACGTTCAACCGGCACCCATCTACACTACGAGGTCCGTGTCGGCGGCAAGGCCGTCAACCCCATGATCTACATCAAGGCTGCAAGAGATGTTTTCTAAAAGCAAAATCAACGACCCCGCGCCGAAGCAGGATTCTGCGGCCAAACCCGCCGCGCCGGCCGAGCCGCGCAAGGACACCGCCGAGAAACCCGGCGGTGGTGAATTCAAGGCCGCGGCCCCCAAGGCCAAGCCCCCTGCATCGGTCCTGTCGACCGATCTGCACGTTACCGGAAACCTCAAGACCACCGGCGACGTCCAGGTCGAAGGCACCGTCGAGGGCGACATCCGCGCCCACCTGCTGACCATCGGCGAAAGTGCCACGATCAAGGGCGAGGTCATCGCCGACGACGTGGTCATCAACGGCCGCATCGTGGGCCGCGTGCGTGGCCTCAAGGTGCGCCTGACCTCGACCGCCCGCGTCGAAGGCGACATCATCCACAAGACCATCGCCATCGAATCCGGTGCCCATTTCGAGGGCTCGGTGCAACGCCAGGACGACCCGCTCAACGCCGGCGGCAAGAAACCCGCCGCTCCGGCGCAACAAGGCGCGGCGCCCGCGCCCGCCCCGGCGAACGAGCCGGCCAAGAGCTGATCGCGATGCATATCCAACAGGAAGGCGCCCGGGCAACCGCGGCGCCTTTTTCAATGCACACATCAACCCCAAGGCCGAAATTTCTGGCGCTGATCCGCATTACTTTCAAACGTCGTCCGAAATCGGATTCTGCCCCTCCTTGTCCTGTTCCTGGGACAGTATGTTGCGAACCTCCTGCATCAGAGCCAAGTGAGACTCGCGGTCGTTCGACGTCCTGCATTCGGCTTTCGACAGCCGCGTCAGCAAGGTTTTCAGATACTGTTCACGATTGCCGACGGAATAACCATCTTCCGCAAGGACTTGGTGAAGCTCCTCCGGACCGACCCAACCGCCGTCGGGGGTGCGGAGTTTTTCAAAATCAGAGAAGTCTGTCATGGATGTCTCCCTTCTGACAACGTTTCCTGACACTACCGCGTTCCATCTTCCGCCATGGTTCCAGCCTTCCATCCGGCAAACGCGGCCCTCCGAACGCTTTTTCTGTCGCGCGGCTCTTGTGCATCAACTCCCGCCAGCCCGCCTAAATACTGCTGTCCCCCTTGACACTTACCCCGCCACACGCCATGTCACGCCCATCGCTGCGATTGCGCGTGAGCCGGGCCACCCGCCCGAACCAGCAACCAGCCCGATTTTTCCAGTTCCCCCATCACGCAGGGTTTCTGATGCGGCGCCAGGGGCGCGGGATACGCCCGCGACGTCTTAAGGCCGCCGCCCAACCCTCCAGGTTCGCGCATCCCGTGCGGGCCTTCCCCATTCGTCACCGGCAGTCCGCCGCGTGGCCCGCAAAGGATACGACTTGTACGATTTCGACATGCTGGGCCTCGCGCCCGAACTCAACACCGCCCTCAAGACCGCCGGCCTGACAGAGCCGACGCCCATACAAAACAAGGCGATTCCCCTGGCCCTCGAAGGTCACGACGTCATGGGCCTCGCCCAGACCGGTACCGGCAAGACGCTGGCCTTTGGCCTGCCGCTGATCCAGCACCTGCTGGACATGCCCGGAAAACCCGCCGAAAAGACAGTAAAGGCCCTCATCCTCGCGCCCACGCGCGAGCTGGTGAACCAGATCGCCGAGTCGTTGCGGGGCCTGACCAAGGGCACCAAGCTGCGCGTCGTCACCGTCGTCGGCGGGCAGTCCATCGGCAAGCAGATCAGCCTGCTGTCGCGCGGCACCGACATTCTCGTCGCCACGCCGGGCCGCCTGATCGACCTAATGGAGCGCCGCGCTCTCGACCTTTCGACTGCGCGTCACCTGGTGCTGGACGAGGCCGACCAGATGCTCGACATGGGCTTCATCCACGCGCTGCGCAAGATCGCGCCGCATCTGGGCACGCCGCGCCAGACCATGCTGTTTTCCGCCACCATGCCCAAACAGATGGAAGAGATTTCCGCCGCCTACCTGACCAACCCCCGCCGGGTTCAGGTCGCCCCTCCGGGCAAGGCCGCCGACAAGGTGACGCAATCGGTGCACCATGTCGCCAAGAACGACAAATCCGCGAAACTGCGCGAGATCCTGGCCGACGACCCGCACGCCCTCACCCTGGTCTTTTCCCGCACCAAGCATGGGGCGGAGCGGCTGATGAAAGGGCTGGTGTCCGACGGCTTCAACGCCGCCTCGATCCACGGCAACAAAAGCCAGGGCCAGCGTGACCGCGCATTGAAGGCCTTCCGCGACGGCGAGACCAACATCCTCGTCGCCACGGATGTGGCCGCACGCGGCATCGACATTCCGGGCGTGGCTTACGTGGTCAACTACGACCTGCCCGAAGTGGCCGACAACTACGTCCACCGCATCGGCCGCACCGCCCGCGCCGGCCGCGAGGGCGAGGCGATCTCGCTCTGCGCCCCCGAGGAAGCGAGCCTGTTGCGCGACATCGAGAAGGTGATGAAGATCACCGTTCCCGTCGCCAGCGGCACCGCGCCTGCGCACGAGCAGGCTCAAGCCCCGAAAAAGCGCAATGGCGGCCCGAACCGCCGCCGCCGCAAACCGTCGAACGGGGGGAACGGACAGGCCAACGCAAACGCGGGTGGCCAGAACCAGGGCGCGGGCAAACCCCGCCGCCAGCGCCGCCGTAACCGCGCCGCGTAAGATCTTGTAGACCGGGGTTCACCCCGGCCTGAGCCGCCACCTCGCGCGGTCAAATCGGCACGCTCACAATTTGACCGCGTCGCGCAGATAAGGCAGCCGATTCCGCGCCGTCACCACCCGGTCGGCATTGACCTGCGCGACAATCACCGTTTCCGCGTCGCCCGCCACGGCCTCTTCCACGCCGTCCGGCGCCACAATCCTGCTGCCGCCCAGGTAACGCACGCCACCCTCTTCGCCCGCGTGGTTGGCATAAGCCAGCCACAACCCGTTCTCGAAGGCCCGCGTCGGCACCAGCTTTTCGGCCACCACGCCCCACTGATCGACCAGCGCCGTGGGCACCAGCGCCAGCTCGGCCCCGTGCAGCGCCGCCTGCCGCAGGCTTTCGGGCAGCTCGACCTCGTAGCAGATGATGATCGCGATCCGCATCCCGCCGTGATCGACCAGCGTGGGGCTGTCCCCGTTGGCAAAGGTGTCTTCCTCGAAACTGCCCGGCGACGGCAACCGCTTGCGGTGATTGGCCAGCGCCGCGCCATCCGCGCCCACCAGCCGCGCGGCATTGTAAATGACACCGTCTGCCGCCTCGGGGTAGCCATAGCAGACGGCAGTCTCGTGCCGCTTGGCCATCTCGGCCACGTCCTGGAAAAACGGCCCCGTCGCCGGTTCGGCCAGCGCCGCGTGATCGGCCCCCATGTAGCCCGACAGGAACAGCTCGGGACAAACCATCAGGTCGACCTCGCGCTCCGCCAGTCGCAACTCCAGGGCGCGCAGCCGCGCGCTTGTCGACAGACCGCCCGCCTCGCATTGAAAAATCCCAAGACGCATCCCACCCTCCCGCGTGTTCGCCAGGCAAAGCCAACACGCAGTCGCCCGTCAGGTCAACGTTTTAAAAACGTGCCTTACGCTTCCAGCTCGGCGTCCCAGTACAGGAAATCGATCCAGCTTTCGTGCAGGTGATTGGGCGGAAACTTGCGCCCGAGGTTGCGCAGCTGCTCCGCCGCCGGCGCGCGCGGCGGCTTGCGCAGGCTCAGCCCCGACCGCCGCAGGCTCTTGGACCCCTTGCGCAGGTTGCAGGGGCTACAGGCCGCCACCACGTTTTCCCAAGACGTGATCCCGCCCTTGGCGCGTGGCACCACGTGGTCGAAGGTCAGTTCGCCCTTCGATCCGCAATACTGGCAACAGAATTCGTCCCTCAGAAACAAATTAAAGCGCGTGAAGGCCACGCGCTTTTGGGGTTTGACATAATCCTTCAGCACGATGACCGAGGGTATCCTGATCTCGGTCGAGGGACTTCGCACCGTGTCCTCGTACTCGGCGACGATATCCACCCGGTCCAGGAACACCGCCTTTACCGCATCCTGCCAGGGCCACAGCGACAACGGGTAATAGGACAGCGGGCGATAGTCGGCGTTCAGAACCAGCGCCGGATGATGTTTCAGCGCCGAAGGCGACCTTACGAATTCCGTTCTGAAATCTGCATCCATGACCTTACTTACCCCCGCTCCGTATCGCCTCATGCTCTGGTTCGGGGCGTGACAGCCGCCCCTTGATTGCGTTCACTATATATCGTGTTTCGCCTCTGGCAAGTGCCGGATATGGCGGAACATCTTGCGGTTTGGGTAGCGCGATTCCGTGACGGGGATGTGACACTTATCCACAAGGCGCGGCGCCCAGCGCTGCAAGCCTCCCAATCGCCGCGTCATGATCAACGCCCCGACCGATTTCTTGCAAGAAATCGGATCGGAAAATTGCAATTTTCCGGCCCATTTTTTGCGCAAAAAATGGGCCGCTCAAGGCGAAACCCGGCCTCGGAGGGCCGGGTTTGCAGGTTCTTGGCGCTCTGGGCTCAGGCCGCCTCGACGGCCCGCTTGGTCAGCACAGACACCAGATGCGCGCGGTACGCACCCGACCCGTGCAGATCGGAAATCATCCCGTCCGCCGGCACCGACAGACCGTCCAGCGCCGAGGCCGAGAAATTGCCGCCCAGCGCCTCTTCGGCTTCCGTCCAGCGGAACACGCCCTCTTCCGACGCGCCGGTGACGGCCACGCGCACACCGTCTGCGAACTTCGCCACGAAGACGCCGACCAGCGCAAAGCGCGACGCGGGTTGCTCGAATTTCTGGTAATTGGCCTTTTCCGGCACCGGGAACTTCACCTCGGTGATGATCTCGCCCTCGTTCAGCGCGGTGGCGAACATGCCCTCGAAAAACTCATCCGCCGCGATCTCGCGCTCGCTGGTCACCACCGTGGCACCCGAGGCCAGCACCGCCGCCGGATAGCACGCCGACGGGTCGTTGTTGGCGAGGCTTCCGCCGATGGTGCCCCGGTTGCGCACCGCCGGGTCGCCGATGTTCTGCGCCATCCAGACCAGCGCCGGATAGGCCCCCGATCCCGCCGCCACATCGCCGTGGGTCGTGCCCCCGCCGATGCAGATGCGGCCATCGTCATCGGTGCAGACGCCCTTGATCTCGTCGATCCCGCTCAGGCAGACCAGCACCTCGGGCGCTGCCAGCCGTTGCTTCAGCGTGGGGATCAGGGTCTGCCCGCCCCCCAGCGCCTGGTTCTCGTCACTCTGCTTCAAGAGCTTCACCGCGTCGGCCACGGTGCTCGGGCGTTCGATTTCGAATGCGTACATTGTCTTTCTCCTTACCCTTGCATCGCGGCCCAGACGCGCGACGGCGTCAGCGGCATGTCGATATGCGTCACGTCATGGCCCGCGCGTTGCAGCGCATCCACGACGGCATTGACCACCGAAGGCGGCGAGCCGATCGCCCCCGCCTCGCCACAGCCTTTCACCCCCAGCGGGTTGTGCGTGCAGGGCGTCTGGCAGGAATGATCGACCTGGTAGAACGGAACGTCATCGGCCCGCGGCATGGCGTAATCCATGTAGGATGCACTCAGAAGCTGGCCGTCGGCATCATAGGATGTTTGCTCCAACAGCGCCTGCCCGATCCCCTGCGCCAGCCCGCCATGCACCTGCCCCGACACGATCATCGGGTTGATCACATTGCCGAAATCGTCGGCGGCGGCAAAGCGTTCGATGGTGACCTTGCCGGTCTCTGGATCAACCTCGACCTCGCAGGCATAAGCGCCCGACGGGTAGGTAAAGTTCGCCGGGTCATAGAACGCGGTTTCCTCCAGGCCCGGCTCGATCTCTTCCAGCGGGTAGTTGTGCGGCACGTAAGCCGCCAACGTCACGTCGCCCCAGGCCACCGACTTGTCCGTGCCCGCGACGCTGAACTGGCCGTCCTTCAGCTCGATATCGGCCTCCGACGCTTCCATCAGGTGCGCCGCGATCTTGCGGGCCTTGGCGATGATCTTTTCCGTGGCCTTGACCATGGCACTGCCGCCCACGGCGATGGAGCGCGAGCCATAGGTGCCCATGCCCATCGGCGTGTTGGCCGTGTCGCCATGCTCGATCTCGATCATGCTCTCGTCGATCCCGATCATGTCGGCCACCACCTGCGCGAACGAGGTCTCGTGCCCCTGCCCGTGGCTGTGGCTGCCGGTCATCACCGTGATCCCGCCGGTGGCGTTCACCCGCACGGTCGCGGATTCATAAAGGCCCGCACGTGCGCCCAGCTGCCCCACCAGGTTCGACGGCGCGATCCCGCAGGCCTCGATGTAGCAGTTGATGCCAAGCCCGCGCAGCTTGCCCCTGGCCTTGCTGTCTTCCAGCCGTTTTTGGAAACCGTCCTTGTCGATGATCTCCAGCAGCTTGTCCATCGTGGCGTTGTAATCGCCCGTGTCGTATTCCACCGCCACCGGCGTGGCATAGGGGAACTCGGTGATGAAGTTCTGCCGCCGCAGCTCGATCGGGTCCACGCCCAGTTCGCGCGCCGCCTTGTCGATGACGCGCTCCAGCTGGTACGTCGCCTCGGGCCGCCCGGCCCCGCGATAGGCGTCGACCGGCACGGTGTTGGTAAACACCGCCTTCACGTTCACATAGATATTGGGCGTCTTGTAATTGCCCGCCATCAGCGTGCCATGCAGCCACGTGGGGATGCTGGGCGCGAAGGTCGACAGATAGGCGCCCATGTTGGCATAGGTCTCTGTGCGAACGGCGGTAAAGTTGTTGTCCGCGTCCAGCGCCAGTTCGATCTTGGTCACGTGATCGCGGCCATGAGCGTCACTGATGAACGCCTCCGACCGCGAGCAGGTCCACTTCACCGGCCGGTTCAGCTTTTTCGCGGCAAATGTGCAGAACGCTTCCTCGGCATAGTGATAGATCTTCGACCCAAAACCGCCGCCCACGTCGGGCGCCACGACCCGCAGCTTGTGCTCGGGGATGCCCAGCACGAAGGCGCCCATCAACAGGCGAATGACATGCGGGTTCTGCGATGTGGTGTAAAGCGTGCTGTCATCGGTGCCACGGCTGTAATCGCCCACGGCCACGCGCGGCTCCATCGCGTTCGGGACCAATCGGTTGTTCACCAGCTCCAGCGTGGTGACATGCGCGGCGTTCTTGATCGCCTCGTCCACCGCGCCCTTGTTCTCCTCGACGAACCCCCAGTCGTAGCAGAGGTTGCTCGTCAGGTCGTCATGCACCTTGGTGGCGCCCTCTTTCAACGCCTCCTTCATGTCCATGACAGCGGGCAGATCGCTGATATCCACCTCGATCGCCTCGGCGGCGTCCCGCGCCTGTTCGCGGCTCTCGGCCACCACGGCGGCGATGGGGTCGCCCACATGCCGTACCTTGCCCTGTGCCAGCACCGGGTGCGGCGGCTCCTGCATGGGCTCGCCATGCCGGTCCGTCACCTGCCAGCCGCAGGGAATGCCCCCCACCTCGGCGAAATCCGCGCCGGTAAAGACCTTGAGCACGCCGGGCATCCCTTCGGCGGCGCTGGTGTCCACGCTGTTCAGCGTACCGTGTGCGACGTCCGAGCGCAGGAAATGCACATAGGCCTGTCCGCGCAGGTTGATGTCGTCGGTATAATTGCCGGCCCCCGTCAGGAACCGTACGTCCTCGCGCCGCTTGGAACTGGCGCCGATGCCACCATCTTTGGGCATGTGTTAATCCTCCCATATTGGCGGGCGCAATGGCCCGATCCTGTTGTCTAGGCCGCGGCCGCTTCCAGGGCCGCAATCTCGATTTTCTTCATCTTGAACATGGCCGCCCGCACCGCTTCGGCATCGGGGCCGCCCTGCAATTCCAGCAACCGGCGCGGCACGATCTGCCAACTGACGCCGTACCGGTCCGTCAGCCAGCCGCACATCCCTTCCTCGCCCCCGTCGCTCAGCTTGTCCCACAGATGGTCGGTTTCCGCCTGATCTTCGGCCAGAACACTGATCGACGCCGCGGGCGTCAGGGTGAAATGCGGTCCCGCCTGCAAGAACTGATACGGCACGCTCGCCAGCGTCAGTTCAACCACCACGACGCCACCATCGACCTCGCTGGCCTCATCGATCCGGCTGTCGGGCAACAGAGTCACGTAGAACTCCGCCGCCTCCCTGGCGCGGTCATGAAACCAAAGGCATGTGCGCAGCTTGGGCGGGCTGGTCAGCATCCGGGTCTACTCCGCCGCGATCCCTGTCACGTCCTGTCCCGACGCCGCCAGGATCGCCTTGACGATGTTGTGATACCCGGTGCAGCGGCAAATGTTGCCCTTCAGGTACTCGCGCACCTCCGCCTCGGTCGGGCTCGGGTTGTCCTTCAGCAGGGCCTCCGCCGACATCACCATGCCCGGCGTGCAGAACCCGCATTGCAGCCCGTGAAAGTCCTGGAACGCCTTCTGGACCGGGGTCATGGTACCGTCCTCCGCGGCCATCCCCTCGATCGTCGTCACCTCCGTGCCCTCGGCCTCGGCCGCGAACATCGAGCACGCCTTGACGGCCTTGCCGTCCACATGCACCACGCAGGCGCCGCACTGGCTGGTGTCACAGCCCACATGCGTGCCGGTCAGGCCCAGCGTATCACGGATAAAATCGACAAGTAGCGTACGTCCTTCCACCTCGCCGGACGCAGGCTTGCCGTTCACGGTCATCTTGACCTGTGCCATCGGCTCCTCCCATTGGCTTTTCTAATTGGCTGACTGGAGTTAAACACGCCGCCCCCCACTTGAGAAGGCACTTTCTGTCGCGCCACCCCCCTGCCTTCGTCGTACTTGCCCACGTCCTGCAGGCGCGCGGTTTCCGCGTGCGGATCGCCCCGGCCCGTAGCAGACTCGCTCCATCATTCACCTAACTGGTTGATTGATTGCCCCCACCGTGTTATTCACCCTTATGGTTGAACAAGAATCACAGCACCGACTGACCGATATTTTCAAGGCCGCAGGCGACCCCACCCGCCGGTCTATCCTGACGCTTCTGGCGCAGCATGGCCCGCTCCGGGTGACCGACATCGCCGCGCATTTCGACATGAGCCTCAATTCCGTCTCCAAGCACATCAAGGTGCTCGAAGGCGCGGGGCTGGTCACGCGCCGCACCGAATGGCGCGAGCACATGATCGAATTGCGGGTCGAGGAACTGGCCCATGTCGACCGCTGGTTCCGCGACTTGCGTTCGATCTGGGCCCTCCGACTGGAGGCGCTCGACCATCTGCTCACACAGGAGACCGACCCATGACTGCCACCGAAAAAGACCTCACGCTCACCGTCGAACGCGTGATCGACGCCACGCCCGAACGCCTGTTCGACGCCTGGCTCGACCCCGACACCATGAAACGCTTCATCTGCCCTGGCGAAACCGTCGTCCCCCGCGCGTCCTCGGACGCGGTCGAAGGCGGGCGGTTCGAGATCATCATGCGCAACGGCGACAAGGATCTGCCGCACACCGGAACCTACAGGGAAATCGACCGTCCCAACCGGCTGGTCTTCACGTGGGAAAGCCACGCGTCACGCGATGACAGCGAGGTGACGATCACCTTCACCCCCGCTCCGGGCGGCACCCGCGTGCAGCTGACGCAAGTCCGCTTCGTCAGCGAAGAACAGCGCGAAGGCCATCGCTGGGGGTGGACCAGCATTCTCGAAAAGCTGTCGCAACTGGACGGCTGACATCAGGCGCCGGGCGGCCCCTGCCCGGCGTCCCTATCCGGCGGGTCTTCGCTGGCGCGGCTGCGGGCGCGTCGGGATTTCCTTCAACAGGCCGCCCACGCCCATTGCCGCGAAATCCGCGTCCCCGATCGGCGCGCCGCAGGCGATCCGCGCCAGCACCCAGTCCACCCCGTGCAACACCGGCGACCGGGCGCTGTTGGGCAAACCGATCACGGGCCGCTCTCCCAACCGGCCCGTGAACAACAGGTTCCCCGGATCGACCGGGATCCCGAACCGCTCCACCGCGCCGCCCGCCCGGCGCAGCGCCTCGGGGCCGGTGTCGCGCAGGTCGGACGTGGCCGATCCCGTCAGGACCAGAACCAGCTCGCCGCTTGCCGACGCCATGGCGCGGGCCAGCGCGGGTATTTCATGCGGACAACTCAGCGTCTGTTTCAGGCGCATCCCCAGGCCCGCCAGCCGCGTGCGGATCGCCTCTACCCCGCGCAGTCCGGGACCTTCGGCTGTGTCGCTCACGATCAGGCTCGCGGTCTCGAATCGCGGCCGGTGCAGCCGGATCGCGCCGCGCGCCGCCTCCGCCGCGCGGTCCAGCGCTTCGGACGCCACCCCGTAAGAGATGATCTTGACCGTCGCAACCATCCCGCCGGGATGGGTCTGGAACCACGGCGCGACGGTGGCCAGCGTGATCATCGGATCCAGCATGTTGGCCGCCGTGACCTTGGCCGCGTCCACCGCCACCACGCCGGGCGCCTCGGCCACCAGATTGACCCGCCCCGTGAACGCCCGGCTCAGCGACAGGCCCGGCGCACCGTCCAGCACCGTCTCGGCCAGCCGCGCGGCGGCGGCATCCTCGTGCAGATCCTCCGGCTCCAGCACGGCGACGACAACCTCGGCAAACCCCGCCGCCCGCAGCCGCGCGATATCCGCCTCCGCCAGAACCTGCCCCTTGCGCAGCCGGCCATCCGGCAGATGCTCGCTATGCGCCAGGATCGCGCCCGCCGCCTCCGCCAACGCAACAGGTCCGAACTTCATCCGCCTTTCCTGAGCACGCGGGTCACTTCCGCCAGGATCGCCACCGCAATCTCGGAGGGCCCCGCCGCGCCGATATCCAGCCCCACCGGCCCGTGAATGCGCGCAATCTGATCGGCGCCGAACCCCTTTTCCTCCAGCCGCGCCACCCTCTTGGCATGGGTCCGGGTCGAGCCCAGCGCCCCTATGTAAAAGACATCCGATGCCAGCGCCGCCTCCAGCGCCGGATCGTCCAGCTTGGGATCATGGGTCAGCAGCACCAATGCCGTGCGTGCATCGAGGCCATAGGCCGCCACGGCCTCGTCCGGCCAGTCGTGCAGTATCGTCTCTCCGGGAAAGCGCGTGTCACTGCCAAAGCTCTCGCGCGGATCGATCAGCAACGGATCGTACCCCGCAACACGAGCCATCGGCACCAGCGCCTGAGCGATATGCACCGCGCCCACGATGATCATCCGCAAGGGCGGGTTGTGGATCGCCACGAAGGTGGTCCCATCCTCCTCGAATCCCGAGCGGTCCATCCGAAACCTGTCTTCATAACCCTCGCGCACCAGCCTGCGCTCGGCCTCCATGCCGGTCACGTAGGCCACAGGCACCCGCGCCTCGCGCGCCAGCACCAGGTCCTTCAAGATCTCCACCGGCATCACTGTACCCACCGGCTCCACCAGGACCCGGATCGTTCCGCCGCAGGCCAGCCCCACGGCAAAGGCGTCGCCGTCGCTGACGCCGTATTCCAGCATCACGGGCGTGCCGTCCTCGATGGCGTCCAATGCTTCGGCCACGACGGCACCTTCGACGCAGCCCCCCGAAACCGAACCCTCGATCTCCCCCGCGCCGGAAATCGCCAACTGACTGCCCACGCGGCGCGGCGCGCTTCCCCAGGTGTCCACCACGGTGGCCAGCGCCGCGCCCTTGCCGGCCTCAAACCAGGCCAATGCGGTTTCGGGAATGGTGTCAAACCGGTCTGTCATGGCGCCAATATGGGCCGGGCGCCCCGCTTTCACAAACGCAATTTCGGCGGCGGTCGACTCCCAAGATTCTTCGTACGAAGAATCTTGGGCCTGCATTACCCGGAACGAAAAAGCCCCCCGCCAATCGGCGAGGGGCCAATCCGTTCGGTCGGTGCAGGCGTCAGCTTTCGTTCAGCAGCCCGGTGATGTTGCGGACCGCAGCACGGCGGTTCTCGCGGATGTCGCCGGCCTGGCGGATTTTCAGGTCCGCCTCGCCATAGCCCTGCACGATCATGTTTGCCGGCGGCACGTCGAAATACTCGGTCAGGGCCAGGGCCACCGATTCCGCACGGCGGTCCGACAGGGCCAGGTTCATGCTGGCCGGGCCGACCGTGTCGGTGTGACCTTCGATCAGGAACACCTGCCGCGGGTCTTCCGCGATTGCGTCACGCATCGCATTGCCCAGCACCGAAAGCGCCTTGGCTTCCTCGGGGCGGATCACCGCGCTGCCGGTCTCGAAGTTCACGGTGTCCAGCGCGATCACCGGCACCTGGTGGCGCACAGCGTCCACGAACCGCACCTGGTTCAGCGAATAGCGGCGGGTGGCCGGCGCGTCGCGCGTGGCCAGGATCGCCGTGCGCAGCTCGTCTTCCGACGCGTTGGTGTACTCGTATTCCTGCGCCCGGCTGTTTGCCAGCTGCTGAACGTTCACCGCCTCGACCTGGCGGGTGTCGTCGAACAGCACAACCTGGTCCCCGTTCGGGTACACTTGAGTGCGGCGCAGCACGCGGCCATCGGCGGCGCGGATCGTGATGGTCTGCGATCCGTCCTGCGCCGTCACCGTGCTGCGAGTCGAGCCGTCGTCGAAGGTCTGCACACGCACGTCGCTGCCCGGACGGCGCAGCAGGGCGTCGTCATCCTTGATGATGCGATACCGGCCGTCGTTTTCCACCACGACGCGGTCGCCGGTGTTCGACACAACGGTGCCGCCGTCGTCGGTCACTTGGCCAATCGCATACGCGCCAAGACCGATGGCCGCAGCGGCGGTCAGGATGTCGCGCAGGTTCTCGTCTCGGTCGTCGCTGGTGCGCGGGGTTCCGGCCGCCGGAGCCGTCTCGGTGTTGGTGGCGTTCTGCGCGTTGCCGCCGACCGCGGTCTCGAACTCTTCGTCCGACGAACGCGTGTTCTCTTCGGTCAGGGTCACCTCTTCGGTTTCGACCGCTTCGGCGTCCTCATTGGCGGCAGCGGCCGCTGCGGCCTGCTCTTCGACCTGCGCGGCTGCTTCGGCCTGCGCCTGAGCCTGGGCCTGAGGATCTTCGTCGATCTCAGGTTCAGGCAACTCGGTCGTTGCCTGTTCCGTTGCCTGCTGCTCGGCGGCGGGGTCCGTGGCCTCATTGGTCTGCTGAGCGCTCGTTTCCGCCTCGGTCTCGGCCTGTTCGGCCTCGAGCGCCTGTTGCAGCTGCTCTTCCTCGGTCTGGGCCGTATCGGACGGCGCAGCAGTCTCGGCCTGGTCGGTTTCGGCGGCGGCGGGCGCATCCTGCGTCTCGGCGTCGGCCTGCGCATTCGCGTTGGCCTCCGGTTGTTCGGCCTGTTCGGCCTCGAGCGCTTGTTGCAGTTCCTCTTCCGCGGTCTGAGCCGTATCGGCGGGCGCCGTTGTCTCGGCCTCGCTCTCGGCGGCCTCGGACTGGGCCTCGGCTGCGGCAGCGTCAGCTTCCGCCTGCGCAGCCTCTTCCTCGGCGGCCTGCGCAGCTTGCGCTTCAGCTTCTGCTTGGGCTGCTTGCTCCTCGGCAGCCTGCGCGGCTTGCGCTTCTGCTTCCGCTTGGGCCGCTTGCTCCTCGGCGGCCTGCGCGGCTTGCGCTTCTGCTTCCGCTTGGGCCGCTTGTTCCTCGGCAGCCTGCGCCTCGGCCTGCGCGGCCTGCTCCTCGGCCGCCTGCGCCTCGGCCTCTGACGCCTGAGCCGCGGCCTCTGCCGCTTCGGCTTCGGCCTGAGCCTGCGCTTCGGCTTCGGTCGCCTGCTGTTCGGCGGCCTGTGCTTCGGCTTCTGCCTGGGCCCGGGCCTCGGCAGCCTCCTGCTCTGCCGCTTGCGCCTCGGCCTCGGCCTGCGCCTGGGCGTTCTCAGCACCAGCCGCGGCTTCGGCGTTCGGCTGGATCTCTTCGGTCTGTGCCGCAAGCGGCAGCGGGGCCGTCTGGCCGATCGCAAGCGCGATGGCCGCGGTGGTGGATGTCAGCGTCAGTCGGCGCATATCTCTTCTCTCCCTAGATACGGATACCGCGAAATCATGCGGTGTCGCATGTTAACGCCTGACATCTAGGAGCGTTCCGCGCGTCACGATTCGGCATCGGCGAAACTCTGCCGGTCGCATGGCGGTCACAGCAGCGCCATCAGCCGCGCTTTCTCGCCGGTGTCCTCCGGCGCACTGATCGCCGCGGCCAGGTCTTCCAGCGTGGCGATCGAGTGGCCTGCGCGAAACGCATCCACATGGGGCAGCATGGCCCGGATCCCGGTGGCGCGCGGGGCAAATCCGTCCCAGCGCAACAGCGGGTTCAGCCAGATCAGGCGCCGCGACGACAGGTGCAGCCGCTGCATCTCGCGGGCCAGGTCATGGCTGTCGTCCCGGTCCAGCCCATCGGTGATCAGCAGAACGACGGCCCCCTGCCCGGTCACCCGCCGCGACCAGTCGCGGTTGAACGCGTGCAGGCAGGCCGCGATCCGCGTGCCACCTTCCCAGTCCTGCGCCTCGGCCCCGGCGGCAGCCAACGCCGCATCGACGTCGCGGGCGGCCATGTGGCGCGTGATGTTGGTCAGCCGCGTCCCGAAGGTAAAGGCGTGCACGGCGGCCCAGCCCGCACCTTTCTCGTTCGCCACGGCATGGAGAAAATGCAAAACCATCCGGCTGTACTGGCTCATCGAGCCAGAAATATCGCAAAGCACCACCAGGTTGGGCCAGCGCGGACGCGGCTTTTGCAGGTGGATGCGCCGCATCTCACCCCCTTGCCGCATGGCCGCGCGCAAGGTCTTTCGCGCGTCGATCCGCGTGCCGGTCGTGGCAGCCATGCCCCGGCGCGAGGCGAAGGGTTTCACCGGCAGGCGCAGCCTGGCCAGCATCCGCTTGGCCTGGGCAATCTCGGCGGTGCTCATCTGCTCGAAATCCAGGGTCCGCAGCCGTTCGTCACGGCTCATGGTCAGGGACGCGTCGATATCGATCCGCGTCTCCTCGTCGGCCTCCTGACTTTCCGCCTCGGGCACCTCCGGCTCGATCCCGTCCAAGAGCGCCTCGGCCGCGCGTTTCTCGGCCGCCTGCGCGCTGCGGTCCTCCTGCACGCCACGGATGGCGGGCAGCATCATCGCCATCATGTGCTCCATGTAGCGCGGATCGCGCCAGTAAAGGCGGAACACCTGGGCAAAGACCGCGCGATGCTCAGGCCGCGACACGAAACAGGCGCGCAGCGTGTAGAAGAAATCCGACCGCGAGGTGAACCCCACCGCCTCGACCGCGCGAATGGCGTCGATCACCCGCCCCGGCCCCACCGGCACCCCGGCCTTGCGCAGGGCGCGGGCGAAATGGGTGATGTTGTGGCCAAGTTTTGGTTGCTCGGGCAGGTCGAGGTCGGGGTATTCCATTAGCTCTTGGCATTGGGGGCCAGCCCCCAAACACAGCTCCAATTGGGGGCCAGCCCCCAAACCCCCGGGATATTTCCGGCCAGAGGAAGGATCATGCCGGCTCCAGCCCCGCCTTGGCCTCGTCGAGGAGGCGCTTGGCCTCGGACCCCTGCAATTTCTGGATGTCGTCCTGGTATTTCAGAATCGCGCCCAGCGTGTCGGCGATCACCTCGGGGCTCAGGCTGATCACGTCCAGCGCCAACAGGCACTTGGCCCAGTCGATGGTCTCGGCCACGCCCGGTTTCTTGAACAGGTCTTCGGTGCGCAGCTTCTGGACGAACGCCACCACTTCGCGGCTGAGCGCCTCGGCCGCCTCGGGCGCGCGGGCCTGCAGGATCTCGATCTCGCGGTCAAAGCCGGGGTAATCGACCCAGTGATAAAGGCACCGGCGCTTGAGCGCGTCATGCACCTCGCGCGTGCGGTTCGAGGTCAGCACCACGATGGGCGGCTCGGGCGCCTTGATCGTCCCCAGTTCCGGGATCGTCACCTGGAAATCGCTCAGCGCCTCCAGCAGAAACGCCTCGAACGGCGCGTCGGTGCGGTCCAGCTCGTCGATCAATAGCACCGGCGCGCCCCCTTCCTGCGGGCGCATCGCCTGCAAGAGCGGGCGCTCGATCAGGAAATCCTCGGTGAAGAGCTCGTCTGTCAGCCGCGCGCGGTCCACGCCGCCACTGGCCTCGGCGGCGCGGATGGCGATCATCTGTTCGGCAAAGTTCCACTCGTAGACGGCGCTCGACGCGTCCAGCCCCTCGTAGCACTGCAACCGGATCAGCCTACGCCCCAGCCCTGCCGCCAGCGCCTTGGCGATCTCGGTCTTGCCGACGCCCGCCTCGCCTTCCAGAAACAGCGGCCGGCCCAGTTTCAGCCCCAGGAACACAACCGTCGCAAGGCTGCGCCCACAGACGTACTCCTGCCCGGCCAGCATTGCCTCGACGTCGTCGATGGATGTCAGATTGCTCATGCGCCCTCCCTTACCCCGGCAGAACTGCACGGCTTCACGCTCCCGTCAAGGCGCGGCCCGCCTGCGCGGCATCCCGCCGCCCCCCAGAAACCCCTTCAATTTTCCAAATTTCTGCCCTTTTTGCGGCCTAGCTTTCACGTCAATCACCCGTGCCAAGCGGGGCAAACCCGAGCTTCGAGGTCCGAGCATGAGCGCAGATTATCCCAGGGCGCTGGATACATCCCTGTCCGGGCTGGACTGGGAAGACTGGCTGGACAGGCTGGACGACGCCGCCGATGCCGACGGCTATGTCGAGCGCCTGGGAGACGACCATGCCGCCATCTTCCTCGAACACAAGTCGATCCTTCTTGTCACCTTCGAGGCCTTTCCGTCCCTGCGCGTGATGTCGCCCGAGGCCCAACCGCTGGGCTGGCAACTGGGCCGCGCCCTGGGCTGGTCGCATCTCTGCCTGGCCAGCCGGACCGACAGCTGGTTCCGCGAGGGCCGTGTCTTCGGCTATTTCGACCGGCTGATCGATGACGGCTTCTTCGAGGAGTTCGAGCAGGTGGTGTTCTATGGCGCCGGCCCCGCGGGCTATGCCGCCGCCGCCTTTTCCGTGGCTGCGCCCGGCGCACGGGTTCTGGCGGTTCAACCCCAGGCCACGCTCGACCCGCGCATGGCCGAGTGGGACGACCGGTTCCGCCGCCACCGCCGGCTCGATTTCATCTCTCGCTACGGCTACGCGCCCGACATGCTGGATGCCGCCGATCGTGCCATCATCCTCTACGATCCCGAGATTGAGGAAGACGCGATGCACGCCGCGCTCTTCGCCCGCGCCAACGTGATACGCTACCGGATGCGCTTTATGGGGCCGCGAATGGACCGTGGCCTGATGCGCATGAACATCCTCTTGCGGATCATCGCCCAGCTCAGCGCCGGCAAGCTCGACACCGAAAACCTCGCCCGGCTCTATCGCGCGCGGCGCAGCGACGTGCCGTATCTCAGGGCGCTTGTCACCAGGCTCGAAGACGACGGCCGGCTTTACCTGACCGCCCGCCTTGCGCACCGCGTGCTGCGCGACACGCCCGGTCCGCGCTTTCGCCGCGCCCTTCGCGCCGCCTATGACAAGGCCGAGGAACTGGGCGTGCCGATGCCGCCGCGCGAAAACGACTGATCCGACGACCGATCCACTGGCGCAGGCGCGCGCGCTGATGTAAGCCCTCTGGCCATGAGCCGGACCCTGACCATCCCCCGCCCCGACGACTGGCACCTTCACCTGCGCGACGGCGCGGTGCTGCGCGCGGTCCTGCCCGAAACCGCCCGCCATTTCGGCCGCGCCATCGTCATGCCCAACCTCGTGCCGCCCGTGGTCACCGGGGCCGACGCCGCCGCCTATCGCGACCGGATCATGACCGTGCTGCCCGACGGCATGGATTTCACCCCGCTGATGACCCTCTACCTCACCGAGGAGACCGACCCCGCGGATGTGGCCGCCGCCCACGCATCGGGCCTTGTCACGGCGGTCAAGCTCTATCCGGCGGGGGCCACCACAAACTCCGCCTCCGGCGTGCGCGATTTCGACCGTGTCCGCCCGGTCCTTGAAAAGATGGCCGAAATCGGGATGCCGCTTTGCGTGCACGGCGAGGTGACCGACACAGAGATCGACATCTTCGACCGCGAGGCGGTGTTCATCGACCGCGTGCTCGACCCGCTCCGCCGCGCCACGCCGGGCCTGCGTGTCGTGATGGAACACATCACCACGCAGCAAGGCGTCGACTACGTCACATCGAACCCCGAAAATCTTGGCGCCACCATCACAACGCATCATCTGGTCATCAACCGCAACCACATCCTCGTCGGCGGCATCAAACCGCATTACTACTGCCTGCCCGTCGCCAAACGCGAGGAACACCGCCTCGCCCTCCGTCATGCGGCCACCTCGGGCGACGCCCGCTTCTTCCTCGGCACCGACAGCGCGCCCCACACCGACCCGAACAAGGAATCGGCCTGCGGCTGCGCGGGCTGCTTCACCGCCACCAACACGCTGTCGATCCTGGCCGAGGTGTTTGAACAGGAAAACGCCCTCGACCGCCTCGCCGGCTTCGCCTCCGAAAACGGTCCCGCGTTCTACGGCCTGCCCGTCAGCACCGACACGATCACGCTGACCAAGGGCGACCCCGTCGCCTACCCGCCGAAAATCGACACCGGCGACGGCCCCGTTACCCTGTTCGATCCCCAAATGCCGCTGCACTGGCACGTAACCTGAGTCTTCCTCTGGCCAAAAATATCCCCGCCGGAGGCTCCGGCGCCTACCATCAAGGACCAACCACATGATCCCTTCGACCTACCCCAGCCAAGATGAAATCGCCCGCCTCACCGCCCGGATGCTGCTGGAAATCGAGGCCGTGCATTTCAACGCGGACAAGCCCTTCACGCTGGCCTCGGGCCTGCCAAGCCCCACTTATATCGACTGCCGCAAGCTCATCTCCTTCCCGCGCATCCGGTCCACCCTGATGGACTTCCTGACCGTCACCGTCATGCGCAACGCGGGCTTCGAGGCGTTCACCAACATCGCCGGGGGCGAAACCGCGGGCATCCCCTTCGCCGCGCTGGTGGCCGAACGCATGGCCCTGCCCATGACATACGTGCGCAAGAAACCCAAGGGCTATGGCCGCAACGCCCGGATCGAAGGCGCCATGTCCGAGGGCGACCGGGTTCTGCTGGTCGAGGACTTGACCACCGATGGCGGCTCCAAGCTCAGCTTCGTCGACGCTATCCGCGACACCGGCGCCACCTGCGGACATACCGCCGTCATCTTCTATTACGGCATCTTCCCCGAAACCGAAAAGACGCTGGGCGATCATGGCGTCGCGCTGCATTACCTCTGCACCTGGCGCGACGTGCTGGCCGAGGCGCGCGCGCAAGGCAGCTTCGACGCCGCCACGCTCGACGGTGTCGAATCGTTCCTCGACGATCCCCGCGCCTGGCAGGCCGCCCGCAGTTGATCTGCGCCTGAGTCGCTGCATACCGTCGTATGGCAAGCCTGTTGGCGAATTATTTTTATCGTTGTGATGGCGCAACGTAAGGACAGGCGCGCCGGGCAAGCCGCACGAAATCTTGACGAAACGACATAACAGCAGGCAATATGTTGTAGGGTCGGGATATCCACAGCGTATCCACATAAACATACCAGTTGCCACCGCGCAGGCCCGCTCGCTAAGAGACCAGCCTACCGGGACAGGCACGCGAGGGGACACCGCACCGCAACCCGGGATCAGAGCAGTACGGGGGATAATGATGAGTGAAGTTGCGACCTTTAACGCGTCCGGCACACCGGTCGCACAGGATGCTCAGGCACCGGAAGCCCTGCCGCATTCCACCGAGGCCGAACAACAGCTTCTGGGCGCGATCCTGACCAACAACGACATTTACGACCGCGTCGCCAACCTGATCGGCCCGCAGCATTTCTACGACCCCGTCCACGCCCGCATCTACGAGACCGCCGCCGCCCGCATCGCCAAGGGCAACCTCGCCTCGCCGGTGACGCTCAAGACCTTTCTCGAAGATGACGAGGGCCTCAAGGAACTTGGCGGTCCCGCCTATCTCGCCCGTCTCGCTGGCGCCGCGATCTCTGCTTTTGCGGCGCGCGACTACGCCCAGATGATCTATGACATGGCGATCCGCCGCGAGCTGATCGGGCTGGGTCACGACATCGCCGGCAAGGCCCAGCGCGCCGAGGTCGACATGGAGCCGCGCGACCAAATCGTCGAGGCCGAACAGAAGCTCTACAAACTGTCCGAACAGGGCCAGTCCGAGACCGGATTTCAAAGCTTTCTCAGGGCCGTAACCGACGCTGTTAACGTAGCCAACGCCGCCTATCAGCGCGACGGCGGCCTCGCCGGCATCTCCACCGGCCTCATCGACATGGACAAGAAACTGGGCGGACTGCACAAGTCCGACCTTCTGATCCTCGCCGGCCGGCCCTCGATGGGCAAAACGTCGCTTGCGACCAACATCGCGTTCAACATCGCCAAGGCCTACAACCGCGGCACGCTCCCCGACGGGTCCGAAGGAGCGGTCGAGGGTGGCGTCGTCGGCTTCTATTCGCTGGAAATGAGCGCCGAACAGCTGGCCGCCCGCGTCCTCTCCGAAGCCGCCGAGGTGCCCTCCGAGCAGATCCGCCGCGGCGACATGACCGAGACCGAGTTCCGCCGCTTCGTCGAAGCCGCCAAGACCCTCGAATCCTGCCCCCTTTACATCGACGACACGCCCGCTCTGCCCATCTCCCAGCTGGCTGCGCGCGCCCGTCGGCTGAAGCGGACGCACGGGCTAGACGTGTTGATCGTCGACTACCTTCAGCTCGTGCGCCCCGCCTCCGCAAAGGACAGCCGCGTCAACGAGGTCTCCGAGATCACCCAAGGTCTCAAGGCCATCGCCAAGGAGCTCGACATCCCCGTCATCGCCCTCTCGCAGCTTTCGCGCCAGGTCGAATCCCGCGAGGACAAGCGCCCGCAACTTTCCGACCTGCGCGAATCCGGCTCGATCGAACAGGACGCCGACGTGGTGATGTTCGTCTTCCGCGAGGAATACTACGCCGAGCGCGAAAAACCCTCCGACGACAAGCTGGAAGAGATCGCCGCCTGGCAGGAACGCATGGAACGCCTGCACGGCCGCGCCGAGGTTATCATCGGCAAACAGCGTCACGGCCCCATCGGCACGGTCGAGCTTTCCTTCGAAGGCCAGTTCACCCGCTTCGGCAACCTCGTCAAACCATGGCAACAGGACGGCGGCGAATTCTAGGGCGCTGCCCTCCTGCCCGCCTTTGGGCTTGACCCCTCGGCGCATCCGGTCAAAACCACGGCCCATGAGTAGTACCGGCAAGCTGACAATCGACCTTGACGCCCTGGTGGCCAACTGGCGCGCGCTCGACGCGATGACGAACGTGGAAACCGCCGCCGTGGTCAAGGCCGACGCCTATGGTCTGGGGATGGACCGCGTCGCCCGCGCCCTGGCCCGCGCCGGCGTGCGGACCTTTTTCGTCGCCGTCCCGAAAGAGGGCGTTGCCCTACGCCAATCGGTCGGGCCCAAGCCCGAAATCCACGTCTTTTCGGGTCACATGGCGGGCGATACCGACATGATCTCGGACCTGAACCTCACGCCCATGCTGAACTCGACCGATCAGCTGATCCGCCACCTCGAGGCTCTGCCCGGCCACCCCTTCGGCATCCAGCTTGACAGCGGCATGAACCGGCTGGGGATGGAGCCCGCCGAATGGGCCGCCGTGCGCGACACGGTCCTGGCCGCGAACCCCGTGCTGCTGATCTCGCATCTCGCCTGCGCCGACGAGCCCGACCACCCGATGAACGCGCAACAGCTCGCCGCATTCCGCGACATGACCGACGGCACCGGCGTGCCACGCTGTTTCGCCCAGACGGGTGGTATGCTGCTGGGCGCGGACTATCACTTCGACATGTGCCGTCCCGGCATCGGCCTCTACGGCGGCCTGCCCTTTTCGGGCGCGCAGCCGGTCGTCACGCTCGATCTGCCCGTGATCCAGACCCGCCACCTCGACCCGGGCGAAACCGTCGGCTACGGCAACACATTCACCGCCACGCGCGAGACACGTATCGCCACCGTCTCTTCGGGCTATGGCGACGGCATCCACCGCATCATGGGCCCCAAGACCGTGCTTTACGCCGAGGACACGCCTTGCCCCGTGGCGGGCCGCATCTCGATGGATTCGATCTCGGTCGACATCACCGACCTGGGATACGATCCCAAGTGGCTGCGCATCCTTGGCGCGGAGCAAACCATCGACGACCTCGCCGACAATGCCGGCACCATCGGGTATGAGATCCTGACCGCCATGGGCGCGCGCTACGACCGGCTATATATCGGCGGATGACCTTGGTTCTGTCGCCCCTCGCCGCACTTGGGCGCAACACGCTGGCCGCCCTCGCCATGCTGGGCCGCATCACGCTCTTCGCCCTCTCGACCTTCAGCCACATCCTGCGCCCGCCCTTCTACCCGCGCGAGGTTTTCAACGCGCTGATGCAGGTGGGCTGGCTCTCGCTGCCCGTGGTGGGCCTCACCGCCATCTTCACCGGCGGCGCGCTGGCCTTGCAGATCTACTCCGGCGGCGCGCGTTTCAATGCCGAAGCCGTGGTGCCGCAGATCGTCGCCATCGGCATGGTGCGCGAGCTTGGCCCCGTCCTCGTCGGCCTGATGATCGCCGCCCGCGTCACCTCCTCGATTGCCGCCGAGATCGCCACCATGAAAGTGACCGAGCAGATCGACGCGCTCGTCACACTCTCGACCCACCCGATGAAATACCTCGTCGCCCCCCGCGTGCTGGCCGCGCTCATCACCGTGCCGCTCTTGGTGGGCGTGGGCGACATCATCGGCATCCTGGGCGGCTATACCGTGGGCGTGCAGAACCTCGGCTTCAACGCCGCCACCTATATCCAGAACACAGTCGATTTTCTCGAACCGCGCGACATCATCTCAAGTCTCGTAAAGGGCGCGGTCTTCGGCGTCATCGCCGCCGTCATGGGCTGCTATTACGGCATGAATTCGGGCCGCGGGGCGCAGGGCGTGGGTCGCGCCACCAAAGGCTCGGTCCAGGCCGCCGCCATCCTGATCCTCGCCGCCAACTTCCTGCTGACGGGGGTGTTCTTCTCGGTATGATCGAGCTTTCGGATGTCCACAAAGCCTTCGGCGACAACCACGTCCTCCGCGGCGTGAACCTGTCGATTCCCAAGGGCACGTCGATGGTCATCATTGGCGGCTCCGGCACCGGCAAATCCGTGATCCTGAAATGCATCCTCGGCCTCATCCAGCATGACAGCGGCCTGATCACCCTCGACGGCCAGGACGTCACCAAGGGCGACCGCGACGCCTTCCTTGCCCGCTTCGGGATGCTCTTCCAGGGCGGCGCGCTCTTCGACTCGCTCCCCGTCTGGCAGAACGTCGCTTTCCGCCTTTTGCGCGGCTCGCTCAAGCGCCCCTGGGCGGAAGCTCGCGAGATCGCCATCGAGAAACTGCGCCGCGTCGGCCTCACCCCCGAACAGGCCGACAAATTCCCCGCAGAGCTGTCGGGCGGGATGCAGAAACGCGTCGGGCTGGCCCGCGCCATCTGCGCCGAGCCCGAGATCATTTTCTTCGACGAGCCCACCACCGGCCTCGACCCGATCATGTCAGGCGTCATCAACGAGCTCATCCGCGAGATCGTCGTGGAAATGGGCGCCACCGCCATGACCATCACCCACGACATGACATCCGTGCGCGCCATCGCCGACAATGTCGCCATGCTCCACGGCGGCAAGATCCGCTGGACCGGCCCGGTGGCCAACATGGACAATTCCGGCGATCCTTATCTTGAACAGTTCATCACCGGCTCCGCCGAGGGGCCGATCGAATCCGTCCGCTGACCGTCCGCCAAAACCTTTCTCAAAGGTTTTGGCAAAAGTCTTCTCAAGACTTTTGCCCCGCATCGCACCCCGAGGCTCTGTTTCCCCCTGCGCTTGCCCCGGCCTCTCGCACCCCTTACCTCTGGGTCATACCCACCCAAGGCCTTTCATGCTCAAATACCTCAACCTGACCCTGCTGGTCCTTTTCCCCATCGCGTGGTTCGCCCCGCTGATGCGCGCCGGTCTCCTGCCGCTCTTCGGCCTGTCGGAAATCTCCGTCATCACCGGGCTTCAGTCCCTCTGGGACAGCGACGTCTTCCTCGCCCTCTTGGTCACCTTCTTCGCCCTCTTCGCCCCTTACGTGAAGACCATCGGCCTCGCGCTCATCCATTTCGGCCTGTTGCGCCGCAAGACGCTCCCGGTGCTGCAAATCCTCGGCAAGCTGGCCATGGCCGACATCTTTCTCATCGCCCTTTACATCACCCTCTCCAAGGGGATCGGCGTCGGCCGGATCGAAACCGCCTGGGGGCTTTACCTCTTTACCGCCTGCATCCTCGCCTCCATTGCCATCGGTCATTTCACCGAAAAGCCGCGTGGCATTGTTGACGGTAAAGAAACAATTCCTCGCAATTAGACGCCATTACCCCGCGATCTTCCCAAAAAGCGTTAATTTTTCCTGTAGGCGAATTGCGATTACCGGCGTAAACTTGCCGATACGAAGTGTGGTGCACTTTCTTGGGGGGAAGTGATGGCCGAGACGATTCGTTCGGTATTTCTTGTTGCGCAGTATTTCCTGAACCGCCTTGCTGTGGCCGTGTTCGCCATGGCCGCGCTCGGTCTTTTGCTCGCCACCGCGCTCGCCGCGTTCGGCATCCTGCCCTGGCTGGAGTTCCAGGTTAGCTTCGGCGGACAGGTGTATGGAAACGCGGGCCAAATCGCCCAGATCGGCCTGACCGTTCTCGCCGTCCTGCTGTGCTTCTACCTGCCCGCGAATGCCCGCGTAATGGCGCTGGAAAATTCCCACCGCCGCTTTCACATGAACATGCATGACGTCACGCAGGCCTACGCCGCCGCCCATGCCGCTGACCGCGCCGGCATGTTCCAGATACAATCAGAGTTCGACGCCGTGCGCGAACGCCTCGCCTACATGCGCGAGCACCCCGACCTGGAAACGCTGGAACCGCAAATCATGGAGGTGGCGGCCCAGATGTCGTACATCAGCCGCGAACTGGCCGAGGTCTACTCCGACGACAAGGTCGACCGCGCCCGTGCCTTCCTCAAGCAGCGCCAGCAGGAGGTCGAACAGTTCAACAAACGCCTCGACCATGCCAAGGCGGTCGGCGTCCGGCTCAAGCAATGGGCCATGGATGTCGAGATGGAGGAAAGCGTGGCGGTCAGTCAGCTTGAGCGCCTGCGCGACGACCTGCGCCCGATCCTGCCCGAACTGGGCTACGAGGAGGTCTCGGATCTCGACGGCACCGTGGTCGGCCTGCCCAACCGCGCCGCCGAATAGCACGCCCCGCCCGGCCGAACGGCATCAGCGTTTGACCGCGCCCCGCGCTTGGGGCATCACCCGCATATGGGAAAAACCGCCTCCTTCACCTGCACCGCCTGCGGCGCCGTCCATTCCAAATGGTCCGGCCGCTGCGACGCCTGCGGCGAATGGAACACCATCGTCGAGGAGGCGCCGCTCTCCGCCGGCCCGGCCTCGAAATCCCTCGGCTCGAAACGCGGCAACGCGATCGCGCTCAGCGATCTTTCCACCGCCGAAGCGCCCCCGCCGCGCACCATGTCGGGGATGGCAGAGCTCGACCGCGTCCTCGGCGGCGGCCTCGTCCCCGGCTCCGCGGTGCTGGTCGGCGGCGACCCAGGCATCGGCAAGTCCACGCTCCTCTTGCAAGCCGCCGCCCGCTTCGCCCAGGCCGGCCTCAAAACCGTCTACGTCTCGGGCGAAGAGGCCAGCGCCCAGGTCCGCATGCGGGCCCAGCGGCTGGGCTTGGGCGACGCACCGGTGAAACTGGCCACCGCCACCGCCCTGCGCGACATCATCACCACGCTCGACCGCGACACGCCCCAGCTTGTCATCATCGATTCGATCCAGACCATGTGGGCCGACAATGTCGACAGCGCGCCCGGCTCCGTGGCCCAGGTCCGCGCCGCCGCGCACGAGCTTGTCACCTTCGCTAAGCGCAAGGGCTGTTCGGTCGTCCTGGTGGGCCACGTCACCAAGGAAGGCCAGATCGCCGGCCCCCGCGTGGTGGAACACATGGTCGATTCGGTGCTCTATTTCGAAGGCGAGCGTGGCCACCAGTTCCGCATCCTGCGCGCGGTCAAGAACCGCTTCGGCCCCGCCGACGAGATCGGCGTGTTCGAGATGACGGGCAGCGGCCTGGCCGAGGTGCCCAATCCCTCCGCCCTCTTCCTGTCGGGCCGCGGCGACCCGTCCCCCGGCTCTGTCGTCTTTGCCGGCATCGAGGGCACCCGCCCCGTGCTGGTGGAAATGCAGGCGCTCGTCGCCCCCACGCCCCATTCCCAGCCGCGCCGCGCCGTGGTGGGCTGGGACGGCGCGCGCCTCGCCATGGTCCTCGCCGTGCTCGAGGCGCGCTGCGCCGTGCCCTTCGCCGGGCTCGACGTCTATCTCAACGTCGCCGGCGGCATCCGCATCTCCGAACCCGCCGCCGACCTTGCCGTCGCCGCCGCGCTGCTGAGTGCGCGGGAAGACACCGCCCTGCCCGCCGAATGTGTCCTTTTCGGCGAAATCTCTCTGTCCGGCGCCCTGCGCCCGGTGTCGCAGACAGAAAACAGGTTGAAAGAAGCCGCAAAACTTGGTTTTAGCTCCGCAATCATTCCCGCCGGGGGCAAGACCGGCGGCACGGGCGGTCTGTCGCTGCAACGCATGGGCGACCTGACCAGCTTCGTAGGTGAGATTTTCGGCGCCGGGTAGCGCGCCCAACCAAAGGTAAAACAGGACGCGCTCATGGAAGGCTTCACCATCATCGACGGCATCGTCGCGCTGATCATCGTGCTGTCGGCACTTCTGGCCTATTCGCGCGGGATCGTGCGCGAGCTTCTGGCCATCGCCGGCTGGATCGTGGCGGCCATCCTCGCCTTCCTCTTCGCGCCCCAGGTCGAACCGCTGGTCAAGGAGGTCCCCGTGGTGGGCGATTTCCTGGCCGACACCTGTGCGCTCTCAATGCTGGCCGCCGCGGCGGCGATCTTCGCCGTCACCCTCATCGTGACGTCGCTGATCACCCCGCTCTTTTCCTCGGTGGTGCAACGCTCTGCCCTGGGCGGCATCGACCAGGGCCTTGGCTTTCTCTTCGGCGTGGCCCGCGGCGTCCTCTTGGTGGCCATCGCCTATTTCGTCTATGAAACGGTCGTTACCAGCCAGGACATCCAGATGATCGACGACAGCCGCTCGGCCCGCGTCTTTGCCCAGCTCACCTCCAAGGTCGAGGACGGCAACCCCGAACAGGCGCTCGGCTGGATCACCCAGAAATATGAGGACCTGGTCAGCGCCTGCGACGCCCCGGCAGAGCCCGTCAACCCGCAGCCCGCCGAGACGCAGCAGTAAAAGGCACAGCGTTTTGCCCACCGCTCCTCTCTTTGCGGCCATCCTGATCGCGGTCTGCGGCTCGTTCATCGCCATGCAGGCCCCGATCAACGCCGCCCTGGGCCGGTCCATCGACAGCACGCTGGCCGCCGCCACGATCTCTTTCGGGGTGGGTTTCTTCATCCTTCTGGCGCTCTCGATCGTCCACGGCGACGGCCCGGCGCTGGCCCGCGCGCCCTTCGTGCCCAAATTCCTGCTGATCGGCGGCGCGCTCGGCGCGGTCTATGTCTGGTCCGCGCTCTGGGCGGTGCCGATCCTGGGCGTGCTGACCACCACGACCGTCCTGATCCTGGGCCAGATGATCGCGGCGCTGCTGATCGACCATTTCGGGTTTTTCGGCCTGACGCCGCGCGATGTCTCGCTGCAACGGGTCCTCGCGGCCATGCTGGTCGCCGCCGGTGCGGTCCTGTCGCGCTACTGAAGCGCCCCGAAAACCGTCGCCCGGACGACACGTCGCGTCACACCGACAGATTTCCCATGATAGTTTCGTGACATATCCGGCCCGAGCCACTATCTAGTGCTCAAGCGTCCACGGATTCGGAGCTGCCCCTTGTCCGACAAGCACATGCCCCCTGCCCATCCTTTCGACTTCGACGCGGTGCGCGACACCGACGACGAGGACAAACTGCGCGAGGAATGCGGCGTTTTCGGGGTGATCGGCGTCACTGACGCCGCCAATTTCGTCGCCCTCGGCCTGCACGCCCTGCAACACCGGGGCCAAGAGGCCGGCGGCATCGTCTCCCACGATCCCGATCAGGGTTTCAACTCCGCCCGCCGCTTCGGCTACGTCCGCGACAACTTCACCCGGCAAAGCTTGATGGAAACCCTGCCCGGCGCGCTGTCCATCGGCCATGTCCGCTATTCCACCGCGGGCGGCAAGAACCCGGTGATCCGCGACGTGCAGCCCTTCTTCGGCGAATTCGCCATGGGTGGCGCCGCCATTGCGCATAACGGCAACATCACCAACGCCAATGCCCTGCGCCGCGAGTTGATCGAGCGAGGCTCGATCTTCCAATCCAATTCCGACACCGAGTGCATCATCCACCTGATGGCCCGCTCGCTGCAACGCACCATCCCCGAACGCATGGAAGACGCCCTGCGCCGCGTCGAAGGCGCGTTCTCGATCGTCGCCATGACCCGCACGAAACTGATCGGCGTGCGCGACCCGCTTGGCGTGCGCCCGCTGGTTCTGGGCCAGGTCGGCGACGGCTGGGTCCTCAGCTCTGAGACATGCGCGCTCGACATCATCGGCGCGCAATTCGTGCGCGAGATCGAACCGGGCGAGATGGTCGTCATCAACGAAAGCGGGGTCGAAAGCTTCCGGCCCTTCCGCCCGCGCCCCTCGCGTTTCTGTATCTTCGAGCATGTCTATTTCTCGCGCCCCGATTCCATTATCGGCGGCCGCTCGGTCTATGAAACCCGCCGCCAGATCGGCGTGGAACTGGCCAAGGAAAGCCCGGTCGAGGCCGATCTGGTCTGCCCGGTGCCAGATTCCGGCACCCCCGCCGCCATCGGCTTCAGCCAGGAAAGCGGCATCCCCTACGCCATGGGCATCATCCGCAACCAGTACATGGGCCGCACCTTCATCGAACCGACCGAGCAGATCCGCAACATGGGCGTCCGGCTCAAGCTGAACGTCAACCGCGCCCTGATACAGGGCAAGCGCGTGATCCTTGTCGATGACAGCGTCGTGCGCGGCACCACCTCGCGCAAGATCAAGGAGATGATCCTCGACGCCGGCGCGGCCGAGGTGCACTTCCGTATCGCTAGCCCCCCCACCGCCTGGCCCTGTTTCTACGGCGTCGATACACCCAACCGCGAGAAACTGCTGGCCGCCACCATGTCCGAGGACGAAATGCGCGAGCATCTGGCCGTGGACAGCCTCAAGTTCATCTCGCTCGACGGTCTCTACCGCGCCGTGGGCGAGGCCAAGGGCCGTGACACAGGCTGTCCGCAATATTGCGACGCCTGCTTCTCGGGCGACTATCCCGTCGAGCCCTCCGACCAAGTCGAAAAGGGATTCCAGCTCAAGGCCGCCGAGTAAAGCCGCAGCCCGCACCGGCGTATAGGCGCCCCTCCGCCAGTCCGATGCTGCAACGCAGCGTCATTCCGCCGATGTGTGAAACCCCGGGTTTTCATTGCGCCGAGTCGGCCTTAGGTGCCGCGCGTTCACCCATGCAACGCAAGCAGGCAAGAAATGGCATCCGAGACCGACACACCCCGCGAAACACTCGAGACGGCGACCGACAAGAACGCGCTCCCCTCGGGGCGCCTCGCGCTGCTCGGAACCTTCATGAAACCCGATGGCGACCGCGCGCTGATCCGCACCGCCTCGGGCAAGATCGCGACCGTCACCAAGGGCGCCACCATCGGCAACGCCAAGGTGATCGCCATCGAGGAAGGCAAGCTCGTGCTCATGCGCGGCACCAACACCACGACGCTGGAAATGCCCCGCGGCTAAGGCTTGACCGCGCCCGGCCCGTCCGGGCACAAGCCTCCCATGGCCGACGCACCCCTTCGCTACCGCCCGCATCATTTCCTCTGCTCGCTGGGGTTCCGGGGCAAGGGCTATTCCGACGCGTTCACCGCCAACATGGGGCGCATCGTGAATGACCGCTTGCGCGCGCCCGGCGGCGACGATGAGGTGATCGAGGTCGTCGGCGTCACCGACGACATCTGCGCCCCCTGCCCCAAGCGGCGCGGCACGCTCTGCACCTCGCAACGCAAGATCGACGCGCTCGACACCCGTCACGCCCGCGCGCTCGGCCTTACCGTGGGCACCCGCCTCACATGGGGCGAGGCGAAGCAGCGTATCAAGGCAAACGTGCCACCCGGCGCACTCTCGCAGCTTTGCGCGGGCTGCCAGTGGCTGGAGCTGGGCCTCTGCGAAGCCGCCCTGACAGACCTTCACGAAAGCGCCTGAGCCGTTTTCTGCGCAGAAAACGCCCCGGAAAATACGCATTTTCCGGCGCAGAATTTACGCAAATTCTGCCACCCCGCCCAAACGAAAAACGCCGCCCCGGTCCGGGACGGCGCTTCAAAAAAAACCTGTCGGTGAGGCCTTAGCCCTTGCGTGCCTGCAGCGCCTTCCAGCCGCCCCAGACGACCATCGCCGCGATCACGGCCTTGACCGCGTCACCCAGCAGGAACGGCGCCATCCAGCCGGCCCACAGCTCGGGCATGGTTTTGCCCATCACCATCGCCGGCCATGCGAGGCCCGGTACGTACAGCAGCGCCGAAATCGCCATTGCGATCACCGCCGTCGACACGACACCCCGTGCCAGACCCTTTTCCACGGCCAGTCCGGCCAGGAACGCCATCGCGGCAAACCCGTAAAGGAACCCGGCGGTCGGCCCCATCAGCGCCGCACCCGACATGCCGTTGGCAAAGACCGGCAGGCCCATCGCTCCATAGCCCAGGTACGTGACCAGCGTCGCCAGCCCCAGCTGCGAACCGAAGGTCAACCCGACGATCAGGATCGCCAGCGTCTGCAACGTCATCGGCACGGGGAAGAACGGGATGCTCACCTGCGCGGCCATGGCGATGAACAGCGATCCGCCGATCACCAGCCCCAGTTTCTTCGTCAAACCTTCGTGGCCGATCACGGCCTTGCTCAAAACGGTATCCGCCATGGCACTGTCCTTTCCTGTCTCGTTTCACCCGCCTTTTTTGGGTGCGCCGGGCCAAGTGTCAAGCGGATTGCACTTGATATTGCCCCGCCGGAATGAGATTTGGCAGAGCATGAATGACGCAGCACCTCGTAAAATCGCCCTCGTGACCGGCGCCTCGCGCGGCCTTGGCGCAGCCCTCGCCCAGGCGCTTGCCCCGACGCACCACATCGTGGCCGTCGCCCGCACCACCGGCGCGCTGGAAGAGCTGGACGACCGCATCAAGGCCCAGGGCGGCGACGCGACGCTGGCGCCCATGGACATCAACACCGAGGCCGCAATGGCCCAGCTCTGCCGGTCGATCTACGACCGCTGGGGCGCGCTCGACCTCTGGGTGCACACCGCCGTGCACGCCGCGCCGATGACGCCCACGCACCAGATCGACGCCAAGGACTGGCGCAATTCGCTCAACACCAACGTCGATGCCGTCGCCCGCCTGATCGGTTTCATCAGCCCGCTTCTGGGCGAACGGGGCCGTGCCGTCTTCTTCGACGATCCCCGCGCCGGGCAGAAATTCTTCGGCAGCTACGGCGCCACCAAGGCCGCGCAGATCGCCCTTGCCCGCAGCTGGCAGGCCGAAACGGTCAAGCTTGGCCCCAAGGTGCTGGTGCTCGACCCGGGCCCCATCGCCACCGCGACCCGCGCGCGGTTCTTTCCAGGCGAGGATCGCGACGCCCTGCCCACCGCACCCGACGTGGCCGCGCGCCTGTTGCCCGAGATTCTGTAGCGCCCGTCAGGCTTCGCCGCGCTCATCCGGCAAATGTCAGCACACGCGCCTGTCTTGTTGAAAAACGAATGCGCAAACACGCCACATCGTCCTGTTGCACGGGCGGCAAACGCATTGCCCCCAAATAAATAGACTACAAAACAATGGCTTGCCTGTTTTTGGCGAAAATTACTGTATTTCTCTGAAACTTTTCGCCAGCGCGTTCCGTCTCTTCCGTCGCGGGGGCGCAAAAAAGACAGGAAACCACAGATGCGCTTGCTTATCAGTGTTCTGACAAAATGCAGCCAAAAGGCTGAAGCACGGGTCGAAGAAGGACCGTCGCGGCTGACACGCGACGAGATCGCCAGCCTTTTCGCCGCAGAACTTAGCTACTGAGGTCGGCGACCTGCCTCTTACAGTCCTGGCGCGGCGACGGCATAGACACAAGACGCGGTCCCGTTAAGCCCCGCAACGGGCGTAGCAAAATGCGCGGCGTCCCGGCGATTGCAGGTCTTTGCCGGGCGAATGTATCGACAGTCGCATCCGCGCCCCCGGCTTCTTCTTGCCAATAATACGCCTCTCCGACGCCTGCCACCTGACACCAGCCCCGAACCTCCTGTTGCCCTCCGGACGCGGCCCCGCACAGCCCATCCCTTGCACGGCCTGCAGCGCTTGCCCCCTGCCCACAGCCCCGCTACACAAGGCAAAACCCCGCCAATCTCCCTTGCAGGCAGGAGCAGCCCCTTGCGCATTCTCATCACCAACGACGACGGCATCTCGGCCCCCGGCCTCGCCGTCCTGGAAGAGATCGCGACCGACCTTGCCGGGCCCTCGGGCGAGGTCTGGACCGTGGCCCCCGCCTTCGAGCAATCGGGCGTCGGCCACTGCATTTCCTACACCACGCCAATGATGATCAGCCAGATGGACGAGCGCCGCTTCGCCGCGCAAGGCTCGCCCGCCGACTGCGTGCTGGCCGCCGTCCACGACGTGATGAAGGACACGCCCCCCGACCTGATCCTCTCGGGCGTCAACCGCGGCAACAACGCGGCCGAGAACGCGGTCTATTCCGGCACCGTGGGTGCGGCCATGGAAGCCGCGCTTCAGGGCTATCCCGCTGTCGCGCTTAGCCAGTATTACGGCCCGCGCAACCGCGACCTCGACGACAAGTTCGAATCAAGCCGCCAGCATGGTCTTGCCACCCTGCGCACCCTGCTGGACAAGGGCGTCTGGACGCAGGACGATTACGGCATCTTCTACAACGTCAACTTCCCGCCCATCCCCGGCGCCGAGGTGCAGGGCCTCCGCGCCTGCCGCCAGGGCTTTCGCCGCGACATGGGCTTCGGCGTGCAACCCACCACTTCGCCCTCCGGCCGCCGCTTTCTCTGGGTCACCGGCGCGCCGCAGGGCGAGCCCACCGCCGACGGCACCGATGCCGACTGGAACCTCAAGGGCTATATTTCCGTCACGCCCATGCGCGCCGATCTTACCGCGCATGACGCGCTCGACGCGCTCAAGGCGATCGAATGACGCTGATGACCGACGACGCCGACGATATCGCCGAACGCAAGATGCAGTTTCTCTTCGCGCTGCGCTCGCGCGGGGTGACCGACAAGCGCGTCCTGACGGCAATGGAAAAGATCGACCGCGGCGCCTTCGTGCGCGGCCACTTCGCCACCCGCGCGTACGAGGACATGCCCCTGCCCATCACCTGCGGCCAGACCATATCGCAGCCCTCCGTCGTCGGCCTGATGACGCAGGCCCTGCGCGTCACGCCCCGCGACAAGGTGCTCGAGGTCGGCACCGGCTCGGGCTACCAGGCCGCGATCCTCAGCCAGCTTGCCCGCCGCGTCTATACCGTCGACCGGCACAAGGCGCTGGTGACCGACGCCAGCGCCATATTTCAGGCGCTGGACCTGACCAACATCACCGCCCTCACGGCGGATGGCAGCTTCGGCCTGCCCGAACAAGCCCCGTTCGACCGCATCCTCGTGACGGCCGCGGCCGAGGATCCGCCCGGGCCGCTCTTGGCGCAGTTGAAAATCGGGGGTATCATGGTGGTACCCGTGGGGCAGTCCGACGCGGTACAAAGCCTGATCCGGGTCACCCGGTCCGAGACGGGCTTCGACTATGACGAACTGCGCCCGGTGCGTTTCGTGCCCCTGCTCGAAGGCTTGGGCCGGGACTGACAGGACAGGACAGAACCAACGGCCGGGACCGCCCCGGTCACCGCTTTGATCCCCGGCCAACAAGGGGACCGAGATGAGGACAAGATCGAGATGAGCCACTTCAAGACCCCCATGCGACCCCTCGTTTGCGCCGTGGCGCTGCTGGCCGTGGCCGGATGCGACAATTTCGACATCGACATGCGCGACGGTGGCCCGGGCACCGCCGAGGCCGCGCGCAACGCCAGCGCCAGCCGGCCCACCCCCGACAGCCGCGGCATCATCTCCTATCCCAATTACCAGGTCGCCGTCGCCCGCCGCGGCGACACCCTGCAAAGCCTCGCACGGCGCATCGGCGCGGATGTGGGGGAACTCTCGCGCTACAACGGCATTCAGCCGGGCGACACCCTGCGCGACGGCGAGATCATCGCCCTGCCCGGCCGCGTCGCCGAACCCACCGGCGGGCCTCTCACGCCGCGTCCGGGCGTCGATATCGCCTCCGTGGCCGGAAACGCGATCGAGAACGCTAGCGCGGGCCGCACCAGCACCGCCAACCGCAGCCTCGACCGCGGCCAGTCCGGCGTCGAGCCTGTCCGCCACCAGGTCCAGCGCGGCGAAACCGCCTTCACCATCGCCCGGCTTTACGACGTCTCGGTGCGCAGCCTGGCCGACTGGAACGGCCTCGGCCCCGATTTCGCCGTGCGCGAGGGCCAGTACCTGCTGATCCCCGTGGCCCTGCCCAGCGCGGCACCGAACGAGGTGCAGACCACGGCGCTGGAAACCACAGTGCCGGGTCAGGGCAGCCCCACGCCCACGCCTCCCTCGGCGGCCCAGCCCCTGCCCGAGGAAAAGACCGTCGCCGCCGCTGAACCTGTCGAAAGCACTGCGGCGCCCGACCTTGGCGGCAACACCGCCAGCGCCAGCAGCAGCGCGCGCATGAGCTATCCGGTCAAGGGCGACATCATCCGCGAATACGCCAAGGGCAAGAATGACGGCATCGACATCGCCGCCCCCGCCGGCACACCCGTTCGCGCCGCCCAGGCGGGCACCGTCGCGGCCATCACCAAGGACACCAACGGCATCCCGATCATCGTGGTCAAGCACGACCAGAACCTGCTGACCGTCTATTCCAACGTCGACAAGGTAAGGGTGTCCAAAGGCGACCAGATCGCCCGCGGCGGCCAGCTTGCCTCGATCCGCACCGACGGCACCGCCGCCCTGCATTTCGAGGTGCGCGAAGGCTTCGACAGCGTCGATCCCCTGCCGTATTTGCAATAAGAGCAACCGCAGGTCGTATAACCGGTCAAGCAATAATTTCCCCGTGGTTATTGCCGCGACCGCAACACAGGCGTAGGGTGGGGTTCCACCCCACCACCGCCCACCGCAAGCTTTGGGTGCCGGCATATCGGGACAGACCGCGCATCGCCGCACCTTTGTTCCGCGCCCGCAATGATCTAATCGATACCATTGCCGTCACAGCAACAATGCGCGCGCCATCGTAGGGTGGGGTTCCACCCCACCGCCGCGAAACCTATGAAACAGACACAGCTTACAGCCCGTTTCACTGTTCCCAAAATACTCAAGAATAGCCTACAGGCTCACGCCCCGCCGCCCGGCCAGATCGGTGAAATACTGCCACGCCACCCGGCCCGACCGCGACCCGCGCGTCGCCTGCCACTCGATGGCCTCGGCCCGCAGCGTGGCGTCGTCGATCTCGATCCCGTGGGCATCGCAATAGCCCCGGATCATCGACAAATACTCGTCCTGGTCACAGGGATGAAAGCCCAGCCACAGCCCGAACCTGTCGGACAGAGACACCTTCTCTTCCGTCGCCTCGCTGGGGTTGATCGCGCTCGACCGCTCGTTCTCGATCATGTCGCGCGGCATCAGGTGGCGGCGGTTCGAGGTGGCATAGAACACAACGTTCTCGGGCCGCCCTTCGATCCCGCCATCCAGAACGGCCTTCAGCGACTTGTAATGCTGGTCATCGTGGCCAAAGCTCAGATCGTCGCAAAACAGGATGAACCGCGCGTCGCTGCCCCGCAGGATGTTCAACAGCCGCCCCACGCTCGGCAGGTCCTCGCGCTGCAACTCGACGATCTTCAGCTCATGCCCCTCGGCCCGCACGGCGGCATGGACCGCTTTCACCAGGCTCGACTTGCCCATCCCCCGCGCGCCCCACAAAAGCGCGTTGTTCGCGGGCAGCCCCTTGGCGAAATGCCGGGTATTTTCCAACAGCGTATCGCGCGACCGGTTGATCCCCACGAGAAGGTCCATGTCCACCCGGTTCACGTCCCGAACGGGGTGCAGCCGGTCGGGCTCAACATGCCACACGAACGCATCGGCAGCGTCGAAATCCGGGGCCTCGAACGGCGCCGGGTTCATCCGCTCCAGCGCGGCGGCGATCCGTTCCATAGGGTCTGCGCTCACGTCTTGCTCCGGTCGTCGTCCAGATCGTCCACGTCGCCCGCGTCATCCTCGGCATCGGCGTCGAACTCGGCGTCCATCGGGTCGACCTCGTCCGCGTCATCCTCGAACCACACGCCCTCGGCGCGCAGTTTCTCTTCGCGGGTCTTCTCCACCCGACGCACAAGGAAAATCGAAATCTCGTACAGCCCGTACACCACCGTGAACAGGATCAGCTGCGTCACCACGTCCGGCGGCGTCACCAATGCGGCCAGCACCAGGATGCCCACCATGGCGTATTTCCGCACGCCGCCCAACCCTTCGGCGCTGACCAGCCCTGCCTTGCCCATAAGCGTCAGCAGCACCGGCAACTGGAAACAGATGCCGAAGGCCATGATGAATTTCAGCGTGATATCCAGGCTCTCGTTCACCTTCCCGAAAAAGGTGATGCGGATGCCCTCGTCGGTCTCCGGCACCACGGCGCCCAGGTTGTCGGGCACCACCGGCAGGTTCGGGTCCGCCACCGTCTCGACCTCGCCTATCGCGCCGGTCAGCAGGTTGGCGAAGATCGAGCTGACATCGGCGAACCCCAAGAAGAAATTCATCGCCAGCGGCGTGACCACGAAATGCGCGAACGCCGCGCCCAACAGGAACATGATCGGCGACGCGATGATGAACGGAAGAAACGCCGCCTTTTCATTACGGTACAGCCCCGGCGCCACGAACCGCCACATCTGCGCCGCGATCACCGGAAAGGCCAGCATGAAGCCGAACACCATCGAGATGCGGAACAGGGTAAACAGGTATTCCTGCGGGCTGGTATATTGCAAAGTGGGCGACGGATCGCCCAGCGTCCGCAGCGTCGCCTCGATCGGCCCCAGCAGGAATTGCAGGATCGGCTCGGCCACGACGAAGGCCAGAACGATCCCCACGAGGAACGCCAATACCGACCGGATCAGCCGCGTGCGCAGCTCCGCCAGATGCTCGATCAGCGGGGCAGAGCTCATCTCGATGTCGTCGTCGTCAGTGGCGCTCATGCAGGTTTATCCGAGGCGGTCTTCTTGGCCGCAGGTTTCTTCGGCGCGCTCTTCTTCGGCGCCGCCTTCTTGGGCGCGGATTTCGACGCCGTCTTTTTCGCGGGCATCTTCTTGGCCGGCGCCGGCTTCGCCGCGCTGTCGGGCTTTTCCGCGGCCGGTTTCGGCGCGTCGGCCTCCGCCGCCTTGGCCTTGGCCGCCTCTTCCGCCGCCTTGCGCTCTTCGGCCATCTCGGCCGAGCGTTTCGAGATCTTGTCGACCATCGCCTTGCGGTCGTCGTCGAACTCGGCCCGTTTCGGCGTGGGGCCCGCCATGGTCTTGGCGGTGAAGCTGTCGGTCGATTTCTTGACCTCGTCCATCGCCGCGCCCATCGGGTTCGTGGCCGATTTCAAGGTCTTGGAGACCTCATTGACGCCCGCCTCGTCGGCGGCGTCATTCATCGCCCGGCTGAATTCGCGCGCCATCTGCTTGGCCTTGCCCACGAACCGTCCCACGGTCCGGAACATGCCCGGCAAATCCTTCGGCCCCACGACGATCAGCGCGACGATGCCGATCACCATCAGCTCGGTCCAGCCCAGGTCGAACATTTAAGGGGTTAAACCTTGTCTTTTTCTTTGTCGTCCTGGGGCGTGACGTCCCGGGCCGAGTCTGCCGCCTCGTTGCTGGCGTCCTCGACTTCCTTGTTCCCTTCCGCGACGCCCTTCTTGAACGAGGTGATGCCCTTGCCCACCTCACCCATCAGCGACGAGATCTTGCCGCGTCCGAAAAGGACCAGCACGACCACCGCAATCAGCAAGAGCCCCGGAAGGCCGATGTTGTTCAGCATGATATGTCTCCCTTATCCCGGCCCCGTTTCTGAGGTCCCACAGGATGTACGTCAACCGTATCTATGCGGTTGCGCCGCCGGTTGGAAGAACCAATCCGCTGCAAAACCCCGGTTTTTGCCGGGCGCAGGCAGAAAATTCGAATTTTCCGGCCCAATTTTTGCGCAAAAATTGGTGCCTACCCCGCCCGCCGCGCCGACGCGAAAACCGTGGCACATCCGACCACCAACACGACCGCGCATATGGCCAGCAATTGCTCGTACTTGTGCCACTCCGCCAGCGGCGTCGGTGCGAACACCGTGCTCCGCGCGAAATAGGCCACCGCGCCGGCCATCGCCGCCACGAAACTCACCGAATAGGCCCAGACCGGCACCCGCTGCCCCATCACCAGCCCCGCCAGCAGCACCGGCGTCAGAAAGAGGCTCGCCGTCCCACTGACCGCCACCGCATCGAACAGGCTCTGATTGCCCCAGAGTGTCAGGGCAGCCCCCGCCACCATGAAGCCCACCATCGCCACACGCCCGCCGCCCAGCGTGCGCGGCGCCAGCCCCAGTTCGTCCACCATCAGCCGCGCGGCACTGGCCAGCGCGGAATCCAGCGTCGACAGCGCACTGACCAGCAGCGACAGCAACAGCGCCACATAGACCCAGGCCGGAAACATCCCCGCCCATGTACCCAGCAGTTCGCCTTCGTACTCCGCGCCCTGCAACGCCGCCTCGATCCCGAAGAACCCGAAGCCCACGATGCACAGGAACGAGATCCAGAAGGCGTGCAGGAACGACGCGCGCGTCGTCTTCTCGTCCGCGATGAACCCGCGATCCATCATCACCGGGTCATGCGCCGGGTAGGAAAACACCTGCAACAGCGCCACCAGCAACAGCACCTGCCCGGTCCACGCCCCGCTCGTGCCCTCGGACGTCAGCACCGCGCCGAAATCGAACCCCGGCGCTGTCACCAGCGCCACGAAGGCCACGCCGAAAACCACCAAGAAAACAAGCATCTGCACCACGTCCGTGCGCAGCGCCGCGCTCAGCCCGCCCCAGGCGCTATAGGCCAGGCCCAGCCCCGCCACCAGCAGGATCGACGCCTCGCGCCCCATGCCCACCCCGGGCAGCGCCGCGGCAAAGATCAGCCCCACCACCAGCAGGTTGGCGAACACCTCCGACAACAGCCGCAAAGCGACCACGATATTGTAAAGCGTCGTACCCGTGCCGCCGAACCGCCCGCGCAGCCAGTCCTGCACCGATCCCGCACCGGCACGCCGCAACCGCCCCACGATGAAACCGCCGGTCAGGAACGAGCCATAGTAGGCCGCATAGGCCAGCACGCCCCAGATCCCGTAGAAATACCCCAGGATGGCCGAGTTCATCAGCGACCGGGCAAAGATCCACGTCGTCACCTGGCTCAGCACCAGCACCCACAGCGTCGGCGCCCGCCCGGCCACGCTTGCGCCGCCAAAGAACCCCTCGACCGTCGCGCGGCGCGGCGCCACCACGAGGCTCGCCACCAGAACGAGCCCGAAAATGACAATGATGGCAGTGGTTTGCATCGGGTCTGCTCCTCTTCGATCCAGGTCTCGAATCGTTAGCAGCGCCCCAGCGCCCGCGCCAGACTCTTTGCGCAGCCCGACGCGAACGTGATTGCCCGTGTGCGCGCCTTTTTACATCGTGGCGTTGATCGCGCCGCCGTCCAGCAGGATGTTCTGCCCCACGATAAAGCCCGCGTGCTGGCTGCACAGAAACGCACAGGTCGCGCCGAATTCCTCGGCCGTGCCATAGCGCCCGGCCGGGATCGTCGCCGCCCGCTGCGCACGCGCCTCGTCCAGGCTGATCGACTGCGCCTCACTCACGCCCTTGTCCAGCGAATCGGCCCGGTCGGTCGCATGAATTCCGGGTTGCAGGTTGTTGATATTCACACCTTTTCCCGCAACCTGCCGCGCCGTGCCCGCAACGTACCCGGTCAGCCCCGCGCGCGCCGAATTGCTCAGCCCCAGCACCGGGATCGGCGCCTTCACGCTTTGCGAGGTGATGTTCACCACCCGGCCCCAGCCGCGTTCCATCATCCCCGGCACCAGCGCCTTGATGAACGCGATGGGCGTCAGCATGTTGGCATCCAGCGCCTTGATGAAATCCTCGCGGTCCCAGTCCGTCCATTTTCCCGGCGGCGGGCCGCCTGCATTTGTCACGAGGATATCAACGCCTTGCGCGGCGCTTATCACCTTCTCTTGCCCCTCCGGCGTGGTCACGTCACAGGCCACGGTGGTCACCTCCACGCCAAAGTCGTCGCGAATGGCCTGCGCCGAGGCCTCCAGCGCCTCCGCCCCGCGGGCGTTCATCACCAGATCCACCCCTGCCTCGGCCAGCGCCCGGGCACAGCCCAGCCCCAACCCTTTCGACGACGCGCAGACCAGCGCGCGTTTACCTTTTATTCCAAGGTCCATGATAGTCTCTCCCGATCGTTTGCCCTCAGTTAGCATTTCCGCCCCTACCGGGACCAGCGAAACCCCCGCGCGCGTCGCCGTGTTGACCATATGACGCCACAATCCTAGGCTATGCCGTCCAGTCACGGCAGCGCCGGTCCACCAACGGACCGCAACAGGCAAAAGGAACATGATGACCAAGGGCCCAGATCGTCCGGCTTATGCCATCCCCGTCCTTAGGGCGGCGGATTTCACGGTCATCAACGGGGCCAACCTTGGCGATTCCATATCCTTCGCCGACGAGCTGGATCTCGACGACACCTACGACCTGCGAGTCGGCGCCCGCCTGCACCGCCTGTCGCTGGCCCCCGGCGACGGCAACGCGCTCACCGTCGTGGACGGCTCCCGCCTCGGCACGCCCGGCGCCACCGTGCATCTCGACAGTTGCCTGACGGTGATGTCCGCCAACGGCCAGACCTCCGAAATCCTGATCCTGGTCGAGGTCGACGCCGCCGGCGACGTGGCCCAGGTCTATGCCCACCCGCTGGCCCAGCTTAAACCGCGCACCGGCTACAGCCTTGTGGGCATCGATACCGTCAACGCCCGCCAGAAATTCGCCGAGGTGGCCTGCGTTTCCTTCTCCAAGGGCACCCATATCACCATGGCCTCCGGCGCCCAGACCCCGATCGAGGATCTCAAGGTCGGCGACCGCGTGCTCACCCGCGACGACGGCCCCCGGCCGGTGCGCTGGATCGGCCAGTCCACCGTACGCGCCGTGGGAGAGTTTTCTCCCATCCGCATCCGCGCGGGCGTCATGAACAACACCGGCGACCTGCTGGTCAGCCCCGATCACCGGCTGTTCGTCTACCAGCGTTCCGACGCGCTCGGCGCGGGCCGGTCCGAGGTTCTGATCCGCGCCCGCCACCTGGTGAACGGCGACACCGTGGTGCAGGAGGATGGCGGCTTCATCGACTATTACCAGCTTCTCTTCGACACCCACCAGATCATCTATGCCGAAGGCATCGCCGCCGAGACCCTGCTGGTCGACACGCGCACCCGCGCCGTCCTGCCGCAAGAGCTCAACGACGAACTGGCCCGCGCCCTGCCCGGCGGCGGCCATGCCAGGCGGACCCACCTCGAATTCGAGGTGAACGAGGGCGAGATCCGGCCCGACATGGCCAAACTGCTCAAGGCCGCCTCGACGCGCTAGGCTGCCTCACACCTCCGAATAGGTGTAGAAGAACTCCTCGCGCACGATCTTGCCGTCCGCCACGGTGTAGACGCCGACCTCTTCCATGTCCGACACCTTGCCGGTCTCCGTCTCCTTGACCTTCGAGCGGAAGATCACCGCGAAGCGGTCGTCGCCATGCCACATCGGCCCGGTCACCTCGGCCTCCAGCATTTCCATCGCGCCTTCCCACCACTCGTGCTTGGCCCGGATCCCGTCCAGCCCGTGGGTCTCGCGGCCCTGCCCCATGTCGACGGCTTCCACCGACACTGCGTCGGCGGCGTAAAGCCGCTCCAGGTTTTCCTTCGCCCGGCCCTCGCGGCATCCGGCCACCAGTTCTGTCCCAACCTGCATCATGTCCATCTCTAGAATCTCCCATATGTGTGTTCTCGTAATGTTCCGATACTGCCACGACGGACCTGCCCGGTCCACTGGCGTCTCGGTCCCTATGCCGCCTCTGGCCACATCCTGACAGCATCACCTTGGCACACCAAAATGACACCGACGCGATGCCACTCGGATACCGACGCGATACCGACGCCCGAATCTTGCACCTGCCCCGCGCCGCCTCTATAGCGTCGCTCATGTTGGATACCGTCCCAAATCGCCCCGATCTGCCGCCCGAAATCGCCCGGCGGCGCACCTTTGCCATCATCAGCCACCCCGATGCCGGCAAGACCACCCTGACCGAGAAGTTCCTGCTTTACGGCGGCGCCATCCAGATGGCCGGCCAGGTCCGCGCCAAGGGCGAGGCGCGGCGCACCCGCTCGGACTACATGCAGATGGAAAAGGACCGGGGCATTTCCGTCTCCGCCTCCGCAATGTCGTTCGATTTCAACGACTTCCGCTTCAACCTCGTTGACACGCCCGGCCACTCGGACTTCTCCGAGGATACCTATCGTACCCTCACCGCGGTCGACGCCGCCGTCATGGTGATCGACGGCGCAAAAGGCGTGGAAAGCCAGACGCAGAAACTCTTCGAGGTCTGCCGCCTGCGCGACCTGCCGATCCTGACCTTCTGCAACAAGATGGACCGCGAAAGCCGCGACACCTTTGAAATAATTGACGAAATACAGGAAATGCTGGCGATCGACGTCACGCCCGCCTCCTGGCCCATCGGCGTCGGGCGCGATTTCATCGGCTGCTACGACATGCTGCGCAACCGCCTGGAACTGATGGACCGCGCCGACCGCAACAAGGTGGCCGAAAGCATCAAGATCGACGGTCTGGATGATCCCAAGCTGGCCGATCACGTCCCCGCCAACCTCATCGAGAAACTGCGCGAAGACGTCGAGATGGCGCGCGAACTCCTGCCCGATCTCAACCCCCAATCGGTGCTCGAGGGCCACATGACCCCGATCTGGTTCGGCTCCGCCATCAACTCCTTCGGCGTCAAGGAACTGATGGACGGCATCGGCACCTACGGGCCGGAACCGCAGCCGCAATCCGCCGAGCCGCGCCAGATTTCACCCGAGGAATCAAAGGTTTCCGGCTTTGTATTCAAGGTGCAGGCCAACATGGACCCCAAGCACCGCGACCGCGTCGCCTTCGTGCGCATGGCGTCCGGGCACTTCAAGCGCGGCATGAAGCTGACCCATGTGCGCTCCAAGAAGCCCATGACGGTCTCCGCCCCCGTGCTCTTTCTCGCCTCCGACCGCGAACTCGCCGAAGAGGCCTGGGCCGGCGACATCATCGGCATCCCCAACCACGGCCAGCTGCGCATCGGCGACACCCTGACCGAGGGCGAGAGCTTACGCGTCACCGGGATCCCCTCCTTCGCGCCGGAACTCTTGCAAAACTGCCGCGCGGGCGACCCGATGAAGGCCAAGCACCTGGAAAAGGCCCTGATGCAATTCGCCGAGGAGGGTGCCGCCAAGGTGTTCAAGCCCACCATGGGCGCGGGCTTCATCGTCGGCGTCGTGGGCCAGCTGCAATTCGAGGTTCTGGGCAGCCGGATCGAGCTGGAATACGGCCTGCCGGTCCGCTTCGAGCCGTCGCAATTCACCTCCGCCCGCTGGGTCCACGGGCCGAAAGAGGCGGTCGAGAAATTCACCAATGCCAACAAGCAGCACATCGCCCTCGATAACGACGGCGACACGGTGTACCTCACCCGCCTGCAATGGGACATCGACCGGGTCGAGCGGGATTACCCCGAGATCAAATTGTCAGCCACCAAGGAAATGATGGTGTGACCCTCCAGAACCGCGTCCTGCCCACGGGCGAGATCGCGGCCACGCCGGAACGCGGCACCCTCATGGGCAATCGCGGCATCCTGCATGACGACGATCGGCAGCTGGGCAAGGCCCGCTGGCGCCACCCGCACTGGGTCACCTGCCTGCTAGACTTCAAAGGCCGCCGCCGCGCCCTCATGCAGCCGCGCAACTACACCGAGCTCTTTTTCCTCGACGAACCCACCGCGCTTGCCGCCGGACACCGCCCCTGCGGCGAATGCCGCCGCCCGGATTTCAAGCGCTTCGTCACGCTGTTCCACGCCGCCAACGGCACCGCGACGCTGGCCGAGATCGACCGCCTGATGCACCGCGACCGCGTCACCCGCACGCGCCGGCAGGTCCGCCACACGGCAGCCCTCGAAACGCTGCCCGATGGCGCCTTCATCCTGCACGACGACGCGCCGCACCTCGTTTGGGGCAACCGCCTCCTGCGCTACACTCCCGGCGGCTACACCGCCACCCTGCCCCGCAGCACGCGGCTCGCGACGGTGCTCACCCCGGCCTCGACCGTCGCCACGCTGGCCGCCGGGTACCGGCCCGCGCCGCCCCCCTCGGCCACACAACAGCACCCGTGATCTTCTCCTGGCCGCAAATATCCCCGCCGGAGGCACCGACCTCTTGCGCGAAACCCGCCCCTGTCTCATGCTCCATCCATGAGCAGTGACCCCACATGGGGCGTCGTCGCCACCATCAAGGCGCCCGCCCAGGACATCCTGAATTTCGCCGCCCACTACCTCGACCTGGGCGCGCACCGCGTCTTCGTCTACCTGGACGAGGACGCTCCCGACGCCCGCTCCGCGCTCAAACGCCACCCCAAGTGCCGCGTCATCCTGACTGACGAGAATTACTGGAAACGCCGCCGCCGCGCCAAGGGGCGGCCCGGCGGTCATCAGCACCGCCAGGTGCTGAACGCCACCCATTGCTATTCACGCGACCCGCAGGTCGACTGGCTGTTTCACACCGATGTGGACGAATTCCTGCAACCGCTCGCGCCGTTGACGGCGCAATTGGCCGCGATCCCGCCCGGGGTCCTCTCGGCCCGCGTGCGCCCGATCGAGGCGATGCAACCCGACCCCGCCGACCCGCCGACCCCCGGCCAGATCTGGTGCAAGGGTTTCGACCCGATGCTCGGCATCCGCCGCGAACAGACCGCCGCGCTCTACCCGCGCTACGGTGAACACCTCAATGGCGGCTTTCTCAGCCATGTCGCCGGCAAGGTCTTCGTGCGCACCGGCCAGCCCGATATCACCCTCCGGATCCACAGCGCCTTTGTCGGCAAGACCCGCGATTCCAACCCGTTCGACCTGTTCGATTGCCAGCTCGTGCACCTGCACGCCCCCAGCTGGGACGACTGGCAGGCCCGGTTCCGCTACCGGCTCAACCACGGCTCCTACCGGCCCGACCTCGACGCCAATGCCAAGCATTCCAAAACCGCGCTCACCATGCATCAGCTCTTTTCCCTGCTGGAATCCGAAGGCGGCGAGGACGCCCTGCGCGCCTTTTATGACGAGGTCTGCGTTGCCACGCCGGACCTGCGCGACCGTCTCGACGCACTCGGCCACCTGCACGCCGTCACCCTCGATCTCGAGGCAACCCGCGCCCGCCATTTCCCGAATTTTGCCTGATCGCCCTTGATTGTTACCGCAACGCACACAATTCACACGTTATACACACTTTGTCCGTCCCGTGGCGTCGCACATTGACCAACGCCCGCCCTTGGGATAGTGGGAGTGAACCAAGGCCCTGCACGCATGGGCCAATTCGAGATGGCGGGCCAGAATCGTGTCCGCAAACCTGTGGACATGCATGACAAAATTTTCTGACCTGAACCTCAACCCCAAGGTTCTGAAAGCCGTCGAAGAAGCCGGCTACGAGACCCCCACCCCCATCCAGGCGGGCGCCATACCCCCCGCCCTCGACGGCCGCGACGTCTTGGGCATCGCCCAGACCGGCACCGGCAAGACGGCGGGCTTCACCCTGCCCATGCTGTCGCTGCTGGCCCGCGGCCGCGCCCGCGCCCGGATGCCGCGCAGCCTGGTGCTTTGCCCCACGCGCGAACTTGCGGCCCAAGTGGCCGAGAATTTCGACACCTATTCCAAGTACCTGAAACTGACCAAGGCGCTGCTGATCGGCGGTGTCAGCTTCAAGGAACAGGAACAGATCATCGACAAGGGCGTCGACGTCCTGATCGCCACGCCCGGCCGCCTGCTCGACCATTTCGAGCGCGGCAAGCTGATTCTCAGCGACGTGAAGGTGATGGTCGTGGACGAGGCCGACCGCATGCTCGACATGGGCTTCATTCCCGATATCGAGCGCATCTTCGGCCTCACGCCCTTCACCCGCCAGACGCTGTTTTTCTCCGCCACCATGGCGCCCGAGATCGAGCGGATCACCAACACCTTCCTCTCCAGCCCCGAACGCATCGAGGTCGCCCGGCAGGCCACCGCGTCCGAGACGATCGAACAGGGCGTGGCGATGTTCAAACCCTCCCGTCGCGACCGCGCCGACAGCGAAAAGCGCAAGCTGCTGCGCGCGCTCATCGACGCCGAGGGCGACAAGCTGACCAACGCGATCATCTTCTGCAATCGCAAGACCGACGTGGATATCGTCGCCAAGTCGCTCAAAAAATACGGCTATGACGCGGCCCCCATCCATGGCGACCTGGATCAAAGCCAGCGCACGCGCACGCTCGACGGCTTCCGCGCGGGCTCCTTGCGCATCCTGGTGGCCTCCGACGTGGCCGCCCGCGGCCTCGACGTGCCGTCGGTCAGCCATGTCTTCAATTTCGACGTCCCGGGCCACCCCGAGGATTACGTCCACCGCATCGGCCGCACCGGCCGCGCCGGGCGCGACGGCAAGGCGATCACGCTCTGCAATCCGCGCGACGAAAAGGCCCTCAGCGCGGTCGAGAACCTGATCCAGAAAGAGATCCCCAAGCTGGACAATCCCGACGGCTACGACGCGCCCAAGGCCGACGCCGGCGATGCACCCTCCGAGGACGCACCGAAAAAGCCGCGCCGCTCGCGCAGCCGCCGCAAGTCCGACGACACGCCCGATAGGCAAGACACGGCAGCGGATAAACCCGAAGACACCAAGCCCGAGGCACAGTCCGACGCCAAGCCCGACGCCAAACCCGAGGACACGCCGCAGGACGCGCGCAAATCCTCCTCACGCGGCCGCGGCGGCGGTCAAAAGCAGGACAGCAAGGACAAGTCCGGCCCGGTGGGCATGGGCGACCACCTGCCCAGCTTCATCGCCAAAAGCTTCGACGAGCGCATGGTCTCCTGAGACCCTGCGCCACCTCCCTTCGCCCGTACCCGTCTCCGGCTTTACGTCCCCTCCGCGTAGGGTGGGTTTCCAACCCACCACGCCCCCGCGCGCTGCACATCACGTAGGGTGGGTTTCCAACCCCCCATGCTCCCATCGCTCTTATTGTTCGCGTTGGGTGGGCTTCCAACCCACCCGAACACACCCACCCTCGACACCCGCGTAGGGTGGGCGAAAGCCCACGCGCACCCCGACGCCGCGCGCTACGACAACCGACTGATGATCACCGTCACCTCGGGCTTTTTCCCGATCTCGCCAAGCGCGCTCTGCCGCGCCACCTTGCGCAACCCGTCCTCCAGCGCATCGTCATCGCCCAACGTCTTGGACTTGGCGCGCCCCATGAACTGGCTCAGATCCTCTTCCAGAACATCGACCAGCGGCGCGCGGCTCACGCCCGTCTCGGCCAGTCCCATGATCTCGCACCAGGGCTCGCCCAGCGGCTCGTCGCTCTCATCGAGGATCACGTTGATCGTCACATGCCCGTTCAGCGCCATGCGGATCCGGTCGCGCACGATGCCGTCGAGCGCCCCGATCTTCACCGACCCGTCCAGATAGGTCCGCCCGGTCTCGACATACTCGGCCACCTCCGCGCGGTTGCCCGAAAGGTCGATCATCGTGCCGTTGGGCGCCATCACCCCGTGCAGCTTGCTTTCCCCCGCCAGCTTCACATGCTCGCGCAGATGCCGGTGCTCGCCATGCATCGGGATCACGAATTGCGGCTGGACGATCTGGTGCAGCTTCTTCAGATCGGGCCGGTTGGCGTGCCCCGACACGTGGTAAAGCCCGCTGCTGTCATCCACCACGTCCACGCCCTGTTCGCTGAACTGGTTGATGATGCGGATGACGCCACGCTCGTTGCCCGGAATGGTCTTCGATGAAAACAGGAACGTATCCCCGGGCTTCAGCTCGATCCCGTTATACTTGCCCTGCGCCAGCTGCGCGCTGGCCGCGCGCCGCTCGCCCTGGCTGCCGGTGACGATCAGCATCACGTTCTCGCGCGGGATCTCTCGCACCTCCTCGGGGCTGATGGTGCGCGGGAAATCCGTCAGCACGCCGGTCTCGACCGACGCCTCGATCATCCGCCGCATCGCCCGGCCGAGCAGACAGATCGACCGCCCGGCCCGCTCGCCGGCCTCGGCCAGCGTCTTCACCCGGGCGACGTTGCTGGCAAACGTGGTCGCCACGACCATGCCCTTGCACCCCGCCACCAGCTTCTCGATCTCGGGGCCCACGGTGCTCTCGCTACGGCCCTCATGGGCGTTGAACACGTTGGTCGAATCACAGACCAGCGCCTTCACCCCCGGCTTGGCGATCTCGGCCCACATATCCTCGTCGAACGCCTCGCCGACGACCGGAGTCTTGTCGATCTTGAAATCGCCCGAATGCACGATCCGCCCCGCGGGCGTGTCGATCACCAGCCCCGAACTTTCCGGAATCGAATGCGAGATCGGCGCGAAGCCCACGGTAAACGGTCCGGCTTCGGTCGTCTCGGGCCAGGGCGACACGGTCTGCACCGCCTTCTCGGGGTGGCCATGCTCGTCCATCTTGCGGCGCGCGATATTGGCGGTGAAGGCCCGCGCATAGATCGGCGCGCCCAACTGGTCATAGTAATGCGCCACCGCGCCCACATGGTCCTCGTGCGCGTGGGTGATGAACACCGCCTCCAACTGGTCCCGCCGCTCTTCGAGCCAGGCTATATCCGGGAAAATCAGGTCCACCCCCGGCGTGCCGTCCATGTCCGGGAACGTCACGCCCAGATCCACAAGGATATATCGCTCCTTGCCCGGCGCGCCGTATCCATAGACATAGGCGTTCATGCCAATTTCCCCCGCCCCGCCAAGGGCAAGGTACGTCAATCTTTCACTGCTCATCCCCGATCAGCCTTTCTTGTTATGGGCATGGATCACGGTCAGTCCATGCATCGTCAGATCTTCTCTAATTTCGTCAAACAGCAGGTCACCCTGCGCGAAGAGCGGCGCAAGGCCGCCCGTGCCGATGATCTTCATCGGCGTCTCGTACTCGGCCCGGATGCGGTCGCACACCCCGTTGACCAATCCCACGTACCCCCAGAACACGCCGGACTGCATACAGTCCACCGTGTTGGTGCCGATCACCTTCTGCGGTTTGGTCACGTCGATATGAGGTAAGGCCGCCGCCGCCATGTGCAAGGCCTCGAGGCTCAGGTTGACGCCCGGCGAAATCACGCCCCCCACATAGGCCCCGTCATCCGCCACCACGTCGAAGGTCGTCGCCGTGCCGAAATCCACCACGATCAGGTTGCCGCCATAAAGGTCATAGGCCCCGGCCGCATTCACCAGCCGGTCCGGCCCCACCTGCGTGCCCTCGTCCACCCGCGGCTGGCGCGGCAGCGCGCATTCCGGCTTGCCCACCACGATGGGCCGGCAGCCAAAGAATCGGTCGGCAAAGACGCGCAAATTGAACACCACCCGCGGCACCGTGGACGAGATGATGACATCGGTGATATCGAGGTCGATCTCGTAATGCTTCACCAGCGTCGAGAACCAGGTGAAATAGGCATCCGCCGTCCGCGCATGGTGGGTCGAGGTGCGCAGGGTGCACAGAAACTTCGACCCGTCCCAGATCGCGAAAACCGTGTTGGTGTTGCCGCAGTCGATCGCCAGAAGCATCTTGGCGCTCCCCTCGTTGTCTCAGAAAAACACGTCCGCCGCCGGGATGACGTGGCGCGATTTGGCATCTGTTAGAACAAGATTGCCGCCCGCGTCCACCGTCTCGAACGTGCCGGTGAAGGTCTCGCGCCCCGTCCGCGCCGTGATCACCTCGCCCAGACGCGCGGCGCGCTCCATCCACGCCGCGCGGATGGGCGCGAACCCGTAGGTCACGAACTGCGCCTCCAGCTTGGCATAGGCCGGCGCCAGCAAATCGAGGAACTCCTCGGGGTCGATCTCCACCCCCGCCTCGGACATGAGCGACACGGGCCGCACCGCGCCCGGCTCCACCGCGTCCGCCTCGGGCGCCGCGCGCAGGTTCACCCCGATCCCGATGGCGAAATGGCTCAACGCCCCGCCCCCGCCAGCGCTTTCCAACAGGATCCCGGCCACCTTGCCGCCATTCAGCAGCACGTCATTCGGCCATTTCAACGCAAAGCCCAAGGGCCGTCCCGTCGCCGCCACGAAAGCATCGTAAAGCGCCAGCGACGCCACGAAGGACCGCAGCGCCACTTGGTCCGGGCTTTCCGTGGGCCGCATCACCAGCGTCGCCGCGAAATTGCCCGCCGGGTTGGCCCAGGCCCGCCCGCGCCGCCCCCGCGCCGCCGTCTGATGCCGCGCCAATATCCATTCCGGCCCTTGCAGGCGGGCCGCGATCCGCGCCGCCTCCGCATTGGTGCTGTCCACCTCGTCCAGCACCCGCCGCCCGTATCCCTCTGGCCACGGCTCTTTCATTGTTCCGAAAATACTCCCGCCGCAGGCGCCCGAAAAACAAAGCGACGCGCCAACGGCGCGTCCCCTTTTGCCAGATTGCGGTCCGGCTTAATTGACAAGCGTCGCCGCCGCGGCCTGCGCCATGCTTTCCACGCCGAACATGTTCACGATCCCCACGACCATGATCGTCGCCGACACCATCAAAAAGCCCCACAGCACGGGCGACTTGCCCGCCTCCAGCGGCTCGCCCTCTTCGCCGAAATACATGTAATAGACGATCCGCAGGTAATAGAACGCGCCGATCACCGACGCGATCACACCGGCCACAGCCAGCCAGACCAGCCCGCCATCATACGCGGCCCGCAGCACGTAAAGCTTGCCGAAAAAGCCCAGGAGCGGCGGCACGCCCGCAAGGCTGAACATCAGGATCAGCATCGCCAGCGCCCGGCCCGGATGGGCCCGGCTGTAAAGGTTCAGGCTGGAAATATCCGTTACCGGACGTCCGTCCCGCTCCATCGACAGGATAAAGGCGAAGGTGCCCACGTTCATCGTCACGTAAATGGCCATGTAGACCAGCATCGCCTGCACGCCGAACACCGTGCCCGCGGCCAGCCCCATCAGGGCATAACCCATATGCGCAATCGACGAATAGGCCATCAGCCGCTTGATATCCCTCTGGCCGATCGCCGCGACGCCGCCCAGGAACATCGACAACAGCGACAGCACCGCGATCACCTGCTGCCAGTCGCCCACCACGCCGCCGAACGCGTCATGCGCCACCCGGGCAAAGAGCGCCATCGCCGCCATCTTGGGTGCCGTGGCGAAAAAGGCCGTGATCGGCGTGGGCGATCCTTCGTAGACGTCCGGCGTCCACATGTGGAACGGCACGGCGGACACCTTGAACGCCAGCCCCGCCAGCACGAAGACCAGCCCGATCAGCAGCCCAATCGGCGCCTGCCCCTCGGCCGACGCGATGATCCCGGAAAACAGCGTCGTGCCGGTATAGCCGTAAACCAGCGACGCGCCATACAGCAGGATGCCCGAACTCAGCGCGCCCAGCACGAAATACTTCAGCCCCGCTTCGGTCGATTTCACGCTGTCGCGCCGCAGCGAGGCGACGACATAAAGCGCCAGCGACTGCAACTCCAGCCCCATATACAGCGCCATCAGGTCGCCCGCGCTGACCATCATCATCATGCCCACGGCCGCCAGCGCCACCAGCAGCGGATACTCGAACCGCAGCATGTCGCGCTGCGCCATGTATTCCTGCCCCATCAGCAGCACCGCGGCGGCGGACAGCAGCACCGCGACCTTGGCGAAGCGCGCGAACCCGTCATCGTTGAACATGCCGCCGAACGCCGTGCGGGTGCCGTCGCCCGAGAACCCGATCCAGGCCGCCATCAGCACAAAGACCGCCGCCGTGATCCACACCAGCAGCGGCGCGAACCGATCCTTGCCGGTATAGGCCACGCCCAAAAGCGCCGCCATCGCGTAAACCGAGATCAGGATCTCCGGCAGGATTACACTCAGATCTGCCTGCATGGGACTACTCCGTCGCAGCGGCCAGCTTGGTCGCGCTCTCCGCGTCGACCAGGGCCGTTTCATAGTTGGAAATCAGCGCCTCGACCGAAGGGCCGATGATGTCGGTCACAAGGCTGGGATAGACACCCAAAAGCAAGGTCATCACCACCAGCGGGGCAAAGATTGCCTTTTCGCGCTGCGTCATGTCCTTGATCGACTTCAGGCTCTCCTTGATCAGGTCGCCCAGCACCACCCGGCGATAAAGCCACAGCGCATAGGCCGCCGACAGGATCACGCCCGACGTGGCCACCAGCGCCACCCAGGTGTTGACCTTGAATATCCCCATCAGCGTCAGGAATTCCCCGATGAACCCCGACGTGCCCGGCAGACCGACATTGGCCATCGTGAACAGCATGAAGATCAGCGCATAGGCCGGCATCCGGTTCACGAGGCCCCCGTAGGCGTCGATCTCGCGCGTGTGCATACGGTCATAAATCACGCCCACGCACAGGAACAGCGCGCCCGAGATAAAACCGTGGCTCAGCATCTGAAAGATCGCGCCGTCGATCCCCTGCTGGTTCGCCGCGAAAATCCCCATCGTGACGTAGCCCATGTGCGCCACGGACGAATAGGCGATCAGCTTCTTCATGTCCTCCTGCGCCAGCGCCACCAGCGAGGTATAGACGATGGCGATGGCGCTCATCCACAGGACCAGCGGCGTCAGCACCTCGGCCCCCACCGGGAACATCGGCAGGCTGAACCGCAGGAAACCATAGCCGCCCATCTTCAGCAGGATCGCCGCCAGCACGACCGACCCCGCCGTGGGCGCCTGTACGTGCGCGTCCGGCAGCCAGGTATGCACGGGCCACATCGGCATCTTGACGGCAAAGCTGGCAAAGAACGCCAGGAACAGCAGAGTCTGCATCCCGCCCACGATCTGCACGCCAAGAACATAGAAATCCTCGGACCCGAAGGCATGGGTCATCAGCGTCGGAATATCCGTCGTGCCCGCCTCGGCAAACATGGCCACCATTGCCACCAGCATCAGCACCGAGCCGAGGAAGGTGTAGAGGAAGAACTTGAAGGAGGCATAGATGCGCTCCTTGCCGCCCCAGATCCCGATTATCAGGAACATCGGGATCAGCCCCGCCTCGAAGAACAGGTAGAACAGCACCAGGTCCAGCGCCATGAACACGCCCAGCATCAGCGTTTCCAGCAGAAGGAAGGCGATCATGTACTCCTTGACGCGGGTGGTCACGTTCCACGACGCGGCGATGGTGATCGGCATCATGAACGTGGTCAGCATCACGAACAGCACGCTGATCCCGTCCACGCCCATCTTGTATTGCAGGCCCAGAAGCCACTCGCGCTCTTCCACGAACTGAAAGTCCGTATTCGCCGGGTCGAACCCGAACAGGATGAACAGCGACACCAGGAATGTCAGACCGGTCGCGATCAGCGCCACCCACTTGGCGTTGCGCTGCGCCATGTCGTCCTCGCCGCGCAGGAACACCGCCAGGATGAAGGCCGCGATGGCAGGAATGAACGTGGTGATCGAAAGCAGGTTATCCATCAGTTCGCTCCCCCGCTCAGGCTCATCCACGTCACAAGCACCGCAATCCCGATGACCATGGCGAACGCATAGGTAAAGATGTATCCCGACTGCGCCCTGCCGGCGAGGCGGGTGAAGAACGGGATGATCCCCATCGCGACCCCGTTGATGGTGCCGTCGATGACGTTGCCGTCACCCTTTTTCCAAAGGAAGCTGCCCAGCCGTTTTGCCGGCCGCACGAAGACGAAGTCGTAGATCTCGTCGAAATACCACTTGTTCAGCAGGAACAGGTATAGCGGGCGCTGGTTCTCGGCCAGCCGTCCGGGGATCGACGGGTTCAGGATGTAGAACCACAGCGCCGTCAGGAAGCCGATGATCATCGCCACGAAGGGGCTGACCTTGACCCATTTCGGCACCGCGTGCGCGTCGTTCAGGATCGTGTTGCCCTCGGCGGCATAGATCGCCCCCTCGCCCGGCTCCCCGGTGAAGACATAGTGATGCTCCTCGCCATAGCCGCCCTCGGCCTCGGCATGGGCCTCCCCCTCCTCGGCATGGCTCTCGTCGGCCGCCACGGTCTCTTCACCGTGGTCCTCGGCGCCTTCCTCGTGATGCTGCTCTTCCGCATAGGGCACGCCAAAGAACTTCGCCACCTGGTCGGTATGCCCGAAGAAGCTGTTGTACCAGATCATGCCCGCAAAGATCGATCCCAGCGCCAGCACGCCCAAGGGCGCCACCATCACCATCGGGCTTTCATGCGCGTGCTCGTGGGTGTGCTTGTCTCCCCGCGGCTCGCCCCAGAACGTCAGGAACATCAGCCGCCAGCTGTAAAAGCTGGTGAAAAGCGCCGCGATGACCAGGGCCCAGAAGGCAAAACCACCAGCCGTGCCCGCATAGGCGCTCTCGATGATCGCGTCCTTCGACAGGAACCCGGCAAAGCCGATCGTGGTAAGCGGAATGCCCACGCCGGTGATCGCCAGCGTCCCGATCAGCATCGCCCAGAACGTATAGGGCAGCTTCTTGCGCAGCCCTCCATAGTTCCGCATGTCCTGCTCGTGATGCATCCCGTGGATCACCGAGCCCGCGCCAAGAAACAACATCGCCTTGAAGAACGCGTGCGTGAACAGGTGAAACATCGCCACGCTATAGGCACCAACGCCCGCCGCCACGAACATGTAGCCCAGCTGCGAACAGGTCGAATAGGCGATGACGCGCTTGATGTCGTTCTGCACCAGCCCCACCGTGGCGGCAAAGAACGCCGTCATCCCGCCCAGCACCGTCACGAAGGCCAGCGCGCCGGGCGCGAATTCCATCAGCGGCGACATCCGGCAGACAAGGAACACGCCCGCCGTCACCATGGTCGCCGCGTGGATCAGCGCCGACACCGGCGTCGGGCCTTCCATCGCGTCCGGCAGCCAGGTGTGCAGGAACAGCTGCGCCGATTTCCCCATCGCCCCGACGAACAACAGGAAAGCGATCAGGTTCGCCGCATTCCACTCCGTCCACAGGAACGTCAGCTGCGTGTTGGCCAGTTCCGGCGCCGCCGCGAACACATCGTCGAAATTGATCGAGCCTGTCAGGAAGAACAGCGCGAAGATCCCCAGCGCAAAGCCGAAGTCTCCCACCCGGTTCACCACGAACGCCTTGATCGCCGCCGCATTGGCGCTCGGCTTGCGGAAATAGAACCCGATCAACAGGTACGACGCCAGGCCCACGCCCTCCCAGCCAAAGAACATCTGCGCCAGGTTGTCCGCCGTCACCAGCATCAGCATGGCGAAGGTGAACAGGCTCAGGTACGCAAAGAAGCGTGGGCGATAGCTCTCGTCGTCGCGGAAATTCTCGTCATGGGCCATGTAGCCCATGGAATAAAGGTGCACCAAAGCCGAGACCGAGGTGATCACGATCAGCATGATCGCCGTCAGCCGGTCCAACCGGATCGACCACGCCACATCCAGCTCGCCCGACTGGATCCAGTCCAGGATGTGGATGTATTGCGTCGTCCCGTCAAAGCTGAAGAACACGATCCAGCTCAGGAGCGCCGACAGGAACAACAGCCCCGTCGTTACCCACTGCGCCCCCGCATCCCCGATGACGCGCCAGCCGAAGCCCGCGATGATGGCGCCCAGAAGCGGGCCGAAGAGAATGATCTGTTCCATGCCCTCAGCCCTTCATCACGTTGACGTCTTCCACGGCAATCGTGCCGCGGTTGCGGAAGAAGCAGACCAGAATGGCAAGCCCGATGGCGGCCTCGGCGGCGGCCACTGTCAGCACGAACAGGGTAAAGACCTGCCCCACCATGTCGCCCAGAAAACTGGAGAATGCCACCAGGTTCACGTTGACCGACAAGAGCATAAGCTCGATCGACATCAAGAGGATGATCACGTTCTTCCGGTTCAGGAATAGCCCGAATATCCCGATGACGAACAGCGCCGCCGCCACCGTCAGGTAATGCTCCAGTCCAATCATCTCGTCCCTCGGTCCTTGTCTCGGGGGCCCGTTCGCACCCCGGTCGCCTTCTTAGTTCCACGTGCCGGGATAGATCTCCCGGCAGGCGCATGTCTCGTTCTTCGAGCGCAGGATCAGGACCCGCGCGTATCCGTCCTTGCCGTAAAGCGCCCTGGCCGCGCGCTCCACGTTCTTCAGGCTCAGCTTTCGGCCCGCCTGCACGTCGCCGCGCAGGAACTCGGTCGCGGTCATCTGCGCCTCGCCCTCGCCCGCACCGATGCCATGCACCGCCACGCTGCGCCCCGACCGGCAGTCGGTGACCCGAAAGCCGTTGAAGTCGTTCAGCTCCGGCACCGGCCCGTCGGCGGCGGCAATCCGGCCATCGGCGGTATCGAGGTTGCGGTAGGTCTCGATCACCAGCCCGCTGTCGCCATCCCCGAACGCCTGTGCGCCGTAAACCAGCATCCCACGCTCCGCGCCATCACACACCGGCGCAGGCGTCAGCGCCGAGACCCCGGCCCCGGTCACGGCCAGCCCGAAGGCCAGCGCATATGTGGCCGCAGTCTGCACGCCTACAGCCCCTGCCCCGGTTTCACGTCTTTCAGCTCCATCGCCTTGGCCGGGTCGCGATACATCTGCGCCAGCACGTCCTGCCGCTTGACGTCCGAGCGGTGGCGCAGGGTCAGCACGATCGCGCCCATCATCGCCACCAGCAGGATCAGACCCGCCAGCTGGAACAACAGGAAATACTTGTCATAAAGCAGCATCCCCAGCGCCTTGGTGTTCTCCAGGTCCGTGGGCGTGACAGCCGCGCGCGCACCCTCGGCCCCCGTGGCCATCTGCCAATTGCCGAAGGCGATGCCGAACTGCATCAGCAATATGATCCCAATGAGCAGCGCCAGAGGCATGTATTTCGCCATCTCCGCCTTCAGCTCGGCGAAATCCACGTCCAGCATCATAACGACGAACAAAAACAGCACCGCCACCGCGCCCACGTAGACGATGATCAAGAGCATCGCCACGAACTCCGCACCCAATAGAACGAAGAGGCCGGCGGCAGACAAAAACGCCAGGATCAGCCACAGGACCGAGTGCACCGGGTTCCGGCTGACCACCGTGAACAGCCCACCGGCCAGCAGCGAGACCGCAAAGAGATAGAAGGAAAACGCGGCGATGGTCATGTCTCACTGTCCTCGTCTTTGGCCTCGTCCATGACCTCGCGGGCGAACTCCATCGCCCGGTTCATGGACGGGATACCGGCGAACATCGCCATCATCGCGATGGTCTCGGCAATCTCGTCTTTCGTGGCGCCCGCTTCCAGCGCGTGGCGCACGGTCATCCTGATCTGCGTATCGCTCTGGGCGCCCAGCATGGTCAACCCCGCAAGCGTGATCAGCAGGCGCGTCTTGGCGTCCAGCCCATCCTTGCTGATCCCCTTGCCGAACATCATCTCCATGAATTCCTTGGGCATGGTCGGCCACATCGCCTCGAACCCCTTGGGCGAGAACGACTCCAGCGCCGGATTCATGGTTTTCACCATCTCCTGCGCCTGCGCCATCATGGCCTCGAACGGGTTCGTGGGGGTGCTCATCGGTACGGCGCGTCCATTTCCAGGTTGCGGGCGATCTCGGCTTCCCACCGCTCGCCGTTCTCCAAGAGTTTCTGCTTGTCATAGAACAGCTCTTCGCGGGTCTCGGTGGCGAACTCGAAATTCGGTCCTTCCACGATGGCATCCACCGGGCAGGCCTCCTGGCAGAAGCCGCAATAGATGCACTTGGTCATGTCGATGTCGTACCGCGTCGTGCGGCGGCTGCCATCGTCGCGCGGCTCGGCGTCGATGGTGATCGCCTGCGCCGGGCAAATGGCCTCGCACAGTTTGCAGGCAATGCACCGCTCCTCGCCATTGGGATAGCGCCGCAGCGCGTGCTCGCCCCGGAATCGCGGGCTCAGCGGCCCCTTTTCATGTGGGTAGTTCAGCGTCGCCTTGGGGGCAAAGAAGTACTTGAAGCCCAGCTTGAAGCCGTGAAACACGTCCTTCAGCAGGAAGTACCCCGCGGCGCGTCCGTAATCGATCTGCGTCATGCCGTCGAACCTCCGGTTTTCTCAAAGCGCGTGGCGCCCGCATTCTCGGCGCCCTGCCACCTGGTTTCATAGTCGCTCTGCAACGCGAAATCGGGCAGATGCGACTCTTCCGTCTTCTCGATCTCGTAGCTCAGATAGACGCGGCCCGGTCCGATCCGGTTCTTCAACTTCAGCCGCACGCCGGTCTGGGCCGGATCGCTCATCTTGGTTTGGCCGAACCCGTCCTTGGGGTCGAACGGCAGCGACCGGCAGTCGATCACCTCGCAGTTGCACGCCCGGCGCCAGAATGTCCACACCAGTTCCGGGTTGAACTGGTACATTCCGTGCCCGTACCACCCGTTGAACCCATTGATCGACAGGAACCGCCCGCCGGGCTTCAGCATACGGTAGACGCTCTCCAGCGCGTTGGGGATGTGAAACACATGCTCGATCGTGCCGCCGTCATAGATAAAATCGAACTGGTTCTGCAATTCCGGGGGCGGAAGCGTGTTGAGGTCGTGCAGAACATGCGCGCCCTCATAGCTTGAAAAATCCATCGACTCGATCTCGCCGAAACCAAGCTTGCGGAACAGGGTTTCCGAAAACCCGTCCTCCTGCAACAGATCGAACCGCTGCAAATCCTCGAACCCAAGGCGCTTGAGCGTCTTGTCATAGCGATTGCGATTGGCACGATGAATCCGGAAATGCTGCCGCCCCAGCATCAGCGTCCGGCCTTCTGGCCGAAACCGGGTGGCCAGTTCCGCCAGGCGCTCGAATGACGCGTAGTCGATCCCCATCGCGCGCCTCAGCCTCCCATCGCGTAGCGGGCCCAGAACGCCCCGAAGACTTCGAATTTCGCCAGGAAGGACACGATCACCACCCAGGCAAGGCTCAGCGGCAGGAACACCTTCCACCCCAGCCGCATCAGCTGGTCATAGCGATACCGCGGCGTGATCGCCTTCACCATGGCGAAGAGGAAGAAGAAGAACGCCATCTTCGCCACCATCCAGAACACCCCGTCCGGGATGCCCGGAATGGGCGACAGCCACCCGCCAAAGAACAGCAGGCTGGTCAGCGCGCACATCAGGAAGATCGCGATGTATTCGCCGGCCATGAACAGCAGGAACGGCGTCGAGGAATATTCCACCTGGTATCCCGCCACCAGTTCCGACTCCGCCTCCGGCAGGTCGAAAGGCGGGCGGTTGGTTTCCGCCAGGCACGAGATGAAGAACAGGAACACCATCGGCAGATGCGGCAGCCAGTACCAGCCGAAGAAGCCGTAATTGGTATCCTGCGCCGCCACGATCGACCCGAAATTCAGCGACCCGGTCGAGATGATCACCCCGATGATGATCAAGCCGATGCTGACCTCGTAGGAAATCATCTGTGCCGCCGACCGCAGCGAGCCAAGGAAAGGATATTTCGAGTTCGAGGCCCAGCCGCCCATGATCACGCCGTAGACTTCCAGCGACGACACCGCGAAGACGAACAGGACCGCCACGTTGATATCCGACAGCACCCAGCCGTCATTCAGCGGAATCACCGCCCAGGCCAGCACCGCCAGCACGAAACTGGCCATCGGCGCCATCATGAACACGGTCCGGTCCGCGCCCGCCGGCACCACGACTTCCTTGACCACGTATTTCAGCGCGTCGGCCACCGTCTGCAACAGACCGTAAACGCCCACCACGTTCGGCCCCCGCCGCATCTGCACCGCGGCCCAGATCTTGCGATCGCCGTAGACAAGGAACAGCAGCGACACCATCACGAAGCCTACCACCGCAAGGCACTGCGCCGTGATCAGCACAAATATCCCAAGCGGGGTTGTCAGAAATTCAGCCATTCGTCCCTCATACCGTCGGTATCCCGTTCTCCGCGCAACTGGCGGCCACGACTTCCGCGTCGATCCTTATGATGCCGCCGGGCAGCGACGGCGAGATGGTGTAAACCGCATCTGCGGTCCAGATGCCACCCCGTTCGTCCACATTCGTGCGCACGTGGCGCGCAAATCCGTATCCCCGGATCAGCGCGTACTGCGCCGCCGCGCATTCGGCGTATTTGCTCACATCCTCTGCGTCCCGCGCCCCGGCCATTTCCACCCGGAAATTCACCAGATCCCCGTCCAGAAGCCGCGTCTCGATTCCCCGGTATTCGGGGGTGAACTCGGCGTCGGGGTCCGCACCCGGCGCGGCACAGGCGGCTAGGCCCGCAAAGGCCATGACCGACAGCGCCCATATGCCAAGCGCGGCTTGCGTCATTCCGCGGCCACCGGCGCTTCGCGGCGGTCCTTGGCGTTGGCGCTCAGCTCGGCCATCAGCGCGCTGGCGCGGGCAATCGGGTTGGTCAGGTAGTGATCGCCCAAGGCCGCCCCGATCGATCCCGCCGACGGCTCGACCTTTTCCACCATGGTCCAGTCGTTCTCCGGCACCGCGTCGATCTGCGCGATATGCGGCACCGCCTCGATCAGCGCGCGGCGCAGCTGCGCCAGGCTGTCAAAGGGCAGCACCGCGCCCATCTCGCCCGACAGCGCCCGCAGGATCGCCCAGTTCTCCTTGGCCTCGCCCGGCGGATGACCCGCGCGCAGCGCCAGCTGCGGACGGCCTTCGGTGTTCACGAAGACACCCTGTTCCTCGGTATAGGCGGCGGCAGGCAGAATGATGTCGGCCCGATGCGCGCCCCGGTCGCCATGGCTGCCCTGGTAGATCACAAATGGCCCCTCGGCGATCTCGATCTCGTCGGCGCCCAGGTTATAGATCACGTCCGCGCCCTCCAGCGCCGCCGAGATCCCGCCTTCGGTCACACAACCGGCATCCATCGCGCCCACGCGCGACGCAGCGGTGTGCAGCACCAGCATCTTGCCGCCCATCTTCTCGGTCAGCTGCATCGCCGTGCTCAGCGCGGCGGGCCCGCCATCGCCGATCAGCGCGCCCTGCCCTATGATCACGATGGCGTCCTCGGTCTCTTTCGCGTCGGACAGCAGCTGCGGCAGCACCCGGTTGCGCGGCCCCATCTGCGTCGCGTCATAGGTCAGCTCCGCCGGCTGCCCGGCATGGACCACCTCGGCCCCGCGCAGCCAGGCCTTGCGGATCCGCGCGTTCAGCACCGGCGACTCGACGCCCGGATCGGTGCCGATCAGCACGATCTTCTTGGCCGTATCGATATCCTCAACCCGCGCCGTGCCCACATAGGCCGAGCGGTTGCCCGCCACCAGGTGCGCGCCATCCGTGCGGCATTCCACGCGCCCGCCCTGGCCTTCGACCAGTTGTTTCAGGGCAAACGCCGCCTCCATCGGGACGAGATCACCCACAAGGCCCGCCACGGTCTTGCCTTTCATGGCCTCGGCGGCCTTGCCCAACGCCTCGGGCCAGGTGGCCGGGCGCAGCTTGCCGTTCTCGCGGATGTAAGGCTTGTCCAGCCGCTGGCGGCGCAACCCGTCCCAGACGAATCGCGTCTTGTCGGAAATCCATTCCTCGTTCACGCCGTCATGGTTGCGCGGCAGGATGCGCATCACTTCGCGCCCCTTGGTGTCCACCCTAATGTTGGACCCCAGCGCATCCATCACGTCGATGGTTTCCGTCTTGCTCAGCTCCCACGGGCGGGCCGTGAACGCATAGGGCTTGCTCACCAGCGCCCCCACGGGGCACAGGTCGATGATGTTGCCCTGCATGTTGCTGTCCAGCGTCTCGCCCAGATAGGCGGTGATCTCGGCATCCTCGCCCCGGCCGGTCTGGCCCATCTGGTTGATCCCGGCCACCTCGGTGGTGAACCGCACGCAGCGGGTACAGGAAATGCAGCGTGTCATGTGGGTTTCCACCAGCGGGCCCAGGTTCAAATCCTCGGTCGCGCGCTTCGGCTCGCGATAGCGGCTGAAGTCCACGCCATACGCCATGGCCTGGTCTTGCAAATCGCACTCGCCGCCCTGGTCGCAGATCGGACAGTCCAGCGGGTGATTGATCAGCAGGAACTCCATCACGCCTTCGCGCGCCTTCTTGACCATCGGGCTGTTGGTGCGCACGACCGGCGGCTGGCCTTCGGGACCAGGCCGCAAGTCGCGCACCTGCATGGCGCAACTGGCCGCCGGCTTCGGCGGCCCGCCGACAACCTCCACAAGGCACATCCGGCAATTGCCCGCGATCGACAGCCGCTCGTGGTAGCAGAACCGCGGGATCTCGATCCCCACCTGCTCGCAGGCCTGGATCAGGGTCATCGCCCCGTCCACTTCCACTTCCTGATCGTCGATGATGATTTTGCGAAGGTCAGACATGAATTCTCACTTTGCTCTCAGAAGCTGCCCGATCTGGCTGCCGCTCGCCATTTCGGCTTGGCCCAGAACACACAGGCTTGCGGGGTCAAGGTTGCTGGCCCCTTTCGATTTGAAATACGCGTTGCGCCGCTCGCGCATGGCCGCCTTGTTGGCGTCGTTGTTGATATACGCGTCGATCTCGGCCTCGCTGTAGCCGCGCTCCGCCGCCGCCTTTTTCAGCGCGTTGGCATAGGATTGCGCCCGGAACAGCCGCCCGCCGATGCTGCCGCACTCGCGGCGGATCTTGTCCGCCGCCGCAAGATAGAGCAGCCCCTGGTTTATCCCGGCCTCGTCCTTCAGTCCCGCTTGCGCAGGCAGGGCCGCCGCCGTCAGGGCCGCGCCCAGGGCCAGACCCACGATCTTGCTCGATACACGTTTCATATCTGTCTTCCTCTCACAAGGGCGCCCGGACCATCCGCCGCGCCATCTGCTGCGCAGATGGTCCCCAGCGGCGCTGTTATGCAATAACAGCCGGCCCATGCCGTTGATATGAAAGATGATTTTACCACAGAACGCATTTCCCGGTGAAGGTCAGCTTGTTGCCGTTGGGCTGGACCGTGCCGCGCGGCGCCAGCGGGCTGATGTACCACTCCACCTCCGAGGTGCCGAAATTCTGCACGCAGTACCGCTTGCCCTCGTAGGCCCCCGCCGCCAGTGCGCCGTCGTAGCCGCGGTTGACCCGCGGCACCGTCACCACGAACCGCTCGCGGTTGTCGCGCGAGGCCGCCTTGGACTTCTGCTTGTAGAATACCCCGTTGAACGTGATCCGTTCGGTGGTCCGGGCACACCCCGCCACCATCGCACCGGCCATCAGAACCAGCACAAGGGCCTGCGCCCCGCCTTTTATCGTCGTCATCCTGGTCACGCTCTCTGGTCTTCCATTCTTGTCATTCCGCCGCCACCGGGGCGCAGCCGCGCGTCCGCCACAGCCGGGCCTCTTTCGCATGGGCCCAGCCAAAGGCATGGTCGCTGTCGCCCTCAGCCTTCAGATGCTCCAGCCGCGCCAACCCCTCGTCCAGTGTCGGCCGATGCCCCTGCGGCACCCACCACATGACGAAATGCATGTCGCCCATCACCTCGAACCATTCGGCCCGGCGTTCATAGAACTGCCGGTGCACCGTGTTCCAGACGAAATTCTCCAAGCTCTCCACGTCCTCCCAGACGGTCAGGTTGGCCACGAATTGCGCGTCGCCCCCGATAGTGTTCTCGGTGTTGCCCGTGCCCGGCTCGCCCGAGCCTTCCATCATCCACACGAACCCCGGCATCCGCTTGCCCATGCCGTTGATCCGGTCGAGCGCCGCCATGAACTCCGCCACACGCGGGTCATCCGTCGGCGCGACCAAGCGCCCGACGTTAAGTTGCGCCAAATGATATGTCTCAGGCGTCATCAGTTAACCTCACACCGGGAACTGCCCGGCCAGACGGAAAAGCGCGACCACCGCCCAAAGCACCAAGAGGCCCAGAAAGACAAAAGTACCCTGCAAAAGCCGTCGCGCCAAAGGGCTAAGCTGCACCTTGTCGATCCCGTGAAACCCGCATTGCTCACAGGGACGGCCATAGGGATAAGGCCGCTTGCCGCAAGTCGGGCAGGTATTGGGAATGGTGCGCGCCACATCCTAACCGCCTTACTCTGCCGCCACCGCAGACACCTTGCCGGTGCGCTGCGCCTTGATGCGGTCCTCGATCTCGTCGCGGAAGTTGCGGATCAGGCCCTGGATCGGCCAGGCCGCCGCATCGCCCAGGGCACAGATCGTGTGCCCCTCGACCTGCTTGGTCACGTCGAACAGCATGTCGATCTCCTCGACCTCCGCTTCGCCTTTCACCAGCCGGTCCATCACCCGCATCATCCAGCCCGTACCCTCGCGGCAAGGCGTGCATTGCCCACAGCTTTCGTGCTTGTAGAATTTCGAGAGCCGCCAGATCGCCTTGATGATGTCCGTGCTCTGGTCCATCACGATCACCGCCGCGGTGCCCAGGCTCGATCCGACCTCGCGAAGCGCGTCGAAATCCATCACCGCGTCTTTCATTTTCTCCCCGCGCACGCACGGCACGGATGACCCGCCGGGAATGACCGCCTTCAGGTTGTCCCAGCCGCCTCTGATGCCGCCGCAATGCTTCTCGATCAACTCTTCAAAGCTGATCGACATCGCGTCCTCGACCACGCAGGGGTTGTTCACATGCCCCGAGATGGCAAAAATCTTGGTGCCCGCGTTGTTGGGCCGCCCGAAGCTCGCAAACCACTCCGGCCCGCGCCGCAGGATCGTCGGCACCACCGCGATGCTCTCCACGTTGTTCACCGTCGTGGGGCAGCCATAAAGGCCCGCGCCCGCCGGAAACGGCGGCTTCATCCGGGGCATCCCCTTCTTGCCTTCCAGGCTTTCCAGCAGCGCGGTTTCCTCGCCGCAGATATACGCCCCCGCCCCATGCACCAGATACAGGTCGAAATCGTATCCCGACTTGCAGGCGTTCTTGCCGATCAGCCCGGCCTCGTAGGCCTCGTCGATGGCCGCCTGCAACGCCTCTTTCTCGCGGATGTACTCGCCACGAATGTAGATATAGCACGCGTGCGCCTGCATCGCATAGCTGGCGATCAGGCACCCCTCGACCAGCGTGTGCGGATCGTGCCGCATGATCTCGCGGTCCTTGCAGGTGCCGGGCTCGGATTCGTCGGCATTGACCACCAGATAGGCGGGCCGCCCGTCACTTTCCTTGGGCATGAAGGACCACTTCAGACCGGTCGGGAAGCCCGCGCCGCCCCGGCCGCGCAGCCCGCTGGCCTTCATCTGTTCGACGATCCACTCGCGCCCGTTTTGCAGGATGGTCTTGGTCCCATCCCAGTGGCCACGCGCCTGCGCGCCCTTCAGGCTGCGGTCGTGCATCCCGTAGAGATTGGTAAAGATACGATCCTGATCGTCCAGCATCAGATAACCCCTAGTTTCCCCGGCTGTCGCGCCAGATTTGATAGATGAGCCAGAAGGCGAAGAGGAACCCCGCCAGCGCCACAAGGTCGAATGCAAGGCGCAGCTCGGTGCTGAACCCTTCCTTCTCGCCAATCAGGGTGACCAGCACCCAAAACACGCCGGTGCCGGCAATCACCAGCCCGGCGCGTCGGCCCTTTTTCGGCACTTGGTCGCGATTGCTCATGCGCCTCGCTCATTCAGTAAACGTCGCCCTTGTCCACGCGCTTCGAGAACTCGGTCTCGCCGCCCGCTGCCAGCGTCTTGGCCTGTTCGATCCAGTTGTCGCGGCTCACCCGGCCCTTGAACCCCACGAGGTTCGCATCGACCCAGGCCACCTCTTCGTCGGTCCAGTTGGCGATCTGGTCGAAATGGTAGAACCCCATATCGTGCAACACGCCTTCCAGCTTCGGCCCGACACCCTTGATTTCCTTGAGGTTGTCGGCCGTGCCGCCGCGCGGGCCGTCCAGGGTGGCAGGCTTGGTGCCCACGTCCTCTTCGGCCGTGTCCGCGGGTTTGGCCTTGGGCTTGGCGGGGGCCGACTTTGCCTTGGTCTCGGTCTTCTTCGCCTTGGGTGCGGCCTTGGGTGCCGCATCCACCTGCGCGCCCGCTTCGGCATCCGTGGTGGCCGAGGTAAAGGTCGGGTCCTGTGCCGTGGCCGCGTCATTGCCGCCCGAATGCGACTCGGCCCGCATGGCGACCTTGTCGGTGCCTGCGGCTGCCGCGCTGGTGCTTGCCGCCGCGGCTGTGGTGCCCATGCCGGTGCGCGCGTTCAGCGGATCGGCCTTGTTCGGCAGAACCGGTTCGGGCGCGGTGCCCACCGGCGGATTGGGCTTGGGCGGATTGGGCACCGGTGCCTTTGGCGCAGGCGTGCCCCGGTCCTTCGGCGCATTCACCTTCGGCGGGCCGGAGGGGGTACCGCCACTCGAGGCCGCTGCCGCCGCGCTTCCCTCGGGCATATCCTCCATCTGCCCCAGATCCGCGTTTTCCCCCGTGCAGAATATCTGCAAGAGAACCAGCGCCATGAACACGCCCATCGCCAGCCCCAGCAGAAGCGCCGCGAATATCCCGACCTTGCCGGTCGCGGCGTAGATCGCGATGATCCCCGCTCCGACACCGACGCCCAAGCATACCAGCTTGCACTGAGACTTCATTATATCATCGAACATGGCTCAACTCCCTTTGGCGTGAAGATCGTCTAGTAGACGTCCCCCTTTTTGACTTTCTTAGAAAATTCCGTCGTCCCGCCATCGGCCAGCGTCTGCGCCTGGGCGACCCAGTCGTCCCGGCTGACCCGGCCCTTGAAGCCTTCCAGGTTCTGATCCACCCAGGCCACCTCCCGTGGCCCCCATGCGGCGATCTGATCGAAATGGTAAAAGCCCATGGAGTGCAAAAGCTGTTCCAGCTTCGGCCCCACGCCCTTGATCATCTTCAGGTCGTCCGGCCCGCCCTCGCGGGCGGCGTCCAGCGTCTCGGGCTTGGTGCCCTCATCGACGTCCGCCGCCGCGGCCTTCGGCTTGGCCGTCTCGCTCTTGTCCTCGCCCGCGGGCTCGTCCTTGGACACCGGGTTGGCCTTGCTCTTGGCCGGCGCCTCGGCCTTGGTCGCGCCGGTATCGTCGGCGGGCCGCCCTTCCGAGCGGTCGGGTTTCGGCGCTTGAAGCCCCGGATTGGCCGGCGACTCGTTTATCTTCACCTTCGGCGGTGCGGGCTGATGGTTGGCGCCATGCTCGCGCCACGGCGCCACCAGCGGCACCTCGCTGCCGTCGATCCGCCTGATCGTGTCGCCCAGATCCACCGCGCGCTGCACCGAGCCGTTGTATTTGGTGTGACCCGAATCGAATTCCTTGAGCGTCGTCAGCCCGGCCAGCGGTTCCGACGCATAGCGCCCGTTCTGCGGCCCCGGCACCGGCACCGTGCCGGCGGCGAACTCGTCGATCATCTCGGCAAAGCGTTCGGCGGTCAGATCCTCGTAGTAATCCTTGCCGATCTGCGCCATCGGCGCATTGGCGCAGGCCCCCAGGCACTCCACCTCTTCCCAACTGAACTTGCCATCCGCGCTGACCGTATGCGGCTTGTCGGCGATCTTCTCGCGGCAGACCCCGATCAGGTCCTCGGCCCCGCAGATCATGCACGACGTCGTGCCGCAGATCTGGAAATGCGCCACGCTGCCCACCGGCGACAGCTGGAACATGAAATAGAAGCTGGCCACTTCCAGCGCCCGGATATGCGCCATCTCCAGCATGTCCGCGATATGCTCGATCGCCGGACGGCTCAGCCAGCCCTCCTGCTCCTGCGCACGCCACAAAAGCGGGATGATCGCGCTCGCTTGGCGGCCTTGCGGGTATTTCGAGATCTGCGCCTCCGCCCACGCCTGGTTGTCCGGCGTGAAGGCAAAGCTCTCGGGCTGTTCTCTGTGTAGACGTCTCAGCATCAGGCTGCGCACGCTCCTGTCGTCATTCTGATCCCACCGCCCTCAAGGCGCACGGCGCGTTCGGTCGTCACCATGTAGGCGGCCATCTGGGTCGATTGCTCGCGGGTCAGGCCGGTCTGCAACTCGACCGGCAGATAATCCGCCTCGGTCTTCAGGGTGCAGCCGATGCTGGCCACCGCGACCTGGAACTTGGCCACGTCCTGCTCGCCCGTCCCCTCGGGCGGCGCGGTGCAGCCTGCGACGATCCCCAATGCCGCAATGGCGCCCATCAAACCAATCTTGTTCTTCATCTTGTCGTCTCTCCGAACCTTCGCCGTCCCTGTTCCGGCCTTGTTTTTGTACAGGGAGAATAAATGCCGTCCCGCCTAGCGGTCGATCTCCCCAAAGACCACGTCCATCGTGCCGATGATCGCCGCCACGTCGGCCAGCTGATGCCCGCCCGCGACATGATCCATCGCCTGCAAATGCAGGTAGCCCGGCGCGCGCAGCTTGGCGCGGTAGGGCTTGTTGGTGCCGTCCGACACCAGGTAGACGCCGAATTCGCCCTTGGGCGCCTCGACGGCGCAATACACCTCGCCCTCAGGCACGTGGAACCCTTCGGTGTAAAGCTTGAAGTGATGAATCAGCGCCTCCATCGAGGTCTTCATCTCGCCCCGCTTGGGCGGCGTGATCTTGCCCCGCGACAGGATATCGCCCTGCCCCTCGGGCGCGCGCAGCTTCTCGATCGCCTGCAGGATGATCGACACCGACTGGCGCATCTCCTCCATCCGGCACAGGTAGCGGTCATAGCAGTCGCCGTTCTTGCCCACCGGGATCTTGAAGTCGAACTCGTCATAGCATTCATAGGGCTGCGCCCGGCGCAAATCCCACGCCATGCCGCTGCCGCGCACCATCACGCCGGAAAAGCCCCAGTCCAGCGCCTCCTGCTGGCTGACCACGCCGATATCGGCGTTGCGCTGCTTGAAGATGCGGTTCTCCGTCAGCAACCCGTCGATATCGTCCATGAACTTCGGAAACTCGTCCCGCGCCCAGGTCTCGATATCGTCCAAGAGTTCGGGCGGCAGATCCTGGTGCACGCCCCCCGGCCGGAAATAGGCCGCGTGCAGACGCGCGCCGCAGGCCCGCTCGTAGAAGATCATCAGCTTCTCGCGTTCCTCGAACCCCCACAGCGGCGGCGTCAGCGCGCCCACGTCCATCGCCTGCGTCGTGACGTTCAGCAGGTGGTTCAGCACCCGCCCGATCTCCGAGAACAGCACCCGGATCAGGCTGGCGCGCCGCGGTACCTCGACACCCGTCAGCTTCTCGATGGCCAGGCACCAGGCGTGCTCCTGGTTCATCGGCGCCACGTAATCCAGCCGGTCGAAATAGGGCAGGTTCTGCAGGTAGGTCCGGCTTTCCATCAGCTTCTCGGTGCCGCGGTGCAACAGACCGATATGCGGGTCGCACCGCTCGATGATCTCGCCGTCCAGCTCCAGCACAAGGCGCAGCACGCCATGCGCCGCCGGGTGCTGCGGCCCGAAGTTGATGTTGAAATTGCGGATCTTCTGCTCGCCGGTCTCGGTGTCGGCAAAGCCCTTGATCAGCGGTTTGGAGCCGTCCATCATCCTTGGTCTCCTTATCCTCTATCGTCCGCGCGGGGGCCGAACGCCATCAGGTACAAAAGCGCCAGCGCGCCCAGCGGAAAGATCGCCACCAGCGCCCATGGGCTGGCGATGCCGTAGCCCGGCAGCAGCTTCCAGAAGGGAACCACGAACGCCGCCATGAACAGTATAACCCAGAACATGTCCGCCGTACCCTCTTCGCTTCGGCTCACTTGGCCTTCTCGTCGGTTTTCTCGTCGCCCGGCAGGATGTAATCGGCACCCTCCCACGGGCTCATGAAGTCGAACTGCCGGTACTCCTGCACCAGCTTCACCGGTTCGTAGACCACCCGCTTCTGCACCTCGTCATAGCGCACCTCGGTATAGCCCGTGGTCGGAAAATCCTTGCGCAGCGGGAAGCCGCGAAAGCCGTAATCGGTCAGGATGCGCCGAAGGTCAGGATGGCCGCTGAACAGGATGCCGAACATGTCGAACACCTCGCGCTCGAACCAGTTGGCCGACGGGTGCACATCGGTGATCGACGGCACCATGTCCTCTTCGCGCACCGCGACGCGCAGGCGGATGCGCTGGTTCTGGTACATGCTCAGGAAGTGATACACCACGTCGAACCGCTTGGGCCGGTCCGGGTAATCCACCGCCGTGATGTCCACCAGCGTCGAAAAGCGGCAGTTGGGATCGGTCTTCAGGAACTCCACCAGCCCCTTGATGCTGTTCAGCGCCGCGGTCATGTTCAGCTCGCCATGATCCACCGACCAGCCGGCCACGCAATCGGGCCGGCGGCTTTCGATATGGGTTCCAAGTTCGGTCAGCGCGTCAGTCATCTTGCATCCCCCAAAGGCGCCTCAGCGCACGATCGTCCCGGTGCGCCGGATTTTCCGTTGCAGCTGCATGATACCATAGACCAGCGCCTCGGCCGTCGGCGGGCAGCCGGGCACGTAGACATCCACCGGCACGATCCGGTCACAGCCGCGCACCACCGAATAGCTGTAGTGATAATACCCCCCGCCATTGGCGCAGGAGCCCATGCTGATCACGTAGCGCGGCTCGGGCATCTGGTCGTAGACCTTACGCAGCGCCGGCGCCATCTTGTTGGTCAGCGTACCGGCCACGATCATCAGGTCCGACTGGCGCGGGCTGGCGCGCGGCGCCGTGCCGAACCGTTCCAGGTCATAGCGCGGCATCGAGCTGTGCATCATCTCGACGGCACAGCAGGCCAGGCCGAAGGTCATCCAGTGCAGGCTGCCGGTGCGGGCCCAGTTGATGATGTCCTCGGTCGAGGTGACAAGGAACCCCTTGTCCTGCAACTCGCGGTTCAGCGCCTGCGTGGCGGTGTCACGCTGGTAATCGTCGGCATAGGCCTCCAGCGGCACCTGGCTCGACGGTCCGGCCTTGACGCGCGGGCTCTGGTACCCCTCGCTCTGGACGTCCGTGACCATGGCCTCTTCCTCGTCGACGGCTGTCTTGTCCTCTACTGCCATTCCATCGCCCCTTTCCGCCATTCATAGGCAAACCCGGCCGTCAGCACCGCCAGGAAGACCATCATCGACCAGAACGCCGTCATGCTGAGATCCGCAAAGGCCACGGCCCAGGGAAACAGCATCGCGATCTCCAGATCGAAGATGATGAACAGGATCGAAACAAGATAGAACCGGACATCGAACTTCATGCGCGCGTCGTCGAACGCGTTGAAGCCGCATTCATAGGCACTGACCTTTTCGGGGTCCGGGTGGCGCACGGCCAGCACGACCGCCGCAAGGATCAGCACAAGCCCAAGACCGATAGCTATCCCCAGAAGAACGAGAACCGGGAGGTACTCCCGCAGCATCTCTTCCACGTGTGGCTCCTTTCATGCGCACCGTGTCATCGGACGGTCGCGCATAAGATTGGCGAACATACTCGTCAGGGTTTACCCCTGCCCCGGGGCAGGGTCAACCAAGCGACAGGCGTTTTCGCACACGTATCGGGCGCCGAAAAGCCATTGAATACCACGGTATATCGAAATCCGCGCCCGTGCCTTCGACCGGGCAAATTGACGCGATGGTCCTGTTTGCCCCAAATCCCGGCAAAATCGCCCGCCCGAATGCGACCGGGCCACGGCCGCGACAGCGACGCCAAGGTCGCGCGCGCGGCCCGCCCCCCCCTCAGAACGTCATCTTCACACCGGCGATCAGCGTGTGCGATTCCACCGATCTGTCGCCCGTCACACGCGGCAGGATCAGCGGCACGAAGCCCGCGTTGTACATGTATTCCGCGCCCAGCGTGACATGCGGCGCGGCCTCGTATTCCACGCCCAAGATTACTTGCTCCATCCGCTCCCACTCCGTGCCGCGATTGCCCTGCACGCCCCGACTGGCCGAGATCGACCAGGTCACGGGCTTGCCCGCGATCTGCCGGTGCCAGCGCGCCTGCACCGTCGTGGCCTGCACGTGATGCCCGGTCGCGGGCCAGTCATGCATCGACCGCGTGAACTCGGCCTGCACGTCGAACCGCGGCCCGCTCCAGGTCAGGTTGACGTCCCACAGCTCGTTCCAGAACCGGTTGATCCCCCGCCCCGGCGGGTGATGCGCGATGGTGCTGTCGTATATCGACCCACGCAGGTATCCCGCCCCGACCGTCAGGTCATGTCCGGGCGCGACCGCGACCCGATGCGCGCCGTTCAGCGCGAAATTCGACAGCGCGCCGTCGTTCCTGGGGCTGCTGATCACCCGGTTGCCGCGATGCGCCGGGATCAGGGTAAAGGCCAGCTCGGTGCGGTCGGTGACATAGCCCAGCTCGATCACCGGGTCGTCGCTCTGGGACCAGAAATAATGGCTCGAATGGGTGTGGGTAAAGGGCGCATAGCTGGCGAAATTGCCGAAATTCAACGTCTTGCGCCCCACCGCCAGGTAAAAGGACGACCGGCTCAGATCCCCCAGCACCAGCATGTATTTCCGCAGCTGGATGTCGTCCTGACCGGGATACTCGACCTCGGTGAACTCGCCCTGCACGAACCCCGTGACCAAGGGCAGCGCCAGCGTGGCATTGAGCGAGATCTCGTTGATCACGCCATAGCTGTCGGAGGTGCCGCGCGTATGGGTGGGGGGCAGCCGCGACAGGATGGGAAACTTGCCCGGCGTGTCCGTGCGCTCGGAAATCCACGTGGCGATCAGCCGCCCGCCGAAGGTCAGAGAGCCCTCCGGCACCCGCCCGGCGGCCCGCGCCCGCAGCAACAGCGCCGCCTTGTTCGTCACGTGGTCCTGGCGGTCGAACATCTCTTCGGAAAACCGCAGATCGGCGCGCAACCGGCCGTCCGCCGTCGCGTAGATACCCTCCTCGGCCGCGGCGAAACTGGCCGAAAGCCAGCACAGCCCGGCGCACAGCATCGCCGTTTCCAAGGCTCCGAGACATTGCAGAATACGCTTCATAACCGTCCTTTCCGGCCCCACGGGGCTCAGAAAGCGGCAGAAAGGTTGAATTATCGTTAAATCCGGCGGATTTTTGCCGGTCAGTCACCGCCGCGCCAGGGTGGCTCCCGCTTGTCGAAGAAGGCCGCGATTCCCGCCTGCGCCTCGTCGCCCGCCCAGCAGGCGCTCAGCGCCGCGATGGTGTCCTCGATCACGCCCTCGTCGATCCGCGGTCCCAGGCGGCGCACCAGCGCCTTGGCCTGCGCCACGGCCCCGGGCGCGCACGCCAGATACGGCGCGACCTCATCCTCGATCGCGTCGTCCAGAGCATCGCCCGGCACCGCCCGGGCCAGCAGGTCCATCCGCACCGCCTCAGCCGCATCGAACCGCCGGCCCGACATGAACACGCGCCGCGCCCGCGCCTCGCCCATGCGGGCCACCACGTAAGGCCCAATGGTGGCCGGGATCAGCCCCAGCCGCGTCTCGGTCAGCGCCATCTGCACGTTCTCGGCGCCCACCGCCACGTCGCAGACCGAGATCATGCCCAGCCCGCCGCCGAACGCATTGCCATGCACGCGCCCGATCAGCGGCTTGGGCAGCGTGTTCAGCGCCTGCAACATGTAGGCCAGCTTGCCCGCCTCCGTCGCGCGGGTCTCGGGATCGGCCTCGAACTGCTCACGCATCCAGCCAAGATCGCCGCCGGCACAGAATGTCCGGCCCTCGGCGGCCAGCACCACGACGCGCACGCCGTCATCCGCGCCCAGCGCGTCGGCGGCGGCGTGCAGCTCGGCGATCATCCGCGCCGACAGCGCGTTGTGCTTTTCCGCCCGGTCCAGCCACAGCGTCGCCACGCCGCGCGCATCCCGCTCGATCCTGATCGTGTCATACATCCGCTCTCTCCCCGCGCCAAAATTCTTCCAAGAATTTTGACAAGAATTTTCGAAAATTCTTGTCACCCGGCCCGCATCGCGCGCGCCATCTCCGCCGCCCGCGACAGAACCTCCCGGTCCAACCCCGTGGCATAGCCCAGCGCCACCAGCCGGTCATGCACCTTCTCGGTGGCCACGTTCCCCTTGGCGCCCGGCGCATAAGGACAGCCCCCCAAACCTCCGACGGCGGCGTCGAACACCCGCACCCCGTGCTGCAAAGACAACTCGATATTGTCCAGCGCCCGCCCGCCCGTGTCATGGTAGTGCCCGGCTAGCTTCTCCGCCGGAACACTCTGCATCACCGCCTTCAGCATGGCGTCGATGGTCTCGGGCGTGCCCTGCCCGACCGTGTCGCCCAAGCTGATCTCGTAGCATCCCATGTCGTAAAGCCGCCCCGCCACCTCGGCCACCCGCTCTGGCGCCACCGGCCCGTCATAAGGACAGTCCGTCACGCAGGACACATAGCCGCGCAAGGGCACGCCCACCTCCCGCGCCGCCTCCGCCACGGGAGCGAAGCGTTGCAAGCTCTCCTCGATGCTGGCGTTGATATTGGCCTTGGAAAACCCTTCCGAGGCCGACCCGAAAATCGCCACCTCGTGCGCTGCCGCCGCCATCGCGTCCTGAAACCCGCGCATATTGGGCGTCAGCGCCGCATAGCGCACCCCCGGCGCGCGAGTGATGCCCGCCAGCACCTCGGCCGAGCCGGCCATCTGCGGCACCCACTTTGGACTGACGAAGCTCGCCACCTCGATCCGGGAAAACCCCGCGCCGCTCAGGCAGTCGATCAGCGCCACCTTCTCGGCCACCGGAATCTCGCGCTTTTCGTTCTGCAACCCGTCGCGCGGGCCCACCTCGAATATCTCGACCCGTTCAGCCACGCGCGTCCTCCTCCGGCGCCGCATAGAACGCCTGTTCATAGATCCGCGCGCCATTCTCCTCCGGCAGCGCCGCCTGGTACGCCGCGCGCTCGCTCAGCCGCCCATACCACTTCGCCGTCTCTGGGAACCCCTCCAGCGTGGCGAAATGCTGCGCCATGTAAACCGCCTGCCCCACGGCGATATCGCAAGCCGAATAGCCGCCGGTCAGCAGGTAATCGCGGTTCTCCACCGGTGTGCTCAGCCGCGCCTCGATCGCGCCATAGCACTTGCGCAGCCGCGCCGCCTCCAGCCGCATCACCGTCGGGCTGCGCATGTGATCCTCGCGCAGCACGATATGCTGCTGGGTCAGGATCGCCACGTGCTGGCTGACGGTTTCCGCGAAATGCAACCACACCAGATACGCCATCCGGTCCATGTCGCCGGGCATCCGGCCCATCCCCCGCTCGGGGAAGGTCTCGCACAGGTATTCCATCATCGCGCCCGATTCGAACATCCGCTCGCCTTCGATCTCCAACGCGGGCACACGCCCCGCCGGCGACAGGCTCAGGAACTCGGGCTGCCGCAGGCTCTTGTCGAACGCGTGGGTCACCACGCGGAATTCCACGCCTTCCAGCTCGTTCAGCAGCCACAACACCCGCATCGAGCGGCTTTGCGGCACATGGTGCAGGACAATCACGCCATCGCCTCCTTGGTCAGCACCGGACGCGTCGCGTGCGCCGCGGGGCAGGTTCGCATCCAGCCGCACCACGCCGCCAGCGCGGGTCGTGCGGCGATCATCTCCTCCCCGTCCGGCACCATGCCAAAATAGTCCAGCATCGGCCACAGGTGACAGCTGGCCAGGTCCAAGACGCCGGGCCGCAGCACCATCCCTTCGGCGGCGATGCCCTCCAGCGCGTCCAGCACGCGCGGCGCGTTCGCCAAACCGTCCGCCAAAGCACCGGCATCGCCCGCCTCGCCTTCCAGCGCCGCGAAGACCCCGTTGGAAAACGCCTGCCGCACCAGCGGCCAATAGGCATAGCTGTCCGCGATCCCCATCACCTGCCGCATCCGCGCCACGCCCTCGGGTGCGCCCGGCACCATGCGCGGTTCCGGCGCGATGCCCTCCAGGTAATCGAGTATCGCCTGCGTTTCCCACAACCGGAAAGCCCCCGCCTCCAGCACCGGCACCCGTCCAAACGGGTGCAGCCGGGTCAGCGCCTCCGCACCCTCCCCGAACGGATCACATTCCACATAGTCATATTCCAACCCCTTCGCCGCCAGCACCATCCGCACGCTGCGCGTATAGACGCTGAAGCGATAGCCGGTCAGCCGCAGCCCCTCCGTCACGCCGCCGCCTCCGCATCCTCCTCCAGCCGGATCAGCGCCGCGCCGGCCTCCACCTGGCTGCCCGCCCCGGCCAGCACCTCGGCCACCACTCCGTCGCGCGGGGCCAGCAGGCTGTGCTCCATCTTCATCGCTTCCAACACGGCCAGCCGGTCGCCCTTGGCCACTTCCTGCCCGGCTTCGGCAAAGACCGCCTTGACCATGCCGGGCATCGGCGCCTCGATCACGCTGGCGTCGCCCGCGGCAAACTCGCCCCGCTCCAGCGGATCGAGGATGTCGAACCCGATCCCGTAACCCGCAAAGACCGTCACCAGGTCGCCCGTCACCGCCACCTCCGGCGCCAGCGCCCCGTCCAACTGCCAACGCCCGCCCACGCGGCGCGCCGTGACCAGCGCGTCTCCGACCTCCACGTCATGCGCCTCCGCCGACAGGCTTTGCACTTTTGCCTGCACCTCCTCGCCTTCGCGCCGCAGAACCACGCTCCGCCGCAAAGGCTGCCACAGGGCAAACCCCGTCTCCGGCCCGCCGCTCTCCAACAATCCAAGGCTCGCCAACGCCGCCAACGCCACCGTCGCGTCACTCACCTCCGGCGGCGCACTCAACGCCTCCAGGTCCCGCGCGATCAGCCCGGTATCCACCTCGCCGCGGCCGAACCCCTCATGCCGCGCCAGCGCGCCCAGAAAGGCCAGGTTCGTCACGGTCCCCGCCACCTGAGTCGCCTCCAGCGCCGCGCCCAGCCGTTGCAGCGCCACCGCCCGCGTCGGCCCGTGCGTGGTCAGCTTGGCGATCATCGGATCGTAATGCGGGGAAATCTCGTCGCCCGCCCGCACGCCGGTATCCGCCCGCGCTCCCTCGGGAAACACCAGATGCCGCAGCCGACCCGTCGCCGGCAGGAAGCCTTTCGGCACATCCTCTGCGTAAAGCCGCGCCTCAAAGGCATGGCCGTCGATTGACAACTCCTCCTGCCGTTTCGGCAACCCCTCGCCCGCGGCCACCCGCAACTGCCATTCAACAAGGTCCACCCCGGTGATCTCTTCCGTCACCGGATGCTCCACCTGCAACCGCGTGTTCATCTCCATGAACCAGAAGCCATCCGAGCGCAGCCCGCCCGAGCCGTCCACAATGAACTCCACCGTGCCCGCCCCGGCATATCCGATGGCCTCCGCCGCGCGCACGGCGGCCGCCCCCATGGCCTCGCGCACCTCCGGCGTCATACCCGGCGCCGGCGCTTCCTCGATCACCTTCTGGTGCCGCCGCTGCAACGAACAATCCCGCTCGAATAGATGCACGGCGCTCTGCCCATCGCCAAAGACCTGCACCTCGATATGCCGCGGCTGCTGGATATACTTCTCGATCAGAACCGCCTCGTTGCCAAAGGCCGTCTTCGCCTCGGCCTTGGCACTGTCCAGCGCCTCGGCAAAGCCCTTGGCGTCCTCGACCAGCCGCATCCCCTTGCCGCCGCCACCCGCCACGGCCTTGATCAGCACCGGATAGCCGATCTCCCCGGCCTTCTCGGCCAGGACCCCCGGATCCTGCTCCTCGCCATGATAGCCCGGCACCACCGGCACGCCCGCCTCGTGCATCAGCGCCTTGGCCGCATCCTTCAGCCCCATCGCCCGGATCGCCTTGGCCGACGGGCCTATAAAGGTCAGCCCCGCCGCCTCCACCGCCTCCACGAAATCCGGGTTCTCGCTCAGAAAGCCGTATCCCGGATGGATCGCCTGCGCGCCGCTCTCCAGCGCCGCGGCGATGATCTTCGCCCCGTCAAGGTAACTCTCCGCCGGCGCCGGCCCCCCGATATGCACAGCCGCATCCGCCAGCGCCACATGCCGCGCCGCCCGGTCGGCATCGGAATAGACCGCAACCGAGCGCACCCCCATGGCCCGCGCCGTCTCCATCACCCGACAGGCAATCTCGCCCCGGTTGGCAATCAGGATCGTGTCAAACATCTTCGGTCTCCAAACTCCGCGCCATCTCCTGCGTCGCCTCTTCTTCTGGCCAAAAATATTCCGGGGAGCGCGAGGGGCTGGCCCCTCGCCGGCACACCGGCCAGATCACATACGGAATACGCCAAACCGCGTCTCCTCCACCGGCGCATTCAGCGCCGCCCGCAACGACAGCGATAACACCGCCCGAGATTTCCGCGGATCGATGATCCCGTCATCCCAAAGCCGCGCACTGGCATAAAGCGGGTGGCTCTGCTCCTCGAACATATCCACCGTGGGCTGCTTGAACGCCGCTTCCTCGTCGGCGCTCCACGTCCCGCCCTTCCGCTCGATCGCGTCCCGCTTCACCGTGGCCAGCACGCCCGCCGCCTGCGCGCCGCCCATCACGCTGATCCGGCTGTTGGGCCAGGTCCACAGGAACCGCGGCTGGTACGCCCGTCCCGCCATGCCGTAATTCCCCGCGCCGAAAGAGCCGCCCACCAGCATCGTCACCTTGGGCACGCTCGTCGTCGCCACCGCCGTCACCATCTTGGCCCCGTGCCGCGCGATCCCCTCGTTTTCGTACCGGCGCCCCACCATGAACCCGGTGATGTTCTGCAGGAACACCAGCGGCACCTTGCGCTGGCTGCACAGTTCCACGAAATGCGCGCCCTTCTGCGCCGCCTCGGAAAACAGCACGCCATTATTGGCGACAATCCCCACCGGGCAGCCTTCCACATGGGCAAACCCGGTCACCAGCGTTTCCCCGAACCGCGCCTTGAACTCGTCGAAGCGGCTGCCATCCACCAGCCGCGCGATCACCTCGCGGATGTCATAGGGCGTGCGCAGATCCCCCGGCACCACGCCCAGGATCTCCTCCGGGTCATAGGCCGGCTCTTCCGGTGTCTCCATCCGTAGGGTGGGTGAAAACCCACCTCCCACCGACGCCACCGCCCGCCGCGCCAGCGCCAGCGCGTGCGCATCATCCTCGGCCAGGTAATCCGCCACGCCGCTCAGGCGCGTATGCACATCTCCCCCGCCCAGGTCCTCGGCCGTCACGTCCTCGCCCGTCGCCGCCTTCACCAGCGGCGGGCCGGCCAGAAAGATCGTCCCCTGGTCCCGCACGATGATCGTCACGTCGCTCATCGCGGGCACATACGCGCCCCCGGCGGTGCACGACCCCATGACGACAGCGATCTGCGCGATGCCTTTGGCGCTCAACCGCGCCTGGTTGTAGAAAATCCGCCCGAAATGATCCCGATCCGGGAACACCTCGTCCTGGTTGGGCAGGTTCGCCCCGCCCGAATCCACCAGGTAGATGCAGGGCAAACGGCACTCCTCGGCGATCTCCTGCGCTCGAAGGTGCTTTTTCACCGTCATCGGATAATACGTACCACCCTTCACCGTGGCGTCGTTGCACACCACCATGCAGTCGCGCCCCTGCACGCGCCCCACGCCCGCGATCACCCCTGCACAGGGCGCCGCCCCGTCGTAAAGCCCGTGCGCCGCCACCGCGCCTACCTCCAGAAACGGGCTGCCCGGGTCCAGCAGGTTCGCCACCCGCTCCCGGGGCGGCATCTTGCCCCGGCTCTTGTGGCGCTCCCGCGCGGCCGCGCCGCCGCCCTCGGCCGCGGCCCGCGCGGCCTCTTCCACCACCGCCAGCGCCGTCAGATGCGCCTCTCGGTTGGCCTGGAACTCCGCCGATCCGGTCAGAATTTTCGAGGCAATCTTCATGCGCCCGCTCCTTTCGAATTCCCCTTCGCCGCCGCAGCGCAGCAGGCAGGCGCCCCTTGGCGCCCCATCAACTTTCCGCCGCGATTTTGACTTGCATCAAGGCGGGTTAGAGATCCTGCGCGCATAATGGCGCCACACAAGACAGAAGTGGACAGACCATGAAACATCTCACCGCCCTCGCACTCGCAGCACTCACCGCCACCACCGCCCCGGCCCTCGCGCAGGAGCGCGGCGACGTGACTTTCGGCATCGGCCTCGCCGGCGTCATCCCCGAAAGCGGCAACGGCGTGCTCGCCGGCCCGACGCCCATCGACGTCGACAACGGCTACTCGCTGCAGCTCACCGGCGAATACTTCATCGCCGACAATCTCGGGATCGAGCTTCTGGCCGCATGGCCCTTCGCCCATGACATCGACTCCGGCGGCACCCGGATCGGCAAGGTCAAGCACCTGCCGCCGACGCTCTCGCTGCAATATCACTTCACCAATCAGTCCAAGATCACGCCCTTCATCGGTGCGGGGATCAACTATACCACCTTCACCGAAGACAAGGCCGTCGGCCCGCTCGCCGGCAACGACCTCGACCTCGACGACAGCTGGGGCCTCGCGCTCCATGCCGGCCTTGACTACAAGGTCTCGGACAAAGGCGCGCTGCGCACGGATGTGCGCTGGATCAACATCGAAAGCGACGTGAAGCTGAACGGCGTGAACATCGGCAAGGCCAAGATCAACCCGTGGGTCTTTGGCGTGTCCTACGTCCACACGTTCTGAACCGTCCCGGCGAACCGAAACCCAGGCGGGGCGGGCCTTCGGGCCGGCCCCGTTTTCATATGCGGCATGAAAGGCTGGCGTCATTCTTCCGGCCTCATCCTGGGGCGCACCGGGTCGGGCGCGGCGATCCAGCCCGCCTCGAACGCGGGCGGCACCATGTCCTGATGTCGCGCCACCTGCCACGCAATCACCGCCGCGCGCAGCCGCCCGTTGGCCTCGCGGGCCCGGCACCACATTTCCATCCGGGGGCTGTGCCCGGCACAATCCTGCCCCGCCGACATCCCGTGCGCCAGGTGGAAGAGCTGCTCGTAAAGCACCTCTGCAAAAGGCTTTTCCGCCTCCGCTTCTTCGCTTTCGTTCGGCTCCGGCAATTCGGTCAGCACCTTCGCGCGCCAGATATCCTGCTCCACCGCCAGCGCCTTCTGACAGCCCAGCGGTTCCTCGGACCGGTCGCAGATCACGATACCCACGGTGCCGCAAAACTCCACGCCGCTCACATTGGCCAGCGGATAGCCCGCCTTCTCCGCCGGGGTCGGCGCAAACGCGTCCACCGCCTGCTCATAGCGCAGGATCTCGCCGCGCAGGCAGGTCGCAAAATCCGGCAGCGTCTGCTCCTCGGCCAGTGCCGCGGCGGGCCACAGGGCCGCCTGCGCCAGCATCAGGGTCAGGTCGCGCCGCCACGCCATGGCTACAATCCTCCACGCATGTCGCGCAGTTCCAGCGACCGCTGCGCCGTCATCCGCATCAGGCAGGACGCCGCCGCGACCGACCGGATCGTGCCGCCCCGGTTGCGCTCATAGGCCAAGCTGCATTCGGCGTCGCGAAAGGCGATCCACGCCCGCTGCGCTGTCAAAAGTGCCTCGGACACAGGTGGTTGACCGGTATCGAACTGATCCACCTGCGCCCGCGTCGCCTTGTATTCCCGGTTGAGTAACGTGTCCCACACGGCCGTCTCGGCCTGAAGGCAGGCAACGATTCCGATGGTCGAGGACCCACCCGGCTGGGCCTGGCACTGGTTGGCCGCATCGCCCACGCAGCCCGGCACCCCCGCATCGCGAGGGGCACCGTTGAAACAGGCCTCGACCGTACCCTGGTTCACGCTCGCGTCCTGCGCCTGCGCCGCCCCCGAAAGGCTACCCATTGCGATCATTGCAATCGCCAAACCTTTGTTGATCATGCAACTTCCTCCGTTTCCGCCACGGCCCGCGCCTTCAATTCCTTGCGGATCACCTTGCCCGTCACCGTCATGGGCAAGGCCTCCAAGAACGTCACTTCCCGAGGATAAGAATACCCCGCAAGCCGTTCTTTCACATGGGTTTTCAGCGCCTCGGCCAAGACCTCATCCGCCGTCACGCCGGACCGCACCACCACATAGGCCTTCACGATCTCGGTGCGCAAAGCGTCGGGCTTGCCCACCACGCCCACCGTTGCCACCGCGTCGTGGGTCAGCAGGCAATCCTCGATCTCCGCCGGCCCGATCCGGTAGCCGGAACTGGTGATCACGTCGTCCTCGCGCCCGACGAAGCGCAGGAACTCCCCGTCCCACACGCCCCTGTCCCCGGTCAGCATCCAGTCGCCCCGGAACTTCTCGGCGGTCTGCTCGGGCCGGTTCCAGTATTCCAGCATCATGCTGGCCGATCCCCGCCGGACCGCCACATCGCCTTCCTCGTCCGTGGGCTGCCCGTCACGGTCCAGCACCGCCACCTCGTGCCCCGGCACCACCTTGCCGATGCAGCCGGGCTTGGGCGCGAACAGGCTCTGACAACTTGCGGCCACAAGGTTGCACTCGGTTTGCCCGTAGAACTCGTTGATCGTCAGCCCGAACGCCTTGCGCCCCCAGTCCAGCATCTCGGCCCCCAGCGGCTCGCCCCCGCTCGCGACCGTGCGCAAGCCCTCGATACGCTCGTCGGCGGCCTTCAGCATCCGCAAGGCCGTGGGCGGGAAAAAGATATTCCGAACAGCGCCCTGCCGGATGATCTTCACGCACTCCTCGACGTTGAATTTCGGCAAGCGCGCCGCCACAACAGGCACGCCCAAGGCAAGCCCCGGCATCAGGATGTTGAACAGCCCGCCGATCCAGGCCCAGTCTGCCGGCGTCCACAGGCAATCGCCCTCGTGCTGGCCCAGGAAATCATGCGGCATCTCGACGCCCGGCAGGTGCCCGGTCAGCACCCGGTGCCCGTGCAGCGCGCCCTTGGGACTGCCGGTCGTGCCGCTGGTATAGATCAGCACGGCGGGGTCGTCCGGTGCGGTCTCTGCGGTCTCGAACGCGCCTTGCTCCGGCAGGTCCGCATCCTCCGGCACGAAGGCTTCCACCTCCGGCAGAACCGAAAGCATATCAACACCTTCGGCGTCGGTGATCACGATCTTCGCGCCCGCGTCCCGCACCCGGCTGGTCAGCGCATCCTCCCGGAACAGCTTAAACAGCGGGATCGACACCGCCCCGATCTTCCAGATCGCGATATGCGCGGCGGCGCACCATCCCCCCTGGCTGCGCAGCACGCCCACCCGGTCGCCCCGCGCGACGCCTTTCGCCACCAGCACATGCGCCAGCCGGTCCGCCATGTCGCGCAGGTTGCCATAGCTCAGGTCGCGGTGCATCTCCGCCAGGTCCTTGATCGCCACGCGGTCCGGTTCTCGCGCCGCCCAGTCGTCACAGACCTGCGCCGCCATGTTCAGCCGCGCCGGCAGATCCCAGGAAAACCCGGCCTTCAACTCATCATATGGCTTTTCCGTCAGCATGTTACGCGCCCTTCTTCACCTCGCGCCGGTCGGTCACCTTCCCGAACCTGTCCACGAAATACTCCACCCGTGCCGCGGCCCCCTCGCAGGTCACCACCAGCCACAGCCCGCTCGATTGCGCCGGCGTGGCCTGGCAATCGCTGCGCGCCGCACCCGCCCCGGCCTCGGCCACGTACCTGTCCGCCACCGCCTCGATCACCGCCGTCTCGGTCGTGGTCACCGACCGTCCGCCCAGTAACAGCGCAATGACCGCGCCCAAGCAGACCAGCGCCAGCAGCGGGATGAAAAACCACGGAGCGCGCCCGAATCGCATGGCCTATGCCATCGCCCCCATCAACTCGCGCCCGATTAGCATCCGCCGGATCTCGGACGTGCCCGCCCCGATCTCCATCAGCTTGGCATCGCGGAAAATCCGCGCGACTGCCGCATCGTTCAGAAAGCCCGCACCGCCCATCGCCTGCACCGCCTGGTGCGCCTGCACCATCGCCTGCTCGGACGCATACAGGCAACAGGCCGCCGCGTCCTGCCGCGTCACCTCGCCCCGGTCACACGCCTTGGCCACCTCGTAGACATAGGCCCGGGCCGAATTCATCGCCGTGTACATGTCGGCGATCTTGCCCTGCATCAGCTGGAAATTCCCAATGGGTTGCCCGAACTGCTTGCGCTCGGCCATGTAGGGCATGATCTCATCCAGGCAGGCCGCCATGATCCCCAGGCCGATGCCGGCCAGCACCACGCGCTCGTAATCCAGCCCCGACATCAGGACCTTCACGCCCTTTCCTTCCTCGCCCAGCACGTTGTCGAACGGCACTTCCACGTCGTCAAAGATCAGCTCGGCCGTATTGCTGCCCCGCATCCCCAGCTTGTCGAAATGCGCGCTGGTCGAAAACCCGGTCATCGCCCTCTCGATCAGGAAGGCGGTGATTCCCTTGGCGCCCGCCTCGGGTTCGGTCTTGGCATAGACCACCAGCGTGTCGGCATCCGGGCCATTGGTGATCCAGTACTTGTTGCCGTTCAGGCGATAATGATCGTTGCGCTTTTCCGCGCGCAGGCTCATCGACACCACGTCGCTGCCCGCGCCCGCCTCGGACATGGCCAGCGCGCCGACGTGTTCGCCCGAGATCAGCCCCGGCAGGTACTTCGCCCGCTGTTCGTCGCTGCCGTTCAGCTTGATCTGGTTCACGCACAGGTTGGAATGCGCGCCATAGCTCAGCGACACGCTGGCCGAGGCCCGCGCCACTTCCTCCACCGCGACCACGTGCGCAAGGTACCCCATGCCCACCCCGCCATGCTCTTCGGGCACGGTGATTCCCAACAGGCCCAGCTCGCCCATCTCGGTCCACAGCTCGGAGGGAAATTCATTCGTGCGGTCGATCTCGGCGGCCAGCGGCTTGACGCGCTCCTGCGCCCAGCGATGCACCATCTCGCGCAGGGCATGAACGTCCTCACCCAGGTCGAACTTCATCACCGCGTCGAACATCTGCGCCTCTCCCGGCATTTATTGAACACTTGTTCATTTATAGACCGCACCCGCCGCGTCGTCAATCCCGCCGCACCGGCCCGGAACCGATTCCACGCACCACGTGTTGGCCCTCTGACACCCAGTTTAGCAAAGGAGACATCTGATGTCCGACGATCTGAAAGAAACCCTGTGGAAGCGCCTCGACGACCTTCAGGCCGGGATGCTCTCCTCGTCCAGCGCCCCGCCGCGCCCGATGGCCCCCACGATCACCGCCGATGACCACGCCATCTGGTTCGTGACCGCCAAGGGCACCGATATCGCCGATGCCGCCGCCAAGGCCGAGGCCTGCAAATTCATTGCCGCCTGCCCCAGCGCGCATCTCTACGCCGATATCGACGGCGCGCTGTCGGTCGAGACCAGCGAGGCCAAGCTTGACGAGATCTGGTCGCCCATGGCCGCCGTCTGGTTCGAGGATGGCCGCCAGGACGACGACATCGTCCTCGTGTGTATGCGTCCGAAAAAGGCCGCCGTCTGGGCCACCGACGGCAACGCCAAGTCGCTGTTCGAGTTCGCCCGCGCCTCGCTTTCGGGCGACACGCCCGACGTGGGCACCCACGGCACGGTCGCATTCTGATGCGCCGCGCGCTTTTCGGGGCCGCCTTGCTGGCGGTCCCCCTGATCTCGCCCGCCCGCGCCGAGCAGGTGGGCGAGATCGGCGTCGACTGGGCCGGCAACGACATCATCGTCGAGGCGATCGAGGATCCCAACGTTCAGGGCGTCACCTGCCACCTGGCCTATTTCGAGCGCGGCCTGATCGACCGGCTGGCGAATGGCAATTGGTTCGAGGACCCCTCCAACAGCGCCATCGAATGCCAGCAAACCGGCCCGATCACCATCGGTGACATCGACCGGTCCGAGGAGGGCGAGGACGTGTTTCGCGCCAGCCGTTCGATCATCTTCAAGACGCTGCGGGTGAAACGCATCTATGACGCCGACCGCCACACGCTGGTCTACATCTCGCACGGGCGCGAGCTGTCCCAAGGCTCGGCCAAGGTTTCCATCTCCACCGTCCCGGTTCCCACCGACAGCCGCCCCGATCCGGCGCCCGACTGAGCCCGCAGCCGCCGCCCGGCCCAGCACCCCCGGGTCCCACCTTCACTGTTCCAAAAATACTCAAGGCGCGACATCCGCCGTCGCGCCGACCGCCCGCCAGTCCGGGACGATCCGCGCGGTGCCTTCATCTGAACCGTCTGACACTGGCACCGACGCCATACAGTCCAAAATACCGACGCGATACCGACGCGGTTTTCAGGCCCCGAGTCGCCGTTAACTTTCTCGCCTCAGGACGCGGCGGCCTGCTGCACCGCGCCCACTTCCGCCCGGATGATCCGCGCGATCAGGGCGCAATCCTCCAGCGTAAAGGTCAGCGGCAGGCGCATGTCCAGAATGCCCTTCAGCACCCGGTCGCTCTCGGGCATCGGCACGCTCGGCGCATAGCGCCAGCTGTCATAGCGGCTGGTGAATCCCGCCGGCTCCGCCCCCCCGAACCACTTCAACTCGACGCCGCGTTTGGCGCACCGCGCCACTACCTCCGCGATGGCCCCGTCGCTCCAGTCCAGCAACAGGAACTGGATCGACGAGCCCACATAGGTCTCCGCCTCCGGGCGCTCCACGATCTTCAGGCCGGGCGTGCCGCGCAGGCCCTCCTCGACCACCCGGTAGCGCGCGTTCCACTTGGCACATTGCGCGTCCAACGCCTTGAGTTGCGGGCGTAAAATCGCCGCGCGCAGGTGGTCCATCCGGCCCGAGATATTGGGCGTCTCGTACTTGATCTTCTCGAATTCCGCCTCCGGCGGCACCGTCCCGTGCCGGCCATAGAGCATGTAGGAGCCCGACAGCATCGCGGCCTTCGCCATGACGCTCGGGTCGTCCGTCACCAAGAGGCCGCCTTCGCCCGAATTCATGTGCTTGTAGGTCTGCGTCGAATAGCACCCGATCAGCCCATGCCGCCCCGAAGGCACGCCGTTCCACGCCGCCCCCATCGTGTGGGCGCAATCCTCGACGATGGTCAGCCCGTGCTCGCACGCAATCTCTACCAGCCGGTCCATGTCGCACAGGTGCCCGCGCATGTGGCTCAGCATCAGGATGCGCGCCGCGCCCGCCTTGTTAACTAGGTCTTCAAGGTCGATGGTCAGGCTTTCCGTCACGCCGACGAACACCGGCACGGCCCCGACGCTGGCAATCGCCCCCGGCACCGGCGCGAGGGTGAAAGCATTCGTTAACACTTTTTCGCCAGGCTGCACCCCCAACGCTCGCAAGGCGGTGGCCATCGCATAGCCGCCAGAGGCGACGGCCAGCGCGTATGTCGCGCCCGTATAGGCCGCGAATTCCTGCTCCAGCAGGCCCACTTCGCCCACCTCGCTGGGCGACAGGTTATAGCGATGCAAGCGCCCGCTCTGCATCACCTCCATCGCGGCGCGAATCCCCTCCTCGGGGATCGGCTCCTGCTGGGTGAAACTGCGTGTGAATATCTCGCTCATGGGCTTTTATTGCGGCCCTGCGCGGCGCAGGTCAATCGCGAAGCGCCAGTCCAAAAGCGGCATTTCGCTTTCCCGAAACCGGCTTTCAGCCGAAAAGCCTCTGCACCACACCGGGCAGCTCGTCGAAATGGTCGATCGTCGCCTCCGGCTCAAGCGCCCGCACGTCCTCGTCGCCCGGCCCGAACGTCACCAGCACCGACGGCACCCCCGCCGCGCGCGACGTTTCGCGGTCCGTCACGGTGTCGCCCACCAGCAGGCAGCGGCTCGGGTCGCCCCCCACCCGCCGCACCACCTCGCGCAACGGTTCGGGGTCGGGCTTGCGCACCGCCAGCGTATCGGCCCCCACCAGCGCGCCGAACCGGTCCAACACGCCCAGCGAGCTCATCAGCTGCACCGCCAGCTTTTCCGGCTTGTTAGTGCAGATCGCCACCGGATGCCCGGCCAGCCGCAGGGTCTCCACCGCGTCCATCGCACCGGGATAGAACACCGTGTGCGTGTCGATCGCCTCACCGTAAGCCTTTAAAAGGATTGGATATTGCCGGTCGATCTCGTCAAAATCATCCGCCCGGCCCAGCCGCGTCATGCCAAGCGTCAGCATCGCCCGCCCGCCGCGCAGCGCCGTACCGGCATCCGCCACCGGATCCAGCAGATCGCCCTCGCCCATCCCCCGGAAACAGGCATTGGCGGCGGCGATCAGGTCGCCGCTGGTATCCGCCAGCGTCCCGTCCAGGTCGAAAACCACCGTGCCCAGCCGATCACTCATACGTCCAACCCTCTTGTCATCCTGCAACGATGGGCGTTTTTCCGCCCGCCCCTGTCACATCCCGCAATCATCTTTGATACGGCCCAGCCTTGCACGGCTTGCGCAACCGGATAAAACGGGCGCGTCAGGAAGGAAAGAGAAACCGCATGAGCATCAGCCTGATCGTTCTGGCCGCGGGCCAGGGCACCCGCATGAATTCGGACCTGCCCAAGGTGCTGCACCAGATCGCCGGCGCGCCGATGCTGGTCCATGCCCTGCGGGCCGGATCGGCCCTGTCCCCCGACCGCACCGTCGTCGTCACCGGCCACGGGTCTCAGGCGGTCCAGGCGGCGGCGCAGGACCACGATCCCGAAATCCTGACCGTCCACCAGGCCACGCAGGACGGCACCGGCCACGCCGTGGCACAGGCCGAAACCGCGCTCGCGGGCTATGACGGCGACGCCATAGTCCTTTACGGCGACACGCCCTTCATCTCCGAGGACACGCTGCACCGCATGGTCGCGGCTCGCGCGCAGCATGACGTCGTCGTGCTGGGCTTCGAGGCCGCCGATCCCGGCCGCTATGGCCGGCTGGTCATGTCCGGCGACACGCTTGAAAAGATTGTCGAATTCAGGGATGCCGATGCCGCCACCCGTGCCATCACCTTATGCAATTCCGGCGTCATCGCCGCCTCCGCGCCCGTCCTTTTCGACCTCATCCGCGCGGTCACCAACGACAACGCGGCGGGCGAATACTACCTGACCGACATCGTCGCCATCGCCCGCGACCGGGGCCTCTCGGCCACCGCCATCGCCTGCCCCGAGGCCGAGACCATGGGCATCAACTCCCGCGCCGAACTGGCCGTGGCCGAGGCCGCCTTCCAGGCCCGCGCCCGCGCCACGGCGCTTGAGGACGGCGTCACGCTCACCGCGCCCGAGACCGTGCATTTCGCCTACGACACCGTGCTGGGCCGCGACACTATCGTGGAACCGAACGTGGTCTTCGGCCCCGGCGTCACCGTCGAATCCGGCGCGCATATCAAGGCGTTTTCCCATCTCGAAGGCTGCCACGTCTCGCGCGGCGCCGTGGTCGGCCCCTATGCCCGTCTGCGCCCCGGCGCGGAACTGGCCGAGGACACCCGCATCGGCAATTTCGTCGAGATCAAGAACGCCCTCATCGGCGAAGGCGCCAAGGTCAACCATCTCAGCTATATCGGCGACGCGTCGGTGGGCGAGGCCAGCAATATCGGCGCGGGCACCATCACCTGCAACTATGACGGCGTGATGAAGCACCGCACCGAGATCGGCGCGCGGGTCTTTGTTGGCTCCAACACCATGCTGGTCGCGCCCGTCAAACTGGGCGACGAGTCGATGACCGGCTCCGGCTCGGTCATCACCAGCGACGTGCCCGCGGGCGCGCTCGCCATCGCCCGCAGCCCGCAGGCCAACAAACCGGGCATGGCGCGCAAATTGTTCGAAATCCTAAAGTCCAGACGGGCCAAGCAAGCGAAAGAGGCAGGATAATGTGTGGAATTGTAGGGGTCCTCGGCAAGCACGAAGCCGCGCCCATCCTCGTCGAGGCGCTCAAACGCCTCGAATATCGCGGCTATGACAGCGCCGGCATCGCCACCATCAACGACAAGCGGCTCGACCGCCGCCGCGCCGTCGGCAAGCTGGTCAACCTGTCGGACCTCTTGGTGCACGACCCCCTGCGCGGCAAGTCGGGCATCGGCCACACCCGCTGGGCCACCCACGGCGCGCCCAACACCGTCAACGCCCACCCGCACAAGGCCGGACCAGTGGCCGTGGTCCACAACGGCATCATCGAGAATTTCCGCGATCTGCGCAGCGAACTGGCCGCTGCCGGGCTGGCGCACGAGACCGACACCGATACCGAAACCGTCGCCATGCTGGTCCATCACCTGATGGAGCAGGGCCAAAGCCCCGTCGAGGCCGCCAAATCCGCCATCGCGCGGCTGGAAGGCGCCTATGCGCTGGGTTTCCTGTTCGACGGCGAGGACGACCTGATCGTCGCCGCCCGCAAGGGCAGCCCGCTGGCAATCGGCCACGGCGACGGCGAGATGTATGTGGGCTCCGACGCCATCGCGCTCGCCCCGCTCACCGACCGGATCACGTACCTCGAGGAGGGCGACATCGCCATCGTCACCCGCACCACGCTCGACATCATCGACGCGCACGGCAATCGCGCCAACCGCGCCGTCCGAACGATCGCCATCGACAGCACCCATGTCGACAAGGGCGGGCACAAGCACTTCATGGCCAAGGAAATAGCCGAGCAGCCCGCCGTGATCGGCGACACCCTGCGCCACTACCTGTCCGCGGCCGGGGGCGGCCTGACCCTGCCCCAGCCGGAAATGGATTTCACGCAATACGACCGCCTGACCCTGGTCGCCTGCGGCACGGCCTATTACGCCTGCCTCACTGCGAAATACTGGTTCGAGCAGCTGGCAGGCCTGCCCGTCGACGTCGATATCGCGTCCGAGTTCCGCTACCGCGAACCCCCCGTTCCCGCCAGGACCGCCGCCATCTTCGTCAGCCAGTCGGGCGAAACCGCCGACACGTTGGCCGCCCTTCGCTACTGCGAAGGCCGCGCGGCCAAGATCCTGTCGATCGTCAACGTCCCCGAAAGCTCCATCGCCCGCGAAAGCGACCTCGCCCTGCCGATCCATGCCGGGGTCGAGATCGGCGTCGCCTCCACCAAGGCCTTCACCTGCCAGCTGACCGTGCTCTTGCTGATGGCGCTCAAGGCCGCGTCCGATCGTGAAGCGATAGATCCCGCGCGCCTGTCGGACCTGCTGTCGCACCTGCGCGGCCTGCCCTCGACCATCAACAACACGCTGGAACTGAACGAGGACTTCCGCAAGGCCGCCTACCAGCTGTCGAGCGCCGAGAACGCGCTCTTCCTCGGGCGCGGCATGATGTACCCGCTGGCCCTCGAAGGCGCGCTGAAGCTCAAGGAAATCAGCTATATCCACGCCGAGGCCTATGCGTCCGGCGAGTTGAAGCACGGCCCCATCGCGCTCATCGACGAAAAGATGCCGGTCATCGTCATGGCCCCGCGCGACGCCCTCTTCGACAAGACCGTGTCCAACATGCAGGAAGTCATGGCCCGCGGCGGCAAGGTGATGCTGATCACCGACGCCCCCGGCGCCGCCGCCGCCTCCGAAGATACGTGGTTGACCCTGACGCTGCCACAAGTTGACCCGATCCTGTCGCCCATCCTCTACGCCATTCCCGCGCAGCTTCTGGCCTACCACACCGCCGTCGCCAAAGGCACCGACGTGGACCAGCCCCGCAACCTCGCCAAGTCCGTGACCGTGGAATGACGCTGGATGACGCCCTCGACCAACTGCGCACCCACGCCGAACCCGGCCGGGCGCAGGGTATGGCCGACTATCACAAGGTCCCGCGCGACTATCTCGGCGTGCCCAACCCGGCCATCAACGACCTGACCGCTGATTGGCGCCGCACCCTCACCGTCGAGGAGCGGGTGGCGCTGGCCGACGCGCTTTGGCGCACGAACATCTTCGAGGCCCGCCTCGCCGCCGCCAAGCTGCTGACCCAGGCCCGGATCACGCCTGACGATGCGATCTGGGCGCTGATCACCTCGTGGCTGCCCGATCTCGACAGTTGGGCCATCGCCGACCACGCCATGATGGCCGGACAAAAGCGGCTGATGGCCGATCTTTCCCGCATGGACGAGGTCGAGATCTGGACAAGGTTCGAAAGCCACTGGATCCGCCGCGCCGCCATGGTCGTGACCCTGCCGCTGGCCAAGCTCAATAACCTAAAACCGACTGAGGCCGCCGCCCGCGAACGCGCGTTGGGCTGGGCCGCCGGTTACGTCCAGGACACCGAGTGGTTCATCCAGAAATCCGTCGCCTGGTGGCTGCGCGACCTGTCGAAACATGACCCGGTCCGCGTGCGCGCTTTCATGGCCGAAAACGGCCGTCATATGAAGCCCTTCGCCCGCAAGGAAGCCGAGAAACTGCTGTAGAATCAGCCGCCTGTCGCGAAAACCCGCACTTCGGGCAAACCCGTCAGATCGGCCTCCAGAAGACGCATCGCTGCCAGCGACAGCTGGCTACCCGATCCCGGCTCCGCGTCCAGCGGGATAAGGTCCACCGCCACGGTCGTGCCCTTCGCAGGGTACTCCACCCGCCCCTTCCCAGGGGCCGAAACCAGCGGCGTCTTCATCCAGATACCCGGATCCGATGCCGCCCCCAGCGACGCGACGGTGATCCCGAGGTCGCGGTCGCCACCGCCGCTCTGGGCCGCTTCGACCGCCGCGGTCCGCTCTTCCTCGGTGGTGGTGTCGAACTCGTCGACCGTCCGCGCATTGGCCGGCGGGGCGATGCCCGCGGTCTGCACCTCCGCCTCGGCGTCAGCGCTTTCAGGCGCAGGCTCGGACGGCGGCGCCTGACGCTGCATGGTGGGCAACACATCACAGCCCGACAGGCCGGCGGCAAAGGCAACAAGGCATACAAATCGTTTCATATGCTCACCTTATGGCCCCCGCGCCCGGGCTTCAATTGCCAAGATGCCCCTTGCCGTTTATCGGCGGGTTGCATACGTTCTGCCCCATGACCGCACCACTTATAGACCCGTTCCAGCGCGCCATTTCCTATCTGCGCGTCTCCGTCACCGACCGCTGCGACTTTCGCTGCGTCTACTGCATGTCGGAGAACATGACCTTCCTGCCCAAGAAGGAATTGCTGACGCTGGAAGAACTGGACCGCATGTGTTCGACCTTCGTGCGCCTGGGCGTCGAAAAGCTGCGGATCACCGGCGGCGAACCGCTGGTGCGGCGCAACATCATGCATTTCTTCCACGGCATGAAGCGGCATCTGGACAGCGGCGACCTCAAGGAACTGACGCTCACCACCAACGGCTCGCAACTCGCCCGGTTCAGCCAAGATCTCTATGCTGCGGGCGTGCGCCGCGTGAACGTGTCGCTCGACACGCTCGATGAGACAAAATTCGCCGACATCACCCGTTGGGGCCGCCTGCCGCAGGTGCTCAAGGGGATTGATGCCGCCCAAGCCGCAGGCCTGCGCATCAAGATCAACGTCGTCGCCCTCAAGGGCTTCAACGAGGACGAACTCTTCGACATCGTCGAATGGTGCAAATCCCGCGACATGGACCTGACCTTCATCGAGGTCATGCCGATGGGCGATATCGGCAACGAGGACCGGCTGGACCAGTATTGGAAACTGTCCGACCTGCGCCGGACGCTGGCCGAAGAATACACCCTGACCGAACTGACCGAGCGCACCGGCGGCCCCGCCCGTTACGTGCGGCTGGAAGAAACCGGGCAGAAGATAGGCTTCATCACGCCGCTCACCCATAATTTCTGCGAAAGCTGCAACCGCGTGCGCCTGACCTGCACCGGCGAGCTTTACATGTGCCTCGGCCAGGAAGACATGGCCGACCTTCGCGCGCCCCTGCGCAACACGCCGAACGATGACGCCCCGCTCGAGGCCGCAATCCGCGAGGCCATCACCCGCAAGCCCAAGGGCCACGACTTCGACTATTCCCGTCAGACAGTGGACGGGCGCATGTCCCGCCACATGAGCCACACCGGCGGCTGATGCCCCGCAATCCGGCGCCCCTGCCCGTGCGTCTTTACGGCGTGGCGGCCAATCTGCTTGAGCGGCTGGCCTATAAACGCGTCTCGGAAAACCTCTCCCGCCAGGGTATTCCCGCAAACCGCCTGCCCGAGCGGCAGGGCCACTCCACCGCGCCGCGCCCGCATGGCGACCTTTTGTGGTTTCACGCCGCGTCCGTGGGCGAAAGCCTGTCGGTCCTGCGCCTGATCGAACATCTGGGCGATACGCATCCAGACCTGTCGTTCCTCATAACCTCCGGCACCGCCACCTCGGCCCAGATCGTCGGCAAGCGCCTCCCGCCGCGCACCACGCACCAGTTCGCGCCGCTGGATTCTCACCGCGTGGTCCTGCGCTTCCTCGATCACTGGTGCCCCTCGGCTGCAGTTTTCGTGGAAAGCGAGCTGTGGCCCCAGATGCTGCGCCTCACCCAAGCCGCGGGCGTCCCGCTGGCCCTGGTCAACGCGCGCATCTCCGACGCATCCGCCCGCAACTGGAAACGCTTCCCCCGCACCGCGCGATACCTCATGGACCATTTCCGCCTGATTCATTGCCAGGACGACCGCACCGCGCACCACCTTCGCGACCTCGGCCTCGCGCAGGCCGAACCGGGCCTCAACCTAAAATCCGTCGCCGGCCCCCTCCCCTTCGACCGGAACGAGCTTCACCGGATGCAGGGTCTCATCGCCGGGCGTCCCGTCTGGCTTGCCGCCTCCACGCATCCGGGCGAGGACGAGGTGGTGCTCAGGGCCCACCGCGCCATGACCGGCGGCAATGCCGATGCGCTGCTGATCCTGGTCCCGCGCCACCCAGAACGCGCCCACGATATCGAGCGCCGGATTGCCGAGCACCGGTTCGAGGGCGCCCGCCGCTCCACCGGCATGACCATCACCGGGCAGACCCGCGTCTACCTCGCCGACACTTTGGGCGAGATGGGCCTGTGGTACGCCCTCAGCCCGCTCACCTGCGTCTGCGGCAGTTTTTCCGACGTCGGCGGCCACAACCCGTTCGAGCCCGCCCATGCCGGCTCCGCCGTGCTGCACGGGCCACACTATGCCAACTTCGCCGAGGCCTATGCCCAGATGCAGGCCGCAAACGCCTGTGTCGAGGTCGCCGATGCCGACGATCTCAGCGCCAAGCTGACCACCTATCTCGACGACCCGGCCGCACTGGATGCGCTCCGCGACCGCACCCGCGCCTTCGCCGCCACCCAAGGGGGCGCGCTCGAAGACTTCGCCACCACCCTTTCCAAGGCGCTCGGCCTGCGCTAGCACCTAACCCCGAGCCTCAAGGAAAGCCGACCCGCGTGCCGGACCTCATCGTCACCAATTTCAACCGCAACTTCACCGGCGTCTCCTCGACCGCCGCCAGCGTGGTCCGATTCCAGGTCGACCAATACGACCTCGCGCTTGCAGGCCACCCCCTGCCCGGCTGCCCCGCACCAATTACCAAGGCCCAGGCCGCCACCCTGTCGAAAACCGCGCCACATAGCCGCCCCTTCACCATCTGGCACGTCCGCCGCAACCCCGAAATGCGCGCCGCCCTCTGGGTGCGCGACGTGCTGCGCCGGCCCATCCGCATCGTCTTCACCTCCGCCGCGATCCGGCGGCACTCGGCCTTTCCCCGCTGGCTGATCTCGCGCATGGATGCCGTCATCGCCACGACCGAGGCCGCCGCCGGCTTCGTCCCGCACGTGCGCGCCGTCGCCCCCCACGGCGTCGACACCGACCGCTTCACGCCCGCGCCGGACCGCGCCGCCGCCTGGGCCGCCACCGGCTATCCCGGCACCCATGGCGTGGCCACCATCGGCCGCATCCGCCCCGAGAAAGGCACCGACCGCTTCGTCGCCGCCATGCTGCGCCTTCTGCCGCAACAGCCGGGCCTGACCGCCCTCGTCATCGGACGCGCCGCCAAGTCCGACCAGCCCTTCCTCGACAAGCTCAAGGAACAGATCGCCGCCGCAGGCATGACCGACCGCATCCTTTTCCCCGGCGAGGTCGCGCCCGACGCCCTTCCCGCCCTCACCCGGTCGCTCTCTGCCGTGGTGCAGCTGCCCCGCTACGAAGGCTACGGCATGACCCCGCTCGAAGGTATGGCCTCGGGCGTACCCTTCGTGGCCACCGACACGGGCTATTACCGCAGCTTTTCCAGCCAGGGCGAAACCGGCCTTATCGTCCCCGACGACCCGGGCGATGCCGCCGATGCGCTCGCTTCCATCCTGTCGGACCCGGACCGCCACGCCGCCATGTCGCAATCAGCTCGCGATATCGCCTGCACCCATTTCAGCGTGTCACGAGAAGCCGAAACGATTGCCCAGGTCTACGAGGATCTTTGGTCCGGCGCGTGACCGCTTGCCGCTGCGCTTTGATGTTGCACCCGAGCCTCAGGACGTTACGATGTCCTGCCAATTTTGAGAGGTGCACCCCGTGATCCAGAAATACGAGTACAAGGTCATCCCCGCCCCCGCCAAGGGCCGCAAGGGTCCGGGCGTCAAGGGCGCAGAGGGCCGGTTCGCCCACGGGCTCGAGACGGTGATCAACGAACTGGCCATCGAGGGCTGGGAATACCTGCGCGCCGACATCCTGCCCAGCGAGGAACGCCAGGGCCTGACCTCGTCGCAGACGGTCTATCGCTCCATGCTGGTCTTCCGCCGCCCGCTGGAACTGGAAGGCGTCGACAGCCCGCCGCCCATGCCCTGGGACGACCACGAGGAGGAAGAACTGGAAACCGCCGCCGAGGCCGAGAAAATCGAGGAACCCCAAGACGATACACCGGAAGGCGGAGCCGACGACGCGGACGGCGACGACACGCCGCGCCCCGATCTGCCGCCCCGGGACTGACCCTTGAAAAGAAGTTCGGGACCGCGCGGTTTTTTCCCGATCTTTGCTCTTCAATTTGCCGCGCAATCACATAAACTCTTGGCCTCGAGTCGCAAAGGGAATGCCAATGGCTAAATCCGATCCGTTTGGTTTCGACATGTCCGTTTCGTCGGCGAAAAAGAAGAATCCGCGCGGTCGGCGGGGCATGTCCGGGGCATCCGAAACCTCGACCCGCATCTGCGACAAGGAGGGGTGCGACAAGCCGGGCGTCTACCGCGCGCCCAAGGCGCCGGATGTGCTCGACGATTACTACTGGTTCTGCCAGGAGCACGTGCGCGAGTACAACACCAAGTGGAACTTCTTCGACGGCACCACCGAGGCCGAGATGAACGCCCAGATGTCCTCGGACAAGGTGTGGGAGCGCAAGACCAAGGCGTTCAACGATCCCGAGGCGCGCGCCTGGGCCCGCCTGGGCATCGAGGATCCGCACCAGGTGCTGGGCGGCAATGCCACCCAGAACCCCGGCAAGAACCGTGGCGGCCAGCGCAAGCTTCCGCCCACCGAACGCCGCGCGATCGAAATTCTGGAAGCCAGCGAACACGCCTCAAAGGCCGAGATCCGCAAGGCCTACAAGGCGCTGATCAAGGTGCTGCACCCCGACATCAACGGCGGCGATCGCAGCCAGGAAGAACAGTTGCAACAGGTCGTCTGGGCCTGGGACCAGATCAAACAAAGCCGCAACTTCAAGTAGGCTTATGACATAAAGCGCACCGGGTCACTCGTACCGTTCCGGGCCCTGAAACCACCCGGTGCGCGATCGGACCCGGAATTCAGGCGGCGCGGAAGGTCAGGCTGACACCGTTCAGGCAATGGCGTTTGCCCGTGGGCTGCGGCCCATCATCGAAAATGTGCCCCAGATGGCTGCCGCAGCGGCGGCAATGGCATTCGGTCCGCGTCGCGAACAGCGAATGATCCGGCTTGGTGCCGATGGCATCGTCCATCGCCTTCCAGAAGCTGGGCCAGCCGGTCTTGCTGTCATACTTGGTCTCGGAAGAATAAAGCGGCAGGTCACAGCCGCGACAGTGATACGTCCCCGGCTTGTAAAGATCGTGCAGGGGGCTGCTATAGGCGCGCTCGGTGCCCTCCTCGCGCATCACCTCGTATTCCAGATCGGTCAGCATCTCGCGCCATTCCGCCTTTGTGCGTGTCACCTCGAAAGACCCCTGCGCGGCAACTCCCGGCAGCGCCGTCAGTACGGTGCCCCCTGACAGGGCGGACAGTATGAATGTGCGTCGTTGCATTTTCAGCCTCCTGCGTTTGTCATTCCAGGAAGAAACGGGGGGCGCTTGCCCCCCGTTCCGCAGCTATCGAGGATGTTACTGCTTGGCCGGCAGCATCACGGTGTCGATCACGTGGATCACGCCGTTGGACTGCTCGACATCGGCAATGGTCACGTTCGCCACGCGGCCACGCTCGTCTTCCAGCATGATCTTGTTGCCCTGGTAGGTGGCTTTCAGCATACAGCCGCCCACGGTCGGCACCATATGCGCGCCGCCGTCATCGTCGACCATGCCCTTGATCGCCGTCGACATCGCGTCGGCCGACACCACGTGACAGGTCAGGATCTCGGTCAGCTGTTTCTTGGCCGCCGGTTGCAGCAGCGCCTCGACCGCGCCTTCGCGCAGTTCGCCAAAGGCGGCGTTGGTCGGCGCGAACACCGTGAACGGACCTTCGCTCGACAGCGTGTCGACAAGGCCCGCTGCCTTGACGGCGGTCACCAGCGTCGTGTGATCGGCCGAGTTCACGGCATTTTCGACGATGTTCTTGTCGGCAAACATCTCCGCGCCACCGACCATCGGATTGTCGGCATAGGCAACGCTCGCAGTGGCTGCGATTGCCGCGGCGGCGGTCATGGATTTCAGGTTAAACATAATTCTACTCCCTAACTTAATACACACAAGCAAGGCTTTGTTGCCCAACTCATACGCAGCCACGGGAGACGCGCGCCGAAAGTTTCAGCTAATTTTCGAAAATGTCTCAGACGTCTTCAAGCGGACCGGTGGCCAGGATATCGCCGGTCGGCGCGCCCGTGGGCGAACCGCCTTCGGGTTCGTCCGAAATCGCCAGCGTCGCGCCTTGCAATACCGCGATCTGCTCTTGCGTCATCGGCAGGCGCAGCCGCTCGTTTTCCGGCAGCACGCCCAGCGACACCGGCGGATTGTCCCCGGCGATCAGCCACATCTCGATATCGCGCCCGGGCCGGTCCTGCATCCCGCGCCGCTCGACATACATCTCCTGGGTGGTCGCGTCATAGCCCGCCGCCAGAATGATGTCTTCCTCGCCGCTGGCCCGAAGATCAGCGTGATAAACCGGATTCTCGGGCGGCTGCACGCCCGTCCCGGGCACATCCACAACGAAGAACAGACCTGCGACCAGCGCCGCCGCCGCCAGCCCCGCAAGACCGAACCGCTCGAACAGGCCGCGCCGCGCGGGGCGCTCCCCTGCAAACAAGCGCCGATCCAAGGCTGCCTTCACGCGCGCCGGCGGGGCCTCTTCGGGAATGTCTTCGGCCAGAACGGCAAAATCCTCGGCCCATTGAGCGTAGAGCGCCCGCAATTCGGGCTCGGCGCCAAGACGCGCCTCGAAGGCAGCAGCCTCCGCAGCCGACAGCAGGCCAAGCGCGTATTCACCCGCCAGGACCACGTCGTCGTCTTTTTCCGGCACCTCGCTCATCGCGACAGGCACTCCCTCAGTTTCAGCAGGCTGCGGCGCAGCCAGGTTCGCATCGTGTTCAGCGGCACGTCAAACCGCGCCGCCAGGTCGGCATAGGTCTCTCCGTCAAGGTAAGCCCCCCGCACGGCGTCCGCGCGGTCGGCTTCAAGCTCGTCGAAGCACCCGTCCAACTTTTCCCGCTCCGAGGCCTGAACGGCCTGCGCCTCCGGCCCCGGTGCGGCATCGGGCATCGCTTCGGCCAGTCCCTCCGGCATCTGCTCGCCCGCCCCCTTGCGCTTGCGCAGCATGTCGATGGCTGCGTTCCGCGCGATCGTGATCAGCCATGTCATGGGGCTGAACCCGCCCGTGCTGTACCGGTCGGCGTTGCGCCAGATCTTCACATAGACCTCCTGCAACACCTCCTCGGCCTCGGCGCGGTTGTTCAACACACGCAGGATCACGCCGAATAGTTTCGCCGAGGTCGCGGAATAAAGTTCGGAAAACGCGGCCCTGTCCTTCAGGGCGCATCGACCGATCATGTGTTCGAGTGCGTCGAGGTCTTTCATGGAACGCGCATTCCTTTCGAAATCGAAACCTAGGGCAGGCGCAAGGCGAGGGCCAGTAATTCTTTCCCTTTCCCTTGCCCTTCCCGGCGATATGTTGCACGGAAGGGCGAACGAAAAGACGATGATTGAAGGACACGCCAGATGGCCGACGGGAACATGGATCACGACATGAAACCGACCGAGGAGCTTTCGGTCCGCGATGTTTTCGGGATCGACACCGACATGGTCATAAAGGGCTTCGCCGACAAGACCGAACGCGTGCCCGACATCGATTCGACCTACAAGTTCGACCCCGACACGACGCTGGCGATCCTCGCCGGGTTTTCCCACAATCGCCGTGTCATGATCCAGGGCTATCACGGCACCGGCAAGTCGACCCATATCGAACAGGTCGCCGCGCGCCTCAACTGGCCCGCCGTTCGCGTCAACCTCGACAGCCACATCAGCCGGATCGACCTGATCGGCAAGGACGCGATCAAGCTGCGCGAGGGCGTGCAGGTGACCGAGTTCCACGAAGGCATCCTGCCCTGGGCCCTGCGCAACCCCGTCGCCATCGTCTTCGACGAATACGACGCGGGCCGCGCCGACGTGATGTTCGTCATCCAGCGTGTGCTGGAACATGACGGCAAGCTGACCCTGCTGGACCAGAACGAGATCATCACGCCCCACCCCTGCTTCCGCCTCTTCGCCACGGCCAACACCGTGGGCCTGGGCGACACGACCGGGCTTTATCATGGCGTGCAGCAGATCAACCAGGCGCAGATGGACCGCTGGTCGCTCGTGGCCACGCTGAACTACCTCAGCCACGACGCCGAGACCGCCATCGTCATCGCCAAGACCCCCCAGATGAACACCGAAGCCGGGCGCAAGACGATCAGCCAGATGGTCACCGTCGCCGACCTCACCCGCACGGCCTTCATGAACGGCGACCTCTCGACGGTCATGAGCCCCCGGACGGTGATCAACTGGGCTCAGAACAGCCGCATCTTCCGCGACGTGGGCTATGCCTTCCGCCTGACCTTCCTGAACAAATGCGACGAGCTGGAGCGTCAGACCGTCGCCGAATTCTACCAGCGCTGCTTCGACGAGGAACTGCCCGAGAGTGCGGCAAGCGTCAGCCTGGGGTGATCCGTGAAAGGTTTCGCCGTGATCCTGGGCTTCTCCGCACTTGCGGCTTTATCCCCGGCACCGGGCAAGGCTTTGGATCAGGAACAGTCGTTCTTTCCCATTTCGGAAAGGCTCGTATCGGAACCCGATTTCGTGACAGCGCGCTGTCACGGCTTTCTGAACGCGGTTCGGATCTACCGCCAGATTTTGCGCTCCAACCCGGTGCATGGTCGCGACCGAGCGCGCGGCACGGAATTCGACTGGATCGACGACGCGGACTTTTACAGGCCGCTTACCGAGGCCGCTCAACGCCTCGACGACATGGAAAGTTATGAGCAAGCCTACCTGGACGCGTTCGGCAGCATCGAGGTGCCGTCGCTTGTATCGCACAAACCCCTGTACCAAAGTGACAAGGAGACGTGTCTGACCCGGTTTGGGTCCGATCCCTCCTGAGAGGTCTCAGTTATGCGATACGCGTTCGCGCTCTGCGTCACCTTCCTCGCCGCATGTCATCCCGACAATGTTCGCCTTCTTCATGCCGAAGATGCGGCTGTGGACACCTGCGCGTGCCCCGACCGCGCCTGCGCCCTGCGCTTCGCCACCCCGATCACCGAGGGTCGTGGCCTCTTGATGGAGGACTACGAGAACCTCTCCGACGACCAGATCGCCCGATACGAGGCAGCCGTCGAGCGCATCACCGACTGCCTCACCCGGTTCGAGGAAGGATGACCGCATGATCCGCCTATTGTCCCGCTGCGCCTTGCTTCTTGCCCTGCTCACGGCCCTGCCCGCCTCGGCGCAAGACCGCGCCGCCATCGAACAGCAGTTTCGCACGTGGCTCGAGCAGGACATCTGGCCCGCCGCAAGCGCCAATGGCGTCTCCCGCACGACCTTCGACAGCGCGATGGGTGGCGTGCGCCTCAACTGGGACCTGCCCGACCTCGTCCCGCCGGGGTCCGAGGCGACCACGCCCAAGCGCCAGACCCAGTCCGAGTTCGGCGCCCCGGGCCGCTATTTCCGCGGCGTCTCCGGCGACGCCGCCATCGGCCGCGATCTCGCCCGCCGCCACGCCGCTACCCTCGCCCGCATTGAACAGCAAACGGGCGTGCCGGGCCGTATCCTGCTGGGCATCTGGGGCCGCGAAAGCGCCTATGGCCGGGCCAAGATCCCGCACAACGTGTTCGAGGTCCTTGGCACCAAGGGCTTCATGGCCACCCGCGCCCCCTATTTCCGCGAGGAACTCATCGCCGCGCTGCAAATCGCCGAGGCCGGCCACGCGACCGGCCCCCTGCGCAGCTCCTGGGCCGGGGCGCTCGGCCAACCCCAATTCATGCCGTCCAATTTCCTGCAATACGCCGCCGACGGCGACGGTGACGGGCGCGCCGATATCTGGGGCTCGGTGCCCGACACGCTGGCCTCCATCGCCAACTACCTCGCCCGCCACGGCTGGGTTTCGGGCCGAGACTGGGGGTTCGAGGTTACCGTGCCGGCCTCCGTCTCCTGCTCACTCGAAGGCCCTGACCAGGGCCGCCCCATCGCCGAGTGGGAAGCGATGGGCATCACCCGTGTCTCAAACCGTCCCTTCCCCGACCACGAACGCAACGGCGAGGGTTTCCTGATGATGCCCGCCGGGCGCAACGGCCCGGCCTTCGTGGTCACGCCGAATTTCTACGTGCTCAAGGACTACAACATGTCCGACCTCTACGCGCTTTACGTGGGCCATGTCGGCGACCGCATCCAGTACGGCGTCGGCGATTTCTCCGCCCCCTGGGGCGCTGTCGGCAAGATGTACCGCTCCGACATCGCCGCAATGCAACGCGGCTTGGAAGGCATGGGCCATGACGTCGGCGGCGCCGACGGCCTGCCGGGTTTCAAGACCCGCCGCTCCATCGGCCGCTGGCAAGAGGCGACGGGCCGGCCCGCCACCTGCTTCCCCGAACCGGGCATGAAGGCACACCTGATCCGCTAGGCGCCCCAAGAATTTTCAAAAATTCTTGCCCGGGATTTTTCAAAAATTCCGCCCCGGCCTCGCGTGTCGCGTCTCAATCGAACTGATAGTCCTTGGCCTCGACATAATGCCACTTGACCTTCCAGTTCGTCCCCCGGTCGTATTCCGACGACACGTAGATGCTGGCGGTATCCTTGAGCAGCGGATCGCTCGTCGTCAGCTTCCATGACCCGTTGTTCGAATGCCAGACGCTGTCGACGGTGAAACCCACCAGCATGTATTTGGAACTGCCGCCCCAGTCGAACGTGTGGGTCCGGTGGCCGATATGCCATTTCTCGGAATAGCTCTGTTCGGTGGTCGAGATCTGTGTCGCGATCCCGGGCCAGGTGTCATAGCCGTAATGCCAGATATTGGTATCGCCCGAGTCGTGCTCCTTGTCCTTCTTCGGCACGCTGGACTTTGCCCCCTTCACGCTCATGTAAAGCGCGTAGCGAGCATAGATCTCGTCCAGTTCAGTCTTCAGCGAATTGAGATCGGTCGCGTATCCCGCGATCTTCGACGGGTCCGAAGCCAGTTCCTCACGCGCCGCGCGAATCTCGCCCGTCAGCGTGTCGAACGTATGGGCGTAGGCATTTGCGTAATCGCCCGGACAGGTCTTGAACCGGCTCTCCACCAGCCAGACCTGCTTGTAAAGCGCGGTGATCTCGCCAAACACCGCCGGGGCCACCGGCACGGTCCGGTCGAAATCCGGATCGAGCGAGGAATAGCTGGTCAGGTAGGCCCGCATCCGCGCCGCCTCAAGGTTGTCCTTGAACCACGCCAGCAATTCCTCGGGGTCGTCGGTCTTGGGCGCAACCGACCCTTTCTTGGTGCCAAAATGCACGACCGTCTGTTCGAATGTCGTCTTGCTGTTCGACACCGCCTGCTTGAAATTGGCGTAGCCCGACGCGGAAAAGAGGTTCCCCTTGGAACCAGAGAACTTGGACTTGAAATCATCCAGCCGCGACTCGGATTCCGCCGTGATCCGCAACACCACGCTCAGCAGGCTGCCGGCCTTGACCCCACTGATGAAATAGTCGCCATAAGTTTTCTTGAACGTCGCCTGGTCGCTGTCGAGCAAGCTCTTCGCCTTTGTCTTCAGCGCCGGGTCCTTGATCGTCGCATAGTCGGTATCGCTGATCTCGACCTGCGCGAGAACGGTCAGGGACGTGGCCGAATAGCTGACACTGTTGAGATACGACGCCTCGGCCGAGATCTCAACGGCGCCGGTGTTGTAGGACCCCGATGCGCCCACGTCGATCTCGCGCTCCATCTCCTCTTCGGTCGCGATGATCTTGATCGAAATCTTCCCCTCCCCGACCTTGGCCGGTGTCGTATCGGTCGAACTCAGCGCCGAACCGTCGAACACGTCTCCGGTCACGGCATCGACACCGCCTCCGATCTTGTAGGCGTCGGCCCAGGGGATGTCGGTGATGGTCGGCGGAAGGGTGGACTCGCCCTGAAGAAAGGTCAGCATGGTCGGTAATCCTTTGATTTGAAATACTGAAAAATGGCATCACACTACGGTGACGTAAAAGCACATGCCACATTCTATGCACGAAATTTGGATTCGCACAACGACCATTGGTTGAGCGCGCAGTCAGGCGCACCCCGTCCCGGAACAACGCCGCGGCTCTGCCGGGTCAGCTGTGCTCTTCCGCCGATACCGCCGTCAGCGCGCGGTTATAAGCCTTCAGCGCATCGACGTGAAAGAGCGCCCCCTGCAGTTCGGGCTTCGCATCCTCGCCCGTCAGGGTCACCACCGGGATGAACGCGACGCCCGTGCGCTCGAAGATCGGCATCGCCACGTCCAGCGTCGCGTTGGCGTCGATATAGACCCCGTCCTCGATCAGCTCCCAACAGGCGTCCTCGCTGGCGCTGCGCTCTGCGCCGGTGCCGCGCATTACCCGCCCGGCCCGGTACATCGTCAGCAGATACGCATGGGGCCCGGCCGCCAGCCTGACACCCCGCCGTTCCAGCTGGGTCAGGAAGAACGAGTGCCGCACCAGTTTCGACGCAAGCGCCGTGGACATCGACACCGCCACCATCACCGCCAGCCCGGTCTGCCAGTCGCCCGTCAACTCGAACACGATCAGCGTCGTCGATATCGGCGCACCCAGCACGGCGGCGGCCACCGCCCCCATCCCGGCCAGCGCGTAAAGCGTGGGCGCCCCCGACCACTCCGGCAACAGCGCCGTCGCCACCAGGCCAAAGGCCAACCCCGTCAGCGCGCCGACCATAAGCGAAGGCGAAAACACCCCGCCGCCCATCCGCCCGCCGATGGTGATCGCCACGGCAATGACCTTGAGAATGCAGAACACCACCGCCTCGGTCCACAAAAGCTTGCCGGTCAGCGCCTTCGATGTCGTCTCGTAGCCCACGCCGATGATATGCGGAAACCCGATCGCCAGCACGCCCAGCATCAGCCCCGCCACCCCGGGCCGCAGCCAGCGCGGCAACCCGGTGCGCGCCTGCACCCGGTCCGCGAACCCCTCGGCCACGAAGATCCCCCGCATCAGTGCAAAGGCCACCACCCCGCAGAGCAGCCCCAGGATCAGAAAGGCCGGCAGTTCCACGTAGAACTCCAGCATGCTGGCCGTGGGCAGCGCGAACTCTGTCACGTCGCCGAATTCCAGACGGTTGATCACCGTGCCCGCGACAGAGGCGATGACGATGGGCGCAAAGGCATGCAGCGCGAAGTGGCGCAGCACCACCTCCAGCGCAAAAAGGGCCCCCGCGATGGGCGCGTTGAACGACGCCGACACCGCCGCCGCCACGGCACAACCCAACAGGTCGCGGCCCGTGATCCCGTTGGCGTCGATCCGGTTGCTGACCCAGGTCGAGATCACGCCGGCCATGTGCACCACCGGCCCTTCCCGGCCCGAAGAGCCGCCCGTGCCCAGCGTGATCATCGACGCCAGCGCCGAGGCCACGCCCGCCCGGGTCTCGACCCGGCCCTCGTTCAGCGCCGCGCCTTCGATCACATCGGCCACCGACCGCGCGCGGCCATCGGGCGTGTAGCGGTGCAATATCGCGCCCACCACCAGCCCGCCGCCCACCGGGATCACCAGAACCCAGTACCACGGCAGGTTGGACACCCAGCTATGCATCAGCGACGGGTCCTCCGAGCCGTAGAGCAACAGCTGCAATGCATTGATTCCCTTGCGGAAGAACAGCGCCGCAAAGCCCGCCGCGATGCCGATGCAAAGCGCGATCAGCCAGAACTGGAACTGGCTCGGTCCCTTGCGGCGCAACACCCGCCAGGCGTCCCGGCTGACAACCCTTGCCCGCCGCGATCCGCGCCTGAGCGCGCGCCCCCTGCGTGGCGGATCCGCCGCACCGGTCCCCCTCATCCGCACCCCCCGGGCCTTGTGACGCAGGACGCTTCCCTGTCGGCACCGCTTGGCATAGTGTGCGGGTCCGAGAGATTGCAGGGGTTAGACATGGGTATTCGGGACGCCATTTCAGAGTTATCGCCCGTTTTAGGGCAACGGCTCAGCCTGTCCAAGTCCGATCTGCAAGAGCACGGTCGGAGCGAGACGCATTTCGCGGACGCGCCGCCCGACGCCGTCGCCTATCCCGAATCCACCGACGAGGTGCGCCGGATCGTGCAGGCCTGCGCCCGTCACGGCGTGCCGGTCATCGGCTGGGGCACCGGCACCTCGCTCGAAGGGCAGGCCCAGGCCTTCTCGGGCGGCATCTGCGTCGACTTCCAGCGCATGAACCGCATCCTCGAGGTATCGCAGGGCGACATGGACGTGCGCGTGCAACCCGGTGTGACGCGCGAGGCGCTGAACGAGGAGTTGCGCGCCACGGGCCTCTTCTTTCCGGTCGACCCCGGCGCCAACGCCTCGGTCGGCGGCATGACCTCGACCCGCGCCAGCGGCACCACTGCCGTGCGCTACGGCACCATGCGCGACAACGTGCTGGGGCTCGAAGTGGTCACCGCCAAGGGCGAGGTCATCCGCACCGGCACCCGCGCCCGCAAATCCTCGGCCGGCTATGACCTCACGGCGCTGTTCGTGGGGTCCGAAGGCACGCTGGGCCTGATCACCGAGATCACGCTGCGCCTGCGCGGCACGCCCGAAGCCATTTCTGCCGCCGTCTGCGCCTTCGACACCGTGGGCGACGCCGTCGAGGCAGTCATGGCCTCGGTGCAGATGGGCCTGCCGCTCGCGCGGATCGAGCTGATGGACACTCAAAGCGTCGAAGCGGTGAACGCCTATTCCGGCGCCGCCCTGCCCGCATGCCCGCATTTGCTGCTGGAATTCCACGGCTCGGACGCGGGCGTCGCGGAACAGGCGCAGATGTTCGGCGACCTGGCGCAGGAATTCGGCGGCAAGGGCTTCGACTGGGCCCGCAAGACCGAAGAGCGCACCGCGCTCTGGGCCATGCGCCACGCCGCCTACCATGCAATCGTCGCTCACCGCCCCGGCACCAAGGCGCTGGTCACCGATATCTGCGTGCCGATCTCGAACCTCGCCCACGCGCTCGAGGAGACCCGCCAGCACCTTGATGCGCAAGGTATCGAAGGCCCGATCCTGGGCCATGTCGGCGACGGCAACTTCCACGCCATCCTGCAATTCGACCCCGAGGATGCCGCCGACAAGGCCCGCGTGCTCGAGGCCTCGGAACACCTGGTCGAGCTGGCCCTGTCGCTGGGCGGCACCGCCACGGGTGAGCATGGGATCGGCGTGGGCAAGCTGGGCTACATGGAGCGCGAGCATGGCCCCGCTTGGGGCCTCATGGGCACGATCAAGCTGGCGCTCGATCCCGACAACATCATGAACCCCGGCAAGCTGGTGCCGCCCCGGAACTGACGGCGCGGCGCCTGTGCCGCCTCGAAGGGGGCGCTGCCCCCCACGTCGAAACCCCGGTTTCGACGCTCCCCCGCGGGATATTTTCGGCCAGAGGAAAAGGTGTGGGTCAGCCCGCCATCAGCGCTTCGGCGGCGGCGCGGGCCTCTTCGGTGATGGTCTCGCCCGACAGCATCCGCGCGATCTCGTCGGTGCGGGCGCCGGCGTCCAGCGCCGTGACCGTCGACAGGGTCTGCCCTTTGGTGATGCGCTTTTCAACGCGCCAATGATGCGCGCCCCGTGCGGCCACCTGAGGCGAATGCGTGACGACAAGTACCTGGTTCTCCGACGCCAGCCCCGCCAGCCGCCGGCCCACCGCATCGGCGGTGGCCCCCCCCACGCCCCGGTCTATCTCGTCGAAAATCAGCGTCAGCCCGCTTTGCCCCCCGGTCAGGCAGACCTTCAGCGCCAGCAGAAACCGGCTCAACTCCCCGCCCGAGGCGATCTTGCCCAATGGGCCCGCCGGCGCGCCGGGGTTGGTGGCCACGGTAAAGGTCACCGCGTCCTGCCCGGTCTCGCCCGGATCAGTTGGGCTCACTTGCGTGGCAAAGACCGCGCGGTCCATCTTCAGCGGGGCAAGTTCGGCCATCACCGCCTTGTCCAGCTTGCCCGCCGCCTTGGCACGCGCGTCGCTCAGCGCTCCGGCGGCCTCGGTATAGGCCGCATCCGCCTCCTCGACTGCCGCCTGCAACGCCTTGAGGTCCGCGTCCCCCTGATCCAGCCGTGCCAGCTGTTCGCGCACGCCCTCGGCAAACCCGGCCAGCTCGTCCGGCGCCACGCTGTGTTTGCGCGCCAGCGCCCGGATCGCGAACAACCGTTCCTCGGTTTCCTCCAGCTCCAGCGGGTTGAAGGTCAGCGCCTCAAGGCAGTCCTCGACCCCGCTTGCCGCCTCGTCCAGCTCGACCATCGCGCGCGACAGCGCCGCCAACGCCTCTTCCAGCCGGCCCTCGGCCTTGTCTGCCGCACCTTCCAGCCAGCGCAGCGCGTCCTGCGCCTGCCCTTCGGCCCCATCGCGCAGGGCGGCTTGCGCCTTGGCGATATCCTCGCGGATGCGCTCGGATTGCTGCATCAGGCGGCGGCGCGTGTCCAGCTCCGCCTCCTCGCCCGGCTGGGGCGACAACGCATCCAACTCCTCGACCGCGTGGCGCAGAAACTCCTCCTCGGCGCGCATCTCGGCCAGCTTGGTCTCGGCCTCGCGCAACGCCTTGCGCGCCGCACTACGCGCCTTCCAGGCGCTGCGCACCTTGTCGCGCTGTCCCGCCAGCCCGCCAAATTCGTCCAGCAGGTCGCGATGTCCTTTGGGGTCCAGCAACCCACGGTCATCATGCTGACCGTGCAACTCCACCAAAGTGTCCGACAGCGCCCGCAACACATCACCCGAACAGCGCCGGTCATTGACCCAGGCCGTCTTGCGCCCGTCGCCAGTGTTCACGCGCCGCAGCAGCAGCGTGTCCTCCACCGGCAGCCCCGCCTGTTCCAGAACGGCGCGCGCCGCGTGCCCCTCGGGCAGGTCGAACTCGGCCACCACCTCGCCCTGTTCGGCCCCCTGCCGCACCAGTTCGGCCCGGCCGCGCCAGCCCAGCACGAAGCCCAGCGAATCGAGCAGGATCGACTTGCCCGCCCCGGTCTCGCCGGTCAGCACGTTCAGACCGGGCTGAAACGCAAGCTCCAGCCGGTCGATGATCAGAATGTCACGAATCTCCAGCGCACGGAGCATTCAAGGCTCCCGGGCGTTACAACCAGCGTCCGAGGATCGTCTGCCGATAGACCTGCCGCAGCCAGCTGTCGCCCACCGCTTCCAGTGTCAGCCCCTGCCCGGTCAACAGCTTGTAGCTGTCCTCGTACCATTCGGTGCTTTTGAAGTTGTGGCCCAGGATCGCCCCCGCCGTCCGCGCCTCGTTCGTCAGACCCAGCGACAGATACGCCTCGACCAGCCGGTGCAGCGCCTCGGCGGTGTGCGTCGTGGTCTGGAAATCCTCGACCACCACGCGGAACCGGTTGATGGCCGAGGTGAAGTGATCGCGCCGCAGGTAATAGCGCCCGATCTCCATTTCCTTGGCCGCCAGATGGTCGAAGGCCAAGTCGAATTTCAGGATCGCCGAGCTGGTGTATTCACTGTCGGGATATTGCTCGATCACCTGCCGCAGCGATTGCAGCGCCTGGAAGGTCAGACCCTGGTCGCGGCCCACCTCGTCGATCTGGTCGTAATAGCTCAGCGCCAGCAGGTACTGCGCATAGGCCGCATCGCCATCGGCGGGATAGAAATCCAGATATCGCTGCGCGGCGGACCGGCTGTTCTCGTAATCCTCGTCTTTATGATAGGCGAAGGCCTGCATGATCACGGCCCGCTTGGCCCATTCCGAATAGGGGTACAACCGCTCGACCTCGGCAAACAGCTCCGCCGCCTGTTCGGGGTCACCGCTGGCCAGGTCATACTCGGCCCGGCCAAAGATCTGTTCCGCCGTGAACTGTTCGTAATTGACCTCGCCGCGCGCGATGCGCGAGTTGACGCCGCCACAGCCCACAAGGACTGTCGAGGCCACGAGGGCCGCTGCCAAACCGATCCCGATTCTGCCGCCTGTCATGCTCGCACGTACCCCCAAAAGCCTGTGCTAAACTTGTGTTCAGGCCTTAAGGCCGCGTGATTTTGCAGGATCATATCCGCAATACCAAAGGCGTCCTAGCACATAATTTTCCGGTGCAAAACGCCTTAGACCCGATTGTCGCTCACAAAGAATCCGCCTGTGGTCAGGCGACCTCAGGGATTTCGCCCCAATGCACGCCCGCGCCGGGCAGCCGGGCGGCGGTTTCCGCATCGCAGGTCACGGTCTCAAAGGCATCGGGGCGCGCGAAGAGCGCGCGCAGCAGGTCGTTGGTCACCGCGTGACCGGCACGCAGGCCGGTGTAATGACCCAGGATCGGCAGGCCGGCCAGCGCCAGGTCGCCAAGCGCATCCAGCATCTTGTGCCGCACCGGCTCATCCGGCTGACGCAAGCCGCCGGGGCTCAGGACGCGGTCGCCGTCAAAGACCACCGCGTTCTCGCCCGGGTTGCCGCCCAGGGCCAGGCCATTCGCCTGCATCGCATCGACGTCCGCCTTGCGGCAAAAAGTGCGCGCGGTCGACAATTCGCGCACGAAACTGCCGTTCGACATGTTCAAAAGCTTTTTCTGCCGCCCGATCGCGGCATCCTCGAACTCGATCACGAACTCCAGAAGCAGCGTGTCGTGCGGCACCAACCGGGCCGACGCGTCGCCTTTGGTCACCTCGACGGGTTTCAGAACCTTCAGCGCCCGCACCGGCGCGTGCTGACGGCGCAGGCCGGTGGACAGGATGCCATGCACGAACGGGGCCGAGCTGCCGTCAAGGATCGGCACTTCGGGGCCGTTCACCTCGATCACCGCGTTATGCACGCCACAGCCCGCTAGGGCTGCCATGATGTGCTCGACGGTCGAGACGCTGACACCGGCCGCGTTTTCCAGCAGGGTGCACAGCGGCGACTGGTTCACCATATCCCAGCGCGCCGGGATCTCGCAATTGCGCAGATCGCAGTCGATCCGGCGAAACACGATTCCGCGATTGGCGGGGGCCGGAAGGATGGTCAGGCGCGCCTCTGCACCCGAGTGCAGGCCGACGCCATCGAAGGAAACCGGGGTTTTGACCGTATTCTGCACGCGCATACCTCAGGCCGATTATCGGCTCATTTAATTCAACTGAGCCACATTTATTGCGCGTGCAGGCAATGCTCAATTCACTCTTTGCAACGCGCTGAAACATCGCCCCTGCAGGGCTTGGCGAATTCTTGCCGACGCAGCGAGAGCCCTGCACAACCCTTTGATGAAAAACAAAAAAGGGCCGCGCGCGGCGGCCCTTTTCGATGGTCATTTGTTGTCTTTATCAGTTCGCCTGACGGCGCAGGAAGGCGGGGATTTCGATCTGGTCGTCCTCTTCCTCGCGCTCGTCGCGCACCTCGGGCTGGGGCGCCGTGGCCTGCATCGGCGGCTGCTGGCGCACCGGGCGCTGCGGCTGCTGCGCGGCCCCTTCCGCGCCGTGGCCGGTCATCCGGTTGATCAGCGAGTTGATCCCGAAGCGCGGCTTTTCCGCGGCGTGCGCCGGGGCCGATGCGGGGGCTTGCTGCACCGGCTGGCGGGTCTCGCCGCCGCCACGGTGATGCACTGCGGCCTGAAGACGGGCCAGGGCATCCTGCGACGGGGTGCCCGGCGCCGGGGCCTTGGGTGCCACGAAGGTCTCCGCCTCGTCCGCCTCATCGACATAGGTTTCCGGTTCGGGACGCGGCGTATAGGCCGGCGGCGGCAGGTCGCGCTCGCCGCTCTCGGCTTCGAAGATGTCCTCCATCTGCTCTTCCGCCGCCGCGCGCTGTGCGTCGAAGGCATTGAACAGGCTGGGTTCTTCCGCCGCCTCGGTGCTGGCCGCCACGGCGGGCTCCGCCACCGGCTCGACCGTTTCCTCGTAGGTCTCGACCGCCTCGATCTCGACTTCTTCGGCCGGCTTCAGCGGCTCTGCCAGCTTGCGGCGCGGCACAGGGATTTCCTTGCTCTCGTCCGTGGCGTCGATGCCGGTGGCCACGACCGACACGCGCATGAAGCCTTCCATCGTCGGGTCCAGCGTGCTGCCCACGATGATGTTGGCGTCGGCGTCCACTTCCTCGCGGATGCGGTTCGCGGCCTCGTCCAGCTCGAACAGCGTCAGGTCGTGCCCGCCGGTGATGTTGATCAACACACCCTTCGCGCCGCGCAGGCTGATCTCGTCCAGAAGCGGGTTCGCGATGGCCTTCTCGGCGGCCTGGATGGCGCGCTCTTCGCCGTCGTCCTCGCCGGTGCCCATCATCGCCTTGCCCATCTCGTCCATCACCGCGCGCACGTCGGCAAAGTCGAGGTTGATCAGGCCCGGGCGCACCATCAGGTCCGTGACACCCTTCACACCCTGGTAAAGCACGTCATCTGCCATCGAGAACGCCTCGGTGAAGGTCGTCTTCTCGTTCGCAAGGCGGAACAGGTTCTGGTTCGGGATGATGATCAGCGTGTCGACCATCTTTTGCAGCGTGTCCACGCCTTCCTCGGCCTGGCGCATCCGCTTGGCGCCCTCGAACTGGAAAGGTTTCGTGACGACACCGACGGTTAGCACGCCAAGCTCACGCGCTGCCTGAGCGATGATCGGGGCCGCGCCGGTGCCCGTGCCACCGCCCATACCGGCGGTGATAAAGCACATATGCGCGCCGGCCAGCTGGTCGACGATCTGTTCGATATTCTCTTCCGCAGCGGCGGCGCCCACGGCGGCTTTCGCCCCGGCGCCCAGCCCTTCGGTGACTTTCACACCCAGCTGGATCCGGTTCGGCGCGTTGCTCTGTGACAGCGCCTGCGCATCGGTGTTGGCGACGACGAAATCGACGCCTTCCAGCTGTTTCTCGATCATGTTGTTGACGGCGTTGCCGCCTGCCCCGCCGACACCGAACACGGTGATGCGCGGCTTGAGTTCCTGGTCCTGTCCCTGACCTGGCATACTGAGGTTAAGTGTCATAGCTCCGCCTTCTTTGCCTGCTGTTGTGCCCGCCTTGCGCAGGCTTAATCCGCCTAAATTGCATTAACAGTACCGTCCCGTCGCCGTTACGTCACCCAAAAAACACGAAAATACCACAAAATATGGGCCTTTTTTCGCGCTTTCACGCGGGATTTCGCCGAAACCCCCAGATTTTGCGATCACCAGTTGTCCTTGAACCATTTTACCGCCCGCTTGAGGGACCGCGCCGGGTAGCGATCCACCGGAATCTCGAAGTCCCACCATTCGTCCTGGGGATTCGCCGCGAACAGGCACATGCCCACCGCGCTGGCAAACCCCGCCCCGGTCGCCGCCTGCGGCAGCCCGTGCACCCGCAGGGGCCGGCCCAGCCGCACCTGCTGTCCCAGGATGCGCGTCGCCAGACCGTCCAGCCCGGGGATCTGGCTGCCGCCGCCGGTCAGCACGATCTGCTGGCTCGGCAGGTGCTGGAACCCGGCGGCATCCAGCCGGGCGCGCACCTCTTCCAGGATCTCCTCGACCCGCGGGCGCATGATGCCGATCAGTTCCGCGCGACTTACCGTGCGCCGGTCATGTTCCCAGTCGCCGGTCTCGCCGCCGATCTCGATCATCTCGCGGTCGTCCATGCCGGTGGCCACGACGCCGCCGTAAAAGGTTTTGATCCGCTCCGCCGTGGCGTGCGGCACCTGCAAGCCCATCGAGATGTCGCCGGTGACGTGCTCGCCCCCGATCCGCACGGAATCGGCATAGATCATGTGTTTCTTCATGAAGATCGACACGCCCGCGCTGCCGCCGCCCATGTCGATGCAGGCCGCGCCCAGCTCCTGCTCGTCCTCCACCAGCGCCGAGATCCCCGACACGTAAGCCGAGCTTGCCAGCCCCGCCAGTTCCAGGTCGCAGCGCTTGACGCAATGCGCCAGGTTCTGGATCGCCGCGCCATCGACCGTCAGCATGTGCATATCGACCGCCAGGTCCTGCCCCAGCTGCCCGCGCGGATCGTCAAGCCCCGAGCGGTGGTCCAGCGCGAAATTCACCGGCTGGGCATGCAGCACCTCGCGCCCCTCGCCGAAATCGGGCACGTCGCAGGACGAAAGCACCCGGCTGATGTCCTGCTCGGACACGGTGCTGGCCTCCAGCGACACCTGCCCCGCCAGCCCATAGCTGCGCGGCTCGGCCCCCGAGAAACAGGCGATCACGTGATCGACGCGGATATTGGCCATCTTCTGCGCCGCCTGCAGGGCCGTGCGGATGGCCCGCTCGGTCTCGGCCATCGTCGTGATCTCGCCATAGCGTACACCGCGCGAACGGGTCGTTGCCGCCCCGATCACCCGGAACCCGGCCTGCCCCGCCAGCGCACCCACGCCCTCGGTCTCGCGCAGCCGGTCGCTGCCGTCGAAGCGCAGCACAAGGCAGGCGATCTTGGACGTGCCCACGTCCAGAACCGCCACGACACCGCGCTGCATCGCCGCCCGGCGCATGTTCCGCATCGCCCTTTGCGATTCATAAAGCTCGATCATCTTATTCTTCCGCCCCTACGGTCATTTTTGTCACGCGCCACCACTCGGACACCGCGTTTTCGTTCATTCTTATGGTCGGCCGGGACGCCAGGCGCATGTCCACCGCCGCAAGATCGCGCTCCAGCATGTCCTGCACCTCGGCCAGCACGATCACGCGCTCCAATGCGCGCACCGGGTCGGTCTCGGGCAACAGGATGCGCTGGCCTCGGTCCAGCACCACGTCCCAGCGCCGCTCGCCCATGCGCACCAGCCCGCGCAGCCGCGCCCGCAGCGGCGACGCCGCCTGCAGGATCGCCAGCGCCTCGGGCACCGCCTCGGTCGCGCCCTTGCCCGCGATCACCGGCAGGTCGGCGCGGTCGGCGCGCTGTGCGATATCGCCGATCACCACGCCCTCGATGTCCACAACGCCAAGGCCCTCGCGCGACCGCCAGACCGCCACCGGTTGGCGTTCTTCCACGTGTGCCACCAGCACCCCGCCCTGCCGCACCCGCACCGAGGCGCTCGCCACGGCGGGCAGGCCGGCGATCGAAATGCGCACCGCGTCCAGGTCGATGTCAAAGGAACTGGCCGGCAGGTCATGCGGGAAAATCTCGCGGATATCCTCCTCGACGGTGGCGCTGGCGCCCTCGACAGCCAGAAGGTTGACCATGAATTCGGGCCGCGTCTCGATCCGCTCGCGAATGTCGGCCACCGCCAGCACGATGGCCTCCTGCCGCGCAGGGTCGGAAAAATACGCCGTCGCCAGCCCGAAGGTCAGGCAAAACGGCACGCCCACCCGCAACAGCTTGCGAAAGAGCGGCGTCAGCATCAGCCGCTGATAGCGATAAGACCACCGCGACGGTGCCGGATCGGCCTTGGGCTCCAGTCGTTTCACCTGTTGCATGACGCATCCCTGATCAGCCAGTCGCACAATTGCGGAAAACTCATGCCCGCCGCCTGGGCCTGTTCCGGGCTCAGCGAGGTGGGCGTCATCCCGGGCTGGGTGTTGGTCTCCAGCAGGATCAGCCCGTCCAGCCCCTTCGCCTCGTCCCAGCGGAAATCGGTGCGGCTCAGTCCGCGGCACCCCAGCACCGCGTGGGCGCGCAGCGCATAGTCCTCGCAGGCGTCGGCAATCTCCTGGGGAATATCGGCCGGGATCACATGGCGCGACCCGCCGGCGGCGTATTTCGCGTGATAATCGTACCAGCCGTCGGTGATGATATCCGTCACCCCCAGCGCCTTGTCGCCGATCACGGATGTGGTCAGCTCGCGCCCCGGCGCGAACGCCTCGACCATGACCGTCTGCGGCATGTCCTGCGACAGCTGCGGCGGCGCGTTGGCGGCCTCGTGCACGATATAGACGCCGACGGACGAGCCTTCGTTGTTGGGCTTCACCACGTAGGGCGGCGGCATCACATGCGCCTTTCCCACCTCGTCCTTGTCGACAATCACGCTGTTGACCACCGGCAGTCCCGCCGCACGGTACGCCGCCTTGGTCCGCTGCTTGTCCAGCGCCAGCGCCGAGGCCAGAACGCCCGAATGCGTATAGGGGATCTGCATCCATTCCAGCAGGCCCTGCACGCAGCCATCCTCGCCCCAGCGGCCATGCAGGGCGTTGAACACCACGTCGGGTTTGAGATCGGCCAGAACCACGGCAAGGTCGCGGCCGGCATCGACCTCGACCACCTCATAGCCTGCCTCCCGGAGTGCTGCGGCGCATTCCTGTCCTGACGAGAGAGACACCTCGCGTTCGGCCGAGGGGCCACCCATTATCACCGCAACAGTCGGGGCGTTTCCGCTCGAAGAAACCACCTTACTGCCTCAATGTCCCGGGTCGTTATCGACCCTTGTTTTATTGTGTCCGCCTCAATCCGCGGAAGGGGCCGTTTCGCCGACCCTCATGATTTCCCAATGTAACTCTATTCCGCTGTCTTGGAAAACCTTTTTTCGCACCTCCTCGCCCAAACCTTCCAGGTCCGCCGCCGTGGCACCCCCGGTGTTGATCAGGAAGTTGGAATGCTTCTCACTCATCTGCGCCCCGCCCCGCGTGGCGCCGCGCATCCCGGCGTTGTCGATCACCTTCCATGCCTTCAGATCGTGCGTGTCGTCGGCCCGCCCGGTGCTGGAAAATCCGGCCGGATTGCGGAACGTGCTGCCCGCCGTCCGGTCCTTGGTGGGCTGCGTCTCGTCGCGCTTTTTCAGCTGCGCCTCCATTCGCGCCGCCAGCTCCTCGGGGTCGCCCGCAACGCCCTCGAACGTCGCCCGCGTGATCACCCATCCCTCTGGCAACTCGGTCTGGCGATATTGAAATTTCAGGTCATCGGCGGTCAGTGTGACCACCTCGCCCGCGCGGGTGACCGCCTCTGCCTCGACGAAATGATCGGCGACGTAGCTGCCATAGCACCCCGCGTTCATCCGCACCGCCCCGCCGATGGCGCCCGGGATGGTCCGCAGAAAGGTCAGGTCCACCCCCGCCTCGCCTGCGCGGCGGGCCACATGCGCGTCCAGCGCCGCGGCCCCGGCGGTGACGCGCGTGCCCTCGACCTCGATGGCATTGAACCCGCGCCCCAGCCGGATCACCACCGCGCGCAAGCCGCCGTCCCGCACGATCAGGTTGCTGCCCACCCCCATCGGAAAGACGGGCATGTCAGCTGGCAGGTCACGCAGGAACGCGGCCAGATCGTCCAGGTCCGCCGGCTGGAACAGCCAGTCCGCCGGCCCGCCCACACGCAGCCATGTCAGATCGGCCAGCACGCGCTTTTCGCTCAGACGGCCACGGGGTTGGGGAAGATCGCTCATGCGCGCTCTTCTGCCTTATCCCGGCCCGAACCGAAAGACAGCCACCGCCATTTCTTGCCAAAAATACTCAATCCCCGCCGCGGGCCACGTCCCCGCCCACGGCCCGCCGGGCCCAGCGACCCAGATAAATCACCGGCCAGCGCAACAGGCTCATGCCCGCCGCCAACACGAACAACCCCACCCACGGCCCGTTCTGCCAGGTGACATAGCCCAGGATCGGAATGCCCACCGCGATCAGCGCATAGGCCCGCCGCCAGTGGTTGTCGCGACTGGGCATCATCGCCAGCAGGTTTGCGGCAAGCGCCCAGATGCAGGCCAGAACAAGGGACAGGCTCATTTCGGTATCTCCGGTCTTTCGCCTCTGAGACGCCGCGCGAAATAGCGCAGCGGGTTGCGGAACATGGACACCAAGCCCAGCACGGCCAACGCGGCGGGCAAGACGCCAAAGTCCCGCCCGATCAGCCAGATCAGCACCGGCGACAGCAACAGCAAAGCGATCCCCGGCGCGTATTGATGGCGCATCGGCAGCATCGACACCAACGTCCCCGCGATCACCCAGAGACAGGCAAGAACCAGAAGCGTCATGCGTGGCCTCCGATGTCACGCGCCGTTTTCCGCGCGGAAAACGTACCGGAAAATGCGCATTTTCCGGCCCGGAATTTTCGTAAAATTCCGGCCACCCTCACGCCGTCAGCTTTTCCGGCAACCCGTTCGCCCAGGCGCTGATCGTACCGGCGCCCAAGCAGACCACCATGTCGCCCGGCTTCGCCTGTTCGCGCACCAGCCGCACCAGATCGTCCTCGCCCAGGATCGCCCGTGCGTGCCGGTGGCCATGGGCAATCAGCCCCGCCACCAGATCGTCGCGGCTGGCACCCTCGATCGGGTCCTCGCCGGCGGCATAGACCTCGGCGATGGCGACCACGTCGGCATCGTTGAAGCACGCACAGAAATCGTCGAACAGCGAATGCAGGCGGCTATAGCGATGCGGCTGATGCACCGCGATGATCCGGCCCTTGGTGGCCTGCCGCGCGGCCTTCAGCACCGCGGCGATCTCCACCGGGTGATGGCCGTAATCGTCGATAATGGTCACGCCATCCACCTCGCCCACGCGGGTGAACCGGCGGTTCACGCCGCCGAACGCCGCCAGCGCCTCGCGGATCTCGTCCAGCTTCATCCCCAGGCTGCGCGCCACGGCCACCGCCGACAGCGCGTTCGACACGTTGTGGTCCCCCGGCATCGGCAGGGTACAGCCCTCGATCACCGTGCCCTCGGCCTGAAGCGCGATGTCGAAATGCGCCACGCCGTTTTCATAGGTCAGGTTCATCGCCCGCACATCCGCCTGCGCGTTGAAGCCGAAGGTGATCACCCGCCGGTCGCTGATCCGGCCCACCAAAGTCTGCACGTCCGGGTCGTCGGTACAGCAGATCGCCAGACCGTAGAACGGTATGTTCGACACGAAATCCAGGAATCCCTTGTGCAGCGCCTCTTCGGTGCCCCAATGCTCCATGTGCTCGGGATCGATATTGGTCACGATGGCAATCGTCGCGGGCAGGCGGTTGAACGTGCCGTCGCTCTCGTCGGCCTCGACCACCATCCATTCCCCCTGCCCCACGCGCGCGTTCGAGCCATAAGCGTGGATCACCCCGCCATTGATCACCGTGGGATCGAACTTGCCATGATCCAGAAGCGCCGCGACCATCGTCGTCGTGGTGGTCTTGCCATGGGTGCCCGCCACCGCGACGTTCGATTTCAGCCGCATCAGTTCGGCCAGCATCTCGGCCCGGCGCACCACCGGCAGGCCGCGCCGCCGCGCCTCGTCCAGTTCGGCATTGCCCGGCTTGATCGCCGACGAGATCACCACGACCTGCGCGTCATCCAGATTCGCCGCCGCCTGGCCCTCGAAAATCGTCGCCCCGGCCTTTTCCAGCCGGTCGGTGATCTTCGACGTCTTCAGGTCCGATCCCTGCACGGTATAGCCATGGTTCAGCAGCACCTCGGCAATGCCCGACATGCCGATACCCCCGATGCCCACGAAATGAATGGGGCCCACGTCGCCCGGAAGTTTCAATGCCGCGTTCATCGGTTTGGCTCCTTCGAATGAAAGGTCCCTCATGGCTGTCTGCTCCGTGCCAGTTCTTCTGTTATATCTGCCAGCGCCTGCGCCGCGTCGGGCATCCCCACGCTCAGCGCCGCCTGTGACATCTGCAAGGCACCGTCGGGATTCGTCAGTACCGAGGCTATCTGCTCTGAAAGCGCCTCGACCTCAAGCCGAGATTCCGGGATCACGATCGCGCCCCCGGCCTTGGCCAGCCCTTTGGCATTCGCCGCCTGATGGTCTTCCGTCGCGGCGGCAAACGGGATCAGGATCGCAGGCCGCCCGATGACCGAGATATCGGCCACGCTGCTCGCCCCCGCCCGGCTGATCACCAGCTGCGCCTCGGACATGCGCGCGGGCACGTCGCGGAAAAACGGCTGCACGTCGGCGTCGATCCCGTTCTCGGCATACAGCGTCGCCACCCGCTCGCCATCCTCGTCGCGCGCCTGGTGGCTCACACGGATGTTGCGCAGCACGTCCATCGGCAGGTTGGCAATGGCGGGCGGCACCACGTCGCTCAAAATCCGCGCGCCCTGGCTGCCGCCGATCACTAGGATCGACATCGGGTAATCGCCCGGCGGAATGTACCCCGCCCCCGCGCGCTCATGCACCGCCAGCCGCACCGGGTTGCCCACATGCGTGCCCTCCACGCCCTCGGGCAGCGCCGTGGGCCACGTGCCGCACAGCACCTTGTCCACACGCTTGGCAAAGAGCTTGTTCACCCGCCCCAGCACGCCGTTCTGCTCATGGATCATCCGGGGCCGCCGCAGGATCATAGCCGCAGACAGCGCCGGGATCGTCGGATACCCGCCGAACCCCACCACCACGTCCGGCTTGTCGCGCATCATGCGAAAGGTCGCGCCCAGCACCCCGCCCAGGATGTGAAACGGCGCCACCAGCTTGTTGAAGATCCCGCCCCGCGCAAAGGTGGCGCTCGCCACCTGCTCGATCTCGACCGAATGCGGGAACCCTCCGGTATACCGCGCCCCGCGCGGATCGGTCGACAGCTTCACCCGCCAGCCCCGCCGCAGCATCGCCTCGGCCAGGCTCTGGGCAGGAAACATGTGCCCGCCCGTGCCACCTGCCGCGATGACCAGAAGAGGCTGCCGCGCGCTCATCTCGGACGCGCCCTCAGGATGTCGTTGATCTCGCCCTGCGGGCGGCTGCGGGTAAAGGCAAAGAGCATTCCCACCGCAATCCCCGTCGCGATCAGGGACGACCCGCCATAGCTGACGAAGGGCAGCGTCATGCCCTTGGCCGGCAACAACCGCACCGCGACGCCCATGTTGATCATCGCCTGCACGCCGAACATCGCCACCAGCCCCGTGCCCGCCAGCCGGATGAACGGGTCCCGCTCGCGCATCAGGCGGCTCAGCGACCGCACGACGATGCTGGCGTAAAGCACGATGATGGCCAGCACCAGGATCAGGCCGTACTCCTCGGCCGCGACCGCGATGATGAAATCCGTATGCGCGTCGGGCAGCGACCACTTGACCGATCCTTCGCCCACGCCAACGCCGAAAAACCCGCCTTCGCGGATCGCGTTGGTGGCAAAGCCAAGCTGCGTGTTGGGGTCCACGTCCGGGCTCAGGAAGCCATCAATCCGCCGCGCGAAGTGTTCCGAGTTGGAATAGGCCAGCGATCCCGCGAACACCACGACGCCCGCGATCAGCACCAGCAACAGGATCGGCGCGCCGGCCACGAAATACATCACGCCCCAACCGAACAGCACCAGGCAGGCCTGCCCGAAATCGGGCTGCATCGCCAGCAATGCCACGATGATCACCGCCAGGATGAAACTCAGCCGCATCCCCGGCGGGCCATTGATCTCCTTGCTGGCGGCCATCATCCAGGCCGCCACCACCACGAACCCGGGCTTGAGGAATTCCGAAGGTTGCAAGCTGGCAAAGCCAAGGCTGTACCAGCGCACGGCCCCCTTGCCGAAATCCGTGCCGAAAAACGGCAGCATCGCCAGCGCCGCGAACGCGACGACAAACCCCAGCACCGACAGCCGCCGCACCAGCAGCGGGCTCATCATCGACGTCAGCAGCATCGCCGCCAGCGCCATGAAACCGAAGGCCGCCTGCCGTTTCACGTAATGGAACTGCTCGAACCCGTTCTTTTCCGCCAGCGGCACCGAGGCCGCCAATCCCAGCAGCAACCCGATCCCGAAAAGGATCAGCACGCAGGAAATCGACCACTTGTCGAGAGTCCGCCACCATTTTGGGAGGATCGGTTCGCCGCCCTGCACGGGGGCCGCACCATACACCATTTCTGTCATTTGAATCCGCCGAACACTGCCTCTTGCCCCTCTTTTGCCGGGGGCGTTCGGTCCAGTATAACAGCAGTTTTGCCCGGTGGGAAGCGTTCTGCGCCCCACCGGGCAGTCTTCAGCCGGTCAGTTTGCCCGACACCGTGCGGATCGCCTGCGGCGCCGCGCGGTTAGCCAGGAAATCGGGCCGCGGCCCGCGCGCCGCATAGGGCCGGGTCAGCGCGTTCGACATCGCGTTATAGACGAAGAACGCGTTGGCCCGCGGATCGGGCGTGATGTTCCCGTTCGAGCCGTGCAGCGTGTTGCAGTCGAAAAAAATCACCGTGCCGGTCTCGCCTTGGGCCGAGGCAATGCCGCCCGCCTTTTGCGCCATCCGGTCGATCGTGCCGGGCTGCGGCACGCCCACCTTCTGCTCTTTCAGCGAGGTCTCGTGGTTGTCCTCTGGCGTCTCGCCCACGCAGCTGATGAACACGTCCTGCGAGCCCGGCACCAGCAGCAGCGGGCCATTATGCGGCCCGTTCGGCGTCAGCAGCACCGACGCCGACACCGCGCGCATCCGCGGCATCCCGTCCTCGGCGTGCCAGGTCTCGAAATCCGAATGCCAGTAGAACTCCTTGCCGGCGAACCCCGGCTTGTAGTTCAGCCGCGACTGGTGCAGGTAGACTTCGTCGCCCAAAAGGAACTCGGCCACGCCAGCCAGGCGGCGATCGCAGGCCAGACGGCGGAATGCCTTGGAATGCTCGTCGAGGCGAAAGACCGTGCGCACGGCGTCGCTGTCGGGCTCGCGAATGAGGTCGTTGTCGGGAATGTCCCCGCCGCCCTCGCGCAGCATGTCCGCGGTCTCGGTCAGCACCTTCAGCTCGTCCGCGTCGAACATGTCGCGCCGCACCAGATATCCGTTCTCGGCGTAATGCTCCGCCTCGTCCTTGCCGATCGGCGCGTCCTCGGACCACTCCGACCAAAGGACAGGATCCTTGCGTTCGCTCAGCCGCTCCTCGCCCGGTACACGGGTCGGATACTCGTCCTGAGCAGTCAGCATATCGTGTCGTGTCTGGATGTTCATGTGACTCCTCCGTTTGTCTTGGGTTGCGAGACGTCAACACCCCCCGAACGCGCGGCGTTCCAATGACAGGAACCGTACAAAGCCACGCCACCTTGACGCCCGCCCGCCGGTGGGGCACGGGAACCGCATGAACGTCACCACCCTGATCCTCGGCGCCGGTGCCGCCGGCATGATGTGCGCGGCCCATGCCGGCCCGGATACGCTCGTGGTGGATCATGCCAAGGCCCCGGGCGAGAAAATCCGCATCTCCGGCGGCGGACGCTGCAACTTCACCAACCTCCACACCGCGCCTGCGAACTTCCTCGGGCAAAACCCGCATTTCCACAAATCCGCGCTCAGCCGCTACACCCAGTGGGATTTCATCGACCTCGTTGCCCGCCACAGCATCACCTGGCACGAAAAGACGCTGGGCCAGCTTTTCTGCGACGGAAAATCGCCCCAGATCATCCAGATGCTGCGCGACGAGATGACGACGGCGGGCGCCGACCTCTGGCTGCAAACCAATGTGGGCGAAATCTCCCATGACGGCACGCACTTCACCGTCACGCTCGACCGCGAGGGCACGCGCCATTGCGTCACCGCGCGCAACCTCGTGCTGGCCACCGGCGGCAAGTCGATCCCGGCCATGGGCGCCACAGGCCTCGCCTACGACATCGCCCGCCAGTTCGGCCATGCCGTCACCGACACGCGCCCCGCCCTCGTGCCGCTCACCTTCTCCGACCAGCGTTTCGCCCCCATCTCCGGCGTCGCCGCCCCGGCCCGCGTCACCGCGAACGACACCAGCTTCACCGAGGCCGTCCTCTTCACCCATCGCGGCCTCTCCGGCCCCGCCATCCTGCAAGCCTCCTCCTACTGGCACGAAGGCGAGGCCATAACCCTCGACCTCGACCCCAACGCCAGCCTCTACGACACCCTCCGCACCCAGCGCCAGACCGAAGGCCGCCGCGCCCTGACCACCGAACTCGCCCGCCACCTGCCCGCCCGCCTGGTCGATCATCTCGCCCCCGCCCTCGCCCTCACCGGCAATCTCGCCGATCAATCCGACGCGCGGCTTTCGCAGATCACCGACGCCCTGCGCCAGTGGCAGCTCAAGCCCACCGGCTCCGAAGGCTACCGCACCGCCGAGGTCACGCTGGGCGGTATCGCCACCGACCGCATCTCGTCAAAGACCATGCAAAGCCGCGACGTGCCCGGCCTCTACATGATCGGCGAGGCCGTCGACGTCACCGGCTGGCTCGGTGGCTATAACTTCCAGTGGGCCTGGTCCTCCGGCTGGGCTGCCGGCACCGCGTTAAGAGAAAATGGCTAATCTGATTAAGCCTGTCGATTAACTGAAAAAGAACTAGGCGTAAAAATGTCTGAATTCCAAAGAGCAAGCCAGTTGTCATCGGTTTAGTCGCGATCCTGCCGACCCGCTGAATTTTTCGGGATGTGTTCTCCAATCACAGAACCAACCTCGGCTCCGATGGTAGCACCAACAGCCGCACCGGCAGCTCCACCCAACGAGCCCCCGACCACCCCTCCGACGATTGCGCCCAGTGCTTTGCCTTCAGACGAATAGTCTGTCTTTATCGCAAGGATGCGTGGATCGCTTAGCACCCGCTGATGAAGCACAAGATCAAGGTTCAATTCCTTACCTCGGGCTAGGTAATAACCAACTATTCTTTGCTTTCGTTCATCGTCGGCGGCCGCGTATTCATTGATCACGGCAGCGACGCTCGAGGCGACTGATTGAGAGACTAAAGCGAGATTCATTTCCATTAAGGTATCCTATCAATTCACGATATTTGATTGCATCGAATGTTACGTTCTAAACCTACCAAAACAAGTCAGCGCAAAAAGCCGGGCTAAGCTTCGCAGTGGTTTCTCATATTACAAAAGCAGCGGAAACTCCGGCCCCTCCAGCGGCGCGCCATGCGCCAGCGTCACTCCCTCGAAGGGCGGCGAGGTCTTGATTCCCTCGCGCCGCGCGAACGTGGCGTCATCCCCCACCAGCCGCAGCGAGAACGCCCGCCTTTGCGCCGTGGCCGAATTGTTCGCCGGCGCGCCATGCACCGTGCGGTAATCGAACGCCACCGCATCCCCCGGCTCCAGCGCCCAGCCGATGATGTCATAGGCGTCCCGGTCCCCGTCGATATCCGGCAGCGCCTCAAGCCCGTCATTCTCGTTCAGCGCCGTGCCGTCAAACCGCTGCGGCCGGAAATACTTGCCCCACAGATGCGAACCGGCCACGAATTCCAGCGTCCGCTCGCGCGGAACCGCATCCATCGGGATCCAGAGGCTGACCGTCTGCGTGGCGTCGAGGCAGTAATAGGGCAGATCCTGGTGCCACGGCGTCGGCATCCCCGTCTTCGGCGTCTTGACGATCACGTGCTCATGGAACAGCCGCACGGTCCTGCTGCCCATCAGCTCCGAACCGATCTGCGCGGCGGTCGAGTTCTCGATGAAATCGCGATATTGCGGAATGCGGTCCCAATTGCAGTAATCCGACAAAAACCGCCCGCCCTCCTCGGTGCGGTAATCCCGCGCGTTGGGCGCAGGATGCTCAAGGTTGTAATCCACCCCTGCGCGCAACACCTCCATCCAATCGTCGAACACAGCCCGCAGCACCGTCGCGCCCTTGGCGCGGAACTCCGCGACGGTTTCGGCCTTCAACAGATCCGCCATGCCCATACTCCCTGGAATACCGGGACTATGCTGGCACGGCGCACCGTCCTTGCCAAGCGCGCCGCTACAGCCGCGCCTTGACCTCGGCGATGAAATCCTCGCCCCGCCGCTCGAAGCTGTCATATTGATCGAAACTCGCCGCCGCCGGCGCCAGCAGCACGGTCTCGCCCGACTGCGCATCCTCCATCGCCCGCATCACCGCGTGGCTCATCGTGGTGCAGACCTCCACCTCGACGCCTTCCAACTGCACGGCGAACGCCGCCGCCTCGCGCCCGATCACGTAAGCCTTGGTCACATGGCCGAGCCCATCCTTCAGCCCTGCCAATCCGCCTTCCTTCTCCAATCCGCCACAAATCCACCGGATCCGCTCGAACGCCAACAGCGCCATCAGCGCCGCATCCACGTTCGTGGCCTTGCTGTCGTTGACGAACCGCACGCCGTCCTTCTCGGCCACCATCTGGCTGCGATGCGGCAAGCCTGCAAAGCTCTGCATCGCGGCCTCGATCGCCTTGGGGTTCAGCCCCAGCGTCCGGCACGCGGCAAAGGCGCAACAGGCGTTCTGGTGGTTATGCGCCCCCGGCAGGCCCTTGATCCGGCGCAGGTCGATCGACGCCACCTGCCGCCCCTTGCGGTATTCCGACAAGAACCCCTTGCGCGCAAAGACCTGCCATCCCGGCCCGGTCAGCTTGCGGTCCACCGACACCCGGATCACCCGGTCGTCCCCCGGCGCTTCCGCCAGTTGCCCCGCCAGGAACAGCCCCTCGGGCTCGTCCACGCCAATGATCGCCCGATCCGGCCCGCCTTCGGCGAACAGCCGCCGCTTGGCCGCAAAATAGCCGCCCAGCCCGCCATGCCTGTCCAGATGATCGGGGCTGAGGTTGGTGAACACCGCCACGTCCGGCGTCAGCGCGCGGGCCAGGTCCGTCTGGTAGCTCGACAATTCCAGAACGACGACGCCGCCCTCCCCCGGCGGGTCGATATCCAGCACGCCGCGCCCGATATTCCCGGCCAGCTGCGCGGCGCGCCCTGCCTCTCTCAGGATGTGGTGGATCAGCGCCGAGGTGGTCGATTTCCCGTTCGATCCGGTCACGGCAATGACCCGCGGCGTCGTATCCAGGTTGTCCCACTCGCTGGTCGCCAGCGACCGGAAGAACAGGCCGATATCGTTGTCCACCGGCACGCCCGCCTCTTGCGCGGCGGCCACGACCTTGTTCGGCTCGGGGTAAAGATGCGGAATGCCCGGGCTGACGATCAGGCTGGCCACATCGGCAAAATCCTCCGCCGAGCGAAACTGCCGGATGTCGAAGCCTTCCTCCGCCGCGCCTTCCCGCGCCGCCGGGTTGTCGTCCCAGCACAGCACATCCGCGCCGCCCGCCCGCAGCGCCCGCGCCGCCGACAGGCCCGACCGCCCCAGGCCCAGCACCGCCACGCAGTGCCCGTCCACTCCCTGTACCGGTATCACGCCGCACCTCTTCGCCGCTGCCCTCGCAAATCTCGCTACCCGATCCCGCGCGCCAACGCCAGTGCCGGGCTACCAGCCCAGCGGCGCGTGATCCCGGAAAAAGCCGCCCGTCGGTCCATCCTCGGGCAGCGTCGCCAGCCACAGCGCGGTCTCGGCGCCCTCCTCGGGGCTGCGCGCCGCCGCGTCACCCCCCATGCGCGTGCGCACCCAGCCCGGGCACAAGGCGTTGATCTTGACGCCCGTACCCGCCTCGCGCGACGCGGCCAGCGTCAGCGCGTTCAACCCGGCCTTGGCCACTCCATAGGCCCCCGGCCCCTCAAGGCCTTCCGAGAAACTGCCCCAGTCGGACGACATGTTGACCACCCGGCCATAACCCCGCGCATTCATGCCGGGCACCGCCCGCTGCATCAGCAGGTAAGGCCCGCGCAACATGACCGCCATGACCTCGTCGAACCGCGCCTCGGGCGACAGGATCGGCGCGTCATGCAGCACCCCGGCATTGTTGACCAGAACGTCAAACGCACTCATGTCGGGCAGCGCATCATCCGGCCCGGCGAGGTCACAGGCCACCACGTCGGCCCCGATCTCGCCCGCCACCGCGCGACTGGCCGCCACGTCGCGCACGCCTATGGTGACGTCCAGACCGGCCAAAACCAGACCCTCGGCAATGGCCCGCCCGATCCCGCGATTGCCGCCGGTGACCAGTGCACGCCGCGTCCCGCCGGCGGTCATTCCGCCTCCCGCGCCACATCCAGCAGGATCGACATCGCGGCCTCGGCCAGTTCCTCGGGCACGAACACATGATCGTGGTGATAGGCCGCCACGACATTGCACGGGATAAGCGCCTCGGCCAGCGCAGAGGCCACCGCCGCCGTCAGCCCCACGCCATCCAGCGCCGAATGTACCGACAAGGTGATCCGGCTCATCGGCATCTCCACCGCAAACCCCAGATCCCGCGCCGCCTCGTCCGGCAGGATCAGCGAGGTGCCCTCGTCCTCGGCAAACACCGCCAGCGCATGGGGCCGCGCCCGCTCCGCCAGGTCCCGGTCGTCTGTCGTGCAGAAATGCCAGGTCTCGGGGTCACGCAACGGCGCCATGCCCTTGATCATGTCCTTGGTGTCACGGACGCCCGCCATCACCGCACCTTCAGCGTCGCCAGCCCGATCATCGCGAGGATGATCGCGATGATCCAGAAGCGGATCACGATCTGCGGCTCGGCCCAGCCCTTTTTCTCGTAATGGTGGTGGATCGGCGCCATCAGGAACACCCGCTTGCCGGTCCGTTTGAAATAGAACACCTGGATGATGACCGACAGCGCCTCGACCACGAAGATGCCGCCGACGATGCCCAGCACGATCTCGTGCTTGGCCGCCACCGCGATGGCCCCCAGCGCGCCCCCCAGGGCTAGCGACCCGGTGTCACCCATGAAGACCGCCGCCGGCGGCGCGTTGTACCACAGAAAGCCAAGGCCACCCCCGGCCAGCCCCGCCACGAAGACCAGGATCTCGCCCGTTCCCGGCACGTAATGCACGTCCAGATACTCGGTAAAGTCCACGCGCCCCACCGCATAGGCGATGATCCCCAGCGTCACCGCGGCGATCATCACCGGCATGATCGCCAGCCCGTCAAGGCCGTCCGTCAGGTTCACCGCGTTGGCCGCCCCCACGATCACGAACATCGCGAAGGGGATAAAGAACAAGCCCAGATTGATCAGCGTGTCCTTGAACACCGGCAGCGCCAATTGATACTGCAACTCGTCCGGGTGATACATGCTGGCCCAATAGGCCGCGATCCCCGCAATCAGAAATCCCAATCCCAGCCGCACCTTGCCCGGAACCCCCTTGTGGTTCTGCTTGCTGACCTTGGCGTAATCGTCCCAGAACCCGATCACTCCGAACGCCATGGTCACGAACAGAACCAGCCACACGAACGGGTTGTCCAGCCGCGCCCAGAACAGCGTCGAGGTCAGCAGCGCCCCCACGATCAGCAAGCCTCCCATGGTGGGCGTGCCCGACTTGGCCAGGTGCCCCTCGGGCCCGTCGCTGCGGATGGGCTGGCCCTTGCCTTGGGTCCGGCGCAGCACGTTGATCAAAGGTCGCCCGAAGATGAACCCGAACACCAGCGCGGTCAGGAACGCCCCGCCCGAGCGGAAGGTGATATAGCGAAACAAGTTGAAGACATCGCCGCCATCCGACAGTTCGGTTAACCAGTAAAGCATTCAAACGTCCTCTTTTTCCGCGACGGCCTGCGCCAGCCGGCGCAGCGCGGTGACAACTTCGCTCACGTAGCTGCCTTTCGATCCCTTCACCAGGATCACGTCGCCCGCATCGACCAGCCGGTGCGCCTCGGCGGCCAGTTCGCCCGCGCTTTCCACCCAGCGGCCCCTTTGCGCCTCGGGCAGCGCGTCGTAAAGCGTCTTCATGCGCGGACCGACGCAATGGATGACCTGTATGTCCTTCACGAACGGCAGGTCCGCGACCTCGCGGTGCATCCGCGTCTCGTCCGGTCCCAGTTCCAGCATGTCGCCCAGCACGGCGATCCGCCGGCCTGCGGCCACCCGCCCGATATCGTCGCGCACCCGGGCGGCGGCCAGCACTTCCAGCGCCGCGGCCATCGAGGTGGGGTTGGCGTTGAACGCGTCGTCGATAAGTTCGATCGACATCGCCTCCTCGACCATGTCCAGCACCAGCACCTCGCGCGTGCCGCGCCCCTTGTAGGGCCGCCATTGCCCAAGGTCGCAAACCGCCACGTCGCGGTCGGCCCCCAACGCCTCTGCCGCGGCGATCACCGCCAGCGCGTTCAGCGCGAAATGCCGGCCCGGCGTGCCCACCTTGAACAGGATGTCGTCACCGCCCGCCTGCGCCTGCCCCACCGTCGCGGCGTCATGCACCGTCACATCCGTCAGCCGCATCTCTGCCGCCTCTGAGGTGCCGAACCGCACGACCGTTTCGGCCTTCGCCTTTGCCGCCTTGAGCAGGACATCCGCCGTGCCCACATCGGCATTGATCACCGCTGTGCCGCCCGGCTCCAGCCCGTCGAAAATCGCGGCCTTCTCGTGCGCGATCCCCTCGATATTCTCGAACGCCTCCAGATGCGCCGCCGCGATGGTGGTGATCAGCGCCACATGCGGACGCGCCATCACGGCCAGCGGAGAAATTTCGCCGGGGTGGTTCATCCCGATCTCGATCACCGCGAACCGGGTATCCCGCGGCATCCGCGCCAGCGTCAGCGGCACGCCCCAATGGTTGTTGTAACTGGCCTCGGCGGCATGGGTCTTGCCCTGCCGATGCAACGCGGCGCGCATCATCTCCTTGGTCGAGGTCTTGCCCACCGAGCCTGTGATCGCCACCACCTTCGCGTCGGTGCGCGCCCGGCCCGCGCGACCCAGATCCTCCAACGCCCGCAGAACGTCCTCCACGATCAACAGCGGCGCATCTTCGGCCAAGCCCTCGGGCACGCGGGCAACCAGCGCCGCCGCCGCGCCCTTGTCCAGCGCCTGCGCCACGAAATCATGCCCGTCGCGCACGTCTTTCAGCGCCACGAACAAATCGCCCGGCTTCAGCGTCCGGGTGTCGATCGACACACCTGTCGCGGTCCAGTCGCAGGTGCTGCGCCCGCCCGTGGCCGCCACGGCCTCGTTCGACGTCCAGAGCGGGCTCACGCCACGCCCCCGTCCAGCGCGGACACCGCCACGCTCGCCTGCTCGCAATCGTCGAAGGGAAAGATATCGTCGCCCACGACCTGCCCGGTTTCGTGCCCCTTGCCGCAAATCAGCAGCGCATCGCCCGGTCCCAGCATGTCGACGCCGCGCAGGATCGCCTCGGCCCGGTCGCCCACTTCGATCATCCGGTCCTCGCCTCCCGCCTGGCGCACGCCCTCCATCACGGCGGCGCGAATGTCGCCAGGCGCCTCGCTGCGCGGATTATCATCCGTCACGATCACCGCGTCGGCATTTTCCGCCGCCGCCCGTCCCATCAGGGGCCGCTTGCCCCGGTCGCGGTCGCCGCCGGCGCCCACGATGGCCACCATCCGGCCCAGCACATGCGGGCGCAGCGCGTAAAGCGCGGTCGACACCGCCTCGGGCGTGTGGGCGTAATCCACGAAGACCGCAGCACCGTTGGCCCGTGTCGCCGCCAATTGCATCCGGCCCCGCACCGTGCGCATCACCGGCAAGGTGGCGAACACCCGGTCGGGATCCGCCCCCGCACCGATAGCCAGCCCCGCGGCCAGCATCACGTTGTCGGTCTGAAAGCCGCCGATCAGGTTCAGCTCCACCTGGTGCACCTGCCCCCGCCAGGAAAAGCGCAAGGTCTGCGCGGTGGGCGAAAACACCCGGTTCAGAATACGGATATCCGCGCCTTCCGCCCGACCAACGGCCAGCACGTCCTGCCCACGGCCAAAGGCCACGTCCGCCATACCCGGCCCGCGCGGGTCATCCACGTTGATGACGGCCACGCCGTCCTCGGGCAGCACCCGTTCGAACAGGCCCGCCTTGGCGTTGAAGTAATCGTCGAAATCGGCGTGGTAATCCAAGTGATCCTGGCTCAGGTTCGTGAACCCCGCCGCCACCAGCCGCACGCCGTCCAGCCGTCTTTGCGCCAGCCCGTGGCTCGACGCCTCCATCGCCGCATGGGTGATGCCGTTGGCCTCGGCCTCAGCCAGCACCCGGTGCAGCGTGATCGGCTCGGGCGTGGTATGCGCCAGCGGCGCCTCCCACGCGCCCTCGACGCCCGTGGTGCCCAGGTTGACTGCCTCCAACCCCAGCGCCATCCAGATCTGCCGGGTGAAGCTCGCCACCGAGGTCTTGCCGTTGGTCCCCGTGACCGCCACCATCGTCTCGGGCTGCGCGCCGTACCAAAGCGCCGCCGCGAACGACAGCGTCTGGCGCGGGTCTTCGGCCACCACCAGCGCCGCGTCGCTGTCGGCCAGCTCCTCTGCGGCCAGCGCCACGCCCTCGGGGTCGGTCAGGATCGCCGCCGCCCCCATGCGCAACGCATAGGATATGAACTCGCCGCCATGCACCTTGCTGCCCGGCAGCGCCGCGAAAAGATATCCGTCCTTCACCTCGCGGCTGTCCACCGCCAGCCCGGTGATCTCGGCCCGCCGGCCCCCTTGGGCGGTCAGGCCCAGCTCTGCCAAGGATTTGCTCTGCCCCACGCCGTCGGCCTTTGTCTCAACCCGTCAATTCGATGTCAGCGTTATACCTGTTAATGGCGCGGGTTCAATCTCGGGCCGCAACCCCAACAGCGGCGCGACGCGACGTGTGATTTCCGACGCCACCGGCACCGCCGTCCAGCCCGCCGTGCGGCGCGGCTCGGGGCCCGTCGTCTCCACCGGCTCGTCCAGCGTCACCACCAGAACATAGCGCGGATCGTGCGCCGGGAACACGCTGGCGAAGGTCGCGATCACCTTGTCCTCGTAATACCCGCCCGTGGGCTTGGGCTTGTCGGCCGTGCCGGTCTTGCCGCCTACCGCGTAGCCTTCGACCTCGGCGAACGACGCCGTGCCGTCGGTCACAACGCTGCGCAGCATCTGCAACGTCTGCCCCGCGGCGCGTTCCGACATCACCCTTGGCCCCAGCTGCCCCTTGGGTTGCTTGATCAGCGTCGGCTTCACCAACCGCCCGCCATTGGCGATCGTGGCATAGCCCGCCGCCAGGTGCAGCGGGCTGGACGACAGCCCGTGCCCATAGGAAATCGTCATCAGCGACAGGTCGGTCCATTTGCTGGGCAACAGCGGCTTGCCCCCTTCCGCCTCGACAATCTCGAACGGCGTCGGCTCGAAAAAGCCCAGCGATTTCAGGAAATCCTGTTGCCGGTCGATCCCGATCATCTGCGCGATCCGCGCGGTGCCGATGTTGGACGACTTGACCAGCACCGTTTTCACATCCAACTCGTTGCCGTAATTGCGGAAATCGCGGATGCGGTACTTGCCGAAGCGCAGCGGCCCCTTGGTGTCGATCATCGTCGACGGGTTCACCAGCCCAAGATCCAGCGCCTGCGCAATCGTGAAGGCCTTGAAAACCGAGCCCAGCTCGTACACCCCCTGCACCGCCCGGTTGAACAGCGGGCTGTCACCCGGCTTTTCGCCCTTGATCGGCGGACGCGGGCGGTCGTTGGGGTCGAAATCCGGCAGGCTGGCCAGCGCTACGACCTCGCCGGTCTGCACTTCCATCAGCACGGCGGCCGCGCCCTTGGCGTTCATCAGCATCATGCCGCCCTGCAACACCCGCTCGACCGCCGACTGCACCGACAGGTCGATCGACAGTTGCAGCGGTTGGTGCCCCATCGCCGGGTCACGCAGCCGCTTGTCATAGAACTTTTCCACGCCCGCGACACCGATCACCTCGGCGGCGTGCACGCCCTCGCGCCCGAAACTGGCCCCGCCCAGCACATGCGCGGCCAGCTTGCCATTGGGGTAAAGCCGCATCTCGCGCGGGCCGAACAGCAGCCCCGGCTCGCCGATGTCATGCACCGCCTGGCGCTGCTCGGGGCTCAGTTTCTTCTTCACCCACAGGAACTTGCGCTTGCCGGTGAAATCCTTCTTCAGCCGCTCGACCTTCAGGTCGGGAAAAATCGCCGCCAGCGCCTCGGCGGCGCGTTCGGGTTCGACCATCTGCTGGGGTTGCGCATAAAGGCTGTAGGTCTCGAAATTCGTGGCCAGGATGCGCCCCTCGCGATCCACGATATCGGCCCGCTGCGCCAGGATATCGGCGCCCGCAAAGCCCGTGCGCGGCTCGGCCGGCTCGGAATTGGCGAGAACGCCCATCCGCCCGCCGATCACGGCAAAGGCACAGACGAAAAACGCGCCCATCACCAGCAGCCGACCCTCGGCCCGCATCCGCGCACGGTCGCGCATTTCTTCATGGCGCAGCCGGATGTTCTCGCGCTCGATGGCGTCGGGATTTTCGCCCGCTTCCCGGGCTTTCAGGATACGCGCCAGCGGGCGCAAGGGTGTGCGGATCATGGCTGTTGCTCCCGCTCCATCACGTCGATCACATTGGAAATCGGCAGGGGCCCTTCGGTCGGATAGGACACCTGGTCGATCTTGCCGAACTGGTAGGGCTGGAACGGCAACAGTCCCAGCTGATCGAAATTGATCTCGACCAGGTCGCGCAGGCGGTCGGGCCGATTCAGATAGGCCCATTCCGCGTTCAGCACCCGCAACCGCTGCCGCTGATCGGCAATCTTCTGCTGCACGGCTTCCGACCGCGCCTGCGCGGCCTGCGTCTCGTAGTTTTCCCGGTAGGCCCAGAAGGCCAGACCGATGACCATGACGGCGGTCAAAACATAGAAGAAACTGCGCATTACCTCACCCCTTGTCGATTATGCGTCTTCAGCATCGGCATCCCGATGCTGCCCCTGTCCACCGGGCGCGGTGCGGCCTCCGTGCGCTGCGCGACGCGCAGCTTGGCACTGCGCGCCCGAGGGTTTTCGGCCAGTTCCGCATCGTCCGGCCCGATGGCCTTGCGCGTGTCCTGCCGAAACGTCGGCGGATCCTGCTCCACCACCGGCGCATGCCGGCTGCCGCCGCCGGTGTTCCCGGTCTTCTCGGCCAGAAAGCGTTTGACCATGCGGTCCTCGATGGAATGAAACGTCACCACGGCCAGGTGCCCGCCCGGCTTCAGCGCGCGCTCGGCGGCCTCCAGCCCCTCGACCAGCTCGCCGTATTCGTCATTCACCGCGATGCGGATCGCCTGAAAGCTGCGCGTCGCGGGATGCACCTGCCCCGGCTTGGGGCGCGGCAGGCATCCTTCAATGATGTCCGCCAGTTGCAGCGTCGTGACGATCGGCACGTCCTCGCGCTTTTTCACGATGGCCCGCGCAATCCGCCGGCTCGCCCGCTCCTCGCCGTAAAGAAACAGGATGTCCGCCAGCTCCGCCTCGTCCATCTCGTTGACCATGTCCGCCGCGCTTGGCCCGTCCTGGCTCATCCGCATGTCCAGCGGGCCATCTTTCATGAAGGAAAACCCCCGCTCGGCCCGGTCCAGCTGCATCGACGACACGCCAAGGTCCAGCACCACGCCGTCCAAGTCCTGCCCATACTCATCCAGCCTGGAAAACGTCCCCTGCACCAGCTGCACCCGCTCGTCGGCCCAGCCTTGCGCCATATCGATCGCCAGCGGGTCGCGGTCCACGCCGATCACCTTGTCGGCCCCGGCCTCCAGCAACCGGCGGGTATAGCCCCCCGCGCCCAGCGTACCGTCGAGCCAGACACCCTGCACCGGCGCCACCGCGCGCAGGATCGGCTCTATCAGAACGGGAACATGGGGATTGTTTGCGGCAGCACTCCCCATCGCTCATCCCTCCCCGGGCGGATCGATCAAGGTCAGCGGATCGAAATCGCCATCCTGCTCTTCCAGGAAGGCCGCAGTTTCCGCCGCCTCGACCTCTTCATAAGTGGCCGCGTTCCAGATCTCGAAATAGTCGCCCATCGCGACCATCACCGCCTCGCCTTCCAGCCCGATTTGCTGGCGCAACCGCTGAGGCAGCACAATGCGCCCGTCCTTGTCCACTTCCGTGTCCCAGGATTTCCCAAGGATCATCCGGCTCGCGCGTTTGCGCGCGTCCGACCCACGCGGCAACTTGCGAATGCCGTCCTCGATCTCGGCCATGGCGTCGATCGTGTAGGCATGAAGACAGTTTTTCAGATGCGGCCCGTGCAACACGACAACACGCGGCAGCGGGGCTTCAGGACAACGCGGATCGCCATCGGCCAGCACAGCGCGAAAATCGGCAGGGATCGACATCCGACCCTTGCCGTCAACCTTCTGGTTGAACTCGCCTCTGAAGCTCAGAACCACTGTCCGGCCCGTCCCTCGCCCCCCCCGCGTTTCAAAAAAGTACCGTCCGAAACACGAAACGGCGGATTGAGCTGCTGCCACTGCCCAATCCGCCGCCCTCGTCCCGCTCTCGCGGGGTGTCCAGCTGCGCGCGCCACCTGGGGGGATGTCTGCTCGCCCGCGCGCCGGATCTCTTCGTTCTGATGAAGCGGGTGCCTGTATGAAACCTGCTCTGGTCTTTGTTTTATTCGGGGTCGTTGTGTGCCCCTGTGTCCGTCCTCATCGTGGTTAAAGGTATGACATGGTACTTCATGGAACTCAACGAAAAAGTGCCGCGTTGAGGTACAGGATGTTGATTTTGACCCTTCACCAGATCAACATCCTGTGCCGTATTGCGCCAATTAAACGCAGAACCTAGCGGACCCAAAAATTAACAACACAATATATGGTATCCTCGTCACGAAGCGTACGTTTCCCACGCTTTCCCAATTTTTTTCTCCAAAGACGCCGGAAAGTGGGACGAACAGGGGGCATTTCCAACGAATCCCTCGTGAATCCCATGTCGTGCAGGCCCCCGATTCGCATGATTCCGCTTATAGGTCCATGAATTCCCAAGGACCCCTTGCATCGTTCCCATGATTTCCCGAAAAGACCCGCCCTCCGGCCCGTAGGGTGGGTGAAAACCCACCTTTGGTGGGTGAAAACCCCCGCGCCGTCCGGTGTCCCCCAAGGCCGTGGGCTTTCGCCCACCCTACCCCGCGCGCGGCCCGCGCCTCAGGGCTCCAACCACTTGAACATCACCAGCGCATCCACCAGGCCCTGCTTGGGATGCCGGAACGCCCGTGGCAGCCGCCCCACCGTCTCGAAGCCCAGCTTCGTCCACAGCGCGATTGCGCCCTCGTTGCTGGTCACGACGAAATTGAACTGCATCGCCTCATAGCCCAGCTCCCGCGCCACGCGTTGCGAATGCACACACATCGCCCGCGCCACGCCCTGCCCGCGCGCGGCGGGCGCGGTGATATAGCCGCAGTTGCACACATGACTGCCCCCGCCCGCCTGGTTGGTCTTGATGTAATAGGTCCCCAGGATCTGGCCGTCCCGCTCGGCCACGTAGGTCGCGCGCGGCGTCTCGCACCAGTATCCCATAAGGCGGCTTTGCGACAGCTCCGGCTCGATGGCATAGGTATCGCCCGCCCGCACCACGTCGCGCAGGATCGGCCAAAGCGCCTCGTGATCGGACTCCCGCACCCCCCGGATGCTCAGCTCGCTCATGCCACCGGCTCCCCCTTGCGCCGGTTCGATCCGGCTGCACTGCATCGGATGAACCGCCGCCGGCTCACCCTTTGCCCAACAGGTGCCATGTTTCCCCCGCGTCCGAAAGGCTTTATCGCGATCCCTGCCCGGCGCGCAGCCGGGTCTTTCCCGCATAAGCGGGCACGGGCACGCGACCCGCGCCCGCCCCCCTTTTGCCTTACGCGTTGACGTCGACGACGACGCGGCCCTTCACCTGGCCTTTCAGGATGTCGCGGCCCAGCCCCGGCAGGTCCGACAACGTCGCCGGCTGCACCATGCTCGCCAGCTTATCCATCGGCAGGTCCCTGGCGATCCGCTCCCACGCGCGCACCCGGTTGTCATAGGGCTGCATCACGCTGTCGATGCCCAAGAGGTTCACACCCCGCAGGATGAACGGCGTGATCAACGCGCCTTCGATCGCCGCGCCGCCCGCCAGGCCGATGGCCGCGACCGAGCTGCCGTATTCCATCTGCTTCAGCACCCGGCCCAGCATGGCACCGGCCACCGCGTCGATGCAGCCGCCCCAGGCTTCCGCCTCCAGCGGTTTCTTGGTGACTTCGGTCAAATCCTCGCGCGGCACGATCCGGCTGGCCCCAAGGCTCTTCAGGTAATCCTCCTGCTCCGGCCGCCCGGTGACGGCCGCCACCTCGTGCCCCAGCTTGGCCAGGATCGCCGTGGCCACGCTGCCCACGCCGCCCGCGGCGCCGGTCACCAGGACCGGCCCCTTCTTCAGCCCCTGGTCCTCCAGCGCCATCACCGCCAGCATCGCCGTGAACCCCGCGGTCCCCACCGCCATCGCCTGACGCGTGTCCAGCCCCTCGGGCAGAGGCACCAACCAGTCGGCCTTCACCCGCGCCTTCTGGGCGTAACCGCCCCAATGCGCCTCGCCCACGCGCCACCCGGTCAGCACCACCTTGTCGCCAGGGCTATAGCGGTCGTCCGAGCTCTCCTCGACCGTCCCGGCAAAGTCGATCCCCGGCACATGCGGGTACGTCCGCACCAGCCCGCCACCCGGCCCGATGCACAGCCCGTCCTTGTAGTTCACCGTCGAATACTCGACCGCGACCGTCACCTCGCCCTCCGGCAGGTCGTCCACTCCGATCTGCTTCACCTCCGCCGAGGTCTTGCCGCTCTCCTCGTCCTTCTCGACAACCAGTGCGTTGAACATGTCCAGTCTCCTGTCTTGCATAGCGAGGCTCCCCCGCTTTCATCGTTCCAAATATGTGCGGGGCCGCCCCGACGCCGCCCCTGCTTTTCCTCTGGCCAAAAATATCCCGGGGAGCGCGAGGGGCTGGCCCCTCGCTTCCCCCCGACGCAGGCGTCAGTTCCAGAAACCTTCCTGCACGACCCCGCGCCGGACCTGGTCCGGCGCCTCCACCTGCAGTTCGGTGCCCGCGTCCCAATGGGTCATCCGCACCATGCCGATGGCCACGTTGGTGTTGAAATCCGGACTCCACGCGGCGGAACTCACCCGCCCCACCCGCTTTCCATTCGCCGTCACCGGCCACCACCGGTCACAGCCCGGCACTTTCGGGCCATCGATAGCAATGGCGCAGATCTGCTGCACCGGGCCTTCCTTCGACACCCTGAGCAGCGCATCGCGCCCGATACACCCAATGGCGCTCTGCGTGTTGCAGAACCGCCCCAGCCCACATTCATGCGGCGTGTTGTCGTCGGTCATGTCGTTGCCATAGCTCAGCAGACCGCTCTCGATCCGCTCGATCAGGTTCGGACAGCCCGCATGCACGTCCAGATCCTTGCCCGCCTCCATCAGCGCGTTCCAAAGCGGCATCCCGATATCTTCGCCCTCGACATAGATCTCGAAGCCGCCCTGCTTGGAATAACCCGACCGCGCGATCACCATGTCCCGCCCCTGGAAATCGAACACACCGAAGCGGAAGAACCGCACATCGCGCACCCCGTCGCCGAAAACCCGCGCCATCAATTCGTCGGCTTTGGGTCCCTGCACCGCCAGCGGCGACACGTCCGGCTCGTCCACCAAAACATCCAGCCGCCAGCCATGCGCCGTGGCCTTCACCCAGTAGAGCAGGTCACTGTCGGCAATCGAGATCCACCAGCGATCCTCGGCCAACTTCACCGCCACCGGATCGTTCAGCATCCCCCCCGTCTCATCCACGATGGGCACGTAATAACACTGCCCCGCCGTCATCCCCCGCAGGTCGCGCGGCGTCAGCATCTGCATCAGCCGCCCCGCATCCGGCCCGCGCAGCTCCACCTGCCGCTCGCAGGCCACGTCCCAGACCTGCACCGCGTCCTTGAGATGCCGGTAATCCTCCTCGATGGACCGAAAGACCGTGGGCAACAACATGTGGTTGTAAACCGTGTAGCCTTTCACCCCGGCGGCCTCGACACCGTCGGAGAAAGGCGTGCGCCGCAACCGGCGCGACAGGGAAATCATCGGCATCAGGCAGATCCCTTCAGGTTGCTCTTGCAGATCACCGGCGCGTCGCCCGTGGCGGAATAGGCCGCGACCCCGCAGGACGCACAACGATACTCGACGAACCGGCCATTGCTGTTGCCGGTCTCGCTCCATTTGCACGCGCGCTTGGCGGGCTTGTTCCCCGGTCCGCCGAGGCGTCCACCCATGCGTCCGCGCCCCAGGCTCAATCCGACAGCCACGATCACCACCAGCGCCAGGACAAAGGCCAACATCGGCTCAGCCCTCCCCGGGCAGCAGGAAAAGGTCACTCACCGGCGCCTCCAGCCCGACGTCGGTCATCATCGCGTGCACCTGCCCGCGGTGGTGTGTCTGGTGGTTGAACATATGCGCCACGCACAAGGTCCGGGGCGAGACCATGTCGCGCTTTGCCGTGCCCGAGTACCAGTGCAGGTTCCCCGTCAGGTCCATCGCCCGCAATGAATTGGCCCAATGCCCGATCTTGCCGTCCACGTGATACCGCGCCGCACTCCACGCGCCCAGCGTCGGGTGCAGATCGACGCTCTGCTTCACGCCCACCGTCGGCGCCTCGACCGACGGATCGAACCGCGCCATCCACATCAAATCGCCCCACAGCAGGTGATTGAGCGTGCCAAGGATCGAGCCGAAGAACGCCCCGCGATCCTCGGTCAGCACCTCCAGCGACTGGCCGTCCAGCGACTCGGTCAGCTGCCGGTTCTGCCACGCGTTGTACCGCGCCATCATGCGGCAATATTCGGGTGTGATCATCGCCGGCTTCCCTACTTCGGGCCTTTCCAGTCGATCGGACAGACCTCCGCCGACATGCCACCGAAATCCCAGACCCGGCCGTAATCGCGCACCCGGCTTTTCAAGCCCTTCGCGGCGATGATATCCGGCCCCATCCAGTATTTCGAGTTCGTCACCATCACCGGATGGTCGGGGCTCGCGCCGTCCAGCATCTCGATCTCGCCCTGGATCTTGCGCCCGATGTAAAGCCCGCGCTTCTTGCCGTCGCGGACGATCTCGACCTTCTCGCGCTCGGCCCCGATGATCTCGCTCACCAGCATGGTGAACAGACCCGTCGTGCCTCCGGCAGCCCCGCTGAAGATCTGAAGGATCCCGTTATAGGCCTTCCCGCTGGCGCGCTCGTCCACATAGGCCGCGACCTTCCAGTTGCCTTCGCCCATGCGCCCCGGAATATCCACCAGCAGCCCCACATTCAGACCGCTCAGGTCCTCGCCCTCGTAATGCCCCTCGTCGATGGCGATGGCCATCCACGCATGACAATGCCCTTCCGTGGGCGGATGCGCCCCCAGGCTGACCACGCAGGGGCAGAACACGGTGCAAGAGCAGTTCAGAAACAGCTCGCCCTTGATCGCCCACTCGGTCGGCGTCATCTTGCGCCGCTTGGGGTTGGCCATCCGGTTGTCGATGCGCTGCGACACCGGCAGCTTGTCGGCGTCCTTGCGGCGTGTCAAAGCCATGCTCTATCCTCCCGTTACCAGCGGCGCGGCCAGAACCGCCACCCCGCCCGCGATCAGCGCCACACCCATCGGCCGGATCACCCGGTGCCCGATTTGCGGCAGTTTCTCCAATACCATGAAAAGCGTGGCCAGGCCCATCCAAAGCAGGCTCATCACGCCGCCCACGAAGCCCAGCGCCATGAAGCCCCAGCAGCAGCCCACGCAGAACGCGCCCAGCCCCAGCCCCATGCGCACGCCGCCGCCAAATCCCGTGCGCCAATGCCCCAGGAAATAGGTCATCGGGCTGTGACACACCCCGTGGCAAACCTCCTTGGCCCGCGTGAACTGAAACGCCCCCACGACGATCAGCAGCCCGCCCGCAATCACGGACGACTTCGCGATCCCCAGCATGTCGATCACCCCGCCATAAAGCAGCGCCACCTGCACGCCCGCGATCACCGCCGCGAACCCGACCCAGGCGATGGAATACCCCGCCAGCACGCCCAGCCACCCGGCGGTCGTACCATCGGCACTGCGGCACAGGTCGTCGTAACAGCGCAGCGTGGGCACCATAGTCGGCAGCATCATCGCCGCCATCATGATCGCCCACATGGCGAAAAGCGGCCCGAACCGGTCCATCGCCATCCCGCCGCCCATACCCATCTCCATGCCGGGCTGCATCGCCCGCATCTTTTCGCCCATCGGCCCGGGCCGGCCCAGCAGGTCCAGATCCATGCCGGTCGCCATCAGGTACATCACCACCCACGCCGCCAGGATCGCCGCGAAAAACGCCAGCCAGGCAAAAGAGCGTAGGGAAAGAGCCGACATGCCGAAGATCACCCTTGGTTCGAGTCACGATTGCCCTTATGAATGTCAGACAATTAAAGGTCTGACAAATGAAAACCGCCCATCCCGCCACGCCCCGCCAGGATCTCTCCGCCCAGATCGCCGAGGCGATCCGCGACGCCATCGTCGAAGGCCGGATGATCACCGGCGAACGCCTGCCGTCCGAGGCGGAGCTGTCCGAGCAATTCGGCGTCTCCCGCTCGACCGTGCGCGAGGCGCTCAAACGCCTGGCCGCGCAGTCGCTCATCCGCACCCAGCGCGGCGCGTTCGGCGGCGCCTTCGTCAACCGGCTCAGCTTTGAGGCGGCCTACAGCCAGCACATCACCACCTCCACGCTGCTTCTGTCGATGAACGCCGTCAGCTTCGAGACCGCCTGCGAGGCCCGCTATACCCTCGAACGCGCCTGCGCCCCCCTCGCCGCCCACCGCCGCACCACGGGCAGCCTCGCCACCATGCGCACCGAGATCGCGCGCCAGTCGCAACCCGACCTCTCGGATGAGGCCTTCTGCGCCTCCGACGTAACCCTGCACCGCGCCCTCGTTGACGCGGCGCAAAACCCCGTGCTCAGCTACCAGCTTGCCGGCGCGGTCGAGGCAATGCAGCCCTTGATGAACATGATCACCTTCACCGCCCGCTCCCGCGGCGAAATCGTCGCCCTGCACACCGCCCTTACCGACGCGCTGGAACATCAGGATGCCCAAGCCGCCGACACCGCCCTGCACCGGCTCGAGGCCTACACTCTCACCCTTGGCCGCGACGTGATGGCCAGCCGCGCGCGAAACGCGACCAAGCGCACGCCACCCTCTTCCTCTGGCTGAAAATATCCCCGCCGGAGGCCCCGACGGCACCAGCCTCACGACGACCGGATAGCGCGTCACACCTGAACCCGCCCCGAGGTGGCGGCCAAAGGCCGACGCCGAGACAACCGGCGTGCGGGCCCAGCGCGCACTCCGCTAGTCCAAGCTGCGCGCCTCGTCGATCAGCAGGATCGGAATGCCAGACCGGATCGGAAACGCAAGCCCGGCATTCCGGCTGATCAGCTCATGCGCGTCCGCATCGTATTCCAGAACCGAATGTGTCTGCGGGCAGATCAGCGCCTCCAGCATGTGCCGGTCGAACTCGGGCGCCGTCGCATCCGCGTCGCTCATTGCATCATCTCCCTGTCGTCGCCACTGCGCAGATCGTACTCGATCAGGGTCACCAATGTCTCGCGCCGCGTCGACAGGCTCGGCGCTTCCAAAAGCGCCTGCTTGTCCTCCGGCTCGAATCCCAGCAGCATCGACAGCGAGTTGATCAGCAACTCGTCCTCCGCCTCCTTCAGCGTCTCCCAGTCGGTCGAGAGTTCCCGCGCCTCGAAATAGCGCGACAGAAGGTTCATGAAGGAGTCGCGGTTGAATCCCGGATCGCTGTCGCCCGGCTCCAGATCCTGCTCGAACCCCTCCCAGCCGACCTGCGCCCGGCGATAGGGCGTGAACCCTTCCACCTCGGACGCCACGCGATACCGCGACACGCCCGACAGCGTGATCATGTACCGCCCGTCCTCGGTTTCGGAAAACTGGGTCACACGCCCGGCACAGCCGATCCGGTGCAGCCCATGCTCGCCGGCTCGTGCGCCGGGGTCCGGCTGCACCATCCCGATCAGCCGATGCGGCGTTTTCAGCGCATCGTCGAGCATCGCCAGATAGCGCGGCTCGAAGAGGTGCAACGGCAGTCGCGAGCGCGGCAAAAGCAGCGCACCCGGCAACGGAAAGACCGGGATTACCTCCGGCAGATCACCCTGTATTATCATGTCCGGTGACCTAGCCCGCGGGGCGCGTCAGGCAAATATCATCGAGCTCAATTTGCGGCGCCCCGCCTGCGCCACCGGATCGCTGGGTTTGAGCGCGTCGAATATGGTGAAAAGCTGCGTCTTCGCGGCGGCGTCATTCCACTCGCGATCGCGCCGGAAAAGCTCCAACAGTTCGTCCACCGCCTCCTGCGTCTGGCCCGAGGCGTGCAGCGCCTGCGCCAGGTCGAACCGCGCCTGGTGGTCGTCCGGGTTTGCCTCCACCTTCTCGCGCAATTCGCTGACCGGCCCCGCATCCGCAGCCTGCCGCGCCAGCGCCAGCTGCGCCGCCGCCGCTTCCAGTTCCGGCGCCTTGGAAATCTCCGCCGGCGCGCCGTTCAGGATCGCCTCGGCCTGCTCCAGGTCGTCCATCGCGATATGGCTCGACACCAGGCCCGCATAGGCGGCGGCGTTCTTGTCGTCCTCCTGCAGGATCGCGGCGAAGGTCTGCGCCGCATCCGCCGCCGCCCCCTGCTCCAGCATCTCCTGCGCCGCCGCGATGGCTTCGTCCAGCCCCGAGTCGCCCTCCGCGCCGCCCGCGGCCTGCACCACGCGGTTCACGAAAGCGTCGATCTCCGATCCCGGCACCGCGCCCTGGAACCCGTCGATCGGCTGACCCTGCCAGAAGGCATAGACCATCGGGATCGACTGCACCCGCAACTGCTGCGCGATCATCTGGTTCTCGTCGACATTGACCTTGGCCATCTTCACGGCGCCGTTCGCCTTGGTCACCGCCGCCTCCAACTGCGGGCCCAGCGTCTTGCACGGCCCGCACCACGGCGCCCAGAAATCCACGATCACCGGCACGGTCTGCGAGGCCTCGACGACCTCGGTCATGAAGTCCGCCTCCGAGACGTCCTTGATCAGGTCGGTCTGGGGTTGGGTCTGGCCACCAAGTTCAAGCATCGGATCCTCCGCATCGCGTGGGCATGTCATTTGCCGTCTAAATGGCCCACGCGGCCCCATGTTGCAAGGGGCGGCCGGGCCGGCGCCGGTTCGCACACCGTGCGCTCTGTTCACTCCAAGGGGCGGACAATGGCACCGACGCTTTACCGACGCAAATACCGACGCGATACCGACAGGCTTTCAGCGCCTCCGAATCGCTTAACTTTTGCCCGCGGGCAGCGGCAGACACCCCGGCAGCCCGGCGGGCAGAACCACCCGTCCGCCGGCCCGGTACAGCGCCAGTCCCAGCCCCGGCGCATCGCTGCGCACCGCGACGCATGCGCCTCCGCCGCCCACAACCGCAGCCCCGCGCGGCAGGTTGGCGACGAAATCCTCCTCGGGAAACAGCACGATAGCCCCCGGCGCCGCGTCCGTGGCCACCATCACCAGCATCAGTGTTCCGATCCAGCCCGCCACCACGCAGGCCAAAGCCAGCGCCCAGCGCCTAATAGTCATGGACGTGCTCCAGCCGCAGGCGCGCGACGCCCTCCGCCTCGTCCATCTCGCGCAATCGCTGGGCCAGGTCGGTCACGTTAACGATTACCAGATGCCGCGAATCGCCATAGCCCTGGCGTTCGAAGGAATGGATCGCCCCCGCCACCGTCTCGGCCTGCGACAGCGCCGTGAACATGATCTGGTCATTGCCCGCGATCTCGACGAAGTCTGCCCCCGCCCCGGCCATCTCCTGCAGGATGTGTGTCAGTGCGCGATAGCGCGGCGTCTCGATCTCGATGCCGCCGTCCACCGGCCCGACCACGTCGACCGTGCCCATGCCCTGCAACGCCGCCTCGCTGATCCCGGTCACGATCATGCGCAGGGTCAATGCGTCCGCGCCCACCTGCGCCACCGCGTCCTCGATCACCCGCGCATAGGCCGCCTTCGCGCCATATTCCAGACCCAGCGCAATCCGCCGTTCGCGGTCACGCAACACATCGGTGGCATTGGTCGCCAGATCCTCGCGGTCGGCCTGGAAATCCCACTTGTACCACGGCACCTGTTGCAGGAACTGCGCATAGGCCCGCGCCTGGTCGGCCGACAGATCGTCCAGCGCCGCGCGCTCGGGCCCGCGCCACCACGCCGCCAGCCGTCCCAGCGTTTCCTCATAGGCCGCCTTGGCCAGCAGCTCGGCGGTAAAGCTCACCCCGATCACATAGATCGTCTGCTTGCTCTGGGTGGTGAACCCGCCATGCTCGGCGCTCTCATGGCTCAGCGCACACAGGCTCGACCAGAACCCGCCGATCGCCTGCATGTACCCGAACTCATGCGGGTCGCCCGCGCTGATCACCTGCGCATAATCGTCATAGGCATGGACGATATGCCATTCCGGATAGGTCATCAGCGTCCGCGACTCCGCGCGCCGATGCTCGGGCGGCAGACGGGGCGTATAGGTCTCGGGCTTGGCCGCAGGGATACAGGCAAGCTCGTTATAGGCCACCGGCGCCAGCAGCCCCGCGATCAGCACGACCATGACCAGCCCCAGCCGCACCAGCCATCGAAAAAGACGCCGCATCAGGCGCGCGCGCCCCGGTCCAGCACGGTTCCCGCGAACAGCGCAAAGCCCCCCAGCGCGATATGCGGAAGGTTGGCAAGGATCCGCGGCACCGACAGCGAAAACCCCTGGGACGGGTTGGTAACGATTCCGAAATCAAGAAAACCGTAAGCTGTGAAGATTCCGAATATCCCGTCTGCCAGGTACAGCGCACCGAAAATAATCAGGAAAATTTTTGCCGCCCGGTGGCCGATGATCCCTGCCGCAAGCGCCCAAAGCGCAGACACCACGTGCAGCGCATCGTCGAACGGATCCAGCGCGAAGATCCCGAAGGCCAGACCGTCCTCATCGGTCAGCCCGGGAATGTAGTTTATCGAGGCCGCCGCCAGCAGCGCGGCGGTGTAGAAGAAACAAATCCTGCAAAGAAGGCTCATAACGTCACCAGATAACGGTCCCAAAGGTTGTTGCGGAATATAAGGTCCGGATCGAGCGCGCGTTTCGCCGCCGCGAACTCCGCCGCGCGTGGATAGGCGCGCAGCAATTGTTCGGGTGTGGCGTGGGGCCGGTACGGCAGATAGTAAGTTCCGCCGATCCCCGTCACCCCGTCGATCATCGCACGGGTCATCCGCGCCATGTCCGCCTCGGCCCGCGCGGTCATCTCCTGGCTGAACGACATGACGGCGGCAATCCGTGGCACGCCCGCATAGGCCAGCACGCTCTCGGAGTCGCGGTCGACAAAGCGCAGCGTGACGTTCAGAAACTCCTGGTAAGAGGCCGGAATGATCTCGCGGCAAAGCGCCAGGAACTCGGTGAACCGTTCCGGTGCCACGAAATATTCGTGCAGGATATCCGTCCGGTTCGGGTCGCGGTCATCCAGCGTGATCACCGGCTCGTTCATCAATGCATTGCGCGTCACCGCCCCACCGCCCAGCGCCGGGCCCAGTTCCGTCTCGAACCACCAGCGCAGCGACTTGAACGGCTCGTTCCCCAGTTGCCAGCGATAGACACGCGCCGCCACATGCGCCGCCATGTTCGACCCGCCCGCAGTCTCCAGCGCGTCCTGATCGTCGGTCGGCCGATAGGTGATCAATAGCGCCTTCTCAAAGAACGACGCGCGTTCGACGTTAAGCCGCCCATAGGCCATGCTGACCGTTTCGTCATTCAGCGCTTCAACGAACCGCGCCCCGAATTCCTCTGCCCGCATCTCCTCGAACTGGGGCACCAGCCGCCGGTTAGGCGCCATCTCGACCACCATCTGGGTGATCGCCCCGGTCAGGCCGTAGCCCCCCATCGTCTGCCCGAAAAGCTCCGCGTTCTGTTGCCGCGAGCAGGTCACCAACTCGCCATCGGGCAGGACCATGTCAAAGCTGCGCACCGTGGCCCCCATCGGCCCCAGCTTGACCGGCCAGCCATGCGCATTGACGCAAAACGTCGCCGCGACCCCGAAATCATTGTTGGATTGCATGACCTTGGGCCCGAACCCAAGCGGGTCCAGCGCGGCAATCACTTCAGACCAGCGTGTCCCGGCCTGCACCCGGAACGTGCCGTTGTCACTGTCGGGTTCCACGAAGCCGCCCTGACAGGTGATCGCGTGTCCGTCCCGCGGAATGGCCCGTCCGCCCATCGAATGCCGTGCCGCCCCCACGTTGACCGGTCGGCCTGCCGCCCGCGCGTTGGCAATCTCGGCGCGAAGGGCCGCAGCAAGCGCATCGCCCCGCTTGTCTTTGATGATCAGATGAGAGTGCACGGGCGTCGCGCTCAGTCCGCTGGCATCGTTCAAACGGCCCGGGCCGCCTTCGGGCCTGATCCACGACACCCCGTCATTGCCCGGCAGATCCGCGCTCAACCGCGACGTCAGCGCCCCGCCCAAAAGGGCTCCGCTGCCGAACAGAATCGCACGTCTGGACAGTTTGCGCATAAGATTTCCCTGCTGCGCCATTCCTTTATCACATGATCAGAGAAACGGGCGAAAATCACAGGTCCGGTTTTCCATACCCGGACCTTTACCGGGCTGAACCCGCGCTTCGGGCCCGCTGCCGAATGCGCGATGCCACCCGGCGCACACAAGAATTTTCAAAAATTCTGGCCCAAAAAATCCCCGATTTTTTGCCGGCTACAAATCGAACGTCGCAAAGACCGGCGCGTGGTCCGACGGCTTTTCCCAGCCTCTTGCGGCCCTGATGATCCGGCTGGAATGCGCCGCCGACTTGATGTCGTCACTGGCCCAGATGTGATCCAGCCGCCGCCCCTTGTCGGCCGCATCCCAGTCCTTGGCCCGGTACGACCACCAACTGTAAAGCTGTCCATCGGGAATGTCCGCGCGGGTGACGTCGGTCCAACCGCCAGCCTCCTGCGCGTTGTTAAGATGCTCCACCTCGACGGGTGTGTGGCTCACCACCTTCAAAAGCTGTTTATGGCTCCACACATCATCCTCGCGCGGAGCGATGTTGAGATCGCCCACAAGAATGGATTTCTGCGGCCTCTCCGCACGGAACCAGTCGCGCATCTCGGTCAGGTAGTCCAGCTTCTGACCGAACTTCACGTTCACCTCGCGGTCCGGCACATCGCCACCCGCTGGAACGTAGAAATTATGGATCACCACGCCGTTCTCCAACGCGCCCGCCACGTGACGTGCATGACCCAGCAAAGCAAAGTCCTTGTCGCCCACGTCGCGGATGGGCAGCTTCGACAGGATCGCCACGCCGTTGTACCCTTTCTGCCCGCGGGCGATCATGTGGGTGTAACCAAGCGCCGCGAACCCCTCGAACGGGATCTTCTCGACCGGTGATTTGCACTCCTGCAGGCACAGAATATCCGGCGCCTCCTCCTGCAACAGTTTCAGGACGATCGGCTCGCGCAGGCGGACCGAGTTGATGTTCCAGGTGGCAAGCGTAAAGGACATGAGGCTCCTGTCGGTTCGGTGTGTCGGGTCGCGGGGATATAAAACCCAGCGCCGCTCACAGCACAAGCCGGAAGGCATCCGGTGCAACCAAGATGTCCCAACTCGGAAAAACCATTCTGGTGAAAAAAGACCCCGGCCAGGCCGGGGTCAGTCCAACAGGGAGGTGCATAGGTTTAGACCCGTATGCGGCGGGTTGGTCGTATCTCTGCCGGGCGGCGCGGCACGCGGCCTGCCCCCCGATCAAGCCAGAAGGCGATAGCCGCCCGACTCTGTCACCAGCAAACGCGCGTTGGAGGGATCTGGTTCAATTTTCTGACGCAGACGGTAGATATGGGTTTCGAGCGTGTGGGTCGTCACCCCGGCGTTATAGCCCCAGACCTCGTGCAACAGCACATCGCGCGCCACAACGCCCTCGGGCGACCGGTAGAGGAACTTCAGGATATTGGTTTCCTTTTCCGTCAGACGGATCTTGCGATCCTCGTCGGTGATCAGCATCTTCATCGCCGGCTTGAACGTGTAGGGTCCAAGCTGAAAAATCGCATCCTCGGACTGTTCGTGCTGACGCAACTGCGCCCGAAGACGGGCCAGCAGGACGGGAAACTTGAACGGCTTGGTGATGTAATCGTTCGCGCCCGCATCCAGGCCCAGGATCGTGTCGGCGTCTCCGTCATGCCCTGTCAGCATCACGATGGGCGCCTTCACGCCCTGCTTTCGCATCAACCGGCATAGTTCGCGGCCATCGGTGTCGGGCAGGCCTACGTCAAGGATGACCAGGTCATGAATGCCCTCCTTGGCATGTGCCATGGCCTCGGCACCGTTCCCGGCTTCCAGGACGTCGAAGTCCTCGGTCATCACAAGCTGTTCGCTAAGCGCCTCGCGCAGGTCGTCGTCATCGTCCACAAGCAGAATTTTCTTCAGCTGAGCCATCGTCTTGTTCCTCGTTGCCTGCACGCTACTTGTGCCACCGCACCGCCACCGACAAGATCTGTGACAGGTCAATCACGGGCTAGTTATGGAACAGAGTGAATTGTTTCATTCGGTTACAAAAGACTGTAATCGAGAGCCTCTAACCAACGTCACGGATCAGGAAGGGCGCGTGATGCAGCTTGGCCCCGACAAGACGGAACTCCTTGCCCGGGCCCGCGCGGACCTTCGCATGGGGGTGCCGGTGGTGCTGCGCGACGGCGACGCGGTTGCGATTGTCGCGGCGGCGGAAACCTGCGATCCGGCCCGGCTGGCCGCGTTGCAATCGGCCGGGCTGGACCTGCACCTGGCGATTTCCGCCCGCCGCGCCGCCACGCTGAAGGCCCGTGCCTATGATGGAGATCTTGCGCGCGTCATAATTCCCAAGGAGGCGCCCCTGTCCTGGGTGCAGGCCGTTGCGGATCCCGCTGACGACCTTCGGAGCCCGATGAAGGGCCCGCTCACCTCGGCGCGTGACGGCAAGGCCGACACCCATCGCGCAGCTCTGTTACTGGTCAAGTCCGCCCGCCTTTTGCCTGCCGCGATTGTAATGACGATTCCACCCGATACGCTTGATCCCTCCCTGACCTCGCTCAACGTGGCCGACATCACCGCGCATCTGAAAGAGGCCAGTCCGATGGACAAGGTGGTCAGCGCCCGCCTGCCGCTGGAAGTGTCCGAGGCCGGGCGCTTGCACATCTGGCGCCCCGAGGACGGCGGCGAAGAGCATTACGCCATCGAGATCGGCAGCCCCGCGCGCGGCGCGCCCGTGCTGTCGCGGCTGCATTCGGCCTGCTTTACCGGCGACCTTCTGGGCAGCCTGAAATGCGATTGCGGCCCCCAGCTTCGCGCGGCCCTGGCGCAAATGGGCGCCGAGGGCGCGGGTGTGCTGCTTTACCTCAACCAGGAAGGGCGCGGCATCGGCCTTGCCAACAAGATGCGGGCCTATGCCTTGCAGGATCAGGGTTTCGACACGGTCGAGGCCAATCACCGGCTGGGCTTCGAGGATGACGAGCGCGATTTCCGCATTGGCGCCGACATCCTGCGGAGTATGGGCTTCGGCGCGGTCCGTCTGCTGACCAACAACCCAGCCAAGATCGAGATGATGAAAAGCTGCGGCATCGACGTGGTGGAACGCGTGCCGCTCAAGGTCGGCGAAGGGGCGCATAACCACGCGTACCTTGCGACCAAGGCCGCGAAATCAGGCCACCTGCTGTGACCTAATCGCGCGCGTCCGGGTCGGGCTGCCCGACCCCACGAAAGACGGGTTTCAGCGGCAGGATCCAGGCGATGCCAAGCACGATGAAGACGACCAGTTCCGTCAGGATGCCCACGTCGTACCGCATCCGCAGCCAGTCGGTCAGGTTGACCGCCACCACGATGTAAAGCGGCAGCGCGATCAGCAGGATCACCAGCGACCAGCGGCGGCGGGCTTTGTAACTCAGGGCCATGCTGTCCTCTTGCGGTCGTTCGATCTCAGTCGGCGAAGGGGTCGGTCACGAGGATCGTGTCCTCCCGCTCCGGAGAGGTGGAGAGTAGAGCGACGGGGCACTGGATCAACTCCTCGACCCGGCGCACATACTTGATCGCGTTTGCCGGCAGATCGGCCCAGCTGCGCGCGCCCTCGGTGGTCTCGGACCAGCCCTGCATTTCCTCATAGATCGGCTTGCAGCGCCACTGCTGGTCGGTCGCGGTGGGCAGATAATCCAGCTGCTTTCCGTCCAGTTCGTATCCCACACAGATCTTCAGCGTGTCGAACCCGTCCAGCACATCCAGCTTGGTCAGAGAAATGCCGTTCACGCCCGAGGTGGCACAGGTCTGGCGCACCAGCGCGGCGTCAAACCAACCGCAGCGGCGCTGACGGCCCGTGACGGTGCCGAACTCGCGCCCGCGCTCGCCCAGCCGCTGGCCGTCTGCGTCCTGCAATTCGCTTGGGAACGGCCCCTCGCCCACGCGGGTGGTATAGGCCTTGACGATCCCCAGCACATAATCGATGGCCCCCGGCCCCATACCGACGCCGGTCGCGGCCTGCCCCGCGATGACGTTCGAGGACGTCACGAACGGATAGGTCCCAAAGTCGATATCCAGCAATGCGCCCTGCGCACCCTCGAACAGGATGCGCTTGCCCGCCTTGCGCTGATCGTTCAGCACTTTCCAGACCGGCGCGGCATAGGGCAGAAGCTCCTGTGCAATCTCTTTCAGCTGCGCCACCAGCTTGTCGCGGTCCACGGGCTCGATCCCCAGCCCCTTGCGCAGCGGATCGTGGTGCTGCAACGCGCGGTCCACCCGCGCCTCCAGCGTGGCGTCGTCGGCCAGGTCCGCCACGCGGACCGAGCGGCGGCCGACCTTGTCCTCGTAGGCCGGCCCGATGCCACGGCCCGTGGTGCCGATCTTGGTGCCCTTGCTGGCGGCCTCTTCGCGCGCACGGTCAAGCTCGCCATGAATGGGCAGGATCAGCGGCGTGTTCTCGGCAATCATCAGCGTCTCGGGGGTGATTTCGACCCCTTGCTCGCGGATCGCGGCGATTTCCTTCAGCAAATGCCACGGATCCAGCACCACGCCGTTGCCGATCACGCTCAGCTTGCCGCCGCGCACCACGCCCGACGGCAGCGCGTTCAGCTTGTAGACCTTGCCGTCGATGACCAGCGTGTGGCCCGCGTTGTGCCCGCCCTGGAACCGCGCGATCACATCCGCGCGCTCGCTCAGCCAGTCAACGATCTTGCCTTTCCCCTCGTCGCCCCACTGGGCGCCGACAACGACGACATTTGCCATGAAAACCTCTCAGGCGGTGTTGGAACCCCGCGCCCGTATACCCACACCGCCAGCCTTGCGAAACCTGAATTTCGCGCACGGGCTGGACAGCCCGCCCCGGGCCGGGCACTTCTTGTTTGAACGCAAGGCAGGAGAGCGCGGATGACCGGATTTATCGTCAGATGGGCAATGGCCTTTGTCCTGCTGGCCGCGACGTTCAACCCGACCCGGTACAATTTCATCGTCTGGGCGCGGAACAACTGGGATGCGCAGATGCCGCTGACGGTGCTTTTCGCGCTGCTGCTTCTGGTGGGCTACATCATCTACCTGCGCGCCACGCTGCGCTCGATCGGGGCGTTCGGCATGGGCCTGATCCTCGCCATCGCGGCGGCCTTGGCTTGGGTGCTCGTGGACTATGGTTTCCTCGACCTCGATGATCCGACGCGGAACCTTTGGCTGGGCCTTGTCGCACTGTCGCTGGTTCTCGGCATCGGCCTCAGCTGGAGCCATGTGCGCCGCCGCCTGTCGGGCCAGTCCGACATGGACGACGTGGACGAGTAATCCTCAGTCCCCGAACGCCGCCCCCGTCCAGCCGCGCGCCTGTGTAACGGAAAAAACGGCGGGTTGCGGGGGACGCTCGAATTGCTTAGATACCGCCCATCCGAACCCGAGGGACCGCGTCTTATGGAAAATGTCATCCTGCTTGTTCACCTGCTGCTGGCGCTCGCGCTGATCGGTGTCGTGCTGTTGCAGCGCTCCGAAGGCGGCGGCCTGGGCATGGGCGGCGGTGGCGGCAACGTGTCCACCGGGCGGTCCGGCACCACGGCCCTGGGCAAGCTGACCTGGGTGCTTGGCCTGTCGATCTTTGCCACCACGCTGACCCTGACGGTCATCGCGGCGCAGAACGCGGGCGGATCCTCGGTTCTGGACCGGATCACCGACGACCGGCCCGCGGCCGAGGAAAGCAGCCCCGGCCTGGATGACAGCGGCGACGGCCTTTTGCCGCCGTCGGCAGGCGACGACGCTCCGTTGACACCCACCGCCGACTGACCCAGAAACACCACTAAGGCTTGCGGACGCGCATAGTCGCGTCACAGCATATTGCGCCTTTCATCAGAATCCTTTAAGGCTCGAGTCCCGTGGTAATGCGGTGCGCGAGGCGTCGATTCGACCGCATCTAACAGGCGTAAAACGCCGCAATCACGGGGGATTGCCAGCGCATGGCACGATATATTTTCATTACCGGCGGCGTTGTTTCCTCACTCGGCAAGGGCCTTGCATCTGCGGCACTCGGGGCACTTTTGCAGGCGCGCGGCTTTTCGGTCCGTCTGCGCAAGCTCGACCCCTACCTGAACGTCGACCCCGGCACGATGTCGCCGTTCGAGCATGGCGAGGTCTTCGTCACCGACGACGGCGCCGAAACCGACCTCGACCTTGGCCACTACGAACGCTTCACCGGCGTTCCGGCCCGCATGACGGATTCGGTCAGTTCGGGCCGCATCTATTCCAACGTGCTGGAGCGTGAACGCCGCGGCGATTATCTGGGCAAGACCATCCAGGTGGTGCCCCACGTCACCAATGAAATCAAGGATTTCATCGGCATCGGCGATGACGAGGTCGATTTCATGCTGTGCGAGATCGGCGGTACCGTGGGCGACATCGAGGGCCTGCCCTTTTTCGAGGCCATCCGCCAGTTCAGCCACGACCGCCCGCGCGGGCAGTGCATTTTCATGCATCTTACGCTTCTGCCCTATCTTGCCGCCAGCGGCGAGTTGAAGACCAAGCCGACCCAGCACAGCGTCAAGGAACTGCAATCCATCGGGATCGCGCCCGATATCCTCGTCTGCCGCTCGGAACAGCCGATCCCGGAAAAGGAACGCGAGAAGATCGCGCTATTCTGCAACGTCCGAAAGGAAGCAGTCGTAGCGGCGTATGACCTCAATTCGATCTACGAGGCGCCGCTTGCCTATCACCATGAAGGTTTGGATCAGGCCGTTCTCGATGCCTTCGACATCTCGCCTGCCCCGCGCCCCGACTTGACCATCTGGAAAGACGTCGTGGACCGCATTCACAACACCGACGGGGCGGTCAATGTCGCCATCGTCGGCAAATACACGCAGCTGGAAGACGCCTACAAGTCGATCAAGGAAGCGCTGACCCATGGCGGCATGGCCAATCGCGTGAAGGTCAACGTCGAATGGGTCGATGCCGAAGTGTTCGACCGCGAGGATGCCGCCCCGCATCTGGAAGGCTATCACGCCATTCTTGTTCCCGGCGGGTTCGGCGAGCGCGGCACCGAAGGCAAGATCAAGGCCGCGCAATTCGCCCGCGAGCGCAAGATCCCTTACCTGGGTATCTGCCTGGGGATGCAGATGGCGGTGATCGAGGCCGCGCGCAACAAGGCCGGGCTGAAGGACGCGGGCTCGGAGGAATTCGACCACGAGGCCGGCAAGAAGCGGTTCACGCCCGTCGTCTATCACCTCAAGGAATGGGTGCAGGGCAACGAGAAGGTCAAGCGCAAGGTGACCGACGACAAGGGCGGCACCATGCGCCTGGGCGCTTATGACGCCGTGCTCAAGGAAGGCTCCAAGGTGGCCGAGGTCTATGGCGGCACCGCGATCGACGAACGCCACCGCCACCGCTACGAGGTGGATATCGAGTACCGCAACAAACTGGAGGAGTGCGGACTGGTCTTTTCCGGCATGTCCCCCGACGGCCGCCTGCCAGAGATCGTCGAATGGAAGGACCACCCCTGGTTCATCGGCGTGCAGTTCCACCCCGAGCTGAAATCGAAACCGTTCAAGCCGCACCCGCTGTTCGCGGATTTCGTACGTGCCGCAGTGGAAACCTCTCGCCTGGTCTAACCCTCTATAAACAGGAACAAAGTCTGGTCATTGGAAATTTCTGACGACTGCTTTGAACCGTCTCTCATGTCGCGCCGACCTATGTCCGAGCCCCGGGATTGGCCCGGGCCGCGCATAGACATGAGGTACATTATGAAAAAGTTCTACAAATCCCTGACCGCCGCCGCCGCCCTGTCCGCGGCCCTGTCCACCACCGCCGTCGCCCAGGATGCCGAGAAATGGCAGGGCTTCTATGTCGGCGGACGGGTCAACATGCAAAACCTCGGCATCTCGGGTGTGCCCATCGGCATCGATCCAGAGATCAACGCCGGTGTCTTCGGCGGCTACAACCATGCCGTTGCCCCCAACTTCGTGCTGGGTGCCGAACTGGGCTATGACAGCAAACTGGATTACAGCGTGGCCGGCACCGGTCTGGATCTGGAAAACAACATCAGCCTGCGCGGCCGCGGCGGCTATGCCTTCGGCAACTCGCTGCTCTACGGCACGCTGGGCTATGGCTGGACGGAATGGGACGTGGCCGCGGCCGGTATCTCGGGCTCCGGTGAGGGCTTTTCCTACGGCATCGGTCTCGAAACGATGCTGAGCGAGAATATCACCACCCGGTTCGAATACACCCGCACCAACTATGACTTCTCTGGTCCCGCCTTGGGCGGCCGCAACGGCGAAGTCGACGCCTTCTCGGTCGGTGTCGCCTACAAGTTCTGATCCTTGCAAACCCAATCTGCCAGGGCGCCTGTTACCGGGCGCCCTGATGTCGTTCCCGCATGTGTCAGTACCGCAGATTCGTCAGGTCGTCGTTCGGGTCTTCCTGCGGCGGATGGAATCGCAGCATCCGGCGTGAGACACCAAGTTCGAGCACCGGACTGAAGAGATCCCGCAAAAGTGAGCGGCTTTGGTGATAGACGGCCGTCTCGGCGTTGCGGTCGAGGCGCAGCTGATTATCAAGAAGCGTCGCAACGATCCGCTCGTCCAAAATGTAACGGCCCTGCCGGCCTTCCCGACGGTCCTCGGATTGGGTCTCCAGCCATCGCAGGATGCGCGGACGATCCTCGACATCCTGGTCGGGCCAGACCAGGTAGAAGCCGGAATTCAGCCGCAGGCAGATCGAATCGAGCATCAGCGCCGCGCCGGCCAGCTCTTCGGGTATGTCGCGTTTCGGCATATAGTTGAAACGATGCGGCTGACCGTTCAGGAACACGGTCAGCGCCGTGCCAAGGTCCATGAATTTCTGGGCCATGACCCAGCCAAGAACGCGCCTCGGATCGCCGGACCAGTCGTAGTCCCGGACAAAACTGCGCGCCTGATCTTGTGAGCAGCCGCGCAGATACGCCAGCTGCTCCTCTGGCGCGGCGGTCGAACGGGTGGCAACAGGCTTTGCAACGTGACGCGGCATGGCGGACTTCACACTCGAAGATGTCATACGGATGAAGCCACTTTGACGCGCAAACTGGCCGTTAGTTTGGAGCAATTGTGTCACGTTTCCGGCCACACGCGCGGATGCGCGGATTTGCGCCTGCAATTTTGTTTTCTTGCGCGCGGGCGCTGCGCTAAACGGAACCAACCGATCTTCGATGCACGGAGCCGCCCATGCAGAAACCCTCGCTGCTACACCGTTTGTTGCACGCGTTCGACGCGCCCGAACCGCCGCCCCTGCCCGCCCCCGACGAAAAACTGGCGCTCGGCGCGCTGATGGTGCGCGTGGCGATGTCCGATCACAGCTACAAGTTTGCGGAGGTCCACCGGATCGACCTGCTGCTGCGCCGGCTTTTCGGACTCGGGCCGATCGAGGCGGCCAAGATGCGCGCCACCTCCGAGCGGCTGGAGCGGGAGGCGCCCGACACCGAGGAATTCGGCGACATCCTTCGCAAGACCGTCAGCTTTGCCGCACGCGTCGATGCGCTCGAGGCATTGTGGGAAGTGACGCTTGCCGATGGCGTGCGCCACGACGAGGAACTGGAAGTGCTGGAAGACGTGCGCCGCACGCTGGGACTTTCGCCCGAGGACAGTGAGGCCGCCCGCGCCCGCGCGGAAACCGAACTGGGCGGCAGCCAATAGCGTCCCGACGCGCAGATTCTCGTTGGCGGCGGCGGGCGGGTTGCCTATATCCCCTTCATGTTTGCTGATTTTCTGAAAAAACTCACCGACTCGACACCGGAAACCCTTCCGCAAGAGGATGCCCGGCTGGCCCTGACCGCGCTCTTGGTGCGCATTGCCCGGTCGGACGGGCATTTCGACACCGAGGAGCGGCAGCGCATCCTGGCCATTGCGCGCACCCGCTACCAGTTGTCCGAAGGCGATGCCGCGGCATTGCTGGAGCAGGCCGAACAGTTGGAAGGCGAAGCGCCCGATACCGTGCGATTTACCCGGGCCATCAAGGACGCCGTCGCCTATGACGACCGTCTGCGTGTGATCGAGGCGCTATGGCAAGTGGCGCTGGCCGATGGCGAGCGTGACGCGAGCGAGGATGCGATCATCCGCATGGCGTCGAACTTTCTTGGCGTGACAGACGTGGACAGCGCCCTTGCCCGCCAACGCCAGGAAGAAGGATGATCGCCAGCCTGCCGATGTATGACCGGCTCGAACTGAGGGCTGCGACCGACAGTTTCTGGCAGGCGATACGACAGGCTCTTGGACACGGTCCCGATCCATTGACGCGCGAAGGCGATTCCTGGGATCAATGGGAATCGCCGGACCTCTTACTGTCTCAGACCTGCGGCTATCCCTACCGCGCCCGCCTGCATGGCAAGGTTCAAATTGTCGGCACGCCGGATTACGGGTTGGAGGGATGCGGTCCTGGCGAATACCGTTCGGTCTTCGTGGCGCGCAAGGACGATCCCCGCAACGATCCGACCGATTTTTCCGCCGCCCGCTTTGCCTATAACGAGCCGATGTCGCAAAGCGGCTGGGCGGCGCCCGGCGCCTATGCTGGGTCACGCGGCTTTGCCTTTACCGACACGCGGCGCACCGGCAGTCACATCGCCTCGGCCCGCGCCGTGGCAGAAGATCAGGCAGACCTGGCCGCGCTCGACGCGCAAAGCTGGCGGCTGATGCAGCGCTACGACACCTTCGCCGACAAGCTGCACGTCATTGCCGCGACGCCGCCCACCCCCGCGCTGCCCTTCATCACAGCCAACGGTCAGGACGCGGACGCGATTTTCGACGCCCTTCTGAGCGCATTCAAGGCCCTGCCGACCGAGACCCGCGATGCGCTTGACTTGCGCGGGATCGTGCGGATCCCGCCCGAGGCCTACCTTGCGGTAGAGACCCCGCCCCCGCCGCCCGCTTGACGCAACGGCACCTCGCCGCATTCGCCCAAAACCCGGGCAATCCGCACGAAACGGACGAAAAAACATCGTTTTGCAAGTTGCATTGGCCCAAATTTACTGCCCTATTGTCCGGTGTGACTGCCTGACCTGCAAACCGGAAGCTGCCTTTGCCTGACGAAACGCCCGTCATAGAGATCCGCAATCTGCACAAGGCCTATGGCAGCCTTGAGGTCATCAAGGGCGTGGACATCACGGCGCCGAAAGGCAGCGTGGTGTCGCTGATCGGCTCTTCGGGGTCGGGCAAATCCACCATCCTGCGCTGCGCCAACCTTCTGGAAGACAGCCAGCAGGGCGATATCCTGTTCAAGGGCGAGCCGGTGACGTGGAAAGGGTCCGGCCTGAACCGGCACCCGGCGGACGCCAAGCAGGTGCTGCGCATCCGCACGAACCTGTCGATGGTGTTCCAGCAGTTCAACCTGTGGGCGCACCTGACCATTTTGCAAAACGTGATGGAGGCGCCGGTGACCGTGCTGGGCCGCCCCAAGGACGAGGTCGAGAAAGCCGCGCGCGGCTACCTGGAAAAGGTCGGCATAGGTGACAAGTGCGATGTCTATCCCGCGCAGCTGTCGGGCGGGCAACAACAGCGCGCCGCCATTGCGCGGGCGCTCTGCATGGAGCCCGAGGCGCTCTTGTTCGACGAGCCGACATCGGCGCTCGACCCCGAACTGGAACAGGAAGTGGTGCGCGTGATCAAGGATCTGGCCGCCGAAGGGCGCACCATGATGATCGTGACCCACGACATGAAGATGGCCCAGGACGTGTCCGACCACGTCATTTTCCTGCATCAGGGCCTGATCGAAGAAGAAGGCGATCCGAAGACACTTTTCGGGTCCCCCAAATCCGAGCGGCTGCGTCAGTTTCTAAGCTCGACGATGGCCGCCTGAACCAAAAGAACCAAGCAAGGGAGACACTTATGAAAAAGCTAGTTCTTTCCACACTTGCCGCGGCGCTTGCCGGCGGCATGGCGATGGCCCAGGACAAGACGATCCGTCTGGGCACCGAGGGCGCCTATGCGCCGTGGAATTTCGTCAACGATGCCGGCGAGATCGACGGCTTCGAGCGCGAGCTGGGCGACGAGCTGTGCGCGCGCGCCGAGCTGACCTGCGAATGGGTCAAGAACGACTGGGATTCGATAATACCCAACCTGGTGGGCGGCAACTATGACGTCATCATCGCGGGCATGTCGATCACCGACGAGCGCGACGAGGTCATCGACTTTACCCAGAACTACACGCCGCCCGATCCGTCGGCCTATGCCGGCATGTCCGAAGACGTCGATGTGGCCGGCGGCGTCATCGCCGCGCAGACCGGTACGATCCAAGCCGGTTACGTGGCCGAATCCGGTGCAACACTGGTCGAGTTTGCCACGCCCGAGGAAACCATCGCCGCCGTCAAGAATGGCGAGGCGGACGCGGTTCTGGCCGACAAGTCCTTCCTTGCCCCGATCGTGGCCGAGGATGCGGACATGATGTTCGTGGGCGAAGATGTTCCGCTGGGCGGTGGCGTCGGCATGGGTGTCCGCGAATCCGACACCGAGCTGAAAGAGACGTTCGACGCCGCCATCCAGTCGATGAAGGACGATGGCAGCCTGAACGAGCTGATCAAGAAATGGGAAGTCGCCTCGACTTTCGAATAAGCTGACTCTGCCGCGCCCCGGGCATTCCGGGGCGCGCGCTTTGGGCCTGACGGGGACACATGGCCGACACCACGCGCATCTTCACGCCGGGCGTATCGCGCTGGCCTTCGCCCTTGGGCCGGGCCGCGGAGCTATGCAATGTTTGAGTTCTGCTCCGATCCTTCGGTCCTTGGCGATTTTCAGTGGCTGGCCTGCTACCTGACGACCGCCAAACACGCCAATCTTTACTTCGCCGTCGGCCTTGTGCTGGTCCTCTTGGCCATAACCGCACCGACCGCGCTGGCCTTCGGCTTTGGCGCCGCAACCGCGGCACGGTCGAAATTCCGGCCGCTGGCCTGGCTGGCGCATGGCTACATCAACCTTGTGCGCGGCGTGCCCGACACGGCCTTTTTCCTTTTCTTCGTCATCGCGCTGGACCAGGCGTTCGAATGGATCCGGCACAAGATCAAATGCCCGGACTGGGACCAGCCCATCCGGCAGGGCAACGACTTCATCGTGTGCCAGGCAGCCAAGCTGCCCTTGGGCGAGGCGGACCAGTGGGTGCACGAAATCTACGGCTTTTTCATCGCCGTCCTGACCTTTGCGCTGGTCTTCGGCGCCTTTGCCGGAAACGTGCTTTACGGCGCGATGCGCACTGTGCCCCGCGGCCAGATCGAAACCGCCGAGGCCTATGGCATGACCCCGCGCCAAAGCTTCTGGCGCATCCTCGTGCCGCAGATGTGGGTCTATGCCCTGCCCGGGCTCAGTAATATCTGGATGGTGCTGACCAAGGCGACCCCGCTGCTGTTTCTTCTGGGCGTCGAGGATATCGTTTATTGGGCGCGGGAGCTGGCGGGCACTGCGCTGCCGAAGTTCACCGACTATCCCCACGGCGACTGGCGCATGTGGTATTTCCTGGCGCTGCTGGTCTTTTACCTTGGCCTGACGCGGGTGTCCGAAATCGTGCTCGACCGGCTGATGATCAAGCTGTCGCATGGGCAGGCCACCACCGGCGGCGAAGCCCTGCGCAAGGCGGCGGCGTGATGAGCTGCTGGCAGACGATTCAGGATTACGCGCTGCGGTCCATCGGGCTGGGCGAGCGCCTGTTGCCGCGTGAGGATTTCACGCTGTGCCAGCAGGTCACGCTGATCGGCTCGGGCATGATCTGGAATGTCTATTTTGGCGTGCTGGCGATCATCTTCGGCTTCGGCCTCGCCACGGTGGTGGCCGTCGGCAAGGCCTCGCCCAACCGCCTGCTGCAAAAGCCCTCGGCGTGGTTCATCTACATCTTCCGGGGCTCGCCTCTCTTCATCCAGTTCTTTTTCGCCTACGCAGTCTTTCTGAACCTCAAGTCGGTCTATCCGATCTTCGACGCGTTCACAGCCGCCTGGCTGGGTGCGTTGATCGTCCTGTTCCTCAACACCGCCGCCTATTCTGGCGAGATCTTCTACGGTGCCCTGCGCTCGATCCCCAAGGGCGAGGTCGAGGCGGCGGATGCCTACGGGTTCTCGGGCTTCACCCGGTTCCGGCGGATCATCTGGCCCACCATGTTGCGGCTGGCCTGGCCCGCCTATACCAACGAGGCGATCTTTCTCTTCCATGCCACCACGTTGGTCTTCTTCTCGGCCTTTCCGGCGTGGCAGCAACGAGGCGACGCGCTCTATTACGCGAACTACTTTGCCGATAAGACCTTCAACCCTTTCGTGCCCTACCCGATCCTTGCGGGGTATTTCATCCTGCTGACATTGGTCGTGATCTCGATCTTCGGGCTGGTGAACCGGCGGCTGAACCGTCACCTGCCGCAGGAACGCCGCGCCCGGATGCGGTTTCGCCCGAACATCATTCGCTGATAGGTCCGCCGCTGCCTTAGGCTTGGTCGTCGTCCTGCGCGCGGGCCTTCATGTCCCGCATCGCCCGGTCCCATTGGCGCGGCGCCAGCAACTTGCGAAAGGCACGCTCCAGTTCAGCCGTGCCGTTGCGCGCGTACCAGCGCCCGTGCGCGATGATCACGCGCCGCGCGCCCCAACCGACGATGGTCTCGATGTCCTCGGCAAACGCCTGTTTGTCGCGAAAGGTCCAGCGGATCAGGGGCGGCGTCTTGCCATCGGTTTCGTCGATCCCGTTCAGCCACACGAAAGGCCGGCACCGCGCGGGCAGCGTGGCGGTCTCGAACGCCTCGATCAGGTCGGTCAGGATTGTCGTGGCGGAGCCCTTGTGAAAGAACGCGATTTCTTTGTGCGTCCGGCTGCCGCGCACCAGTATCTGGGCGATCTGACCGTCCCACGGCACCTCTGCCTCCCGGGGCTGCAATTCCTGCCCGTCCGGCAAGCCGACCCCGTGCGTTGCCGCACGTTCCGGCGTACCAGGCGCCATCCAGAGTTGCGCTTCTGGAAAGGCCGCGGCCCATTCGGGAATGTGCAGAAAGTGAAACTGGTTCGGCGCAACGAGGTGGCGCACCGGCCCCAGCACCGCCAGGGCCTCCTGCAAATCGTGGGTAAGCGGGGTTGGAGAATGCACCCAGAGGTCGCCGTTCTCCAGCCGGATCACGGTGGCGCGGGTGGGAAAGGGAAACCCCATCACCGTCACGGGCGCACCGTCGATGATCCAAATGCTGTCGGCCACGGGTTTGAGCACATTCAGCGGCTCGTACCCCGTGGCCGTCACGCGTCTTACTCCGTGACCGTAACGGATACCATGCGGTCCGGCTCGCCGATGACGGCGCCGTTGGGGCCTTCGCCCCGCTTGATGTCATCCAGCACGTCCAGCCCTTCGGTCACGCGGCCCACGACGGTGTATTCCCCGTCGAGGAACGGGCCCGGCGCGAACATGATGAAGAACTGGCTGTTGGCGCTGTCAGGGCTCTGGCTGCGGGCCATGCCGACGACACCCCGGTCAAAGGTGATGTCGGAGAATTCGGCGGCCAGATCGGGACGGTCGCTGCCGCCGCGCCCGGCCATGGACATGTCGCCGCCCATCTTGCCGAATTCGACGTCGCCGGTCTGGGCCATGAAGCCGTCGATCACGCGGTGAAAGACCACGTTGTCATAGGCGCCTTTGCGGGCCAGTTCGGTTATCTGTTCGACATGACCGGGGGCCACGTCCTCCAGCAGGTCTACTTTGATTGTGCCGTTGGCCTCGCCCGCGACCTCGATTTCAAGGCCGGTGGCCAGCGCCGGTGCGGCCAGAAGGGTGAAGAAAGCAGAGAGTTTAAGCATCGGCGGCCACCTTTACGCTGATCATCCGGTCGGGGCTTGCGGGCGGCTCGCCGCGCGTGATGGCATCGACATGCTCCATCCCGTCGATCACGCGGCCATAGACCGTGTATTGACGGTTGAGGAAGTGGTTGTCCGAGAAGTTGATGAAGAACTGGCTGTTGGCACTGTCGGGGTTCTGGCTGCGCGCCGCACCCAGTGTGCCACGATCATGCGGAACGCCCGAAAACTCGGCCTTGAGATTGGGCAGGTCGCTGCCGCCGGTGCCGGCCATACGCAGGTTGAAATCGTTTTCCATGTTTCCGTTGGCCACGTCGCCCGTTTGCGCCATGAAGCCGTCGATCACACGGTGAAAGGCCACGTTGTCATACTGGCCCGAGCGCGCCAGCTCTTTCATGCGTTCGCAATGGCCCGGGGCCACGTCGGGCAGCAGCTCGATCGTAACGGTGCCGTCTTTCAGCTCCATCAGGATCGTGTTCTCGGGGTCTTTGATCTCGGCCATCCGGGGCCTCCTTGTTGACTTGGGCTGAGCCATACCTAGGCGCTTGACCCGGGATTGCCAAGCCAGAGCTTGACGCCCTTGCAAGGTCGCGCCAAAAGGCCTGCGACTGCCACCCAAGAGGAATGTACGCGATGGCCTGGAAGACGCTTGATGACATGGACCTCGATGGCAAGACCGTGCTGACACGGGTGGATATCAACGTGCCGGTCGAGAACGGACGCGTCACCGACGCCACGCGGCTGGAACGCATCAAGCCCACCATCGATGCCATCCTCGCAGCGGGCGGCAAGCCGCTCTTGCTGGCGCATTTCGGGCGTCCCAAGGGTAAGGTTGTCGACGCGATGTCACTGCGCCAGGTGGTGCCCGCCTTGCAACAGGCGACGGGGCATACCGTGCAGTTCATCGAAACGCTGGAAGGCGCCGAAGAGCCCACCGCCGAGGCCAAGGCGGCCGAGGTTCTGCTTTTGGAAAACATCCGCTTTCACCCGGGCGAAGAGGCCAACGACGCCGAGTTTGCCGCGCGGCTTGCCGGTCTTGGCGATGTCTATTGCAACGACGCCTTTTCCGCCGCGCACCGCGCCCATGCCTCGACCGAGGCGCTGGCCCGTCACCTGCCCGCCTGCGCCGGGCGGCTGATGCAGGCGGAACTGTCGGCGTTGGAAGCGGCGCTTGCCACGCCCGAGCGGCCCGTGGTGGCCGTGGTAGGCGGTTCCAAGGTCTCGTCCAAGCTGGACCTGCTGGGCAACCTGGTCGAGAAGGTGGACAAGCTGGTGATCGGCGGCGGCATGGCCAACACGTTCCTGGCGGCGCAGGGGCTCAGCGTCGGCAAATCGCTGTGCGAGCACGACATGGCCGACACCGCGCGCCAGATCATGGTCAAGGCCGGTGGCGCGGGCTGTGAAATCCTGCTGCCGGCCGATGTCGTGGTGGCCGAGGAGTTCCGGGCGGGAGCCGCGCACCGGACCGTTCCGGCCCATGCCTGCCCGGACGATGCGATGATCCTGGATGCCGGGCCGCAGGCCGTCGCGCGGATCACCGCCGCGCTTGATACCGCACGGACTCTCATCTGGAATGGCCCGCTGGGCGCCTTCGAGATCGAGCCGTTCGACGCGGCCACCAACGCCGCAGCGGGCCATGCCGCCAAGCGCAGCCGCGACGGCCATCTGACCTCGGTCGCAGGGGGCGGTGACACCGTGGCGGCCCTCAACCAGGCGGGCGCGGCAGAGGATTTCACCTATATCTCGACCGCCGGTGGCGCGTTCCTGGAATGGATGGAAGGCAAGACGCTGCCGGGTGTGGCGGCGTTGGGCGGCTGAGAGCATCCCTGCCGCATCACGGGTGCGAAGATCGCTTTTCCAAGGTATGGAAAACCGGACTGTGGTATCGAATGAGGCAGGCCTAGCCTGACCCAGCACGATTTTACCCGGGGAGAGCCCATCATGCGCCGTTTCACACCTGCCATCGCCGCCGTCCTTTGCCTTGGCCTTGCTACGCCGGGCGGCGCAGAGGGCGACCCGAAGCCAAGCCTGCTTGACCTTGTCACCGTCGACGGTATCGCCGAAAGCCTGGCCAGCGTCGCCATATCGGCCCTGCGAACGCAAATGGAGGTCGAGTACGAGCATCTGCAGACCGATATCCTGCGTGGGACCGTGGCCCTGACCGGGGTGACCCTGCGCCCGCAGCTGCCGCACGACCGCGCCCGACAATGCGAGATCACGGTGCAGCGCATCAGCGTCGACCTGGGTCAGCCGGCGGCGGCTTTCGGGGTGGCGACGATTTCGACAACGATGGTCGGGGCCAATGCCGCGATTGCCTGCGTGCCGCGCGATGTGGGGCTTGGCCTGCGCTCGGCCGGGTACAACGCGATCGAGGTGGATCGCATGACCTACGAGGCCGAGTACGTGCACAGCACCGGCGAGATCCGCGTCAACGGCTCGGCGGCGGTGAACGACCTTGCGGTCCTTGACCTCGAGGCGGCCGGCGCGATCCTGCCGCGGCTGGACCAGTTCGGCCTGCCCGGCGATCCTGCGATCCGCGTGCGGCGCGCCGTCGTGGGCCTGCAGGATCAGGGCGGGTGGGAGCGGCTGTCGTCGCTTATCCCGGAAAACCTGCGCCAGCCCGAGGTGATCCAGGGACTTGGCACCGAGGAACTGACCAACATGCTGAGCAACAACGGCACCCGCGCCCTGACCGCGACCGAGCGGCGGTTCATCGACGACCTGATGGAGCATGTGGCGGGCTTCGTGCGCGAACCCGGCGAGATCACGATCGAGGCGCAATTGCCCGAGGCCGGCATCGTGCTGGAACCCGAGATATACGAAAGGCTTGAGGAGTTGTTGCAGGCGCTGGCGCCCGATGCGCGCATTGCACCGCTGGCGCAGTCCGAATTGCTGGACGCAGGCATTCTGGCGCGGCTGGACAGCGGCGACGTCAGCGCGGCCGAGCGGCTGACGGTTGCGCGCGCGCTTCTGACCGGCAGCGGCGTGCCCCGCGCCGAGGCACTGGTGCCCGACATCCTGTCGCCGCTTGTCGAGGACGGTGGGACGCAGGCCGCCGAGGCCGCGCTGCTGACCGCGCAGGCGCAGGCCGGGACCGATCCGGCGGCGGCCTATCAGAACACGCTGACCGCGTCCGCGGGGCGCCAGCCCGGGGCGATCGCCATGCTGGACCGGCTGGAAGAACGGCTGACCACGATAGAAGTCATCGCGGCGCAGGACGCGCATCTTCAGGCGCAAGGCGCTGGCACCGACCTGCCCCCGGGCGACGATATTCGCGCGGTGCGGGCGCAGGCGCTGGCGTATTTCACCGGGCTGGGCGCACCGCGGTCTTACAGGCAGGCCTACTACTTTGCCCTGATCGCCGAGGCGGCGGGCGATATCGGTGCCCGTCCCTTGCGCGAGGATATCGAGAACCGTTTCGAGAATCGCGGCGCGGCCGTTCGCGCGGCGTGGGCCGCCCTAAGGTCCGAAATCCAGACCCGCGCCCTGACAGATTGGATCCAGCGCGACCTCGCGGCGCGGTATCGCAAGGGGGGCTGAGGCGCAGCCCCCCATTTGACGCCCATCCTGCGGGCAATCCGCGCAGGCAGATACGTCCGAGCGCAGCTTAAAGCCACCGAGCATTGCGCGGCGCGCGGGCCTCACGTATGACACGGGAAAATCGTAATTACCGGCAAGAGGGATGGCATGTCGAAGGCTGAACAAACGGAGCAGGTGCGCGCGGGGCAAGGGTTTATCGCGGCGCTGGACCAGTCGGGCGGATCGACCCCAAAGGCCCTGCGGCTTTACGGGATCGAGGAAGACGCCTACGGCTCGGACGAGGAGATGTTCGACCTTGTCCACGACATGCGAACCCGCATCGCACAGGCGCCGGCCTTTACCGGCGACAAGGTGCTGGGCGCGATCCTGTTCGAGATGACCATGGACCGCGAGATGGGCGGCAAGCCCTCGGCGCAGTATCTGTGGGAAGAGCGTCGCGTGGTGCCTTTTCTGAAGGTGGACAAGGGCTTGGCGGACGAAGCGGACGGCGTTCAGCTGATGAAGCCGATCCCCGATCTGGATAGCCTGCTGGGACGGGCCAATGACGCGGGCATCTTCGGCACCAAGATGCGGTCGGTGATCAACGCGGCCTCGCAATCGGGAATTGCCGCTGTCGTGGATCAGCAGTTCGAGATCGGCAACATCATCCTCGATCACGGGCTTGTGCCGATCATCGAGCCAGAGGTCACGATCTCGATTCAAGACAAGGCCGAGGCCGAGACGATCCTGTGCGACGAGATCGCCAAGCATCTAGACACCCTGCCCGAGGGACGCGAAGTGATGCTGAAGCTGACGCTGCCCGAGACGGCCAACCATTACAAGCCGCTGGTCGATCACCCGCGCGTGCTGCGCGTGGTGGCGCTTTCGGGCGGGTATTCCCGTGACGAGGCCAATGACCGGCTGTCGAAGAACACCGGCATGATCGCCAGTTTCTCGCGCGCGTTGACCGAAGGGTTGTCGGCGCAGCAGTCGGATGCGGAGTTCAACGACACGATCGCGGCGTCGATCGACAGTATTCACCGGGCGTCCGTTTCCGGTTAACGCTCTGACATAAAACGTTTTTACCCGAAGAATCCGGGCTGTCGAATGTATCTGGCCCCCGGCAGTCTTTCTGGGTAAAGAGATCCCTCATGGACCTTTCGACATACCAGACCTTTCGCGTGGCGGCGTGCGACCTCAATGGGCGTATGCGCGGCAAGCGCGTGCCGGGCGACTATGCCACCAAGCTGGACAAGGGCGCGATCCGGATGCCCATCTCGGCGCTCAACCTCGATATCTTCGGGGCCGATATCGAAGACAGCCCGCTGGTGTTCGAGACCGGAGACGCCGATGGCATCCTTCTGCCCACCGGGCGCGGTGCCCTGCCCCTGCCCTGGCTGGAAACCGAGCAGCCGCTGGTACCCATGGCCATGTATCACGAGGATGGCCGTCCCTTTGAGGGCGACCCGCGCCATGCCCTGGACGCCGTACTGGCGCGCTATGCCGAGCGGGGATGGCGCGTGGTGGCCGCGACCGAGCTGGAATTCACCCTGGTCGATGACAGCGACGATACGCTCAGCCCGGTTAAGAATCCCCTAACGGGGCGCGAGATCGGATCGGAAGAGATCCTGTCTATGGCGCAGCTGGACCTTTTTGATCCTTTCCTGTCAGAGCTTTACGACGCCTGCGCCGCCATGGGCATCCCCGCGCAGACCATGACCAGCGAAAGCGGCGTAGGGCAGTTCGAGATCACGCTGAACCACCAGGATGCGATGCGGGCCGCCGACGACACCTGGTTGTTCAAGCGGCTCATTCGCAATCTGGCGCGCACGCACGGTTTTGCGGCGACCTTCATGGCCAAGCCCTTTGCCGACGACGCGGGCAACGGGATGCACCTGCATTTCTCGGTCTGGGACGAGGACGGCAAGAACGTTTTCGATAATGGCGGGGACGAGGGAACCTCCCTTTTGAAACAGGCGGTTGCGGGCTGTATTTCAGCCATGCGGGAAAGCACGCTTCTGTTCGCGCCCCATGCCAACAGCTATGACCGGCTGGTGCCGGGGGCCCATGCGCCGACGGGGGTGGCCTGGGCCTATGAAAACCGCACGGCGGCCATTCGCGTGCCGGGCGGCAGCCCCAAGGCGCGGCGGATCGAGCACCGGGTGGCGGGGGGCGACACCAACCCTTACCTGACCTTTGCGGGTGTCATGGGGGCTGCGCTGACAGGCATCGAGGACGGGTTGGAGCCGCCCGAGCCGATCACGGGAAATGCCTATGATCTCAACCTCTTGCAGCTGTGCGAAGACTGGGAGAGCGCGATTGACCTGTTCGAGACCGCGCCGATCCTCGCCCGTGTGTTCGACCCAATGCTGATCCAGAACCTGGTGATGACCAAGCGGCAGGAACTGGCGCTTTTCGCCGAGATCGACCCGGCGGAGCACTGGAAAATCTACCTCGAGACGGTCTGAGCGAGTCGAAGATTAACGTCGCAAACCCACGTCGGTATTGCGTCGGTATCCGGGTGGCATCGCGTCGGTATTTTCGTCAGACCGAAATCGTTACGATACCGGACGCGCAGACCCCGTGGCGTGGGCGCTGGAAATGGCTTAGAACGGCCTTGAACGGGCCGAATGGCTCGGCTAGCGTAAATTTGATCAAATTTCTGGTGTGACATGAAAATCGGCATCCTGATGACCGGACACGCCCTGCCCGACCTGATCGAGAGCACGGGCGACTACGACGCGATGTTCGCCGACCTGCTAGGGCGCGACGGCTTTACCTTCGAGCGGTATGACGTGGTGGACGAGGTCTATCCCGACAGCCCCGATGACGCCGATGGCTGGCTGATCACCGGATCGAAACATGGCGCTTACGAGGATCATCCGTGGATCAAGCCGCTGGAGACGTTCATCCGCGACATCCGCGATGCGGGCAAGCCGCTGATCGGAGTGTGCTTTGGTCACCAGATCATCGCGCAGGCCCTGGGCGGCAAGGTGGTGAAATTTCCCGGCGGCTGGTCGGTGGGGCGCACCGAGTACGAGATCGACGGCACGCCGATGACCATGCACGCCTGGCACCAGGACCAGGTGGTCGAGCTGCCCGAGGGCGCCGAGGTGATCGGGCGTTCGGAGTTCTGCGAGAACGCGGCGCTGATGATCGGGGACACGATCCTGACGATCCAGCCGCACCCGGAATTCACCGCGCATGTGTTGCAGACCATCATCGACCAGCGCGGCGCGGGCGTGGTGCCCGACGACCAGCTGGCCCGGGCCACTGCCACTGCCCAGACGCCCACGGACGCCGCCGCCTTTGCCGCGCGGATGGCGGCGCATTTCAGGAAAGGGGCCTGACATGGCCAACGATTGGACGACCGGACTGCCCGAGGCGGCGCAGGCCTATCTGGAGAACCGGCGGCTGGACGAGGTGGAGTGCATCGTCGCCGACCTGCCCGGCATCGCGCGGGGCAAGGCGGTGCCGGCGACCAAGTTCGCGCGGCAGGACTATTTCCATCTGCCCGACTCGATCTTTTACCAGACCATCACCGGGGACTGGGGCGAGGCCGCGGGGGCCGAAGGGTTCATCGAGCGAGACATGATCCTGACGCCGGACATGAGCACCGCGACGGCGGCGCCCTGGACCGGGGACTGGACGTTGCAGGTGATCCACGACGCCTATGACCGCGACCGCAAGCCGATACACTTCGCGCCGCGCAACGTGCTGAAGCGCGTGGTGCAGCAATACGAAAAGCTGGGGCTGAAGCCCGTGGTGGCGCCGGAAATGGAGTTCTTCCTGATCGCGCGGAATCTGGACCCGCGTCAGGAGATCGAGCCGATGGTGGGCCGGTCGGGCCGTCCGGCGGCGGCGCGGCAGGCCTATAGCATGACGGCGGTGGACGAGTTCGGCCCGGTGATCGACGACATCTACGATTTCGCCGAGGCGCAGGGCTTCGAGATCGACGGGATCACGCAGGAGGGCGGCGCCGGGCAGCTGGAGATCAACCTGCGGCACGGCAATCCGGTAAAGCTGGCCGACGAGGTGTTCTATTTCAAGCGGCTGATCCGCGAGGCGGCGCTGCGGCACGATTGTTTCGCCACCTTCATGGCCAAGCCCATCGCCGCCGAGCCGGGAAGTGCGATGCATATCCATCACTCGATCATCGACATGGAGACCGGCAAGAACGCGTTTTCCGGGCCGCAAGGTGGCGAGACGGACATGTTCTATCAGTTCATCGGCGGCTTGCAGGAATACATGCCGGCGGCGATCGGCGTGATGGCGCCTTATGTCAATTCCTATCGCCGCTACGTCAAGGACAATGCCGCGCCCATCAACCTGGAATGGGGGCGCGACAACCGGACGACGGGCATCCGCGTGCCCCTGTCCAAGCCCGAGGCGCGGCGGGTGGAAAACCGGATCGCGGGGATGGACTGCAACCCGTACCTTGGCATCGCGGTCAGCCTGGCCTGTGGTCTTTTGGGGATCAGGAACGAGCTGCGCGCCAAGCCGCAGTTCCGGGGCGACGCCTATGAGGGCGAGCCGGATTTCCCCGACGGGTTGGGCGCGGCGCTGGATCTGTTCGACGAGGCGACCGAACTGCACGACGTGCTGCACCCCGAGTTCGCGCGGGTCTATTCCATCGTCAAGCGCACGGAATATGCCGAGTTTCTACAGGTGATTTCCCCGTGGGAGCGCGAGCATCTCTTGATGAATGTCTAGGGCGGGGCTTGCCCTTGGTGTGATGGCCTTGGCTGTGGCGGGGCTGTGGCTGCTGCGCGACGGCCCTGCCCCGGCCCCGACACCGGCTGCCGAGGTGTCGTCCGGGATCGAGCGGCACGCCTTCCTGGAGGGGCTGCCGCTGGACGAAGGGGGCTATGCGCTGTTGCTGCACGAGCAGGTGACCGGCGACGGGCTGCGCGTGGTGCGGGATGCCGACGCGCTGAAGGCGGCGCAGGGACAAGCCTATTACACCGACAATCCGGGCGCGCAGCTGAAGCGGACGTTGCTGTCGGTCGTATTCCTGAGCCCGCCGGGAATGCCGCCGGACGGTGCCTTTGTCACGGTGCTGCAAGACAAGCAGGCCGTCGAGACGTACCGCTGTTACCGCGCTTTCTGTGCCGGGAACGAGGCTTTCGATCCGCCGCATGAGCGGGACATGGCGGGTCTGGTCGAGGCGTCGGAGCCGGTCGACCTGGTGACCGAGAATTTCGACCACCACGACGCCGCACGCGCGCGGATGTTCAAGCTGATGCAGGACCCGGACGTGGTGCTGATCGAGCCGCCGGACCTGCCGGCGCCGGGAACGATCGTCTTTCCGGCACGGGTGCGGCTGAGCCTGCCCGCGATCCTGCTGGAGGTGGACGAGAGCGGGCACCAGCCGGTGGAGCCGTTCGACGAGGCGGCGCTTGAGGCGCGGTTCATCGCCGGGTTCACCCATGCCTTTCCCGAAACCGATGCCTATCGCCTGAACCCGATGCATGTCGGGCGGCTTTACCCGTCGCAGCATGGCTGGCCCGTCGTGGGCAAAGAGATCGACGGGTACCTGCGCGACACTGATGGAGAGTTGCGCGGGCTGGGCGGGATCATGGTGATCGAACCGTCGCTGACGGTCGATCTGACCGAGCGCATCGTCGAGGCACTGCAAGCCGAGGATGCCTTTGCCGCGATGCCAGAGTTTGCGCCGCCCGAGCCGCCCTTTGTGGCGGAAAGGCTGGCGGAGATGGCCGAGGCGTATCTGGGCCATCCCTGCCCCGAGTGTTTCAAGATCGAGTTGGATGTCGCGACGGTCGACGGCATCCGGGTGGAGAGGCTCGATGCGCCCTCTTTCTTACTGAGCTATTACAGGATCTTGCCGCAATGAATCTGCTTTATTCCAACGACAAACCGGGGACGTACCCTGATAGCTGGTATGCCGCGACGACCGAGCCGCTGGCGCCGTTCGAGCCGTTGCGCGGCGAGACCCGCGCGGATGTCTGCGTGGTGGGGGCTGGGTTCACCGGGCTGTCGGCGGCGCTGCATCTGGCCGAAGCTGGCCTGGACGTGGTGCTGCTGGAGGCGCATCGCGTCGGCTTCGGCGCGTCGGGGCGCAATGGCGGGCAGTTGGGCAGCGGGCAGCGGCAAGACCAGCAGACGCTGGAAAAGATGGTGGGGCGCGACGACGCGGCCAAGCTGTGGGAGTTGGCGGAAGGGTCGAAGGACCTTGTGAAAGGGCTGGTGGCCAAGCACGGAATCGACTGTCACCTGAAGCCGGGGATCGCGCATATGTGCTTTTCCAAGGCGGAAGTGCGCGAAGAGCATGACTATGCCGATTTCCTGTTCCGTCGCTATGGCTATGACCAGATCGAGACGCTGGACCGGGACGCCGCACAGGCGCTCTGCCCCTCGCCGAAATACGTGGGCGGGTCGCTGGACATGTCGGCGGCGCATCTGCACCCGCTGGCCTTTGCCCTCGGCCTAGCGCGGGCGGCGCGGGACGCGGGCGTTAGGATATACGAGCGGGCCGAGGTGCACCGGATCGACGAGGGCGCTCCGGCGGTGGTGGCCACCGATGCGGGACGGGTGACGGCGGATCACGTGATCCTGGGCTGCAACGGATATCTCGGCGGGCTGAACCGGCAGGTTGCGGCCAAGGTGATGCCGATCAACAATTTCGTGGTGGCGACAGAGCCGCTGGGGGACGACGCGGCCAAGGTGCTGACGCGGGACGTGGCGGTGGCGGATTCGAAGTTCGTGGTGAATTACTTTCGCCTGAGCCATGACAGGCGGCTGCTGTTCGGCGGGGGCGAAAGCTATGGTTATCGGTTCCCGGACGATATCGCGGCGCTGGTGCGCAAGCCGATGACGCAGATCTTCCCGCATCTGCGGGACGTGAAGATCGACCATGCCTGGGGCGGGACCCTGGCGATCACGATGAAGCGGATGCCGTACCTGGCGCGGGTGGCGCCGAATGTCTTGTCGGCCTCGGGCTATTCGGGACACGGGGTGGGCATGGCCACGTTCTCGGGCAAGCTGATGGCCGATGCGGTGCGCGGAGAGGCCGAGGGCTTCGACACGCTGGCGCGGGTGCCGGCGCCGACTTTTCCGGGGGGCACGGCATTCCGCTCGCCCCTGCTGGTGCTGGCGATGACGTGGTACGCGACGCGCGACCGGCTGGGGGTCTGAGGCGGGTCAGCCGCACGGAACGCGAAAGGCGTGATGGCGGGCGCCTGCTCCAGTGTGGCGGACGACCCTCAGGGGCCCGCGCCGCCAGGTGACGACTCCGGACGGGCCGGTGCGGGTGTCCTCGAAGCCAAGATCCGCCAGAAGGTGCGGCGAGATATCGGCGAGCCGTTCGAGATCGGCAAGCATCTTCCCGTCGGCCGGATCAGGATTTCTCACGGGCTGCATCCAATGGCGCAGACGCTGCGCGAGCGATGGACGTGACGGGGTTGGCAGGGCGATATCGACCATGGAAATGCCTTTCGGGATCATGATGCCCCGAAGATAGGGCGCGACGCGGCTTGCGTTCAAACCATTCTTTCTGGCACCATGGATGAGAAAACCTGATCCATGGAGCGGCGATGAAACTGCCCCCGCTGAATGCCCTGCGCGCCTTTGAGGCCGCCGCCCGCCACGAAGGCTTTGTCGGGGCTGCGGAGGAATTGCACGTGACACGCGGGGCGATCAGCCGGCAGATCAAGCTGCTGGAAGAGCACATCGGAACGCTGCTGTTTCGCCGCCACGGCAAGGGCGTCGCACTGACCGAGGCCGGGCGGCGGTTGCAACCCGTGCTGACCCGGGCGTTCGGCGACATCCTGGCCGAGGCATCGCGGATCGGGGCGGAGGCATCGGATTTGCGGATCATCTGCCCGCCCGCCACCTCGATCCGCTGGCTGCTGCCGCGGCTTGAGAGGTTCCGCGCCCTGCACCCCGAGATCGGCGTGCGGCTGACCACGGATTTCGTGGGGCCATACGGGTTCGACGCGCACCAGTATGACGTGGGGTTTTCGGTCACGCACTGGCCGGACCGGCCCGGCGACCTGAAGGTGGAAACGCTGTTTCCGGTCGAAGTCACCCCCGCCTGCGCGCCGTCATTGCTGGCCGCAAAGGGACGGCCCGAGCGGCCCGAAGACCTAGCCCGGTTCCCGCTGTTGCACGAGACGCCGCGCCGTGCCGATTGGCGCGCGTGGCTGGAGGCGTTCGACGTGCGGGGCGTGGACGCCAACCAGGGCAGCGATTTTCCCAATCTCGACATGGCGGCCAAAGCGGCGACGTTGGGTGCGGGGGTGGTGATGGCAGACCTAGCGCTCAATCGCGACGAGTTGGAGTCGGGCCTGTTGGTCAAGCTGTTTCCGGAGATGGTCTGCACTTCGCCCACGGGGGGCATCTGCCTGATTGCATCGCGCGACAGGTGGGATGACCCGAAGGTGGCGGCGTTTCGCGATTGGGCGGTGGCCGAGACGCGGTGAGGTGTCAGCGACGTCGGAGGCGGATTAGTCCCCCACGTCGAAACGGAGTTTCGACGCCCCCCTGGGATATTTATCGCCAGAGGAAGCGCGGGCGTGGTGTTGCCCGTCATGAAATCTTCGCTTTGGAGTTGAACAAATTTGGTGTAATACTTTCGGAAAATCAAAAAACGACATACAGGAAATCCGAAAATGACCCAGGCCGCCACGTCCCCCGCCCCCAATGTCTATGACGCCGAACCCATCCCCGAGGCGGCCCGGGCCGAGATCGACCGGATGCTGCAATCGGGCGACCTGTTCCGGTATACCGCACCCGAGGATGCGCCGGTCAGCCTGCTGGAGCGGGAATTCGCGGCGGTGATGGGCACGCGCTATGCGCTGGCGGTGTCGTCCTGTTCGGCGGCGCTGTTCCTGTCGCTGAAGGCGCTGGGGCTGCCGCGGGATGCGCGGGTGCTGATCCCGGGGTTCACCTTTGCCGCGGTGCCGTCGTCGGTCATTCATGCCGATTGCGTGCCGGTGCTGTGCGAGGTGGGCGAGAATTACCGGATCGACATGGCCGATTTCGAGGCCAAGTTGGACGAGCGGATCGACGCGGTGATCGTCAGCCACATGCGGGGCCATACCTCGGACATGGATGCGATCATGGGGCTGTGCGACGTGCGCGGCATCCCGGTGATCGAGGACGCGGCGCACAGCCTGGGCACGATCTGGGGCGGGCGCAAGATCGGCACTCTGGGCCGCGTGGGCTGTTTCAGTTTCCAGTCCTACAAGCTGGTGAATGCGGGCGAAGGCGGGATCCTTGTCACCGATGACGCGGACCTGGTGGCGCGGGCGGTGATCATGTCGGGGGCATACGAGCATAACTGGGCCAAACACATGGCGGGGGACGACCCGCTGCTGGCGGCGGCCTTTGCCGACTGGCAGAACCGTCTGCCGCTCTACAACCTGCGCATGGGCAACCTGAGCGCGGCGATCATCCGCCCGCAGCTGCCCGAGGTGGCGCGGCGGGTGCGTGACGGGCGTGACAACCACGATTACGTGGCCGGGCGCCTGAACGGGTCACCCTGGATGCAGGTGCCCGACAAGCTGGAGTCTGAGGAGCGGGCGCCGGATTCGATCCAGTTCAACCTTGTGAACATGAGCGATGCCGAGGTGCGCGCCTTTTCCGCCGCCGCCGCCGAGCGCGGCGTTAAGGTGCAGGTGTTCGGCATGTCGGCTGACAATGCGCGCGCCTTCTGGAACTGGCAGTTTCTGCCGGGGCCGACGCCCGAGCTGCCGCGGACGCGGGCAATGCTGATGCGGGCCTGTGACGTGCGACTGCCTGCGCGGCTGACGCGCCAAGACCTCGATTTCGTGGCCGATGCGCTGATCGCCGCGGCGGAGGTCGCGGCGGGTCCGATCGAGCCCGAGCGCGTATACGGCACCTAGAGCAGCTCCAGCTGATCTTTCAGGAAGGGATGCTCGGCCGAAGCCGGGGCAATGATCGTGTCGCGCAGGATCGGGCGCAGGGTTTCGGCCAGCTGCGCCGGCAGGTCCTGAAGGATGTCCTTGCGCGCGGTCAGGCTGATGGTGCGGGTCAGCGGCTCGAACGGGAGCGGCATGACGTCGATCTGGTCGGCAAAGCGGCGGGCGCGCATCAGCGCCAAGGGGGGCAGGATGGTCCAGCCGGTCCCCTGCCCCACCAGCGCCAGGATGGCGTGGTAGCTGTCGAGCTCGAACCGGTGTGGCAGGCTGAGCTTCTGCCGGGCGAGATGCGCCGATAGCAGCCGGCCCATGTAATGCCGTTGGGTGTACTGGATGAGCGGCAGGCGTTTCAGCTGTCGCAGCACGTCGCCGTCCGGTTTGATCCGGGCCTTGGGGGCCGCGACGACGAACCCCTCGCGCAAGAGCGGATGAACCTCGGCCCAGTCGTCGCCGGCGTTGAGTTCGGCAGCGACGATCATGTCGAGCGTGCGGCTTTCCAGGAGGTCGTAGAGGTAGTGGCTGGCGCCGGTTTCCAGCAGGAACTGGCTGGTCTTGAGCTCGCCCGCCACATGGGTCAGCAGCTGCGGCGTGACGTCGGCCTCGAAATCCTCGATCATACCAAGGCGGAAGCGGGTCAGCATCGACATGTCGGACATCGCCAGTTCCGCGCGGGCCTGGGCGGCCTCGTTCAGGATGACCTGGGCGCGGCGTTTCAGGATCTCGCCCGCGGGCGTCAGGCGGATGGGGCGGGCGTTGCGTTGCAGGAGCGTGGCGCCCACCGCGCCTTCGAGATTGGTCAGCTGCTGGCTGACCGCCGAGGGGCTGGCGCCGAGCCGCTTGGCCGCGGCGGAAATCGAGCGCTCGTCGGCCGCGGCCATGAACACCTCGATCCCCCACAGGGTGATGCGGCCGGGGCTGTCGACCATGCGCGCGCCTTACTTGCTGAGCTTGGACAGCTTGTCCTGCAGGTCGGCCAGTTGCTTCTTGATGTCGTCGAGCCCCTCGTCACCGGCCGCCCCCTTGGACGGCGCGTCCTCGTCCGGGGTCTTGCCGGTCATGCCGGGCACGCCGCCGCCGGTCATGGCCTTGAGGAACGCCTCTTGCTGGGCGCGAATCGTGTCCATTCCGGGCATCTGGTTGAAGGACTTGGCCAGCGGGTTCGCCTTGGCCATGTTCTCCATCATCTGGGACTGGCCCTGTTGCAGCATCTCGAAACTGGCGGCGAGGAAGTCGGGCACCATCGAGGTGGCCTGGGTGGTGTAGCTGCGCACGAGGTCGGTCAAAACGTTGATCGGCAGCACGTTCTCGCCCCGGCTTTCGTGTTCGGCGATGATCTGAAGCAGGTATTGCCGGGTGAGGTCGTCGCCCGATTTCAGGTCGATGATCTGCACCTCGCGGCCGCCGCGGATGAACTCGGAGATATCCTCGAGCGTGACGTAATCCGAGGTCTCGGTGTTGTACAGCCGGCGGCTGGCGTACCGTTTGATCAGAAGCGGTTTTTCGTCTTCGGCCACGTGTGTCCTCCCCGGAATGCGTGCACTGCAGCAAAGCCTATGCCAGTGCAGAACAAAATGAAAGGGCGGTAGTTGTGTGGCGCGTGGCCGGACCTCCATGGGACGGAGGCCCGGCTATCAGACCGTGCGCAGCTCAGGCCGGCGGGATCGCGTATTGTCCGTTGAACAGGACCGGGCGCGCGTCAGACGCTTACCAATTCTGGCGCAGCGCCGATACCCCGGCGCTTATTGGCTGGCTTCGTACTCTGCCTTGCGCCGCTGTTCTTCGGCGACATAGGCATAGACGCTTTCGGGATCGACGGGTTTCGGAACCATTTCGCCGCCCCGGTTGGCCGTCTCGACACCTTCCGCCGCCACGGACTCCTCGTAGCTGCGCACCACGACCGGAGCGCCGACATCCACGCGTGCGTGAAGGTCGATGATGTCCTGGTTGAAGAGCCGGATGCATCCGGCGCTGCCCTGGTTGCCGATGGTCGCCGGGTCGTTCGTGCCGTGGATACGGTAATAGGTGTCGCGACCGCCGCGATAGAGGTAGAGCGCGCGGGCGCCCAGTGGGCTGGCCTTGCCGCCGGGGATGCCCTTGGCGAAGGGCGCATAGGCGTCGGGGTCGGAGCGGATCATGTTGGCCGTGGGCGTCCAGCCCGGCCATTCCGCCTTGCGCCCGATCTTGGCGCGCCCACTGAAGCCGCGCCCTTCACGCCCGACGGCGACGGGGTAGCGGATGGCGCTTTCGGGGCCTTGCACGAAGTAGAGGAACTTGGCGTAGGGATCGACGACGATGGTGCCGGGGGCCTCGTCGCCGGTATAGGTCACGGAGGTGCGGCGGTTCGGCTCGCGCAGGTATTGCGGGTCGATGGCGTCGATGGTGATGTACCCTTCCTGCATCTCGCGGTACTCGGGATAGGTCGCCCCGCCGGGCATGTCCGAGGGCATCGGCCCCGCACAGGCAGCGAGAAGAACGCTGCACGCCAGGAGAACGAGATTTCTTGCTGCGGCAAAGGGCATGGTTCGGTCCGATGAGTCGTTGTGGTTCGTCGGCCACCTTATGGGACTGCGACCTGATGGCAATCACTTGGTCCGGGGTGTGTGATCGTGGGGTCACAGGTGCGTGGTGGCGGGCGGCGAAATGCGGCCATCTGGAAGTGCGGCGGCGAATGTTCGCTTAGAAGCGTTCAAGGACAAGTGTGATCTATTGCTTTTAGCGCCATCGCAGGGCTGCCCCGGGGCTCGTAGATCCAACGTCTATTGTGTCCGGCTGCGCGCACCGAATTTTAAGATCGAGTCCCTTGTAAGACATCGGTGTTGCGCCCTGGCCGGTTAACAGCCGCGAAGCGGCCCGGCCATCGTCAGCCCCTCCCATGGGCTGGCGATCGCCTCCGTCATATAAAAAAGGGCGAGCCGGTGAGGCTCGCCCTTCGATGTTCCGGGCCAATAAGGGAGGAAGATGGCCCGTACTCTTTAAACCGGTGACCGGCTCCGCTTACTTGGCAGCGGTGGTCGAGGCTTTCTTGGCCGCGGCGGTCATGTCGTCGGTCGCTTTCTTGACGGCCTTGGAGGCGTCTTCCTGCAGGTCTTTTCCAGCAGCCATCATCAGCTCGACCGTGTCCATCTGGACTTTCTTCGCGATCTCGGCGAAGGCGGCCATGTGCTCGGCGGCCGATTCAGCGTTGGCCGACGCGAAGTCGGTCATGGCTTTGGCATAGTCTGCCGGCTCGGATTTCGCCTTGGTCACGTCTTGCAGTTTGGTCAGGGTTTCCTGGGTCCACTTGCCCGACAGCTCGGCCGATTTGGTTGCGGCTTCGAGCGCGACGCCCGACATTTTCTCGCTCAGCGCGGCCTGGTTCTTGAACGCTTCTTCCATCGCTTTGGTGTCGACGGGGAATGCGCCCATCATGTCTTTCATCATTGCGTTGAAGTCTTGTGCTTGTGCTTTTGCCATGGGTACGGCTCCTATGTGTTCGGTTTCAGTCGTGTTCGTTTTGCAAGCGGTTGGCCCGCTGTTTGCATCTGCAGCATATATAGACGCTGCAACGCAGCATTGCAACCCCTTTTGCTGCACTGCAGCAAAACTTTCACACGATCTGGAAAAGTGTTTCGCGTCAGGCACTTGCCTTGCGCAACACATAGGTTCCGGGCGCCGGACCAAGGCTGGGATGCTCGGAATCGCCCGGTGTGCGGGCCTTGACCTTGGTGCCCGAGCGCTTGCGCAGCCAGGACTCCCACATCGGCCACCACGAGCCTTCACGCTCTGTCGCCCCTTCCAGCCACTCATCGGGCGTGGGGGGCAGGTCCTTGTTCATGTAATAGCCGTACTTCTTTTTGGACGGCGGATTGACGATGCCGGCGATGTGGCCGGACTCGGACACGATGAAGCTGCGGTCTTTCGATCCCGTCTGAAGGAACCCGCGATAGCAGTCGCGCCAGGCGGCGATGTGATCGCTTTGGCAGGTGACGGCCATGATCGGCACGGTCACGTCGCTGATACGCACCTTTTCCCCGCAGACGGTCATGCCGTCGGTGACGAAGGCGTTGGCCTGGCACAGGTCGCGCAGGTACTGCTTGGTCATGGCGCCCGGCAGGTTGGCACCGTCGCCGTTCCAGTAAAGCAGGTCGAAGGCGGGCGGTGTCTCGCCCATCATGTAGCTGCGGATCGCGGGCTTGTAGATCAGGTCGTTCGAGCGCAGGAACGACATGGTGCGCCCCATGATGAAAGAGCGCAGGATGCCCTGCTCCTCGACCTCGCGTTCGATGCCGTCGACGAAGTCGTCCTGGAGGAAGGGCACGAACTCGCCCTGCTCGCCAAAATCGGTGAGTGCGGTGAAGAAGGTGGCGGACTTGACGGACGTGTCGCCGCGCTTGGCCATCAGCGCCAGCGTCAGGTGCAGCGTTGTGCCGGCGATGCAATAGCCCACCGCGTTGACCTGTTTCTCGCCGGTGATCGCCTTGGCCTCGCGGATGGCGGTCAAGAAGCCTTCCTCGATGTAGTCGTCGATCAGCACGTCGGAATAGCTGGCGTCGGGGTTGACCCAGGAGACCACGAAGAGCGTGTAGCCCTGATCGGTGATCCACTTGATCAGGCTGTTTTCCTTTTTCAGGTCGAGAATGTAGTACTTGTTGATCCAGGGCGGGAAGATCACCACGGGGGTCTTGTGGACCTGCGCGGTGGTGGGGCTGTACTGGATCAGCTCCATCAGGCGGTTGCGATAGACCACTTCGCCCTCGGTGACGGCGACGTTCTCGCCCAGCTTGAACGCCTCCTCGTCGCACAGGCGCACGACCATCTCGCCATTGTTGGCCTCGAGATCCGACACCAGGTTCTCCAGCCCCTTCACCAGGCTTTCGCCCTCGGTCTCGATCGCGCGTTCAAGCGCGTCGGGGTTGGTGCCAAGGAAATTCGTCGGACTCATCATGTCGACGATCTGGTTGGCGAAGTAGGTCAGGCGCTTGCGATCCTTGGGGTCGAGGTCGTCAGCCTCGGCCACGGCCTTTTCCACGGCCTGGCGGTTGAGCGCGTATTGCTGTTTCACCAGCCGGAAATAGGGGTGCGTCCGCCACAGGGGATTCGTGAAACGCTTGTCGCCCTCCAGCGGGTCGGGATCGTCCTCGCCAGCGTCGGGGGGCGGGTGTCCCTGAAGCAGCGATTGCTGCGCCTCCATGAAGTGGCGCACGGACTTGCCCCAGTATTCCAACTGCTGTTCGTAGATCTTTCCGGGATTCTCCATCAGCGCCTGCCAATATGACGCTGCTGCACGTGCATAAAGATCCTGTCCCGGACCGTTCAGTTCGGGCATGGGCGGGTCGCGGTGGCTGAGCGCCTGCACAAGCCTTTGTGACAAGGCTTCGACCTTTTCGAGATTTTCGTTCATCCGCTCGAGATTTTTTTCGTCAGCGGTGTCGGGCGTTGCCATTTCCACGAAATCCTCTACTCTTTCTGCCATGCAGCATGGCGCGGTGGGCCTGCGTCTGGTATGCATGTGTTAACGTCGCTTCGCGTATACAGATCCCATGGGTTTGCGGGACTGCGACGAATGGAACCAACTCGGCCGGTCCGGCCGAAGGAGTAAGTAATGCGTTACATGGCCACCTACGACTTGATGGAAACCATTCGCAACACCAACCAGTGGCTGGGTGCGACGGCCTATTCCATGGCATCTTACCCCATCTTCGCGCTGACCCCAAACCCCGCGTTTCAATGGCTGGCCGCCTGGGGCGAGGTGACCGAGCGCACGTTCCAACGGATGGTCGCCAAGCCCGACTGGGGGATCGAATCGATCACCGGCGAGGACGGGCGCGACCACCTGATCAGCATCGAGACGGTGGTGGAAAAGCCGTTTGGCGATCTTATCCACTTCAACGTGCAGGGGCGCGACGAGATGGACCGCCGCGTTCTGCTGGTGGCGCCGATGTCGGGGCACTATGCGACGCTCTTGCGCTCGACCGTGAAATCGCTGCTGCCCGACTGCGAGGTCTATGTCACCGACTGGCACAATGCCCGCGACATCCCGGTCAGCGAAGGCAAGTTCGATGTCGAGGATTACACGCTCTACCTGGTGGAATTCATGCGGCACCTCGGGAATGACCTGCACGTCATTGCCGTGTGCCAGCCCGCGCCGCTGACGCTGGCCGCGACCGCCTATCTGGCCGAGCAGGACCCCGAGGCGCAGCCGCGCTCGCTGACGCTGATCGGCGGGCCGATCGACCCGGACGCGACGCCGACCGAGGTGACGGATTTCGGCCACAGCGTCACGATGGGCCAGCTGGAAGGCACGATGATCCAGCGTGTCGGGTTCAAATATCCCGGCGTGGGGCGCAAGGTCTATCCCGGCCTGCTGCAACTGGCGTCGTTCATGTCGATGAACGCCGAGCGGCACAGTCAGGCCTTCCTGAACCAGATCAGCCGCGTGGCGCAGGGCGAGGCCAGCGACCGCGACCCGCACAACAAGTTTTACGACGAATACCTGGCGGTGATGGACATGCCGGCGGAATTCTACCTTTCGACGGTCGAGCGGATCTTCAAGGCGGGTGAGATCGCCAAGAACGCCTTTGTGGTCGATGGTCACAAGGTGGATATCGGCGCGATCAGCAAGGTCGCGGTGAAAACCGTCGAAGGCGGCAAGGACGATATCTCGGCCCCCGGGCAATGCGTGGCGGCGCTGGACCTTCTGACCGGCTTGCCGGACAGCATGAAGGCCAGCCACCTGGAACCCGAGGCGGGCCATTACGGCATCTTCGCGGGCCGGTCGTGGCGCAACAACATCCGGCCCCTGGTGCTGGATTTCATCGACGCCAATTCCGAGGACCCGGCAGAACGCAGCCGCACGAAACCGCGCAAGAGCAAGAAGAAGGCCAAGATCGCGGCGGAGTGAACGGAGCACTTGGGCGGAGAGATCCCGGATCAAGTCCGGGATCAACCCAGTCTTTGTCCACGCGCGGAACAAAGGCGCGGCAAGGCCGCGCCGCCGCGCGATCGCCAGACCGCCCCCCGGGCTGGCGATTGGGCGACGTAAGTGCCTCACACCGAGATTTTGCGGATATGGCTACCATAAAGTGCCTTGAACGCCGGGCGGTTCGCCATCCCGCGGTCTGGCAGTTGCGCGGCCAAGTCAAACAAAAGCCATCCCGGACCTGATCCGGGATCTCGTGCTCAAAAAGATCCTGTCAAGTCCGAGGAAGACTGGCTGAATTGCCGGCTTGGCCCGCCCTACCCCGCCTCGACCCGCCGGTGCAGCACCAGCGGCTGTTTCAGCCAGACGCGCAGCGCGGCGGTCACAGCCTCGGGGGATTCGAGCGTCGGCAGGTGACCTGCGTCCTGCACCAGCGCAAGCTCGGCATTGGGGATGAGACCGGCCATGAACTCATGCCGCTTCACCGGGGTCAGGGTGTCATGCACGCCGCACATCACCAGTGTCGGTACGGCGATCTTGCGCAGCGTCGCCTGGTAGTCGCGGCGGCGTTGCAGGGCGCGGACCTGCCGGGTGATGGCCTCGGGGCCGAGGTTTTCGGCCATCTTGGTGACCATGTGCAGGATCGAGGTGCGTTCGGCGTTGGGCGCCAGGTGCTCGGGGCGCAGGAGCGCCGCCACGGCCTGGTCGATGAAGCCCGCGCGCAGCTTGGTCACGATGGGTTCGTAATTGGCCGCCGATTGCGGCGTTTCGGCCATCGAGTTGGTGTCCATCAGGCAAAGCCGCGTCACCCGGTCGGGGGCGCGGCGCGTGATTTCCAAAGCCACGATCCCGCCCATCGACAACCCCGCCAGCGCGAAGCGGCGCGGCAGGTGATCGAGCAGGCCCGAGGCGATTTCCTCGATCCGGTCGCCGTGGGAAATGGGGGCGACGGTGACAGGCAGGTCGGGGCTGAGCGCCGTCATCTGGGGGCCGAAGACGCGTGCGTCACACATCATGCCCGGCAGAAACACCAAGGGGTCTTTCATCGCTGTTGTCCTTAACCTGCCCGCGCGCTTTGCGCTGTATTATGCGCGTGATTCTGCCACAGCCGTTCGGGAAAACCAAGAAAAGTTGCGCAGTCTACGGCAATCCGCCGATCCGGTCGGGGCGATGTCGGCGCTCAGGCAAGCCGCTCCAGCACGTCGTCGATGGACCGCTCGATAAGCGCGAGGCAATCTGGATCGGAGAAGCGGTGATCGGCGCCTTCCACGAGCGTAAGACGCATATCCTTGCCCTTGGCGTGGTCCAGCAGACGCAGGGCGACGGACATGTCGACGTCCGCATCCGCCGTGCCTTGCAGGAAGCGCACCGGGAACGGCAGTTTCAGGTCCGAGCGCAGGACGAGGTTGTCGCGGCCGTCCTCGATCAGGCGGTGGGTGATGATGTAGGGCTCGTCATATTCGCTGGGCAACGCGAGGCGGCCCTTGGCCTTCAGCTCGGCGCGCTGCGCCTCGGTGAAGCCGGCCCACATGCTGTCCTCGGTGAAATCGGGGGCGGCGGCGACCGTGACCATGCCGGCGATGCGGTCGGGGATGGCGCGGGCCATGAGCAGGGAAATCCAGCCGCCCATGGACGAGCCGACCAGGATTTGCGGGCCGTCGGTCAACGCCTCGATCACGGCCTGGGCGTCCGCCGCCCAGTCGCCGATGCAGCCGTCGGTGAAGGCTTCGCTGCTTTGTCCATGCCCGGAATAGTCGAAACGGAGATAGGCGCGGCCGGTACGCTTGGCCCAGTCTTCGAGATACAGCGCCTTGGTGCCGTCCATGTCGGATTTGAAGCCGCCGAGAAAGACCACGCCCGGCCCGTCGCCGTCGGTCTTGTGATAGGCCAGACGTCGCCCTTGGGGCGAAGTAAGCGTCTCTGTCTCTGACATCTCAGGTTCCCTTTCGAGGTTTGACGGGAACCTGTCACCCTAAGGGCGGCGTTTCAAGCCGCTTGGGCCGTGTCAGAGAATGGAGCCGATGGTGCGCTCGATCCGGTCGAGCGTGTATTCCCGCTCCTGCCCCGGCTTGTCGGGGACGGCGCTTGCCGGGAAGCCGAGATAGGTGGTTCCCGCCGCCTGGTCGGGATCATCCGCATCCCCCGCGTCGTCGGAGGTGTCGGAGCTGGTATCGAGACGTGCCATTTAATGTACCGTTCTTCTTTGTCCGCGTCTGCGACCCATCGGGCCGTCCAACAAAGTTAGCATCCCATCTGAAAATGAAAATTCTCTTTTTGTCACAATATGTTACAGTGAACATTCGCATACGGGCGAATACAGAGCAGTGCAACTGCATACAGATCTGGGTGGTCAGGCGACATCGCGCAGCCCCAGAGCGGCCAGCCCGCCAAGCGCCGACATGGCCGCGAACCCGATGAGGGCGGCATTGGGACCGACCCAGCTGAGCGCGCCGCCAAAGGCGCCGGCCAAAAGCAGGATGATCCCGATGGCCAGATTGGCGACGGCGGAATTCACCGTGCGCCGATCCTCGGGCGAGATGTCGACAAGGTAGGTGGAGCGCGCCTGACGGACGCCGTGATAGGCGACCATCAACACGAAGAGCACGCCGGGGATGATGGCCGTTGTCTGGGCCAATCCCGCGATGTTCGCCAGGACGCCCGCCGCCATGGCCAGCGCCCCCAGAAGTCCTGCCGCGAGCAGCATCAGGCGGCTGGAGCGGTCGGCCAGCCAGCCCCAAGCGTAGGAACTGACGAACCCCGCCGCCGAGGACGCCACCAGCAGCGCGCCCAGCGTGCGCAGGTTGTTGTCGTCGTCTTGGGTGGTCATCACGGCCAGGAACGGCGGCGCCAGCGCGGTGGCGGTCAGCAGGCCACGCACGAGGATGAAGCGGCGCAGGTTGGCGTCTTCGCGGATCACGTCGCGGAACCGGTGCAGGCCGGTGTCCTGTTGCGGGGTGCTGTCGTCCTCATCGAGGATCGAGAAGATGAAGGCGGCGGCGATCCAGAGGCAGGCCGCCAATGCGATGGCGGCGATCACGGCGGCTTTGGTCTGGATGAGGCCCGAAAGCATCAGCCCGGCAAAGACCAGCACCGCGATGGACGCGACCGAGCCTGCCATGCCTGTGACCGCGCCGCGCTTGGTCTGGCCCACGGTCTTGCCCAGGATATCCTTGTAGGAGACCGAGCAGGCCGCGCGGAAAAGCGCGAGCGTGGCCAGCAAGACGCAAATGGCGAGGCCCGCGGCCCAGCCTTGCAGGAAAATGGCCGAGGTGGCGATGCCGGCGGCCATGGCCCCCTGCCCCGCGCTGCCTGCGACCCACATCCAGCGCCGTTGCTTGCGCCGTTCCAGCCACGGCGCCAACAGCACTTGCGGCAGAAGCGCCCCGGCCTCGCGCAGGGGCACAAGAAGGGCGACAAAGCTGCCCGGCGCGCCCAGAACGCCCAGAAGCCAGCTGAGCACCAGCTTGGGGTCGATGAGACCGTCTGCGATTTTTGTGAGGCTTAGGGAAAAGATATGCCGAAGCCCGTTGCGGGCCTCGGCCTTGTCACTTTCCTGTCCTGTCAGTCGTTCGAATGCGGCTTGCACTGCGCACCATGTCGTTGAGGCTGGTTAGCCTCCGACATAGGGCGCGGACTTGGGACGGTAAAAAACTTTTTGATTGTGCAGGCGACCCAGAAGGTCGTGGATGCGGCGGGTCACCGGCTCGGGCTGGTTCGATTTCGAGCTGTGCAGCGCGTTCTCGATCAGCTCCATGTCTTCGACGGAGAGTTCGAATTTGTCGTTGTAGCGGGCCATGATCATCTGCTCCTTAACGTTGCCGTCGCGTGCGATAAGCAAAACTGAATGCACGTTTCGCACTCGTTATATAGGAGTTCTTCGCATATCGTAAAGTAGAATTTTTCTCGCTTTATTAATGGGTTGCAAATCGTCGCGCTGCGACGCGGCGCGGCGGATTCGCATACTTTTGCACACCGAATCCGCGTCTGGATGGCCGACCTGGCGAAAGCAAAGCCCGCCGCGGACAGGCCGCGCTTGACTTGGGCCACGGCCCGCGCCACAACCCCGGTCAAGACCATAACCCGCAACCGGGCGTTCCGTGGGCGCCAAACTGACGAGGAGGCCAGACATGGCTCAGATCTCCCTTACCCTTCCCGACGGCAATGCGCGGCAATACGACGCTGGGATCACCCCGGCCGAGGTGGCCGCCGACATTTCCAACTCGCTGGCCAAGAAGGCGATTTCGGCCCATGTGGACGGCAAGCACTGGGACCTGGCCTGGCCCATCGAGAGTGACGCGCAGATCGCCATCAACACGATGAAGGACGAGGACGCCGCCAACGAGCTGGTGCGCCACGACCTTGCCCACATCATGGCCCGCGCGGTGCAGGAGATCTGGCCCGAGACCAAGGTCACCATCGGGCCGGTGATCGAGAATGGTTGGTATTACGATTTCGACCGGGCCGAGCCGTTTACGCCCGAGGATCTGGGCGCGATCGAGAAGAAGATGCGCGAGATCATCAACCTGCGCGATCCGGTCCGCACCGAGGTGTGGGAGCGGGACCGGGCGGTGCAGCACTACAAGGACAATAACGAGCCCTACAAGGTGGAGCTGATCGACGCCATTCCGGGCGACGAGCCGTTGCGGATGTACTGGCACGGTGACTGGCAGGACCTGTGCCGGGGTCCGCATTTGCAGCACACAGGGCAAGTGCCGGCGGATGCGTTCAAACTGATGTCCATCGCGGGCGCCTATTGGCGCGGCGATTCCAGCCGCCAGATGTTGCAGCGGATCTATGGCGTGGCGTTCACGTCCAAGGAAAAGCTGAAGGCCTATCTGAATTTCCTGGAAGAGGCCGAGAAGCGGGACCACCGCAAGCTGGGCCGCGAGATGAGCCTGTTTCACATGCAGGAGGAAGCGCCCGGCCAGGTGTTTTGGCACCCCAACGGCTGGACGATCTATACCCAGCTGCAGGATTACATGCGCCGCAAGCAACGCGCGGGCGGATACCGCGAAATCAACACGCCGCAGGTCGTGGACCGCAAGCTGTGGGAGAAATCCGGCCACTGGGACAAGTACCAGCATCACATGTTCATCGTGGAGGTGGACGAGTCCCGCGACGGCGAAGATGACGATGCCAGCGTCAAGAACAAGGACCAGACGCGGATCAACGCGTTAAAGCCGATGAACTGCCCCTGTCACGTGCAGGTGTTCAACCAGGGTCTGAAATCCTACCGCGATCTGCCCCTGCGGCTGGCCGAGTTCGGATCCTGCGCCCGGTTCGAGCCCTCGGGCGCGCTGCACGGGATCATGCGGGTGCGCGGGTTCACCCAGGACGACGCGCATATCTTCTGCACCGAAGAGCAGATCCAGGAGGAATGTGCGCGGTTCATCGACTTCACGGCGGATATCTACCGCGAGCTTGGGTTCCCCGAGTTCGAGATCAAGTTCGCCACGCGCCCCGAAAAGCGCGTGGGCAGCGACGAGTCCTGGGATTACGTCGAAGGCGCGCTGGAGAACGCGATCAAGGCGGTGGGGCGTGAGTACACGCTGGAGCCGGGGGATGGCGCGTTCTATGGCCCCAAGCTGGATTTCTACCTGACCGACGCGATCGGCCGGGTCTGGCAATGCGGCACGTTCCAGGTGGACCCCAACCTGCCCGAGCGGCTGGATGCGACCTATATCGGCGCGGATGGCGAAAAGCACCGGCCCTTCATGCTGCACCGCGCCTGCCTTGGCTCGTTCGAGCGCTTCGTCGGCATCCTGGTCGAGAACTGGGAAGGCAAGCTGCCCTTCTGGCTGGCCCCGCGGCAGGTGGTCGTGGCCTCCATCGTGTCCGAGGCCAATGACTATGTGCTGGAGGTCGTAGACCAGCTGAAGGCGGCGGGCGTGCGGGCCGAGGCGGACCTGCGCAATGAAAAGATCAACTACAAGGTCCGCGAGCATTCGGTGGGCAAGGTGCCGGTGATCCTGGCCGTGGGGATGCGCGAGGTCGAGGAAAAGACCGTGTCGGTGCGCCGCCTGGGCGAGAAACAGACCAGCGTGCAGAGCCTCGAGGAGGTGACGGCCGCGCTGGCCAAGGACGCGACTCCGCCCGATCTCGCCTGACGCCTATTGCAAGGAACCGCACGCCCCGGGCTTGACCCGGGGCCTCTTGCCCTTCCGCGCGAGGCCCCGGCTCGGGGGCCGGGGCGGGGTGCGCTTGTGTCGGCCGAGATCTAGAAATGCGCCTTGGGCTCGTCGGGTTTGCCGGCGGCGATGGCCAGCAGGCCGGCCAGCCCGACGAAACCGACGGGGAAAAGCGTGAAGGGCCCAATGCCGAAGGTGTAGGCCATCAGCCCGGCCGAGATCAGCATCAGGATGCCGCCCCAGAGCGCCCGCGCCTTGGACATGGCCGCGCCCGCAATCGCCAGCAGCGGCGAGACGAAGCTGGCGGTGCGCACCAGACCTTCGCGGTCGAGCGCGGTGGCCAGCCCCTCCACCTCGCCGTACTCGCGGATGAATTCGGTATAGCCGAAGGTGAAGAAGCCCACGATCAGGGCGAGGCAGCCGCCGATGATGCCCAGTACAAGTGCCGCGTTGCGCATGGTCGTCTCCTGTCTGCGTTACGTCAGCGCCGCCTGCACGTCCTTGCCCCAGCCAAGGTAGAGCGTGCCGCCATTGTCGATCAGCGGGCGCTTCATCAGCGTGGGATGTGCGGCAAGCAATTCGAGCGGGTCCTTGACCCGTTCCGCCGCGTCGAGGCCGCGCCAGGTGGTGGAGCGGGTGTTGAGCAGGGCTGCGCCGAATTGTCCATGCGCCTTGGCGAGGACGTCGGCGGGCACGCCATCGGCGCGGACATCGCGAAACTGGGCATTCGGCAAGGATTTCAGCGCCTTGCGGCAGGTGTCGCAATTTTTCAGCCCGTAAAGGATCATCTCCGCTCCGCTCATGTTTTCATCACGTCTTCCCTACCTAAGCATCCGTGTCGCGTGTTTCACTTGCTTTTTACGTGATGCGCCCAATCTTCTTTCATGTGGTCTTGGATCTGCATCCCGCGGCCTTTGAGCCGACCAGCGGGAGCGCAGGCCCCCCTTGGCGACATGGCCCGGCATATCCGGGGAAGACAACGGCAAGAAGGAGAAGCGGAATGCCGACAGGCACCGTTAAATGGTTCAATACGACGAAGGGCTATGGTTTCATCGCCCCGGAAGAAGGCGGCAAGGACGTCTTTGTGCATATCAGCCAGGTGGAGCAATCCGGCATGACCGGTCTGGCCGATAATCAGAAAGTCGAATACGAGCTTCAGGAAGGCCGTGACGGACGGCCCATGGCGGTCAATCTCAAGGCGGTCTGACCCCGCCGCAGGCCCGCGCGACGCAGCAGATTTCAGGCCGGGTTCTCGGCCTGAACCTTATCCCAGTTTTCCCCCATCGCGACGATGCAGGACGTGCCGGTGGCATATGTCACCACGAGCGTCCAGCCGCCGCGATCATCCGTCCATACCTCCATCACCTGATCCGGACCTTGGGTGCCGCGCGCAAAGCGTGTTTCGCCGAATTGGCGCGACAGCTTTTGCGTCAGGGTATGGCTGGGTTCGCAGAGAATGTCGGCGATCGGGCTGGTCGCCGTCGCGGGCGTCGCGCCGAGCGCGATCAGCGCAAGGCCGGTGATGTGCCTCAACATGGGGCTGCTCCTGTTCGTGCCTGGACCCCGAATGTAACAGATCGATGACAGTGCGTATAGCCCTCGTATATACGGAGGCTATACTCGCACCGGGAAGCCGACGGGCTTTGCGCCATGAAAAAGGGCGCGCCTTGCGGCCCGCCCTCTGGGTGAAATCCGTTTTCCGTCAGCCGCGGCTCAGAAGCAGCCCTTTTGGCCTTCGGCGCAGTTATGCGACCGGCGTGACTTGTAGACATGGTGCTTTTTCGCCGGCGCGGGGTGCTGCATGACCTGGCGATAGCTTTGCGACTGGTTCGGGGTGCCGCAGGAGATCATGCCGCCAAGCGACACCGGTTGCAGGCCGCCGGGGCAGTAGTTTTCCTTGGAATGATAGGGATAAAGCTTGCCATCAGCGAGCGCCGGCCCGGCAGTGACGGTCGCGGCCAGGGCAACCAGAATGGGTTTGAGAATGCGCATAATGTCCTCGTTCGTTATGAATTTTTCAGCACGTCCCACGGATACCAGATATGGTACGCGAAGGTTGGGGTGTGTCAATTTCTAATGTGGAAACGACTGGTGCAGTTGCATGGACAAAGGCACTGCCGGGACGCGCCCGACCTGGAGGGCGCTTTGGTCGTAAAGGTCAGTGTGCCGCCGTCAGGACCGCACGCCGAGCATATGGCGAAGGACATCGCCATCGCGCCCTCCGGGGGGAGGTCGGGCGCGGCCCGGCAGAGCCGGGCGGGATGGTCGATCAGCGTTTGCGCAAGAGTTCGACGACCTCGCACCGCGGGTCTTCGTCCTGAAGCACGAAGCGAGTCGTCTCGACCCACTCCGCTGCTTCATACTCCGGAAACCACGTATCGGCATCCTCGACGGCCAGATCCACCTCGGTGATCACCAGGCGGTCGGCGCGGGGCAGAAGGGCGTCATAGATCCCGGCCCCGCCGATGCCGCAGATATGGGCGTAGCCGGTATCATGCGCGGCGGCGATGGCGCTGTCTACTGAGCGGTGGACGTGCTCGGCGCCTTCGGGGCTGCCGGAGGACACGACCAGATTGAGCCGGTTCGGCAGGGGCCGGAATTTCGCGGGCAGGCTTTCCCACGTGCGGCGGCCCATGATGCAGGCCGTGCCGGTGGTCTCGCGCGAAAAGAACTTGAGGTCGGCGGGGATGTGCCACGGGATGCCCCCCTGCCGCCCGATGGCGCGGTTGCGGTCGGTCGCCACCACCAGCGAGATCATCAGACCGCCACCGGCGCGGGAATATGCGGGTCGGGGTCATAGCCCGTGATCTCGAAATCCTCGTACCGGAAGTCGAAGATCGATTTGACATCCCGGGTGATCGTCAGCTTGGGCAGCGGCTTGGGCGTGCGGGAAAGTTGCAGTTTCACCTGATCCACGTGGTTGGAATAGATATGCGCGTCGCCGAAGCTGTGGACGAAATCGCCGGGCTCATAACCCGTGACATGCGCCAGCATGTGCAGCAAGAGCGCGTAGGAGGCGATGTTGAACGGCACGCCGAGGAACATGTCGGCCGACCGCTGATAGAGTTGCAGGTGCAGCTTGCCCCCCGCGATGCGCACCTGCCAGAGCGTGTGGCAGGGCGGCAGCGCCATGTCGGGCACGTCGCCGGGGTTCCAGGCCGAAACGATCAGGCGGCGGCTGTCGGGCGTGTCGCGGATCATCTTCATCAGGGTTTCGATCTGGTCGATCTCGCCCACCGGCCCCGGCCAGTGGCGCCACTGGTGGCCGTAGACGGGGCCCAGATCGCCATTCTCATCGGCCCATTCATCCCAGATGGAAACGCCCTTTTCCTTGAGGTAGGAGATGTTGGTCTCGCCCGAGAGGAACCACAGAAGCTCGTGGATGATCGAGCGCAGGTGCAGTTTCTTGGTGGTCACCAGCGGAAAGCCGTCGGCCATGGCATAGCGCGATTGCAGCCCGAAGGCCGAGATCGTGCCGGTGCCGGTGCGGTCGGTCGAGGGCACGCCATGCGCCATCACATGGGCCAATGCGTCGTGATATTGCTTCATCGGGTCTTTCCGCCTTTGGGCATTCGCGGGGCGTGGACAACTAGTGCGAGTCGCACTCCACTATATCTTGCGGGGCGGCGCAAACAATCCTCCAGATCGGGTGGCGGTTGCAAGGCCACACCCCCTGATTTTCCGTCTTCAGCCTGCGAGAAAAACTTTGACTTTGCCCGCTAGACCCCTGACTCTTGGGCAAAACAAAGAAAAAACGAACACATATTGAGGGCAGTACTCATCATGAACCGTTTCGTGGCATCACTCGTGCTGCCGGCGTTCCTGCTGGCATGTGGCGGGGGCAGCAACCCGTTCGATCCCGACCCTACGGCACCGGACCCGACCGTGCCGGACGAAGACAACCCGGTTACTGACGCGGGTATCCCGACCGCGCTGGCCGGCGACGTGGGCCGCATCAGCTTCAACGCGACCGCTGGAACAATGACAGTGACGGGCCTGACACAGGACGGCACGCCCGTTCCGCTGACCTATCGGCGCCGCCCGGGTCTGGACCGGAACGGCTATCAGGCCTACACGTACCAGGACGACCCCCTTGACCGCCATGTGACGGCCTATGCCGCCGAGGCGAACAACGGCTCTGGCGTGCGTGGCGGCATCGCCGTTTCGGGCGGACCGCGCAACCGATTTTTCGGCGGTGGCTTCTACGAACGCGACGGCGCCTATTCTCCCGGCACGGGGCAGGTCAGCTATGCCGGCAATTATGTAGGTGTCACCAATGGCAACGGCAGCAGCGAAGACCTGGCGCCCGTGCCCGGCACCACCCCCGGCCAGTTGCGGCCGTCACAGGCCGCCGAGGTCACCGGCCGCGTTTTCCTGAACGCAGACTTCGCCGATGGTGCGGTCGAAGGCAACGTCATCAATCGCCAGATCGTCGACGGCGGCATCGCCTTGCCGTCACTGGTGCTGATCAATACGCCGATCGACAGCGAAGGCACCTTCCTGGGGTCGGTGGAATACGAAAGCAGCGAGTTTCCCGGGGAAAACGTTGTCGGCCAGACCATAGGGTCGTATGGCGGGATCTTCGGCGGGACAAACGCCTCCGGCGTGGCCGGTATCGTGCGCCTTGAAGAGTTCGACGGACCGAACGACGTCGTACTGGGTGCCGACTCGGAAGAGGAATACGGTGTCTTCGTGCTCGACCAGTGTGGCCAACCTGTCCAAGATACCGTGGGCTGTGCCGGCACCAACCCGTAACGCACGCGGTGCCGCCGCATTGGCGCTGATGGCGGCGCTTTCGGCCTGGGGTCTTTCGGCCCCGGCCGAAGACAGCGTGGAGATATCCCTGCCCCAGGCGCAGGCGCTGGCCGTCGAGGCGCTGAAGCAGAACCGCCCGAAACTGGCGTATCAGCTGAGCGAGGGCCTGCTGCAGGCCAATCCGCGCGACGGACAGGCGCATTACACCCAGGCGCTGGCCTTCGCCCAGGTCAAGGCCTATGGGTTCGGTCGCAAATCCGCGCGCAAGGCGTTCAATACGGCCCAGACACAGGTGCAGAAATACGAGGCGGCGCATCTGGCCTCGCAGATGGCCTATGCCGACGACCGGCTGACCCTGTCGCAGTTCTGGCTGCGCCGCGCGGTGCAGCACGCCCCGACCGAGGAGGTGCGCAAGGACTCGATTAAGGCGTTCCGCACGGTGCGCGCGCACAACCCGCTGAATTTCAACTTGAAATTCTCGGTCTCGCCGTCGGACAATGTCAACAACGGCTCCAACAGCCCATACAATATCATCGACGGCGTGCCGGTGGTGGGCGTGCTGTCACCCAGCGCGCAGGCCATCGACGGCATCGTCGCCACGACCGATCTGCAGGCCAGCTACCGCATTGCCTATGGCGAGCGGTTCATGACGCGGCTGACCGGGCGGGCCTATACGCGGCAGGTGAAATTCAACAATGCCGTGCCGGGGCTGAGCGGATCGGACATTTCGTCCACGCGGTTGCAGGCCGGGGTGAACCATATCCTGGTCGACCCGTCGAAGCGCGGCCAGTGGGAGTTCGACCTGACCGGCGGGCGCATTTGGTACGGCGACAGCCCGCTTTACGATTTCGCGCGGCTTGGGATCGAACGGCACAATCGGCTTGGCGAGAACTCGCGCCTCAGCTTTGGCGGCGCGGTGGAGTTTCAGGAAGACGAGACCTGGCCCTACAACGACGCCACGCAATACGAAGGGTTCGCGCAGCTGAGCTACAAGCTGGCGAACGGTGCCCGGATAGGCGGGTATCTCAATTACCGCACCACCGACACCGACGGAGTGAACCAGGCGCGCGACCAGTGGACCGGGATCGTCAGCTACACGATGGGGCGCGAGATCGGACCCGCGCTCTTGAGCTTTCAGCTGGGCCACAGCATCGTGGATTACGACCGCTACCAGATCATCGGCCCCGTCCCAGGCGGGCGCAGTGACAACAGCACCTTCGGCGGGGTGACGGCCAGTTTTCAGGACTGGAGCTATATGGGGTTCGTGCCGACGGTGTCTTTGAACGCCGAACAGACGCGCTCAAACATCAGCCGCTTCGACGTGGACGAAACCTCGGTCAGTTTCGGCATCCGTTCGGAATTCTGACGGCCCCTGCCCCGCTCTGGACAGCGGGGCGCTTTCGGCTAACTGTGGCTGGGAACCCGAAACACGAAAAAGGAGCCGCACGCTTATGGCGCTGAAATACCTGCACACGATGGTCCGGGTGAAGGACCTGGAAAAATCCATGGCGTTCTACGAACTGCTGGGCCTGAAAGAGACCCGGCGGATGGACAGCGACGAGGGCCGCTTTTCGCTGATCTTCATGGCGCCTCCGGGGCAGGAGGAATGCCCGGTCGAGCTGACCTACAACTGGGACGGCGACGACGCGCTGCCCGACGACAGCCGGCATTTCGGACATCTGGCCTACCGCGTCGATAACATCTACGAGATGTGCCAGCATCTGGCCGACAACGGCGTGACCATCAACCGCCCGCCGCGCGACGGGCACATGGCGTTCGTGCGCAGCCCCGACAACATCTCGGTCGAGCTATTGCAGGAAGGCGACGCGCTGGAGCCCGCCGAGCCCTGGGCCAGCATGGAAAACACCGGGCACTGGTGATGGGTCTGCGCCGCCTTGCATTCGTCCTGGCGGCGCTGGCCGCCACGCCTGCCCTCGCAGACCCGCTGGCCCAGGCGGCGGCGGAGCAGGTGGGCGTGACAGTGATCTATGACCCGGCCTATGTGGGGCTGGAGTTTCCCGGCGGGGACGTGCCGCGCGACCGCGGTGTGTGCACCGATGTTTCGATCCGGGCCTTGCGCGATGCGCATGGGATCGACCTGCAACTGGCGGTCAATCGCGACATGAAGGCCGATTTCGGGGCCTACCCCGCCCTTTGGGGATTGAGCACGACCGACCGCAACATCGACCACCGGCGGGTGCCGAACCTGGAAACCCTGCTGCGCCGGATCGGCGCGGCGGGGGAACCGAGCGATGACCCGGACGATTTCGCGCCAGGCGATATCGTCAGCTGGCGGCTGGCGGGATCGGGCCTGCCGCATGTCGGGATCGTGGCCGAGGGCCGCAGTGCTGATGGCGCGCGCCCGCTGGTGACGCACAACATCGGTCGGGGGACGCGGACCGAGGACATCCTGTTCGACCATGACATGGTGCTGCGCGCGCGGCTGGATGCGGCGGCGCGGGATCGGCTGCGGGCGTTGGCGCAATGAGGGCGTGGCGCGCCCTGGCCCTTGCGCTCTTGGCGCTGCTGCCGATCCGGGCCGGGGCCGAGGGGTGCCGGCTGGCGCTGGTGTTGGCGGTGGATGTGTCGTCGTCGGTGGATGCCGCCGAGTATGATCTGCAACGGGTCGGGCTGGCCGCCGCGCTCGATGCCGAGGAGGTGCGTCACGCGATCCTGCGGGGGGCACCGGGGCACGTGGCGCTGGCAGTTTACGAATGGTCGGGGTTCTACCAGCACAAGCTGCAACTGGACTGGTCGGTGCTCGACAGCCCCGCCGCGATCGACGCCGCGGTCGAGACCCTGCTGAAGATGCGGCGCAGCCATGACGAGTTTCCCACCTCGATGGGGCCGGCGCTGGGGTATGGCGCGAGCCTTTTGCAGAACGGGCCGGTCTGCGAGCGGCGGGTGATCGACGTGTCGGGCGACGGGGTGAACAACTATCGCTACGGCCCGCGCGAGGCCTACCGGCATTTCCCGATGCAGGACGTCACCGTGAACGGACTGGTGGTGCTGGGCGAGGACCCCAGCGTGCTGACATGGTACGGGGCCGAGGTGCTGCACGGGCCGGGCGCGTTTCTGGTGGTGGCCAATGGGTTCGACGAGTTCACCGAGGCGATGACCCGGAAACTTTACCGTGAAATCAACGACATCATCCTTGGCAGCGTGACGCGGCCGGGACCGCACGGATGAGAGCGCGGGCGGCGGTGCTGGCCTGTGCCGCGCTGTGGCCGGGGCTGGGCCAGGCCGAGTGCCGGCAGGCGCTGGCGCTGGGGATGGATGTGTCGGGATCGGTCGATGCGACGGAATACCGTCTGCAAACCGACGGGCTGGCCGCGGCACTGCTGGCGCCGGATGTGCAGGAGGCGTTTCTGGCCGTGCCAGAGTCGCCGGTGCGCCTGATGATCTTTGAATGGAGCGGCGTTCGGGACCAGCGCCTGCTGCTGGACTGGACCGAGATCGACCGCGCGGCGCGGCTGGCTGAGGTTGCGGCCCGCCTGCGCGCGACGCGCAAGGCCAAGGGCGACGATCCGACCACGGCGATCAGCGCGGCGATCCTCTACGGTGTCGCGGCGCTGAACCGTCAGGCGGGGTGTTTTCGCCGAACGCTGGACATCTCGGGCGACGGGCCGGCCAATATCGGGCTGCACCCGCGCGACCTGAACGACGCCGATCTTGGGGATGTGACCGTCAACGGGCTGGTGATCGGGCCGCAATCGCGCTCGAACACCTCGAAGAACCTGCACAATGTCAAATCGCTGGAAGGCTACTACCGGGCCTTCATCCTGCAAGGGCCCGGCGCCTTTGCCGAGGTGGCCGAGGACCATGCCGATTTTGCCGCCGCCATGCGCCGCAAGCTGATACGCGAGCTGCAACTGCCGAACCTGTCCCGGCTCGTGCCGCCACAGCCCGCGGGCCTGCGCCTGCCTCAAGGCGTTTCGCATTTGCCCTGAGTTTTCAGCCAAAGGCGAAGCGCGTGCATCACTCGAAAAGTGCGCAGCGCTTCGCGATAAGCTGACTCCCAGGTTTTTCGCGATCCGTTTCAGTAGATATAACGGATCTGGTCGGTCCAGTAGCGTTCGACCCGGCGCAGGGCGCCGGTGATCTGGTCGATGCCGTCATGGGTGATGACACCGCGCGATTGCAGCCCTTCGGCGTGCCGTTCGAACAGGCCCGCCACCACGTCGCGGATGCCCCGCCCCTTCTGCGTCAGCCGCACGCGGACCGAGCGGCGGTCGATCTCGCAGCGTTGGTGATGCATGTAATCCATCTCGACCAGCTTCTTGAGGTTGTAGCTGACATTGCTGCCCTGGTAATAGCCGCGCGTCTTGAGTTCTCCCGCCGTCACCTCGTTGTCGCCCACGTTGAAGAGCAGCAGCGCCTGCACCGCGTTGATCTCCAACACGCCGATCCGCTCGAACTCGTCCTTGATGACATCCAGAAGCAGCCGGTGCAGCCGCTCTACCAAAGACAGCGCATCGAGATACCCCGTCATGAACCCGTCCGACTGCACGGCAGTCGGCATTTGTTGTTGAAAACTCATCCTCGTCTCCATGCGATACTGCTCGGAGACCGGTTTTGCAAATAAAGCCGAATAATCGGTTAAATGCCGCCAATACAGTGTAAAATGCGAGCTATTTTACGGCTTGCGTCACCCGGCGGAGACGGCACGGACCTGCCCGATCAGCGGGGCCAGGTGCGCCGGCGGCGCGGTCTGCCCGGTGATCCACTGGTAAAGATCCTGGTCGTTTTCCTCCAGCAGCACCTCGTAAAGGTCCAGCTCGGCCGGTGACAGCGCGGCCAGACGCGCCTCGGAGAAGCGCATCAACAGGATGTCCATTTCCTTGGTGCCGCGTCGCATCGACCGCATTCGCAGCCGCTTCAGCCTGGTGTCGCCGGTCTCGGTCACGGGCTGTATCAGACCCGGTCCTGCAGGGCCTTGCGCAGGGTCTTTTCCAGCCGGCCCAGCCGTTCGGCGGTGCCGACGATCTGGGTGCGCAGGGCGCGGATCTCGGTCATCATGGCGGTCACGTCGGCATCGGCCTCGGTATCGGCGGGCGCGTCGGGGCCGTCGCCCTCGCCCATCAGAAGCCAACGCAGGCTGACATTCAGCAGGCCCGACACGGTCGACAGCTTGTTGGCGCGCGGTTCGCTGATGTCGTCTTCCCACCCCTGAAGGGTCTTGAGCTTGACGCCCAGGCGCTGTGCCAGTTGCTTTTGCGTCATGCCCGCCGCCTCGCGTGCGCCCGCAAGCCGGTCCCCAAAGGTGGTGGCATCGGGATCGAACCAGTCAGTTTGCGTCTCGGCGGTCATGATCTTCCTTTCCGGGGGTTGGCCCATCGAATGCGTCTTGCCTAGCATACGGGCCATGACCTACGAAGACCACAGCCGAAAAACCACCCGAGGTGCGACATGAATCCGCTATCCGCGACATTGGCCCGCGTGAAACCTTCGCCGACCATGGCGATTTCCGCCAAGGCCCTGGAAATGAAGGCCGCGGACGAGGACGTGATCGGCCTGAGCGCGGGCGAGCCGGATTTCGACACGCCGGAAAACATCCGCGCGGCAGGCATCCGCGCCATCGAGCAGGGCCGCACGCGCTATACCGCGCCCGACGGCATCCCCGAGCTGAAGGACGCGGTCTGCGCCAAGTTCAAGCGGGATAACGGGCTGGACTACACGCGCGCGCAGGTCAGCATCGGATCGGGCGGCAAGCAGATCCTCTACAACGCGCTGATGGCCACGCTGAACCCGGGCGACGAAGTGGTGATCCCCGCGCCCTACTGGGTCAGCTACCCGGACATGGTGACGCTGGCGGGCGGCACGCCTGTGATCGTCGAGGCGGGGATCGAGACCAGGTTCAAGCTGACAGCGCGGGCGCTGGAGGCGGCGATCACGCCCAAGACCCGCTGGTTCATCTTCAACTCGCCGTCGAACCCCACCGGCGCGGGCTATTCCTGGGACGACCTGAAGGCGCTGACGGATGTGCTGATGCGGCATCCCCATGTCTGGGTGATGACCGATGACATGTACGAACATCTGGCCTATGGCGATTTCCGCTTCTGCACGCCGGCGCAGGTGGAGCCGGGCCTTTACGAGCGCACGCTGACCTGCAACGGGGTCAGCAAGGCCTATGCGATGACCGGCTGGCGGATCGGCTATGCCGCCGGCCCCGAGGTGCTGATCGGCGGGATGCGCAAGATCCAGTCGCAATCCACCTCGAACCCCTGTTCGATCAGCCAGTGGGCGGCGGTCGAGGCGCTGAACGGCACGCAGGATTTTCTGGCGCCACATAACGAGATCTTCGTGCGCCGCCGCGACCTGGTGGTCGACGCGCTGAACGCGATTCCGGGCATCACCTGCCCGCGGCCCGAGGGGGCGTTCTATGTCTATCCGTCGATTGAGGGCCTGATCGGCAAGACCAGCGCAGGCGGCACGCGGATCGACAGCGACGAGGCCTTCGTGACAGCGCTGCTGGAGGAAACCGGCGTCGCGGTGGTGCATGGCGCGGCCTTCGGCCTGTCGCCCTATTTCCGTGTCAGCTATGCCACATCGGATGCCGCGCTGAAGGAGGCCTGCGCCCGGATAGAGGACTTTTGCGGGAAATTGTCGTAGTGAGTCAGGCGATTAACCGACGCCACATCGAGACGCATGGGAGACCCGCTTGAGCGGCGAGTTGCCAGACTATTACTTCCGTGTCCGTGAAAACGGGGCGTTCGTGTTTCGCGTGGACACCGAGAACCGCCAGCGGCGGATCGAGATGGACCAGATCGCGGTCATCAACATCAAGAACGGCCAGGTCAAGCCCCATGGCGACCGCGAGCTTTCGGATGAGGATGCGCGGGTCATCAAGGAATGGATGGATGCGCGCACCGAATTGCTGGCGCGGCGGGACATCGACGACATTCACCGCGCGGTGGACTACCTGAACCTGACCACGCATTGGGCGCAATCGCGGGCCACGGCCGAGCAGCTGGAAGACGTGACCGACGCGCTGTTGCTGGCGATGCACGACCTGCGGACGGTGCTGGTGCGCAAGAAGGCGGACCGGATGCTGGCCGAGGACAAGGACGACGATTAAGCCACCAATTTCCGCGCGGAAATTGGCCCGGAAAATGCGTATTTTCCGGAACAGGATTTACGCAAATCCTGTTCCATTTTCTTGCAAGAAAATGCTGCGGAAATTTGCAAATTTCCGCCCCCGTCTTCAGTCCTGCGACAGCCGTTCGCGCAGCGCGGTCTTGACCACCTTGCCGTAGTTGTTCTTGGGCAGTTCCTCGACCGTGATATAGGCCTTGGGACGCTTGAAACGGGCAATCCGGGCCAGGCAATGGGCATCGAGCGCAGGCTCATCCAGCGTTTCTCCCTTGGGCACCACGAAAGCCACCACCTCCTCGCCCCATTCGGCGCTCTTGCGGCCCACCACGGCCACCTCGGAAACGTCGGCGTGGGTCAGCAGCGCCTCCTCGACCTCACGCGGATAGACGTTCTGCCCGCCCGAGATGATCACGTCCTTCGAGCGGTCCTGCAACGTGAGATAGCCCTCGGCATCGAGGCACCCCATGTCGCCGGTCATCAGCCAGCCGTCGCGGATGGTCTCGGCCGTGGCGGCGTCGTTGCGCCAGTAGCCCGGCATTACCAGGTCGCCGCGCACCATGATCTCGCCCACAGCACCAGGCGGCAGGGGGTTGCCCGCCGCGTCGCCCACGCGCAGTTCGACCCCGGCCTGGGCGCGGCCCACGGTGGCAAGTGCGCGGCGCGCGGTCACGTCCTCGCGGCTCAGCGAGGTGATCGCCATCGGCGCCTCGCCCTGGCCGTAGATCTGAATGAAAACCGGGCCAAACACGTCCAGCGCCGCCTCGATATCGGCCACGTACATCGGTCCGCCGCCGTAGACGATGCTGCGCAGGCCGGTGCCGTCGCGGCGCTGCTCGCGCGCATGGTCGGTCAGGCGGCGGACCATCGTGGGCGCGGCGAACATGTGCACCCGTCCGAAATGCGCCGCGAGGTCGAGGATCTCGCCCGGGTCCACGCCGCCGCTTTCGGGCACCACGTGGCGCGCGCCCATGAGGACATGCACCAGGCTGTAGAGCCCGGCTCCGTGGCTCATCGGCGCGGCGTAGAGCGTGGTGTCTTGGGGGCCGACCGTATCGACCGAGGCGAGGTAGGCCAGGCTCATTGCCTGAAGCATCCGGTGGGTGATCTGCACGCCTTTGGGCCGCCCTGTGGTGCCCGAGGTGTAGAAAAGCCAGGCCAGATCCGACGGCGCCCGCGGCACGAGGGATAGCGCGTTGCCCGTGATTTCCTCCGGCGCTGCGACCGGACAGGCGACGCCCGGCAGCGTCTCGGCTTGAGCGCCTGTCGCGATGCAGAGCGACGCCCCGGCATTGTCAAGGATCCAGGCCACCTCTTGCCCGTGCAGGCGGGCGTTGACCGGCACGGCCACCGCACCGGCGATCCAGCAGCCATAAAGCGCCACGAGGTAATCGGGATGGTTCGCCATGAAGAGCGCCACGCGGTCGCCGGGACGCAAGCCGCGCGTGGCCAGTCCGCCGGCGAAGGCGGCCGCACGGGCGTGAAGCCCGGCGTAATCGGCAACGCTTTGCGTGCCGTGGAAAAGCGCGGGCGCGGTCCCGCGTGTCTCTGCCTGGCGCTCAAGCCAATGGGCGATGTTCATGCGCAACCTCGCGGCCGACCTGGTGCCGCCAGTGTTTCCGCGACCGCCGGTCTGTGCAATCGCAAACTCTGCCCGGCCATCGCGCCGCGCGCCTTGGATGGCGAAAAGCCACCGGCGCGCGATGCCATTGATTTTCCCCTCGCAATCCGGCGCCAAATGCCCCAGATTTCCTTGCAAATAGGCGCTTTCAAGTGGGCCCGTCCTGGCCTATAAGCGCGCAAAACAAGACAGGCGTGGCCGGACGGGACAGCGGGCCGCGACCCAAGCTTCGAGGATACGGGATGCCGGACAAGACTTCCAAGACGAACCACGACGCGGATGTGGCGTTTATCAAGGCGCTGGCCGAAGTGCTGAACGACAACGACCTGACCGAACTGGAGGTCAAGCGCGAATACGGCGACGACGACACGCTGAATGTCCGCGTCAGCCGCAAGCAAAAGGTGGTTCAGCAGATGGCGGCGCCTGCCCCGGCCCCCTCTGCCGCGCCGTCCGCCCCGGCGGCCGCACCGGCCTCCGAGCCTGCCGCGCAGACCGAGGACCCGGCCAGCCATCCCGGCGCGGTCACTTCGCCCATGGTCGGCACGATCTACATGCAGGCCGAACCCGGCGCGCCTGCCTTTGTCTCGGTCGGCCAGCAGGTGGCCGAGGGCGACACGCTGCTGATCGTCGAGGCGATGAAGACCATGAACCACATCCCCGCCCCCCGTGCCGGGACCGTGAAGCGCATCCTGGTCGAGGACGGCGCCGCGGTGGAATACGGCGCCCCCCTGATGATCATCGAATAAGGGCCAGGCGATGTTCGACAAGATCCTTGTGGCAAACCGGGGCGAGATCGCCCTGCGGGTGATCCGCGCCGCGCGCGAGATGGGCATCCAGAGCGTCGCGGTCCATTCCACCGCCGATGCCGACGCGATGCATGTGCGCATGGCCGACGAATCGGTCTGCATCGGGCCGCCGCCAAGCACCGAAAGCTACCTGTCGATCCCGTCGATCATCGCCGCCTGCGAGGTGACGGGCGCGCAGGCCATTCACCCCGGTTACGGTTTTCTGTCCGAGAACGCCAATTTCGTGCAGATCGTCGAGGACCACGACCTGATCTTCATCGGCCCCACCGCCGAGCATATCCGCATCATGGGCGACAAGATCAGCGCCAAGGATACGATGAAGGCGCTTGGTGTGCCCTGCGTGCCCGGATCGGAGGGCGGCGTGCCGGACCTGGCCGCGGCCAAGGCCCTGGGCGACGAGATGGGCTATCCGGTGATCGTGAAGGCCACCGCGGGCGGTGGCGGGCGCGGCATGAAGGTGGCGCAGACCGCCGCCGACATGGAAAGCGCCTTTCTGACCGCGCGGTCCGAGGCCAAGGCGGCCTTTGGAAATGACGAGGTCTATATCGAGAAATACCTGACCACGCCGCGCCATATCGAGATCCAGGTCTTCGGCGACGGCAAGGGGCGCGCGGTGCATCTGGGCGAGCGCGACTGTTCGCTGCAACGGCGGCACCAGAAGGTGTTCGAGGAGGCCCCCGGCCCCTGCATCACCGAGGAAGAGCGCGCCCGGATCGGCAAGATCTGCGCCGATGCGGTGGCCAAGATCAATTACGCCGGCGCGGGCACGATCGAGTTTCTGTACGAGAAGGGCGAATTCTATTTCATCGAGATGAACACCCGGCTTCAGGTCGAACACCCGGTGACCGAGACGATCTTCGGCGTCGACCTGGTGCAGGAACAGATCCGTGTGGCCGAAGGGCTGCCGATGTCCTTTGCCCAGGAGGATCTGAAAATCAACGGTCACGCCATCGAGGTGCGCATCAACGCCGAGAAGCTGCCGACCTTTTCGCCCCGGCCGGGCAGGATCACGCAGTTCCACGCGCCGGGGGGCCTGGGCGTGCGCATGGATTCGGCGCTCTATGACGGCTATTCGATCCCGCCCTATTACGATTCACTGATCGGCAAGCTGATCGTCCACGGCCAGGACCGTGCCACCGCGCTGGCGCGGCTGAACCGCGCCCTGGGCGAGCTGATCGTGGACGGTGTCGATACCACGGTGCCGCTGTTTCACGCGCTGTTGCAGGAGGCCGACATCCACTCGGGCGACTACAACATCCACTGGCTGGAACACTGGCTGGAAACCAACCTGCAAGACGGCTGAGCCCGGCCCGCAAGGCCGGCAACCCCGCAAGGAAGACGCGCGAGGTCGTGCCCGGTAAGGACGCTTTACGCCGTCCGCGCCACGTCCGAACGCGTCTGTTTCGGGGCAATTGCTTTTCCGAGGCCTGCGGCACACGCCCGACCGCCCGTCCGACATCGCGCCGACCGAGAGCGTTTCGCCAATGCCCCGAGGCATCAGCCGAAGGCGAAACACGCGCACCGATTGAGTGTCGCGCGGCGTTGCATGGGCACGCCGTGTTTCAGGCGTATCGCGAGACGCATCAGGGCCTCGGCCCGCATCCCCCGTGCCGTCCGCTTAGCTGTCCCTGGCAATCAGCGTGAAGCTTGCGCGGCAGATCGGCCCGGTGCGGTAGTAATCCGACAGGCCGTCGCGCAGGGCCGGGGGCAGTTGGGTCCAGTCTGTCCAGTCCACCTCGAACCCCGCCGCCTCGGCGGCCTGGGTGATCGCACCGCGGCTGGGGATCATGTGCGGCGGACGGGCCGTGCCACCGGTGGCGCGGCGCGGTTCCAGCCGCAGGATGGGATCGTCGGAATTCGCCACCATCCCGTCGCCCAGCACCATCCGGGGGCGCAGCGCCGCGACATCGGCAAGGATGCCGTAGAGGTCGCCGACATCGCGCAGCACGTCCATCAGCACCACCAGTTCGAACCGCCTGGCCCTGTCGGCGGCGTCCTGCAGAAAATCGAGCGGGGCGGCATGGCGCATCTCGACGCGTTCGCGGGCACCGATCGCGGGCAGATCCTCGAACCGGGCGACAAGGTCCGCCTGCGCCTCGACCCCCACGACCTGCAACGCGCCGGCCTGCGCGAGGTCGGCACACCAGTGGCCATCGCCCGCACCAAGGTAGAGCACGCTGCTGTCGGTGATCACGTGGCGGAAACAGTCGAACAGCATCCCGTACCGCGCCTGGCGCCGGTTGGCCCGCTGTCGCAGTGTGTCTTGCACCGCGCCGTTTTCGTCAGATGTGCCCGGGGCGGGCGTGTCGTTCAGGCCGTCCATGTCATCTCCTTTGCCATGCACCGTGCAAAGGCGTACCATACGACCCTGTAACGAAGCGTAAACGCCGCCCCGCCCTGCCCCGCCATCCGGACGCCGATGTCAGACCGCCAGCCGCCTCTAGATCCAGACCTGTTGTTGCAGGCCTACGCCGCGGGAATTTTTCCGATGGCCGAGTCGCGCAACGATCCCGACCTTTTCTGGGTCGATCCACGATTGCGCGGCGTTCTGCCGCTGTCGGAGTTCCATGTCTCGCGATCGCTGGCGCGGCGGCTGCGGCGCGGGGCCTATTCCGCCACGCTCAACGCCGATTTCGCCGGCACCGTGGACGGCTGCGCCGACCGGGCCGAGACATGGATCAACGGGCCGATCCGGTCGCTTTACCTCGAGCTGCACGCCAGGGGCCACGCCCATTCGCTGGAGATCTGGCAGGACGATGTGCTGACCGGCGGCGTCTACGGCGTGACGCTGGGCGCGGCGTTTTTCGGCGAAAGCATGTTCTCGCGCCGCACGGACGCGTCCAAGCTGGCGCTGGCGCATCTGACGGGGCATTTGCGGCGTTGTGGCTTTCAGCTTTTCGACACGCAGTTCCAGACCGAGCACCTGGCGAGCCTGGGGGCGCAGGAGATTCCCCGCGCGGAGTATCGCAAGAGGCTGGGCCGCGCGCTGGAGGCGGAGGCGGATATCAACCACCCGCCCTTCGATCCGTCCCCTTACTGGGTCATGCAGCGCAATACCCAGATGTCGTAGCGTTGATGTTCCACCGCGTTCAGCGCGGGCGCCGAGGCCAGCATCCAGCCCGAAAAGATCGGCGGCGCGCTTTCCTCGGGGTGGATGGTGAGAAAGGCATAGGCGTCGCCCGCCGGGTTGCCCGCGGGATAGCGGCATTCGCCCAGTTCCACGCGCATCCGGCCGATGCTTGCGGCGCTGGCATTGGCGATTTCCAGATCGCCGGTTTCGGTGGTGATCTTGTCGACCCAGCGCAGCACGACGCCGGTGCCGACCTCGACCTGGTCCTGCGCGGCGGCGGGCGCGGCGAGGGCCAGCGCCACGAGGGCGGCGGCCGGAAAACTGCGATACCGGAGGATCATTCGGAGGCCTCTCCGCCCGTGTCGTCGCCCGCGATGAACTTGGTCAGCAGCGCGATCAGGCTGACGGAGCCCTGCGTGAACTCGATCTCGTCGCCGGCGGCGAAGTAGAAGGGCGAGCCGCCCGGCAGGATCTCGACGAAATTGCCGCCCAAAAGCCCCTCGGAGCTGATCGCAAGGGCACTGTCGTCGGGCACCTCGATGTCCTCGCGCACGGTAAAGACGGCGCGGGCGCGGTAGGTTTCGGGGTCAAGCTGCATGTCGGTGACGCGGCCCACCTTGACGCCGGCCAGGCGCACATCGGTGCCCACGTCGATGCCGTCGGCGCTGCGGAAGCTGGCGCGCAGCTCGTATTCCGGCGCGGTGCCGGAAAAGCCGCTGACCTGCCCGGCATAGATCACGAAGGCAGCGGCGACGGCCAGCACGGCCCCGCCGACGGCGACCTCTGTCATGTTCTCGCTGGCCATGGGCGGCTCCTGGCTGATGCGGTCGGGGTTACTCGGGGCTCCACGCCTCGTAGTCGCGGCGCTCGGCCGGATCGGCGCGGCGGATCGAGCCGGCGGGCGCATAGGCCAGCGCGGTGCCGGTGAGGTTTTCCTCGTGCGGCTTTTCCCACGGCTTGCGCTTCAGCGGCGCCTCGGTCGGCGGCTCCTTATAGGTGTGATGCAGCCAGCCATGCCATTCGGGGCTGACGCGGCTGGCCTCGGCTTCGCCGTTGAAGATCACCCAGCGGCGCTTGCCGTCGGAGGTCTGGTAAAAGATGTTGCCCTGTTCGTCCTCGCCGACCTTCATGCCCTTGCGGCGGGTGTGAATCATCGTGTTGAGCGTGGCGCCGTTCCACCATGTGACGGCGCGCAGAAGCGAGGTGAGCAGACCCATCGTGATCCTCCGGAATATCCCTGGCCCGGGTATGCCGCAGATTGCCGGCAAGGTCCAGCCCGGACACGGCCGCCGCGGCCGTGTGCCCGGCATGGTTGCGCCAAGTCGGACGCTCATTGGCATCCCTGCGTGCCGATTGCGCCCGGGACCATTTTCTTTCAAAGAAAATGGGCAAGAAAATTCGAATTTTCTTGCCCAAATTTTCCAAAAAATTTGTGCTCTCGAAGGCACGCCGCCGGATCAGCCCGCGCTGGTGCCTTCCTTCTTGGTCTCGGCATGAACCATGAGCGGTGCCGCCTCGGAGGTGACAGCCTCTTCGTTGACCACCACTTCCTCGACATCTTCCATGCCGGGCAGCTCGAACATCGTGTCGAGCAGGATATCCTCGAGGATCGAGCGCAGCCCGCGCGCGCCTGTCTTGCGTGCGATCGCCCGCTTCGCGATTGCGTTCAGAGCATCCTCGGTAAAGCTCAGCTGGACATTCTCCAACTCGAACAGACGCTGATACTGTTTGACCAGTGCGTTCTTCGGCTGGGTCAGGATCGTGATGAGCGCATCCTCGTCGAGGTCCTCCAGCGTCGCGATGACCGGCAGGCGGCCGACGAATTCCGGGATCAGGCCGAATTTCAGCAGATCCTCGGGTTCGAGGTCCTTGAACACCTCGCCCACGTTGCGCGCGTCATTGTCGCGCACATCGGCGCCAAAGCCCATGGCGCTGCCCTTGCCGCGCTGGCTGATGATCTTGTCGAGTCCGGCAAAGGCGCCGCCGCAGATGAACAGGATGTTCGTGGTGTCCACTTGCAGGAATTCCTGCTGCGGATGCTTGCGCCCGCCTTGCGGCGGCACCGCGGCCACGGTGCCTTCCATCAGTTTCAGAAGCGCCTGTTGCACCCCCTCGCCCGAAACGTCGCGGGTGATCGAGGGATTTTCGGACTTGCGGGTGATCTTGTCGACCTCGTCGATATAGACGATGCCGCGCTGTGCGCGCTCGACGTTGTATTCCGACGACTGCAACAGCTTGAGGATGATGTTCTCGACATCCTCGCCCACATACCCCGCCTCGGTCAGCGTGGTGGCGTCGGCCATGGTGAAGGGCACATCGAGAATCCGCGCCAGCGTCTGCGCCAGAAGCGTCTTGCCGCAGCCCGTGGGGCCGATCAGCAGGATGTTCGACTTTTGCAGTTCGATGTCGTTCTTGCCGGAGTGATTGAGGCGCTTGTAGTGGTTGTGTACCGCCACGGACAGCACCCGCTTGGCGGTGAACTGCCCGATCACGTAATCGTCCAGCACGTCGCAGATCTCGCGCGGGGTGGGCACGCCGTCGGTGGCCTTCAGCCCGGCGGTCTTGGTCTCTTCGCGGATGATGTCCATGCACAGCTCGACGCATTCGTCGCAGATGAACACCGTCGGGCCCGCGATCAGTTTTCGGACCTCGTGCTGACTCTTGCCGCAGAAGCTGCAGTAGAGCGTGTTCTTGCTGTCACCGCTGGAGTTATTCGCCATTCTCGCACCTTTTGACGTCTTGCGTCACGTATCCGACCCTTCGTGTTGCGCCATCTGTGGGATGTGGCCGGATCAGCCGGCCTTCGCGCGGGTCTTGGGTTTCTCGTCCGTCCCGGCTAGCTTAGGGCAGAGCGTTTGGCACCTCAATGTCAAAATCGCCCCTGCCCCGTTCCAGCCCGACCGTGCGGATCAGCTGCCTTCGTCGTCGCCTTTCGCCCGGTTTTCCACGATCTCGTCGATCAGGCCCCACTCCTTGGCCTGCTCGGGAGACATGAAGTTGTCGCGCTCCAGCGCCTCCTCGACCTTCTTCAGGGATTGTCCGGTGTGTTTTACGTAAATTTCGTTAAGACGCCGTTTCAGCTTCAGCGTTTCCTCGGCGTGGATCATGATGTCCGTGGCCTGGCCTTGGTAGCCGCCCGAGGGCTGGTGCACCATGATTCGGCTGTTGGGTAGCGAAAAGCGCATCCCCGCCGCGCCCGCCGTCAGCAAGAGGCTGCCCATGCTGGCGGCCTGGCCGATGACCAGCGTGCTGACCTTGGGCTTGATGTACTGCATCGTGTCATAGATCGACAGTCCCGAGGTCACGACGCCGCCGGGGCTGTTGATATACATCGAGATTTCCTTGGAGGGGTTTTCCGCCTCGAGGTGCAGAAGCTGCGCCACGATCAGGCTGGACATGCCGTCATGCACCGGGCCGTTCACGAAGATGATCCGCTCCTTCAGCAGGCGCGAGAAGATGTCGTAGGCCCGTTCGCCACGGCTGGTCTGCTCGACCACCATGGGGACGAGCGTGTTCATGTAGGTTTCCATCGGGTCTGTCATGTTGCCTGCCTCTTGATGCGCATGGTCCGGGCCGTGGATCGGCCCGCGTCGCAGTGAACCTTATGCGTGGGCCGGGGGGGCTTCAAGAGCGACCGGCTATTTTCGGTCGCGCAGTTCCACGCCCCGGGCCCGTGCCGGTCAGACACCGTCACAATGAAGAAATCGTTAAGTTTTTTCGGGGTTTTGACGGTTTTCGACGCGCCGCGCGCTGCGACAAAAAATGTCCCGCTATGTCAATCTGGCGCATTGCTCATCCTCGCGGAGCATTCTAGAACCATTCTCGTGTTGCGGGACACGCTGCGGAGGAGTCTGACCGGCCCTTCGCCATTCGGTGTCCTTCGTATAAATGACCAGCAGGAGGCACCCAGATGGCAGACGCAGCCATTCACGGCCACGGACATGAAGACAATCGCGGGTTCTTCACCCGCTGGTTCATGTCGACAAACCACAAGGATATCGGGATTCTCTACCTGATCACGTCGGCTTTCGTCGGCCTGATCTCGGTGGCGTTCACCGTCTACATGCGGCTCGAACTGATGGAGCCGGGCGTTCAGTACATGTGCATGGAAGGTGCGCGGTTCACCGCGGCAGCCGCCGGCGAATGTACCCCGAACGGGCACCTGTGGAACGTCATGATCACCTATCACGGTGTGCTGATGATGTTCTTCGTGGTGATCCCCGCCCTCTTCGGCGGCTTCGGCAACTATTTCATGCCGTTGCAGATCGGTGCGCCGGACATGGCGTTCCCGCGCCTGAACAACCTCAGTTTCTGGCTTTATGTCACCGGCACCTCGCTGGGTGTCGCCTCGCTTCTGGCGCCGGGCGGCAACGGGCAGCTCGGCTCGGGCGTGGGCTGGGTGCTTTATCCGCCTCTGTCGACCAACGAGGCGGGCATGTCGATGGACCTGGCGATCTTTGCCGTGCACGTGTCGGGCGCAAGCTCGATCCTGGGCGCGATCAACATGATCACCACCTTCCTGAACATGCGCGCTCCGGGGATGACGCTCTTCAAGGTGCCGCTGTTTTCATGGTCGATCTTCGTCACCGCGTGGCTGATCCTGCTGTCGCTGCCGGTTCTGGCGGGCGCGATCACCATGCTGCTGACCGACCGCAACTTCGGCACGACCTTCTTCGACCCGGCCGGCGGTGGGGACCCGGTGCTCTATCAGCACATCCTGTGGTTCTTCGGTCACCCCGAGGTCTACATCATCATCCTGCCCGGCTTCGGCATCATCAGCCACGTCATCGCGACCTTCGCGCGCAAGCCGATCTTCGGCTACCTGCCGATGGTATGGGCGCTGATCGCCATCGGCTTCCTCGGCTTCGTCGTGTGGGCGCACCACATGTACACCGTGGGCATGTCGCTGACCCAGCAGTCCTACTTCATGCTGGCCACTATGGTGATCGCGGTGCCGACGGGCGTGAAGGTGTTCAGCTGGATCGCCACGATGTGGGGCGGCGCGATCGAGTTCAAGACGCCGATGCTCTGGGCGTTCGGCTTCCTGTTCCTGTTCACCGTGGGCGGCGTCACCGGCATCGTCCTTTCCCAAGCGGGCATCGACCGGGCGTACCATGACACCTACTACGTGGTGGCGCACTTCCACTACGTGATGAGCCTGGGTGCCGTGTTCGCCATCTTCGCGGGGGTCTACTTCTACTTCCCCAAGATGACCGGACGGATGTACCCCGAATGGGCCGGCAAGCTGCACTTCTGGGCGATGTTCATCGGTGCGAACCTGACCTTCTTCCCGCAACACTTCCTGGGACGTCAGGGGATGCCCCGCCGTTACATCGACTACCCCGAGGCCTTCGCGGTCTGGAACTACTGGTCGTCGATCGGTGCCTTTCTGTCCTTCGCCTCGTTCATCTTCTTCTTCGGTGTGATCGCCTATTCGCTGTTCCGCGGCGCCAAGGTGACCCAGAACAACCCGTGGAACGAATATGCCGATACGCTGGAATGGACCCTGCCCTGCCCGCCGCCCGAACACACGTTCGAGCAGCTGCCCAAGCGGGAAGACTGGGACAAGCAGCCCGCGCACCACTAAGCGGCGGCTATCCAGCCTGAACCAACACGTAGGCCCCGGAGCAATCCGGGGCCTGTTTCGTTCAAGAAAGGCGTTGCGGGATGGCGTGACCCTTTTGCTGGTCAACGGTGCCACCGGGGGCGGCCAGACACGGCTGTTGCTGGGCGTCAGCCGGATGGCCCATCCGGCGGGGAGTGCCGCGATGGTCGCGCTTGCGGCGCTGACCGCATGGTCCTTTCTGCGGCACCTTCGCACCCGGCGGTGACAGTGCGACGATGCAGGGCATCACAAAAGCTTAATATCTTCGCCGCACCTTTGTTACCGTTGCCGGTCTCTTGTCTTTGCGGGACCGCGTCGCTGCGACGCGGACGCTGCCTGCAAAGAGGATCTCGACCATGTTTTTCAGACACGATTTCGGCCTGCCCAAGATCAAGACTGCACACCCCTGGAAAGACAAGTTTCCCGGCTTTTGGGAGTGGTGCAACCCGCGCGGGGAGAAAGACCCGGCGCCCGCGCCCACTGCCAATGACGACCTCGTGCGCGTCGTCGGGCGCACGGCCACGCTCGACCTGCTGGCCAATGACCTGCCGGGCGAGGATGGCGACACCGAGGATCTCTTCATCTCCGAGATCAACGGCCAGGACGTGGGCCGCCGCAAGGTCGTTCTGTTGCGCGATGCCGAGACCGGGCGCGTCGAGGGCTTCGTCAAGATCCAGAAGGACGGCACGGTCAAGGTCAAGGCGCTGCCATGGTTCGACGGCGAGCTGGACTTTACCTATCGCGTGTCCAACGGCGAGACCGAAAGCGAAGAGGCCAGCGTCACTGTCGAGCTGCTGGACCGTAACGACACCTTCACCCTGAACCTGCTGCATATCGCCGACCAGGAAGCCGGCGCGGCGGCGGTGCAGGACGCGCCCAACCTGTCGGCGGTGCTGAACGCCCTGCGCGACGAGGACGTTGGTGCGGACGCGACCCTGACCCTGTCGTCTGGCGACGCATTCATTCCCGGCCTCTTCTATGACGCCTCGGCGGCGGTCTTCGGCTCGGCGGGCATCGCCGATATCCAGATCCAGAACGAGCTGGGCATCCAGGCCATCGCCCTGGGCAACCACGAGTTCGACTTCGGCACCGCCACGCTGGCCAGCCTGATTTCGGGCGATGCGGCGGGCGATTTCTCGGCGCTGTCGGGCACGGCGTTGGACGGCACGGATTTCGCCGGGGCGCTCTTTCCCTACCTGTCGTCCAACCTCGACTTTTCGACCGACGCCAACCTTGCGCCGCTTGCGGTCGAGGGCGGGCTGGCCCCGCAGGCGGGCGTCGTCACCTCCTCGACCGTGATCGAGCAGGACGGCGAGCGGATCGGCGTCATCGGTGCCACCACGCCGACGCTGGGCTCGATCTCGTCCCCGGGTGGTGTCGGGATCGCGCCGGTCTGGGCCGGCACCGAGCCGACCGAGGCCGAGCTTGACGCGCTGGCCGTCACGATCCAGGCCGAGGTCGACGCCCTCCTGGCCGCGAACCCCACGATGGACAAGGTGATCCTGCTGGCACACATGCAGCAGATCGACATCGAATTCGCCCTGGCCGAGCGCCTGTCGGACGTGGACATCATCGTCGCCGGCGGGTCGAACACGCGCCTCTTCGACGACAACGACCGCATCCGCGACGGCGACAGCGACCAGGGCCAGTACCCGGCCTTCATCGACAATGCGGGGGGCACCACCACGGCGGTGGTCAATACCGACGGCAGCTATCAATACGTGGGCCGGCTGGTCATCGACTTCGATGCCTATGGCAACATCATCCCCGAAAGCTATGACGCGGATGTCTCGGGCGCCTATGCCACCGATGACCAGGGCGTGGCCGATCTGAATGCGGAAAGCCTTATCGACCCGGAAATCCAGGCCATCGCCGATGCGATCCAGGATCAGATCCTGGCGACCGAAGGCAATGTCTTTGGCATCTCGGACGTGTTCCTGAACGGCAACCGCTCCGGCACCGGCACGGGCGACGACCCCGACGGCGTGCGCACGCAGGAGACCAACCTTGGCAACCTCACGGCAGATGCGAACCTGGAATATGCCAACGACGTTCAGTCCGACATCGACGTCTGGGTGTCGATCAAGAACGGCGGCGGCATCCGCGACTCGATCGGCCAGACGGTGGTGCCCGCGGGCGGCTCCGAGCCGGTGCGCGGCGTGAACGAGCAGATCCTCGATGAAAATGGCGATGTGGTGAAGCCCGAGGGCGGCATCAGCCAGAACGACATCCAGACGACGCTTGCGTTCAACAACGATCTTGTCGTCGGCCAGCTGACCGCGACCGAGCTGGTGGCGGTGCTGGAACATGGCGTGGCCGCCCTGCCCGGCGTGGCAGGCCAGTTCATCCAGGTGGCGGGCGTGCAGTTCAGCTTTGACCCCGATGCGCCCGCCGGTTCGCGGATCGACGACGCGGCCTTTGTCGACCCCGACACCGGCGAAATCCGCGCGGTGCTGGTGAATGACGGCGTGATCGTGAACCCCGATCAGGAATACGGCGTGGTGACGCTGGGCTTTTTGGCCGCGCCACGCTTTGACGATACCGGCAATTTCATCGGTGGCGGCGACGGCTACCCCTTCCCCGAGGATTTCGATTTTGTGGGCCTCGAAACAGGGGGGCCGCGGACCGGCGACGCGACCTTTGCCAACGACGGCACCGAGCAGGACGCGCTGGCCGAGTACCTGCTGGACACTCACAACACCGCCGCCACGGCATTTGCCGAGTCCGATACCGGGCCGGACATGGACACGCGCATTCAGAACCTGGCGTTCCAAGACGGCGCGGCGCTGGATGCGGCGGTGGACGATTTCCTGTTCGCCTGATCCGGCGTCGGACATCAAGAGAGGCCCCGGCGCAATCCGGGGTCTTCGCTTTTCGTGGCGCAGATGAGCGACGTGGACCGGGCGCTAAATGTTCGCCTCAAACCCTTTGCAGACAGGTATGATCTATATCCCCGAGCGCCATCGACGGGCCGCGGCGCGGCGATCCGGCGGTAGTTCCGCAGCACTTTATCCCGGCCAAATCCGAAACTGGATTGAGCGATTCACCGTACTTCACCCAATCGCCGGGCCGTGGGGGCGGCCCGTCGATGGCGCGGGGCCTGCGGCCTGACTCCGCGCCGGGGCTCTTAGATCTAACGTCTTTCATGTCTGGTCGTCCGTACCCCGCACCGAATGTTGGCACCATGCCCCCAGCCGGTGAACAGCCGAGAAGCGGCCCGGCCATCGTCAGCCCCTCCCTTGGGCTGAAGCTCGCCTCCGTCGTGACCGGCAGCAACGATGCCCTCTTCATCATCACGCCACGGCCCGCCGCTCGTCACCCACACATCCCGGACTTGATCCCGGATCTCATGGTCAAGAGATCCTCGGATCAGGCCCGAGGATAATCCGCGCGATGCGGCGGGTTTACACTTACCATGATATATATCATGTTAATTAAAACATGGAATCAAAGGAGCCACCCCCATGTCCCTCAGCGTATTCGCCACCATCCACCCCAAGCCAGACTGCTTCGACGAGGCCCGCGATGCCATCCTTGGCATTCTGGATGACACCCGCGCCGAAGCGGGCTGCCAGCATTTCACCCTGCACCGCAACGCCGACAGCGGCACCCTGCACCTGACCGAGATCTGGGACGATCAGGCCGCCTTCGACGCGCATCACGCGCAGGCCTACACCCGCGCGGTGTTCGAACGTTACGAGCATCTCTTGGCCGCGCCAGTGAAACTGACCTTCATGCACCCTCTGGCCTGAAAGCCCGGCGCATGTTTTTTCTCAAGGACCTGCCCACGCGGCGCATGATCGAAAGCTATTCCGGCCATTACGACACCGACCCGGACACGATCCGCGACGGGCTGACCCTGTTGCGGCGGGCCAGCCTGCTGATCCGGCGGCTGGACGCCTATTTCGCGCGACACGGGTTTTCGCAGCTGCGCTTCCTGTTCCTGATCGTGATCGACCGCGAGACCGATCGGGACAGCCTGACCGTGGGCGAGATCACCGAGCGGCTGGACGTCTCCGGCCCGGTGGTGGCGCGCACCCTGCGGATGCTGCTGGACGACGGGCTGGTGACCAAGATGACGGACGAGGACGACAGCCGCATCCGCCATATCGCCCTGACGCCCGAGGGGCGGGACAGGCTGACGGCGATCTTGCCCGGCTATTTCCGCATCATTGCGGACGAGATGGACGGCAAGGCACCATGAGGCGCGTCTTGCGGATTTTCCTGGTGTGGCTGGTTGTGTGGCCGCTGGTCATGGCGGGGCTGGCGGCCTTGCGCATGGTCGCCCCAGACTGGCCGATGACCCTGCGAACGCTGGTGCTGACGGGGGTGTTGGTGCCGGCAATTTCGCTTGCGATCACGCCGGCTGTCACTCGGCTGACACGTGAGGATTACCTGCAAAAACGCAAAGGCCCCGGCAAAACCGAGGCCTTCTGACAGGTAAAACCGCAAAGCGCGCCATCAGCGCCCGAAGTTGAACCGCCGCATCGCGATCAGGGACACCTGAAAGCTGTCATCGTCCTGCACAATGGGCGAATCCGCCGCGTCGCCAACATACCGGTTCCAGGCCAGCGTGCCGTCCAGATACCAGTTCTGCGACAGTTCGTACTGCGCACCGACCTCGATCCCCGCGCTGACAAGACCCGAACCGGGCGCGTAGGCGGGAAAGGCCGATACCGCGGCCTCGGCCGGGGTGACGCCGAAATAGGTCGAGGTATAGTCGCCCGACCCCCAGAGCATCCGTGGGCCCACGGTGACGGTCCAGTCGTCCGACGGGCGGAAGATCGCATCGGCGCCCAGCTCTCCGACCCAGCTTTCGTGACCGATCACGCCATAGCGCACATCGGCGAAGGCTTGGAAATTCTCTGCCGTGTAACCGACGCCGCCGCCGATCTCGAGGCTGAAGTCGACATCACGCAACCCGGTCAGTTCCACGTAGTCCGAGCTGTCGCGTTCGCGGATCACGCGAAGCGAGCCGCGCGGCCGCCAGCCCAGGTCGACGGCATTGGGATCGGGATCGCCGAATTCCAGCCTGCCGATCTTGAGGTGGCCAAACTTGAACCCGCCGGTCACACCCGCCTCGTAATCGTCCGAGCCGAAATACTCGGGCTGGTAAATCCCGCCGATACCCGCCGAGAAGGACAGGCTGGGCCCGGACTGGGCAAGGGCCATGCCGGGCAGAACCGTCACGGCGGCAATCAGGAATGTGGATTTCATGGAGTTCCCTTGTGTGTCTTCAATGCGTTGGAATATGCGGCGCGTGGCCCGCGCGCCACGGGCGGGCGCGGCGGGGGCACTTACCATTTATCAGCTGAGGGTGCCGTTGTACCAGTCGTGCAGCGACACCTCGGTCTCGGCGCCTGCCTCGCTCAGCATCTGGGCAAAGGCCTCGGGGTCCTGCGTACCGCCGTCACGGCCGCGATAATGATACGGGATCACAACGGCTGGCGCGAATTCTGCCACTGCGTCGGCGGCCTGTTCGGCGGTCATGGTGAAGGGCAGGTTCATGCACACGAGCGCCACGTCGATATTTTCCAAGCTGCGCATCTCGTCAGTGCCCTCGGTATCGCCCGAGATATAGATGCGGCCTGCATCGGTCGTCACGACAAAGCCGATATCGCCGCGGTCCTGCGGGTGAAAGTCCATCCGGCCTTCGGTGATGTTGTAGGATGGCACCGCCTCGATCCCCAGTCCCATCATCTCGGTGGTCTCGCCCGCAGCGATGGCTTGCGTGCGGCCCTGCATGTCCTCAGGCATCATGCCCATGACGTCGGCATTGGTCAGGATCGGCACCTCGGGCAGCGCGCCCAGAAGGTCGGCGTTGTAGTGGTCGCCGTGCCGGTGGGTGACAAGGATCAATTCAGGGTCGGGCAGACCCTCGTATTCCGACGCGTCACCCACCGGATCGACATAGACCACGCCCGCCGGTGTCTCCATCACGAAGGACGCGTGCGAGATCGGGTGAATGCTGACGGCCCCGTCAAGAAAGCTCATGCTGGTGCCTTCCTCGGCGGCAAGGGCAAGCGAGGGCAGCACGGTCACGGTGCCGGCGGCGGCGGTGCCGATCAGGAAATTGCGTCTGGTGGTCATTGGGATCCTCCCGGTCTTTACACATGCACTGGCGGACGGGCACATGGCCCGACCGCGGTTCGGTCAAAAGAATAGTACGATCCACAACGTCGGCGAGGCCTGCGCGCGCGTGCGGCGCGGAAATCTGCCCGCACGGTCAGTAACCTCCCGGTTTCCAGCCCATGAAGGCCTTGGTCACCTCCTCGGCGACGTCCCACGTCACCCGCATCCCGTCCCTGACAAACGCGGTGTCACCGGGGCCGAGATCCAGCACGTCGCCCGTGGCGTTATCGGTGATGCGGCAGCGCCCTTCCAGGATCACCATCATCTCGTCGCCCTGTTCGGTGCAGGCGAACGCCCCTTCGGAACAGCGCCAGATGCCGCGGCGCGTGGCGTGCCCCGGCCCGCCCGCATCCAGCCGTCCGTGACAGACCGGCTCGCCGCGCAGGATGCGATACTCGCTCTCCGGCGCATCGAAGGGCCATTGTTCCAGCGGTCCGACATCGTCTCCGGGTCTGTATCTGCGCATCTATCCCTCCAGCGTGACCAGGTCGGCGAAATGCTCCTGCACCACCGCCTGCACGATCCCGCCGATCCGCCGGGCCAGAACCGCCTGCGCCGCCCGCCGGCGCCACACCAGCCCGATCGACCGGGTCAGGCGGTCGTCGCGGAACGGCCGGATCGCCACGTCGGCCTCCTTGCCCTCCACCTCGGACCGGACATAGAGCGCGGGCAGGAAACTGACACCCATGCCCAGCGCCGTCATCTGGCGCAGCGCATCGAGGCTGGTGCCCTCGTAATCCTGGCGCAGTCGCGCGCCCACGTCCTCGCACAGGCGCAGGATCTGGCCATGCAGAAGGTAGGCATCGGACAGCGACAGCACGTCCTGCCCCCGAAGATCCGCCTCGTCGGCCCGGGGCTGCGCGGCCAGCGGATGGTCCTGCGCCACGGCCAGCTTCAACGGCTCGCGAAAAAGCCGCATCACGTCCACATCGGCCGATTGCACCGGCAGCTGCGTCAGGATCAGGTCGTGCCGACCCTCGACCAGATCGTCCTGCAGGACGCGCGGCGCGGCATCGCGGATCACCAGTTTCAGCGCCGGGTAGGCGCGGTGCAGCCGCCGGGTGACATAGGGCAACAGGTAAGGACCCAGCGTCGGCGTCGTGCCCAGCCGCAGCGTGCCGCCGACGCCGTCCTTCGCCTCGCGCGCCCGTTGGGCCAGCGTCTCGACCTCGTCGATCACCTTGCGGGCTTGCGCCAGCACTTCGCGCCCGGCAGGCGTCAGCACGGCCCCGCGCCGCCCGCGCTCGACCAGCTCGACGCCAAGGGCGGATTCCAGCCGAACGATCTGCTGGCTGAGCGACGGCTGGCTGATCCCGGCGCGCTCAGCCGCCTTGCGGTAATGGCCCGCCTCGCTGAGCGCCAGGAAATAGCGCAACTGGCGCAAGGTGATATCGTCCATCGCATGGTCCTTCGCGGCGTGTTTTTCAAGATAGGGCTTTCCTATCGAATTTTTAGCCATGATAGGATTTAACCGACGCTCGCCCCTCCCCATCTCGATGTCGTCGGCGCAGGACGCGCCCCATCTTCAAGGGAGGAGCCCAGATGAAACGACGCAGACTTTCGCCCAAGAGCCTGAAAGCCCGGATCGACACGCTGACCCGCCGCCACCGCGAGATCGACCTGCGGATCACCCGCGAGCAAAGCCAGCCTACGGGCGACGCCCTGCGCCTCAAGCAACTCAAGCAGGAACGGCTTGGCCTGCGCGACGCGATCCGCCTGACCCAGACGCTGCTCAAGCGGCTGGATCCGCGCCCCGTCCGTCTGGCCGGACAACAGCAATTCCATTCGGGCTAAGCCAGTGGTCGATTTCTACATCGCCCTGATGGCACCGCGCTTCCTGCGCAGCCACAATCTGGACGACCTTGAAGAGGTTCTGACAGACGACTGAACTCGCACGGGGGCCGTACCCTCATCCCGGCCCCCGTGCATGGCGACATGCCCGGATCGCGCGAGTCCACCATGAGAACGATCCATTCCGGGGGCATGTCGCCAAACCGTGGGCAGGTCCGGCGCGGCGAACAGGGGCGTCGCTGCCGGGCCTGTCCCGATCTGGAGAAGCACGCCTGAACCGCAGCGGTGCTCAGGCGCGGACCTCTCGCACATTGGGGTGTTCGGAGGGCCGGAACGGCACCTCGCAGACGTCTGCTTCGGCGGCCTGACCGGAATGCTCGGAATAGATTTCGGGCAGTTCGACCCGCAGGCGTGACCCGATCCGCGACAGACCCCACGGCACGAACGCCAGCGCGATGTTGACCTCCAGCTCGGGCGACCACCAGGCCGAGGTGACATACCCCACGCGATTGCCGTCGCCATCCTGCACCAGCCAGAAATCAGAGGCATAATCCGTCACCGGCAAACCGCCCAACTTGATCCCGACCATCTTCAGCTTGAAGGGATAATCCCCCGCCTCAATGGCGTCCCGCTGACGCTCCAGCGCCGCCTTGCCGATGTAATCCGCGAGTTTCTCTTTCGGCACCTGGTAGGCCAGGTTCACCTGGAACGGCGAGGTTTCGTGATCCATGTCCTGCCCCCAGGACAGGATGCCGGCCGCAATCCGCCGGTGATGCCCGGGCGCGATCACCCGCAGGCCATAGCGCGCGCCGGTGCCGCGAATGGCGTACCACACTTTCTCGGCGTTCTCGGACGCGTCCCGCACATAGACCTCATAGCCCTTTTCGCCGGAAAACCCGGTCTGGCTGATGACAACCGGCGCGCCGCCGATCTGCGCTTCCATCATTCCGTAATAGGGCACGTCCCGCACTTGATCTCCCAGCAGGTCGACCATCAGGTCCTCGGACAAGGGCCCCTGCACCTGCAAGGGCGCGACGTCGATCTCATCAATCTCCACGTCCCAATTGCCGTGCACGTTGACGCCGCGCAGCCACAACAGCAGGTCCGAGTCCGAAATCGAGAACCAGAATTCATCCTTCGACAAGCGCAGCAGCACGGGATCGTTAAGGATCCCGCCCTTTTCATCGCACAGAATGCAATATTTTCCGTGCATCGGCCGAATTTTCGTGGCGTCGCGGGTGATCACGAAATTGACGAACGACTCGGCGTCCGGCCCGCGCACCCTGATCTGCCGCTCGACGGCCACGTCCCACAGGGTGACCCGGTGCACCAGGCTGCGGTATTCGGCCATGGTGCCGCCATCCTCCTCCCGGACATAGCCGCGCGGGTGGTACATCCGGTTATAGACCGTGGCCCGCCACGCCCCCGCCTCGACCGACAGGTGCCAGAACGGCGATTTGCGGACGCGGGTCGAGACCAGCATCTCGACCGGGGTCGCCCCCGACTGGCGCAGGTTGACGGGCACCAGCCGATCGCTTTGGTCGATATCCGCGACATTGGGATGGGTGAAGGTTCGGTTCTGCGCGTCCTGAGTTGCCATCGGCGCTCTCCTTGTTCTTATCGGATCAACGCATCGCGGCGCGACTGCGTTCCGTCTGCCCGGGCCGCGCGGATAGGGGGCACAACGGCACGGGCGGACCCCTGCCGAAAAACCGCATGGCGTCCGATCTGCCGGAGCCGACGCCCCGTCCGTCGCATTTACGGGTTCCACCCCTCCCCCGCCCCATGATATGCCCGGCAGGATGGAAGTTGGGGGGAGGCCCACATGTCCCAGGAAATCCGGCTCGCTTTCGCGCACCCGTCCGAGCGCGCCGACGCAACCGCCCCCGATGGCCCGCTAGACCGTATCTCGGTGCGCGACCACGTGGTCGAGGTCGAGATCGGCGCCTTCCAGGCCGAGCGCGGCACCACCCAGCGGGTGGCGTTCAACGTGGTGGTCGAGGTGCGGCCCATCACCGACCCGATCGACGATGACGTGGACCGCATCCTGAGCTATGACAAGGTGACCGAGGCGATTGCCGCCGAACTGGCCGAGGAACGCCTGAACCTTCTGGAGACGCTGGCCGAACGCATCGCCGAGCGTATCCTGCTGGAGCCGCAGGCGGTGCGCACCTTCGTGCGGGTCGAAAAGCTCGACCGCGGACCGGGGGCGCTTGGCGTCGAGATCGTGCGCTCGGTCGAGGACCTAAAGACCAAGCCCGTGGGGCATCACGCCGATACCACGCCGCATCCGCATGTCGTTTACCTCTCGAACACCGCCATCGGTTCGCCCAACCTGTCGCGCTGGCTGGATCAGCTTCAGGCGAGGGCCGAGCCGGTGATCCTGTGTGTCGGCCACAACCGCGTCGACAGCCCCAAGACCGGTCATCGCATGTCGCAGCGCCGCGTCGACCTGCTGGCGCTGGAACAGAACGCCTGGGTTCTGGCGGGCCGCGACGACCGCTGTGTGGTGGTGGGCACCCGGACCGAGCTGGACTGGGCCATGAAGAACGGCCAGATCAGTGTCTGGGCCCCGTCCAAGATCGTGCTGGACGCGGTCGACGGCCCGCGCAGCGGGCCGGACGATCCGGTGGGCCTGGCGGCGTGGTTCGCGGGACACATGGACGCCTCGGACCTGCTCTTGATCGGCGAGATGCCGCCCAAGGACCCGCCTGTGCCGGTTCTGGTGCAGGAGATCGCCCAAAGCGGCTTGTGAGGTCCCGTCTCACAAGCCGTCCCGGACTTGATCCGGGACCTCCCCGCCACTTCGCTCCCCGCCGTCCCGGACCTGATCCGGGACCTCTTGGCCAACCGGCACACCCCGCCCGAACCCGATCCGGGACCTCACGACCCAAAGACCAACCGACATGCCGCATTACCGCCCCATCCCCCGCACCGACCACGCCCGCGCAACGACCGCCCTGCCCCTCGCGGGCGGCTGGTGCTGGTTCGACACGGTCGAGGAGATGCACCGAGACGCGCCACCCCGCCTGATCCCGGCGCAGGACGTCCCGGCGCCTATGCTGACCCGCCTGACGTCGCCCCGCGCCCCCGTCACAGGCCTCGACATGGCGCGCCCCACCCTGATGGGCATCCTCAACGTCACGCCCGACAGCTTTTCGGACGGCGGCGCGCATTTCGACCCCGACGTGGCCCTGGCCGGGGCCGAAGCGATGATCGCCGGAGGCGCCGGGATCATCGACATCGGCGGCGAATCCACCCGTCCCGGCGCGTCCGAAGTGCCAGTGGACGAGGAGATCGCCCGCACCGCCCCGGTCATCGCCGCTCTGCGCCAGCGCTCGGACGTTCCCATCTCCATCGACACGCGCAAGGCCCCCGTCGCCCGCGCCGCGCATCAGGCCGGCGCGAGCCTCGTCAATGACGTGGCGGGCTTCACATTCGACCCCGCCCTCGCGCCTTTCTGCGCCGAAATGGGCCTGCCCGTCTGCGTCATGCACGCCCAGGGCACGCCGGATGTGATGCAGACCGACCCGCGCTACGACAACGTCGCGCTCGACATCTTCGACTGGCTGGAAGAGCGCATCGCCGCGCTGGAAGCCGCAGGCATCCCCCGGAGCCGGATCATCGCCGACCCCGGCATCGGCTTCGGCAAGACGCTGGAACATAACCTGACGCTTCTGCACAACCTCGCACTGTTTCACGGGCTGGGCTGCGCGGTGCTGCTTGGCGCGTCGCGCAAGCGCTTCATCGGCACGATCGGCGGCACCGAAGAGGCCCGCCATCGCGCCCCCGGTTCCATCGCCGTAACGCTGGCCGGGGTGGCGCAGGGCATCCAGATCCACCGGGTGCATGACGTGGCAGAGATGCAAGAGGCGCTCAAGCTGTGGATCGCCGCCACGGTGCCGGCGGAAAATTAGAAATTTTCCGCTTCGATAAAATTCGTACGAATTTTATCCGGCGCCGAACAACCGTCTGAGCGCGCCCAGTTGGCTGAGCGCCACGCCCCCCAGGATCAGCGCAAGGCCGAGGTAGAGGCTTGGCGGCAGCGCCTCGAACAGCACCACCGCGCCGAAGATGATCGACCAGACCGGCACCTGGTAGTTCACCAGGCTCAGAAACACCGGCCCGGCATCCCGGATCACCTGCACCAGCAGAATCTGCGCCACGCCCGTCGGCAGCAGGCCAAGGTAGATGAGCGCCCAGAGCACCCGGCCCTGCGGCATGTCCGGCAGGCCCTCGGAGATCAGCGCATAGGGTGTGAACACCAAGGCCGCCACGGTCAGGACGGCGGCGGCCAGCGACAGGCGATCCACCTCGGGCGCCAGCCGCGTGAAGATCGAGCCCACCGCGTAGCATCCCGCCGCACCCACGCAGGCCAGCCGCGCCAGCATCTCGAACTCCGCACCCGTGGCGCGCAACGCCTCGGGTCCGATCAACACGGCCACACCCAGCGTGCCCATCACAAAGCCTATCGCCCGGCGCATATGCATCCGCTCGCCCGGCACCAGAAAATGCGCCAGCGGCAAGACCAGCAACGGTACCGCCGCCATGCAGACCCCGGCAAAGCCCGAGGCAACGACCTGTTGCCCCCAGCTGAGCAGAAAAAACGGCAAGGCGTTGGAAAAAAGCCCCATCGCCACGATGAACGCCCAGAGCCGCCTGGCCCCCGGCCCGCGCCGGCGCGGCAGCCCCCGGCCCGTTGCGCGGCAGAGCACCAGCAGGAACAGCGCCCCCAGGCACAGCCGCACCGCCACCACCGCCAGCGGCCCCACCCCCTGCAACGCCACGCTGACGGCCATGAAGGACGCGCCCCAGATCATGCCCAGCGCACACAGCCTGAGCCAGTTCCTCGGCGCGACGACAACGTTATTTTCCATTCAGATCAAGCCTCCGGTCCTGTGGCCGCGTGTCAAAACGTCCCGAATGCATTGCCATTCGTGGCGGCGCAGTCAGGTGTTGGGACCGAAAGGAGGCGCATCATGGACATAGCCATCGGCGCCGCGGCCCTGTCGATCATCACCCTGGTGATCGTTCTCATCCTCGCCGCGCGCAACAAGCAAAAGACCGAAGAACGGAAAAAGGATTCCGACGTCCCGCCAAGTTCGCTAGCCAAGGACGGCGACTCGCACAAGCCGGTCGACTGACACCAATGAAAAGAGCCGGCAATTCACCGGCTCTTTCCTTTTTTGTGTGCCGATGGCCTCAGTTTTTCTCTTTGTCGACCATCTTGCCGGCGGAGATCCACGGCATCATGGCGCGCAGCTTCTCGCCCACTTCCTCGATCTGGTGCGCGTCGTTCATCCGGCGCGTGCCCTTGAAGAACGGCTGGCCGACCTTGTTCTCGGTCATAAAGTCGCGCACGAACGCACCGGTCTGGATGTCGTGCAGGATCGCCTTCATTTCCTTCTTGGTCCGCTCGTAGGGCAGCACGCGCGGGCCGCTGACATATTCGCCATACTCGGCCGTGTTCGAGATCGAGTAGTTCATGTTGGCGATGCCGCCCTCGTAGATCAGGTCGACGATCAGCTTCACCTCGTGCAGGCACTCGAAATAGGCCATCTCGGGAGCATAGCCTGCCTCGACCAACGTCTCGAAGCCCATGCGGATGAGTTCAACGAGGCCGCCGCAGAGAACCGCCTGCTCGCCGAAAAGGTCGGTTTCGCATTCCTCGCGGAAGTTCGTCTCGATGATGCCAGACCGCCCGCCGCCGATGGCCGAGCAATAGGACAGACCCAGTTCCAGCGCCTTGCCCGACGCGTCGTTGTGGACAGCGACCAGGCAGGGCACGCCGCCGCCCTTGGTGTATTCGCCGCGCACGGTGTGGCCGGGGCCCTTGGGCGCCATCATGATGACGTCGACGCCTTCTTTCGGCTCGATCAGGCCGAAATGCACGTTCAGACCGTGGGCAAAGGCAATCGCCGCGCCTTCTTTCAGGTTGTCATGCACGTATTTCTTGTAGGTCTCGGCCTGCAATTCGTCGGGCATGGTGAACATCATCAGATCGCACCAGGCCGCCGCTTCGGCGATGCCCATGACCTTCAGGCCCTCACCTTCGGCCTTCTTGGCCGAGGGGCTGCCCTCGCGCAGCGCCACGACGAGGTTCTTGGCGCCCGAGTCGCGCAGGTTCAGCGCGTGGGCGTGACCCTGGCTGCCATAGCCCAGGATGGCGACCTTCTTGTCCTTGATCAGGTTGATATCGCAATCGCGATCGTAATAGACGCGCATGGTTCTCTCCTTTGTCGTCAGATGACGTGGAAGATGACGGATATTTCGAAAGCGATCCCGACTTTCTGGGTATGATTTTCCGAATTGATGCGATAATCATTCACTGTTCTTTAAATACTCGAAAATTCCATGCGCCAGATACCCTGACTGCCCCATGCACCTCGACGACACCGACCGCCGCATCCTGCGCCAGTACCAGCACGACCCGACGCTCGGCCCCGCCGAGCTGGCCGGGCTTGCCGGTGTTACCCCCGCCACCTGCGCGCGGCGGCTGGACCGGATGGCAGAGGCCGGGCTTTTACGGGGCAACCACGCGGTGATCGACTGGGCGGCGCTTGGCTACAGCGTCGAGGTCAGTTTGCGCATCACGCTGGACAAGACCGTGCCCACCGCCTTCGACGCCTTCACCGAGGCCGCGCGCGCCATTCCCGAGGTCCTGGAAATCCAGTCCTTTCTCGGCCGGGTCGACACGCGCCTGTCGGTCATCGCCCGCGACATGGCCCATTACCAGGAGATCTATCGCACCGCGATCCTGACCCTGCCCCATATCGCCGATATCGAGGCGCTGATGCACGTGGCGCGTATCAAGACCGACGAGGTCTTGCCGCTATGAGCCAGCCCATGATCGAACTTGACACCACTGACCGCCAGATCCTGCGGGCACTGGTGCAGGATGCCACGCAATCGGCGGGCGCCATCGGGCGCGCCTTGGGCCTCAGCCAGCCCGCCGCATGGCGGCGCATCAAGCGGCTGCGTGACGCGGGCATTCTGAAAACCCAGCGGCTGGATCTGGACAAGGAGGCACTGGGTTTCGGCGTCACCGTCTTTCTGGGCCTGAAACTGGCCACCAAGGGCCGCGTCAGCCTGGCCGATTTCGAACGCGCGGTGTCGGCCATCCCCGAGGTGCAGACGGTCGAGCATATCCTTGGCCTTTACGACTATCGCCTGCGCGTCGTCGCCCGCGACATCTCGGATTTCGAACGGGTTCTGCGCCGCCGCATCATGACGCTTCCGGGTGTCGGAGACGTCGAGGCGAACGTGCTTCTAAGCGAAGAGCGCCGCCCGGGCCCGATCGGCTGATACCACTTTCGCGGTATGCCGCCGTATGCGTGTATGCAAAAGTATTCTTTAAATACAGTGACTTATTCGCTCTCCGCATGACGGCTATGCAGAATGATGACTAGCCGCGTCCCGCGTGGCAGGTCTATGCTGCATTGCAGAATTAGTGCGCCAACCCGATATCCCACGAGGTCGGCCACCACCTGCAACCGAACGAGGTCCCCCATGAAAACGATCCTGACGGCCGCCGCCCTAGCCCTGACGACAACCACCGCCAATGCCGATACCGTCACGCTGACACGGGCGAATGCCGGCACCACCCTGCATGAAACCGATGCCGACATGAGCGTCTACTGGGTCGAGGATGGCGACGCCTACGCACTGACCGCCACCTATGTCACCGGCGAGGCGCCCGCCGATCCCGCTCGCCTGCGGATGCACCTGGCGGATGGCGACGCGGTTACCTTCGGCCTGCCCGGCGTGCAGGACCGAGTGTTCACATTCGGCCGCGAGGGCGACACCGTCTCGGTCCGGTCGGCCCGCGTCAGCGTCGACTACGCCAGCAAGTAACGGCTGCAATCCGTCGTTTCCCGGCCGCGGCGCACCAGGCGCCGCGGCTTTTGCATGTTCGATGTGCCGAAAATGCTTCTGAAGGTGACGGTGGAACTCCCTGTCATACCGAGGTAGTCAGAGGGCATACCGATGCAAACGTTCCAACCCAGGACAGAACGCTCATGACCGCTCTTCGCCCCGATATCGACCCCGATGGCCTGCTGGAATATTCCGTCGTCTTCACCGACCGCTCGCTCAACCACATGAGCAAGGTTTTCCAAGGGGTTATGACCGACATCTCATCCATGCTGAAAGAGGTCTACAACGCCTCTGCCGTGGCCATCGTGCCCGGCGGCGGCACCGTCGCGATGGAGGCCGTCGCCCGTCAGTTCGGCCACGACGCCCATGCGCTCATTGTGCGCAACGGCTGGTTTTCCTATCGCTGGAGCCAGATCTTCGACGCCGGGCAATTCACCTCGGACACCACCGTCTGCATGGCCCGCCAGACCGGCAACGGCGCTCAGGCGCCCTTTGCCCCCGCCCCGATCGAGGAGGTCACCGCGAAGATCCGCGAAGCCAAGCCCGACGCCGTTTTCGCGCCGCACGTGGAAACCAGCGCCGGCATCATCCTGCCCGACGACTACATCACCGCGTTGGCCGAAGCCGCGCACGAGGTGGGCGCATTGATGGTGCTCGACTGCATCGCCTCGGGCTGCGCCTGGGTCGACATGAAAGAGACCGGCGTCGATGTGCTGATCTCGGCCCCGCAAAAGGGCTGGTCCGCCTCGCCCTCGGCAGGGCTGGTGATGATGTCGGACCGGGCGGTCGAGCGTTTGGCGACGACCTCCTCGAACAGCTTCGCCATCGACCTCAAGAAATGGCACGCGATCATGGCGGCCTATGAAAACGGCGGCCATGCCTATCACGCCACCATGCCCACCGACGCGCTGCGCGGATTCCGCGACACGATGCTGGAAACCAAGGAGTTCGGTTTCGGCAAACTGTGTGAAGCCCAGTGGGAGTTGGGCAATGCGGTGCGCGCCATGCTGGCCGACAAGGGCGTGACGTCGGTGGCGGCCGAGGGCTATGGCGCGCCGGGCGTGGTGGTCAGCTATACCATCGACCCGGATGTGCAGAACGGCAAGAAATTCAGCGAGCAGGGAATGCAGATCGCCGCTGGCGTGCCCCTGCAAGTGGGCGAGCCGGACGGGTTCATGACCTTCCGGCTGGGGTTGTTCGGTCTGGACAAGCTTTATGACGTAGAAGCCGCGAAGACCCGGCTGCAAGAGGTGATCGACAGGGTTCTATAGCCCCCGCGCGGAATAGAGGCGCAGCTAGCTGCGCCGCCGCGCGATCGGCAGACCGCCCGTCACGCCGAAGGCGTGCCGACTATGAACGGCGCACCTCTGGTGCAACGGTCTGGCGATTGGTAGCCGCAAGCGATTCAATTCGAGGTTTTTCGGAGTTGGCAGCCATAAAGTGCGCGGAACGACCGCCGGGTCGCCATCCCGCGGTGTGACGATCGCGCGGCCCCTACCGCAACCGGATATTGCTCTGCGCCCCCAGCCCCCGGCGCAGGCACATCCAGATCACCCAGACGCTGATCCCCAGCCACAGCCCGCCCCACATCCAGGTGGTGCCGCCGAACTCCTCGGCCAGCATCCGCGCGTCGGAATGCAGCCAACCGCGCGCAATCGTGTCGCTGTAGATGTCGAGCGGCACGTAGATCATGCAGGCCAGCCCGATTACCCTTAACAAAAGGTCGCTGACATCCCGCGGCAGGTATTTCGTCGCCAGCAGCATCGCCGCGCCCGTCCCGGCCCCGAACACCAGCGCGAAGGGCGACCGCACGTAAAGCACCGTCACCGCCAGCAGCGTCAGCCCCAGCACACCCAGCACCGCGCGGTCGGCCCGCGTGCGCACCGCCGCCATGAAGAGCGCAACGCCGATCAGCAACGAGCCGAGGTATCCCGCGCTCAGGCTCAGAAACCGGCTGCCCCCGCGCGAGGTCACCGCCCCGCCCTGCATCGGGTCGAGCGTCAGGTTCAGCACCTCGCCCCCGGTCAGCAGCACGGCCAGCACGTGGCCCAGCTCGTGCAGGAACACCACCAGCAATTTCAGCGGGATCACCACGGGCGTTTGCCACAGCAGGGCTATCGCCGCCACCAAGAGCAGCAATTGCCAGTGGCCGCGCAGAAATGCCTGCATTCTCAGCCCCTTGCGCCCAGCCCCAGCTGCATCAGCGTCTTGCGCACAGGGGCGAGGCCATAAAGCGCATTCAAGGCCTGCGCCCGCGCGTCGCGCAGCACCGGCGCGCTGACCATCGAGGCGCGGTTCAGCACGTCGATGCCCGTGACCCGCGCCATCACCTCCCAGTGGCGGCGCTTGTGATAGGTTTCCAGCATCTCACGGTCGCCCAGCCGCTCGGGATTGGCCTGCGCCAGCTCCAGCAGCACGTGCAGATCGCCCAATGACATGTTCAACCCCTGCGCCCCGATGGGCGGCACCACATGCGCGGCCTCGGCCACGAGGGCGACGCGCTCGCCCGCCATCCGCTCGGCCACCTGGGATATGATCGGCCAGACCGTGCGGCGCGAGGCGAGCGTCAGCGGCCCGAAAAGGTGGCACGACCGCGTGCTCATCTCTACCTCGAACGCGGCCACGTCCAGCGCGGCCAGCCGCTGCGCCTCGGAGCCTTCCTCCATCCACACCACGGCGGAGGACGGCCGCCCCTCGTAATCCGGCAGCGGGACCAGCGTGAAGGGGCCGCCCGTGCGGTGGATCTCGGTCGAGACATTGTCATGCGGGATCGGATGCGTCACGGCAAAGGCCAACGCCTTTTGCCCGTAGCGCGTTGTTTTCACCGGGATGCGCGCCGCCTCGCGCATGGGCGAGCCGCGCCCGTCGGCGGCCAGCACCAGCCGGGTGCGGATCTTGCTGCCATCGCTGAGGCCCACCCGCGCCTCGGCCTCGCGGGTGAACAGGCTGTCCGCCGCCACGCCAGGGCGAAACTCCACCGTGTCCAGGCTGTCCAGCTGCGCCACCATCTCGCGCCGCAACAGCCAGTTGGGCAGGTTCCAGCCAAAGGGCTTGTCCGAGATGTCGCCCGCGTCAAAATTCTTGATGATGCGCGGCTCGGGCACGTCGCCTCCCGCGTCGACGATGCGCATGACCTGCAAGGGGGCGGCATGGACGTCAAGCCTGTCCCAGATTCCCGCCTTCGCCAGAAGCGCCTGCGCCGGTTGCAGGATCGCGGTGGTGCGCAGGTCCGACCCTTCGGCGTCGCGCTCGGTCACCGGCGCGGCCGGATCGACGCACAGCACGCGGAACCCCGCACCGCCAAAGAGCGCCGCCGCCGACAGCCCGGCCACGCCGCCGCCGGACACTAGGATATCGAAATCAAATGGGCGCATGGTGCCTGCCTCCTTCGCGCTCAACATAGGCCGCCTTCACGCTTGCCGCCAGCGGCATCGGAGCGCAGCGAGATCGATAAGCTTTAATCAATTATCGTCAGAACTTTGTGGGTTGAACCTAATGTGATACATGAGGTTTCGCACCTACACCAGCCGCGACAGGAACCCCGATAGATCATCGGTATGATGATGCACGTGATCCGCCTCGACCGGCTCGGGGCCGACCAGCACGGTGCGCATTCCCATCGCGTGGGGCGCGGCCAGGTTGCGCACGTCATCCTCGAACATCGCGGCCCGTTCCGGCACGACGCCATCGGTGGCAAAGACGCGGTCGAACGCCGCCCGGTCGGGCTTGGGTTGAAAACCCGCATGTTCCACGCCGTAGATCGCATCGAAGAGGCCCTCCAGCCCCCGCGTCTCGACCACCCGCTGCGCGTACGGCGCCGATCCGTTGGTATAGACGATCTTGCGCCCCGGCAGCGCCCGGATATGGGCGGCCAGTTCCGCATCCGCCTCAAGCACGTCGAAGGATATGTCGTGCACGTCCGTCAGGTAGGGCCCCGGATCGACGTCATGCTCGCGCATCAGCCCGGCCAGCGTGGTGCCGTGACGCCGCCAATAGTCCAGCCGCAGCCGGTCGGCCTCGGCCCGGTCCACGCCCAGCGCGTCCATCACGAATTGCGTCATCCGCACCTCGATCTGGTCGAACAGGCGCATTTCCGGCGGATAAAGCGTGTTGTCGAGGTCGAAGACCCATGTCTCCACATGCGCGAAAAACGCCTTCGCCATAGCCTCTCTCCGATCTTAATTGTCGCAGGGCCCTGCAAGGCTTGCACCCCGCGCCCTGCCCCGCATATCCTCGTCGTCTGAAACCACATACCAAAAGAGAGTGCGATGACCATAGCCGCGCCGCAGAAAGATGCCTACCACATGATCCTCGAGGCGATCGACACCGGCGATTACAAGCCCGGCGACCGCCTGGTGGAAAGCGACCTGGCAGAGCGGTTCGGCGTGTCGCGCACCCCCATCCGCGAGGCGCTGCAACGGCTGGAGACCCAAAGCCTGCTCACGCGCGACGGCCGCAGCCTGATCGTGTCGTCGCTGGATCACAACCAGCTGGCCGAGCTTTACGTGGTGCGCGCCGAGCTGGAGGGGCTGGCCGCCAACCTGGCCGCCCGCCACGCCGCGCCCGAAGAGGTCCGCGTGCTGCGCGACATGGTCACCGACGACCGGGCGCTGATCGACGACCCAAAGGCGATGGCGCGCGCCAACCGGCGGTTCCACAAGCAGATCCACCTGGCCTCGCATAACAGGTTCCTGGTGCAGCAGTTGGACCTGGTCTATCGCTCCATGGCGCTGATGGCGACCACCTCGCTGGCCGCCCTGGGCCGCCCCGAAGATGCGCTGGCCGAACATGACGCCATTGTCACCGCCATCGAGACCGGCGATGCCGAGGCCGCGGGTGAAGCTCTGCGCGCCCATATTTCCAAGGCCTTCGTGACCCGGCTGAAGCTGGATTCAGGGGAACTGGGCACGCTGATCTGACGCGGTCTTGGCGACCGGCGGGGGCGCCACGCCCAGTGACAGGCCATGCGCCGTCTTGTCCCAGAAGAACGGCTTCAGCACCAGTTCATAGACCGCCTTGTAGGCGGCAATCGCCCCCAGCGGCCAGTAAAAGTGCATGGTCGGCACCCACGCCATCAGGTGCCGGTGCTTGGACCCTGTGACCGAGGCGAGATAGATCGTCAGGTTCAACGCCTCGATGGACAGGAACAACGCGCCGAACGCCGCCAGCACCGTTCGCGGCAGAACCGGATCAAGCGGATGCGGCAGCCCAAAGAACACCAACCAGAAGGACCACAGGAAAGGCGCCAGCATCACCTGGCTCAGCGCCGTGACGAAATGCGCCTGAAAACCCCAGAATTTCCACGCCCCCAGCTGCCGATAAAGCAACCGGGGGCGCCGCATATGCACCAGGTAGGTCGTCATGTACCCCTTGAGCCAGCGTGAGCGCTGCTTGATCCAGGCCCAGGGGTGACAATTCGCCTCCTCCTCCGTGACGGTGGCGACCATTTCGGTGCGAAATCCGTGCCGGGCCAGCCGAAACCCCAGATCGGCATCCTCGGTCACGTTATGCGCGTCCCAGCCGCCCAGCGCCTCTAGCGCATCGCGGCGGAAATAGAGCGTCGTGCCCCCCAGCGGAATGGCAAAGCCCAGCCGCGCCATGCCCGGCAGGATGGTGCGGAACCACGTGGCGTATTCGATCGTGAAACACCGCGCCAGCCAGTTCTGGCGCGGGTTGTAATAATCGAGGATTCCCTGCAGGCAGGCGACCTCGGGCGGCGCTTGCTGAAATCTGCGCGCGATGCGGGTGATCTGGTCGGGCTCGGGCGCGTCCTCGGCGTCGAAAATACCGATGATGTCCCCGTCGCAGAAATCCAGGGCATAGTTCATCGCCCGCGGTTTGGTGCGGGGATGCCCGTCGGGCACGACCACCACGCGGATCCAGCTGGGCAGGTCGATCTGCGCCAGCGTGGACTGGGTCATGGCGTCCTCTTCCTCCAGCACCAGAACCACGTCCAGCAGACATTTGGGATAGGTCAGCTGCGTCAGGCGCGCCACCAGTGCGTGGGCAATCTCGGTCTCGCGAAAAAGCGGGACCAGAACCGACACCTTGGGCAACGGCGCCTTGTCCAGCGGCTCGGGCAACGCGGGTGGGACCGGCCCTTCGGTCAGCCGCGCCGTGAAAGCCGCCAGCTTGAACAGTGCCGACACGATCAGCGTGAACGCCGCCCACCCTGCCAGCACTGCCAGGGTCGCGCGCGGAAAGGCCAGCGTCACCGCGGCCAGTGTCACCAGGGCCGACAGGACCAACGCCAGACGCCGGGCATAGCCCTGCGCCCAGGTCCGGCAGCTTTCGATCACGGGCACGCGGGCTTGCGCGGCCTCGATCAGCCGCGCGTCGTAATGCCGGGCGACATGGGCCTGCACCACCTCGCGCGGGGCCATCAGGATACGGGCGGTGCGAAATCTGGCCGGCAAGTGCGCCCGAACGAAGCTCAGCGCCTCGGGGTCGCCGCTGACGATGGCGGGTTTGCCGTCACGGTCGGTGACCGGAAAAAAGGCATACCGCAAAAGGATGTGTGGCGCGGCCTCGACCTCTATGGGTGCAAGCGCGGCAATCTCTTCGGCCTCGACCCTGCGCGAGCGGAACCGGCGGGCATGGGAATCCAGAAGGTCGCTCCGCGTGACCAGCCCCTCGGCCAGCAGGATGCGCCCGACATCGGCGTCGCAATGGCGTCGAACCTGCCGCGCGAGCAGGGCATCGCGGATATTCAGGGTGCCGCGACGCAAAAGATCCGCCTCGACCGCTCCCGCGTCAAAGCCGGTGGCGTCCCCGGAGGGGCCCGCCTGGCGCAGTTCCGAAATCCCCATGGCTGTCTGCCCTGTTGCGTGACAGACGTAGCGTATCACCAGATGGTTAACGGCTCGTAAAGAAACGGTTAATGCAGTGACCGCGAAGGACGCTCAGCGGTCCATCGATGCCGCGAAGCGTTCGAACAAATAGAAGCTGTCCTGCGGGCCGGGGCTGGCCTCGGGGTGATGCTGCACCGAGAACACCGGGCGGTCGGCCATGCGGATGCCGCAGTTCGACCCGTCGAAGAGCGAGACATGCGATTGCACCACGCCTTCGGGCAGGGTCTGGCTGTCCACGGCGAACCCGTGGTTCATCGACGTGATCTCGACCTTGCCGGTGGTCAGGTCCTTCACCGGGTGGTTCGCGCCGTGATGGCCGTGGTTCATCTTGATCGTCCGCGCGCCCAGCGCAAGGCCCAGCATCTGGTGGCCAAGGCAGATGCCAAACAGCGGCAGGTTCTTTTCCAGCACGCCCCGGATCATCGGCACGGCGTATTCGCCGGTCGCCGCCGGGTCGCCCGGGCCGTTCGACAGGAACACGCCGTCGGGCGATTGCGCCAGCACGTCCTCGGCGGTGGCCGTCGCGGGCATCACCGTCACCTCGCAGCCCGCGCTGGCCAGGCAGCGCAGGATGTTGCGCTTGGCGCCATAGTCAATCGCCACGACCTTGTGCCGGGCCTGCGTCTGGCGCGGGAAACCGTCGGGCCACGCCCAGCGCATCTCGTCCCAGCGATAGCTTTGCGCGCAGGTCACCTGTTTCGCCAGGTCCATGCCTTCGAGCCCGGCAAAGGCGCGGGCCTTGGCGACCAAAGCGGCCGTGTCGAACTTGCCGTCGGCGCGGTGCGCCAGCGCCACATGCGGCGCGCCCTGCTGGCGAATGGCCCGCGTCAGGCGGCGTGTGTCGACGCCGCCGATGGCCACCCGGCCCCGCCGCGCCAGCCATTCGCCCAGCCGCTCGGTCGAGCGCCAGTTCGACGGCTCGGTCGGGTCCCACTTGACCACCATGCCCTCGGCCACCGGATCGGCGGTCTCGTCATCGTCGGGGTTCACGCCCACGTTGCCGATATGTGGAAAGGTGAAGGTCACCACCTGCCCCGCATAGCTGGGGTCGGTCATGATTTCCTGATAGCCGGTCATCGCGGTGTTGAAACACAGCTCGGCCGCGACCTCGCCCTCGGCCCCGAACCCGCGCCCGTAGAACAGCGATCCATCGGCCAGGGCAAGACAGGCGGTCGGACGGGCATCGGGCGCGTGCGGCATCGGGGATTCTCCATCGGGCAAATTGCGCGGAACCTAGGGTCACCCGCGCGCGCGGTCAAGGCCGTGTTTTGCGCCGCAGCGTCACCCCTCATGGCCTGCAAAACAAGGGCTGCCGCATTGATCCGCGCGGTTGCGCCCCTATATGCTTTGCGATATTGTGACACGCTTACGGGATGACAAGAGGATACCCTGACATGGGATTGCGCGAACGCGTGAACGACGCCCTGAAACAGGCCATGAAAGACAAGGACACGACGCGTCTGGGCACGCTGCGGCTGATCAATGCCGCGATCAAGGATCAGGACATCGCCCGCCGCGGCACCGACAATGACACCGGCTGTTCCGATGGCGACATCCTCGCCATCCTTGGCAAGATGACCAAGCAGCGCCAGGAAAGCGTCCGCGCCTACGAGGAAGGCGGCCGGCTGGACCTTGCACAGGAAGAACAGCGCGAGATCGAGGTGATCGAGGAATTCCTGCCCCGCCAGCTGGATGAAGAGGAAGTCGCCAAAGCGATCGACAGCGCCATCGACAAGACCGGCGCCAGCTCGATCCGCGACATGGGCAAGGTGATGGGCCACCTCAAGGAAAACTACACCGGCCAGATGGATTTCGGCGCGGTGGGCCCGCGGGTCAAGGACCGGCTCTGCGCCTGAACGACCGTGCGCGCCGGTGTGTCTAGGCCGCCGGCGCCCCGGTCAGCATCTCGCGCGGGATGCCGAACGTATAGGTCAGGCCGGTGCTGTCGGTCGCCATGCCCATCTCGCCGCGCAGCTGGCCTTCGATGCACAGCTTGACCAGCTTCGATCCGAACCCCTGGCCCGCCGCTGCGCTGCGCGCCACGTGGCCCGGTCCCGCCTCGTGCCATGTCATCTGGACCGTGTCGTCGCCATCGGCCCAGGTGATCGCCAGCGCGCGGCCCGGCCCGCTCAGCGCGCCGTATTTTACCGCATTGGTCGACAGCTCGTGGATCGCCAGCGCCAGGTAGATCGACGCGGTGGCACCCACCGGGATATCCGGCCCTTCGATGCGGATATCCTGCCCGTCGGCAAGGGTATAGGGCGTCATCAGGGCCGAGATATGGGCGTGCAGACTGGTGTCGTTGCCCGCATCCTCGGTCACCGTCGCCAGGGGCTGGATCAGGCTGTGCGTCGCGGCCAGCGCCTGCACCCGGCCGTTCAACTGCGCGGCGAATTCCTCGGTCGTCAGATCCTCGGTCCGGGTCATGCGCACCAAAGCATTGACCACCGAATAGATATTGCGGATGCGGTGGTTCAACTCGTCGATCAAAAGCTGCCGCTCGCTCATATGCTTGCGCAGCGCGATCTCGGTCTCCAGAAAGGCGGCGATGTCCTTCAGCGCGCGCTCGTCCTCGTCCGACCAGTCATGCGGCACCGAGTCGATGGCGCAGAGCGAGCCGATCACCTGCCCGCGCCGCCCGTGCACCGGCACACCAAGGTAGGCAAGCACGCTCAGGTCCGCCACGGCGCGGTTGCTGGACAGAACCTCGTGCGTGCGCGCATCCGCGACGCTCAGCGTCGCGTCACCCGAAACGACGTATTGGCAAAAGGAATGCGACAGCGGCGTTTCGCGGATCGGCCCGCCGTCAGGCTCCAGCCCGCTCAGTGCCTTGAAGAACTGCCGCCTGTCGTCGACCAGCGAGAACAGCGCCGTCGGCGCCCCGGTCAGACTGCGCACCAGGCGCACCGCGCGGTCATACGCCTCTTCCTCGGGGCTATCGAGCAGGCCGGTGTCGTGCAAAACGCGCAGACGCTGCGGATCGCGCAGGGCGTCGGCGTGGCCTTTGGGCCCGGACCCGGGTCGCGTCCCCGACCCGGTCAGAATGTCATTCTCGTCGCTTGTCATCGGCCCACAGTCTGTCTCAGGACCGCTTGTTTGCCGGGTTTATCCCTTGGCGTAAACCCAACATTCCGCCTCTTGTGCGGAATGTTTCTCAAATGCCTCGCGCGTTCTACCCCGCCATCCGCTGCAAGGTGTCGTCGCGCCGGATCATCCGGTGCCAGACCACCGCCATGACAATGTGCCCCACCACCAGCAGCGCCAGGATCCAGCCCATCTCGCCATGCCATTCGGAGGGCGCCTGCATCCATTTGATCTCGGCCTCACGCGGCGCCACGATCGTCAGCCCCAGATAGCTGAGCCCGCGATCGCTTCCGGCCGCCGCCAGCAGGCGCACCGCCGGCACGATCACCATCAGCGCATAGATCGCCACGTGCCCTGCCACCGCCGCGCGCCCGAGAAGGCCGTCATGCGCCGGCGGACGGCGCGGAATGTTGGCCAGCCCCCAGGCCCCGCGCAGCAGAACCAGCAGGAAAAGCGTGATGCCCAGCGTACCGTGATAGCTCCACAGCGCCTCGCGCACCGCGTTCTCTCGCGGCAGGGCCCAGTGCGCCGCCGCCGACACGAACTGCGCGGCAAACAGCGCGGCCATGCCCCAATGCAAGGCGCGGCTGACGGTACCGTAGCGCTCGGGGGTATCTCTTACGGGCATAAATCATTCTCCGATCTTGCTGGACCTCGGGTCCTTTACGCGACGTTCGAGCCTTTCCGTCGCACCACTCCACACTTATTGCAGGTCCAAGACCGCAAAAGGCGCCTTTCCGTGCGGTAGTGTCCCGCGCGATGGGACCAATCAGCCTACTCAGCCGACGCCCACCGGATCGGGCGATCCGATCCGCTTCAGCGCATCGGCGATCTCGCCGTAGAGCACCTTGCGCTCGTCCTCGCTCAGGAACGCGCCGATTTCCACCTGCCGGCCTTTGCCCTTCAGCGTCACGTAATGCGGCACCGGCCCGCCCGTGGGGTGCATCTCGACCTTCGCCCAGTAGCTTTCGCAATCCCATTCCTGCACCGGGCCGCGCGCATTGGTGCGCTTGAGATGCACCGCCTCGCGGTCGATGGTCAGCTCCTCGTTCATCTGCGCGTCCTTGTAGGACCGCTCCAGCGCCGCCCAGACGCCCCAGACCGCCAGCAACAGGAAGGGCAGCAGCCCCCACAGCGTGACCGTCCCGATCAGCGGGTACAGTGGCAGCGTCAGCATCGCGCAGGTTATGACGATGAACAGCGCGAAACCCCGGCGCGGCAGCGACCGGTGCGGCCAGAGCCGCAGCTCGCACGCTTCGTCCTCTCCGTTCCGCGTCTGGTTCCACTGGTATGGCATAGGCCGATCTTAGCGCAGCCCGCGCGCGAGTGAAGCGCGACATTTCTGCGCGTTGGAGTTCAGACCTCCAGCCAGATCGTCACCGGCCCGTCATTGACCAGGCTCACCTGCATGTCGGCGCCGAACCGCCCCGTCTTGACCGGCACGCCCGCGCCCGCCAGCGCCTCGGCAAAGCGTTCATAGAGGCGCCGCCCCTCCTCGGGCGCCGCCGCCTGGGAAAACCCCGGCCGCGTCCCGCGCGAGGTGTCGGCGGCCAGCGTGAACTGGCTGACCACCAGCGCGCTGCCGCCCACATCACGCACCGAGCGGTTCATCTTGCCCGCCTCGTCCTTGAAGATCCGCAGCTTGGCCACCTTCGCCGCCAGCGCATCGGACTGTTCATCGCCATCGCCCTCCATCGCGCAGACCAGAATCAGCAGGCCGGGTCCCGTCGCTCCGATCACCGCGCCTTCTATGCGCACCTCGGCCTCACTCACCCGCTGTACTAACGCCCGCATGGCTGCATCCTCCCTTGCCAGTTCCCGGCCACATGCTACGAATTCGCAATGGAACGCAAATCCTTCGTCCCGCGCGGCGCGGCCAGTTTGCGGGTCGAGTATGACGGCCCGCCGCAAGACTATCATTTCCTGCTCTTACCCCGGCTCACGCTTTTGGCCTTCACATCGGCAATAGAGCCGCTTCGGGTTGCCAACCAGGTGGCGGGGAAAGAGCTTTATCGCTGGTTCGTCAGCACGATAGACGGCGAAGCTGTATCATGCTCCTGCGGCGTGACCATCACGCCCGACACCCAGGCCCACGACCTGTCGCGCAGCGACAAGGCCTTCGTCTGCGCCGGGATCGCCCCCTTGGAAACGGCGCTGCCGCGGGCGGTCACATGGGTCAACCGGCAATGGGCGCATGGCATCCAAGTGGGCGGCATCTGCACCGGCGCCTTCGCGCTGGCCCGCGCCGGACGGCTGACGGACCGCCGCTTTACCCTGCACTGGGAAAACCAGCCGGCCTTCCGCGAGACCTTTCCGGGGCTGGAACCCACCGGCCATCTTTACGAAGAGGATGGCGGGCTGTTCACCTGCGGCGGCGGCTCTGCCGCAACCGACATGATGCTGGAAATCATCGAGCGCGACCACGGCCCGGCGCTGGCCGCCATCGTCGCCGACATGTGCCTGCACCGCCGCGCGGGCAACCGCAGCGCGCCCCAGCGCCCTGCCTATGCCGCCGCCCTCGGCAGTCACAACCCGCAGCTCATTGCCGCGACCGACCTGATGGCCGCGCATATCGAGGATCCGCTGGACATCTCCGAAGTCGCCGCCGATGTGGGCCTGTCCCGTCGCCAGCTTGAGCGGCATTTCACCCGCTACCTCGCCGCCACCCCGGCGCAATATTACCTCGACCTGCGCATCGCCCGCGCTCATGCCCTGTTGAACGAGACGCGCCTCAGCATCGGCCAGATCGCCGCCGCGACCGGATTTGCCAGCGCCTCGCAACTGGCCGGTCGCTTCCGCAAACGCTACGGCACCACGCCACAAGCCTATCGCCGCGGAACAACATCAAAGTAGGCGCAGAACTCTCTGATTTTGAAATTTAAAGCTGTACTCTACCGACGCTTCCGTTGCACCTTCGGCCGGCCTTTTGCCGGCTTTTCCTTGCCCGGCGTCTCGTCCATCCCCAACTGGTCGCGCAGCACGCGGGGCCGGATCTCCTCGACCTCGCCCGCCTTCAGCTGGCCCAGTTGGAACGGGCCATAAGACACCCGGATCAGACGGTTCACCTGGCAGCCCACCGCCTCCATCGCGCGGCGAATCTCGCGGTTTTTGCCCTCGCGAATCCCCACCGTGGCCCAGGCATTGGCGCCCTTCTGGCGGTCCAATACCACGGACATCGGCTGAAACGCCTCGCCATCCAGGGTCAGGCCTTTGCGCAACGGCTCGAACGTCGCATCGTCGGGCCGGCCCTTCACGCGCACGCGGTACTTGCGCACCCAGCCGGTCGAGGGCAGCTCCAGCTTGCGCTTGATGCCCCCGTCATTGGTCAAAAGCAGCAAGCCTTCCGAATTGAGGTCCAGCCGACCAACACTAAGAACGCGCGGCAAGTCCTCGGGAAGCTTGTCGAAAATCGTCTCGCGCCCCTGCTCATCCTTGGTGGTCGTCACCAGCCCCGCAGGCTTGTGATAGAGCCACAGGCGCGGCGGCTCGGGCGCGTCCAGCGCGCGGCCATCCACCTCGATCCGGTCGGCACTGGTCACGTTCAGCGCCGCGCGGTCGATCACCTCGCCGTTCACGCGCACCCGTCCCGCCTCGATCATGCGCTCGGCCTCGCGGCGGCTGGCCACTCCGGCACGCGCGATCACCTTGGCGATCCTGTCGCCCGGGGGCGTGTTCTGGGTGGGTTTGCGAGTCATGCCACGGCCTTACCCCATCCTTGCCCCTTGCGAAAGCACCGCCCGCACGGCAATCAGGGGCATGACGTTCAAAAGCCATATGGACACGGCCCTGGCCGAGGCCCGCGCCGCCCGCGACCGTGGAGAGGTGCCCGTAGGCGCCGTCGTGGCCGACCCGGCGGGGCGCATCGTGGCGCAGGCCGGCAATCGCACGCGAGAACTGAGCGACCCCACCGCCCACGCCGAAATCCTGGCGATCCGCGCCGCCTGCGCCGCGGCCGGCAGCGAACGCCTGCCGGGTTACAGCCTGACCGTCACGCTGGAACCCTGCGCGATGTGCGCCACCGCCATTGCGGGTGCCCGCATCGCGCGGCTCTACTATGGCGCCGCCGACCCCAAGTCCGGCGGCGTGGCCCAGGGCGCACGGATCTTCACCCATGCCCAGACCCACCACGCGCCCGAGATTTACGACGGGATCAGTGCCACCGAGGCGGAGGCGCTGCTGAAGGACTTCTTCAAATCATTGCGTGAAGAATAAACTCCAAGCCCTTCACTTCCCAAGACAAACACTCCAAGAACCGCGATGGCCAGAGCATCTTTCTGACCGCCGGGCACCAAAAGCTTTCTCAAAGCTTTTGGCAAAAGTCTTCTCAAGACTTTTGCCCCCGCTCAGATCTCGATCGCCGACATCACCTCCGGCTCGATCACATCCACGCCCGGCAGGCCGTCTTTCAGAACCTGCGCCGATTGCTCCAGCAGCGGGAAGGTCTTGTAGTGGCACGGGATCACCGTCTTGAAATCGAAGAAGGTCTTCGCCGCGTAGGCCGCCCGCTTCATGTCCATGGTGAAATGCCCCCCGGCGCACAGGATGCCGATATCGGGTTTGTGCAGGTCGTTGAACACGCCCATGTCGGCCATCACGTCGGTGTCGCCCGAGACATAGATCACATGCCCCTCGCCCTCGATCATGAAGCCGCACTCGGTGCCCGGCACATGCGGGCCGTTCTGGCCGCCGAAGCTCGAGGAATGTGTCGCATGCACCATCGTCACCTTCACCTCCCCCAGCGCAACCGTGCCGCCCTTGTTGAAGCCGACAACCTCCAGCCCCGCGCTTTCTTCCCACCAGCCCATCAGGTCGAACTGCCCCACCACCGGCACCGATAGTTTCTTGGCCAAATCCGGCAGGTCCGAGGCATGGTCGAAATGCGCATGGGTCAGCAGGATATGCGTCGCCCCCTTGGTGGCCGCGTCATGATGCGCCTCGTCCAGCATCGGGTTGCCCGTCAGCCACGGGTCGATCAGCAGAACCTGATCGGCGATCTCGATGCGGAAACTTGCATGTCCCAGCCAGATGATTTTCATGACGCTCTCCTTATGTCATTCCCAAGCGCAAACTAGCAGAGAGGCCACCGATTTCCACATGGACTGGACCCGCGCCATCGACGCCTATTGCGAACGCACCGATCCCGGCTTCTGGGCCGAGCCGGTCAACGCGGTCACCAACGCCACCTTTGTCATCGCGGCACTGGTCATGGCGTGGCGCCTGCGCGGCACCGAGCTTGCGCTGGCCCGCCCGCTCGTCGCGCTTCTGGCGCTCATCGGGATCGGCTCGTTGCTCTTTCACACCTATGCCCAGCCCTGGGCGGCGATGCTCGACGTCCTGCCGATCATGGTCTTCGCGCTGACCTATCTTTTCGCCGCGACGCGGTATTACCTCGGCCTGTCGGTCCTGGCCTCCGCCGCCACCATCCCGGCCTTCCTCGCAGCTACGGCGCTCGCCATGCCACTCCTGTCGCAGCTGCCGCTCTACGGCCCCTCCGCCTCCTACCTGACGCTACCGCTGGTCATCCTCCTCTACGCCTGGATCCTGCGCGCCGACGCCGCCCTGTCGCGCGGCCTTGCCCTCGGCGCGGGCCTGCTGCTCGTCTCGCTCACCTTCCGCAGCCTCGACGGGCCACTCTGCGACGGCCTCGCCCTCGGCACCCATTTCGGCTGGCATCTGCTCAACGCGCTCATGCTGGGCTGGATGATCGAGCTCTACCGCCGCCACGCCCTTGCACCGCCCCGGCCCGGACGCTAAACGCGGATGCGATAACGCACACGGAGACACCCCCATGTCCATCGACACCGCGACCGCCGCCAAGGTGGCCAAGCTGGCCCGCATCCGCGTCGAGGAAGACGACCTCCCGGCGCTGGCCAACGAGTTCAACACGATCCTCGGCTTCATCGACCAGTTGAACGAGGTCGATGTCGAAGGCGTTGAGCCGATGGTCTCGGTCACGCCTATGCGCCTCAAGCGCCGCGAAGACGTCGTGACCGACGGCGATCAGCAGGACAAGGTGCTGTCCAACGCGCCCGACGCCCGCGAGGGCTTCTTCGCCGTGCCGAAAGTGGTGGAATGATGACCGATCTCAATGCAATGACCATCGCCGACGCCCGCAACAACCTGCGCGCGGGCGAGATCACCTCCGAGGAACTGACCGAGGCCTGCCTGACGGCCATCGACGGCGCGGGCGCGCTTGGCGCCTTCGTGCACCACACGCCCGAGATCGCGCGCGAACAGGCCAAGGCCGCCGACGCCCGCCTGCAAGCGGGCGACGCGCCGTCGATGTGCGGCATCCCCCTGGGCATCAAGGATCTTTTCTGCACCAAGGGTGTGCCGTCGCAGGCCGCCAGCGGCATCCTCAAGGGCTTCAAGCCGGAATACGAATCCACCGTCAGCCAGAACCTTTTCGACGCGGGCGCGGTCATGCTGGGCAAGCTCAACATGGACGAGTTCGCCATGGGCTCCTCGAACGAAACCAGCGTTTACGGCAATGCCGTCAACCCGTGGCGGCGCGGCAATGACGAAATGGCCCTGACGCCCGGCGGCTCCTCGGGCGGCTCGGCCTCCGCCGTCTCCGCCGATCTCTGCCTCGGCGCCACCGGCACCGACACCGGCGGCTCGATCCGCCAGCCGGCCGCCTTCACCGGCATCACCGGCATCAAGCCCACCTACGGGCGCTGCTCGCGCTGGGGGATCGTCGCCTTCGCCTCGTCGCTCGATCAGGCCGGCCCGATGACCAAGTCGGTACGCGACGCCGCCATCATGCTGGAAGCGATGTGCAGCCACGACCCCAAGGACAGCACCAGCGCCGACATCCCCGTGCCGGATTTCGAGGCGATGCTGACCGGCGACATCCGCGGCAAGAAGATCGGCATCCCGAAAGAATACCACATGGACGGGATGCCCGAAGAGATCGAGACGCACTGGACCCAAGGCAAGGACATGCTGGCCGACGCGGGCGCCGAGATCGTCGATATCTCGCTGCCCCACACCAAATACGCCCTGCCCGCCTATTACGTCATCGCCCCCGCCGAGGCGTCCTCGAACCTCGCGCGCTATGACGGCGTGCGCTACGGGCACCGCGCCAAGCTGGCGCAGGGTGACGGCATCACCGAGATGTACGAGAAAACCCGCGCCGAAGGCTTCGGCGCGGAAGTTCAGCGCCGCGTCATGATCGGCACCTACGTGCTGTCCGCGGGCTTCTACGACGCCTATTACAACCGCGCCCGCAAGGTGCGCGCGCTGATCAAGAAGGATTTCGAGGATGTGTTCGACGCCGGGATCGACGCGATCCTGACCCCCGCCACCCCCTCGGCGGCGTTCGAACTGGGCCGCAAGTCGGATGACCCCGTAGAGATGTATCTCAACGACGTCTTCACCGTCACCGTGAACCTTGCCGGTCTGCCCGGCATCGCCGTGCCCACGGGCCTCAACCGCAACGGGCTTCCCTTGGGCCTGCAACTGATCGGGCGGCCCTGGGAAGAGGGCGATCTGCTTAACACCGCCTACGCGCTCGAGGCGGCGGCGGGCTTTGTGGCCAAACCGGGCAAATGGTGGTAGATTGTTGCAAAACAAATCGGCAGGACCCAAGCAGATGCGATTTTCCCTTTGTGTAGCGGCCCTTGTCGGGCTGACCGCCTGTGCGCCCAGTATCCCCGACAGCGGCGCGGGCCTTCCTGACAGCGGCAGTGGCGTGGGCTTCGGCACGTCCCAGGACTATATCGCCCAGCAGCGCGCCCGCGATGCGCAGCTTCAGGGCACATCTGCCGTGCCGCCCGCCGGCGCGATCTCGCCCGAGGCGCGCAGCCAAGGCGTGCCCGGCGCGCCGCTCAGCGCGACGCAAGGCGCGACCGCGCCCGGAACCCCAGGCACCGTGACCTCGTCCACCAACACCACGCGCCAGACCGGCTCGGGCGCCTACACGCCCACCGGCGGGCTGTCGTCAGCCTCCACCAGTGACGAGATCGCCCGCGAAACCGCGGCGCGGCTGGCCGAAACCTCGCAGAACTCTGGCCAGCAGATCGTCCATGCCAGCCCCTCGAACCCCGCACCCCAGACGGTGAACAGCGCGGGCGGCATCTCGAACGAGAACAATTTCGACGCCGTGGGCAACGCCCGCACGATCCAGGACGATGCCGAGCTGATCGCCCAGAACCGCGCCCAGTACCAGGTGGTCCAGCCCGGCGCCCTGCCCGAACGCAGTGGCAATACCGGGCCCAACATCGTGCAATACGCGCTGGAAACCAGCCACCCCAAGGGCCAGCAGATCTATACCCGCGTCGGCATCAACAAGCAGGCCAAGTTCCAGCGCAACTGCGCGCAGTACGCCTCGGCCGACCAGGCCCAGACCGATTTCCTGGCCCAGGGCGGGCCACGCCGCGACCGCATGGGGCTCGACCCCGATGGCGACGGCTATGCCTGCGCCTGGGACCCGCGCCCGTTCCGCGCGGCGGTGCAGAACTGATCCTCGGACAGCCTGCGTGACAGCGCCGGTCTGGCACCCCTCGCCCAATTTCGGCCCGCGCCGCCTTGGCGCGAAACCCGACATGGTGGTGGTCCACTACACCGCCATGGACAGCGCCGAGGCCGCGCTGGAGCGGCTGTGTGATCCGGCCGCCGAAGTCTCCGCGCATTACCTCATCGCCGCCGACGGCCGCGCCTGGCAGATGGTGGCTGAAGTCGCCCGCGCCTGGCACGCCGGGGCCGGGGCGTGGGGTGACGTGACCGACGTCAATTCCCGCTCGGTGGGGATCGAGTTGGACAACCCCGGCGACCGCCCGTTCCCCGAGCCGCTAATGACCACGCTCGAGGCGCTTTTGCCCGGCATCCTGCGCCGCTGGTCCATCCCGCCCGAGCGGGTGATCGGCCATTCCGACATGGCGCCCGACCGCAAGGCCGACCCCGGACCGCATTTCGACTGGGCGCGGCTGGCCCGCAAGGGCCTTGCGATCTGGCCCGACGCGGCAGACCCCGCGCCCGACGCGCCATTCGAGATCTCAGCACGCACCTTCGGCTACACTGCCGTCTGCGACCCGGAAAAACGCCTGCACGCCTTCCGCGACCGCTTTCGCCCCGGCGCCACCGGCCCCGAGGACGCCACCGACCGGGCGCTCATGGCCCGCCTTGCTGCGCAATGGCCCGTTGCGCAATCGCGCGGAAACGCATAGATCACCTCTCGCGCGGAGGGCCGGACGGCCGCCTGCAATTCGCCAACGGCGAATTACACGGAGGAAAGTCCGGACTCCACAAGGCAACGGTGCCGGGTAACGCCCGGCCGGGGCAACCCGAGGGAAAGCGCCACAGAAAACAGACCGTCCCGGACGTGTTCCGGGATAAGGGTGAAACGGTGGGGTAAGAGCCCACCGCGGGACGGGCAACCGGACCGGCATGGCAAGCCCCACCGGGAGCAATGCCGAATAGGGATCGCATTCGGGCTGCCTTGGCCCCGCGATCCGGGTTGGCAGCTAAAGCCTGCGGGCAACCGCAGGATCAGATGAATGGTCGTCCTACGACAGAATCCGGCTTACAGGCCCTCCGCGCGTTTCTGATCCGGCAGGTCCGATCCGATTGTGCGGCTGCGCCGCGCTTGATTGTTTGATTGGGGCCAGCCCCAAACCCCGGAATATTTTGAGCCAGAAGAAGATTGGAGAATCCCGTCACCTGAGCACCTGCCCCGAGGAGGAGGCACCGACGACGAGACATCATGTGCGCGTGAAACGCGCTCATTAGGATCACGGGGGGATCGTGCGGCTGATCACGGCTCGCGAAAGGCGTCCTGGCTCTTGTAGAGCGGTTTCAGCAGGTATTGCAGCACCGTCTTGACCCCGGTGTGCAGCTCGACCTGCGCCTGCATCCCCGGACGGATCTCGATTGCCTGCTGGCGCGGGGTCAGGCCGGTGCGGTCCACCCGCAGGCTGACCTTGTAATGCGGATCGCCATCGGGATCGCGGGTGCGCTCGTCCTTGAACGTGTCGGCGGAAATGAAATCCACATGTCCTTTCAGCGTGCCGTAGATCGTATAGTCATAGGCCGTCAGCTTGATCGTCGCCGCCTGCCCGCGCTTGAGGTTGGCAATGTTCTCGGGCGCCACGCGCGCCTCGACGAACAACTCCTCGTCCAGCGGAATGATCTCGAGGATCTGCTCGCCCGGGCGCACGACGCCGCCGATCGTGGTGACATTGAGGTTGTTGACGATCCCGCGCATCGGGCTGGTCAGCACTGTGCGGTTCAGCTGGTCCTGGCTGGCCCGCAAGGTCTGTCGCAGCGTGGCGATTTCTTTCAGCGTGTCGGAATAGGCTTGCGCACGCTCCAGCTCGGACTGGGTGACGATCTCGTCGTATTTCTTCTGCGCATCCGCATGTGCCTTGCGGGCGCGGGTCACCTCGATCAGGGCGACGATTTTTTTCGTCAGCAGATCCTCCAGCAGCGCGCGTTCCTCGGCCGCCTGCGCCAGGATTGCCTTGGCCCCCTCGCTGCGCTTGACGAAATCCGCCTGCCGCGCCGCCAGCAGCGCCTTTTCCGAGGCCATGATCGCCGGATACCTCTCGGCCATCCCCTCGGGCGCGGTGAAATCGTACTGCCCGGCCAGTTCCGCCTCCAGCCGCATGCGGCGGATGTCCAGAGCCGCGATCTGGTCCAGCAGGTCGTCCACCGATGATCGAAACTGCGTGCCGTGCAGCCGCGCCAACACCGTGCCACGCTCGACCACGTCGCCCTCGGCCACCAGCAGTTCCGACAGGATGCCGCCTTCGAGGTTCTGGATGATCTGCGGCCGCGACGACGAGATGAAAGACCCGTCGGCGCGCACGATCTCGTCGACCCAGGCAAAAGCCGCCCAAAGCAGGAATAGCCCCACGGACGACGCACAGAGCCAGATCGTCAGGCTGGGCCCGCGCAGCCGCGTGGCCCTGCGGCGGAAGGCCGGGGAGGCACCCGCCATCGCCATCTCAGGTCCCGCCCGCATGGGCCAGATGCGCCAACACCTTGTCGCGCGGCCCGTCCACCGCCATCCGGCCCGCTTGCAGGATCAGCGTGCGGTCGGTCAGGTGCAGGATCGGCATCCGGTGCGTGGCGATGACCGCCGTGCGCCCCTCCAGCCACGTCTCCAGCCGGCTGACCAGCGTGCGTTCCAGCGTCTGGTCCAGTGCCGCCGTCGGCTCGTCCAAAAGGCAGATGCGCGGGTCCTGCAACCACAGCCGCGCCCAGCCGATCGACTGCCGCTGCCCCTGGCTCAGCCCCTGACCGCCATCGAGAATATCCAGGTCCAGCCCCTTGGGGTGGCCGCGCACGAACGGCCCCAGCCCTGCAAACTCCAACGCCGCCATCAGCCGCGCGTCGTCACGCTCCAGCAGACTGAGGGTCAGGTTCTCGCGCAGCGTGCCCGTGAACAGCCGCACGTCCTGTCCCAGGTAGCCGATCAGCCGCCGCAGGTCGCGCGGCGCCACCTGCCCCATGTCGGTGCCGTCCACCATCACCCGGCCGCGCCCGGGCGCGTAGAGCCCCGACAAGAGCTTGAGAAAGGTCGACTTGCCGGAGCCATTGGTGCCCAGCACCGCCACGCGTTGCCCCGGCTTGATATCCAGCGCGGCGATATCCAGAACCGGCGCGGCGCCCTCGTCATAGCCGAACCGAACCTCGCGCAGGGCGAACCCGCCTTCCAAGGTTTCGCGCCGCAGATAGCTGCGGCCCTCATCGGTGTCCTGCGCGGCTTCGGCAATCGCGTCCATCCCGTCCAGCGCCGACTTGACGTTGCTCCACCGCGCCATCGTGCCCGCCAGCTGCGTCAGCGGCGCCAGCGTGCGGCTGGTCAGGATGCTGGTGGCAATGATGGTCCCCACCGTGAACTGCCCGGCAAAGACAAGGTAAGTGCCCGCGATCACCGCCACCACGTAGGTGCCCTGCTGCACCGCCTGGCTCCAGAAGGTGAGCGTCGCCGCGATCTGGCGCTGTTCGCTCGACTTGGTGGCCTGCAACAGCGCCAGGTCCTGCCACAGGCGGCGGAACCGGTCCTCGGCGCGCTGGGTCTTCAGCGTATCCAGCTCGAAAATCGCCTCGTGCAGCAGGCGCGAGGATTTGGCCGATGCGCCCTGCGCCTCGCGCGTCAGGCGGATCATCCGGCGTTGCAGGAACATCCCCGGCACCACCATCAGGACCCCGCCCAGCACCAGCACCCAGACGACATTGCCCGCGATCGACGCCACCAGCAGAAGAAAGACGAAGATGAACGGCACATCCGCCAGCGTGCCAATGGTCGAGGCGGTGAAGAACTCCCGCACCGACCCGAATTCCCGGATCGCCGAGAAAAGCTGCGACGGCTGCCGCCCGGCCAGGTCCGAGCGCATTCCCAGCACCCGGTTCATCAACAGGCTCTGCACTTCCAGCTCGATCTGCCGCCCGGCCCCGTCCATCAGGCGGGCGCGGGCGATCTTGATCAGCGCCTCCATCATCAGCGCAAGCCCCGCGCCCGCCGCCAGCACCCAAAGCGTCGCCTCGGACTGGTGCGGGATCACCCGGTCATAGACCTGCAAGGCGAAAAGCGCGACCGCCACCGCCAGAAGGTTGGCCACGAAAGACCCCAGCGTGATTTCCGCGAACTGGCGGCGGAAGCGGCCGAACTGCCCCCAGAACCAGTGCGGCGTCTCGGCGTCGGGCACATGGGCCTTCGACAACGCGCCCGGCGGCGCCTCGGCGCGGACGATCACGCCGGTGAAATAGGGCTCGAACTCGGCCAGCGAAACAGTGGCGCGGTTGTCGGTGCAGGTCGTGTCATGGATCGTCAGCGCGTCGTGCACCTGCCCCAGCACCAGCACGTATTGCCCGCTGGTCATCTGCGCCAGCGCCGGCCACATGTCCTCGGTCAGGCGGGTGACCGCCTCGATTCCGGTGCGCAGGCCCACCGCTTCCAGCCCGTCGGCCATGGCGTCGGGCTGTGGTTGGTCCTGGGGGCCCTGCGCGTCCGAGGCGATCATCGCCTCAAGGATGTCGCGGGGCATGGCAGGCACACCCAGAAGAGCCGCATACGTCGCCCCCAGTTCCGCGCGCGCCTCGGCCCGGGCGCTGGGGCGCGACCGGCCAGCGTCCTGCGATTTCGGGGAAACCTGCGGCGGTTGCGGCTGTAAGGCTGTGTCGGGCTGGCGCGGCGGCGCATCGGCATTGGACACGGCGACGGGCCGGCGCACGCGTCCCGACGTGATCGTCAGGGCCACCGGCTGTCCGCTCAAATCCGGCCCCCGTCCGCCAGAACGCCCATGACGCGTGCCAATTGCAGACGCGCCAGCGCCAGCTCGTATTTCAGGCCGACCTGCCGCGATTGCTGCTCGGCGAAGGTCTCGTACACGCCGACCACGTCCATCACACGCCGCTGGCCGGCATCGTACTGGCCCTGGAACAGGTCGAGGTTGCGCTTGGCCTCCTGCGTCAGCTGGCTGGCCTCGGCCACCTGCCGGCCCAGCGCCTTCAGGCGGCTTTCCAGGCGGCTGATCTGGCGCGTGGCATCCTCGCTGGCTTGCGCCACGCGGCGGCTGCTGGCCTCTTCCACGGCCTTGATCGCCTTCAGGCTGGCGCCGGTGCCGACGCCCAGCAGGCTGTCCTGCCCGGCATTGACGGTCACGCCCGTGCCGCCGCTGCCCAGCGTGCCGCCGGCATTGACCCCGGGCAGCAGACCGGCGCGCTTCACCCGCGCCTGCGCGATGTCGCGGTCGCGCTCGGCCTCGGCCCGCAGAATATCCAGCGGACGGGCGTCGAAACCACCGACGCGCACATCGGCCAGGCCCGTCACCTCGTCCAGCGGTACGGCGCTCATGGCGTTCAGCTCCGCCCGCGCGGTCGCGCCCGCCTCTTCCGCCGCGGCGAGCCGCGCGCGGATCTCGGCCAGCTTCTGGCGCAGGATGCCAAGGTCGCTGCGGTCCGAAACGCCGCCGCGCACGCGCTCCTGCATGATGTACTCGAACCGCTCCATGTCCTTCAGCGTGCGGCGTTCCAGCGCCACCCGCTCGCGCGCTTGCGCCCCGTCAAGGTAAAGCGACAGCGCGGTCAGCACCCGCGCGTTGGTATCCTCGGACAGGGTGATCGCGGCCAGTTCCACGTCCGCCTTGGCAAAGTCGCGCTCGGCCTTCTTGCGGCCGTGATCGAACAGGACCATGTCCACCGCCAATTGCGTGACCACGTCGCTGAGGCTGGCGAGGCTGACCACTGGCCCCACGCGCGGCAGCCAGTTCTTGCTTGCCGCCTGCGCCCGCAGCCGCGCCGCCTTCAGCTCGGACGCCGAGGCGCGCGCATCGGCCTTCAACACCGCGTCACTGACCCGGGCAAAGGCGCTGCCCGCGGGCAGCACGCTTTCACGCCCCAGAAGCTCGGTGATGATGACGGAGGTTTCCGCCTCTTCGCGGGCCGCCGCGATGGCCCCCGGCGGCGGGGTCACCCCGGCCAGCCGCGACACCTCCACGCTTTCGCCCTCGATCTCGTCGCTGGGCACCGCACTCATGCAGCCCGGCAGCGACAGTCCTGCCAGCGCAAGCCATGCCCACGTGATGTGTCTTACCCTCTGCCCCATCTCGCGCCTTCTTTCGGTCGCTTCTTTTTTCAAGTCTTTTCGGGGTCCGGGCCACGCCTTGCGCCGCCGCCCGAACCGATATCCCATGTCAGATCGTGGCGGTGCCCACGTTGATGTCGTCGTCGATGACCACCGTGGCGTCGTCGCCCAGCGTGTAGATGTCAAAGCCCTGCCCGTCGATCATGGTCGACCCGGCCCGCTGCGCGCCCGTCAGGGTCACGGTGTCGTCCGCCCCGCCGCGCACCACCACCTGGTCGGAATTGTCCGACAGGGCCAGCACCTGATCCTCGGTCAGGGTCAGCTGGCTCTGGTCACCGAACCGCAAATCGATGGTCTCGATCTGGAACTGCGCCAGGCCGGCGGCACCCGCATCCACCGTGTTGGTGCTGGTCTCGTCCAGCACCAGATAGGTGCTCGACGCGTTGCCCGCGGGGTCGGTGCCGGTCACCACCAGTTGAGAGCCGTCGGGGATGCTGGCGGGATTGCCCGCGCCGTCGGTAAAGAAGCAATCCGTCTCGCCCAGAAGCGCGTTCTCCTGCGCGTGGATCGACAGCGCGCTCACATTGCCGCCCGCATCGACGCCGTGGATCGTCACCTCGTCTTGGGACGTCTCCAGTGTCACGTTGCGATACCCGCCGCCCTCGCGGAAATACCCCACCACGTCGGGGTCGTCGGGGGCCACCGCATCCACCGCCAGGCTGCCGGCGATCTGGCTGGTGTTGCCCGCACCATCGGTGGCGGTGACGATCATGTCGTAGCTCTGCTCGGTCAGCGGAATGTCCGCCGCCGGGATGTCCAGCACCCAGGCCCCGCCCGCACCGACCAGCGCCGCATAGGTCTGGCCGAACACCTGCACCGACACGGTCGAGCCCGGTTCGACCTGGCCCGTCACGGTGACGCCATCCGCCGCCTCGGCGGCGTTGATCACGTCATCGCCCTCGACCGGCGTGGCGTCCCGGCTCAGGCTGTTGACCAGCGTGTCGACCCTGACCCGGTCGGCCAGCTGCGCGGGGTTGCCCGCCGGATCGACCACGTCGATCACGATATCGGCCATGTATTCGCCGCCCTGGATCACGCCCGGGCCGAACTGCGCCACCCAGTTGCCATTGGCGTCGACGCTGGCCTGCCGGGTGACACCGGCCAGCGTGATGCTGACCGTCGATCCCGGCTCGATCGTGCCGCTGACCGGGAACCCCGCCGCGGCGATATCGGCATTGATCACGTCGCCGCCATCGGCGCCGATCGCAACGCCCAAGTCGCTCAGGCTCAGGTTGTCGACCTGCGTGTCCACCGCCACGGTGACGTTCAGCGACCGGCTGTTGCCGGCGGCATCGGTCACGCTGGCGCTGACCGGCGCGTCATAGTCGCCGCCGGGGATCTCGCCCGGCATGTAAACGGTCTGCCAATTCCCCGCGGCATCGGCCACGGCGTTGTGCACCACTCCGCCAAGGCTGACCGCAACGACCGCGCCCGGATCGGCGGTGCCGGTCACCGCGACGCCCGCCGCCGCCTCGGCGGCGTTGATCGTGCCGTCCCCGCCGATGCCGGCGGCATTCAGGGTCAGCGACCCGGCCTCGGTGTCGACGTTGACGCTTTGGCTGGCGGTCTGCACGTTGCCCGCACTATCCGTGGTGGTGGCGGTGAGCGTGGTCGTGTAGGTGCCCGTCGGGATCTGCCCGGCGGCGAAACTCGCCGTCCACGCGTCCGAAGGATCGACCGTTGCGTTGACGCTCTGGCTGCCCAGTTGCACCACGACCGTGCTGCCCGGCTCTGTCGTTCCCGTCACCAACAGCCCCGATCCGTGCTCGGCCTGGTTGATGACCCCGTCCGCGCCGCCATGCTCGCTGGTGATGCTGACCTGCCCGTCCGTGTCCACCTGGAACGTGCCGGTCGCCGAAGATCCGTTGCCCGCCCCGTCCACCGTGATGGCCGTGACGGTGGCGTCATAGGTGCCCTGCGGCAGCTCGCCGGCGCTGAAATTCGCCACCCAGGTGCCGTCCGCGCCGGTCACGACGCTGTGGGTCACGCTCTGGATCGTCACTTCGACCGTCGCGCCGGGCGCCGAGGTGCCGGTGACCGCGAAACCGCCCGCCATCTCGGCGGCGTTGACCGTGCCGTCGCCGCCCACGCCACCGGCATTCACGCCGATCGGATGCGGCACCGTGTCGATCTCGACTGTCTCCGTGATTGTAGTCGTGTTGCCATAGGCGTCCGACGACACCACGACCACGTCGGTCGTGTATTCGCCCGTGGGCACGTCGCCCGGGGCAAAGGTCACTGTCCAACTGCCGGTCCCATCCACCACCGTTTCGTGAGTGGTGCTGTCGATGGTCACGCTGATCGAGGCGCCGGGCTCTCCCTCGCCGGTAATCTCGAAGCCCGCGTCGTATTCCTCGGCATTCACGATGTCGCCGGTATCCACCGTGCCCTCCAGCAGGCTGGTATCGGGCGGGGTGGTGTCGATCACCACGTCAGGGCCGGTCAGTCCGGTCTCGGTGCCACCCGGCTCGGTCACGGTGACGTCGACGGTGTAGTCGCCATCCTCGGGGAAATCCTCACCCTCGAAGGACACCGTCCAGTCGCCGCTGCTGTCCGAGGTGGTCTCGATCACCTCGTCGCCGATCTGCACCACCACGTCCGACCCGGGCGTCGCCGTTCCGGTTATGGTGATCGGGCTGTCATCGGGCCCGGCGTCGTCGCCGCCGATTACGATCGGGCCGTTATCGTCCACCGTGGGCGCAATGCGCCCCGGTCCGTCCTCGCCGCCCAAGCCACCGATCACCGTCGCGGCCCCCAGAGCCGCGGCCCCGGCGCCACCCAGCCCCAAAAGGCTCGATCCGCCCAACAGGCCAGCGCCCAGCATCGACACCTCTTCTTCCTGGCCGGCCACGCCTGCAACCTCGCTGCCGTCCAGGAAGATCAGATCGTCCGACGGACTCCACTTGCCCCACACCTCGGTCGGCCCGTATTGCGCATAGACCGCCCCGTCCGAGGTCTCGATCAACGTGACCTCGTTCAGGTATCCGTCCGCCGAAATGAACAGCCGGCTTTCCGGCGCGCCATCCGGCCCGAAATACCCCTCCAGCACCACAACGCGCCCGTCCCCCAGCCGTATCTCAAGGTTCTGGCCGACGCGGTCATAACCGCCGATGTCGATTTGCCGAAGGTTCAGAGAGATTTCCTGGCCGCCCCCGGCCCAGATCGGCGTTGCGCCGTCCCCATTCGAAATCTCGCCACGAGACACGTTGCCCGCACTGCTGCGGGCGACATAATCGATCGCCGTCATTGTATCACCGCTCTTCCTCAATACCGCCCGTGTTTTCACGGTGCGTCTTAATTTTTGTACCGCGTCTATACCGCCAATACAGTGCTACGCATAGTGATTTTCCCTGCATATACATCAAGATGGGTGTTCGATGTCGACATCTTGGCAACAATCTCCCGACGGTTGTAAATCTTGTCACGCCTAAATTTCGCCCCATCCGGCCCTGCCCTCTTGACCCTTCCGGCTAGGGGGATCAACGTCAGGCAGGGCTTTGAAAGAAAGGGGCAATGCGTGCCGGATCGACAGGACCTGCTGGACAGCACATCGCGCATTCTGGGCGAGCTGATCGGCTTTCCCACGATATCGACCGACCCGAATATCGACCTGATCAACGCGATTGCCAACCGGCTCGACATGGTCGGCGCCCGGGTCGAGATCTTTCCCGACCCCTCCGGGCAAAAGGCCAATCTCTTTGCCACCATCGGCCCCGAGCGCGACGGCGGCATCGTGTTGTCCGGCCATAGCGACGTGGTGCCCGTGGCCGATCAGGACTGGGCGTCGAACCCCTTCGACATGCTGGAACATGACGGCCTGCTCTATGGCCGCGGCACGTGCGACATGAAGGGGTTCATCGCCGCCACCCTGGCCATGGCGCCGACCTATGCCGCGCTCAATCCCGACCGCCCGCTGCATTTCGCCTTCACCCACGACGAAGAGACGGGCTGTTTCGGTGCCCGCGCGCTGGCCCATACCCTGCGCGCCAAGGGGCTGACGCCGGGCGTGGCCATCGTGGGCGAGCCGACGATGATGCGCGTGATCGAGGGCCACAAGGGCTGTTACGAATACACCACCCGTTTTTCGGGGCTGGCCGGCCACGGCTCGGCGCCGGACCGGGGCGTCAACGCGGTGGAATACGCCGTGCGCTATATCGCCCGCCTCCTGGACCTCAAGCACGCGCTGCGCGACCGCGCCCCCGCCGACAGCCTGTTCGAGCCGCCCTGGACCACGATCAACACCGGCCGCCTGGCGGGCGGCGTCGCCCACAACGTCATCCCCAGCGAGGCGGTGGTGGACTGGGAAATGCGCCCCGTTCAGACCTCCGACGCCGATTTCGTCAAGGACTCGCTCAGACACTACATCGAGCGCGAGCTTCTGCCCGCCATGCGCGCCGTCGACCCGGAATCGGACATCGTCACGGAGGTCATCGGCGAGGTCGAGGGCCTTATCCCCACGACCGACAACGAGGCGCGCACCATCGTCTCGGAACTCACCGGCGCGAACCACGCCGAATGCGTCGCCTTCGGCACCGAGGCGGGCATTTTCCAATCCCTGGGCATGTCCGCCGTCATCTGCGGCCCCGGCTCGATCGAGCAGGCGCACAAGGCCGATGAGTTCGTGGCGCTCGACCAGCTGTCGCAATGTCTCGACATGCTGGAACGATTGCAGGACAAGCTGGTTGCATAAGGGATGGGCCACGCCCGGCCCTTGTCCGCCCCTGGCTTCAATCGCACAGAAGGTTCACATGCGCACCGAACTCTCCTGCATCGCCCTGATGCTCACCTTGGCGCAGGTCGGCCATGCCGCCCCCGTGGACGCGCCCAACGGCACCGTGACCGGCCATTTCGGCGAGACCGAATTCGATCACCCGCTCCTGTGCGAACGCGACCCCTTCGTCATCGCCCGCACCCATGACAGCGACGGCGCCCCGGCCTTCGAGGCGGCCTTCGTGTCCAACGGCGTTACCAGCATCGAGATCCGCACCGAAGACGAGACGCACCAGTTCGGCACCTCGACCGATGCCGCGGGCTTTCCGCTCGTGATCGAAGGCGAGGTCGACGGCACGGCCTATTCCTTCGAAGTCGCCTGCCCCGACAACTTCGACATGTAGGCGACACGCTCGGCAATATGCCGTGCCCGCACCTGTCAGTCGCGCCGGAAGGTCATGTAATGCGGCACGCGCCCCTCGCGCAGGGCCTTCTGCTCATAGCGGGTGGACATCCAGTCACTCCACGGCTCCCGCCAGTCGCGTGGCCCTTCAGCCAGCCACGTGAACCCGTGGCGCGGCACCTCGATCATCGTCTGGCGCACGTAGTCTGGGATGTCGGTGGCGACGCGAAAGATCGCCCCCGGCTTCAGGACCCGCGCCAGCGGCTCCAGATGCTCGGGCGTCACGAACCGCCGCCGGTGGTGGCGCTTCTTGGGCCACGGATCGGGATAAAGCAGGAAAGCCCGTGCGATGCTGGCCTCGGGCAGCACGTCGAACATGTCGCGCACGTCGCCTGGATGGATCGCCACGTTTTCGACGTCGCTGTCGCGCAACTGCCCCAGCAGCTTGGCGACCCCATTGATATAGGGCTCACAGCCGACGATCCCCACATCCGGGTTCTCCGCCGCTTGGTGAATCATGTGCTCGCCGCCGCCGAACCCGACTTCAAGCCACACATCACGTTCCCCGAACAAGGCCTTGAGGTCTATGGGTTTTCGCTCGGGGTTCACATCCCAGTCCACCGCCCCGGGCGACCAAGCGGCCAGATCCTCATCCAGGTAGGCTTCCTGCGATTTCTTCAGGTGCTTGCCCTTGAACCGGCCATAGAAATTGCGCCATGGCGCGCCCGAGGGATGCTTCTGCTGTCCCATCTCAGCCCCCCGCCGCAAAGACCCGGCGCAGCACCAGCAGCGCGGGGATGTTCACCAGGTACATGCAGATACCGTAGACCGCCGAGGGCACGGCAAACTCCGACAGCCCCGTGCTCGCCCCCACGATATTGGCGATGGTGATGCCCACGGTCGCATTCTGCACCCCCATCTCCACCGCGATGGCCAGCCCGTCGCGCCCGGCGATGCCCATCAGCCGCGCCAGGCCGATGCCCACCGCCAGCAGAACCAGGTTCAGCACGATCAGGAACGGCCCCAGCCGCGCGAAACTTTCGGTCAAGAGCGCCCAGTTGCTGGCAATCGCCGCCGCCACGATCAGCACGAAGAGGATCAGCGCAACGATCTCGCACCCCCGCTCAATGGCCGATGCGAAGCGCGCGGCATAGCGGCGTATCAGCAGCCCCAGAAACACCGGCAGTGCCGTGATCAGGAACATCGCCACGCCCACCTTCACGACGCTGATCTCGGGCGCCGCCTCACGCATGAAATGCACCGCCGCCCAGGCGACCAGCACCGGCAACGTCAGCACCGACAAAAGGCTCACCACCGCCGTCAGCGTGATCGACAGCGCCACGGTGCCCCCCGCCAGCTTGGTCAGCATGTTCGACGTCACGCCGCCGGGGCTGAACGCCAGCAGCATGATCCCGAACGCCATGCCGCCCGCAAACCCCCAGGCCGCGATCAGCGCATAGGCCACCAGCGGCAACAGCACGAGCTGCGCCACGATGCCGGTCAGCGCGGGCTTGGGCAGGCGCAGCACCCGGCCGAAATCGGCGAAATGCAGGCCCAGCCCCAAGGAAAACATGATGAAGGCCAGCGCCAGCGGCAGGCCGATATCCAGGATCATCCCGTCCCTCCCTTTTGGCGCAGTCTACGGTTTGCAAGGCGCCCTGTCGCGCATGAAAAAGCGCGGGAGACACCGCCCCCGCGCCCTTCCGTTCCCAGGTCCGGATCAGACCTCTTTCTTCAGCGCGTCCACCAGGTCGGTGCGTTCCCAGCTGAAGCCGCCATCGGCCTCGGGCTCGCGTCCGAAATGGCCATAGGCCGCGGTGCGCTCGTAGATCGGCTTGTTGAGGTCCAGCGCCTCTCGAATGCCGCGCGGCGTCAGGTCCATGACCTTGCGCACCGCATTCTCGATCGCCGCCGCCTCGACCTCGCCCGTGCCATAGGTCTCGGCATAGATCGACAGCGGCTTGGCCACCCCGATCGCATAGCTGAGCTGGATGGTGCATTTCTCGGCCATGCCCGCGGCAACCACGTTCTTGGCCAGATACCGCGCGGCATAGGCCGCCGAACGGTCCACCTTGGTCGGGTCCTTGCCCGAAAACGCGCCGCCGCCATGCGGGGCTGCACCACCATAGGTGTCGACGATGATCTTGCGCCCGGTCAGGCCCGCGTCGCCGTCAGGGCCGCCGATCACGAAGGTGCCGGTCGGGTTCACCCACCATTCGGTCTTGTCGCTGATCCATTCGGCCGGCAGCACCTCGCGGATATAGGGCTCCACGATGGCACGGATGTCGTCGCTCTTCTGGTGCTCGCTCTCGTGCTGCGTGGACAGCACGATCGACGTCACCTCGACCGGCTTGCCGTTCTCGTAGCGCAGCGAAATCTGGCTTTTCGCGTCCGGGCGCAGCGTCGGCTCGGCACCGGATTTGCGCGCCTCGGCCAGTCTCCGCAGGATCGCGTGGCTGAACTGAATGGGCGCGGGCATCAGCGCGTCGGTCTCGTTGGTGGCGTGGCCGAACATGATGCCCTGATCGCCCGCTCCGTCCTTGTCGACGCCCTGCGCGATATGCGCGGACTGCTCATGCAGAAAGTTCAGCACATGGCACGTGTTCCAGTGAAACTTGTCCTGCTCATAGCCGATGTCGCGGATGCAGTCGCGGGCGATCTGGCCGATCCGGCCCATGTAGTTCTTCAGCCGCTCCTGGTCCGACAGGCCCACCTCGCCGCCGATCACCACCATGCCGGAGGTGGCGAAGGTTTCGCAGGCGACGCGGGCGTCGGGTTCTTCGGCGAGAAAGGCGTCAAGCACGGCGTCGGAAATGCGGTCGCACACCTTATCGGGGTGCCCCTCCGAAACGGATTCGGAGGTGAAAACATAGTTATCTCTGGACATTGAAATGCTCCATTAGGGGTCAGTCCCGCCACGCCAGGAAGCCGTTGTAGCGGGAGTCGCGCCTGCTTATGCGGGACATGCCGGAAGGTCAATCGCTAAGTCTGCGGCGCCTTGCGCGCCCGCGCGGCGGCCCCGCCCGCCAGCATCAGCAGCGCCGCCAGCACCAGTATCGGCGCATTGCCGGTCCGGCTGTAAAGCGTCTCGGGCAAGGGCGGCGGCAGGGGGGCGTCGATCCAGCCTGCTTCGCCCAAGGGGATATGCGCCAGCACCCGCCCGGTGCCGTCGACCATGGCCGACACGCCGGTGTTGGCCACACGCACCATCGGCAGGCCCTGTTCGGCGCTGCGCAACCGGCCTTGCGCCAGATGCTGGTAGGGCCCCGACACCTTGCCGAACCACGCGTCGTTGGTGATCATCAGGATCATGTCGGCACGCTCGGGCGCCGACAGGATGTTGCGGGCAAAAACGCCTTCATAGCAGATCAGCGGCACCGCCGTGCCAAGCGGGCCCATATCCACGATCTCGGCCCCCGGCCCGGCGGAATATCCCCCGCCTTCCTCGGCAGCAAGACCGTGGATGCCGAACCGCGCCATCAGGTCGCCCAGCGGCATGAACTCTCCGAACGGGACGAGGTGATGCTTGTCGTAGACCTGTTCCACGACACCGTCCCCATCCATGTAGAGAAGCGAGTTGTAATACCGCTGCCCGTCCAGCCGCCGCAGGCCCAGCACCACCGGCGCGCCCTGCGCCGAGGCCGCGATACCGCCCAAAAGGTCGTCTGACTGGTGCAGAAAGGTGGGGATCGCCGTCTCGGGCCAGACCACCAGGTCGGGCCGTCCGCCCTCGCCCGGCGCAGCGGTGAACTGACGCTGGCGGTCATAGAACATCTGAAGGTTCTCGGGCAGCCATTTCGCGCGCTGCGCCGCGTTGGGCTGCACCAGCCGCACGGTCTGCGCCTCCGGCCCCGGTGCGGCGGCGTCCGTCGGCGTCAGGGCCGCACCCCCGCCATAGAGCAGCGCAAAGCCTGCCAGTCCCGCAGCCCCGGCCACGCGCCGCCCGGCCCCCAGTTGCCACAGCGCCACCGCCGCGCCCATGATCAGCGCACACAGGCCCAGGCCCCCGCCGATCGTCGCCCAGTGCAGCAGCGGCGTGTCGATCAGAACATGCCCCACCTGCGCCCAGGCAAAGCCCGTAAAAAACCAGCCGCGCAGCATTTCTCCGATCACGAAGGCCCCCACCAGCGCGATACCGCTGCGCGGCGCAATCAGACGTGCGGCGCCAAAGGCCGCGGCCCAGTATGAGGCCATGAAGACCGACAGCCCCAGCACCGCAAAGGGCGCCATCCAGCCATGCCGCGCGGCATCCACCAGGAACGGCTCGAATATCCAGCTGAGCGCCACGACGAAATGCCCCGTCCCCGCCGCAAGGCCCAACAGCGTGGCGGGCAGCCAGCCGCGCATCTCGCGCCACAGCCCATAGACCAGCGCCAGCGCGATGATCGTCAGCGGCCATAGCCCCCAGGGCGCCTGCCCCAGCGCCGCCACGGCCCCAAGACCTGCGGCAAGCGCATACCGCGTCACCACGCGGCCCTCACCGATCTGCCGCGCCAACGCGCCTGGACGGACCATGTCTTACCCCTCGATCGCCTCGGGCAGGCGCACCCGCAACCGCTTGATCCGCCGCGGATCGGAATCCAGCACCTGGATCTCGACGCCGCTGGGATGCTCGACCAGCTCGCCGCGCGCCGGCACCCGGCCCAGCAGCATGAAGACCAGCCCGCCCAGCGTGTCGATCTCTTCCTCGTCGATATCCTCGGAATCGGTCAGCGACAGGCCGATCTCGGCCTCGAACTCCTCCAGCGGGGCCTTGGCCTGCACCACGTAGGATCCGGGCTTTTCCTCGGACCAGTACGCACCCTCGTCCTGATCGTGCTCGTCGGCGATCTCGCCCACGACCTGTTCGATCAGGTCCTCGATCGTCACCAGCCCGTCGACCCCGCCGTATTCGTCGATCACCAGCGCCATGTGCCGGCGCTCGGCCTGCATCTTCTGCAACAGCACGCCTATTGTCATCGATGGCGGCACGTACATCAGCGGGCGCAATAGCTCTTCCAGCGAATAGTCCGAGCCATGCCCGTTGAACCCGTGCTTCAGCGCGAAATCCTTGAGGTGGGCAAAGCCGACGGGCGTGTCCAGCGTGCCCTCATAGACCGGCAGGCGCGTCAGCCCGCTGTCGCGGAACGTGTGCACCAGTTCATCCTTGGTGATTGTCGCCGGGACCGAAACGATGTCCGCCTTGGGGATCATCACGTCCTCGACCGACAGACGCCGCAGGTTGCCAAGGCCCAGGTTCGGGCCAAGCCCGCCGGCCGTCTGGTCGGCCCTGTCCTCGCCTTCGTCTTCCGCCTCACCGTCGGCGGTTTCTTCCGTGCCAAGCGCACCGAAGAAGCGGCGCAGAAAGCCGCCGTTATTGCCATTCTGATCCTCTGCCGGATCGTCGCCCTTGTTTGCCTCGGGCCGCGCGCTGTGCGCTGCCATAGAAGAGGCGTCGTTGCTGTCGCTCATCGTACCTTTCCAAATCGCGCCCGCATCCACGGGCGCCGGGTGTCAATATGGGTCAGGCAGACCCAGTTTGCCAAGTATCTCCACCTCTGTTCGTTCCATCAGGGTGGCATCCTTGTCACGAACGTGATCGTAGCCCAGCAAATGCAAGATTCCGTGAACGATCAGATGCGTCACGTGATCCTGCATCGGCTTGCCCGCCGCCTCGGCCTCTTTCGCGCAGGTGTCATAGGCGATCGCGATATCACCAAGCTCGGGATCGGGGCCAGCTTCGGGCGGCTCCGGCATGGCACCATCGACCTTTGCACCACGCGCCTCGCTCGGCCAGCTCAATACATTGGTCGGGCCCGGCTTGTCCCGGAAATCTTCGTTCAAGGCGGCAATCCGCGCATCGTCGCAGCCCAGCACCACGATCTCCCACGCCTCTGCATCCACCCCCAGATGCGCCAGCGTCGCCTCCGCCGCCCGCGCGGCCAACCGCTCCAGCTCCACGTCCTGCCAGCGGTCGTCCTCGATGACCGTATCGACAGAACCGCTCACACCCAGCGCGGACCGGAATTTTGCAAAATTCCGGATCGGAAAATTGCAATTTTCCGGCCAATTTTCTTCCAAAGAAAATTGCGCCCGGCCTCAGACATCCGCGTCATAGGCCTCGATGATCGCCGCCACCAACGGGTGGCGCACCACGTCTTTCGAGGTGAAGTAGTTGAAGGCGATCTTGGGGATGTCCTTCAGCAGCCGCTCGGCATCGTGCAGCCCGCTGGTCACGCCCCGCGGCAGGTCGATCTGGCTCCGGTCGCCGGTGATCACCATGCGGCTGCCCTCGCCCAGCCGGGTCAGGAACATCTTCATCTGCATCGAGGTCGCGTTCTGCGCCTCGTCCAGCACGACGAACGCATTGGCCAGCGTGCGCCCGCGCATGAAGGCAAGCGGCGCGATCTCGATCCGCTTCTCCTCGATCAGCTTGGCCACCTGCTTGGCCGGGAAAAAGTCGTTCAGCGCGTCGTAAAGCGGCTGCATGTAGGGGTCGACCTTGTCCTTCATGTCGCCCGGCAGATAGCCCAGCTTCTCGCCCGCCTCGACGGCCGGCCGGCTGAGGATGATGCGGTCCACATGCCCCTCGATGAACATGCTGACGCCCACCGCCACCGCCAGATAGGTCTTGCCGGTGCCCGCCGGGCCGATGCCGAAGGCCAGCTCGTTGGCGAACAGCGCCCGAACGTAAGCCTTCTGCGCGTCGGTGCGCGGCTCGACAGGCTTCTTGCGGGTCTTGATCTCGACCCGCCCGCCCTTGAACATCTCAAGCTGGTCTTCGCCACCCTCATCATCGCCCGCGCCCCGGTCGGCGCTGCCGCCCGCGCCCATGCGCAGCTCGCGGTCCACATCTCCATGCTCGACCGTGCGGCCTTCCTCCAGCCGCTGGTAGAGCGCCAGCAGCACGTCGCGCGCCTCCTTCGCCTGCTCCGGCTCGCCGATCACGGCCAGCTGGTTGCCCCGGCGCAGGATCTGCACGCCCAGTTTCTTCTCGATTTCGGCAAGGTTGCGGTCGTATTCACCGCACAGGTCGATCAGCAGAAAATTGTCGGGAAACTCGACAACCGTCTCCAGAATGTCGCTGTTTTCGGATTGCGACGTCAGCACGTTCGTGACCAATCAAATCTCCCAGTCAAAGGGCGGTACTCAATGCTGCCAAGATGCGCCCCCAAGGGCAAGGGCCGCGCGGCAATTGTCACGGGTTTGAAACGAAAAATGCCGCGAACCCCGTGGTCCGCGGCACCGGATTGCGCATTTCGGCGCGATCAAATCGAGTCGGCCACGGTCGAGCCGCCCTTGTAGTTGCCGGTCGCCACGGTCGGCGGCGCGGTGCCCGAACAGACCGGCTTGCCATACTTGTCCAGCCGTTGCGACAGGTAGCCTTCGGCGCCGTCGTCGATGATCCAGTGGTCACAGCCGTTGGGATCCACCCAGATGCCTGCCTGAAGCTGGCTCAGGTGCTTGGAGTCGAAACCGCGGTCCACGGTCTTGTCCTGCTTGCTGTCACAGGCCGCCAGCGCACCGACAAGGGGGAGCACGGCAATAAGTTTGAATGCTTGCATTGGTTCAGGTCCCCTTAGCGGATGCAGATGATTTCGACGCGGCGATTCTGCTGCATACCCGCGGCCGTGTTGTTCGATGCCTTGGGCAGACGCTCGCCATACCCGCGCACATCCGCGATCCGCGCGCCCGTGGCGGCAGCGATTCGCGCCACCGAGTTGGCCCTGCGATAGGACAGGTCGATGTTGTACTGGTCCGAGGCGCGGCTGTCGGTATGCCCGGTGATGATATAGGAAATCGCGCCGGTGCTGCGGAAGAACTCCTGCAGACGCTGACGGCCGGCGGCGCTGATATTGGCGCTGTCGGTGGCGAACAACTGATCGGTATTGACCACGCCGCACACGTTGCCCCGGCGGCAGACCGGGATGCCCTGGCGGTTCACGTGGGGGGTCATGTAGCCTTCCCAGCCGTCATCCATCACCCAGTGCTCGCACCCGTCCGGATCGACCCAGATCGTGGGCACGTAACGCTCGCCCTTCACGACCCTCTGGCCACTTTGCGCCTGACCAGGCTCGATCATCGCCACGACACCCAGGGCGACGGCGGCAAGACCGCTCATCAGGGTGCGCACTGTTTTCGAAAACGTGTTCGTCACAGCCACTGTCCTTTTATTATTTCCCCCATTTGTCCCGGTACCAGGCAGCGACTCCGCGACAAAAAACGAATTATTGTTTGAGTTTAGCAAGTTCCGGCGCGTTGTGAAGCACAAATAACCAGATATTGTGGCGGTCCGGGAAACAATCGCCATCCATGGATTATCCACATCTCGACATGGGAATTATCCCGCATCCAAAAGACGTTACCGGCAGACTGCCCCAAAATCAGGCAGACAGCAACCGACCGCCCAGCGAATTGGCACCGCTCTCG
>NZ_LAXJ01000020.1 GCF_001441615.1 Roseovarius atlanticus
TCACGTTGATCGCGGGGAAGGGCAGCTGCCCGTCACGCACCAGCTGGTACAGGCGGTTGACGCCGGTGGTGGTTTCTTCACTGACGCCCTTGATCTGGTCGCGGACCTTGGTGAACCAGCCGGGGCTCGCCTCCATCCGCTTCTTGATCTGCGCCTTGATGACTTCTTCCTCTTCCGAGGTCGGGGTCGGGATGACGTCTTCGCCGGCTTCGGCCCGCGCGCCCAGCAGCACGTACAGCGTCGCGTCACCGCCATCGTCGAGGATCATGTTCGGCCCATCCTCGAACATGAAGGACTTGTCGAGGTAATCCCAATGCTCTTCCAGCGTCTGGCCCTTGATCGCGAAGACCGGCGTGCCGCCTTCGGCAATCGCCGCCGCGGCGTGGTCCTGCGTGGAAAAGATGTTGCACGACGCCCAGCGCACATCGGCGCCCAGATCCACCAGCGTCTCGATCAGAACGGCGGTCTGGATGGTCATGTGCAGGCTGCCGACGATGCGCGCGCCCTTCAGCGGTTTGTCTGCTCCGTACTCCTCGCGCAGGGCCATGAGCCCCGGCATCTCGGTTTCGGCGATATCCAGTTCCTTGCGCCCGAAAGCGGCAAGGCTGATATCCTTGACCACGTAGTCCTTTGCCATCTGCTGTATTCCTTGCAATCCAATGTTGCAGGCCAGATAGCACCCGCCGCGCAGACGGGCAATGCAGACTTGCCGCGGCGTTGCGTCCGGTAAGTAATATTCAAATCACTGCCGGTTTAACTGGCGGACCCGAGGATAGGCGCATCCGGTGCGGCCTGATGCCAGTCGGTGCCGGTGGCCACGATACAGGTCATGCCGTCGGGCCGCGTCATCATCACCGTAAAGGTTCCGGTTTCGCGCGACGACCACACCTCGACTAGCGCCGGTTCGTCATCCGTGCTTTGCAGACCGCCGGCAGTGGGCTGTTCGTCGTAATGGCTGGCCAGCCGGGCCACGACCGTCTCGCGATCTGCACAATTTGCGGCGATGGCGGGCGTGCTCATGACACATGCGCCCAATACTGCCCCGACCGCTGTCAGTTGCCTGATCATCTCAAGCTCCTTTCACAGGTTTATCAGGGGCACGCCGCAGCAGAACCGGCCGCCCCGTTTATGGTCGCGGTCACGTCGATGCGGGGCGGTGCTCGATTGTTTTTTGCCTCTTGAGCCCGGCATCGTTGGCAGCAGTGATGCGATGCAGCCAGTGTGCGGCGGAAATGTGGCAGGAATGTGGCGCACCGGCCCGTGCCAGCGAAGCTTTGCAATTCGGCCATCCCGGGCATAAACCAAAGGCGAACGCCCTTTTGACGGAGCCCGCCATGCCCCCTCCCCGTGCCTGGCAAAAGATGCTGTCCGGTCGCCGTCTCGACCTGCTCGATCCGACGCCCGTCGATATCGAAATCGAGGATATCGCGCATGGGCTTAGCTTCGTCGCGCGCTGGAACGGGCAGACCGACGGCGATTTCGCCTATTCGGTGGCCGAACATTCCTTGCTGGTGGAAAGGCTCTATTCCCGCCTGATTCCGCGTCCCGAGCCGAAATGGCAGCTGGCCGCGCTGCTGCACGACGCGCCGGAATACGTGATCGGCGACATGATCTCGCCGGTGAAGAACGCGGTGGGGCCGGCCTATGACGAGCTCGACAAGCGTCTGGCGGCGGCGGTGCACCTGCGCTTTGGCCTGCCCGCTACGATCCCGGCGCAGGTCAAGAAGTCGATCAAGAAGGCCGACAAGATCAGCGCCTGGATGGAGGCCACGACCATCGCCGGCTTTTCCGAGGCCGAGGCGACGCGTTTCTTCGGCACGCCCCCAACTGATATCATCGACGGCCTGCGCATCGTGCTGCGCCCGCCGATGGAGGCGCGCGCCGATTACACCGCCCGCCATGCCGAGCTGATGCGCCTGACCGGATGATCCACGTCCGGCAGGCCAATCCGCTCGATGCCCGCCAGATGGCAGAGCTTCTGAACGAGATCATTGCCAAGGGCGGTACCACGGCGCGGACCGCACCCATCACGCCCGAAGAGATGCAGGTCGAAATGCGGCTCTATCCCGGCCAAAACACGTGGATCCTGGCCGAGAACGACGCCGCGCAGGTTCTCGGCTTTCAGCATATCGGCCCGCATCCCGACCTGCCGCCCGAGGCCGCGGATATCGCCACCTTCGTGCGGCTGGGGCAGACTGGTCTGGGTATCGGCTCGAAACTCTTCGAAGCCACCAAAGCCCGCGCCAAGCGGATCGGGTATAAATGGATCAACGCCACGATCCGCGCCGACAACGACAGCGGCCTGATCTATTACCAAAGCAAGGGGTTCGAGGATTACAGGCGCATCCCCGACACGGTGCTGGCTGACGGCACCACTGTCGACCGCATCTGCAAACGGTACGACTTATCGCGGTGACCGTTTCGCCAGGATGCGCTGCAACGTCCGCCGGTGCATGTTCAGCCGCCGCGCCGTCTCGCTGACATTGCGGTCGCACAGCTCATAGACCCGCTGGATGTGTTCCCACCGCACGCGGTCGGCGCTCATCGGGTTGTCGGGGGGCGGCGGCATCTCGTCATCCTTGGCCAGCAGGGCGTTGGTGATGTCGGTCGCATCGGCGGGCTTCGACAGGTAATCAGTCGCGCCGATCTTCACCGCCGCCACGGCGGTGGCAATCGCGCCATAGCCCGTCAGCACCACGACCCGGCTGTCGGGCCGCTTTTCGCGGATGGTTTCCACCACATCCAGGCCATTGCCATCCTCCAGCCGCAAATCGCACACGGCATAGGCCGGCGGCCGCGCCGTGGCGATGGCTTGCCCCGCGGCCACCGAGCCGGCCATTTCCACCTCGAACCCCCGCTTTTCCATCGCCTTGGCAAGGCGCCGCAGAAAGGGCTCGTCGTCATCGACAAGCAGCAATGTCCTGTCGGTTCCGATTTCGGTGTGCTCGGCTGTCATGCAAGTCTCCTCCCGCTCGCAACTTCAGATGTAGCGCCGCCCCCATGATGCGTCAAACTATCGCAGGGTCAACTGGCATCTAAGTAGCACTGGACGCGGTCGGCCATTTGCTCAGCGGTGTCATCCCGCCGGAAAAACTCGACAAATCCGTGTTCGGGCAAGGTGAGATAGGTGAAAGTCGAGTGATCGACGAGGTAGTAATCGGGATCGTCGCTGTCCTGCTTTGACGAAAACGCGCGATAGGCCGTGGTCGCCGCCTTCACCTGTTCTTCGCTGCCCGTCAGGCCCAGAAGGTCGGGGTGAAAGGCATCGGTGAACTCGCGCATCACTTCGACCGTGTCACGCTCGGGGTCGACGGTGATGAAAACCGGCTTCACATCCTCGCCACGCTCTTCCAGCATCTCCACCGCGGCCACGTTGCGGGCGTTGTCGATGGGGCAGACATCGGGGCAGAAGGTATAACCGAAATAGATCAGCGACGGCTTGTCGATGACATCCTCCTCGGTGACCGTCTCGCCCGTCTCGCTGACCAGCGTGAATGGCCCGCCGATGGCACCTTCCCCGCCGGCCACCGCACCGCCGCGACATTGGGCGAACTGGTCGCCATCCGCACCGCCGCGCTGAGCCAGGAAATACGTCACGCCCAAAAGCGCGATCACCGCCACACCCGCAAGAATTGCATAAACTCGTGTCATGGCGCCTGTCACCTCGCTAGGATTATCCGCGTGCCTGTGGCACATCTAAGGCGATGCTTCGGCGATTGAAAGAGAGACAAGATCACGCATGACACAGGCGCCGCCCGCCCCACAGGAATTCGGCACCGGCCGGCAATCGGTGCCGCTGCGCACGCTGGTCGTTCTGCGCTGGTGGGCCGTGGCCGGCCAGATGGCCGCGCTGCTGGTGGCGCAATACGTGCTGGGCCTGACGCTGGCCTACGGGCTGTGTTACTTCGTGGTTGGCTTGTCGATCATCTCGAACGTCACGGCCTATTTCGTATTCCCCGAGACCAAGCGCCTCAGCCAGCGCGAAACGCTGCTGGTAGTTCTGTTCGACATGCTTCAGCTTGGCGTGCTGCTGTACCTGACGGGGGGTCTGAACAACCCGTTCTCGATCCTGATCGTGGGCCCGGTCACTGTGTCGGCCTCGGCGCTGACCGCGGGCTCGACGATCTTTCTTGGTGGGATGGCGATCCTGATCACGTCGGCGCTGACGCGGTTCTACATGCCGCTGACAACGCAGACTGGCGAACTTCTGTTCATCCCCGACCTGTTCCTCTTTGGCAACTGGATCGCGATCCTGATTGCGGTGGTGTTCCTTGGTGTCTATTCCCGCCGGATCGTCTCGGAAATGTATGCCATGTCCGAGGCGCTGCAGGCCACGCAGATGGCGCTGGCCCGCGAGCAAAAGCTGACCGATCTGGGCGGCGTGGTGGCCGCAGCCGCGCACGAGCTGGGCACGCCGCTCGCCACCATCAAGCTGACCAGCGCCGAACTGGCCGAAGAGCTGGACGATCATCCCGAATTGCGCGCCGACGCGCTCTTGATCCGCGAACAGGCCGACCGCTGCCGCGATATCCTGCGATCCATGGGACGGGCGGGCAAGGACGACCTGCACCTGCGTCGCGCGCCCCTGTCGGCCCTGCTCGAAGAAGCCGCCGAGCCGCATCTCAACCGCGGCAAGGATATCCGGTTCGAGATCGTCGCCGACATCGCCCGTGCCGGACCGCAACCCACCGTTCTACGCCGGCCCGAGGTCATCCACGGACTGCGCAACCTTATCCAGAATGCAGTCGATTTCAGCCGGAACAGTGTCTGGATCGACAGCGAATGGACAGATACGGACATCACCGTGCGGATCATGGATGACGGAAATGGCTATCCGCAGCAATTTCTGGGCCGCATCGGCGAGCCCTTCATCGGGCGCCGCTCTGCACGCGCCGAGCCGCAGCGCCCGGGCTATGAGGGCATGGGGCTGGGCCTGTTTATCGCCAAGACGCTGCTGGAACGCTCCGGCGCGGACCTGACCTTTGCCAATGGCAGCGACTCGTTTCGCAAACGCGAAGGCTATTCCGAGCGCACCGGCGCCTTTGTCGAGGTGTCCTGGCCCCGGTCCCGGCTGGAGGGCGACGCCCAGCAGGGGCGGCAGTCACTGGGCGAAAACCAATTGATCCAGACCTGAGGGCAATCTCCGTCGCGCCCGTTTTCGTTAACGGCGCATTAACCTTGTCGCGCCATGTTGGGCCCCGTCACGGGATCAGGACGCTTTGCATGACTGGCCTCTCGCCAATTTCACTCGCACTGGCGCTCGCGGTATCGGCGGTGATCTCCGTGCTGGTGCTGTGGGCGCTGGGGCGATCCTGGCGCGCGCCTGCACCGGGCTCTGCCGACCCTGTGACACCCGATGCACAATCAGCCGGCTTCCTGTTTCACGACGACGCCCTGACCCACCAGGACACGCGGCCGGGTACTCTGTCCGGTCTGACCTCGGACGATATCAACGACTGGTCCGACCTGCGCCGCTGGCTGGGCACGCGTTTTGGGCCACTGCCCCGTTCCCTGAACGAACTGGACGATGGGGAAATCCGCGATCTGCCCGCAACCGACAGCGACGATCACGCCCTGCTGACCCTGTCGCGCCGGCATGATACCGAACGGGTCGAGGTGACAGAGCCCTTGGCCCCCGGCCCTTTGGACCGGCACGGCGCCCGGCGGCTTGAAAACGCGGTCGCCCGCTATCAGGCGGTGTTCAATCATGCCCCCTGCGCCGTGCGCATCCTGGACGCGTCCGGTCACACGATCTGGCAGAACGCCGCTTTTCACGACTATCCCGATGCGCTGGCACGACAGCTTGTCGATACCGCCGCCGCGACCGACGGCGAAAGCCGCGTGCGCATCCCGTCTCAGGATACCGCGCAGGATCGCATATTCGAGGTCGAGCACGTTCAGGCCGCCGATGTCCGCGCTGTCTTCGCCACGGATGTCACCCGGGTGGCCAACGCCGAAACGGTCCGGCAAGAGTTCATCCAGACCCTGACCAAGATCTTCGCCAACCTGACCACCGGCCTTGCGATTTTCGATCGCAACCGCCGACTGGCCCTGTTCAACCCCGCGCTGCTGGATCTGACTGGGCTGCCCGCGCCGCTCTTGTCGGCGCAGCCGCCGCTGATGCAGTTCTTCGACAGCCTGCGCGACAACCGCGTCCTGCCAGAGCCCAAGAATTATGGCACCTGGCGCAAACAGATCGAGGACATGATCAGCACCGCCGCCGGGGGACTCTACCTTGAGGACTGGCATCTGCCCAACGGCATGACCTATCGCGTCACCGGGCGGCCGCACCCTGATGGGGCCATCGCCTTTCTTTTCGAGGACATCACCGACAACATTTCGCTGGCGCGCCACTATCACAGCCAGGTCAGCCTGCGCGAGGCGGTGCTGGACGCCAGTGACCACGCAATTGTCGTGTTCGGCCCGGACAATATCGTGACCCTCTGCAACCTGACGTGCCGTCAAATGCTCGGGATCGATCCCGACGCCTCGTTCGCCGATATGACGTTGCACGATTTCCTGTTGGTCGGCCGCAAGGCGCTGCCGGGCATGGGCTGGACCCGCGTTGAACAGGCGATCCTCGCACGCGACACGCTCGACGTCACGATGACCGGGCCAGACGGCACGGCTCTGTCCTGCCAGGTCCGGCACCTGCCGGGCAACTCGTCGATGGTGACGCTGGGGGCCTTGCACGATGTGCCCCATCCGACTGCGAAAGTCCCCGTCTGACCCGCGCTTTGACTTGCAGGCCACTGCCGGCGGTGTAGTGTCGGGCCATGCCCACCCGCCGCCTGCACCTTACCCTGTCCGGTCCCGACGCCACCGCCGGACTGGCCCGGCGTATCGGTGCCGTTTTGCGCCCCGGCGACGTGCTCTTGCTCGACGGGCCGGTGGGCGCCGGAAAGACCCATTTCGCCCGCAGCCTGATCCAATCCCTGCTGCCTGCGCCCGAAGACGTGCCCTCGCCGACCTTCACGCTGGTCCAGACCTACGAGGCGCCGGCGTTCGATATCTGGCACACCGATCTTTATCGCTTGTCTGCGCCCGAAGAGGTGATCGAGCTTGGCCTGCTGGAGGCCTTCGAGCACAGCGTCACGCTGGTCGAATGGCCCGACCGCCTCGGCGCGATTGCCCCCGCTGGCGCGCTGTCGCTGACATTTACGCCGCAGGACGACCCCGATCAGCGCGGTCTTGACATCACCTGGCACGATCCGCGATGGGACGGTCGGGCAGGGGAGTTTTCCGAATGAGTGCGCTTGAACAGAAGAGTCGCGAGGACGAAATCCGTGACTTCATCGAGCGTTCAGGATGGGCGGACGCAGTCGTCTCGCACCTTGCCGGCGACGCATCCAACCGCCGTTACCTGCGCCTGATCCGCCCCTCCACCGCCCAGCGCGCGGTGTTGATGGACGCGCCGCCCCACAAGGGCGAGGATGTGCGTCCATTCATCCACATCGCGGAACACCTGATCGGCATCGGCCTCAGCGCCCCGCGCGTGCTGGCCCGTGACGAAGACACCGGCCTGCTGCTGCTGGAAGATCTTGGCGATGCGCTGTTCGCCAGCATCGTGCCGCGCAATCCAGATCTTGAAGAGCGGCTCTATTCCACCGCAACCGACGTCCTGATCCACCTGCACGGCCAGACCCCGCCCGCAGGGCTGGCCAGCTATGATCCGCCCACGGCGACCGCGCTGTCTGCTCTGGTATTCGACTGGTACATCCCCGGCGCCACCGACACGCACGGCACCGCCGCACGGCCGGATTTTGAGACCTGCCTGCACGATCTTCTGGCCGAACATGCCGCGGACTGCGATGTGCTGATCCAGCGCGATTACCACGCGCAGAACCTGCTGTGGCTGCCCGACCGCAAGGGGATTGCCCGCGTCGGCCTGCTCGATTTTCAGGATGCGATGCTGGGCCACCGCGCCTATGACCTTGTCTCGCTGCTTCAGGATGCCCGCCGCGACGTGCCGCCCGCGCTCGAGGCGCGGATGCGCGACCGCTACGCGCTTCAGACCGGCCAGCACCCCGAGGCGTTCGCCGCCGCCTATGCCGTGCTCGGCGCCCAGCGCAACCTGCGCATCCTTGGCGTTTTCGCCCGGCTCTGCATCCGCGATGGCAAGGCGCATTACGTCGACCTGATCCCCCGCGTCTGGGATCTGTTGCAGCGTGACCTGGCGCATCCGGCCCTCGCCCCGTTGCGGTCGATCCTTGCTGAAACGCTGCCCGCGCCCGACGCGGCCCTTCTGGAAAAGCTGAAATCGAAATGCGCGACGCCCCCGACGCAGTGATGCTCTTTGCCGCCGGTTTCGGCACGCGGATGGGGGCGCTGACCGCATCCCGGCCCAAGCCGCTGATCAAGGTGGCGGGCAAGCCGCTGCTCGACCACGCGCTGGATCTGGTGGCCGCCTATGGGCCCTCGCGCACGGTGGTCAACGCGCATTACCTGTCGGACCAGATCGCGACGCATGTTGCCGGGCGCGCCATCCACATCTCGGACGAACAGCCCGATATCCTGGAAACCGGCGGCGGGCTGCGCAACGCGTTGCCGCTGCTGGGCGATGGTCCGGTGTTTACCATGAACACCGACGCCGTCTGGGCCGGCCCCAACCCGCTGGCACAGCTTGCCGCGGCGTGGGACCCTGCTCAGATGGACGCGCTGCTGCTCTGCATCCCGACGGACAACGCCATCGGCCACGCGGGCCCCGGCGATTTCGTCACCGATACCGCAGGCCGCGCCAGCCGTGGGCCGGGCGCCATCTATTCCGGTCTCCAGATCCTCAAGACTGACGGGCTTGCGTCCATCCCCCAGCCTGCGTTTTCGCTCAACATCCTGTGGAACCGGATGCTGACAGCGGGCCGTCTGCACGCCGTCACCTATCCCGGACGCTGGTGCGACGTCGGCACGCCCGAGGGCATTGCGCTGGCCGAATCCATGCTGCGAGATGCCGATGTTTGAGCCGCTCGACACCCCGCGCATCTTCGGGATGCCGCTGGGCGCCGACTTCCCCCGCGAACTGGTGCGCGGCCTGCTGGACGCCTACGCGGATCAGCCGCCCGAGGCACTCGCCCGCGTGCATCTCGTCGTCAACACCCGCCGCATGGCCCGCCGCATCCGCTCGCTCTTCGATGCAGGCCCGGCGCTGCTTCTTCCCCGGATCAGCCTTGTCACCGACTTCGGCGAGGTCTTCGGCCTGGCCGATATCCCCGACCCCGTGCCGCTGCTGCGCCGGCGGCTGGAGCTGATCACCGTCGTCTCCGCCCTGCTGGACCAGGAACCGGATCTTGCGCCGCGCGCCGCGCTTTACGACCTATCCGACAGTCTGGCGCAGTTGATGGACGAAATGCACGGCGAGGGTGTCACACCCGACAAAATCGCCCAGATCGACACCAACGACCAGTCCGGTCACTGGGCGCGCATAAAGACGTTTCTGGGCATACTCAGTCCCTATTTCGACGCCAGCAGCGACGCGCCGGATGCCGAAACCCGCCAGCGCCTGGTGATCGAGACCTATGCGCAACTCTGGAAGGACCAGCCACCCGATCATCCGATCATCCTGGCCGGGTCCACCGGCTCGCGCGGGGCGACGCGGCTGTTGATGAAAACCGTGGCGCAACTGCCTTTGGGGGCCGTTGTGCTGCCGGGCTTCGACGCCGATCAGCCCGACCATGTCTGGGCCAAGCTCGACGATCCGCGCACCAGCGAGGAACACCCGCAATACCGTTTCGCACAGCTTCTGTCCGATCTGGGCGCCGGCCCCTCCATCATCCGCCCCTGGCCCGGAACAGAGCCTGTTTCGCCCGAACGCAACCGGCTTGTCTCACTCGCCCTGCGCCCCGCGCCCGTGACGGACGAATGGTTGTCGCACGGCCCCGCCCTGGCCCCCGATATCGCGCCTGCGACCGCGGGCATAACCCTGCTCGAGGCACCCTCCGCCCGGATTGAGGCGCTCTGCATCGCCATGCGCCTGCGCGAGGCCGTCGAGCACGGGCAGACCGCCGCGCTGATCACGCCCGACCGGACCCTGACCCGACGGGTCGCCTCGGCGCTGGACCGGTGGGGGATTAACCCCGATGACAGCGCCGGCGTGCCGCTGCACCATTCCGCGCCCGGCCGGTTTCTGCGCCACGTGGCCGAAATGCTGAACGCGCCGCTGGATGCCGCGCAATTGCTGACCCTGCTGAAACATCCCCTGACGAACATGGCCGGCGAACGCGGCCCGCATCTGAGACTGACGCGCGAACTGGAACTCTACCTTCGCCGAAACGGCCCCCCCGAGCCCGATCTGTCAACGCTCGAAACCTGGGCCGCAACGGTCGAAGATGCCTATCTGGACCCATGGCTTGACTGGCTGCGGTCGTGCTTTTTCAACCAGTCAAGGCTCGAGGCGCGACCCTTGAGCCAGATCGTCGACGCGCATATCGCGTTGGCCGAGGCCATCTCGCGTGGTCCCGATGCCAATGCCCCGCTTCGGCTGTGGGACGAAGGCGCGGGGCGCGAGGCGCAAAAATGCGTCTCTAACCTTGCCGAGAATGCCGAGTACGGTCAGGCCATGCGGGCGCTGGATTACATCAACCTCTTCCACGCCATCCTGTCGCGCGAAACCGTGCGCAGCCAGACCGACACGGACCCCCGCGTCCTGATCTGGGGCACGCTCGAAGCGCGGGTGCAGGGCGCCGACCTGCTCATCCTGTCTGGCCTGAACGAGGGCACATGGCCCGAAACACCGCCGCGCGACCCCTGGCTTAACCGCGAGATGCGGCACCAGGCCGGGCTTTTGCTGCCCGAACGCAAGATCGGCCTTTCCGCGCATGACTTCCAACAGGCGGTCACGGCCACGCAAACCGTCTGGATCACCCGTGCTATCCGATCGGACGACGCACAAACGGTGCCGTCGCGCTGGCTGAACCGGCTGACAAACCTGCTTCAGGGTTTGACGGAAGAGGGTGGCGCTGCGGCGCTCGACGCCATGCGGCAACGCGGCCGTGACGCGCTCGCGCTGGCCGAGGCGTTCGAGGCGGTCGCACCGACACCCAGCGCCCGGCGCCCGGCGCCGATCCCGCCTGTCGCGGCGCGGCCCAAGGAGCTCTCCGTGACACGGATCGAAAAGCTGATCCGCGATCCCTACGCGATCTATGCCGACAAGATCCTGCGCCTGCGCCCGCTGGACCCATTGATGAAACTGCCCGATGCCCGGCTGCGCGGCGAGGTGCTGCACGATGTTCTGGAACACGCGATCAAGGACACGCTGGAGGATCCCGACGCTCTAACACCGGACTTTCTAACCCAGAAAACAGTCTCTGTTCTGGCCGAAACCGTGTCGTGGGGCGAGGCGCGGGCGCTGTGGTTCGCGCGGATGGCCCGTATCGCCGCGTGGTTCGTCGAGACCGAAGCAATACGCCGCGCGCTGGCCCGGCCCAGCGCGTTCGAGGAGATGGCCAGCGCCCGCGTCGAGCCGCATGATTTCACCCTCACCGCCAAGGCCGACCGCATCGACATCGATGCGGGCGGAGCCTTGCATATCTACGATTACAAGACCGGCGCACCGCCCTCGGCCAAGTCGCAGAAAGCGTTCGAAAAGCAGCTTTTGCTGGAGGCCGCGCTGGCCGAACGCGCCGGGTTCGGCGATCTTGCGCCCGGCCCGGTCGCGCGCGCCACCTTCATCGGGCTGACCGGCGACCCCCGCGAGGTGCCGGCACCGCTGGACGAGGTGCCGACCGGCCAGACCTGGGCGGAACTGAGCGATCTTATCGCACGCTACCTGGACCCGAACCAAGGCTACCTGTCGCGCCGCGCGATGAAGACCAAGGACATGGCGGGCGATTACGATCAACTGGCCCGTTTCGGCGAATGGGACATCACCGACGAGGCCGATCCGGAACGGGTGGGCACATGGTAGACGACGCCACCCAACGCCAGATCGACGCCGCGCGGCCCAACCGCTCGACATGGCTGTCGGCGAATGCCGGATCGGGCAAGACAAAGGTCTTGACCGACCGGGTTGCACGGCTGCTTTTGGCTGGAACAGACCCGCAAAACATCCTGTGCCTGACCTATACCAAGGCCGCCGCATCCGAGATGCAGAACCGCCTGTTCGACCGTCTGGGCGCGTGGGCGATGCTGTCGGATACGAAGCTCGAACAGCAATTGACCGACCTAGGCATCGACGGGTCCATTACTCCAGACCGTCTGCGCGAGGCGCGACGTCTCTTCGCGCTGGCCATCGAGACGCCCGGCGGGCTGAAGATCCAGACGATCCATTCCTTCTGTTCCGCCCTTCTGCGCCGCTTCCCGCTCGAAGCCGGTGTCAGCCCTCAATTCACCGAGATGGAAGACCGCGCCGCCGCTCTGCTGCGGTCCGAGGTCGTCGAGAAGATCGCCAGCGGTCCAGACGCGCAGGGCCTCTACGATCTGGCCGAGCAGTATACCGGCGAGGATCTGGACAGCCTGACACAGGAAATTGTCGGCAAGCGCGACCTACTGTCCCGCCCGGTCAGCGATGCGGACCTGTCAAAGGTCTTTGGCCTGAAACCGGACGACACCGAACAGGCGCTTGTCGCCTCGGTGTTTCTGGGCGGCGAGGCTGATCTGATCGCCGGTCTGCTGCCGCTGCTGACAGCCAGCAGCACCAATGACGCCAAGGCCGCGGTCAAGCTGACAATGGCCGACATTCCGTCGCTTCAGGCTTTGCCGATCCTCGAAGATGTCTTTCTGACCGGCAGCGGGGCAAAATCGCCGTTTTCGGCCAAGATAGGCTCTTTCCCGACCAAGGCCGTGCGCGAGGACAATCCCGATCTGACCGAAAAGCTCAACGCGCTCATGGCCCGCGTCGAGGTGGCTCGCGACACCCGCCTTGCGCTCAACGCCCGGGCCATGGCGCGGATTCTGCATCGCTTCGCGTCTGTCTTCCTGCCCGCCTATGCCGCCGCCAAGGAGGCACGTGGGATGCTGGATTTCGACGACCTCATCCTGCGCAGCCGGAACCTGTTGAACGATCCCAAGGTCGCCGACTGGGTCCTGTTCAAGCTGGACGGCGGTATCGACCATATCCTGGTCGACGAGGCGCAGGACACCAGCCCGGTCCAGTGGAAGCTGATCGAACGCCTGTCGCAGGAATTCACCAGCGGCACCGGCGCCCGCGCCGACCGGCAGCGGACGATCTTCGTCGTGGGCGACAAGAAACAGTCGATCTATTCCTTCCAGGGCGCCGATCCCGAGGGATTCGACCGCATGAAGGAGGATTTTCGCGCCAAGCTGGAGGTCACCGACGCGCCATTGCAGGACATGGAGATGGAATTTTCCTTCCGTTCGGCGCAGACCATCCTGTCGCTGGTCGACGAGACATTCCACGGGCGGGAGTCGAGCGGTTTCACCCAGCGCGAAAGGCACAAGGCGTTCCACGCGGCCATGCCGGGCCGGGTGGATCTCTGGCCGCCCGTGGAAAAGGAAGAGGCCGAGGAGCCGCCCGAGTGGTATGACCCGGTCGATATCAAGACACCGGGCGACCCCGCGACCCGGCTGGCCGCCCAGATCGCGCGCACCATCAAGGCGATGCTCGGCACGCCCTTGCCATCCAAGGACGGCACAAAGGCGACAGCGATCACCGAGGGCGATATCCTGATCCTCGTTCAGCGCCGCTCGGCCCTCTTTCACGAACTCATCCGCGCCTGCAAATCCGAAGGGCTGAGCGTGGCCGGGGCCGACCGCCTGCGCGTGGGCGCGGAACTGGCCGTGCGGGATATCGCGGCGCTTCTGTCATTCCTTGCCACGCCCGAGGACAACCTGTCGCTGGCCTGCGCGCTGCGCTCGCCGCTTTTCGGCTGGTCCGAGTCACAGTTGTTCGACCTCGCACACAACCGGCCCACCCGGTACCTCTGGCAAGCCCTGCGCGACCGTGCGGCGGAGTTTCCCGAAACGCTCGCCATCCTGAACGACCTGCGCGGCGCCGCCGATTTCCTGCGCCCCTATGACATGATCGAGCGCATTCTCACCCGTCACGACGGGCGCGCCCGCCTGCTGTCGCGGCTGGGGCCCGAGGCCGAAGACGGGATCGACGCGCTCTTGTCCCAGGCCATGGCGTACGAGCGCAACGCGATCGACAGCTTGACTGGCTTTCTGGTCTGGATGGAAACCGACGACCTGGAGATCAAGCGCCAGCTGGACACTGCCGGCAACCGCATCCGCGTAATGACCGCCCACGCCGCGAAGGGGCTGGAATCGCCCGTGGTCATCCTGCCCGATTGCGCCAAGCGCGATCTGCGGGTCGATTCCAAGCTGGTTACAGCGGGCGACACCGCCGTGTGGCGACCCCGCAAGGAGGATCTGCCCGCCGCGTTGCAATCCATCGACGAAGCCGGGCGCGAGGCGCAATGGGCCGAGCGCGACCGCCTGCTCTACGTCGCCATGACCCGGGCCGAGAAATGGTTGATCGTCGCCGCGGCAGGCGAGCTCGATAAAGAGGGGCGCGACTGGTACAGCAAGGTGCGCGCCGGGATGCTACGCTCGGACGCCGCCGAACACATGTTCGAGGGCGGGCAGGGGCTGCGGCTGGAAAGTGGCAGTTGGGCTGGTTTAGAGCGTGTTTCCGAAGACGCACCCAAGGCTGCCACACCAGTCGTACCGGCCTTGTACGCCGGTCCCGCCACGCCCGCGCCGCCCCGGCCCGAGACACTCGCGCCGTCGACCGACCTTGGCGGCGACAAGGCGCTGCCGGGCGAGGCCGGGCTGGACGAGGACGCCGCCAAGCGCCGGGGCCGGCAGATCCACCGGCTGTTGGAACATCTGCCGCAACGCGCCCCGACCGACCGTGCCAGTGCCGCCGCCGCGCTTCTTGCGCACGGTCCAGACGCCGCCACGGATCAAGAACTGGCGCAACTGCTGGCCGAGGCCGAGCAGGTGCTGTCGAGGGAAGACCTGCGCCCCCTCTTTGCGCCTGCCGCACTGGCCGAGGTACCGGTTTCCGCGCATATCGACGCGCTGAACAGCCGCCGGATTCACGGCACGATCGACCGCCTGATCGTCACCCCCGAAAAAATTCTGGCCGTCGATTTCAAGACCAATTCCGTAGTTCCCGATACGCCCGCTGACGTGCCCTCGGGCCTCTTGCGGCAGATGGGCGCCTATGCCCATGCTCTGCAACAGATTTATCCCGACCGCACCATCGAGACCGCTCTGCTCTGGACCCGCACCGCCACGCTCATGCCCCTGCCACACGATCTTGTGACGCAGGCGCTGGCCGACACCCATATAGCTTGACGCTCCCTATGGCTCTACATAGGTTCGCTATTGAACCCGAGCTCAAGGAGAGACCAAGATGGCCACCGTTGCCGTAACCGACGACACGTTCGATAGCGAAGTGAAGAACTCCGACATTCCCGTCGTGGTGGATTTCTGGGCCGAGTGGTGCGGCCCCTGCAAGCAGATCGGCCCGGCCCTGGAAGAGCTGTCGTCCGAGATGGACGGCAAAGTCAAGATCGCCAAGGTGAACGTGGACGAGAACCCCAATTCGCCCTCGCAACTGGGCGTTCGTGGTATTCCGGCGCTCTTCATCTTCAAGAACGGCGAGGTCGTGTCGACCAAGACCGGCGCCGCGCCCAAGGCCGCGCTGCAAGGCTGGATCGAGGAGTCGATCTGAAGCCAATCTAAGTAGAATAGCGAAGGGTCGTCTGCCGGGCGGCCCTTCTTCGTTCAAGCACCACGCGCGGAATCAAGGCGCAGCTAGCTGCGCCGCCGCGCATCGCCGGGCCGCCCCCACGGCACGGCGATTGGGCTGAACTTGGTGCTCCGCTCAAATGTTTCGCGGATTTGGCGACCATAAAGTGTTGAGGAACTCCCGTGGCTCGCCGCACCGCGGCCCGACGCTGCGCGGCTCCATTTGCCCACCCGGGTTGCCACCACGCCCCACGCCTTCCATATAGGTCCAAAGATCAAAGGAGCACCGACCATGAGCGATTTCCCCGGCTGGCACGGCACAACCATCATCGGCGTCCGCAAGGGCGGGCAGGTCGTCGTCGCGGGGGACGGGCAGGTCAGCCTGGGTGACACCGTCATCAAGGGCACCGCCCGCAAGGTCCGCCGCATTAGCCCCGGCGGCTATGACGTGGTTGCCGGGTTCGCCGGGTCCACCGCTGATGCCTTCACCCTGCTGGAACGGCTGGAATCCAAGCTGGAAGCGACCCCCGGCCAGCTGCAACGCGCCAGCGTCGAGCTGGCCAAGGACTGGCGCACCGACAAGTACCTGCAAAAGCTCGAGGCGATGCTGATCGTGACCGACGGGTCACAGCTTTACGTCATCACCGGCGCGGGCGACGTGCTGGAGCCCGAACATGACGTCGCCGCCATCGGCTCTGGCGGGAACTACGCGCTGGCCGCCGCACGCGGCATGATCGACAGCGACAGGTCCGCCGAACAGATCGCGCGGGATGCCATGGCCATCGCCTCGGATATCTGTGTCTACACCAATGGCAACCTCACGGTCGAAAGCATCAGCGCCTGAGACGCCGATCGGAACATAGACGGACCCCAGCACGTTTCCACGGGTGGTAACGTAAAGAGGTTTTCATGAGTCTGCATATCGAAGACACCGGCGGCAACGGCCAGCCGGTCATCCTAATTCACGGCTGGCCACTGTCGTCCGCCGCTTGGGAATACCAAACGCCCGCGCTCAATCAGGCAGGTCATCGCGTCATCGCCTATGACCGCCGCGGCTTTGGCCGTTCGACGGCGCCCGATGACACCTACGACTACGATACGCTGGCCGCCGACCTCGAACAGATCATCAAGGACAAGGACCTGAACGACGTCTCGCTTGTGGGTTTCTCCATGGGCGGCGGCGAGGTCGCGCGTTTCATCGGCAACCACGGCGAAGCGAGGTTGAAGAACGTGGTTTTCGCGTCGGCGGTCCCGCCTTACCTGATGCAATCCGACGACAACCCCGAGGGCCCTTTGACCCAAGAGGCCGCAGATGAGTTCGAGCAGAACCTGCGCGCTGACCGTGACGCGTTCTTCGAAAGCTTCACCAAGGATTTCTTCACCGCCGACGGCGACCTGAAAGTGACCGAGGAACAACGGCAACACGCGCTCGACCTCTGCAAACAATCGAGCCCCGAGGCCGCGCTTGGCTGCATGGAAGCCTGGGCGACAACCGATTTCCGCGAGGATCTGAAAAAGATCACCGTGCCCACGCTGGTCCTGCACGGCACCGCTGACGGCATCGTGCCCGTCGAGGGCTCGGGCCACCGGACGCACAAGATCGTCGCCCACAGTCACCTGTGCGAGATCGACGGCGCGCCGCATGGCTGCAACACCAGCCACGTGCAGGACTTCAACGCGGACTTGCTGGATTTTCTCGGCAAACACTGACAGGTCTGGGCGGGCCTGCGTTTGGCCCGCCCAGTCCACCGGTACAGCCGTTTCGTGTCAGAATGCGGCCTTTCTTTCGTCCAAACGGTTCTTTAGGGCTGTCGCAAAGACGACCAAAGGACCGCTTATGACCCTGACCCAGGACGACCTGCGCGCCGCCACCGCCGCCGGCATCATCGACGAGGCACAGGCCGCGCGCCTCAGCGCCCTGTCGCACGAACGCGCCGGTCGCATCGCCCGGCGTGCCAACGAGGATGAGCCGTTCGAGCTGTTCTCGGGTTTTGCCGAGATCTTCATTTCGCTCGGCCTGATCCTGCTGACCTCCGGCGCGGTGACCTTCGCCTTCGCCGCGGGCGGGGTGTTGTTCGTCATGGCGGCGCTCATGGCCGTCGGTTGGTTCGCCGCGCATTACTTTACGCTGAAACGCCGGATGAGCCTGCCCTCCATCGTACTGGTCTGTACCTATGCCACCGGCGCGGGCGGGCTGATCGGCTATGTCCTCGACATGATCGGCCTCACCTCCGGCGCGCTCGCGGCCATCCTGCTGGGCCTCGGCGGCATGGCGTCGATCCTGTTGCATTACCGCCGTTTCCGCGTGCCGTTCTCGATGCTGCTTGTCGGCCTTTACGGCTTCATGACCATCTATGCGATCACCACCGAAACCAGCCCCGTCGACACGCTGATCACCGGCAGTTTCTGGAGCCTCTTCGACCTCCGCCAGGGTGGGTCGCTGGCCCTCGGCACGCTGATCTTCGGCATCCTCGCCTTCATTGCCGGTCTCTGGTTCGACATGCAGGACCCGCACCGCATCGGCCGCCGCGCCCGCTCGGCCTTCTGGCTGCACCTGCTAGCCGCGCCCGCGCTGGTGAACACCGTGATGATGACCGTCTACAATCTCGACGGCGCGCTCGGCACGATCCTCACGATCATCGGCTTCCTGCTGGTAACCTGCCTCGCGCTTGTGATCGACCGCCGTTCCTTTCTGACCGCCGGAATGGGCTACCTCGCCGCCGTGATCTATTGGCTCTTCAGCATGGACGGCGGCGGCACGCAGCTTCCGCTCCTCATGCTCGTCATCGGCGCCTTCATCACCGGCTTGGGCACCTTCTGGACCCACCTGCGCGTCGCCCTCATGCGCGCCCTGCCGAACTTCCCCGGCAAATCCCGCCTGCCGCCCTGGGACGACGTCACGGCAACCTCCGAATAACCGCACCTTGCGTTTCGGCCCCCCATGCTTACGTTCCCCCGTAACGCAATCACAGGACGCCCCATGACCGACCTCACCCCGCGCGAAATCGTCTCGGAACTCGACCGCTACATCATCGGCCAGAAGGACGCCAAGCGCGCCACCGCCGTCGCCCTGCGCAACCGCTGGCGCCGCAAGCAGCTCTCCGACGACCTGCGCGAAGAGGTCTATCCAAAGAACATCCTGATGATCGGCCCCACCGGCGTGGGCAAAACCGAAATCTCCCGCCGCCTGGCAAAACTCGCCCGCGCCCCCTTCATCAAGGTCGAGGCGACCAAGTTCACCGAGGTCGGCTATGTCGGCCGCGATGTCGAACAGATCATCCGCGACCTCGTCGACAGCGCCATCGCCCAGACCCGCGACTTCATGCGCGAAGACGTCAAATCCCGCGCCCACCAACAGGCCGAGGATCGCGTCATCACCGCCATCGCCGGCGAGGATGCCCGCGAGTCCACGCGCGAGATGTTTCGCAAGAAGCTCAAGGATGGCCTGCTCGACGACACCGAGATCGAGCTTGACGTCGCCGACACCTCCAACCCCCTCGGCATGATGGACATCCCCGGCCAGCCCGGCGGCGGCCAGATGGGCATGATGAACCTGGGCGACATCTTCGGCAAGGCTTTCGGCGGCCGCACCACCCGCAAGAAGATGACCGTCCGCGAAAGCTACGACATCCTGATTTCCGAGGAAGCCGACAAACTGCTGGACGACGAAACCGTCAACCGCACCGCCCTGGAAGCGGTCGAGCAGAACGGCATCGTCTTCCTCGATGAGATTGACAAGGTCTGTGCCCGGCAAGAGGCCCGTGGCGGCGACGTCTCGCGCGAGGGGGTGCAGCGCGACCTCCTGCCCCTGATCGAGGGCACGACCGTCTCGACCAAGCATGGCTCGGTCAAGACCGACCACATCCTCTTCATAGCAAGCGGCGCCTTCCACATCGCCAAGCCGTCAGACCTGCTACCCGAACTTCAGGGCCGCCTGCCCATCCGGGTCGAACTGCGCGCCCTGACCGAAGAAGATTTCGTGCGCATCCTGACCGAGACGGACAACGCCCTGACCCGCCAGTACTCCGCCCTCATGGGGACCGAGGAGGTGACCGTCGAATTCACCGAGGACGGCATCAAGGCCCTCGCCCGCATCGCGGCGGAGGTCAACCAGACCATCGAGAATATCGGCGCGCGCAGGCTCTATACCGTGATGGAACGCGTGTTCGAGGAACTCAGCTTCACCGCCCCCGACCGCGCGGGCGAGAAGGTGGTCGTGGACGAAGCCTTCGTGGACGCCAACCTGGGCGAGCTGATGAAGTCGACGGATTTGAGCAGGTATGTTTTGTAGGGGAAGTTTTATAGCGAACGGTCAAGTATCTGATCGCCCGTAACGTTAAAGCTGAGTGGTGTAATTTGACTCCGAAAGGTTAGTAATGGCGGAGTTGTCATGCAGCAATATCTTCCAACACCTTTTGCGCGATCTCTTGTGCTTTATCAAATTCGATGGACCATTCGTCACTATCAGTGATTGAAGCCCCTACGACTTCTTCTGGCCTAAACCGTTTTGATTGGCCATTTCGTGTCACGGCCTCTATGTGATCTTCATTGGCGTCATTTGCTTTCATTAACTCCAATATCTTGGCTTGCCATTCTTCATCATCATCGCGAACTGGCCATGAAGCCTCATCGAGCGGTTCGAAGCCAAGCGTTCGAAGCAAAGCTAGCACAAAGGTTGCACACGTTAGTCCCTTGCCGGCCGGAGCTTCCAGAAGTTCGCCGCTTGAGCGGTCAAACACCATCCCATTAGCATCGAAACCATATGGCACATTTGGTTCCGCATTTGCGACTGCATTGGCAAACGCAGCTACCACAAGCTGGTTTTCAAGCTCGAAACCAACAGGCGCGCAGCAGTAGTCCGGCCTCCATTCATCATCTCGTAAGTCGAAATGAAATGCCAAATGCAGCATACGAACTTCTCCATCATCGAGACGATAGAGTAGTCCGCAATGGTTCTGATCCCCACCTGCATTCTTGATCGCAACACCAAGATAGTGTGATTCCTCAAGCGATGAACCCGGGCCGTTGAGCACGGGCATTCTTCAAACGAGCCCCTTCAACAGTCGAGCGCTGTTTTTTTCACGCCTATCAAGTTCGGATTGCACCTCGGCAACAAATGTTTTCCAGTTGGCAATTTGCTCACGCACTGGAAAAGACGATCTTGCAAAAGCTAGCATAGTCTCATTGGACATTTGAGAAAGCTTCGCGCTGCCAAGGATTTTGGCTAGCAAGTCAAACTTACCTTTTTGGATAAGCTCGTTAATTCCTTGTACCGTATTGGTCAGGTTCTTTACGCTCGGCTTTTCAGATTCAACGGAGTTATATGCTGCAAACAACCAGCTCAGATCGGTAGCGTCCTCATTAGATTGAACATATCCTTCCGATGCGGAATTGGAAGTCACGACATGTCTAAGCATGCTCCTATCTGGCATGCCGGGAGTTCTATCAACTAAATGGAAACTGACGGCCTGCAACGCAGCTAAACAATGTTCAATTTGTTGCTTTAGGGCTTCATGGATCAGTTGGTTCGAGATGGTTGTGTAACCGGTCCGTGATGAACCATCGGAATACATTTCCCGCGGCACGGTTGTAGGATCCGAGTATTCTAATTGCATCTTCTGCTCCCTCCACTTGCTCTTCGAAAAAGAAATCTGAGTCCACTATGAACTGCGGCTTTTCTTCATTATTCACAAAGCTCAAGCCTGTACGAACAGCGACTTTTCCTTCATTTAGTTTAATAACTGTAGTTGTAGCTTGTTCAGTGACGTCGTTGATTGGGATGTCTTGGTCGGCCAGTAGACCTAGCGCTCGAGTACGCAATAGATTGGACCAAGTCTCATCCTTCAACCCCAACTCATCTCTGTCGATGATGTTAACGTATCTCAGCCCAATCCGTTTGAAGTGTACAACCTCGTAGTTAGAAAGTAGCGCTTTCATTGCTAAATTTAATACTGATTGGAATCGTTCCCACCGTACGTACTTGTAGGTCTTTATAGCCAAGAAGTCGCTGCAGAGTGAGACAGTGAATTCATCATCGGTTGTTGAAAAATCATAGATCAAACGGCGGGTTGTTGGCGTCGGATTCTGAGAGCCTTCAGAGAAAGACAACCTGAATTCTTCACGTGAATCCACGACCGGGAATTCCCTCCCAAGGGCAGACTGAAACTCCGCTGGAACTTGTCGGTCAAGCAAAAACAATCGCGGAAAGCGCAACTGGCATACGACTTCAGATAACGGATTCCGGTTGTATACAGCTCTAGGCTGTTCAGGGAATTCCATTGTTTTTCCTGCCTACCGACCAGTTTAAAATCAGGCGTTCGCCAATTTCATTACGATTCTCGCACATTGGTGAGTCCGCGTAAAGAAATCATCTACGTAAAGGTTTCAGGCAGCCAACCTTGAGACATTGTCTTACGCGTCCAGTCCCTTGATAGTCCGAATCTGCCAGCGGCATACAAGTCGGTTGTTTTGTTTGTTCCACCCAAACACTCTGCCCTCCCTCTTAATCCACCAGCCCAGAAAATCGCACCGTCGGCATACCACCCAAATACCGACGTGATACCGACGTCCTTTTGGGCCGATCCGGAAAATTAACGAATCAAATCGGCACCCCTTTGAATCCGCTTTTCTTCACCCGGGTTTCGGGCCACGAAGGGGGTCATGCGGCTCCTCGATTTTCTCCGTGACAACCTTCCCTTCCTGTCGGCGGGTATGCTGCTGACCTTCCTAAGTTCTTTTGGACAAACGTTTTTTATCTCGCTCTTCGCGGGCGAGATTCGGGCCGCATTCGATCTCAGCCACGGGCAATGGGGCGGGATCTATACGCTCGGCACCACCGCCTCCGCCCTCGTCATGGTCTGGGCCGGCGGCCTCACGGATTTTTTTCGCGTCCGCACCCTCGCCCCTATCATACTGATTTTACTGGCTTTTGCCTGCCTCTCCATGGCCTTCAATCCGGTCTGGTGGGGGTTGATCGCGGTTATTTTTGCCCTGCGTTTCACCGGCCAGGGCATGACCAGCCACCTCGCCGTCGTCGCCATGTCCCGCTGGTTCATCGCCACAAGGGGCAAAGCCCTGTCCATCGCCACCCTCGGCTTCGCCCTTGGCGAGGCGCTCTTACCCCTTGTTTTCGTTGCACTTCTGGCGGTCTACGACTGGCACATGCTCTGGGTCGCCGCTGCCCTCATCGCCCTTGTCGGCGTCCCCGTCATCCACCGCCTCCTCCGCCTCGAACGCACCCCCCAGATGCTGGCCGAAACCGACCAGTCCCTGGGCATGGAATCCCGCCACTGGACCCGCAATCAGGCCTTATTTCATTGGCTTTTCTGGTTCATGGTCCCGGCCCTTCTGGGCCCCGCAGCTTTCAACACAGCCTTCTTTTTCCACCAGGTCCACTTCGCCGAATTGAAGGGCATCCCCCACGTCCAACTGGTCGCCCTCTACCCGTTCTACACCTCCGTCGGCATCGTCGCGATGGTCCTGTCCGGCTGGGCCCTGGACCGCTTCGGCACCGCCAGGTTGATCCCGTTCTTCCAGCTTCCCATGGTCGCCGCCTTTGGGATTTTCGCCATATCCGACAATACCTTGACCCTGCTCGCAGGCCTGTTTTTCCTCGGCCTGACAACCGGCGCGAACACCACCTTGCCCAACGCCTTCTGGGCCGAATTCTACGGCACCGCCCGCCTTGGTTCGATCAAGGCGATGGCCGCCGCCGTCATGGTCTTCGGCTCCGCCATCGGCCCCGGCCTGACCGGAATGGGCATCGACTTGGGGCTGGGCCTTGAAAGCCAGTACCTGATCGTCGCGGGCTATTTCGTCGTCACCACGATCATGATGACCATCGGCATCACCCGCGCCAAACCCCTGCTACCGGTTGCGGCGTAGATACACGTAATACGCCCCGCCCCCCCCATGCCGCACATGCGCCTGGGTGATCTGCAAGACCAAACCCGACAGCGGCGCCATGCCCAGCCATTGCGGTACCGCGTGGCGAAGAACACCATTTCTGGTGGGTATCGGTCCGCCGGTATCGGTGTTCTTTCCCTTGCCGGTGATTACTAGAACCAGCCGCTTGCCCTGCGCCTGTGCTCGCAGGATGAACCCGGTCAGGGCGGGCTGTGCCTGTGCCAGTGTCATGCCGTGCAGGTCGATGCGGGCCTCGGGTTCGACCTTGCCGCGTTTCAGGCGCGTGTTGGTGCGCTTGTCCATTTGCAAGGGCTGCCGGGACAGGCGTTCGTGCAGGCCGGGCAAGGTATCATGCCTGTGGTCGGATGCCCGGGAGGTTTGGCCGATCTCAAACGGCGAAATCTCGGTTTTGGGCGTTTCGGGTTTTGATTTCGGCTTGGCTTGCAAGAGTTTGGGCGTGGTGGTGTCCCGCTTGGGATCGAGCCTTTCCGCCGTCTTTGCCACCTGCTGCCAGAGCTTCAGCTCTTCGGGCGTGATCCGCCTGCGGCTCAAAGGTTAGGCTCCGTCGCGGTGGCATAGGCGCGCTGGATCGGTAGAAGGACCACCATGCGACCCGGGTCGCGCAGGCGACCGGCCTTGCGACCCGCCTCATCTCCGGTGCCGATGAATATATCGGCCCGTTGCGCCCCCTTGATGGCAGAGCCTGTGTCCTGCGCGATCATCAGGCGGCGGATCGGACCCGCGCCCTCTTTCTCGATCCAGACCGGAGCGCCGAGCGGAACATACGCAGGATCTACAGCGATGGTGCGGCCCGCGGTAACGGAACGGTTCATCGCCCCGAGTGGACCCATGTGGGCGGGCACGGAGTCGATGCGCCGGAAGAAGACATAGGACGGGTTGTGCCAAAGCAGTTCTTGTCCGGCGGCGGGGTTGCGGCGCACCCAGTTCTTGATGACTTGCGCCGAAACCTGGTGCGCCTGGTAAATACCACGACGAACGAGTTCGGCTCCGACAGAGCGGTACTCGTGCCCGTTTGCGCCTCCATAGCCCACGCGGATCTTGCGGCCATCGGGCAGTGTCACGCGACCAGATCCCTGGATTTGAAGAAAGAACTTTTCAACCAGATCGTCGACCCAGACAATCTCGAGGCCGCGGCCCTGCATGGCGACACCCGCCTCGATCTCTCGGCGCGACAACCATGGGACGGCGCCTTGGGCCTCGGGCGGTTTTCGGTAGAGGGGGTAGCGATATCGGCCGCCCGGCGACAGGGAGCCGTTGAGCTCCGGCTCGAAATAGCCGGTAAAGAGAGCTTTTTTCCCGTCTTCGATCAGGACTGGACGAAAGAACAGCTGAAAGAAATCCTTGGCATCGGGTTTTTGCTGGGCCAGCGCGCAGAGGGCGCGCCAATCCGGATCATCAAGATCCGGACAGGTCAGGAGAAACGTGTCGAGCGCCTTCTCGTGATCATCTTCTTCCCAGCCTTTCAGGTCCTGAAAGTCGAGAACGGTATGTGTCACTTCCTCGGCGTGGACGGCGGTTGCGGCCGTCAGCACAAAGAGGAATGCCGCTGCCGCCCGTCCGATCATTCGTCCGTGGCAACAAGCCGCCAGTTGGGATCGTCGGACCCCATGACGCGTTCGAAGGTCCACACATCCTTCTGCTTCTTGGGTTTGCCGGGCTCGCCCTCGACAATCTCGCCGTTCTGGTCGCGCACGACCGAGATCAGTTCACCGATGAAGCGCACGGTGATCTCGGCTCTGTTGGTCGCGTTGTCGAACCGGGCGGCAGTCAAAGTCGTCTCGCGTACCCCGACGAATTCGGCCTCGATTGAAAGGCCTTGCTGGGCGCGAGACTCGACCACACCGGTGAACGCCTCAAATACATCGTCGCCAAGGAAGGGGCGCATCTCGTCCACCTGGCCACGCTCGAACGACATCAGGATCCATTCGTAGGCCTGTTTCGCACCTTGCAGAAATTCGCCCACGGCAAAGCTGCTTTCGGCACGTTTCATGTCGGCCAGCGCCTGAGCGTCGTCAGAGCCCTCGGGCACGTGGTCGGTGATGTCGTAATCCGGGCCACCGTCGATCACCTCGAAGTCCTGCCGACGCGACGGCGTCGGGGTCGACGGCGTAGGCTGCTTCGAAGGCTCGAACCCGTCGCGGGTGCCCAGGACGCTTTTCAGGCGTAGGATGAGAAAAATCGCTATGCCAGCGAGGACAAGCAATTGGAGTAGGGGCGAATTCATTCATACCTCTCAACGTGCCCAGGATGGAAACCTCCCGGTGTGGGTCTTATGTAGGGTGTTGATCCGGGCGAGTCCACCGTACCCGCCTTTAGAAACCAAGGAGGATCATGCTCATGTGGCTATTTCTAGCCTTTCTCGCAGTGCCGCTTATCGAGATCGCGCTGTTTATCCAGGTTGGCGGGCTTATCGGGCTGTGGCCGACACTGGGCATCGTGGTTCTGACGGCGATCCTCGGCACGTGGCTGGTGCGCACGCAAGGGGCCATGGCGATCGGCCGGCTGAGGTCGTCGTTCCAGAAGCTTGACGACCCGACCGAACCGCTGGCGCACGGGGCCATGATCCTGATTGCCGGTGCGCTGCTGCTGACACCGGGGTTCTTCACCGACGCGGTTGGCTTTTCGCTGCTCGCGCCGCCTATTCGAAAGTCTCTGTTCCAGTTCCTGCGCAAGCGGATCAAGGTACAGCGTTTCGAGATGGGCCCCGATGGGCCGCGCGACATGCGCAACGGCCCGGGGCCGCGTCAGCGCGACGACGTGATCGAAGGCCAGTACGAGGAAGTCGACCCGCCGAAGACGCCCACGCATGACAGCTCGGGCTGGACCCGGCACTGAGATGCGAGGCATTGAGGCGCGTTCGGCATCCTGCTAAGGCTTCGCGCGATGAATTTTTCCGCCAGGAGACTTTAGATGGCCGAACAGGATAACGGTGCCGCCAAGACGGACGCCCAAGCGACACAAACCGGACCGAAAATGAACGTGTTGACGCAGTTCATTCGGGACATGTCATTCGAGAACGCGCTGGCCCAACGAGGGTCTGGCGGCGAGGTTAACCCGGATGTGCAGGTCGCCGTAAACCTGGACGCCAAGAAACGTTCCGCCGAGCATCAGTTCGAGGTGATGGTCAAGCTGGTTATCACATCCAAGAACAAGGGCACCGAGGACACGCTTTTCCTGTTGGAGCTGGAATATGTCGGCGTCTTTCAGATCGAGAACGTGCCGGATGACCAGATGCATCCCTTCCTTCTGATTGAATGCCCGCGGATGATCTTTCCTTTCGTGCGCCGGATTGTCAGCGACGTCACGCGTGACGGAGGCTTCCCGCCGCTGAACCTTGAGACGATCGATTTCGTGCAGCTTTACCGCAACGAGATCATGCGCCGCCAAGCGGCTTCGGCAGACCAAAAGCCGACTCCGGACGCCTAAGTCAGCTGCTTCCAGAGCGCGCCGTCGCCCATGTGGTTCACGAATGCCTGATGCGCGGCGCGTTCTTCTTCGCTCAGACGAGGCGGCAAAGGTTCCGAGCGCGGGCCGGGATGCCAGTCGGTTTCGGCGCTGTCTTCCGTTGTTTCCGGGGAGTAGGCCCCGGCCAATCCGAAATCGGGCTGTCGGCCGCCGATCAGTTCCAGGTACACCTCGGCCAGGATCTCGGAGTCGAGCAGGGCCCCGTGCAGCGTACGGGAAGAATTGTCGATTCCGAAACGCCGGCACAACGCATCGAGCGAGGCGGGCGAACCCGGAAACTTGCGCCTTGCAATGTCGAGCGTGTCGATGGCTTGTTCCCACGGGATTTTCGCCATGTTGAGCCAACCAAGTTCGGCGTTCAGGAATTTCATGTCGAAGGCGGCATTGTGGATCACCAGCTTGGCGTCACCGATGAAATCGACGAAGCTTTGCGCGATCTTCTCGAAGACTGGCTTATCGCGCAGGAAGTCGTCGCCTAGGCCGTGCACCTCGAACGCTTCTTGCGGCATCGAGCGGCGTGGATTGATGTATTCGTGAAAGGTGCGGCCCGTCGGCATGTGGTTGTAAAGCTCAACGGCCCCGATCTCGACGATCCGGTCGCCCTGTTCGGGGTCAAAGCCGGTTGTTTCGGTGTCGAGCACGATTTCACGCATTGGTCCGCCTGCCTTGGATGTCTTTCAGCACATCCTGAACCTGTGCGCGGGCATGTTCAAGCGTATCGGTCACGATAACATAGTCGGCGCGGGCGCGTTTTTCTGCGTCCGGTAGCTGCTTGGAAAGGATTGCCTGAAATTGTTCTTCGGTCATGGTGCCGCGCTCCATCACGCGCGCCTTCTGTGTCTCGGGCGGAACGGTGACGCAAACGGTCGCGTCCATCAGCGCGTCCGCGCCGGTTTCGAACAGCAGAGGGATATCCAGAACCGTAATATCCGCTTCGGTTTCCGACAGATAAATCGCGCGATCTTCGGCAACGAGCGGATGCACGATGCTTTCGATCTTATTGAGCGCATCCGGATAATCGGCAATGAGCGATTTCAGGCGGTCGCGCGACACGGCATCGTCCACGATCGCCGACGGGAATGCATGGCCGATAGGTGCAACCGCGGCGCCACCTTGCGAATAAAGACGGTGCACCGCCGCGTCGGCGTCCCAAACTGCACAGCCGTTTTCAGCAAAGATCTTCGCGGTGGTGGACTTGCCCATCCCGATCGAGCCGGTCAGGCCCAGCTTGTACGTCATCGGAGCGCCGCTGCGCGCGTGGCACTGTCTACCTGAGGGCGTACCCCGAACCAGCGCTCAAACGCGGGCACCGCTTGGTGCAACAACATGCCTAGGCCATCGACTGTCTGACAGCCCATTTCCTCGGCTTCGGCCAGAAGGCGGGTCTTGAGCGGAGCATAGACAAGGTCGGTGACCAATGTGCCCTTGTGCAAACCGTCAAGTGGCACGCGCAGCGGCGGTTTGCCCATCATGCCCAGCGAGGTTGTGTTCACCACTGTCGCGGCGTCTTCCATCATGTTGCCGGCCTGAACCCAATCGACCACCACGATGCGCTTGCCGAATTCGGTTTTCAGCGCATCGGCGCGGACCCGGGTGCGGTTGGCAATCATTATTTCGGGCACCCCAACCTCGAGCAGGGCCGAGATGACCGCACGCGCCGCGCCGCCCGCACCCAACAGGGCGGCCGGACCAGCCTTGGGGTTCCAGTTGGGGGCGTTCTGCCGGAGATTCTGGATGAAACCCACCCCATCGGTATTGTCCGCATGGATCTTGCCATCCTTGCGGAAGATGAGAGTGTTGGCCGCACCGATCAGCGTGGCGCGATCGGTGATCAGGTCGGCGATCTCCAGCACTTTTTCCTTGTGCGGAACGGTGATGTTGACGCCGACGAAACCCATTTTCGGCAGTGTGCGTAGCACGTGTTCGAGATCGTCGGGTGCGACATCCATCGGAATGTAATAGCCGGGGATGCCGTGGGTCTTGAGCCAGTGGCTATGAATCTGCGGCGATTTCGAATGCGCGACCGGCGATCCGATCACGGCTGCCAGCGGTATCCTGTTCTCGCTCATGTCTCGATATCTCCGCGCAGGGCCAGGTATGACAGTAGTTCAAGAAGTGGCAGCCCCAGGACGTTAAAGTAATCTCCGTGTACCTGGCTGAACAGCCGAACGCCTTCTTCCTCCAGCTTGTATGCCCCGACCGCGTGCCGGATGCTATCCCAGTTGCGGGTGACGTAGCTTTGAAGGTAGGCGTCGGACACATCGCGCATCATCATGCGTACCACGCCCACGTGACGCCAGATAGCCTTGCCGTCTTCGCAGATCACCGCAGCAGACAGAAGTTCATGCCGTTTGCCGCGCATCTCGCGCAACTGCTCCAGCGCCTGTTGCGGTGTTTCGGGCTTCGACAGTATTCGGCGCTCGAAGCTGAGAACCTGATCGCAGCCTACGACCAGCGCGCCCAGGTTGCGGGCGCTTTGCTTGCTGGCCTTCAGCTCGGCCAGTGCATCAGCGATGTCGCGCGGCGAGGCGTCTTCGGCAATCATCGACTCGCGGACCGCATCTTCGTCGACACGTGCCGGAGAGACCTCGACGTCCAGCCCGGCATTTCGGAGCAGCGTGTTCCTTATGTCCGACCCCGAAGCCAGAATGATCCTGCGTGGCATGTGGATATCCCGTTGCATATCTCTAACGGGTTTTAGGGATAGATCGGCGAAGATTCCAACACTTCCGGATCTGGCGGGAAAAGCGCTCCATCCCATTCATTCTCACGCGTCTTTTGCACTTGGGGATATGGAAAACCCGCCATCGGGGAAAACGTCTTGCGGTCCAAATGAATGGTCGGTTCATCCACCGCTCGTTTTTCAGGAGGTCGCAAGGAATATGTCATAAATTCAAGTAATTATGCAAATCCGGAGTAAGCGATATCCAAACATTCAACATGGTTATCCACATTTGACCATTGCTTTGGATAAATCACGTATAATCCCGTAATCCCCAGCTTGGTCTTCCCCCTACAAAATCATCATCCTTTTTCTTTCTATATTTATTTATTAGGAGAAAGGCAGGGAGATACGGGGATAACATGACTGACCTTCTGGCCTCGCTTTATCCATGGACGAAATCGCTCCATATCATGGCTGTGATTGCCTGGATGGCGGGTCTTTTCTATCTCCCCCGTCTGTTCGTCTATCACGCCGAGCAATCCGAGCCTGGCGACAGTCGCGACGAAGTGTTTCAGATAATGGAGCGCAAGCTTTTGCGGGTGATCATGAACCCGTCCATGATCGTGACCTGGGGCGCCGGCCTGTTGCTGGTCGCCACGCCGGGGATTGTCGACTGGGGCGCCGTGTGGCCGTATTTCAAGCTCGCGGGCGTGCTGGGCATGACGTGGTTCCATCACTGGCTGGGACGGCAGCGCAAAGCGTTTGTGGACGGCACGGCGGCCTTGTCCGGCCGCCAGTACCGGATGATGAACGAGGTGCCGACGATCCTGATGGTGGTTATCGTCGTTTCCGTGGTCGTGAAGTTCTGAGATTGACTCGCGGCGTCACTGATCCTAGGTAGCGTAAAACGGCGCCCGTCCGGGTTTACCGTCTTCCACAAGAACATATCTGAACGACCGCGTCGCGCACGCGTCGATTTCGCAAGGACCTATCCATGTCTGACGAACGTCTGAACCTGTCCGATCTCAAGAAGCAATCCGCGAAGGATCTGCTTGCGATGGCTGAAGAGCTGGAGATCGAGAACGCCTCGACCATGCGAAAGGGGGAGATGATGTTCCAGATCCTCCGCGAACGCGCTGATGAAGGGTGGGTCGTCTATGGCGACGGCACGCTGGAGGTTCTGCAAGACGGATTCGGGTTTCTGCGGTCTTCGGAAGCGAACTATCTTCCGGGGCCGGACGATATCTATGTCTCGCCCGATACGATCCGAAAGCATTCGCTGCGGACCGGCGATACGATCGAAGGCGAGATCAAGGCGCCCGAGGAAAACGAGCGGTATTTCGTGCTGACGTCGGTGACGCAGATCAATTTTGCCGACCCGGAGAATGCCAAGCACAAAATCGCGTTCGACAACCTGACTCCGCTTTACCCCGATGAGCGGCTTCAGATGGAGATTGACGATCCGACCATCAAGGATAAATCCGCACGGGTGATCGACCTGGTGGCACCGATCGGCAAGGGGCAGCGGTCCCTGATCGTGGCGCCGCCGCGGACGGGCAAGACCGTGATCCTTCAGAACATCGCCAGCAGCATCGAGCGGAATCATCCCGAATGCTACCTGATCGTGCTGCTGATTGACGAGCGGCCCGAAGAGGTCACGGACATGCAGCGCTCGGTGAAGGGCGAGGTCATCAGCTCGACCTTTGACGAGCCGGCGGCACGGCACGTCGCCGTGGCGGAAATGGTGATCGAGAAAGCCAAGCGTTTGGTCGAACACAAACGAGATGTTGTTATCCTTCTCGACTCAATCACAAGACTTGGTAGGGCGTACAACACTGTCGTTCCGTCTTCAGGCAAGGTTCTGACCGGTGGTGTGGACGCCAACGCCCTGCAGCGCCCCAAACGGTTTTTCGGTGCGGCGCGAAACATCGAGGAAGGCGGTTCGCTGACGATCATCTCCACGGCGCTGATCGATACCGGCAGCCGGATGGACGAAGTGATCTTTGAAGAGTTCAAGGGCACAGGCAACTCTGAGCTGGTTCTGGATCGCAAGATTGCCGACAAGCGCGTGTTCCCGGCCATAGACATCCTCAAGTCCGGCACACGGAAAGAGGATCTGCTGATCGACAAGGTCGATTTGCAGAAGACCTATGTGCTGCGCAGGATCCTCAATCCGATGGGAACCACGGATGCTATCGAGTTCCTGCTTGGCAAGTTGAAACAAACCAAAACGAACTCGGATTTCTTCGATTCCATGAACACGTAATGTGATCGTCTGTCGGAAACACCATGGACACCATCTTTGCCCTGTCGACGGCGCCTGGGAAAGCAGGCGTCGCCATCATCCGCGTTTCCGGCGCCGATGCATTCGCAGGTGTGGAAGAGCTGGTGGGCGACCTTCCATCGCCCCGACGGGCCGCCTTGCGCACGGTTCGCGCAACAAGCGGGGAGGCGATCGACACAAGCTTGATGCTGGTTTTCGACGAAGGCCAAAGCTTCACGGGTGAGCCGACAGTCGAGTTTCAATGTCATGGATCGACTGCTGTCGTGTCTGCGATCCTCGAAGCGCTTGGGCGACAGCAAGGGTTTCGACCTGCCGAGCCAGGTGAGTTTACGCGGCGCGCGCTTGAGAATGAGAGGCTGGATCTTGCCCAGGTCGAAGGCCTTGCAGACCTGATCGACGCTGAAACCGAAGCGCAGCGGCGCCAAGCACAACGCGTCTTGTCTGGTGAACTGGGAGAGCGCGCGGAACGTTGGCGTAGCAAACTGATCCGGGCCGCCGCGCTGCTTGAGGCGACGATTGATTTCGCGGACGAAGAGGTTCCCGAGGATGTTTCGCCGGAAGTCTCGGACCTTTTGTCAGATGTTCGCAATGAACTGACAGTCGAGATTGCGGGGGTTCAGACAGCAGAGCGTCTTCGTCATGGGTTCGAAGTAGCAATTGTCGGTGCGCCGAATATCGGAAAGTCCACATTGTTGAACGCCTTGGCCGGGCGTGACGCCGCGATCACTTCCGAGGTTGCTGGCACCACGCGGGACGTAATCGAGGTGCGCATGGACTTGCATGGTCTTCCGGTCACGCTATTGGATACCGCGGGACTAAGAGAAACCAAGGATGTCGTGGAATCGATTGGCGTAGCGAGGGCCAGGGCCCGTGCGGAGGAGGCGGATCTTCGGGTGTTTCTTGTTGCACCGGGAGAGACGCCGGATCTCTTGCCGCAGGAAGACGATTTGGTCCTTGTGGGAAAAGCGGACCTTCATGGATTCCCGGACAAGGGCATATCCGGCGCGACCGGCCATGGCGTCGCTGATTTGATTCAGCGCATCACGAGCACATTTTCTGAAAGAACTGCTCATGCTGGCGTGGCTACACGGCTGCGCCATAAGCAATCCATGGAGGCTGGTGCCATCTACCTCGATAACGCCATGACCATACTCGCCGGGTCGGAAGGCGCGCCGGATCTGAGCGCGGAAGAGCTGCGAAGTGCTGTGCGTGCTCTTGATTCTCTGGTAGGCCGGGTAGATATCGAGAATATCTTGGATGAGATTTTCGCCAGCTTCTGTCTTGGTAAATAGCGGAGTGTTTCACGTGAAACATTTTGACGTCATCGTAATCGGCGGCGGACATGCCGGCACAGACGCAGCACATGCCGCAGCCCGGATGGGCGCACGGACGGCATTGGTTACCTTGACGAAGGCGTCGATAGGCGTCATGTCATGCAATCCAGCGATTGGTGGTCTTGGGAAAGGTCACCTTGTTCGCGAGATTGATGCGCTGGACGGGGTGATGGGACGTGTCGCGGATAAGGCAGGTATCCAGTTTCGTTTGCTGAACCGAAAAAAAGGTCCCGCTGTGCAGGGGCCCAGAACGCAAGCAGACCGAAAGATTTATCGCGAGGTGATGCAGGCCGAAATCGCGGCTCAGCCGAACCTGTCCGTTATTGAAGGCGAAGCTGCTGATTTTCTGCTTCAAGGCGATGCTGTGAGTGGGGTCTTGCTGGCGGACGGAAGCGAAATTCACGCGCGTGCAGTCGTACTGACGACGGGAACCTTCCTGCGCGGCGTTATCCATATTGGCGACATTTCGCGTCCTGGCGGGCGCATGGGCGATAAGCCGTCTGTACGGCTCGCCGAAAGGATTGACGGATTCGGATTGCCTTTGGGCCGTCTGAAAACCGGGACCCCGCCTAGGCTAGACGGTCGAACGATCGCGTGGGACTGTCTGGAGATGCAGCCGGCGGATGCCGATCCAGTACTGTTCTCGTTTCTGTCGGCGGGACCCTCTGCGCGTCAGGTGTCGTGTGGAATCACCCATACCAACGAAAAAACCCACAGTATTATCCGAGATAATCTCGAGCGTTCGGCCATGTACGGGGGTTATATAGACGGAATCGGACCCCGCTATTGCCCCTCGATTGAGGACAAGATCGTGCGGTTTGCCGATAAGACCTCGCACCAGATCTTTTTGGAGCCTGAAAGTCTTTCCGACAGCGTAATATACCCAAACGGCATTTCCACGTCCTTGCCCGAAGACATCCAGCGTGATTACGTGACTTCGATAAAGGGGCTTGAGAATGCCGCGATCATTCAGCCTGGTTACGCAATTGAATATGACTACGTGGATCCGCGCGCGCTGGACATGACGCTGGCCGTTCGCTCGGTCCCCGGATTGTTTCTTGCCGGTCAGATCAATGGAACAACGGGCTATGAAGAGGCGGCGGCGCAGGGTGTCGTCGCGGGTTTGAACGCAGCACTTGCGGCGCTTGGGCGTGACCCGATCTTTTTCGGCCGTGCCGACAGTTATATCGGTGTCATGATCGATGACCTGACGACGCGCGGCGTTACAGAGCCCTACAGGATGTTCACGTCGCGCGCCGAGTTCAGGCTGTCATTGCGGGCGGACAACGCAGATCAGCGTCTGACGCCGATAGGGCTGGACATTGGGTGCGTCGGAGCGCGCCGTCGGTCTGCCTTTGAGGACAAGATGGGCCGGTTGGAGACCGGTAAGGCAAGAGTGAAAGCTGTGACCTACACGCCAAAGCAACTAAACGATGCTGGCATCAAGGTGAATGAAGATGGCACCAAGCGGGATGGGCTTGCAATGCTTGCGTATCCTGACTTTGACTTTGACGATTTGCTTTCGCTAAACCCAGAATTTTCCGACATTGATACGGAAACGCGCCGCCAGCTTGAGCGAGATTCGCTTTATGCAAATTACATTGCTCGCCAGGAACGGGACGTTGCGTTGATGAAAAACGACGAGAAACACGCCATACCGAGTGATTTTGATTTTGATGCGATTGACGGGTTGTCCAACGAGTTGAAAAGTAAGTTGAGCGCTGCGCGACCAGGGAATTTGTCGCAGGCCTCTCGGATAGATGGAATGACGCCCGCGGCGTTGACAACAATCCTCGCAAGGTTGCGGCAAAAGGTGCGGTCGAAATCCGCATGACAAAGATCGGTGAATTGAGTGTTTCACGTGAAACAATTGACAAGCTTGAGCACTACGCCGATGCCCTCAGAAAGTGGAACCCAAAGATCAACTTGGTCTCAAAATCCACGATCGACGACTTGTGGGCTCGTCATTTTGTGGATTCAGCGCAAGTCTGGCAATTTGCCAACGAGCAGGGGGATGTCTGGGCGGATCTAGGCTCGGGAGGGGGGTTTCCCGGCCTCGTTGTCGCAATTATAGCCGCGGAACTGCGGGAAGACCTAAGTTTAACGCTGGTCGAATCCGATCAGCGCAAATCGGCATTCCTGCGCAGCGTGGCGCGCGAAACATCTACTGCGGTGACCATCATTTCGCGACGAATCGAAGAACTGCCGACGTTGCAGGCCGATGTCATTTCGGCCCGCGCCGTGGCGGACTTGGACACGTTGCTTTCATTGTCGCACCGTCATTTGGCGCCGCAGGGCTTGATGCTGTTTCCCAAGGGAGAAAATTGGCGGAAGGAGCTGACCGAGGCGCAATCGAAGTGGCGTTTCGATTACGAGGTTGCTAAAAGTAAAACGAACGAAAAATCCGTCATTCTACGCATCTCAGGAGTATGCCGTGCTTGATCTCGCGCGCTCTGCCGGACCCAAAATCATTGCAATCGCAAACCAGAAAGGCGGCGTCGGCAAAACGACCACGACGATCAACCTTGCTGCGGCGCTTGCGGAGGATGCATTCAAGGTGCTGATTGTCGACCTTGACCCGCAGGGGAATGCGTCTACCGGGTTGGGTATCGAGGCGAATGAGCGGGAATACACAACGTATGAGCTGCTGCTTGAGGAAATCGAGCTGGACAAGGTTATCCAGGAAACCGGACAAGCCAACCTCAGTATTGTTCCGGCTACCGTGGACCTTAGCTCGGCGGATATGGAGCTGATTTCGAATGAGAAGCGCAGCTTTTTGTTGCACGATGCCTTGCGGCAGCCTGCGATGGACGGGTTCGGATTCGATTTCATCCTGATCGACTGTCCTCCATCGCTCAACCTGCTGACCGTGAACGCAATGGTTGCTGCGCATTCCGTATTGGTGCCGCTTCAGTCGGAGTTCTTTGCGCTGGAAGGCTTGTCACAGCTCATGCTGACAGTTCGGGAAGTGCGGCAATCCGCAAACAAGGATCTTCGGATCGAGGGCGTCGTATTGACCATGTATGACGGCCGGAACAACCTGTCGTCCCAAGTGGAGCAGGATGCGCGGGACAATCTTGGGCCTTTGGTGTTCCAAACAAAGATTCCTCGGAATGTAAGGGTCAGCGAAGCGCCATCTTATGCCGTGCCGGTTCTGTCATATGATCCCGGCTCCAAGGGGGCCGAAGCCTATCGTGCCTTGGCACGAGAGCTGGTGACAAACAACAAACGGCAGGCGGCGTAAGGAGAGCGGGATGTCGGACAAAAAATCTAAGCGGGGACTTGGGCGCGGATTGTCGGCGTTGATGTCGGATGTCGCCGAGGCGCAGGACGCACCGGAGGATACCGGCAAACCGGCGGATAAATCGGTTCCGATCGAGAAGATCGAGCCGAACCCGGATCAGCCGCGGCGGGACTTTGATGAAAGTGCCTTGCAAGACCTGGCTTCGTCCATCTCCGCGAAAGGGATCATTCAACCTCTGATCGTTCGTCCGAATCCGCGAAAGAGCGGCGCATTCGAAATCGTCGCGGGCGAGCGCAGGTGGCGGGCGGCGCAGCTGGCCAAGCTGCACCAGGTGCCGGTGATTGTACGGGAGTTCGATGACACCGAGGTCTTGGAAGTTGCCATCATCGAGAATATCCAGCGTGCAGACCTGAACCCGGTTGAAGAGGCCGCCGGGTACAGTCAGCTGATGGAACGGTTCGGACATACCCAAGAAAAGCTCGCCCAGGCGCTCGGCAAGAGTCGCAGCTATATTGCCAACCTTGTTCGTCTGCTGGGACTGCCCGAGGATGTGCTGGCGTACTTGCGTGACGGCCGGTTGAGCGCAGGCCACGCGCGGGCGTTGATTACCTCAGACGACCCGTCCGCGCTTGCCAGCCAAGTTGTGAAAAAGGGTCTGTCTGTTCGAGAGACCGAGAAGCTCGTAAAGAAAGATGGTGGTAATATCTTCTCGGACGAAGGTGCGCCCAAAAAGAAATCAGGGGCGGAAAAGGATGCCGATACCAAAGCGCTGGAAGGCGACTTGGCGGCGAACCTTGGGATGAAAGTTGCCCTGAACCACAAGCCGGGCCAAGAAAACGGCAGCATGACGATCTCCTACGAAAGCCTGGATCAGCTCGACGACCTGTGTCGAAAGCTGACCGGAAGTTAATCTTCCAATAGCTCCGCAATCACGCGATTGAGGATAAGACGGCCGCCGGAGGTTGCTGACACGCGACCATTTCGGACCTGCAACAGGCCGAGTCGAGACAGATCCTCTAGTTTCGATTGGGAAAGCGGTTTGCGGGCGAGAGCCGCATGTCGGTTCAGATCAACGCCTTCAGTGAGCCGCAAGCCCATCAAGAGGTGCTCTGGTACTTGATCAGTATATTTCAATTTATCAAATATTTTCAGTGACTTATCGCTTTCAGCAAGTGACAGCCACTGTTCCGGATCCGACCACGCCTCGGTTTCATACCGGATCCCGTTCATCGTGATCCTGCCATGAGCGCCGGGTCCGAGCCCGATGTAGTCGCCATAGCGCCAGTAAACCAGGTTGTGGCGGGACTCGGCGCCGGGTCTGGCGTGATTTGAAACTTCGTAAGGATTGAAGCCAGCAGCGCCGCACAGCTCTTGCGTCAGTTCGTACATGTCCGCAGCCAGATCCTCGGATGGCAGGCCGCGCAAACCTCCCTTGGCACGCCTTTGGGAAAAGATGGTGCCCGGCTCGATCGTAAGCTGGTAGAGCGACAGGTGATCCACGGCCAGTGCCAGCGCCTCGGAAAGTTCCTGGCGCCAGTCGGCCAAGGTCTGGTCTTGGCGAGCATAGATCAAGTCGAAACTGACGCGGGTAAAGTGCGCACGTGCAATCTCGAAAGCTCTGATTGCCTCGGCCACGGTGTGGATGCGCCCGAGACGGCGCAGGTCGTCGTCCCGCAAGGATTGCACACCGAGAGACACTCTATTCACGCCGGCCTGGGCAAACCCGGCAAAACGCTCTGCTTCGACAGAGCCCGGATTGGCCTCAAGCGAGATTTCGATATCATTCGCGGGTGTCCAGATCTGGCAGGCGCGTTCGATGATCGCGCTCACAACCTCGGGTTTCATCAGGCTGGGTGTGCCGCCGCCGAAAAAGATCGAGTTTAAAACACGGCCCGGAAGACGTTCGGCGTAACGATCCAAATCGCGCAAATAGGCTCTGAGCCAGCGAGATTGATCGACTTCTGCACGGACGTGACTGTTGAAATCGCAGTACGGGCATTTCGCCTCGCAGAACGGCCAATGCACGTATAGGCCAAAGCCCCCGGCCTGCCAGTCCTCAGTCAAAGCAGCCGGTCACAAGCTTGCTGAACGCAACTGCGCGGTGGCTGATCCGGTTCTTTTCCGATCCATCCATTTCGCCAAAGGTTACGTCATATCCGTTCGGCAGAAACATGGGGTCGTAGCCGTGGCCCTGCATCCCCCGCATCGGCCATACGACCTGACCTTCGACGGTGCCTGCGAACAATTCGTCATGGCCGTCGGGCCAGGCGAGGACAAGCGTGCAGCAAAAGCGTGCTGTCCAAGGCGGTTTCACCCCGGAGTCCAAGACGCGATCGTGTGCCTTGGTCATGGCAATGATAAAATCGCGACCAGTCTCTGTTTCGGCCCAATCCGCCGTGTATACACCCGGAGCGCCATCCAGTGCATCGATCTCGATACCGCTGTCGTCGGACAAGGCGGGAAGGCCGGTTGCACGGGCGGCGGCATGAGCCTTGATCCGTGCGTTGCCGACAAAGGTCGTCTCGGTTTCCTTGGGTTCGTCCAGCTTCATTTCCGCCGCACCCACGACATTTATGTCGTAGGGCTTGAGCAATGTGGCGATCTCTTCGAGTTTGCCGGCGTTGTGGGTGGCCACCAGAAGCGTGTCGCCCGTGAATTTACGCATTCGTCGCGGCCTTTTGCAGTGCGACAAGCTCTCCCACGCCTTTTTCGGCCAGATCCATAAGGCTTTCCATCTGTGTCCGGCTGAACGTGGCGCCTTCTGCGCTCATCTGAACTTCGATCAGTTTGCTTGTGCCCGTCATGATGAAATTGCCATCGACACCGGCGTCGCTGTCCTCGGGGTAGTCGAGATCAAGCACCGGTTGGCCGGCGTAGATGCCACAGCTGACGGCGGCCACGGGATCGACGAGCGGGTCGCTGACCACGTCGCCGGTTTTCAGCAGCTTATTGACGGCAAGGCGCAGGGCAACCCAGCCGCCCGTGATGGACGCACAGCGCGTGCCGCCGTCGGCCTGGATCACGTCGCAGTCGACGGTGATCTGACGCTCGCCCAGAGCAACGCGGTCGACCCCGGCTCGCAGACTGCGACCGATGAGGCGTTGGATTTCGACCGTGCGCCCACCCTGTTTGCCGGCAGACGCCTCGCGCCGCATCCGGGAGGTGGTCGAGCGGGGCAGCATACCGTACTCCGCCGTAACCCAGCCAAGGCCAGAGCCCTTGATGAACGGTGGCACGCGATCTTCGATCGTTGCGGTACACAGGACGTGTGTGTCGCCGATGCGGATCATGCAGGATCCTTCGGCATGTTTGGTCACGCCCGTTTCGATTGAAACCGCGCGCATTTCACTTAAGTCTCTTCCCGAAGGACGCATACCAGATCTCCTTAACTGCCTGTTCGGGATACAGGCGACCGAAACCTGATAGCAACCCCGATTGACCTTTTCGGCAGGCCGTTTTTAATGGCACTCCACGAGGCGACAGAAATGCAAATGGAAAACGCGCGACAGATCCTCGAAGAGATGAACGACCGCTCGCGGGAAGTGTTTCGTCGGGTGGTCGAAGGATACCTCGCCACGGGTGATCCGGTTGGGTCGCGGACCTTGACGCGGGACATGAGTGAAAAGGTCTCGGCCGCGACGATCCGCAACGTAATGCAGGATCTGGAGTATCTCGGACTGCTTGACAGCCCCCACGTGTCTGCCGGACGTGTGCCGACGCAGCAAGGGCTGCGGATGTTCGTCGACGGGCTGCTGGAGGTCAGCGATCTTGAGCTCAACGACCGCGAGAAGATCGACGCGACGCTCGGTTCCAATTCCGACGATGTCAGCCTGGCGCTTGACCGCATCGGTTCGGCCTTGTCTGGTGTGACGCAAGGTGCATCGCTTGTGCTGGCGCCCAAGCGGGAAGCGCCGATAAAACATATCGAGTTTGTCGCGCTGGGCCACGATCGAGCGCTGGTGGTGCTGGTTTTCGGGGACGGGCATGTCGAGAACCGGATATTTCATCCGCCGCCGGGCCAGACCCCAAGCTCCATGCGGGAGGCGGCAAATTTTCTTAACTCCCTGATCGAGGGCAAGACACTGTCCGACGTGCAGACGGACATCGCCAAGGAGATCACTGCGCGCCGCCGGGAAATCGATGGGCTTGCGCATCAGCTGGTCGAGAGCGGTCTGGCCGTTTGGGAAGACGAGGCGGACAGTTATGAGCGGCTTATCGTGCGGGGCCGCGCGAATCTGATCAATTCGGAGGTCGATCAGGAGGACCTCGACAGGATCAAAACCCTGTTCGACGACCTTGAACGCAAGCGGGACATCGCTGAGTTCCTGGAATTGACCGATCAGGGCGAAGGTGTGCGCATTTTTATCGGGTCGGAGAACAAACTTTTCTCACTTTCGGGTTCCTCTTTGGTGGTGTCTCCATATATGAACGCTGATCGTAAGATCGTTGGCGCGGTCGGTGTGATTGGACCCACCCGCCTGAACTATGGACGCATTGTTCCAATCGTGGATTACACCGCGCAGCTTGTCGGAAAGCTGATCGCGGACCGAAAGTAGGGGATGAGCATGGCACAGTCGAAGGAAGACCCGTTTTTGGACGACGTGGAGCAGGCCGAAGAGGAAGAGCAGGCCGCAATGACGGAAGAGGACGCTCCGGAAAGCGTTGAGGACCAGATCGAATCGCTGCGCGCCGAGCGTGACGCTTTCCAAGACAAGTTCATGCGGGCCCTTGCCGATGCCGAGAATGCGCGCAAGCGAGCGCAGAGAGAGCGGACAGAGGCCGAGAATTACGGCGGCTCGAAGCTGGCGCGGGATGTCCTGCCGGTCTACGACAACCTGAAGCGCGCGGTCGAAACCGTGACCGACGAACAGCGAAAGGAAGCCGCAGCCTTAATCGAAGGTGTCGAGCTGACGATGCGCGAGCTGGTCAACGTGTTTTCCAAGCACGGGATTCAGGTGATCGACCCTCAGGTCGGCGACAAGTTCGATCCGAAACAGCACGAAGCGATGTTCGAGGCCCCCGTACCCGGCACCAAGGTGGGTGAGATCATCCAGGTTTCGGCACAGGGTTTCATGCTGTACGATCGCATTCTGCGCCCGGCGCAGGTGGGTGTTTCGTCGTTCACCGGCTGACGCCCTCAGGGATCACGCGACAGATCTTTCAACTCGTACAGCAGATCCAAAGCTTCTTTCGGGCTAAGGTGATCGGGGTGAATTTCCTTTAGGCGCGCTTCGACCGCCGAGTTTTTCGAGACCGGTTGGGGCGCGGGCTGTGGAGACGCGGAGAAAAGCGGAAGATCATCGATCAAGGCAGCGCGTTTGGTGCCGCCTTCGCGCTCGCCCTTTTCCAAGGCATCCAGAACCACGCGGGCGCGCTCGACCACTGCGGCAGGCAAACCGGCCAGTTTCGCCACCTGCACGCCATAGCTGCGATCCGCCGCGCCGCGCCGGACTTCGTGCATGAAGATCACGTCGCCGTCGTGTTCCTTTACCGCCACGGTCGCATTATCGACCCGGTCCAGCCTGTCGCTGAGCCGCGTCAATTCGTGGTAATGCGTGGCAAACAGGGCGCGGCAGCGATTGGTTTCATGAAGGTGCTCTAGCGTGGCCCACGCGATGCTGAGTCCGTCATAGGTGGCTGTGCCTCGCCCGATCTCATCCAGAATGACAAGAGCCTTGTCGTCGGCCTGGTTCAGGATCGCGGCGGTTTCCACCATTTCGACCATGAAAGTGGACCGGCCGCGGGCGAGATCGTCCGAGGCGCCAACGCGGCTGAACAATTGGCTGACAAGGCCGATATGCGCCCGTGTTGCCGGTACGTAACTGCCCATTTGGGCCAGAACCGCGACAAGCGCGTTCTGGCGCAAAAAGGTGGATTTACCGGCCATGTTCGGCCCGGTCAGAAGCCAGATGTCGCTGTTATCACCAAGCGAGCAGTCATTCGCGATGAAAGGTGCCCTGTTCTGGGACCGGAGGGCGGTTTCCACGACGGGGTGACGGCCTGCTTCGATGTCGAGCGCGCGGCTGTCGTCGACCTTGGGGCGGCACCAGTTTTCAGCCCGCGCAAGATCGGCAAGACCGGCGGCAAGATCGAATTCGGCCAGCGAGCGCGCGGCCTGGGACACTTCGGCTGATCTGTCCAGGATGGCGCGTTTCAGCGTGTCATAGAGCCGCTTTTCAATCTCCAGTGCGCGACCACCGGCGTTCAGGATACGGGTTTCCATCTCACTGAGGGGAACGGTGGTGAACCGAACCTGATTGGCGGTGGTCTGGCGGTGCTTGAAGGTCTCATTGAGCGGCTCGGACAGCATCTTTTCGGCATGGGTGGCAGTGACCTCGACAAAATAGCCCAGCACGTTGTTGTGCTTGACCTTGAGGCTTTGGATGCCGGTCAGTTTTGCATAATCCGCCTGCATCCCGGCGATGACGCTGCGGCCTTCGTCGCGCAATTTGCGCGCTTCGTCCAATTCGGCATCGTAGCCGTCGGCGATGAATCCTCCGTCGCGGGCAAGCAAGGGCGGCTCGGCGATCAGCGCTTCGTCGAGAAGGTCGAGCAATTCATCGTGGCCGGTCAGCGCCGACGAGACCTCTTGTAAGGGTGTCGGCAGATCCTGACCCGCAAGCATGCGCGCCACCTCGGCGCTCTGCGCGAGGCCGTTGCGGATGGCGGCGAGGTCGCGGGGCCCGCCCCGGTCAAGCCCGAGGCGCGACAGGGCCCGATCAAGGTCGGGGACCTTGCGCAGGGTTTCGCGCAAGTCCTGAGAGAAGCGTGCATTCTGAACCATGAAGTCCACGCAATCGAGACGGTCCTGCACCACGTTCAAAACGCGACTTGGGCTGGAAATGCGCCGTTCGAGCAAACGACCACCGCCAGCCGTCACGGTACGGTCGATGCAGGACAGAAGCGAGCCGGCCCGCCCGCCCGTCAGCGATTGGGTCATTTCCAGGTTCCGGCGGGTGGCGGCGTCGATCTGCATGACGCGCGCCTCGTTTTCGCGCACGGGTTTTTGCAGCAGCGGCAGTTTGCCTTTCTGGGTAATTTCCAGGTACTCGACAATCGCGCCCATCGCGGCGACCTCGGCGCGCTCGAACTGGCCGAACGACTCGAGCGTGTTGACGTCGAATAGCGAACAAAGCCGCTTTTCGGCGCCCGCGCTGTCGAATGCGGAGCGGCCAAGCGGGGTGATCGAGATACCATGTTCCTCGGCGATGTCGCGGATGGTAGCCTCGTCCCCATCGGCCACGATCAGTTCGCTGGGTGCCAGGCGTGCGAGTTCGGGCGAAAGGCGCGGGCCGGCCAGCGGCATGACGTGAAACGCGCCGGTCGAGATATCGACCCAGGCCAATGCTGAGCTTTCGCGTATCTTCGCAAATGCCGTCAGGAAATTGTGGCGGCGCGCCTCGAGCAGGCTTTCCTCGGTCAGTGTTCCGGGCGTCACCAGGCGCACCACGTCTCGTTTGACCACCGATTTCGAGCCGCGCTTCTTGGCTTCGGCGGGGTCTTCCATCTGCTCGCAGACGGCGACGCGAAACCCTTTGCGGATGAGGGTCAGAAGGTAGCCTTCGGCGGAATGCACGGGGACGCCGCACATCGCGATATCCTCGCCCAGATGCTTGCCGCGCTTGGTCAGCGCGATATCCAGCGCCTCGGCGGCGGCAACGGCGTCTTCGAAAAACAGCTCGTAGAAATCACCCATACGGTAGAACAGAAGCGCGTTCTGGTACTGCGCTTTCAGGTCCAGGTATTGCGCCATCATCGGCGTCACGGCTGTTGTCGTGGATGTCACACTGCCCCCCATAGGCTTTGGCCGAAAGCTTACAAATCGCGGGAAGGGGGTGAAAGGCAAAAGCGAAGCAAGGCTTGAAAACTGCGGCGATGCGCGGAAGCTGTGCCAAGCGATGGAGGGAAGCATGATCTTCAACCTGGGTTCCGTAAATATCGACTATGTCTACGCGGTGCCGCACCTGCCGCAGCCGGGTGAGACCCTGGCGGCGGCGTCGATGTCGGTTGGTCTGGGCGGCAAGGGTGCGAACATGTCGGTGGCGATTGCAAGGGCCGGGGGACCCGTGCGCCATATTGGTGCTGTGGGACCGGATGGCGTTTGGGCCAAAGCGCGGTTGGCCGGGTACGGGATAGACGTGGATCATGTTGCGACGGTCGATGTGGCGACGGGTCATGCGATCATCAACGTCGATGCGCAGGGGGAGAATGCCATCGTGATCTTTCCCGGTGCCAACCACGAGCAGTCGGACCGTGCGATTGCCGCAGGCTTGGCCGATGCTGGCGCGGGCGACTTTCTGATATTTCAGAATGAAACCAATGGCAGGGAGTTTGCCATGACTCAGGCCCTGGAAAGGGGATTGCAGGTGATCTACGTGCCCGCGCCCTATGATGAAGACCCGGTAAAGCCATTGCTTCCAAAGGCTGATATCCTGGTATTGAACGAAGTCGAGTTCGGCCAGATGATACAGGCCACGGGCCGCGATGTGGCGACGCTCGGGATTCCTACCATCGTCGTAACGCGCGGGGCGCAAGGGGCGGTTCTGCTGGAGGAATCCTCAGGCTGGTCTGAACGGGTTTTTTCGGCACCGAAGGTCGCCGCGATTGATACGACAGGTGCCGGCGATACGTTCGCGGGGTACTTGGCCGCTGGATTGGAAGTTGGCCTTTCGGCTGAACAGTCGGTGGAACGGGCCGTGACCGCCGCGGCGCTGAAGGTCACGCGCCGCGGGACGGCGGAGGCTATCCCGTCACTGGATGAAGTTCAGACCTTCTTGGGTCAAGAGCCGACGAAGGGCGCGTCGTCGCCCCAAAGCTGACGGATGCGTTCGTCGCGACCGCACGCCTCGCGGTATGCCTTGTAGGCCTTGGCCTGGGTTTTCGGACCGAAACGGGTGATTATCAGGCGGTCGCCCTTGTAGTAATCCTGGTGATACTCCTCGGCCTCGTAGAAATCTGACGCGGGCAGGATCGGGGTGACGATCTTTTGGCCGAGAGACGCGGCCGCCTTGGCCTTGGCCGTTTTCGCGGCCTCTTCCTCGGCCGCACCTTGGGCAAAGATTGCGGTGCGATAGCTGTCGCCGCGGTCGCAGAACTGGCCGCCGGCGTCGGTCGGATCGACCGAGCGGAAAAACAGCGACAGCAGCTGTTCACGGCTGACCTCTGCGGGGTCGTACTCGATCTGAACCGCCTCGTAGTGACCGGTTCCGCCGCGCACGACTTGTTTGTAGGTTGGGTTTTCGACGGTACCGCCGGTGTATCCTGAGATGACTTCGCTTACGCCGTCCACGGATTCGAAATCCGCCTCTACGCACCAGAAACAGCCGCCGGCCACCGTCAGCGTTTCGGTTTCGGCGGCCTTCGCAGCATTCGTCTGGACCCCGAAGCCGACGGCGATGGAAATGGCGAGCACGGTCGCCTTGATGTTTCGCAGGTGGTTCATGGCACAGCCTCCCTTTGCCTGAGGTCAAACTGCCGCGTTTGGGCAACTGTTCCAATTCACCTGCCTGTGAGGTCACGCGCGGGTGATGCGAATTTACCCCTTGGCACCGAAATGGCCTGTTCCTAGCGTGGGCTGAAACAAATCGCCGGGGCGGTTTGTAACAAATGAAAGGCGACGGGCATGACAGAGCATCAGACGACCCACCAGGCGGAAGAGGATGCGCGGAACGAGGAGATCCTGATCTGGCTGAACGGGCGGATCGTACCGAAGGCAGAAGCGCTGATCAGTGTCTATGACAGCGGTTTCATGCTGGGCGACGGGGTTTGGGAAGGTCTGCGGCTGTATGACGGGACATGGGCGTTCGTGGACGAGCATCTGGATCGGTTGTTCGAGGCGGCGAAGGCGATCGACCTGGATATCGGCCTGACGCGCGAGGAGGTGTTGCAGGCCATTCTGGACACGCAGAGCGCCAATGAGATGACAAGCGATGCCCATGCCCGCCTGATGGTGACGCGGGGCATCAAGACCCGGCCGTTTCAGCACCCCAGCCTGTCGCGGCAGGGGCCGACGATCACGATCATCATGGAGCATTCGCGCCCCAAGATCGCGCGGCCCATACGGTTGGCCACGGTGCCGCATCTCCGGGGCCTGCCGATGACGCAGGACCCGAAGCTGAATTCACACTCCAAGCTCAATTGCATCCTGGCCTGTATTGCCGCGGAAAAAGCCGGGGCGGACGAGGCGTTGATGCTGGATGTGCATGGCTTCGTGAACACGACTAATGCCTGCAATTTCTTTATCGTTCGTAAAGGGGCCGTTTGGACCTCGACCGGGGACTATTGCATGAACGGGATCACGAGGCAGAAGGTGATCGATTTGTGCCGGGAAAACGACATTCCGGTTTTCGAGCGGAACTATTCACTGGTAGATACCTACGGTGCCGACGAGGCATTTCTGACAGGCACGTTCGGCGCGCAGACGACGGTGAGCGAGATCGACGGGCGGCCCATCGGCGACGGTAAGGCCGGGCCGGTGACGCGTCGGATACAGGAGCTTTACAAGAACCTGATCGCCAAGGAATGCGCCTGATGCGGATCGCGATGTGGTCGGGGCCGCGCAACCTGTCGACGGCGATGATGTATTCGTTTGCAGCGCGGGGCGATTGCGCGGTGATCGACGAGCCGTTCTATGCGGCCTACCTGACGATGACGGGCCTGCAGCACCCGATGCGGGACGAGATCATCGCGTCGCAGCCGAGCGATCCGGAGGATGTTGTTGCCGGGCTGATCGGGCCTATCCCACGGGGAAAGCAGCACTTTTACCACAAGCACATGGCGCAGCACATTATCGACGGCGTGCCGCGCGACTGGATCCGGGACGTGGTGAACGTGTTCCTGATCCGGCATCCGGCGCGTGTGGTCGCGAGTTTTTCTGCCAAGTATGAAAAGCCGACACTGGACGATATCGGCTTTCGCCAGCAGGCGGAACTGTTCGAGCAGGTCAAGGCGCTGGGCGGCGATCCGGTGGTGATCGACAGTGCGGATATCCGGCGCGATCCGGAGGGCCAGTTGCGGGCCTTGTGCGCGCGGATCGGGCTGGACTGGACGCCGAAGATGCTGGGCTGGCCCAAGGGTGGACATGAGGATGACGGCGTGTGGGCCAGTCACTGGTACGGGGCGGTGCATGGCTCGACCGGGTTTGCGTCGGCCGAGGGAGAGGTGCCGGAATTGACCGGCTGGAAGGCCGATTTGTCCGAAGCCGCGATGCCCTATTACGAAGCGCTGCGGGCGCATTCGGTCAGGGCATCGTTGCGGGGTTAACGGCGAATCAGGGTCGAAAAGGCACGTCGGTATCGCGTCGGTATTCCGGCGGTTCACCGACGGTGCCAGTGTCGCGCGCCATGTGTGAAGGCACCGCGCGCTCGGCAGCCCTGATGGGCTGCCTCGCTTACCCTTTCAGACGACGGTTGCGGGCGGCAAGCAGTTTCAGGCGCAGGGCGTTCAGCTGGATGAAGCCGGCGGCGTCTTTCTGGTCGTAGGCGCCGGCGTCTTCCTCGAACGTGACATGCGCCTCGGAATAGAGCGAGTGATCGGACCAGCGGCCGACGCAGTTGACGGACCCCTTGTAGAGCTTCAGGCGGACGGTGCCGGTGACGTGCTCCTGCGACTTGTCGATGGCGGCTTGCAACATCTCGCGTTCGGGGCTGAACCAGAAGCCGTTGTAGATGAGTTCGGCGTAGCGTGGCATCAGGCTGTCCTTGAGGTGGCCCGCGCCGCTGTCGAGCGTGATCTGTTCGATGCCGCGATGCGCCTCGAGCAATACCGTGCCGCCCGGCGTTTCATAGATGCCGCGGGACTTCATGCCGACGAAGCGGTTTTCCACGAAATCGAGCCGGCCTATGCCGTGCTTGCCGCCCAGCTCGTTCAGCTTGGTCAGGATCGTGGCGGGCGACATCGCTTCGCCGTTGATCGAGACGGCGTCGCCCTTTTCGAACCCGACTTCGACCACTTCGGGGACGTTCGGCGCATCCTCGGGATTTGTCGTACGCTGGTAGACGTAGTCGGGTGCGGGCTCGGCGGGGTCTTCCAGCACCTTGCCCTCGGATGAGGTGTGCAGAAGGTTGGCATCGACGCTGAACGGCGCCTCGCCGCGTTTGTCCTTGGCGATGGGGATCTGGTTCTTCTCGGCGAATTCCAGAAGGCGGGTGCGCGAGGTAAGATCCCATTCGCGCCAGGGGGCGATGACCTTGATATCGGGGTTGAGCGCGTAGGCGGCCAGCTCGAACCGGACCTGGTCATTGCCCTTGCCGGTGGCGCCGTGGGCGACGGCATCGGCGCCGGTCTCGGCGGCGATCTCGACAAGGCGCTTGGAAATCAGCGGGCGCGCGATGGAGGTGCCGAGCAGGTACTGGCCCTCGTAGAGCGCGTTGGCGCGGAACATCGGGAAGACGAAATCGCGGACGAATTCCTCGCGGATATCCTCGATGTAGATATTCGCGGGGTCGATGCCCAGAAGCTCGGCCTTCTTGCGGGCCGGGTCCAGCTCTTCGCCCTGGCCGAGATCGGCGGTGAAGGTCACGACCTCGCAGCCATATTCGGTTTGCAGCCACTTGAGGATGATCGACGTATCAAGGCCGCCGGAATAGGCCAGCACGACTTTCTTGGGCGCGGACATCTTGGTACCCCTTTGCATGATGTTGCAGGGGCGATTACCGGGTTTTGTCATGCGGGGCAAGGCGGCGGAGGCTTGCCACGGGTGACGCGATGGGCGAAGGACGAGGGATGAGCGATTTCAGAACAAATGCCCGGGCCGCCGAGGCCGAAATGCGGGAAGTCTTCGAGCCGACGCCGTTGCAGCGCAATGCGCATCTGTCAGACAAATACGGCGCGGAGGTGTATCTGAAGCGCGAGGATTTGAGCCCGGTGCGGAGTTACAAACTGCGTGGGGCGTTCAACGCGATGCGCAAGGTGATGGATGGCGGCGATGCGCCGGTGTTCGTCTGTGCGAGCGCTGGCAACCATGCGCAGGGCGTGGCGTTCATGTGCCGGCATTTCGGGGTGAGGGGCGTGATCTTCATGCCGGTGACGACGCCGCAGCAGAAGATCGGGCAGACGCGCAAGTTTGGCGGCGATGCAGTGACGATCCGCATGGTTGGAGACTATTTCGACGACACGCTGGCCAAGGCGCAGGCCTATTGCGCCGAGGTGGGCGGGCATTTCCTGTCGCCGTTTGACGACGAGGACGTGATCGAGGGGCAGGCGTCGGTCGCGGTGGAAATCGAGGCGCAGTTGGGCGTGGTGCCGGACCGGATCGTGCTGCCGGTGGGCGGTGGGGGTCTGTCGTCGGGCGTGCGCAGTTATTTCGGGCCGGAAGCGAACATGGTCTTCGTGGAGCCGGTGGGCGGGGCCTGTCTTGCGGCGGCGTTGAAGGCCGGCGAGCCTGTGCGGCTAAAGTCCGTGAACACCTTTGCCGATGGGGCGGCGGTGGCGCAGATCGGGGCGCGGACGTTTAAGCGGCTGCGCGATGTCGACGCGGCCAATGTGATTGCGGTGGCCGAAGATCGGGTCTGCACCACGATGCTGGAGATGCTGAACATCGAGGGTATGGTGCTGGAACCGGCAGGCGCGTTGGCGGTGGATGCGTTGAAGGATCTTGATGTGCGTCCGGGCGAGACGATCGTGTGTGTCACCTCGGGCGGGAATTTCGACTTCGAGCGGTTGCCGGAGGTCAAGGAGCGGGCGCAGCGGTTCGCGGGTCTGAAGAAATATTTCGTTTTGCGGATGCCGCAGCGGCCCGGCGCGCTGAAGGATTTCCTGACGATCCTTGGCCCCGACGACGATATCGCGCGGTTCGAGTATCTGAAGAAATCGGCGCGCAACTTCGGCTCGGTCCTGATCGGGATCGAGACCAGTGACGCGGCCAATTTCGAGCGGATCGAAGCAGAGATGGCCGCGGGCGGGTTCGAACACCGCGACATCACCAATGACCAGATCCTGGCGGAATTCCTAATTTGACGTCAGTCGGGGCAGTTCGCCCAGGAATTCGGTCTTGGACGAGGCGTAGGTCTCGACGATATGGGCAAGGTCGATATCCGACGCGTTGCCCCGGGCGACGGTGACCTCGCCATCCTTGCAGAGTTTGGAAAAATCGTCGAAGCCCAGGTTGAGGGCGCTTCCTTTGAGGAAATGCAGCTTGGCCTCGAGCGTTTCGGGGGCGGGATTGGCGCGAAGCTCGGCGATCTCTTCCTCGACCTCTTCTAGGAAGATCTCGACGACCTCGTCGAAATCCTCGGGCCCGATTTCGTCGCGCAGTTGGGTCACTCGGTTCCAGTCGATCATGGCATCCTCCTTTGCCCCGGACGCTAGGCGGGGCGGGATTAAGGGCGCGTGAAGGCCGGGGGTGAATTAAACGGCATTTTAGGCTTCACATGGCGTTAAGGGGGACGTGGTTGCATATGGGTCAAAACATTTAGGCAAGACCCGTGTCGGTTCACCCCAGCAAGGCGCCAGACCCGCCGTCCGATCAGATGAGCATACGCCGTGTGCTGGTTGTCGATGACAGCCGGTTGCAGCGGCGTATCATCCACGCGGCCCTGTCGCGGCTGGGTCTGGAGGTTGTCGAGGCGGGCTCGGGGACCGAAGCGCTGGAGGTTTGCGAGGCGGCGGCGCCGGATCTGGTGATTAGCGACTGGATGATGCCGGGGATGAACGGGCTGGAACTGTGCCGTGCGTTCCGGGCGCTGCCAAGAGAGGAGTACGGGTATTTCATCCTGGTGACCTCGAAAAGCGAGAAGGAAGAGGTGGCGCTGGGCCTGGATGCCGGGGCGGACGATTTCCTGACCAAGCCGATCAACCCCGGCGAGTTGCGGGCGCGGATCGCGGCGGGCGACCGGATCGTGCGGATGCAGCGCGAGCTGAGCGCGACAAACAGGCTGGTCCGGGAAACGCTGGCGGAGTTGCAGGCGCTTTACGATTCGCTCGACAATGACCTGATCGAGGCGAAGAAGCTGCAACAGTCCCTGATTTCCGAACGCTACCGTGACCTTGGCCCAGCGCAGGTGTCGATGTTGTTGCGCTCGGCGGCGCATGTGGGGGGCGACCTTGTTGGGGTCTTTCCGGTAAGCGAGACGCGAATCGGGCTTTATGCGATCGACGTGTCGGGCCACGGCGTGAGCTCGGCGCTTATGACGGCGCGGCTGGCGGGATACCTGTCGGCCACCTCTCCCGAGCAAAACGTGGCGTTGGTGCTGGGGCCGGGCGGATTTCGGCCGCGCCCGCCCGACGAGGTGCTGGCGGACCTGAATCAGATGTTTTTGGGTGAAATAGAGACTGAACTATATTTCACCATGCTGTTGGCGGATGCCGATCTTGAAACAGGTCGGGTGACCATGGCGCAGGCGGGGCACCCCTGCCCGGCCATTCAGCGGGCCGATGGGCGGGTCGAGTTTTCGGGGCCCGGCGGCCTGCCCGTCGGGCTGATTGACGGCGCGACCTATGAGCGGTTCGAGGTGCAGCTTTATCCCGGGGACCGGTTGTTCCTGCATTCCGACGGGGTGGATGAGTGCGCGGATGCGGCGGGCACGCTTTTGGGAGAAGAGGGCGTGCGGCGCCTCATGCAGGAGTTGCGGCAGACCGAGGGCATGGCGTTTCTGGAATCGGTGATCTGGAAACTGGCAGAGTATGCCGGGCGCGACGATTTCGACGACGACGTGTCGGCGGTGCTGCTGGAGTTCAAGCCAGTCGGAACAGCGCCCTGACGAAGTGCCGGTCGCCGGGGTTGCCGACATGGCGGGCGGCGGTTTCGGGATCGGCGAAGAATGCGGTATGGCCCGGCTCGGACGGTGCCGAGAGGGGCCGCACCGGGCGGGCGTGGTAGATGATGCAGATCTTGTCGGCCCAGAGATCGTATTCCGGCATGTAGACGAAGCGGCGGAACGACCCCAAACGCCGGGGCGCGGCGATGCGCCAGCCGGTTTCCTCGAACACTTCGCGGTGCAGCGCCTGCAGGGGCGATTCGCCGGGGTCGATGCCGCCGCCGGGCAATTGCATCTCGGGCTTGGGCTCTTCCTGCCAGGTCAGGAGGAGTTTTCCGTTGCGCGGCAGGATGGCATAGGCGCCGGGGCGCGCGGTGTAACGGATATCTGGCCGTGGCGGCTTGCCGAAGCGTCGCATGGCGCGGCCCCCTTGGAGTATGCCTTGTTGCGCATATATAGTCGCGATATGCCAAGAACGGGCGCACAAGAAAACCCCCCAAAGGATACGCGATGACACTCGGCCAGAAGATCGCCTGGGACGATACCGTCCTGCCATTTCAATTGGACCAATCGGACGTGCGCGGCCGCGTGGTGCGGCTGGACGGTGTGCTGGATGGTGTGCTGAAGCAGCATGATTATCCCGCGCCGGTGGAGGCGCTGATTGCCGAGATGGCGCTGATGACGGCGCTGATCGGGCAGACGATCAAGCTGCGCTGGAAGCTGTCGTTGCAGGTGCAGGCGAACGGGCCGGTGCGGATGATCGCGACGGATTATTTCGCCCCGTCCGAGGATGGCGAGCCGGCGAAGATCCGCGCCTATGCCAGTTTCGACGCAGAGCAGATCACGGATGCGACGCCGTTCGACCAGATCGGCGAAGGGTATTTCGCGGTGATTCTGGACCAGGGCAAGGACACCGCGCCTTACCAGGGGATCACACCGATTGCAGGCGCACGGCTGAGCGATTGCGCCGAAGCCTATTTCGCGCAGTCCGAGCAATTGCCGACGCGGTTTGCGCTGAGCTATGGCCGTTCGACCGAGGGCGACGGGCGCGAACATTGGCGCGCGGGTGGCGTGATGATCCAGATGATGCCCAAGGCGTCGCCGTTTGCCAGCGGTGGCGGAAGCGGCGAAGACGGGTTGCTGTCGGCCTCGGACATCCTGGATGAGGACGGCGAGGAGAACTGGAACCGCGTGAACACCCTGCTGGACACGGTCGAGGACCTGGAGCTGATCGGGCCGTCGGTGTCGTCGACCGACCTGCTGGTGCGTCTGTTTCACGAAGAAACCCCGCGCGTCTTCGACGTGCAGCCGGTGCGCTTTGGCTGTACCTGTTCCGAGGAACGGTTGCGCAACAGCCTGTCGATCTATTCGGCCAAGGATATCGGGCACATGACCACCGACGAGGGCACGGTCACCGCCGATTGCCAGTTCTGCGGGGCGCATTACACGCTCGACCCGGCGACGCTGGGTTTCGAGGCCGAGGCGAAGGGCGATGACGAGTGACCTGATCGCGACCCTGCGCGATGCGTTGCAGGGCGACATGGCACCGTCGTCGGATTACGACCTGAACCCGGATGTGGTTTTGCCGGAGGGGCGCAAGCTTCGGCCTGCCGGAGTGCTGGTGCCGATCGAGGTGACGGAAGCGGGCGCGCGGCTGTGGCTGACCAAGCGGTCCTCGGCCTTGCAGCATCATCCGGGGCAGGTCGCCTTTCCGGGTGGCAAGCAGGAAGAGGGCGACGCGGATATCGTGGCCGCCGCGCTGCGCGAGGCGCATGAGGAAATCGGGCTGTCACCGGACAAGGTGGAGGTGTTGGGCACGTTGCCGCCGCACGAGACGGTGACGAGTTTTTACGTGACGCCGGTGATCGGGGTTATTTCGGGTCCTTTCGAGCCGGTGCCCGAGGCGGGCGAAGTGGAGGAAGTGTTCTCGGTTCCGCTGGAGCATGTGATGGAATTGGGCCGGTTCAGGGTCGAATCCCGGCGCTGGCGCGGGACGCGGCGGCATTACTTCGCGGTGCCGTACGGGCCTTATTATATCTGGGGCGCGACCGCGCGGATGTTGCGCGCGATGGCCGAGGCTGTACGCTTGGGCGCATGACCCTGACAGGCCCTTGGATCGACGCGGACGAGACGCAGGACGTGTGCCGGATGCTGGAGGCAGCCGGGCATCGCGCGTTGTTGGTCGGCGGGTGCGTGCGCAACGCGCTGATGGGCGTGGCGGTGAACGACATCGACATCAGCACGGATGCGCGGCCCGAGACCGTGATAGCGCTGGCCGAAGCGGCGGGAATGAAACCGGTGCCGACCGGCATCGAGCATGGCACGGTGACGGTGGTGTGTAGGGGCGTGCCGTTCGAGGTAACCACGTTTCGCAAGGATGTGGAGACGGACGGGCGGCGCGCCGTGGTCGCCTTTGCCGATGACATGGAAAGCGACGCGCGGCGGCGGGATTTCACGGTGAATGCGCTGTATGCGACGCGAAAGGGCGACGTGATCGACCCGCTGGGCGGGTTGCCGGATATCGCGGCGCGGCGCATCCGGTTCATTGACGATGCCGAGACGCGGATCCGGGAAGATTACCTGCGCATCCTGCGGTTCTTTCGATTTCACGCGGCCTATGGTGACCCGGATGGCGGTCTGGACCCGGACGGGCTGGCCGCCTGCGCGGCGCTGGCAGACGGGATCGACGGGCTGTCGAAAGAGCGGATCGGCGCGGAAATGGTCAAACTGCTGGCGGTGCGCGACCCCGCGCCTGCGGTGGCTGCGATGCGGCAGGCGGGGGTGCTGGCGCATGTGCTGCCCGGCGCCGGGGATTGGGCGCTGGCGCCGCTGGTGCATCTGGAAGAGACGCATGGAGTTGGCGTGGACGCATTGCGGCGGTTAGCGGTGCTGAGCGGAAAAAGTCCGGTCGAGGCGCTGCGCCTGAGCCGTAAGGATGCGCGGCGGCTGGAGGTTTTGCGGGACGAGGCCGCCGGCACACAGACGCCGGAGGCCTTGGGCTATTACCACGGGGCGGAGACCGCGCGCGATATCTTGCTGTTGCGCGCCGCCCTGTTGGAGATGCCGATTCCAGTTGAGGCCCTTGCCGGGATAGAGTTGGGTGCCACGGCCAGTTTCCCGGTGGGCGCCGAGGATCTGATGCCGGAATACGAGGGCGCCGCGCTGGGCAAGAGGCTGCAAAAGCTGGAGGCGGCTTGGATCGCGTCGGGCTTTACGCTCGACCGGCAGGCGCTGCTGGCACTGGCGACATGAAAGGGTCATTTGACTTCGCGGCCCTTTGGCGGCATCTTGCCCGCACCACATGGAGGTTGAGACATGTTTATCGGGGATTTTGAACGCTCATAAGCGCCGGATCGCAGAAGTGATCCCGTGCGCGGCGTCGCGCCCCTTTGCCATGTCTATTCCTTCGCGGAGTCCCCTCCATGTTCAAGTTTTTCGAAAACCTCGTTGATCCTTATGTGCCGTATGAAGAGTCGGACACGCCGCCGACGCGGCTGTGGCCGTTCATGCGGCTTTACATGGTGCCGTTTCGCCGGGTGTTCTGGATGGCCGGGATCATGTCGGTCGTGGTGGCCGCCATCGAGATCTGGCTGATCTACTATATGGGGCGGATCGTCGACATCCTGGCCGGCGACCCGATGGAGGTCTGGCGGGACTACGGCACCGAGATCATCGTGGTGGCGGTGTTCATTCTGTTGATCCGTCCCGCGATACAGGCGTTCGACGTGATGTTGCTGAACAACACGATCCTGCCGAATTTCGGCACGCTGATCCGCTGGCGGGCGCACAAGCATGTGCTGCGGCAATCTGTGGGCTGGTTCGAGAACGATTTTGCCGGCCGCATCGCGAACCGGATCATGCAGACCCCGCCGGCGGCGGGCGAAGCGGTGTTCCAGGCGTTCGACGCCATCGCGTTTTCCATCGCCTATATCATCGGGGCAGGTATATTGCTGAGTGATTCCGACCCGCGGCTGATGCTGCCGCTGATCGGGTGGCTGGCGCTGTACGGATGGCTGGTGCACTGGACGGTCAAACGGGTGCAGCCGGCCTCCAAGGCGGCGTCGGATGCGCGCAGCCTTGTGACGGGGCGCGTGGTGGATGCCTATACCAACATCCATTCGGTGAAGCTGTTCGCGCACAACACGCGCGAGGTGGAATATGCCAAGGACGCCATCGAACACGCGCGGCAGACCTTCCAGAACGAGATGCGGATCTATTCGGTGATGGACGTGGTCCTGACGCTGCTGAACGGTCTGCTGATCGTGGCGGTCGTGGGCTGGGCGTTCTGGCTGTGGATGCAGGGGCAGGCGAGTGTCGGCGTGGTGGCCGCGGCGACGGCGCTGACCCTGCGGCTGAACGCGATGACCGGGTGGATTATGTGGGCGCTGACCTCGTTCTTTCGGCAACTGGGTGTCGTGGCCGAGGGGATGGAGACGATTGCCCAGCCGATCACGCTGGTGGACGCGAAGGATGCCAAGCCGCTGGACATGCAGGAAGGCCGGATCGAGCTGCGGGAGCTATCGCATCACTTCGGGCGTGACAGTGGCGGGTTGGATCGGATTTCGCTGAATGTCCAACCGGGCGAGAAGATCGGGCTTGTGGGCCGGTCCGGGGCCGGGAAATCGACCCTGGTCAAGCTGCTTTTGCGGTTCTACGACGCGGAAAGAGGGCAGATCCTGATTGACGGGCAGGATATTTCCAAGGTGACCCAGGACACCCTACGCGACCGAATCGGAATGGTGCAGCAGGACAGCTCGTTGCTGCATCGCTCGGTGCGTGACAACATCCTTTATGGCAAACCCGAGGCGAGCGAGGCAGAGATGCTGGAGGCGGCGAAGAAGGCCGAGGCGCATGACTTTATCCTCGATCTGGAAGACCCACAGGGGCGCACCGGCTATGACGCGCATGTTGGTGAACGCGGTGTGAAGCTGTCGGGTGGGCAGCGGCAGCGGATCACGCTGGCGCGGGTGATCCTGAAGGATGCGCCGATTTTGCTGTTGGACGAGGCGACCAGTGCGCTGGACAGCGAGGTGGAGGCGGCGATTCAGGAAACGCTTTATGGCATGATGGAAGGCAAGACCGTGATCGCGATTGCCCACCGCCTGTCGACGATCGCGCATATGGACCGCATCGTTGTGCTGGATCAGGGTCGAATTGTCGAAGAAGGCGGCCACGCCGAGCTGTTGGCGCAAGGCGGCCTCTACGCCCGGTTCTGGAGCCGTCAGTCGGGCGGGTTCATCAATGCCGACGAGGACGAGGCCGCGGAGTAGAGCATGTCCGAAATCTTGGTAGAGCGGTTGGGTCATCTTGGCGACGGGATTGCCGAGGGGCCGGTTTATGCGCCCGGAGCCTTGCCCGGTGAACGTGTGAGCGGGACGCTTGAGGGCAACGTGCTGCGCGACGTGAGGATCGTCGAGCCGTCGAGCGTTCGGGTGAAGGCGCCGTGCCGGCATTACAAGTCTTGCGGCGGCTGCCAGTTGCAGCACGCGGACGATGCGTTTCTGGCGGAGTGGAAGACCGGGATCGTGCGCGAGGCGCTGGCGGCGCAGGGGATCGAGACCGAGATGCGCGAGATTGCCGTTTCCCGGGCCAACACGCGACGCAGGGCCGGATTTTCCGCAAGGCGGACCAAGAAGGGGGCGACCGCCGGCTTTCACGCCAAGGGATCGGACCTGATCGTGGAGCTGAGCGAGTGCCACGTGGTTGCGCCCGAACTGCTGGAAGGCGCGCGGGTGGCGCGGGAGCTGGCCCGGATCGGCACTAGCCGCAAAGGTGAGTTGAGCGTGGCGGTCGCTTTGTCCGAGGCGGGGCTGGACGTGCGCGTGGAGGGCGGCAAACCGCTGGATGGGCCCTTGCGGATCGCGCTGGCGCAATTGGCCGAGGCCGAGGACCTCGCGCGGCTGGCCTGGGACGATGAAACCGTGGCCACGCGGCGACCGCCGATACAGCGGTTTGACGGGATCGCCGTGACGCCGCCGCCGGGAGCGTTCTTGCAAGCAACGAAGGACTCCGAGCGTTTATTGCAGAATGAAGTTTCGGCAATTTTGGCTGGAACAGAGCCTGTTATCGACGTGTTTGCCGGGTGTGGGACATTCGCCCCGCCATTGGCGCGCGAGCGGGCGGTTCACGCAGTCGAAGGCAGCGCGGCGATGACGAAGGCTCTGGACGATGGGTGGCGCCACAGTGATCGGCTGAAGAAGATTACGGTCGAGACGCGGGACCTGTTTCGCCAACCGATCATGGCCGAGGATCTGACACGGTTTGGCGGCGCCGTGATCGACCCGCCGCGCGCCGGGGCGGAGGCGCAGTGCCGCGAGCTGGCCAAGGCGCAGGTGCCGGTGATCGCTTATGTGTCGTGCAACCCGGTGACGTTCGCCCGCGATGCGAAAATCCTGAGCGAGGCGGGCTATGCGGTGGAATGGGTGCGGCCGGTCGATCAGTTCCGCTGGTCGGTTCACGTTGAGCTTGTTGCAGCAATTCACCGCAAAATGGGGTGACCGACGCAATTTTGAAATGACGCGACTGGCCTGACATTGTAAAACGTTACCAGGGACAGGCAGCAGGGCAATCGAGCAATGAATCGTAGAAATTTCGTGCTTCTTTCGGCCGCCAGCGCGTTTTTGGCGGCCTGTGGATCCAAGTTCAAATCGTACAATGGTCCGGAGGTGACGCAGGTTCTGATCAGCAAGAGCCGGCGGCGGATGTACCTTTTTCACCACGACAAGGTGCTGAAGGCGTATGACGTGGACCTGGGCTTTACCGCCGCAGGACACAAGCAGTTCGAGGGTGACGGCAAAACGCCGGAGGGCGATTACTTTATCGACCGGCGCAATCCGAACAGCTCTTTCCACCTGTCGCTGGGGATTTCCTACCCGAACGAGGCGGACCGCGCCTTTGCCAAGGCACAGGGCAAGAAGCCGGGTGGCGATATCTTTATCCATGGAGAGCCCAACGATCTGGGCTGGATTCGCAAGCGGCGGCTGGGGCGGGACTGGACCGCCGGGTGCATTTCCGTTCGGAACAAGGAAATGGAAAAGATCTATGCGATGGTGCGGACCGGCACCCCGATCCGCATTACGCCATGACGGGTGGGCTACTTGCCCATCACCAGCGTCCACCAGATCTTGCCGTTGCGTTCCTGTTCCCAGGAAAAGCCCATTTGCCGGGCGTCGGGCGCCATGATGACCTGTTTGGTCGAAGGTTCGGCCATCCAGGCGGTCAGGGTCTCAAGCTCGGTCTCGTAGGTTTCCGAGATGTTTTCCCCCACAAGCTCGCCGGCATAGCCGACGCGGCGGACCCGGTCGATCGGCGAGGAGCCGTCGGAGCCGAAATGCCACGGGCGGTTCTGGACCGACATGTCGCGGGAATGCGTGGCGGCGGCGGCGTTCAATTGCGCGTTCAGCTGAACGGCCGGACGCCCGGCGGCCTGACGCAGGGCGTTGACGGCGTCGAGCATCCGGTACTGGATCTCGGCGGTGTCGCCCGAGCGGATGCGGTAGACCTGGGGCAGAGGCTCGCCGTTGGGGCCGACAGCGGTTTCAGGCGGCGGCGGCGCGCACGCCGACAGGAACACAAGTGCGGAAACCAGCAGGCCAAAAATACGCGTCATCAGTGTCTACCACCCAGAAGATTGTTCGACTCGCCTCTTAGCGTGGCTGACGTGGTGTTTCAAACCCACAACCGCGTCATGTGCGCGAATGTTGCCGGTTTGATTTGCGACTGAGGCATTCGAGCCATATGCTTTGGACAGTTTCAAAGCAGACAGTTGGAGCACGACATGTCTTTTGACCCCAAAGATTTGTTCAGCCGGCGTGCTTTCCTGGCGGGCACCGCGGCAGCTCTGGGTGCGCCGGCGCTGGCGCAGACCGGCACGACCGAGATGGAAAGCGCTATCAGCCGATCGGTGCAGCGCAATATTTCGAGCTTTCGCGCCGCGGACTGGCGGCCGCATTTCAGCAGCCTGAGGAACGGTGCGATCCTGGTCGATATCTCGTCCCGCGCGCTGCATTTCTGGGACGAGGACGGACAGACGAAGTTCCTGTTTCCGTCAAGCATCCCGATGTCGGAGGAATTGACGCGGCGGGGCCGAACCCGGGTGGTGCGCAAGGTGGAAGGGCCGGATTGGCGTCCCACGCCTTCGATGTTGAAGCGGAACCCCAACTGGCCGTCCTATGTGCCGCCGGGGCCGGACAACCCGCTGGGCACGCACGCGCTGTACCTCGGCTGGACCTATTACAGGATCCACGGCACGCATGACACGCGCAAGATCGGGCGGCGGTCGTCGAACGGGTGTATCGGGCTTTACAACGAGCATATCGCACAGTTGTTCGCCCGGGCCAAGGTGGGCACGCAGGTTCTGGTAATCTGACGCGGATTGCGCTGGAATAGAGACGAATGTGTGCAGCGTTCCGGCGCTGCCTTTTCTTTTTGTTTGGAGCGCCAAGCCGCTTCGCGCGGAGTCAAGGCCGAAGGCCGCCGCGCATCGACGGGCCGCCCCCTCGGCCCGGCGATTTGGCAAAGCCTGGTGCGCCGCTCGACGGTCTTTCGGATTTGGCAGGAATAAAGTGCTTCTGAATGACTGTCTGATCGCCGCGCCGCGGCCCGTCGACACGCGGCTTTAGTCAAGCCAGCCCTTGAGGTTGTCTTCGATCACCGTGCTCAGCGCCTTGATATGCGCGTCGCTGTCGTTGAGGCAGGGAATATAGAGGAACTCCTCGCCGCCGGCCTCCTCGAAGCTTTCCTTGATCTCTTCGTTGATCTCTTCCAGCGTCTCGATGCAGTCGGCGGAAAAGGCGGGGGCGATGACGGCGATGTTCTTCTTGCCGTCCTCGGCCAGCTTGGCGACATGTTCGACCGTGTAGGGGCGCAGCCATTCCTCGGGGCCGAAGACCGACTGGAACGTGGTGGTGATCTGGGTGTCATCCCAGCCCAACCGTTCCTTCAGCAGGCGCGTCGTTTTCTGGCACTGGCAGTGGTAGGGGTCGCCTTGGTTGAGGTAGCGCTGCGGCATCCCGTGGTAGGAGACGACGAGGATCTCGGGCTTCGTTTCAGTCTCTGCATAGGCCTTTTCGACCGATTGGGCCAACGCCTCAATATAAAGCGGATGTTCGAAATAGGGCTCGACCACGCGGGCGATGGGCTGCCAGGTTTCGTCCATCAGGGCGCGGAAGAACTGGTCATTCGCGGTGGCAGAGGTGGCGCCGGCGTAGTGCGGGTAAAGCGGGAAAAACAGGATCCGGGTGCAGCCGGCCTCGACCAGCTTGCGGACCTTGGACTTGGTCGAGGGGTTGCCGTAGCGCATACAGAAATCGACCATGACGTTGTCGCCATAGCGCGCCTTGAGCGCCTCGGACAGCTTGGTCGTCTGGTCGCGGGTGATGGTCATCAGGGGGCTTTCGCCCTTGTCCTCGTTCCAGATGGATTTGTAGGCCTCGCCGCTGGTGAACGGGCGTTTCGACAGGATCACCAGTTGCAGAAGCGGCTGCCAGAGCCAGGGCGAATAGTCGATGACGCGGCGGTCCGACAGGAACTCGTTCAGGTAGCGCCGCATGGACCAGTAGCCGTAATCGTCGGGCGTGCCGAGATTGGCGATGAGGACGCCCGTTTTCGGTTCCGGAATGGCCGGGTGGTCGGACGGGGCGTGGACAGGACAGGTCTTGTTCTTGGCGGCGTCAAACATGGGCGGGCGTCTTTTCTTGTCGGATGGGATCACGGACACATAAAGGATTGCGGTCGGTCGTCAATCTTTGAGCTTGGTCTCGGAGGTGCCGAGGGCATCGGCGAGACGTGTTGTCGCGCTTCCGGGGCGGAGGGGCTGGGGCTGGTCGGCGGAAGGGGCCCAGCCGGTGAGGGTGATCAGCTCGAAGGTGGCGGGGATGCGGCCGTCGGGGGTGCTGAAAGAGCTGGCGTAGAGGTCTGCGGCGCGCAGGAGCACGTCGCGGCGGGTGAAATTGCGGGGCCGTGCGTTAAGCGCGTTGGCCTCGCCCATGGCGCGCAGGTCGTGCATCAGGGCGATGAGGTTTTCGTAGCTGACATCGAGCGGCAGGGTGTCGGCGACGGGTAAGGCGAAGCCGGCGCGTTGCAGGAGCGCGCCGAGGTCGCGGATATCACCCATCGGAAGGACCCGGGGTGAAAGGCCGCCGCGCAGGTCGGATTCGGCCTGCGCGAGGACGGCGCGGAGCTGATGCAGGGTCTGGCCGCCGAAGAAGACGGCGATGAACAGGCCATCGGGGCGCAGGGCGCGGCGGCATTGGATCAGTTGGCCTACGGGGTCGTCGGCCCAGTGGAGCGACATGGCGTGCAGTATCAAGTCGCGCGATTCAGGCTCTAACGCGAGGGTTTCGGTGTCGGCTACGATCTGCGCCTCGGGGAACGCGGCCTTCCACGGGTCGGGCAGGCCAGTGACGATGCTCGCATCCGTAAAGGATTTGTTAACGAAACTTAGCCGATCCTGCACCTCGTCGATCGCGGTCTCGTGCAGGAACAGCGCGGGGTCGCGGCTGGCCCGTTGGCGGTTGCGCCGAAGCGCGCGGCGATCGGTGAGGGTTCTGGTCATGGTGGCTAAATAGAGTGGCTTTCGAGGCAATTCAAACGGCGCTTCGCGTGGTCTATCCGCCACGCTGCACCTTGTGCGGCGGATTGGTGGACAGCGAGTTCGGCCTGTGTGGGCCATGCTGGCGTGACACGCCTGTACTTGCCGGGCTGGTCTGTGACCTGTGCGGCAGTCCGTTGCCCGGCGAGGAGACGGATGGGTATGCGCGGTGCGACGACTGCCTGCGGGTGGCGCGGCCCTGGCAGAAAGGGCGCGCGGCGCTGATCTACAAGGACAATGCGCGCAAGCTGGTGCTGGCGTTGAAGCATGGCGACCGGCATGACGTGGTACCGTTGGCGGCGACTTGGATGAAACGGGCGGCCGCGCCGTTGCTGGTGCCGGAGTGCCTGTTCGTGCCGGTGCCGTTGCACTGGACCCGACTGTTGAAACGGCGGTTCAACCAGTCGGCCCTGCTGGCGCAGGCGGTGTCGAAGGAGGTGAATGCGGCGTGGTGCCCCGACGTGCTGGACCGGGTGAAGCGGACGCCATCTCTGGACGGGATGGGCATGGAGGCGCGGTTCGCGACGCTGGATGCAGCCATAGGCGTAAGGCAGGGGCGGCGCGTGAGGATCCAGGGACGCGTTGTGATACTGGTGGATGACGTGATGACATCGGGCGCGACACTGGCGGCCTGCGCCAAAGCCTTGCTGGCGGGGGGCGCGGCGGAGGTCAGGACACTGACACTGGCGCGCGTGGTCAAGGATGCTTAAGTAAGGTCCAACCACGGAAAGGATTGGACCCTGTCATGAGACCCGTCGAAATCTACACCTCGCAGCTTTGCGGATTTTGCCACGCGGCCAAGCGGCTGCTGTCGCAGAAGGGTGTGGACTATACCGAGATCGACGTGGGGCGGGAACCGGAGAAGCGGGCCGAGATGACCCAGCGCGCGAATGGCGGGCGGACGGTGCCGCAGATTTTCGTGGGCGACGTGCATGTGGGCGGCTGTGACGAGCTTTATGCGCTGGACCGGGCGGGCAAGCTGGATGCGCTGCTGAAGGCATGAAAACGGCTCTGATACAGCTGAACGCGTCGGATAGCCCGGACGCGAACCTGCCGGTCACGCAAGGTCTGATCGACGAGGCGGCGGCGGAGGGCGCGGGGTTCGTGCTGACGCCCGAAGTGACGAATTGCCTGTCGGCCAGCCGTACGCGGCAGAAGGAAGTACTGCGCCACCAGGAGGACGACCCGACGCTGGCCGGTCTGCGGCAGCAGGCGGACAGGCTGGGGATCTGGGTGCTGATCGGGTCGATTGCGGTCAAGACGGATGATGCGGATGGGCGGTTTGCCAACCGGTCTTTCCTGATCGACCCCAAGGGCGGGATCGCGGCGTGGTATGACAAAATTCATATGTTCGACGTGAAAGTGTCCGAGACGGAGCAATACCGGGAATCGGCCGGCTATCGCCCAGGTGATCGAGGTGTGACGGCGGAGACGCCGTTCGGCACGGTCGGGCTGACAGTGTGTTATGATCTGCGATTTCCCAAGCTTTACCGTCGCTTGGCGCAGGCCGGGGCGGAGATCCTGACGGTGCCGTCGGCCTTTGCGGTGCCGACGGGCGAGGCGCATTGGGAAACGTTGCTGCGGGCGCGGGCAATCGAGACGGGGTGCTATGTGCTGGCCCCGGCGCAGACCGGCCAACATTCGGCCACGCGGGGCAAGGAGCGCCGCACTTATGGGCATTCGCTGGCCGTGGGGCCGTGGGGTGACGTATTGGCAGATGCCGGAACCGAGCCGGGTGTGGTATTCGTGGACGTGAACCGGGACGAGGTGACCCAGGCACGGGCGCGGATACCGGCGGTAAACAATGAGGTCGACATCACTTGGTCGTGACAACGGATAACACGCTGCATTCGATTGCCGTTTCGCTGTTCAGCGAGGTTCTGGCGAACGAGCAGCTGATCCGGAGCCGGCTGAGCCGGGTGCTGCCGAAAGGCATGGAGATCTCGCATTTCTCGGTTCTGAACCACCTTGCGCGCGCCAATGGCGAGCGGAGTCCGGCGCAGCTGGCCAAGAGCTTTCACGTGACGCGCGGGGCGATGACCAATACATTGAGCAAGCTGGAATGGGCGGGGTATGTGCATATCCGGCCCGACTGGGACGATGCGCGGCGCAAGATGGTGTCGATCAGCCCGGCCGGCACACGCGCGCGGGATGCCGCGATTTCCGCGATCATGCCGCTGATCACCGAAGTGGTGACCGAGCTGGGCGAAGGCAACGTGCGCGCCACCCTGCCCGTTCTGCGCGAGATGCGGGCGAAGCTTTCGGACGAAAGTTAGGCTCTAACTCAGGGCTTCAGGCTGGTCGTGACGTAGTTCACGGCCAGGTCGCGGTCCGACAGGGACCACGTCCAGCTGATGGGGTTGAAGACGAACCCCTTGCGGTCGACCGGGTCGAGGCCGGCGTCGCGCAGAAGCTCGTACAGCTCTTCCGGGGTAATGAACTTGTTCCAGTCATGGGTGCCTTTGGGCAGCCAGCGCATGATGAACTCCGCGCCGACGATGGCGGCGGCAAAGCTTTTGGCGGTGCGGTTCAGGGTGGAGCAGATCTGCAGGCCGCCCGGTTTCAGCAGGCGCTGGCAGGCGGTGAGATAGGTGGCGGGGTCGGCCACATGCTCGACCACTTCCATGTTCAGGACGACGTCGAACTGTTCGCCCGCGGCGGCGAGCGCCTCGGCGGTGGTGTTGCGGTAGTCGATATTCAGGCCGGATTGCGCGGCGTGGACCTGTGCCACGGGGATGTTGCCCGCCGCGGCGTCGGCGCCGACCACCGTCGCGCCGAGGCGGGCCATCGGTTCGGCCAGCAGACCGCCGCCGCAGCCGATATCCAGAAGCCGCAGGCCGGTAAAGGGTTTCGCGGTTTTCAGGTCACGGTCGAATTCCGCGGCGATCTGCGAGGTGATATAGTCCAGACGGCAGGGATTGAGCATGTGCAGCGGCTTGAACTTGCCGTTCGGATCCCACCATTCGACGGCCATCGCCTCGAACTTGGCGACTTCTTCGGTGTCGATCGTGGTCGAGTTGGGTTGCATTCCGCGTTCCATGTGCTCAATGTCTCAGACGGTCTATATAGGACATTCATGGACAAGTTTTCGAGCCAAAAGAGCGCAGCGCAATTCCTGTATCCGTCGATCGAGCCGTTCGACCGGCGGATGATGGACGTGGGCGACGGGCATACGATTTATGTGGAGCAATCGGGCAACCCCGAGGGCACGCCGGTTGTGGTGCTGCACGGTGGCCCCGGTGGCGGGTGCAGCCCGGCGATGCGGCGGTATTTCGATCCGAACCATTACCGGATCGTGCTGTTCGATCAGCGCGGTTGTGGCCGGTCGAAGCCCCATGCGAGCGTCGAGGACAACACGACCTGGCATCTGGTGGCGGATATCGAACGGATCCGGGATGCGCTGGGCATCGACACCTGGATCGTTTTCGGCGGAAGCTGGGGCGCGACGCTGGCGCTGATCTATGCGCAGAACCACCCCGAAGCGGTGGCGCATCTGGTGTTGCGGGGTGTGTTCACCATGACGCAGCGGGAGCTGGACTGGTTCTATGGCGGCGGCGCCGGGAGATTCTGGCCCGAGACATGGGCAAAGTTCCGGTCGCTCATCCCCGAGGATGAACAGGGCGACATGATCGGGGCTTACAACAAGCGCCTGTTTTCCGGCGACCGGGCCGAGGAAGTGCGGTTCGCCAAGGCGTGGAGCGCATGGGAGAATGCGTTGGCTACGGTCAATTCCAACGGTCAGAGCGGGGACAGCCCGGCGGATTACGCTCGTGCCTTTGCGCGGCTGGAGAACCATTATTTCCGGCATAACGGGTTCTTGGGGCAGGACGGTTACATCTACGACAACATGGACAAGCTGGCGGAGACGCCCGGTGTGATCGTGCAGGGGCGGTACGACATGATCTGCCCGCCCGAGGCGGCGCACCGGCTGGCGGGGCTGTGGCCCAAGGGCGATTTGCGGATCATCCCGGTGGCGGGCCACGCCCTGTCGGAGCCGGGGATCAGTGCCGAACTGGTGAAGATCATGGACCGGATGGTGACGGGGCGGTAGGATGGGGTCTTGGAGCGCTGTCATCCTCTGGCTTGACCAGAGGATCTCTGGCCCCGAGAGATCCCCGATCAAGTCGGGGATGACGGGTGTGGGAAAGGCTGACATCTGCGCAACCTGCTTTCCCCCTTGCAGACTCAGCCATCGAGTCGTATATCCCCTTTCAACAGCGGCGCGCTGGGGTCCAAACCCGGCGCTCCACCGGGAAAGATCGACGGGCCGCGCGCCCGTTTTTTTGTGTTCGAAGGACCCATGAGCAACGACCTGATTGCAAAATCCTCGATGGATCGGCGGCTGGCCGAGATCGTGACCCCTGTCATAGAGGACATGGGGTTCGAGCTGGTGCGCGTGCGTCTGATGGGCGGCAAGACCGCCACGTTGCAGATCATGGCCGAGCGGCCCGAGGGCGGCATCGAGGTGGATGAATGCGCCGAGATTTCCACCGCCATCAGCGCGGTGCTGGATGTGGAAGACCCGATCGTCGACGAGTACACGCTGGAAGTGTCCAGCCCCGGCATCGACCGGCCTCTGACCCGGCTGAAGGATTTCGACGAGTTCGAGGGCTACGAGGCGAAGCTGGAGACCCACGAGCTGATCGACGGGCGCAAGCGGTTCAAGGGCGTTTTGGCCGGGACCGAGGGCGGCGAAGTGCTGATCAACGTCGAGGAAGGCACGATCGGGCTGCATTTCGACTGGCTGGCCGATGCCAAGCTGGTGCTGACCGATGAGCTGATAAAGGACATGCTGAAGGCACGCAAGGAAGCGGGCGTTCTGAACGAAGACAATTTTGACGACATAGAGACTGACTCGTCCGAGGAGACCTGAGACAATGGCTATTACCTCTGCCAACCAGCTTGAGCTTTTGCAGACCGCCGAGGCGGTGGCGCGGGAGAAGATGATCGACCCGGGCCTTGTGATCGAGGCGATGGAAGAGAGCCTCTCGCGCGCGGCCAAGAGCCGGTACGGCGCCGAGATGGATATCCGCGTGAGCATCGACCGCAAGACCGGCAAGGCGACCTTCACCCGTGTGCGCACCGTGGTCGAGGATGACGAGCTGGAGAATTACCAGGCGGAATTCACAGTCGAACAGGCCAAGCAATACCTGGACGATCCCAAGGTCGGTGACCAGTTGATCGAGGAAGTGCCCCCCGTGGATATGGGGCGGATCGCCGCGCAGAGCGCCAAGCAGGTGATCCTGCAGAAGGTGCGCGAGGCCGAGCGCGACCGCCAGTACGAGGAATTCAAGGACCGTGCCGGCACGATCATAAATGGCGTGGTGAAGCGCGAGGAATACGGCAACGTCATCGTGGATGTCGGTGCGGGCGAGGCGATCCTGCGCCGGAACGAGAAGATCGGTCGCGAAAGCTATCGCCCGAACGACCGGATCCGGTGCTACATCAAGGACGTGCGCCGCGAGGCTCGTGGGCCGCAGATCTTCCTGAGCCGCACCGCGCCGGAATTCATGGCAGAACTGTTCAAGATGGAAGTGCCGGAAATCTATGACGGCATCATCGAGATCAAGGCCGTGGCCCGTGACCCGGGCTCGCGCGCCAAGATCGCCGTCATTTCCTATGACAACTCGATCGATCCCGTGGGCGCCTGCGTGGGTATGCGCGGCAGCCGCGTGCAGGCCGTGGTGAACGAGTTGCAGGGCGAGAAGATCGACATCATCCCGTGGAACGAGGACCAGCCGACCTTCCTTGTGAACGCGCTGCAGCCCGCCGAGGTGAGCAAGGTGGTTCTGGACGAGGAAGCCGAGCGGATCGAGGTTGTCGTGCCTGAGGACCAGCTGAGCCTTGCGATCGGTCGTCGTGGTCAGAACGTGCGGCTGGCCAGCCAGCTGACCAATCTTGATATCGACATCATGACCGAGGCCGAGGACAGCGAGCGCCGTCAGAAGGAATTCGAGGAGCGTACGAAGCTGTTCATGGACACGCTGGACCTGGACGAGTTCTTTGCCCAGCTGCTGGTCTCCGAAGGCTTCACCAACCTTGACGAGGTCGCCTATGTCGAGATCGACGAACTGTTGGTGATCGACGGGGTGGACGAGGACACCGCGAACGAATTGCAGGCCCGGGCGCGTGACGTGCTGGAGGCGCAGGCCAAGGAAGCGCTGGAGAAAGCGCGCGGATTGGGTGCCGAGGACAGCCTTATTGAATTCGAGGGGCTGACACCCCAGATGGTTTTGGCATTGGCAGAAGATGGCGTGAAAACGCTGGAAGACTTCGCCACCTGCGCCGACTGGGAACTGGCGGGCGGCTGGACCACCGTGGACGGCGAGCGCGTCAAGGACGATGGCGTTCTGGAACCTTTCGAAGTGTCGCTGGAAGAGGCGCAGGATCTGGTGATGACCGCGCGGGTCATGCTGGGCTGGGTCGATCCGGCGGACCTGGAAGCCGAGGCCGACGAGGACGCCGAAGACGAAGGCGACACCGCAGAGGAGGCCGAGGCCTGATGCGTCAGGCCTCGTAGGCGTTGATATGGGGCGCGGTGGGCAGCCCAAGGACCGGACGAATGGTCCCGAGCGCAAGTGCATTGCCACGGGTGAGGTGCGCCCGAAGCATGGGTTGATCCGGTTTGCCATCGGCCCCGAGGGCCAGGTGGTGCCGGATATCCTGGAGAAGCTGCCGGGCCGGGGCATTTGGGTGAGCTCGACGCGACAGGCGCTGGAAACGGCGGTGAAGAAGGGCCTGTTCTCGCGCAGTGCCAAGCAGAGTGTCACGGTGCCGGACGGCTTGGTCGAGCAGGTCGAGGCGATGCTGGCGCGGCGGGTCGTGGAATTGCTGAGCCTGGCGCGCAAAGGCGGGCAGGCGGTGGCCGGATACGAGAAGGTGAAGGACTGGCTGGCCAAGGAAGAGGCCGAGGTTCTGATCCAGGCCAGCGACGGGTCCGCGCGCGGGAAGACGAAACTGAGCACGCCCTATGGCGGCAGCTGGATCGGCTGGATCACCGCCGACGAGCTTGGCCAGGCATTCGGGCGTGAAACAAGCATCCACGCCGCACTCGCGGCTGGCGGTTTGTGCGAACGTGTTGTAGAGGAGGCGGCAAGACTCAAGGGCTTGCGCGTCACGGACGGGGACCGACCCCGCCGGAAAGGAAGTTGAGATAGATGAGCGACAACGACGGAAAGAAAACTCTGGGTGTACGTGGTGGTGGCGGTCCTCGGTCGGGGAACGTCAAGCAGAGCTTTAGCCATGGCCGCACCAAGAACGTCGTGGTGGAAACCAAGCGCAAGCGGATCGTGAAACCGAAACCCGGGGCCGCGGCGCCTGCGCCGGGTGGGGCCAAGGCGGGTGCGCCCGGAGCAGGATCGAAACGCCCGGCGGGGATCTCTGACGAGGAGATGGAACGCCGGATGAGGGCGCTTGCCGCCGCGAGGGAACGCGAGTCGGAGGAAGCCGCGCAGCGCGAGGCCGAAGAGCGTGAGCGCGAGGAAGAGAAGATGCGCCGCCGCGAGGAGGCCGAGGCCAAGGAGCGCGAACAGCGCGAGGCCGAGGAACGCGCCCAGGCGAAGGCGGACGAGGAAGAGCGCAAGAAGCGCGAGGAAGCGGACGCCGCCAAGCAGGCTGCGGCCGCTGCCGCCGCGCCGCCGGCCGAAGACCAGCAGACCCGCCCGACCAAGCAGGCGCCCCGTAGCAAGGCGCCCGAGCGCGACCAGCGAGGCGACGATGGCCGTGGCAAGGGCAAGGGCCGTGGCGACGATGGTGGCCGTCGGGCCGGCAAGCTGACGCTGAACCAGGCGCTGTCGGGTGGCGAAGGCGGCCGGCAGAAATCCATGGCCGCGATGAAGCGCAAGCAGGAGCGCGCCCGGCAAAAGGCCATGGGCGGTGCGCAAGAGCGTGAAAAGGTCGTCCGCGACGTTCAGGTGCCCGAGGCGATCGTGGTCAGCGAGCTGGCCAACCGGATGGCCGAGCGCGTGGGCGACGTGGTCAAGGCGCTGATGAACAACGGTATGATGGTCACGCAGAACCAGTCGATCGACGCCGATACCGCCGAGCTGATCGTCGAGGAATTCGGCCATCGCATCGTCCGGGTCAGCGATTCGGACGTGGAAGACGTGATCGATTCGGTCGATGACAAGGAAAGCGATCTTCAGCCGCGTCCGCCGGTGATCACGATCATGGGTCACGTGGACCACGGCAAGACGTCGCTGCTTGACGCCATTCGCGACGCCAAGGTGGTGGCGGGCGAAGCCGGGGGGATCACCCAGCACATCGGCGCCTACCAGGTGACGACCGACAGCGGTGCCGTGCTCAGCTTCCTCGATACGCCAGGTCACGCCGCGTTCACCAGTATGCGGGCCCGTGGCGCGCAGGTGACCGATATCGTGGTTCTGGTGGTGGCTGCCGACGATTCGGTGATGCCGCAGACAATCGAGGCGATCAACCACGCCAAGGCCGCCAAAGTGCCGATGATCGTGGCGATCAACAAGTGCGACAAGCCCGAGGCGAACCCCGACAAGGTGCGCACCGAGCTGTTGCAGCACGAGGTGATCGTCGAGGCGATGTCGGGCGACGTGCAGGATGTCGAGGTGTCGGCCCAGACGGGTCAGGGCCTGGATGAACTGCTGGAAGCCATCGCCCTGCAATCCGAGATCCTGGAGCTGAAAGCGAACCCGGATCGCGCCGCCGAAGGTGCGGTGATCGAGGCGCAGCTGGATGTGGGCCGCGGCCCCGTGGCGACGGTTCTTGTGCAGCGCGGCACGCTGAAACAGGGCGATATCTTTGTCGTGGGCGAGCAGTACGGCAAGGTCCGTGCGCTGATCAACGACCGGGGCGAGCGCGTTCAGGAAGCCGGGCCGTCGGTGCCTGTCGAGGTTCTTGGCCTCAATGGCACGCCCGAGGCGGGCGACGTTCTGAACGTGGTCAAATCCGAAGGTCAGGCGCGCGAGATTGCCGAGTACCGCGAGAAGGCGGCGAAGGAGAAGCGCGCGGCGGCAGGGGCCGGCACCACGCTCGAACAGCTTCTGGCGCAGGCCAAGGAGAACGAGAACGTCAAGGAGTTGCCGATTCTTGTGAAGGCCGACGTGCAGGGCTCTGCCGAGGCGATCGTGCAGGCGATGGAGAAGATCGGCAACGACGAGGTGCGCGTGCGCGTGCTGCACTCGGGCGTGGGCGCAATCACCGAGTCCGATATCGGCCTGGCCGAAGCGTCGGGTGCGCCCGTGATCGGCTTCAACGTGCGGGCCAACGCGCCGGCGCGGAACAGTGCGAACCAGAAGGGTGTCGAGATCCGCTATTACAGCGTTATCTATGACCTGGTGGATGACGTGAAGGCGGCCGCGAGCGGTCTGCTGGGTGCGGAAATCCGCGAGAACTTCATCGGGTATGCCGAGATCCGCGAAGTCTTCAAGGTCACCGGCGTCGGCAAGGTTGCGGGCTGTCTGGTGACCGAGGGTATCGCCCGCCGGTCGGCCGGTGTGCGCCTGCTGCGCGATGACGTGGTGATCCACGAAGGTACGCTGAAGACGCTGAAGCGCTTCAAGGACGAAGTGTCGGAGGTTCAGTCGGGCCAGGAATGCGGCATGGCGTTCGAGAAATACGAGGACATCCGCGAAGGCGACGTGATCGAGATTTTCGAGCGCGAGGAAGTCGAGCGGAACCTCGATTAAGCCGGAATAGAGACTGTTTTCGGGAAAGGGCGGCCTATTGGGTCGCCCTTTTTTGTTTGCTGGGCCCAAGTCTTTTCTGAAAAGACTTGGCAAAAGCTTTCTGAAAGCTTTTGCGGCGATTAGAGCCAGTCGCGGAGGATCGGGATGAGCGGCACGTCCGCGGGGGGCATGGGGTAGTCGCGCAGCGCGTTGGGGCGGACCCATTTCAGGGTCTGGTTCTCACGCGACTGCGGAGTGCCCTCCCACTTGCGGCAGGCAAAAAGCGGCATCAGCAGATGGAAGTCGTCATAGCTGTGACTGGCGAAGGTCAGCGGCGCGAGGCAGCTTTGCCAGGTGTTGATGCCAAGCTCTTCTTCCAACTCGCGGATCAGGGCGACCTCGGGCGTTTCACCGGGTTCGACCTTGCCGCCGGGAAATTCCCACAGACCCGCCATCGATTTCCCCTCGGGGCGTTGGGCCAGAAGGATGCGACCGTCGACGTCAATCAGGGCGACGGCGGATACGAGGATTGTTTTCATAGGTGAGTCGGTGTCATGACCGATAGTCGGCGTTGATCGAGATATAGCCGTGCGTCAGGTCGCAGGTCCAGACATGGGCAGTTCCGCCCCCCAGACCGAGATCGACATGGATCGTGATCTCCTGGTTCTTCATGTGGGCGGCGCCGTCTTCTTCGCGGTATGTGGGACTAACCCAGCCTTTTTCGGCCACCAGTGTGTCGCCGAACCAGATCGAAAGCGTGTCGCGGTCGGCCGGCGCGCCGGATTTTCCGATGGCCATCACGATGCGGCCCCAGTTGGGGTCTTCGCCGGCGATGGCGGTTTTGACCAGCGGCGAGTTGGCGATGGCGAGGCCGTGGGTCTTGGCGTCATTGTCACTGGAGGCGCCGGTGACGGAGATGGTGACGAATTTGGTCGCGCCTTCGCCGTCGCGCACGACCTGGTGCGCGAGGTCGAGCATGACGCCGCGCAACGCCTCCATGAAGCCGACGCTTTGGTCGGTAACGCGCACGCCCGAGGCGCCGGTGGCGGCGACCAGCAGCGTGTCGGAGGTGGAGGTGTCGCTGTCGACGGTGATGCAGTTGAAGGTCTTTTCGTTCAGCGCCGAGACCATCTGTTGCAAGTGTTCACGGTCGATGGCGGCATCGGTGAAAATGTAGACCAGCATCGTTGCCATGTCGGGCGCAATCATGCCCGACCCCTTGGCGATGCCGGCGATGCGTACCTCTTGGCCGTCGATTGAGATGGTGGCTGTGGCGCCCTTGGGGAAGGTATCGGTGGTCATGATCGCGCGGGCGGCGTCCTCGATCCCGTCGGACGACAGCTTGCCCGCCAGTTCGGACAGTTTCGCGGTGATGCGCTCGTGTTTCAGCGGCTCTCCTATAACGCCGGTGGAGGAGCTGAAAATACGCGATTCCGGCAAGGATAGGGTCTGGGCTACGGCGTTCGTGACGGCCTTGACCGACTCCACGCCGTTGCGGCCCGTGAAGGCGTTGGAATTGCCCGAATTGACGATGATCGCCGCGCCCTCGGCAGACTGGAAGCCGATCTTCTCCTGGCAATCGAGCACCGCGGCAGAGCGCGTCGCGGACCGGGTGAAGACCCCGGCCATGGCCGTGCCGGGGGCCAGACTCGCCAGCATCACGTCCTTGCGGCCGGCATAGCGCACGCCGGCCTCGACGCTGGCGAATTCCACACCGGCGATGGCGGGAAGCTCCGGGAACGCGGTGGGCGCCAGTGGCGAAACGGCGAGGGTCTTGGCCATTGGTCAGTTCTCCAGCAGGTCGAGATTGGTGATGACGTTCGGGTCGATTTCGCCAAGGTCGACCTGGTCGATCTCGGCATCGGATTTCAGGCTCTCGATGAAGGATTCCAGATTGGCTTCCTTGAGCTGGGCCTCCAGTTCCGCGCGCACGGTGTCGAGCGCGGGGCGCTCCTTGTTGCGGGTCTCGACCAGGGTGATGACGTGCCAGCCGAACTCGGTTTTCACCGGCTCGGAAATCTCACCCGGTTCGAGCGCCGCGACGGCGTCGAAAAAGGTCGCGACCATGTCACCGGCGCCGAACCAGCCGAGGTCACCGCCCGACGCGCCTGAGGGTCCGGTGGATTTCTCGCGGGCGAGTGCCGCGAAATCGGCGTCGCCTTCGAGGGCGGTCACCAGTTCCTGCGCCTCTTCCTCGGTTTCCACGAGGATGTGCGAGGCGCGATACTCGGTTTCCTGAACATCGGCCGGGTATTGCTCTTCGTAGGCGGCTTGCACGTCCTCGTCCGACGGGGCCTGCTGAACGACGCCGGCCATGACCTCGCCGGCGATGATGGCGCGTTCCTCGTTCTCGATCGAGACGCGACTGCGCAGCGACGGCTCGCCGTCCAGAGACTGTTTCAGCAGGGTATGCTGGATCAGCTGGTCGACGATGCCCTGCAACAGCAGGTTGGGCGGAAACTGGTCGTATTGTTGCGGCAAGGTGGCGCGAAGTGCGATGACATGCGCCAGCGTGATCTCGGTGCCGTTTACGGTGGCGACGACCTGTGAGGGATCGGCGGCGGGGGCGGATTCAGACTCTGTTTCAGCCGTTTCCTGCGCCCACGCGCCCTGCGCCAGCAGTGCGGCGGTACAGGTTGCGGCGAGGATCGACTTGATCGGATGTGACATGGAGAACCCTTTGCTTTCTCGCGCCAAGACGCGGCGCGTTGTGACGTTGACAGTCCATGAGCGGCCCCTTACATCGCCTTATGATCAAAGGCAGGGCCGTCCCCTTGGGCCCGTTCTAGGGCGGTGCGACGGACGGGGCAAGCGATTGCCAATCACGAGATAGCGAAAGACCGGATCGGATAGGATATGCTGGGTATTGGAACGGTCGCCAAAAAGATCTTTGGCACCCCGAACGACCGCAAGGTCAAGACGACCCGCCCGCTGGTGGAGAAGATCAACGCGCTGGAGCCCGAGTACGAGGCCCTCGATGATGCCGGACTGATCGCCAAGACCCAGGAGTTCAAGAAACGTATCGCGGAGGGTGAGAGCCTTGATGCGATCCTGCCGGAAGCCTTTGCCAATTGCCGCGAGGCGGCGCGCCGGGCGCTGGGCCTGCGGGCCTTCGACGTGCAGCTTATGGGCGGGATTTTCCTGCACCAGGGCAATATCTCGGAGATGAAGACGGGCGAGGGCAAGACCCTAGTGGCGACCTTTCCGGCCTATCTGAACGCGCTGACCGGAAAGGGTGTGCATATCGTCACGGTGAACGATTACCTTGCCAAGCGGGACGCCGAGTGGATGGGCAATGTCTTTTCCGCGCTGGGGATGACCACGGGCGTGGTCTATCCGCAGCAGCCGGATGACGAGAAGAAAGGCGCCTATGCCGCCGACATCACCTATGCCACCAACAACGAGCTTGGCTTCGATTACCTGCGCGACAACATGAAATCGAGCCTCGAGGAAATGTCGCAGCGCGGGCATCATTTTGCCATCGTCGACGAGGTGGACAGCATCCTGATCGACGAGGCGCGGACGCCGTTGATCATCTCGGGGCCGGCGCAGGACCGCAGCGAGCTTTACGTGACCGTCGACGGGTTGATCCCCAGCCTGGAAGAAGATCACTACAAGATCGACGAGAAGACCAAGAACGTCACCTTCACCGACGAAGGCAACGAGTATATCGAAGAGCTTCTGCACCAGAAGGGACTGCTGGAAGAAGGGCAGTCGCTGTACGATCCCGAAAGCACGACCATCGTGCACCACATGAACCAGGGTCTGCGGGCGCATAAGCTGTTCCTGAAGGACAGGGACTATATCGTGCGCGACAACGAAGTCGTGCTGATCGACGAGTTCACCGGACGGATGATGAGCGGGCGGCGGCTGTCGGACGGTCTGCACCAGGCCATCGAGGCCAAGGAAGGCTGTGAAATCAAGCCAGAGAACGTGACGCTGGCGCAGGTGACATTCCAGAACTATTTCCGCCTGTACGCCAAGCTGTCGGGGATGACCGGGACAGCGTCGACCGAGGCCGAGGAATTTGCACAGATTTACGGGCTGGGCGTGGTCGAAGTGCCGACGAACAAGCCGATTGCCCGGGTCGACGAGGACGATGCGGTTTATCGCACGGCGCAGGAGAAATTCGATGCCATCGTGACGACGATCAAGGAAGCGCACGCGAAGGGTCAGCCGATCCTTGTCGGCACCACCTCGATCGAGAAATCCGAGATGCTGAGCGAGTTGCTGAAAAAGGCGGGGGTGACGCACAACGTGCTGAACGCGCGCCAGCACGAGCAGGAAGCGCAGATCGTCGCGGATGCCGGCAAGCTGGGTGCGGTGACGATTGCCACCAACATGGCCGGGCGCGGCACCGACATCAAGCTGGGCGGGAACCTGGATTTCCAGATCATGGAAGCGATTGCCGCCGATCCGCAGGCCGATCCAGAAGAGGTGCGGAAGCGGTTGGAGGCGGGGCACAAGGACGACGAGCAGGCGGTGATCGATGCCGGTGGCCTGTTCGTTCTGGCCACGGAACGGCACGAAAGCCGCCGGATCGACAACCAGCTGCGCGGCCGCTCGGGCCGCCAGGGGGACCCGGGGCGGTCGGCGTTTTTCCTGAGCCTTGATGATGACCTGATGCGCATTTTCGGGTCTGAACGGCTGGAAAAGGTTCTGTCGACACTGGGCATGAAGGAAGGCGAGGCGATCATTCACCCGTGGGTGAACAAGAGCCTGGAGCGCGCGCAGGCGAAGGTCGAGGGCCGCAACTTTGACATCCGCAAGCAGTTGCTGAAATTCGATGACGTGATGAACGAGCAGCGGAAGGTGATCTTTCGCCAGCGGCTGGACATCATGGAAGCCACGGACCTGTCGGAGATCATCAAGGACATGCGCGGCGAGGTCATCGACGACCTGATCGACCAGTACATGCCACCCAAGACCTATGCCGACCAATGGGACATGGAAGGGCTTTATGCCGCCGTGATCGAGCGGTTGAACCTGGACGTGCCGGTGATGGCCTGGGGCGACGAGGAAGGTGTGGATGACGACGTGGTCGCCGACCGGCTGGAAGAGGCCGCCGAGGAAATGATGGCCGAGAAGACCGAGGCGTTCGGGCCGGACCAGATGCGGATGATCGAGAAGCAGGTCCTGCTTCAGACCATCGACAGCAAATGGCGCGAGCATCTTTTGACGCTGGAACATCTGCGCAGCGTCGTGGGCTTTCGCGGGTACGCGCAGCGCGATCCGCTGAACGAATACAAGAACGAGGCGTTCCAGCTGTTCGAGACGATGCTGGACAGCCTGCGGCAGGATGTGACGCAGCAGCTGGCCCGGATCCGCCCGATGACGGACGAGGAACAGCAGCAGATGCTGCGCGACCTACGGGCCAAGCAGGCCGCGATGGCGCCGAAACCGTCCGAGACGGAAGAGCGTGAACCCGGCGCCGAAAGCCTGAAGGATCCTACCGGCGCCGCCCTGCCCGGCTTTGACGAGAACGACCAATCGACTTGGGGCAATCCGGGCCGGAACGAGGCGTGCCCGTGCGGTTCGGGCAAGAAGTTCAAGCATTGCCACGGACGATTGGGCTGACAACGCGCGCCATAACACGGCCCCAATGACACCCTTGGGTTGCCTTCAAGCGGACACTTTCGCCAACTAGCGTTCTCTCGACCTATGACAGGTGTGGGAGATCGTGATGATCAAGTTAGGCAATCCGAAACGTATCGCAATGGCCGGTATGACCATGGGGTGTGCCCTTGGTATCGGCTATTTCATGCAGATGTCGCAGAACGACCGCACCGTGACGTCGGCGCAGACAAGCACGATTGATCCTGCGGCCGCCGATGCGTTCGCGCAGGCTTTCGTAGAGCCTGAGCCGCAAACGGAAGCGGAAAGCAGCGCGCAAGAGCCTGTCACCGTTCCTGTCGAAAACAAGATCGAAGCCATCGCGGAGACTGAGGAGCACCAAACGCCAGTTATGACCGCCGACCTTGGGAAAGCGCAGCTTTTCCAGGAGGCTGCGATGGTGACCGGGCAAAGCTTCGAGGCTGAAGGGCTTGAGATTGAAAGCGTGACGCTGACATCGGCCGAGCCGGTGCCGCCGATCCCGCCGATCCCGCCGATCCCGCCGGCCGCGGCGCCGCAGCCGCAGGCGCTGCCTGATGCGCCGCTGCAACTGGCGGCGTTGCAGGACGTGCCGATCCAATCGTTTCCACGGGAAGAAAAGGCCCCGGCCCTGCCGGCCTGCGACGCAGAGATCGAGATGTCGGCAAGCGCCGCCGCGGCGGCGATGGTTCAGCTGGAACTGACCGCGCCGTGTCAGGCGGATGCGCAGTTCACCCTGCACCACAACGGCATGATGTTCAGCGCGATCACCGACACCGACGGCACATGGTCGATGCAAGTGCCGGCGCTGACGCAGAACGCAGTGTTCATCGCGGCGTTTGACAATGGCGAGGGTGCGGTGGCGACTGCCGATGTGGATACGCTGGACTATTATGACCGTTACGTCGTGCAGTGGCAGGGCCGCAGCGGGATGCAGATTCACGCGATGGAATATGGCGCGGACTATGGTGAACAGGGTCACGTCTGGTTCGATGCCGCGCGGGATGTGTCGAGCGCGGCGACGGGTGAGGGCGGTTTCCTGCTGCGCCTTGGCGACGGGGTGATCGAGGAAACGACCCTGATGGTGGAGGTTTATACCTTTCCCACTCGGAACGCGCTGCGCGAGGGCGAGGTACAGGTGAGCCTGGAGACCGAGATCAATGCCGCCAATTGCGGCCGGGATATCGAGGCGCAGGCGCTGATCAAGCCCGGGGCCGGGGAAATCTCGGCGCGCGATCTGACGATGGCGATTCCGGACTGCGATGCCGTGGGTGATTTTCTGGTGTTGAAAAACCTGTACGAAGACTTGAAGATCGCGCGCAACTGACGCTGAGATCCGAGGGCATCCATGAAAATGCTATGTGCGGCGGCTTACGCCGCACTTTTCCTTTTTGCGGGCGCGTTTCCGGGGATCGCCCAGGATGTGACCCTGACGTCGCGCGACGGGAATGTCGAGATCACCGGCAACCTTTTGGGATTTGATGGCGAATTCTATCGGGTGGATACGGTGTATGGCGAACTGACCGTGGATGGCTCGGGCGTGGATTGCGCGGGGCCGGGGTGTCCCAACTTGGATACCTACGTGGCGCAGGTGGTGTTTTCCGGCGCACCGACGATCGGTCGGCTGCTGATGCCGGCGCTGGTCGAGGCGTTTGCCATTCGCGAAGGCTATGACATGGCACGCGAGACGCTTGAGGACGGCAGCGTGCTGTTGTCGATCCACGACCCGGGTGAGGCGCGCGTTGTGGGCGAGTTCCAGTTTCGGCTGACCAATTCCGACGAAGGCTTTGCCGACCTGATCGCGGATGTGGCGGACATCGCCATGTCGATGCGCGAGATCCGCGCCGACGAAGTGCGACTGGGCAAGGATGCGGCGCTGGGCGACATGTCGGCCAAGGGACGCGGGCGGGTGATGGCGCTGGAGGCGCTGGTGCCCGTGGTGGCGCCGTCGAACCCGGTGCAGCAGGTGACGCTGACACAGCTGGCCGAGGTGCTGTCGGGGAAGATCGACAATTGGAACATGCTAGGTGGGCCGGATGCGCCGGTCGCGGTGCATATGTTTGACGCGCGATCCGGGCTGGGACAGGCGAGCGAGGATCTGGTGCTGCGCCCGGCGGGCGTGAGCTTTGCCGAGACCGTCACGCGCCATGCCGATGGCGTGTCGCTGGCCGAGGCGGTGGCAGGGGACCCGTTCGCGCTGGGCCTGACGGCGCGGGCGGAGACGGGGAACACGCTGGCGCTGGCGCTGAGCGGAGAGTGCGGTTTTGCGCTGCGCGCCACGCGGCGCGCGGTCAAGACCGAGGACTACCCGCTGACCGCGCCGATGTTCCTGTACCTGCCGGCGCGGCGGTTGCCGAAGCTGGGTCGCGATTTCCTGGCGTATCTCAAGGACCCGTCAGCGCAGCTGGTGATCCGGCGGGCCGGGTTCGTCGACCAGGCGCCCGAAGAGATCGGGATCGACGAGCAGGGAGATCGGTTTGCCAATGCCATTGCGCAGGCTGGAGACGAGCTGGGGCTGGAGGAACTGCAGCGCATGGTCGCCGCGCTGACGCCTTTGAAACGCCTGACCACGACCTTTCGGTTCGAGGCCGGGTCGGCGCGGCTCGATGCGCAGTCGCGCTCGAACGTGGCGCAGCTGGCGCGGGCGATGGAGGTCGGCAAGTTCGACGCGCGGCGGCTGGTGTTCGTTGGGTTCAGCGACGGGGCGGGCCCGGCCGAGAACAACCGGCGGATCGCGCTGCGCCGGGCCGAGGCGGTGCGCAGTGCGGTGGTGGCGGCGGCGGAAACGGCGAACATGGACCGGATCGGCATGGACCTTGAAGCCTTTGGCGAAGCGATGCCGATGGCCTGCGACGGCACCGGATGGGGGCGGCGGATCAACCGTCGGGTCGAGGTTTGGGTGAGATAGGGTCTAAATCAGGCCTTGCGCGCGAAAGCTGGTCTCGCACGACTTTCCTATGATGATGTGATCGTGCAGCGTGATGCCGAGCGCGTTTGCCGCCGTTTCGATCTGGATGGTCATGTCGATATCGGATTGGGACGGCGTGGGATCGCCCGAGGGGTGATTGTGCACGAGGATCAGCGCGCTGGCGTTGAGATGCAGCGCGCGTTTGACCACCTCGCGCGGGTAGACCGGCACGTGATCGACGGTGCCGCGCGCCTGTTCCTCGTCGGCGATGAGCGTATTGCGTCGATCGAGGTAAAAGACGCGAAACTGCTCGATATCCCGGTGCGCCATGGCGGTATGGCAGTACTCCAGCAGGGCGTCCCAGCTGGAGACGATGGGGCGTTGCGCGACACGGGACCGCGCAAGTCGGTGGGCGGCGGCCTCGACCACCTTGAGTTCGCAGACCACCGCCTCGCCGATACCCGGAACACTGCAAAGCTGGTCGAAAGGTGCGGAGATGACGGCGTTGAAGCTGCCGAACTGTTCAAGCAGGGCATGGGCCAGAGGCTTGACGTCGCGCCGGGGGATGGCGCGGAAAAGCACCAGTTCGAGCATCTCGTAATCCGGCAGGGCGTCGGCGCCGCCGGACATGAAGCGGTCGCGCAGGCGCTTGCGGTGGTCGCGGATGTAGGAGGGTTGTTTGCCGGGCGCGTTCGCGGAAACGGGAACCTCGTCGCTGTCGAAGAGCGGCAGGGGAATTTCCTTGAAGGCGCGCGAGTCGGGCATACGCGTGAGAGTGGTGCGAGAAGGTTAGCGAACGGTTAATGGCTGGAAGGAGGCCCCGGGTCAGGCCCGGGGTGGGGCTTTGCGTTGGCGCGACGCCATCCCGGACCTGATCCGGGATCTGCAAGGTCAGGAGAACCTCGGGTCGAGCCCGAGGATCACCTCTGTACGTCAGCTTTTCATCGAGTCCCAGAAGCCCTTCACCGACTTGAAGAAGCTCTTGGTTTCGGGGTTGTTGTCCTCTGACAGCGTGTCGAATTCCTTGAGGATTTCCTTTTGCCGCGCCGTCAGGTTGACGGGTGTTTCGACCGCCAGTTCGATGAACATGTCGCCGTGACCTCCGCCGCGCAGGGCGGGCATACCCTTGCCGCGCAGGCGCATCTGGCGGCCCGATTGCGAGCCTTCGGGGATCTTGACGCGGCTGCGGCCGCCGTCGATCGTGGGCACCTCGATATCGCCGCCGAGCGCGGCCTTGGCCACGGACACTGGCACGCGGCAAAAGAGGTTGGTGTCCTCACGCTCGAAGATCTTGTGGGGCGCGACCTCGATGAAGATGTAGAGGTCGCCCGCAGGACCCCCGCGCATACCAGCCTCGCCCTCACCCGCCAAGCGGATGCGGGTGCCGATTTCGACGCCGGCGGGGATGTTCACCGAAAGCGAGCGGTCTTTCTGCACACGGCCCTGGCCGCCACACACGTTGCACGGATTCTTGATGATCTGGCCCAGGCCCGAGCAGGTGGGGCAGGTGCGTTCGACCGTGAAGAACCCTTGTTGTGCGCGCACCTTGCCCATGCCCGAACAGGTCGGACAGGTGGTCGGCTCGGCGCCGCCTTCGGCCCCGGAGCCGTCGCAGGCGTCACAGGCCACCGAGGTGGGTACGTTGATGGTTTTCTGAAGGCCGCGATAGGCTTCGTCGAGGTTGACGCGCAGGTTGTAGCGCAGGTCGGCGCCACGCGCGGCGCGCTGACGTCCGCCGGCACCGCCACGGGCGCCGCCGCCCATGAAATCGCCGAACAGGTCGTCGAACACGTCGGAGAACGCGCTGGCGAAATCACCCTGACCCGGACCGGCGCCGCCGAACCCGCCACCGGGACGTGCGCCCGCACCTGTGCCGCCCTCGAAGGCCGCGTGGCCGAAGCGGTCATAGGCCGCTTTCTTTTCGGCGTCCTTCAGGATGTCATAGGCCTCGCCCGCCTCCTTGAATTGCTTCTCGGCGTTGGGGTTGTCCTTGTTGCGGTCGGGGTGAAGCTCTTTGGCCTTAGTGCGGTAAGCTTTTTTGATCTCGTCGGCGTTGGCGCCTTTCGAGACGCCAAGAACCTCGTAATAATCGCGTTTGGCCATCGGATATCTCCTTTGTATCGGAGAGCAGGGAGCGCCGGTGCGCCCCCTGCCTGTCCGTTTGACGCTTAGGCGCGTTTATCGTTGTCGAGGTCCTCGAAATCGGCGTCGACGATGTCTTCATCGTCCTTGCCCATTTCGTCGGCCGCGGCAGGCTCGTCGTCGCCGTCTTCCTGGCTGGCCTTGTAGATCGCCTCGCCCAGTTTCATGGCGGCCTCGGTCACGTTCTGGATGCCGGCCTTGATCTTGTCGGCAGTGGCATCCTCTTTCTCGAGGTCGTCCTTGAGGGCCGAGATGGCCAGTTCGATCGCCTCAATGGTGGACGGGTCGACCTTGTCCGAATGCTCTTCCATCGACTTCTCGGTCGAGTGGATGAGGCTTTCGGCCTGGTTGCGAGCCTCGACCAGGGCGCGACGTTCCTTGTCGGCGTCGGCGTTGGCCTCGGCGTCCTTGACCATCTTCTCGATGTCTTCCTCGGACAGACCGCCCGACGCCTGGATCGTGATCTTCTGCTCTTTGTTCGTGCCTTTGTCCTTGGCCGAAACAGAGACGATGCCGTTGGCGTCGATGTCGAAGGTCACCTCGATCTGGGGCATACCGCGCGGGGCCGGCGGAATGTCCTCGAGGTTGAACTGACCCAGAAGCTTGTTGTCCGCGGCCATCTCACGCTCGCCCTGGAAGACGCGGATCGTCACGGCCGACTGGTTGTCTTCGGCGGTGGAGAAGATCTGCGACTTGTTGGTCGGGATCGTGGTGTTGCGGTCGATCAGGCGGGTGAAGACGCCACCGAGGGTTTCGATACCGAGCGAGAGCGGCGTGACGTCCAGAAGGACGACATCCTTGACGTCGCCTTGCAGAACGCCGGCCTGAATGGCGGCACCCATGGCGACAACCTCGTCGGGGTTCACGCCCTTGTGGGGCTCTTTCCCGAAGAACTTGGTCACTTCCTCGACGACCTTTGGCATACGGGTCATGCCGCCGACCAGAACGACCTCGTCGATATCGCTGGCCGAGAGGCCCGCGTCCTTGAGCGCGGCCTTGCAGGGCTTGAGCGAGTTGGTGATGAGGTCACCCACCAGGCTTTCCAACTTGGCGCGGGTCAGTTTCATGACCATGTGCAGCGGCTGGCCGTTGGAGCCCATCGAGATGAACGGCTGGTTGATCTCGGTCTGGGACGAGCTGGAAAGCTCGATCTTGGCTTTCTCGGCGGCCTCTTTCAGGCGTTGCAGCGCCATCTTGTCCTTGGTCAAGTCGACGCTGTGTTCCTTTTTGAACTCGTCGGCAAGGTAGTTGACGATACGCATGTCAAAGTCTTCACCGCCGAGGAACGTGTCGCCGTTGGTGGACTTGACCTCGAACAGGCCCTCGTCGATTTCGAGGATGGTCACGTCGAAGGTACCGCCGCCAAGGTCATAGACCGCGATGGTTTGCGTGTCTTCCTTGTCGAGGCCGTAGGCGAGCGCGGCCGCGGTCGGCTCGTTGATGATGCGCAGCACTTCGAGACCGGCAATCTTGCCGGCGTCCTTGGTGGCCTGACGCTGGGCGTCGTTGAAGTAGGCGGGCACGGTGATGACGGCTTGCGTCACTTCCTCGCCGAGATAGCTTTCGGCGGTTTCTTTCATCTTGCCGAGGATGAAGGCCGAGATCTGGCTGGGCGAATACTTGTCGCCCTTGGCGCGCACCCAGGCGTCGCCATTGCCACCGTCGATCACTTCGAACGGCATGTTCTTCTTGTCCTTGGCCAGATCGCTGTCATCCTCGCGGCGACCGATCAGGCGCTTGACGCCAAAGATGGTGTTCTCGGGGTTGGTGACCGCCTGGCGTTTGGCTGGCTGGCCGACAAGGCGCTCGTCGTCGGTAAAGGCGACGATCGAGGGGGTGGTGCGGGCGCCTTCGGAGTTTTCGATGACGCGGGCTTGGCTGCCATCCATGATGGCGACGCAGCTGTTGGTGGTTCCGAGGTCAATACCAATGACTTTGGACATGTTTTTCGATCCCTTCTGTTCTTAAGGCGATTGAGGGGCGACCGGACCCGTCAAAGGCATCTGGCCACCGTGTGAGTTGCAGATCCCGAAAGCGGTCTCTGCGCTTCGGACGGTATATAGGCAGGGGAATATGACCCTGCAAGCGGTTGAAAAGCGGTGAATCGCAGGAATCGGGTTTTAATTTGGCGGATTCGATGGAATCCAGTTCGTCATGACCGAAGAGACGCTGGAGATACGTGGCTTTCGCATTTTCAAGGGATATCTTGATACGGCGGAGCAGGCCGCGCTGGTGGAGGCGATCCGGGGCGTGGTGCGTGCCGCGCCGCTGTTTTCGCCGATGACGCCCTATGGCAAACCGATGCGGGTCAGGATGACCTCGGCGGGGCGCTATGGCTGGGTGTCGGACCGGCGGGGGTACAGGTACGAAGAGCGACACCCCGAAGGCATGGCATGGCCGCCGATTCCGGGCGAGGTTCTGGCGGTGTGGGGCGACCTGGTGAGCCACGCGCGAATGCCGGATTGCTGTCTGGTCAATTTCTATGACGCAGACGCGCGGATGGGGATGCATCAGGACCGCGACGAAGCCGATTTCAGCTGGCCCGTGCTGTCGGTGTCGCTGGGCGACGAGGGGCTTTTCCGCATCGGGAACGCGACGCGGGGCGGCAAGACGGAATCGCACTGGCTGCAATCCGGGGACGTAGTGGTGATGGGGGGTGACGCGCGGCTGACCTATCACGGGATCGACCGGATCAAGCCTGGCACCTCGATGCTGCTGGATGCGCCGGGGCGGATCAACTTGACATGCCGGGTGGTGGATTGACGCCGACGGGCGGTCAGCGCGCAAGGTTGCAGCAGCCGGTGAGGTAAGTGACGCCGGAGTCTTCGGTGACGAAAAGGTCCACGCTCATGCCGTAAAAGCGGTCGGACATGCCGTCGGTGCAGGCGTCCCGCTGGAACATGAAGGTGAAGACCTGGGTTTGGGACTGTCCGAAGATCGCGTAGCGGTCGGTACGGTTTTCCGAGGTGACGGGGTCGAGCGTTGCGACAGAGATGGCGTCGTCGTCCATGCGATCGAGCGTGGCACTGGCGCTGCTGGCGACATCGAGCGACCAGAACGGCTCGGTTCCCGTGCAAGTCAGGGGGCGGGGCAGCTGATCGTCAGGCTGATCCGGGCGCCGGTCGAGGAATCGCAAGGCGACCCAGCCCGTTGTCTCGTCCACGTTGACGCGCGCCCATTCGCGGCTTTCGTCGAAGGCCACGACCTCGACAAAGCGGGCGTCGGCGGTCAGCTTGGCAATGATGGAGTTGCCGACACCCGGCCCGGCGCGCACGTTCAGCACGTCATCGGGAGCCACGCCGGAGACGTCGTAGAACGCAGGCAGCGCCTGGGCTTGGACGAATGTCGCAGACAGCAAGAGCAGAAAGGCCGAAAGAAGCGTTTTCATCGGCGGGCGTACCAGCTGCTGGAGGCGAACTGGCGCGTGTAGAATTCGGCCAGAAGACCCAGGATCAGCAGGACGCAGCCCACGATGACGGCATACTCGACACTGGTGTTGCGCGGGAAGTAGTTGGCGAAGACAAAGCCGCGGCATTGGTCGATGGAGTGAAATAGCGGGTTCCAGTCGAACATCGCAAGCATGTAGCCGGGCAGCGTGTTGGCGACGAAGAGCTTGCCCGAGGCGATCATGTTGGCGCGGGTATAGACGATCTGGATCAGGTTGACGGCCGTGGGGAACCACGGTTTCGCCGCCATGATCAGCAGGCCGACGCCGCAGCCGGTGAACCAGGCGAGCAATAGCATTCCGAAGGCGCCGATGGGATCGGCGATTTCGATGCGTTGAAAGGCGGTGTGATAGATGAACAGGATCACCAGCGCCGACAGGACCTGGATATAAAGCGCGCCCAGCGCGGCGGACGTGATGGAAATGATCGTGTTCATCGGGGCGTGCTGCATCATCGGCGAGGACGGACCCGCAGCCCCCGCGACCGCACCCAGCGCCTTGATATGCGTCAGGTAGAGAAACACCCCGGACATCATGTAGAGCAGGAAGTCGCCGCGCAGCTTGGCCCCGCGCAGGCCGAGAACCGTGAACATCAGGTAGAAGGCAAGAACGAAGATGATCGCGGTGCTGATGCTGACGAACAGCGCCATGAACGCGTTGCCATGCGTGCTGCGCACGTCGCGGACCGTGGTGTGATAGATCAGCTCGCAAATCGTCACGATGGACGAGAGAACCGATTTCTTGCGCGTGTTCTGGAACATGACCTGTCTGGATCAACCGCCTTGTTGGGAAATTCTCGCACGGAATTCTTGCCGTCCCGTTAGTGACGTACCATAAGGGGCGCGCAGCGGTCCCGCAACAAACGCCTTTGTGCGTTGGATAAAAGATATGGAGCAGGCATTGGATTACGACAAACTTGTCACGGTCATGCGGCGCCTGGCGCTGGAAGCCGGCGATCGGATCATGGAGATCTACGACGCGGACGATTTCGACGTGAAGGTGAAATCGGATGACAGCCCGGTGACCGCGGCGGACGAGGCGGCGGACAGGATCATATCGGAGGGGCTGCGCGCCGCATTTCCGGACGTCGCGCTGATCACCGAGGAACAGGCCGAAACCCACGGTGAGCAGGCCGACACGTTCCTGATCGTCGATCCTCTGGACGGGACCAAGGAATTCATCAATCGGCGCGGCGATTTCACGGTGAACATCGCCTATGTCGAGGCCGGCGTGCCGACGCGCGGCGTGGTCTATGCGCCAGCCAAGGGCCGGATGTTCTTTACCCGTCCCGATGGCGCATCGGTCGAGGAAACCGGACCTTTTGCGCGGCACAGGTCGGGGGCGCTGACCGAGATCGGCGTGTCCGACCCGGACAACGGCGCGCTGATGGTGGTGGCCAGCAAATCGCACCGCGACCAGGCGACGGATGATTACATCGGCAAGTATGCCGTCAAGGACATGAAAAGCGCGGGATCTTCGCTGAAGTTCTGCCTGATCGCGACGGGAGAGGCGGATATCTATCCGCGCCTTGGCCGGACGATGGAATGGGATACCGCCGCCGGACATGCGGTTCTGCTGGGCGCCGGGGGTCACGTGGTGCGGTTCGATGACCAGACGCCGTTGAAATACGGCAAGGACGCGTATGCCAACCCGTTCTTTATTGCCCATGCCCCCAAGGTCGAGTTGAAGCCCGCCTGATGAGTGTACTGGTGGTCATCCCGGCGCGCTATGCCTCGAGCCGCTATCCGGGCAAGCCCTTGGCCGTGCTGCGCGGCGCGGACGGCACGGAAAAGAGCCTGATCGAGCGCAGCTGGCTGGCGGCCACGAGCGTTTCGGGCGTCGACCGTGTGGTCGTGGCCACGGATGACGCGCGAATCGAAGAGGCGGCCGGTGCGTTCGGCGCCGAGGTGGTGATGACGTCGCCCGACTGCGCCAACGGGACCGAACGCTGTGCCGAGGCGCTGGGAAAGCTGGGCGGCGATTACGAGATCGTGGTGAACTTGCAGGGCGACGCGCCGCTGACGCCGCATTGGTTCGTCGAGGACCTGATCGCCGGGATGCGCCGGGACCCCGAGACCGACGTGGCCACGCCGGTACTGCGCTGCGACGGGCGGGCATTGAACGGTTTCCTGCAAGACCGCGCCAATGGCCGGGTCGGTGGTACGACGGCGGTTTTCGGCCAATCGCGCCATGCCCTCTATTTCTCGAAAGAGGTGGTGCCCTACACTTCGCGGGTGTATGGCGACGCGGAAGAGACGCCGGTGTTTCACCATGTGGGGGTCTATGCCTACAGACCCGAGGCGCTAAGTGCTTACGGCACCTGGTCGACGGGTCCGCTGGAGACGCTGGAAGGGCTTGAGCAGCTGCGTTTCCTCGAAAATCGGCGTTCGATCCTGTGTGTCGAGGTCGAGGCGCGTGGTCGGCAGTTCTGGGAACTAAACAACCCGGAAGATATTGAAAGGATAGAAGGCATGATGCGGGATATGCACATGTCGTAGGCATGGCGAAGAAACCGGACCTGATTTCACAGGTTCGCCACATTGAGCCGGTTGTATTCCGGCGTGTGACATGGGTCTTCTTTGTACGAGTTGCCGCAAGCGGCTGAGGAGCTTTAGATGCGCAAAAAACTTACAAAAGCGATTTTCCCCGTGGCCGGGCTTGGCACGCGGTTTCTGCCGGCGACCAAATCGGTTCCGAAAGAGATCATGACGCTGGTCGACCGCCCGCTGGTGCAATACGCCATCGACGAGGCGCGTGAAGCCGGGATCAAGGAATTCATCTTTGTCACCTCGCGTGGCAAGGGCGCGCTGGAGGATTACTTCGACAACGCGCCCCAGCTCGAGCAGGAGCTGCGCAAGAAGGGCAAGGACGAGCTGCTGGAGATCCTGAAGTCCACCAACATGGACAGCGGCGAGATCGCCTATACCCGCCAGAACAAGGCGCTGGGCCTGGGCCACGCGGTGTGGTGCGCGCGGCGGCTGATCGGCAACGAGCCCTTCGCGGTGATCCTGCCCGACGACGTGATCGCGGCGGAAAAGTCGTGCCTGGCGCAGATGGCCGAAGCGTTCAAGGAAACCGATGGCGAGAACAACATGGTCGCCGCCATGGAGGTGCCTGCGGACAAGGCCTCGGCCTATGGCGTGCTGGACGTGAAGGAAGACATGGGCCGGATCGTTTCGACCAAGGGCATGGTGGAGAAACCCGCCCCCGGCGAGCAGCCATCGAACCTGGCCGTGATCGGGCGCTATATCCTGACGCCGACGGTTTTGCAGAAACTGAACAAGAAACAGACCGGCGCCGGTGGAGAGATTCAGCTGACCGATGCCATTGACGCGGCCCGGGAAGAAGGCGAAGAGGTTCTTGGTTATCGGTTCGAGGGTGAACGGTTCGACTGTGGCTCGAAGTCGGGTTTCTTGCAGGCGACGGTGGCCTTTGCGCTGAACCGGCCCGAGCTGCGCGACGATCTGCTCAGCTATATCACCGATGTGGTGCAGCCCGCCAAGGCCGCGCAGTAGCGAAGGAGCGCGGCGCCAATTGCCGAATGTACTTGTCACCGGCGGCGCGGGCTATATCGGCTCACATGCCTGCAAGGCGCTGACAGATGCCGGCTATACACCCGTTACCTATGACAACCTGAGCACCGGATGGGCGGATGCCGTGAAGTTCGGTCCATTCGAGCAGGGCGACCTGCGCGATCGGGCGCGGCTGGACGCGGTGTTTGCGGCCTATCAGCCCATCGCGGTCTTGCACTTCGGCGCGCTGAGCCAAGTGGGCGAGAGTATGCGCGAGCCGGGGCTTTACTGGGACAACAACGTCACCGGCTCGCTGGTTCTGATGGAGGCGGCGGTGGCGGCGGGCTGCGAACAGTTCGTGTTTTCCTCGACCTGTGCCACCTATGGCGATCAGGACAACGTGGTGCTGAATGAGGACAGCCCGCAAGCGCCGATCAACGCCTATGGCGCGTCGAAGCGGGCGATCGAGGACATGCTGTCCGGTTTCGAGGCGGCGCACGGTCTGCGGCACGTGATCTTTCGGTATTTCAACGTGGCGGGCGCCGATCCCGAGGCAAAGGTGGGCGAGTTCCACCAGCCCGAAACCCACCTTGTGCCGCTGATCCTGGATGCGATCGACGGCAAGCGCGATGCGCTGACGATATTCGGCACGGATTACGACACGCCCGACGGCACGTGCATTCGAGATTACGTGCATGTCTGCGATCTGGTGGATGCGCATGTTCTGGGCCTGAAATGGCTGGAGAGCGGCAAGGACAGCCGGGTGTTCAACCTTGGCACCGGCAGCGGATTTTCCGTGCGCGAGGTGATCGACCACGCGCGCCGTATCACCAACAAGGACGTGCCAGTTGTCGAAGGGCTGCGCCGGCCCGGGGACTGCACCAAGCTGGTGTCCGGCTCGGCGCGGGCGGTATCGGAGCTGGGCTGGAGCCCGGGCCGGTCGACCCTGGACGAGATGATCCGCGATGCCTGGCGGTGGCATCAAACTGGACATTACGACAAATAACGCCGACCCTGCGGTCGCAAGAAGGGTCAGGCAGGACGGATGAACGTGCTTTCGCAGGCATGGGAGGCGTACAGGCTTCGGTGGAAGCGCCGGCGCCTGCTGTACCGCGCGCTGCGCAAGCGGCGGCAGCTGCGCCCGGTGGTGGACCGCACCGGCCGGATCGCGCCGGGGGACATCCTGTGCTTTTCCACCGTGCGGAACGAGGCGGTGCGCCTGCCGTTCTTTCTGGCGCATCACCGGGCGCTGGGCGTGCGGCATTTTCTGATCGTGGACAATGACAGCGACGACGGCACGCGCGATTACCTTGAGGCGCAAGAGGACGTGTCGCTGTGGCGGACGCAGGCCAGTTACAAGCTGTCGCGGTTCGGCGTCGACTGGCTGACATGGTTGCAGATCAAGCACGGGCATGGGCATTGGTGCCTGACGCTGGATGCCGACGAGATCCTGATCTATCCGCATCACGAAACGCGCCCCCTGCCCGCGCTGGTCGACAGGCTGGAGCAATCGGGGCGCGATTCATTCGGGGTGCTGATGCTGGACATGTATCCCAAGGGCCCGCTGGCGGTGCATCCTTACGAGGCGGGTGATGATCCGTTCGAGCGGCTGTGCTGGTTCGATGGGGGCAATTACATGATCCAGAAGAAGCCGGAGCTGCACAACCTGTGGATCCAAGGCGGCGTGCGGGCGCGCAAGTTCTTTGCCGACCGGCCCGAACGGGCGCCGACGATGGGCAAGATGCCCCTGGTGAAGTGGAACCGTCGATATGCCTATGTCAGCAGCGCGCATTCGCTGTTGCCCCGTCGGCTGAACCGGGTCTACGACGAGGCGGGGGGTGAGCGGTTGTCGGGCGTGTTGCTGCACACGAAGTTCCTGAACACGGTGGTGGACCGGTCCGCCGAGGAGAAGCAGCGGCAGGAGCATTTTGCCAACAGCGATCTATACGATAGCTATTACGACGCGCTGACCGAAAACCCGGATCTTTGGTGCGAAACCTCGACCCGGCTGATCGGATGGCGGCAGCTGGAGGCGATGGGCCTGATGTCCAAAGGCAACTGGATCTGAGGAGCGGATTTGTTTGCGTTTTGGAAACAATCTCTTATACGGATTGGAGGGGAACGGAACCGGCCATTTCGGCGGTGTGTCATTTTGGAAAAGAATGTTTTAACACGGGGCGTGTATTATGGCGGCCGGTCAGTCCGGCGGCCCAGAGGATGTGAGTAGTGAGTTTGTTGCAGTCATATGCCATGCGGCTGCGCCGGAAGCGGCACAGGGTGCGCGCGTTTCGCAAGCATTTCGCGCTCAAGCCCGTGGTGGACCGCACGCGCAAGATCCGCCCCGGTGACATTCTGCTTTTCAGCACCATGCGCGACGAGTTCGTGCGCCTGCCGTTCTTTTTGCAGTATTACCGTAACCTTGGCGTGTCGCATTTCCTGATCGTCGACAATGACAGCACCGATGGCGGGCGCGAGTTCATGGCCGACCAGGAGGACGTGTCGGTCTGGACCACCAAGGCCAGCTACAAGGGGTCGAAGTTCGGTGTCGACTGGCTGAACTGGTTGCAGCGCAAATATGGCCACGGTCACTGGACGCTGGTGGTCGATCCCGATGAGCTGTTCATTTACCCGTTCTGTGACACGCGGCCAATCCGGGCACTGACCGACTGGCTGGACACCAGCCAGGTCAAATCATTCGGCGCGATGCTGCTGGACATGTATCCCAAGGGGCGGATCGATGACGTGCGATACCTGCCCGGGCAGGACCCGCTGGAGATTGCGGGATGGTTCGACCCCGGCAATTACGTGATCGAGAAGAACCGGCAATACGGCAACCTGTGGATACAAGGCGGGCCGCGCAGCCGTGTGTTCTTTGCCGACCGGCCCAAGAAGGCGCCGGCGCTGAACAAGACGCCGCTGGTGCGGTGGGACAAGCGATATACCTATATCAGTTCGACCCACACGCTTTTGCCGCGGGGCTTGAACCTGACCTATGACGAGTGGGGCGGGGAAAAGGCCAGCGGCATCCTGCTGCACGCGAAGTTTCTGAACACCTTCACCGCCAAGGCTGAGGAAGAGCTGCGACGCGGTCAACACTATGCCGGGAGTGTCGAATACAAATCATATGCCGAGAAATTTCAGGACAGTCCCGACCTTTGGTGCAAATGGTCGGAAAAATATATAAACTGGCGGCAGTTAGAAATTCTTGGGCTGATGTCCAAGGGAAACTGGGCATGAGGATGGGCAGAGGGTGAGCGTCGGCATCATAATGCTGGTCCACACGGCCTTTGACCGGGCCGAGCAGGTGGCACGGCATTGGGCCGCGTCTGGCTGTCCGTTGGTCATTCACGCCGACCGGAACGTGCCCAACGCAACCTACCGCAAGTTCATCGACGCGCTGTCGGATCTGGACAGGGTCAAGTTCGCCCGGCGCCATCGCTGCGAATGGGGCACCTGGGGGCTGGTTGCGGCGACGCAGGAAGCGTCGGAAATCATGTTGAACAGCTTTCCGGATGTGCGGCATGTCTATCTTGCCTCCGGCTCTTGCCTGCCGCTGCGCCCTGTGCAGGAGCTGATCGACTATCTGGCAGAGCGGCCGCAGACCGATTTCATTGAAAGCGCGACGACGGCGGATGTGCCGTGGACCATCGGTGGGCTCGATCACGAGCGGTTCACTCTGCGCTTTCCCTTTTCTTGGCGGCGCAATCGCAAGCTGTTTGACCGCTATGTCGCCCTACAACGCAAGATTGGCTACAAGCGGCGCATCCCCAACGGGATCGTCCCGCATATGGGCAGCCAATGGTGGTGCCTGACGCGGCAAACCTTGTCGGCAATCCTGACAGACCCCGAGCGGGCAACCTATGACAGCTATTTCAAACGCGTGTGGATCCCGGACGAAAGCTATTTCCAGACCCTTGCAAGGCTCTATTCCAGGCAGATCGAAAGCCGTTCGTTGACCCTGTCGAAGTTCGACTACCAGGGCAAGCCGCATATTTTCTATGACGATCACCTACAACTCTTGCGGCGGTCGGACTGTTTCGTGGCGCGTAAGATCTGGCCCTTTGCCAATCGGCTCTACAATGCGTTCCTGACCGACGCGGCAGGCGCGATGAAGCGGACCGAGCCCAACCCCGGCAAGATCGACCGGATCTTTGCCAAGGCGGTGGAGCGGCGCACGCGCGGGCGGCCCGGCCTGCTGATGCAAAGCCGGTTTCCGGTGGAGGGGCGCGAGAACGGGCTGACCTGTGCGCAGTACTCTGTGTTCGAGGGGTTCAGCGACCTGTTCGAGAATTTCGAACCTTGGCTGGCCAAGGTCACGGGCACGCGGGTGCATGGGCATTTGTTTGCGCCGGAGCGGGCCGAGTTTTCCGACGGGCAGACGGTTATGAACGGCGCGCTGAGCGACAGCGCCAAGCTGCGCGATTACAACCCGCAGGCGTTTCTGGCGAGCCTGATCTGGAACACGCGCGGCGAGCGGCAGTGTTTCCAGCTGGGACCGCGCGACCACATCAAGAAGATCGAGTGGTCCCTGGCCAAGGACCAGAACGCGCAGATCTCGGTCATTTCGGGCGCGTGGGCGGTGCCGCTGTTCAAGTCGAACATGAACTTCGCCGACATCCGGCAGGAGGCGGCGCTGTTGCAACAAGTCGAGAGCAAGCACTTGGACGTGCTGCGCTCGCAATGGGGCAAGGCGCGGGTGCGCATCTGGACCATGGCGGAGTTCATCGAGGCGCCGATGGAGCCGTTGCAGACGATCATCGACGAGATCGGCAAGCAAAGCGTGCACGGTTTGGCCGAAGTGCCCAAGATGGCCGACCTGACCGGGTTTGGGCAGTTCCTGCAGAACCTCAAGAACCAGGGGATGCATCCCTACCTGATGGGGGATTTCCCGGTGGAGCATCGCCTGCACGAGCCGCAGGGGCAGACACGCAAACCCTACCTGGTGCGATGAATGGCATTCAATTTCGACTATTTCGTGGTGTTCGCCGAGATGCGCACCGGCTCGAACTTTCTTGAAGCGAACCTGAACGCTTTTGAGAGCTTCGAGTGCTTCGGCGAGGCGTTCAATCCGCATTTCATCGGCTACCCCAACCGCGACGAGATCGCGGGCGTCGCGCAGCACACGCGGGATGCCGATCCGATGCAGTTGATCAAGGCGGTGCGGGACGTTCCGGACAAGCTGGGCGGGTTTCGGTATTTCCACGACCACGATCCGAGGATCCTGGACGTGATGTTGGACGATCCGCGCTGCGCCAAGATAATCCTGACGCGCAATCCACTGGATAGTTATGTTAGCTGGAAAATCGCGCAGGCGACGGGGCAGTGGAAGCTGACCAACGTCAAGCGGCGCAAGGACAGCCAGGTGCGGTTCGACAAGGCCGAGTTCGATACACATGTGACCAAACTGCAAGAGTTCCAGGTGCAGTTGCTGAACCGGCTTCAGTCCGCGGGTCAGACGGCGTTCTACATCGCCTACGAAGACCTTCAGGATCTTGACGTGCTGAATGGGCTGGCGAAGTTTCTTGGCAGTGACGAGCGGCTGGAGGCACTGGACGGGTCGCTGAAAAAGCAGAACCCCAGTGCGCTGGAAGACAAGGTATCGAACTTCAAGGACATGGAGCAGGCGTTTGCCGGGCTGGACCCGTTCAACCTGACCCGGACCCCGAATTTCGAGCCGCGCCGGGGGCCGGCGGTTCCGGGTTTCGTGACAGGGGCACATGCGGGGTTGCTTTACATGCCAATCCGGTCCGGACCCGAGGCGGAGGTGTGCGCCTGGCTGGCAGGCCTTGATGGCGTGGCGGTCGAGGATTTGCCGACGAAGCTGAACCAGAAGGAATTGCGGCAGTGGAAGCGGCGCAAGCCGGGGCACCGCAGTTTCACCGTGTTGCGGCACCCTGTGGCGCGGGCCCATGCCGCGTTCTGCGACAAGATCCTTCAGACTGGGCCGGGATGTTTCGCGGATATCCGCAAGACGCTTCGGAATTTTCACAAGCTGCCGCTGCCGGGAAAGATGCCGGACGAGGATTATGGGGTTGAGGTGCACAAGTTGGCCTTTGGCGCCTTCCTGGAATTCCTGAAAGCGAACCTGGCGGGCCAGACAAATATCCGGGTAGACGCACATTGGGCGACGCAGGCGTCGGTGATGCAGGGTATGGCGCAGTTCAGCCTGCCGGACATGGTGCTGCGCGAGGATGACCTGGTCGAGGCATTGCCGCGCCTTGCGGCGTCGGTGGGATATGACGCGGCGGAGGTCCCCGCGACACCGGCGTCGGATCAGCCATTCTCGATCAACGAGATCTATGACGACGAGATCGAGACGCTGGTCAGCGACATCTACCAGCGGGACTACATGATGTTCGGCTTTACGTCCTACGCGGCCTGAACCGACTGTGCCTCTGTGATGATGGTGTGCAGGGTCGCCGGATCGTCGTTCGCACGCAGCTTGGCGCAGATTGCCGGATCGCGGAGCGTGCGCGACACAAGGGCCAGCGCCTTGAGGTGTTCCACACCTGCATCTTCGGGCGCGAACAGGGCGAAGGCCATATCCACGGGCTGACGGTCAACCGAGTTGAAGTCGATCGGCGTTTCCAGAAGGACAAGAGCACCGACCACCGAGTCGATGCCGGACAGACGGGCATGGGGCAGGGCGACCCCGTGCCCGACACCCGTCGGACCAAGGTTTTCACGTTCGATCAGGGCATCGACGACGGCCTGGTGATTGAGGCCATAGACCGACTCGGCGATGCTGCCCAGCTCATGCAACAGGCGTTTCTTGCTGGACACGGACGAGTAGACCCGCACCGCGTCAGGCCGCAAAATCTGAGAGAACTGCATTCAGCTATGCTCCATCGACGGCCGGCGCCGCCTTGCTTGCTCGATCATTTACGGGTCGATCCATCCTATATTGCCGTCATCACGGCGATACACGACGTTCAGCCCATTCTTTCCTTCATTTCGGAACACGAGCACCGGTGCGCCGGCAAGCTCCATCTGCATGACGGCTTCTCCGACCGACAGAGAGGGAATCCGATGTTCCATCTCTGCAACGATAACCGGCTGGAGGCTTTCTGGTTCCGATTCTTCCCCATCGCTTTCGGAGGCGAGGATATAGGCGGATGCCTGAGAAAGTTCAATAGGTTCCGCCCGGTCGCGATGATGGTCCTTCAGGCGGCGCTTGTAGCGGCGCAACTGCTTTTCCAATTTTTCGCTGCAATCGTCGAAAGCAGCATAGATTTCATGCGCGTGGGCCTTGGCCTGTGCGGTCAGACCGGTGGAGAGGTGGACCGTCGCCTCGCAGACAAACTCGCTCGCGCTCTTGGAAAAGATCACGTGCGCGTCCGTGGGCCGTTCGGCATATTTTTCCACAATGGAGTTCAATTCGTTCTCGACGTGAGTCTGCAAAGCCTGGCCGACATCGATTTGTTTTCCACTGATTTGATAGCGCATTCAGAACCTCCAACATGCGGACAGAAGTAACCTGGGGGCGATGATTTGCCCTGATTCAGGTCAATTCTGTGAGGGATATAATGACGTTTTCTGTGTGCTCGGTCCCGGCCCAGAGGATGGGTCGCACGGCTCGAACAGTGCAAAAACCGAAAGCGTCATACCCTCATTTGATCCGCGATCTAGGCATCTTGTCAATGGAGATTGCGTTAACGGACGGCGCAACCTCGCTCAGGATATACGAAAGTTTTCGCCGAGATAGACGCGGCGCACGTTCTCGTTTGACACAACCTCATCGGGAGTGCCGGACATCAGGACCTGCCCGTCGTGCAGGATATAGGCGCGATCCACGATCTCGAGCGTCTCGCGGACGTTGTGATCGGTGATCAGCACGCCGATGCCGCGTTTCTTGAGGTCGGCGACAAGGTGGCGGATGTCTCCGACCGAAATGGGATCGACCCCGGCAAAGGGTTCGTCCAGCAAAAGATACTTGGGCTGGGCGGCAAGGCAGCGGGCGATCTCCACCCGGCGGCGTTCCCCGCCAGACAGCGCCAGCGCGGGGGCGCGGCGCAGGTGTTCGATGGAAAATTCGGACAACAGCTCTTCGAGTCGTTTGCGGCGCTTGTGGCGGCTATCGGTGGAGATATCGAGGATCGCCATGATGTTGTCCTCGACCGACATGCCGCGAAAGATCGACATTTCCTGCGGCAGGTAGCCCACGCCAAGCTTGGCCCGGCGATACATCGGCAGGCCGGTGACGTCGCGACCGTCGATGCGCACATGGCCGCCTTCGGGATAGATCAGGCCGGCGATGGCATAAAAGGTCGTTGTCTTTCCCGAGCCGTTGGGGCCAAGCAGCGCCACGACCTCGCCCTGGCGCAATGACAGGCTGACGTCGCGGATGACGACGCGTTTCTTGTAGCTTTTGCGCAGGTTCTCGACGGCGAGACCTGTGCTTTCGTGGGCGATATGCAGATCGGGGCGTGCCATTTACTGGGCGCCGCCCTCGGGCTGAAGGATCGTCTTGACGCGGCCGGTGACGCGGGCGGTGCCGGCGCGGGTGTCGACGAACATCTTGTCGCCGGTCAGCGCGTTGGGCCCCTGGACCAGCAGCACGTCGCCTTCCATTTCGATCAGGCCGGTGTCGACGTTGTAATCGGCCTGCGACGCCTCGGCGGCATCCTCGCCGCTGACAAGCGTGACGCCGCCCGTGGCCTGAAGCTGTTCGATCCCGCTTTGATCTGACTTGTAGACAACCAGAACGCGCGGGGCCGACAGGCGCATTTCGCCCTGGCCGATCAGCACGTTGCCGGTGAAGACCGCCGTGCCGTCCTGCTGGTTCACGTCGAGATTGTCGGCCGTGACCTCGACGGGAAGCGTGCTGTCCTGTGCAGTGTTGCCAAAGGCGATCTGCGCGCCCTGGGCCAGCACGGGCAGCGGAAGAGAAAAAAGGATGAGCGCTATGAATGTGCGAAACGAATGAGTCACTGGTCGATGTCCTCGGAAGGCTGCGGGGTGTATACCAGCTTCACGCCGTCCGTGAAAACCAAATGTGCTTGCCCGGTTTCCTCGTCCCCGGTCAGAACCATGCGGCCGGCCGTGAGATCGCCGGGGGGACCGACACCCGAAACCGGGCCGGGGGTTTCGGCGTGCAGCACGTCCAGCCTGGCATCCAGGCGTTCGGTCGTCACCTTGTAGCCCGTTGTGGTGTCGATTTTCACGTTGCCGATCAGCGAGGCGTCGAGATCGGACTGGTCCATGTTGCCGCGATCGGAGGTGACGGTCACGACCGTGCCCGAGACGAGCTGCATCGTGGCGGTGATATCCTCTGCGTTGATCAGGCGCGGATTTTCCGGGGACGGACGCGCGGTTTCGGCCGTGATCATGACCTCGTCGCCACCGCCGGTGACACCGGCGAAGGCCGCGTTGGTCGCGCCTTGATCCTGGGCGCGCTGTTCAAGGTCGATCTCGGCAATGGGAATGGATTTGGTCGGGTCGATATGGCGCGAGATCAGGAACAGTGTCGACAACAGGCCAAGCGCGGTCAACGGCAGGATGATCTTCATCCACGCCACGAGCCGAGAATAAAAATTGTCCGTCGTTGCCATGATCAATGCGCGAAGATATCCGTTTCGGGCCAGCCGGCAAGGTCCAGCCTGGCGCGGGCCGGCAGGAAATCGAAGCAGCTTTGCGCAAGCTCGGTGCGGCCTTCGCGGGCCAGGCGGGCGTCCAGTTCGGTGCGCAGCTGATGCAGATAGAGAACGTCGGACGCGGCATATTCCAGTTGCGCCTCGGTCAGGTTGGGCGCGCCCCAATCCGAGGATTGCTGTTGTTTCGAAATGTCGATGCCAAGCAGTTCCTGAAGCAGGTATTTCAGCCCGTGCCGGTCGGTATAGGTGCGGATCAGCTTGCTGGCGATCTTGGTGCAGTAGACGGGTGCGGCCAGGGCGCCGAAGGCGTTGAACATCGCGGCGATGTCGAAGCGGCCGAAGTGGAAGAGTTTCAGCACGTTTTCATCGGTCAGAAGGCGTTCGAGATTGGGCGCGCTGGTCTGGCCCTGCATGATCTGGATGATATGCGCGTCGCCGTCGCCGCCCGAAAGCTGCACCACGCACAGCCTGTCGCGATGCGGGTTCAGCCCCATGGTTTCACAGTCGATCGCGACGCTAGGGCCGAGGTCGAGGCCGTCAGGAAGATCGGAGTCGTAAAGGTGGTTGGCCATGGTCCGCCCCGTTTGCTTGGAGTGTATATAGGGCGCTGCTGCGCATTGTGAGCCTGCTTAAGCGAAAAGATGCGGACGCTCAACGAAAAGCGGGGCAGGCGGTTACCGGGCCGGTCAAAGTTGCTCGACCTCGAAGGTCCAGGCGCCGGGGGGCATTTCGTTGCGCACGAGCTTTGCGATCCGGGGGGCGATCTGATCCGGCTGAAGAAGGCCGCATTGCGCCATGGCCCGGCGCGGGTCGACATTCTGCCCGAGATAGTCGAGCACCACGCGGGACGCGGCGGGCTTGCGCCCCAGCCGCAGCGGGCCGCCGGTTTGTACGCCGAGCAGATAGTCGATGCCGGCGCTGTAGGAGGGGTAGAGGATCATCTGGGTGATCGAGGAGGACAGGGTCGACTCGTTTTCCACGACGTTGATGCGATCGCCGAGGAAGAATACCAGGCCTTCGTACTTGAACACCTCCTGGGCACCGCCGTGCAACGCCGCCTCGCGCTCGATGTTCTTCCACAGGTAATAGCCGTCCCGGCGGGTGATCCTGGCATAGGAGCGCATGATGCAGCCAGGATTGCTGAATGAATGGAAGTACCTGAAATAGCTGCCGCAATAGCGCTCCAACGGCCCAGAGAACTGGTTGAGGCGGCGCAGCGTGGGGCCGACGGGCGTGGCCTCGACCTCGCCGCCCGGCAGGCGGCGCAGGGCGATCAGGTCGGCAAAACGCGCAGGTTCCATCAGCAGCTCGCCTTCGGTCACACCGAAGAATTCGCAGATCTTTCGCATGTTGTGCCGCGAGGGGCGCACGCGGCCCGAAAGGTACTTGTTGAACTGCTGTCGGTTGATGCCGATCCGGCGGCAGATATGCGCGATGGAGGGCAGAAAGGTGCAGGCAAAGGTGAGGTTGGTGGACAGGGGGTCGGAGGTCATGAACTGACGCTACCTGACGCACTTTTTATGTCAACATGCGTCATGAAGCGAAATTGTGACGACTCCTTGCGCATGGCACGATACGCGTCGAAACCACGCAAGGATCCCCCGGATGAATTACGCTGGCACGACGCTCGATATCATCGAGGAACGCCATGTGGAAATCCCGTTGCCCGATGGCTGTATCCTGGCGGCGCGTATCTGGCGCCCGGCCGATGGCACGCCGGTTCCCGCCATTTTCGAATTTCTGCCGTACCGCAAGGGCGACGTCACCCTGCCGCGCGACTCTGTGCGCGCGCCTTATATCGCGGCGCGTGGTTATGCCTATGTGCGCGCCGACCTGCGTGGCACGGGCGAATCCGAAGGGCTGATGGAAGACGAATATACCGCGCAGGAATTGCAGGACGGCTGCGACGTGATCGCGTGGATCGCCGCGCAGGACTGGTGCGACGGTGCGGTCGGGATGGTGGGCATTTCTTGGGGTGGGTTCAACGGCTTGCAAGTGGCCGCGCTGCAACCGCCCGCGCTGAAGGCGGTGGTGTCTATCGCGTCGACCGATGACCGCTATGCCGATGACGTGCATTACATGGGCGGCACGATGGTGGTCGACCAGATATCCTGGGCGTCGCACATGTTCGCCATCAACACGCTTCCGCCCGACCCCGACCTGGTGGGCGACAAGTGGCGTGAGATGTGGATGCAGCGGCTGACCGGCTCTGGCCTGTGGCTGAAGACCTGGGCCGAGCACCAGCGCCGCGACGATTTCTGGAAGCATGGATCGGTGTGCGAGGATATCAGCCGCATCCAGGTGCCGGTCTATGCCGTGTCGGGCTGGGCCGACGGGTATTGCCGGACGGTGTTCCGGCTGATGGAACACCTGCAATGCCCCAAGAAGGGCCTGGTCGGTCCGTGGTCGCATAAATATCCGCATATCGGCGTTCCGGGGCCGGCCATCGACTGGTTGGGAGAGGAGCTGCGCTGGTGGGACCAGTGGCTGAAGGGTGTCGAGACCGGCATCATGGACGAGCCGCAGTTGCGGCTTTTCATGCAGGACCACGCAGAGCCTGCCAGCTATTACGCGGAGCGCGAGGGCCGCTGGGTCGAGGAGCCGTCGTGGCCTTCGCCCAACGTCACGCGGACGCCGTTCGCGCTAGGCCGCGACGGGACGCTGGGGCAGGACGACGCGCCCAAGGGGACGCTGAATATCCGCTCGCCGCTCGGCACCGGGATTGCCGGGGGCAAGTGGTGTTCCTATGCCAATCCGGGCGATCAGCCGGTGGACCAGCGACGGGACGACGCCGGGAGCCTGGTGTTCGAGACCAAGCCTTTGGAGACGCCGCTGGAGATTGCCGGCGACGCGCAGCTTGAACTGACCTTTTCGGTCGATCAGCCGGTGGCGCAGGTGGCCGCGCGCCTTTTGGACGTGGCCCCCGATGGTGCGGCGACGCGCGTCAGTTACGGGTTGCTGAACCTGACCCATCGCGACAGCCACGAGACGCCCGAGGCGCTGGTGCCGGGTGAGACCTACACCGCGACGGTGCCGTTCAAGCATGTCGCGCAGACGTTCCGCGCCGGGCACCGGCTGCGCCTGTCGGTTTCGACCAGCTATTTCCCCGTGGCCTGGCCCGCGCCGGAGCCGGTGACGCTGCAGCTCGATACCGGCGCCAGCCGCCTTGTGCTGCCGGTGCGGGATATGGATGCGGTGACCCAGCCGCGCGACCTCGGCACGCCCAAGGGCGCGCCGCCGATGGAAAAGGAGGTGCTGGAGCCGGAGCACGCGGAATGGATCGTGCGCGAGGACCTGGGCACGGGCGAGACGCAGGTGCGGATCGTCGATTCCGACGGGCGGCTGCGGATCAAGGACAACGACCTGACCCGCGGGGCGACCTGCGTCGAGACCTACTCGTTCACCGGCACCGACTGGCGCTCGTTCAAGGGTCACGTGGTGTGGGACCTGGAGATGTCGCGCGGCGACTGGCGCATGTCGAGCCGCACGGAAACCGAGATGACCGCCACCGCCACGCATTTCGTCATCAACGCCAAGCTGGTCGCCAGGGAAGGCGATGCGGTTGCCCATGAACAGACCTGGTCCTGCGAGATTCCGCGCGACCTGGCCTGACCCGCGTTCCGCGCCCGGCGTGGCGCGGACCATCACTTTTCGTGCCGGGATCGTCCGGCGCCGAACACGAAAGGCCGAAACGGCCAAACAACTGGGAGTAACAAGAATGACCGATCACATGACCGCCAACAAACCCGGCATCGGGCGTCGCGCGTTCCTGCGCGGGGCCGCCGCGACGGGCCTCGCCGCCACCACCATGCCCCTGGGCTCGCGCATCTGGGCACAGTCGGGCAAGGTGCTGCGCGTGAGTTCCTATGCCGATATCGACGCGCTCGATCCCGGCTTTTACCAGAACGGCTATAACGTCGACGTCATGAACTGCATCTATTCCAAGCTGGTGCGCTATGTGCCCGGCCGCGAATGGGAGTGGGAATTGGAGGCCGCCGAGGCGATCGAGCAGGTCGACGACACGCACATCACCTTCAAGCTGAAAGAGGGGCTGATGTTCACCGGCGGCCATGGCGAGATGACCGCCGAGGACGTCAAGTTCTCGTTCGAGCGCGTGCTGGAGCATGACAGCCCGGTCAAGAGCGACTGGGGCCCGCTGGACCATGTCGAGGTGACCGGCAAGTACGAGGGCACCATCGTTCTGAAAGAGCCGTTCCAGCCGCTGTGGAGCATCACGCTGCCCTATGGCACGGGGCATATCGTGTCGAAGAAGGCGGTGATGGAAGCCACGGAAAACGGCGGCAATTTCGGGATGGAGCCGCCGGCCTTTTCCGGGCCCTACATTCTGGAAGAGTGGAAGCCGAACCAGTACGTCCACCTTGTGCGCAACCCCGACTGGAAGGGCGAGGCGCCCGGGTTCGACGAGATCCGCATCCTGCCGATGGACGACACCAAGACCGCCGAACGCGCTTATGAGGCCGGCGACCTGGACTATACCGAGATCACGCTGTCGTCGCTGGCGCAGTATCGCGGCAACGTGCCCGCCAACACGGTGATCGAGGAATATCCGTCGCTGTACTATGTCTGGCTGGGCATGAACCTGGACAACCCCGCGCTGGGCGACGAGAACCTGCGCAAGGCGATCCAGTACGCGATCAATGCCGAGCAGATCATCGACGCGGCCTATTTCGGCGAGGCGGCTCCGGCCACCGGCATGATCGCCCCGGGCCTGCCGGGCCATCGTGAGACCCCGTCGGTTCCGGTGGCGGGCGACCTGGACAAGGCGCGCGAGTACCTGGAGGCCGCGGGCGGTCCGCCGGCCGAGCCGCTGACCATCGACGCTTTGAATGCTACGGTGTGGAAGACGATGGCCGAGGTGATCCAGGCGCAGCTGGCGCAGATCGGTATCCAAACGCAGATCAACGTGCAGGATTCGGGGTCTTTTTGGACGCTGGGCATGGAAAGCGAAGGCGACCGCTGGAAGGACATGCAGCTGGTGCTGAACCGCTTCTCGATGCTGCCCGACCCCTATTACGCGACCAGCTGGTTCGTCACCGACCAGGTCGGCATCTGGAACTGGGAGCGGTTCTCGAACGCGGAATTCGACGAGCTGCACGCCAACGCGCTGAGCGAGGCGGATGGCGAGAAACGCGCCGAGATGTATCGCAAGATGCAGGACCTGATGGAGGCGACCGGGGCATACAAGTTCATCACCCACGAAGGCACCCCGGTGATGTACCGCGAAGGGCTGGAGCCGGCGCTGCGGCCCGACGGGCGGCCCTTGTTCATCGACTTCGACGGCGAAGTCTGACGCTAAAGGAGACCGCGACCCGTGCTGTTATACGCCTCCCAAAGGCTTGTCCTTTCGGTCGTGATCGTGATGGTCGCGGTCTCTATCCTGACGCTCATGCTGCACGTGGTACCGGGCGACCCGGCGGTGATGATCCTTGGGCCCCGTGCCACGCCGGAGCTGATCGAACAGACGCGCGAGGCGATGGGGCTGGACAAGCCGTTGCCGGTGCAGATCGTGACGTTCTTCGGCAACATCCTGCGCGGTGACCTGGGGCAGGACGTGTTCACGGGCCGCGAGGTGTCGCAGATCGTGTTCGAGCAGCTGCCCTATACGCTGATCCTGATCAGCATCTCGATCCTCTGGGCGGCGGTGCTGGGCATCGCGCTGGGCTGCTATTCGGCGCTGCGGCGCAACACGTGGCTCGACACGCTGACCGGGGTGCTGTCGGTCGGCACGATCTCGATTCCGGCCTTCGTCATGGCGCTCTACTCGGTGCTGGTTTTCGCGGTCTGGCTGCAATGGCTGCCGGCGATCGGTGCGGGCGAGGGGTTCTGGGACGGGGTCACGCACCTGATCCTGCCGTCCTTTGCCATCGGGGTGTCATGGGTGGGCTACGTGTCCCGGATCGTGCGGGCCTCGATGCTTGAGGTGATGGGCCAGCCCCATGTGCGGATGGCGCGCGCCTATGGCCTGCCGGACCGATGGATCACCCGCTCGCATATCCTGAAGATCGCGGTGCAGCCCGCCGTGACCCTGATCGGCACGGGTGTGGCGCATCTTTTCTCGGCGGCGGTGTTCGTCGAGGTGATCTTTGCCCGGCCCGGGATCGGCGCGCTGATCGTGCAGGCGGTGAACGAACGCAACTATCCCATCGTGCTGGGCGCGGTGCTGGTGACCACTGGCATCATCGTGCTGGCCACGCTGATCTCGGATCTGGTGATCGCCTGGCTGGATCCGCGCCAGCGGGAGGACATGTGACATGACCGAAGCCACGCAAGAGGCCATTTCCGAACCCGGCGTGCTGAGCCGGACCTGGCGGGTTCTGTTGGCCAGCCCGACCGGCCTGATCGGTTTCGTGCTGGTGGCGCTGATCGTCGGCTCGGCCATTTTCGCGCCGTGGATCGTGCCCTATGACCCCGCCGCGATCATGACCGGCCCGCGCATGGCGCCGCCCTCGGCCGAACACTGGCTGGGCACCGACAATATCGGGCGCGACATCTTCAGCCGGGTCATTGCCGGTGGGCGTATCGCGATGCTGGTCGCGGCAGCCTCGCTGGCCGCGGCGCTGAGCATCGGGCTGCTTCTGGGGCTCATCGCGGGGCTTGGGCCGCGCTGGCTGGACAATATCCTGCTGTTGATCTTTGACGCGCTGCGCTCGTTTCCGACGATCGTGTTCGGTCTGGCCGTGGTGACCATCATCGGCCCTAGCCTGTTCACGGTGATGCTGGTGGTGGCGATCACCTCGGTGCCGATCTATGCCCGCATCGTGCGGACGCAGACGATGGCGCTGAAGAACGCCGAGTTCATCCTGGCCGAACGTGCCATGGGCGTGGGAATGCCGCGTCTTTTGTTTGTGCATGTGTTGCCCAACGTGCTGGGCCCGCTGCTGATCCTGGCGTCGATGGACGTGCCGCTGGTGATCGCGACCGAGGCGGGCCTTAGTTTCCTTGGCATGGGGGTGCGGCCGCCGACGCCGTCCTGGGGCGTGATCCTGAACGACGGCTACAATTTCATCCGCAACTCGCCCTGGCCTGTCATTGGCGGGTCGATTCCGATCATCCTGGTGACGCTTGGGTTCACCTTCATGGGAGAGGCGCTGCGCGACATCTTCGATCCCAAGCTGAGAAAGGCCGGCTGATGGTATCCAGCGTTGCGACAGAGCCGGACCGGCAATCGGAAGGTCGCGCTGAGCCGCTGGTGCGGATCGACGGGCTGTCGGTGGATTTCGCCACGCCGCGCGGGGCTATCCATGCGCTGCGCGACATCACGCTGGACGTGCCCCGGGGCAAGGTGCTGGGCCTTGTCGGCGAAAGCGGGTGCGGCAAGTCCACGCTGGCCTATTCGCTGATCGGTCTTCTGGCCGAGAACGCGCGGATCGCGGGTGGACGTATCGACATGGATGGCCAGAACTTGGCGCAGCTAAGGCCGAGGGAGTGGCGCGCGCTGCGGGGCAGGCGGATCTCGATGATCTTTCAGGATCCGATGACGTCGCTCAACCCAGTGACGACCATCGGCCGGCAGATGATGGACATCCAGTATCGTGAAAAGGGCGGGCGGGCCGAAAAGCGGGCAAGGGCCATCGAATTCCTGGAACAGGTGCAATTGCCGGATGCGGCGTCGAAGCTCGATGCCTATCCGCACCAGTTGTCGGGCGGGATGCGGCAGCGAGTGTGCATCGCCATGGCGCTGCTGACGCGGCCCGACCTGTTGATCGCGGACGAGCCCACGACGGCGCTGGATGCCACGCTAGAGATGCAGATCGTCGCCCTGCTGCGCGAGTTGCAAGAGAAATTCGGCTGTTCTGTGCTGTTCGTCTCGCACCACCTGGGGACGGTGGCCGAGCTGTGCGACGAGGTGGCGGTGATGTATGCGGGCGAGGTGGTGGAGCGGGGCGACGTGGCGCAGGTTTTCCGCGACCCGTGCCATCCGTATACACAGGCGCTGTTCGAGTGCGACCCGGCGCGGATCCGAGAGGCGACGCGCCGGCTGCCGACCATCCCCGGCACCTTGCCGGACCTGCGCCGCCCGCCCAAGGGGTGTGCGTTTCGCGCCCGCTGTCCCAAGGCGTTCGAGCGGTGTGAGACCGAGCATCCGCCGCTTTACGATGCCGGCGGGGGGCAGGCCGCGCGGTGCCACCTGAACGATCCGGCGGAGGACAGGGCATGAGCCTTCTGGAAGTCGAGGACCTGCGCATCCGATATGCGCGGCAGGGGCGTCTGAAGGCCGCGCTGCGCCGCGAGCCATATGATTTCGAGGCGGTGTGCGGCGTGTCCTTCACGCTGGGCGCGGGCGAGACGCTGGGCCTTGTGGGCGAAAGTGGGTCAGGCAAGTCCACCATCGCCCGAACGCTGATTGGCCTGAAGAAGTCCTCTGCCGGGTCGATCCGATTTGAGGGCGCGGAGATCTCTGACGCGTCCAATCGCGAGTGGACCCGTCTGCGCACCGACATGTCGATGATGTGGCAAGACCCCGTGGGGTCGCTGTCACCCCGGCTGACGGTCAAGTCCCTGGTGACGGAACCGTTGCGCATTCACGGGCGCCCCGCCGGGCGCGACGAGGCCGAGCGCCTGCTGGGGCTGGTGGGCCTGCCGGCGGAATTCGCCACGCGCTATCCGCACCAGTTGTCGGGCGGGCAGGCGCGGCGCGTGGGTGTGGCGCGGGCGCTGGCGCTGGACCCCAAGCTGCTGATCGCGGACGAGCCCACTGCCGGCCTCGATATGTCAGTGCAGGGCGAGGTGCTGAATCTTCTGGCGGATGTGCAGGCCCGCAGTGGCGTGGCCATCGTGATCATCACGCATAACCTGAACCTCGTGCGGCACGTGACCGACAAGATGGCGATCATGTACCTGGGCCGTTTCGTGGAGCAGGGGCCGACAGACCAGGTCTTTGCCCATCCGCGGCATCCTTATACCAAGGCGCTTCTCGAGGCGAATCCCGAGCCAGATCCGGAGGCGCGGCACGACCGGGTGGCCCTGTCGGGCGAGGTGCCGAGCCCGATCAACCGCCCCTCGGGCTGTGACTTTCACCCACGGTGTCCCTGGGCGCGAGACACCTGCGCCACAACCGAGCCGGAATGGATCGAAGATTCCGGTCGCGGATATAGGTGCCTCTATCCGTTGTAAATTCGTGCGGATCGCAGCCTGGATTGGCGTTTGCAAATTTTTCCGGCTTTTGTGGGTTACCAGGGGTCCATACCGTCCCAGCTCAATTTTGCTTGCCGGGCGTTGAACACAATTGACGTGCGGCGGCCTTCAAGTGGGGCCGCTGAAGGGTAGAATACCCTGACCCGATTATTTCAAATTGGCGGCTGTTTCAATGGACCGCGTCGTACCGGGCCGCAGCACGCTTCTGAGCGTCATGGAATGCACTGTTGAGAACGGCAATGGCCAAAGCGTTTCTCGATAGACCTGACACGCAGCTTACCCGTGAAACGCGCGCAACACTTGATCGTTGCGCGCGTTTCGTCTTTAGCTGGTGCCTCAGGTCAATAGCGAAAGGCTATAGGACGCCGTCTCGTGCCGTTTCGCACCCGTCCGTCATCCTGTCTGCCCGAGCACGTGTCGTTGACCCCAGACCCTAAGGTTTCAGGCTGCCCTTTTCAGGACAGGCCATACATCTCGGCTGCGTCTTCCGCGGTCAGCAGACCGTGGGCAATCTCGCGCTCAAGCACATCGCGGTCGCGTTTCCTTGGGTCACCGAAGCCGCCTCCGCCGGCGGTCTCGATGATCAGCCGGTCGCCCTTGAGCAGTTCGGTGTTTCCCTTTGAAGGCAGGCTGATGAACTCTCCGTCGCGCTCGACCGTGAACTGGGAATGCTGGCCGTTCTTGCCGTCAAACAGACCCCACGGCGCGACCTTGAACCTGTCCGAGTAGGAGTTGAACGTCACGCCATCCGCCAGGATGCGATAGACCCGCCGGGCGCCAAGGCCACCGCGGCGCTCCCCTGCACCGGCCGATCCACGCCGCAGCGCGTATTCCTCGACCCGCATGAAGGGATAATCGGTTTCGAGAGACTCCACCGGCACGTTCGAGCAATTTCCGACATATCCGTCCACGACATCGGCACCTTCCGCACCCGCCGAGGCGCCCCAGCCGCCGCCGACCACTTCCATGTAGACGCGATACCCCTCGGGCGACATGTGGCCCATTCCGATTGCGTTGGTCGTGTCGTGCCCCGAGGCCAGAACCTGGGTCGGCACCACGTCGGACATGGCCAGCATGATGGAGTTATAGACGCGATGGCAGGCATTGTTACGGGCCCGCACGGCACGCGGTTCGCTGGGACTCAGGAAGCTGCCATAGGGCACGTTGATCGAGCGGATCGGACGGTAAAGCCCGTCATTCACCGGGATGCGTCCGCCGCCCAGCAGGATGCCGATCGCGCCGAACGCGGCCGAAACAGTCGCTGCCAGCGGCGAGGTGATGATACCTTTGGTCTGCGGCGCGCTGCCCTCAAAATCCAGTTCCAGCGAGTCGCCGTCGACCTTGATCTTGACGGCCACGCGCAGCGGATCAGGGGTAAAGCCGTTGTCATCCACGAAATTCTCGGCCTCGTAGGTGCCGTCGGGGATCGCGCTGATCGCTTCACGGGCCAGACGCTCGGAATAGTCCTGCAATTCGGCGGCACCGGCCAGAACCGTCTCTTCGCCGAAGCGCTCGAGCATCTCTATGAAGCGCGCCTCGCCCTTCCGGTTGGCAGAGAACTGGGCATAGATGTCGCTCATCACCTCGTTGGGCGGGATACGGGCACCGGTGCGGTCGACCGTGGCGGTCCAGCCCGGCGGCACCAGTGTCGTTGCCGTCAGTTCTTCGATGACGGCGGCGCCGGTGATCTCGGTGCCCGGCACCAGGTCTCCGCGCCAGTAATAGCTGCACGACACCGGCGCACCGCCAAAGGTGATCTCTCCGGTATCCGCGGGCTGCGGATCGGTTGTCGGGTCAATCGGCCGTGTGAGCGACGACATGACCTCACTTTCCGTGGCGGCCAAGGCCGTCAGCCGGAACGTCACGATCTCGACCTCACCCATCGCGGAAACCGCGCCATAGCGGGTCTCGTGCGTGGATTTGAACAGACCCAGGACATACTCCTTGCCCTCGCGTTCCAGCCGATCCAGATCGACATCCGACAGCAGTTCGTATCCTTGTCCTTTGAAACGCATCTCAAGCTCGTACTCGAAGGCGATGTCCTCGGGCGTGCCGTCGAACTCTGCGAACTCGGCCTCGGCTTGTTTGCGGATGCGGGCAAAGGCCGAGCGCACGTCGTCGGCCACGCTGTCGCCGACGGGCATCAGCTTCGTCTCGCGGTAGATCCGCTTGAGGTCCGCGACCAGAAGCCCGAGGGCCGAGAACAGGCCCGGATAGGGGGATGCATCCGAAAAGATGTAGCCGCTGCCCAAGAGTCATGGGAAAAACGGGTCGGATTTGTCACGACTCCGCTTTGGGCAAAGCGCCAGAAACGCCTTGGTGGCACAGGTTGTGCTTATCTTGCACTCAATTGGCATTACAGAGAAGTGGTGCCGCTGAAGGGACTCGAACCCCCGACCCCATCATTACGAATGACGTGCTCTACCAGCTGAGCTACAGCGGCCCCGTGGAGCGCGGCTATAGCACTCCAACTCGTCTCCGAAAAGGGCTATTTTTCGGTCTCTTCGAGGCGCGTATCCTCTACGATCTCGGCATCTGCGACCTCGGGATCGCGAGCCTCTGTCGTGTCGGTAACGTCCTCGGAAGCGGCCGGTGCGTTATCCGGAGCGGACCCGACGATCAGAGGCAGCATCTCGATGCCGGTGGCTGAAGACACCGAGGAGGCTGGAGGCGCCCGCCAGCTTAGCGTGTCGAAGGCGTGGCAGTTATCGCAGGACGGTGCCCATTCGGCGTGGATATGATGGCAGTTTTCGCAGACCCATTGCGGACCGCGGGGCGCTGACAGGGCGCGTGCAAGCCAGCCCTTGACCACGCTGTCCGACGCGCCCTCGCCACGTTCGATTGCGGCCATGATTGTCAGCGCGCGCGCGTCAGGGTCCACCTCAGCCAGATCGCCCAGTGCGCGGCGTGCGGCGGGGAAATCCTCGGCGGCGAGGTGCAGCTCGGCGTCGATCAGGCGTGTCTCGCGGTGATCGGGATGGATCTTGAGCAGCCTCGCGAAACGCTTGATCCGGGCCTGTGGCGTCTCTTCGGGTTCGATCTCGGCGAAGGCGGCGGCGAGGTCGGGGTGCGGCTGGGCATCCCATGCCTTCTTGATCACGCGGGTGGCGTTGCGCTTGTTGCCCTGTTCGATATAGCCGCGCGCGGTCAGAACGGCGGCTGGCACCAGGTCGGGCGACAGACGGTTCGCGGCGATGGCAGCCTCGCGGGCCTCGATGCTCTTGCCTTCGTCGAGGATGTCGCGCGCCTCGGACAGGGCCAGAACCGCATCTCGGCGGCGATGGACGTCACGCGGCAGGTTTCCGGATTTCAGCTTGGCGCTGAGCGTTTCGCGCGCGCCTTTCCAGTCCCCGGTCTGGGCCTGAAGTTTCAGCAGCGTATCTTGCACTTCCTCGTGCTTGGGCTTCAGCGTGAACGCGGTTTTCGCCAGCTTCAGCGCGGTCTCGGTTTCGCCATCGGCCAGCTTTTGCCGCAGGATGCCGCGCACGCCCACAAAGCGTGTCTTTTCGTTGGTCAGCAGACGCTTGTAGGTTTCCTCGGCCTTGCGGCGGTTGCCCGACATCTCGGCGGCCTGTGCGGTGATCAGGTTCGTCAGCGCGGGTTTGTTGAGATAGCGTTCGGCCTTGCCGGCCTTGGCCATGGCAACGTCACCCTCACCCGACGCCAAGGCCATGAGGCCTTCGGACAGGGCCTGATAGCCCTTCTCCTGGCGATTGCGCTGGAAATAGCGGGACAGCGCGGTGTCATCGCCGTTGATGAAGCGCAGCACGGCGACCAGCAGCGATACGATCTTGAGGATAAGCCAGACCGCAATGACCAGCAGGGCAAGCGCGATCACGGCCATGAGCGGGGTCAGGTTGAATTCCTGTCCGGCCATGACGATCCGCACGCCGCCGTCGAGTTCCAGCAGGTAGATGGCCCCCCAGCTGGCCGCGGCGACGATGCCTATGAAGAGGACAATCTTGATTATGGACCACAGCATTCTCTGACTTCCCCCGGCGTTAATTCAATGTCTCGCTCAGCGATTGGGCCGCGCCCAACGCTTCGCGCCGTTCAGTCGCCCGCCCGGTCCAGTCCGACAGCTCGGCCCGGCCTTCTTCGGGCAGGGCCTCTAGTTCGGCCAATGCATCCTGTAACCGGCCGTCTCGGATCGCGGCTTCGGCCCGGGACAGCACTGCGTCGGGATCATCGCCTTCACGTGGTTCAAGCGAACGGGCACCCAGCTGATTACGCAGAAAGCCCGAAAGGCCCGTGCCTTCGCCGGACACATCACGGGATGCGTCAAGTGCGGCGCGGGCCGCCTCGGGAAAGCTTTCCTGAAGGCTGGAGAGTGTCACGACACCGGATTCGGCTGTCGACACGAGGATTTCGGGAACCTCGACACCAGTGTCCTGCAACTCGGTCACGGCCCCTGCGAAACCCGCGCCATTGTCGAGTGCGGCGAGGATGCGGCTGATCGCGGCGCGTTGCATCGCGGCGACCGCGGCTTCGTCTGCGGCGGTCTCGGTGTTCATCGCCTGCTCGATCAGGGCTTGCAGATCCTCGCGCTGGGCCGCCAGCTCTTGGCGGGCGGCGTCAAGTTCAGCCTCGTAGGCGGCGATGGCCGCGGGATCGGCGCTTTCGGTGACCGGGCGCTGTTCGACGTCGCGAAGCCGCGCATCAATCGCGTCCAGCGTGTCCTCGGCCTGGGCGACGCGTTCGGACAGGGTGCCGAGCGCCTCGATCTGGGCCTCAAGCGCGGAGTCGTCGGTGTTGGTGATTCCGCCGACTTTCTCGGAAAGCGACTCGATGGTGCCGGCCTGGTCGTCGACACGCTGGCCAAGATCGCTGACTTCGCTGGCAAGCGCCTCGTCGCGCACAGGCTCGGTCTGCGCCAGGCCGAGATAAGCTGCGGCGAAACCGATCGCGCCCGCGGCGACACCGCCCAGTATAAGCGCAAAGGCGCCCGGGCCCTTGGCCGGTTGCTGGGTCGTCGCGGGCAGAGCCGTGGCGCTTTGCTGGTCGCTGGCATCAGCCGTAGCCCCGGTTGTTTCGGTGGTGTGATCCGCCGTACCGCTAGGTTGTGACGTCTCCCCGTGCACCTCCGGTTTGGACTCGTCGGTGGTTGCCTCCGGCGTTGCATCTGGCCCAGCAGGGTCTTCCTGTGCGACGGGCTCGTCCGCGGCGGCAGTGGTGTCGTCTCCGGTCTGTTCGTCAAAGGGCGCGACCTTGGCCGTATCGTCGGCGGTGTCGGTCTTGCCGACCTCCTGTGACGTCTCCTCGGAGCTTTCGGTGACTTCGGTTTTTTCTTCGGAGGTTTCGTCCGGTTGCGACGTATCCTTTTCGAACGCGTTCTTCGCCTTGGACGATGGTTTCTTTGCCACTTGAAAACCTCTTTCGAATCTTGCCGCTAGGGCCCGGTGGACCAAGCTTACTGTGGGCCGGTTCTGCCCTCAAGCCGGTTGGCATGAGACCATAGTGTTGCGGTACAGGCCAGCATGGACTGCCTGTCGGGTGACTGGGCGACTTCGATCCGGGTCGCATTGTCCGGGGCAAAGACCCCGGCTGCGGCGCCGCTGATGGCCGCGACATGCAAGTTAGAGCCTTTTGGAACCGCATCTAGCAAAAGCTGGGCACTGCGCGGGGAAAAGACAGGGGCGATGACCGCATCCGCCTGCATGATCCGGGTGAGAATCGCGTCCGGCAGAGGCACGGGAAGCTGGCGATAGACCGTCGCTTCTTCGGTGTCTAATCCACCGGAATTGAGGTATTTCGCGATGTCGAAAGCGATGTGATCACCGCGCAGGTGCAGACAGGGTGTGGCGGGTGCATCGCCGACTATCCGTTCCGCAAGGTCCCGCCCGGTTCCGGGTCCGATGATGGGAGATAGGCCGCACTCGGCTGCCTTTTCGGCTGTTGCACTGCCCACGGTGTAACAGGTGAAATCCCGTGCCGTTGTGGCCCGGGCAAAGCTGGCGACTGCGTGGGCAGACGTGAAAATAAGCGTTGGATAGCGCGACAGGTCGGGCAGGTCGGGCAAAAGCTGAATGTCCAGCAGGGGTGCGATGCAGATATCAGCCCCGGATCCCAGCTCGGCCTGCACTGCCGCGGCAAATGTCTTGGCCGCGTCGACAGGTCTCGTGATCAGGATCAGCGGCGGCATGTACGCTCCGGAGTTGTTTGTGCATCCTTGCGGTGTTACCTGCCAATAAGGCTTGGCGCAACGGGCGTGAGATGACCGACACCCTGGCAATTCTTGGATTGGAAAGCAGCTGTGACGACACGGCAGCTGCGGTCGTGTCCATGTCCCCAGAGAGTTCCGAGATCCTGTCTTCGGTCGTACTTGGGCAGGACGCGTTGCACGATGCGTATGGCGGGATTGTCCCTGAGATCGCCGCCCGCGCCCATGCAGAGAAGCTGGATGTCGCGGTGAAACAGGCTCTGTTCAAGGCGAATATGACCCTTGGTGATGTGACATTGGTGTCGGCAACGGCCGGGCCTGGCCTGATCGGCGGGGTGCTGTGCGGCGTGACGACGGCCAAGGCCATTGCCGCCGCGCGACGTATTCCGCTGGTCGGGGTCAACCATCTTGCGGGTCATGCGCTGACACCGCGGCTGACCGACGGGTTGCCCTATCCTTATGTCATGCTCTTGGTGTCCGGCGGGCATTGTCAGTTTCTTCTGGTCGAGGGATGTGATGATTTCACGCGACTGGGCGGTACGATCGACGATGCACCGGGCGAGGCATTCGACAAATCCGCGCGTCTACTTGGCCTTGGCCAGCCCGGCGGGCCGGCGATCGAGCGCGCGGCGCTGGATGGTGACGCGGCGCGGTTCCGGTTTCCGCGCCCCCTGCTGGACCGGCCAGGCTGCGATATGTCGTTCTCGGGTCTGAAAACCGCGTTGTTGCGCGCGAGGGACGCCGTAGCCGCGGAAAAAGGCGGGCTGACCAGGCAAGACCGCGCGGACCTTTGCGCCGGATTCCAGCGAGCGGTGGCCGATGTCTTGCAGGAAAAGACGCGGCGCGCCCTGACCGAAGCGAGCCGGACCCTGTCGGAGCCACCCGCGCTGGCGGTGGCCGGGGGTGTGGCGGCAAACACCGAGATCAGGGCCGGATTAGAGACTGTTGCAGGCGAATTCGGCGTTTCCTTCGTTGCGCCGCCGCTGTCGCTTTGCACGGACAACGCCGCAATGATCGCTTATGCGGGCGGGGAACTCTTTCGTGCCGGGCGCATTGACGACATGACGTTGGCGGCGCGTCCGCGCTGGCCTTTGGATCAGCACAGCCCATCCCTGCTGGGCGGCGGAAAGAAAGGGGCCAAGGCATGATCGCGGTGATCGGCGCCGGTGCATTCGGCACGGCCCTTTCGATATCTCTGGCACGTAACGGTCCGGTGGTGCTTTGGGCGCGGGACGCAGAGCATGTCGAGGAGATGCAGGCGACGCAGGAGAATGCGCGGCGCCTGCCGGATGTTGCCCTACCGCAAGCCGTAACGGTATCATCGGATCTGACGTGTCTCGCGGAGGCCGACATCGTTCTCGTCTCTGTTCCGGCACAAAAGCTGCGTGCCTTCCTGGAAACGCACGGGCCGAAACTTGCCGGCAAACCCGTGGTGGCCTGTTGCAAGGGGATGGAACGAGGCACGGGCCTTAGGCCGACACAAGTCATTTCAGAGCATGTTGCCGATGCCGTTCCAGCGATGCTGACCGGCCCGTCATTTGCGCATGATATCGCGCGTGGTCTGCCTACCGCGCTGACGTTGGCCTGCGGGAGCGAACGCATAGGCGAACAATTGCAGGCGCGGCTGACAACACCCAACATCAGGCTCTATCGCACGACAGATGTGATTGGCGCAGAGCTGGGCGGCGCGCTCAAGAACGTGATCGCCATCGCTTGCGGTGCCGCGATTGGTGCCGGTTTGGGGGAAAGCGCGCGTGCCGCCTTGATGACGCGTGGATTTGCCGAGCTTGTGAAGGTCGCCGAAGCCTACGGCGCCAAGGCAGAGACCTTGGCTGGGCTTTCCGGATTTGGCGACCTGGTGTTGACTTGTACCTCGGCTCAATCGCGCAATTTTCGGTTCGGTCAAAGCATCGGTGCGGGCGAGACCTTTGACAGCGGCGTGACGGTCGAAGGTGCGGCGACCGCGGAAGCGCTTGCAGAGATTGCACAAGATGCCGGCCTGGATCTGCCGATTACGCGTGTCGTGATCGGGCTCGTGCGCGACGAATTGAACGTGCGCGAAGCTATGGATATGCTGCTGCAACGGCCATTGAAGGAAGAATGAATGCTGATCGCCCTGATTGCCCGGGACAAGCCCGGCGCCCTGCAAACCCGTCTTGATAATCGTGACAAGCACGTGGCCTATCTGAAGGAAAGCGGCATTGTGAGTCAGGCCGGTCCACTGCTGGATGCCGATGGCGGCATGATCGGCTCGCTTGTGGTGCTGGAGGTAGGCGATATGGCACAGGCCGAGGCATGGGCCGCAATGGATCCGTACAAGGCGGCGGATCTCTTTGAGAGCGTCGAACTGATTCCCTGGAACAAGGTGATCTGACACATGCGCTATTGGCTGTTCAAATCCGAACCGTCGACATGGAGCTGGGACCAGCAAGTCGCCAAGGCGGAGGCAGGCGAGGAATGGGACGGCGTGCGGAATTACCAGGCACGGAATTTCATGCGCGAGATGGCGGTCGGCGACAGAGGGTTCTTTTATCACAGCCAGACGGAAAAAGCGGTTGTCGGCACGGTCGAGGTTATCGCCGAGGCCCATCCCGACAGCACGACCGATGACGACCGGTGGGAATGCGTGGATATCAAGGCGGTTGAGGCGGTCGAAACGCCAGTGACGCTCGATATGATCAAGAACGACCCGCGCCTGGCAGAGATGGTGCTGGTGCGCAATTCGCGGCTGTCGGTGCAGCCGGTGACCGAAGACGAATGGAAAATTGTCTGTGAGATGGCAGGCCTGAGGCCGTAGATCGGCCTGCGCGTCGCAACCGTGCGACTTGAAATCGGACGGAGGGTACCTGCGCGTATCGACCGATACCCTCCGTTGCCCCACGTGCTCCCTACGCACCACACGTGTCACTGGAATTGGTTTCGGCCATACTGGCGCGATCACCTACCTTCTATCACTTTCTCGCCGAATCCACAAAAGCCGAATGCTCGGCATTTTCCTCAAATGCCATGCTCGGCTGTTTGGGTTCGCTCGCGTGCAAAAACGAACAAATTGATTTGTTAAGAACCGAGTAAGACGCCCTCTGCTAACGATTGTTTCGGGTGAGTAAATAGGTGGTGAGATGAGTGCGTCTGGTGACAATGCCGCGCCGGTCATCATCAAACGGAAAAAGGTCACGGGCGGTGACGGGCATCATGGCGGTGCCTGGAAGGTCGCGTATGCGGACTTTGTCACGGCGATGATGGCGTTTTTCCTTTTGATGTGGCTGCTGAACGCGACAACGGAACAACAAAGAAAAGGGATTGCGGACTACTTCAGCCCGACGATTCCCATCAACCGCGTCTCGGGCGGCGGCGACGGGGATTTCGGCGGAGAGAGTGTGTTTTCCGAAGAGACACTGCCGCAGAACGGGACGGGTGCCACAAACCAGCGCCCGACCGAGGCGCGGCAGGCACGCGGTGAAATCGGTGTCAGCGAAGATGGCCGCGCCGAGGGCGCCGACCCCGAGGCAGAGGCGCAGGAAGCCGCCAGTTTCGGCAAGATCGAAGAGATGCTGATGGGGCGCGGCGGTGAAAGCACCGTGTCGAAAGAGACCCGGAGGCATATCGTGACCCAAGTGACGGACGAGGGCCTGGTCATCGAGATTTTCGATCTGGAGAACGCCGAACTCTTCGAGCCGGACAGCGACGAGCCGACACCCCTTTTGCGCGAAATTGCAGAGATGGTGGGGTCGGTCGCAAGGCTGGTCGAGAACCGTGTCGCGATAGAGGGGCATACCAGCGCCGTGCCCGTCGTGCGCGCCGAGAACCCTGTCTGGTCCCTGTCGATGGCCCGTGCCGACCAAATGCGTGAATTGCTAGAGTCCGAGCAGGTCGCGACACAGCGGATGAACCGCGTCACCGGTCATGCGGACCGCGAGCCGGCGCATGAGAACGCACTTTCGATCCGAAACAACCGGCTTGAAGTGATCCTTCTGAGGTCTGACCAATAGGAAGTAGGCAGAATTTTATCTGTTAGCTGCCTGTTAAATCGGAACGTCTAGTTCTGGGCATTGAAGACATTCGATGCAGCAGAAAGGCGTGTCCATGACAATATCATCCTCGTTGAATGCCGGTGTGGCGGGTCTCAGTTCCAATGCGACCCGCCTGGCAGCGATTTCCGACAATATCGCAAACTCGGCCACCTACGGGTACAAGCGGGTCGAGGCGGACTTTCAGTCAATGGTGATTTCCTCGAACGGGGGCAGCTATTCGGCTGGTGGCGTGCGGTCCTCTACGCAGCGTCTGATCGACGAGCGCGGATCGCTCGTGTCCACGTCCAACCCGACCGACCTTGCGGTGCGCGGGCGTGGCATGTTGCCTGTTGCGCTGGCCAGCCAGGTAGACGTCGGAAACGGGTCGAGCCAGATGCTCTTGACCACGACCGGATCGTTCCGGACCGATGCCGAAGGGAGGCTGGTCACGGAATCGGGTCTGGTTCTGCTGGGCTGGCCGGCCAACCCCGACGGCACGGTTCCGGAGTTTCCGCGCGATACCAGCGACGGACTTGAGCCGGTGCAGATCAACGTCAATCAGCTGACGGGCGAGCCGACGACCAGCATCGATCTTGGCGTGAACCTGCCCGCGACGGAAACCGAAGCGGGCGCCGCGGGCGACCCGCAACAATTGTCGATCGAGTATTTCGACAACCTGGGCAAATCCGAAAACATCCTGATCGAGTTCACGCCGACCGTGCCTGCCACGGCGTCGTCCAACGAATGGACGATGGTGCTGACGGATTCGGCGCAAGGTGGCGCGGTCATCGGCGAATACACCCTGAGCTTCGATGATGCGCGGGCTTCGGGTGGCACGCTGCTTGGCGTGGCCGACACTTCGGGCGGTGCATATGATCCCGTTACGGGGTCGATCATCGTCAATGTGGCCGGTGGCCCGATGGAGATCAATATCGGGCAGCTGGGGGCCAATGACGGTCTGACGCAACTGTCCGACAGTTTCGCGCCGCTTTCCATCAACAAGGACGGCTCGCCGGTCGGCAACATGATCTCGGCCGAGGTGGACGAGAACGGCTTCGTGCACGCCTCTTTCGACACGGGCATCACGCGCGTGATCTACCAAGTACCGCTGGTCGATCTGCCCAATCCCAACGGCATGGTCGCCATGGACCAGCAGACTTACCTGCCATCGCCCGAAAGCGGATCGTTCTTCCTGTGGGATGCCGGGGACGGACCCACCGGTGACGTCGTGGCCTTTGCCCGCGAGGAATCCGCGACCGACGTGGCGGGCGAACTGACGGACATGATCCAGACGCAGCGTGCCTATTCCTCCAACGCCAAGGTCATTCAGACCGTGGACGAGATGTTGCAGGAAACAACCAACATCAAGCGCTGATCCGGCGCTTGAACCCCTACCCTAGCACCGAGGTGCCGCGATGAGTATTTCCACCGCTTTGTCCAATGCCCTTACCGGGTTGACCGCAAGTTCCCGCGCCGCCGGGGTGGTCTCGACCAATCTGGCGAATATCCTGACCGATGGTTACGCGCCGCGCAGCATCGAGCTGACGGCACAAGGTGATGGGCGCGGCGGGGGCGTGGCGGTTGTCGGTGTCACGCGGAACGTCGATGCCGGTCTTCTGAGCGAACGGCGGCTTGCCGACAGCGCCTTGGGCTACAACGATGCGATGGCCGGGTTTCTCACGCGGTTCGAAACCGAGGTCGGCCTGCCCGACGAGCCATCCTCTCTGACCGCGCGGATCGCGGCGTTCGAGGCTAGCCTGGCAAGCGCTGCATCCAAGCCGGAAGAAGAGGCGCGTCTGACCGAAGTCGCGCTGCGCGGCGCTGAACTGGCCGAAAAGCTGAACGCGATCTCCAGCCGTATCGAGGCCGAGCGTACTGCGGCGGACACCCAGATCAATCAGGCGGTGGACCGGGTCAACACACTCTTGTCCCAGGTTCAAACCCTGAACGCGCATATTGTGAACGCCAAGAATTTCGGTCACCCGTCCGCATCTTTCGAAGACCAGCGGCAGCAGGTCATCGATGAATTGTCGGACTACGTGCCGGTCCGGTCCGCCGATCGCGGCAACGGAGGCTTGGCGCTATATACGCCCGGCGGCACCGTCCTGATCGACGGTCGGCCGGCCGAGCTTTCCTTTTCGCCCTCCAACGTGGTTGCGGCGCATATGACCGAGGCGAACGGTCTTTTGTCCTGGCTTGAGATCAACGGCGTACAGATCACGTCCTCCGGCGCGAACAGTCCGATCAATGGCGGGCGCCTCGCCGGATTGTTCGAGATACGCGACAGGCTTGCCGTGGCCGCGCAGACCCAGGTGGATGCCACCGCGCGCAACCTGATCGAGCGTTTTCAGGACGCCGGGCTTGATACGACGCGCGCCCCGGGCGACCCCGGCCTTTTTACGGATAACGGCGGAAGCTTTGCCGTGGCCGACGAGATCGGCGTCGCCGGCAGGATTGCATTGAATTCCGCGGTCGATATTCGCCAGGGTGGCGCGGCATGGCGATTGCGCGATGGTCTGGGGGCAACCGCGCCCGGTGCCCCAGGCAATGCCAGCCTGCTCATTGATCTCTCTGCGGCGATCGGCAGCACGAATGCCATGGCGTCAGGCGACCTTGGGGCGACGGCGCGCTCATTTTCGGGGCACGCAACGAGCTTCGTCTCCCGCGTCGGTCAGCAGGCCATAACCGTTGATCAGACATTGAGTTTCGCCGCGTCTCGCCGCGCGGGCCTTAAGGATATCGAGCTCCAGCAAGGCGTTGACTCGGATGAACAAATGCAACGGCTCCTGCTGATCGAACAGGCCTACAGCGCGAACGCCCGGATGATCCAGACCGCCGACGACATGATACAAACCCTGCTGAGGATCTGAAGATGAACGCGCTTTCCTTGGGCGATCTTGCCCACACCTTCCTGCTGCGGCGCCAAAGCGCCCAGATCAAGCAGGACCTGACGCGCCTGTCCGAGGAGCTTGTCAGTGGGCGAGCAACGGACACGCGCACGCATCTCAACGGACATTTCACTGCGCTTGCCGACTTCGAGCGGGAACTGCGCCTGCTGGACCGGCATTCCAACACCGCCGCAGAGGTGGGCGCCCAATCGGCTGCAATGCAAGCCGCGATGAGCACGGTCCAGGACCGCGCCGGCGCGCTTGCCGAGACGATGGCGCTGGCCTCGGCCGCCGCGTCGCCCGGCGACACGCGTACGGTTGCAAACCAGGCGCAAAGCGAGCTTGAAACCATTATTGCCGCGCTCAACACGCGCGTTGCTGGGCGTGCGGTCTTCTCCGGGGTCGCGGTTGCGACCGCACCGCTTACCGATGCCGAGACCCTTCTGGCAGACCTGAGAACCGCGGTATCGGGCGCCACGACGGCCGCAGATGTGATGGCCGCGGCGGACACCTTCTTCGATGCGCCAGGCGGCGCGTTCGAGACCTCGATCTACCAAGGAGGCACAACCGATCTCAGCCCGTTCGATCTTGGATCAGGGGAAAGTGTGACGCTCTCGTTGCGCGCAGATGATGCCGCGTTGCGAACCGTGTTGAAAAATGTCGCCGTCGCCGCGCTGGCAGACGATCCTGGCCTCACGCTGGACGCCGGCGAAGCGAAGGCGCTCATGCAAACGCTGAGTGTCGGTGCGCTTTCGGGACAGGACGGCGTGACGCGCCTGCGCGCAAACCTTGGTTTCGCCGAAGAGCGGATCGAGATGGCATCGGCGCGCATCACATCGGAGCTGACCAGCCTCGAGGTCGCTCGCAATGCCCTGTTGGAGGTCGATCCCTATCAGACAGCGACCGAGCTCGAAGCGGTTCAGACACAGCTCGAAACGCTCTACACGATAACCGCGCGGTCATCGCGCCTTAGCCTGGTGAATTTCCTTTCATGACATTTCTATTGCGCGCGTGCCTGTCTGCGATCCTCTCCCTGATCCTCGCAACATTGCCGGTTTCGGCCAGCCCGATCCGTATCAAGGACCTCGTGGAATTCGATGGCGTCCGCGGCAACGACCTGGTGGGCTATGGCCTAGTAGTGGGTCTCAACGGCACCGGGGATGGATTGCGCAACGCGCCATTCACAGAAGAGATCATGTCGAACATCCTGGAGCGCCTGGGGGTCAACGTTACCGGCGAACAGTTCCGCCCCAAGAACGTTGCGGCCGTCTTCGTGACCGCCACGATCCCGCCCTTCGCGCGCGCCGGCGGCCAGATAGATGTCACTGTCTCGGCGATCGGTGATGCCGGCAGCCTGCTTGGCGGCACACTGGTCATGACGCCACTCAACGCCGCGGACGGTCAGATTTATGCGGTGGCCCAAGGGACGATCATCGCCGGAGGCGCCGCGGCCCAGGGTGAGGCCGGCGGCGTGGTCCAGGGGGTGCCGACCGCCGGGGTCATACCGGCCGGGGCCCGGGTGGAACGAGAGATCGATTTCGACCTTTCATCGCTGGACAGTATGCGCCTTGCGCTGCGTGAGCCCGACTTTACGACGGCGAACCGTATCGAACGCGCGATCAATGCCAGTTTTGGCCGCGCTGTCGCCGTGATGATGGACTCGGGCACGGTGCGACTCGATATTGGCCGGACCGGCACGCCAAGCCCGGCTCATGCGCTGAGCCAGATCGAAAACATCCTGGTTCAGCCCGAACGCAAAGCGCGGGTTGTCGTGGATCAGCGGTCCGGTACGATCGTGATGGGCGAAGACGTACGGATCTCGCGCGTGGCGGTGTCGCAGGGCAATCTGACACTCAGGGTCGAGGAGACACCGCTTGCAATTCAGCCGAACCCGTTCGCGGAAGGCGAAACGGTGATCGTTCCCCGAACGAACGCCGAGATCGAGGAAGAGCCCGGTATCGGCCTTGCCGAAGTACCGGACGGGACCTCCCTTTCGCAAGTCATCGCCGGGCTGAATGCGCTGGGAGTTGCGCCGCGGGACATGATCGACATCCTCAAGAGCATCAAGGCCGCGGGTGCGCTTCATGCGGAATTCGTTGTTCGGTGAAAGAACGCGCCGCGGTGGCGCGGGCCACTGACCGTTTCGGCTGATCGCCTCTCGGTCGCCCTATAGTAGCGCGCCGGACGCATTGTCTGAACAGGGGCCGGAAATGGCCAGCGGTCGTGTCCGGCGCCTCTTTGTACGGTCCAAGGTAAACGAATCTTGGGGTCTTGGCGCCGACTGGCAGGTCCGGTTTGCGGACCAGTATGCTGACCCTAGGGCGTTTCGCGATGCACCTGGATCAGAGCTTGGCCGTGAAACGCGCTGCAACATCCAATCGTATCGCGCTTTTCGCCTTTAGCCGTTGGCTCATGTTAAAGGCGAAACGCTTTGTTACCTGAATTTGAATGTCGGCGGGCCGCATTTTTCAAGCGATCAGAAGTAACCGCGTACCAGCCCGTCTGCCACCAACGTCCATCCATCGGCGATCACGAAGAAAGCCAGTTTGAACGGCAGGGACACAATGGCCGGCGGGACCATCATCATGCCCATCGACATCAGGACTGCGGCGACAACCAGGTCGATTATCAGAAATGGCAGAAACAGCAGGAACCCGATCTGGAACGCTCGGGCGATCTCGGAGAGCATGAAACTTGGCACAAGGATCGACAGCGGTGCGTCGGGCGCCGGTGCCGTTCCGGCTGCGTCAGGACGCAGGGCAGCCATCGCGCTGAACGTGTCACCGTCGACCCGGCCTGCCATGAAATTGCGGAACGGCTCTAACGCGCGTGCGACAGCTTCCTCGATCTCGATGCGCTCGCCGAGCAACGGCTCGATTCCCGTGGCCCAGGCCTCGGAAAACACTGGTTCCATCACGAAATAGGTCAGGAACAATGCCAGGCTGACGATCAGCATGTTGGGGGGCGATTGTTGCAGGCCGATCCCCTGCCTCAGGATGGACAGCACCGTCACGATGAAGGGAAAACAGGTGATCATGATCGCGAGAGCCGGCGCAAGGCTGAGGACCGTGATCAGCAGGATCAGTTGGATCGTGCGTGCCGAGAGTGACCCGTCATCCCCCAGCGAGATCGAAATGTCCTGCGCGGCAGAGGGGCCGGCAAGCAGCAGAAGGCCGCCGATGAGGCACCGCAATAGGCCTGCGTGTCTGATCATCCGAGCCCGTCTTGCAGATCGGCCACCTCGGTCAGCCGGACAGCCAGCTGGCCTTGTTGCTCGCCGTCGAGCTCTTCCAGCTCGCCCCGCGCGATCAGCCGCTCTCCGACATAGAGTTCAACCGCGTCGTCAACGCGCTTGTCCAGCGGCAGCACCGCGTTCTTGCCCATCTTCAGCAGGTCGCGGATCAGCGGGCGTGCCTTGCCGACGGAGATGGTGATCTCGATCGGAACGGAAGAAAACGGGCTGCGCAGTTCGCCGGGAGTGGTGTCCTGCGGGTCGGATTGATCGGTCATCAGGCTGATTTCCTTTGTTCATCGGCAATGGCGGTGGTGAAATAGGTGTCAATCGCGGCGGCTATCCTGGCGATGGTGTCCTGCAGATCGATTTCCTGCTCGGCGCCGTCGTCGAAGCGGACCTGCAGCTGGTCCGGCGAGAGTGTTGCGTCCTCCTCGACAGATACCGACACTTGGCCTTCGCCCAGGTCGGCGACATCGAGCGCGGCGGTCTGACCCGGAGCAACGCATACAAGAACGGGACGTCTTCCATGAAGTGCGACCTGTTGCATGATGATCTCGCTGAGGCGTGGCGCGAGGGTGTCGCGCGCCACGGTCGGCAGCACGGTCTCAACGATCTGCATGATCAGAGGACGCACCCCGTCCAGAAGGGTGCGAAACGCCTCTTGCTGCGTGAAATCGATGTCTTCAACGGCGCGGGCGAATTCCGCGGAGACGTGGCCAGCCTGTCCTTCTTGGGCTTTGACCGAGTCGTCCCACCCGGCTTGGTATCCTTTCTCGAACGCCTCGAGACGCTCTTCCTCGAGCAGGACCTCCGTCATTTCGACCGTGTCGCCGCGGCTCAAGGTTCCGAAATCTTCCAAAAGGTGGGAAACGGACATCAGGCGCGCTCCTCCTCGCCCTCGAGCCAGCTGCGCAAGATCTCGACCGTTTCGTCCTGCCGCTCGCTGATCATGGCGCGTAGTCTTTCGACAGGGTCCTGATCATCGGAGTCGAGGGATGGGAGCCCCACACCACCACCGCCCGACAGCATCGGCAATTCGCCTGGTCCGTCCGCATCGTCCTGTATCTCGCCGGTCAGGGCGGCTTGAGAGGCTTCGAAACCGCCGAGGTTATCGGGATAACCGGAATTTTCGGAAGCGCCCGGGGCGGCAAGCTGCGCTGCACCATCGGGCTGGCGGGCCAGAACCGGGCGCACAACGAATAGACCCAGAATGAGCGCGACAATAGCTAGAACCGCTGCCTTGATGAGGGACATCGCATCGAAAGAGACGTTCGAAAGAAGCGAGCTTTGAGGTTCTGTTCCCAATGGTTCCGGCAGCTCGAACTGCATCGTCTTGAGAGTGATTTGATCTCCGCGCGCTTCGTCGAAGCCGACGGCGGAAGCGACGAGTTCACGCAGGTCGGCAAGCTCTTCCTCCGAGCGCGGTGCAAAGACCTCGGCTCCGTTGGCATCTGTCGTCGTGGTGCCGTTGACCAGAACCGCGACCGTAAGACGCTTCACTGCGCCCGGCACCATCGTGATCTGCCGTTCGGTTTCGGACACTTCGTAATTGACCCTTTCGCGCGTCTCGCTGACCTGGCTGGACGAGGAATCGCCGGCCGCGCCGTCACCATCGGGCAGGTTGGATGCCACCGTGACATCGCCCCCGCCTTGATCGGTTGACTGGTTCGCGACCTCTTCGGTGTCGGTGCTGATGGCGACGCGACTGCCCGGGTCAATCACCCGCTCACGGACGGATTCGGTTTGTGTCACGGTGTCGACGCTGACCTCGACCACCGCATTGCCCGGTCCGACACGTGCCTCAAGAAGCCGTGTCACCCGCTGCCGGATCGCATCGGTGCGGTCGTCCGCCGCGTTGGTCGGCGTTTCCTCGGCCACGCCAAGAAGGCCACCTTCGCTGTCGATGATCGAGACATCCTCCGGCGTCAGGCCCGGCACGGCGGAGGCGACGAGAAACTTCAAGCCCTTCGCGTGCTTGGCTGAAAGGCCACCTGCAGCAGTGCTGATCGAGACGGATGCGGACGGTTTGACGTCGCGCTGAAACGGGTTGTTCCCGGTCTTGGCGATATGCACCCGGGCCGAGCTTATGGACTGGTGGGTCAGGATCGTACGGGCAAGCTCGCCCTCTTTGGCACGCCAGTAGGCGGCATCGAACATCTGCGATGTTGTGCCAAATCCCGACAGACCATCGAGCAGTTCGTATCCGCGCGACGAATTCGCCGGAAGTCCTTCGCTGGCCAGGGTCATGCGAAGTTCGTCACGTCGCGCGGAATCGACGAAGATCGACCCGCCGCGCACATCATAAGCGACGCCGCGCTGTTCGAGAGCACGCACGACCTCGCCCGCCGGGCCGCTTTCGAGGCCGGCGTAGAGCAGCGAAAGACTGGGTGCCGAGGCCATACGGGCAAGCGACAGAACAGCGGCAAACATCGCGACGGTTGCAAGTGTCACGATCACGCGGCGACGGGCATTCATTCCCGACCAGATATCGATGAGCTGCTGCAAGTTCTTCGCCTCCAGGATTGCGGCGTTCTGCCGTTCGCTGCGGTCCTGTTTCGCTCATCAGGCTTAACAATCGGTTAGTTCCTGTCGGGCTATGGTGCAGAAAATCGAAATCTAGGGATCAATCGATGGAAGATACCGAAGACCAGCTCGACGAGCCCCCCAAGAAGAAGTCGAAACTGCCTTTGATTGTTGGGCTTGTCCTGGCTCTTGCCGGCGGTGGTGGCGGATTTTATGCCGTCTCGTCCGGCCTGATTCTCGGCGGAGGATCCACCGAAGATCACGCGCATGAACAAGAGGACCGTGAGGTGAAGGACATGCCCGATGTGGCTTTCGTCCCGATCGAGCCGCTGGTCATTTCTGTCGGCGGCAAGGATGTCAGTCATCTGCGTTTTCGGGCGCAGTTGGAGGTCCGGTCGGCCTATCGCGAGGAAGTCGAGAAGCTGATGCCGCGCGTGGTGGATGTGCTCAATTCCTATTTGCGGGCCGTCGCCGTAGAGGATCTGAGCAACAACTCGGCCTTGGTGCGGTTGCGCGCACAGATGCTGAGACGCGTGCAGGTGGTCACCGGCGGTGACCGGGTTAATGACCTGCTGATCATGGAATTCGTACTGAACTGAGGGATCAAATGATCGAAATGATTGCAGATGTGCTGTTGGTCGCCGGCGCGATCGGTGCCGGATTTTATTGTTATGTTCTGGCGCGCCGGCTTAGTCGGTTCAACGACCTTGAAAACGGGGTTGGCGGCGCGGTCGCAGTTTTGTCCGCTCAGGTCGACGACCTGACCAAGACGCTCGAGGCCGCACAGAAGACCGCCTCGGCATCGACCATGTCGCTGGATGGTCTGACCGACCGCGCCGAAACGGTGGCCAAGCGGCTCGAACTTCTGGTCGCGTCCATGCACGACGTGTCTGACACGCCGCCGCCCCAACCTGGCGAGTCCGAGAAACGGGAGGCACCCGCGTCTCCGCTCGGCCCGATGTTCAAACGGCATGGAAATGGATGAATGGGAAGGTCGGCAATGAAAAAGCAGCCAAGACAAAAGCGCCGTTCCACTCAGAAAGGCAGCCTGGTGGTCATCGCCACGCTGCTGATCTCGTCCGCGGTGCTGAGAATCGGCGAAGGTGCGGGGCAGGCGTTTGCACGCGACCCCGACAATGACGCGATTGCAAATGCGAATGGCGAGGCTATGGGGAAGACCTGCCAGACGTCCGAAGATCTGCAAGCGATGCTGGAGGCATTCCAGTCACGCGAAGCCCGGATCGAGGAAAAGGAAGCCGCCATACGTGATCGTATGCACGCATTGCGCATCGCGGATGAGCAGGTGACGGAAAAACTTGCGCAACTGACCAAGGCGGAAACGCAGCTGCGCGAAACCATCGCGCTGGCAGAGACGGCGGCCGAAGACGATCTGGATCGGCTGACACGGGTTTACGAGACGATGAAACCGAAACAGGCCGCGGCCCTGTTCGAAGAGATGGACCCGAATTTCGCTGCCGGTTTTCTGGGACGGATGCGGCCCGAGGCGGCCGCGGCCATCATGGCCGGCCTCAGCCCCGAGGCCGCGCATCTTTACAGCGTGGTTCTGGCCGGCCGAAACGCGGGTGTTCCAAAGGAATAATCCGCCGCGGTCAGCAAAAAATTAACTGGTCGATGGTTATCTGGCGCGGACATTCCGGCGGAGCACAGAACACGACATGATTGGCATAATCGGTATTCTCGTCATTTTCGTGATGGTCTTCGGCGGGTACCTCGCTGCCGGCGGCAAGCTCGGGATCATTCTCAAGGCCTTGCCGTTCGAACTGATGATGATCGGCGGTGCTGCCATCGGCGCTTTCCTGATCAGCAACGACATGGCTGCGGTCAAGCATACGGCAAAGGATATCGGCAAGGTCTTCAAGGGACCCAAATGGAAAGCCGAAGATTATCGCGATCTTCTTTGCATGTTGTTCGAACTGATCCGCCTGGCACGGTCAAACCCGGTAGCGATCGAGGAACATGTCGAGGCGCCGGACGAGTCCTCGATTTTCGGACGCTATCCCAAGATCCAGTCCGACAAGGAGGCGGTGGCGCTGATCTGTGACACGATGCGCTCCGCGTCCATGAACTATGACGATCCGCACCAGGTGGAGGAAGTGCTTGAAAAGCGGATGGAGTCGACCATGCATCACGCGCTGCACTCCAGCCACGCGCTTCAGACCATGGCCGACGGTCTGCCTGCGCTGGGCATCGTGGCGGCTGTTCTGGGCGTGATCAAGACCATGGCGTCGATCGACCAGCCGCCGGAAGTGCTTGGCAAGATGATCGGTGGCGCCCTGGTGGGTACATTCCTGGGCGTGTTCCTGGCATACGGGTTGGTTGGCCCGTTCGCCGGCAAGGTCAAGGCCGTGGTCGAAGAGGACGCGCAATTCTACCAGCTGATCCGGGAAGTGTTGGTTGCCAATCTTTACAACCATGCCACGAATATCTGCATCGAGGTCGGCCGACAGAACACACCTTCGCATTGCCGTCCGAGCTTTACCGACCTTGAGGAGGCGCTTAAGGCCGTCAAACAGGAGGCGGCATGATGGGTCGATGGCTCGCCATCCTGGTGTCAGCGATCTGGCCTCTGGCGGTGCAAGCGCAAGGCGTTTCAGTGCGTTCGGGAGATCACGAGGATTTCACGAGACTGGTCTTCAACCTGCCATCACGGACCGATTGGACGATCGAAAACACCGAGGACGAAGCCGTGCTGCGCTTTGCACGGCGGGGCCTGTCGTTTGATATCAGCAAGGTCTTCGATCGGATTCAGAGGGATCGACTGGCGGAAATCGACATTGACCGTGATACGCAGTCCGTGACGCTGCGATTTGCCTGCGCCTGCGAGGCGACAGGCTTTTGGTTTCGCCAGTCGATGCTGGTCGTCGATGTCGCCGCCAAAGAGACCGGGTCGACCGGACAGATACGGGACACATCAAGCGACAATCGCAGCGTTGCGCTTCAGCTTCCAACGCGCGGTACGTCTGCCGCGACGACCTTGATGCATCAAGCGATCGGTTTCGAACCACCTGAAACCGAGCAACGGGCCGAGATGGCAAGCCCGCTTTTGCGCGAGACCGGTCTTGAAGAAAGCCGCGATCGCCTGCTGCGCCAAGTCAGTCGCGCGGCAAGCCAGGGTCTCTTGGCACCGAAGAGAACGCTGCGGCAACTGGTTGAAAAAGTCGCTGAGCCATCTCAGCCCGTGCCACCGGAGCCCGCTTTACAAGCTCCAGAGGAAAGAGACTCCACACTGCCCTTCAACCTTAACATTAATGTTCAAACGGCCGTGGACCGCGACTTCCTGTCCGCGCTTGAAGCAGGTGACCAAACAAGGCTTGCCAGCAGATGTCTCGATGCAGAGTTTATCGATGTCGCGAACTGGGGGTCGAGCGAGCCGTTCTGGGAACAGATCGGTCCACTCAGAGGGCGCATGACAAGCGAGTTCGACCGTATCGACGAACAGTCGGTCGGCAAGCTGGCCCAACTCTACCTGTATTTCGGCTTCGGCGTCGAGGCACGCAACATAGCGTCGTTGTTACCGGACGGTTCGGAACGAAAGAAAATCTACACGGCGCTGGCGCAGATCATGGACAATGGCAGTGCAGGCGGGACGGTTCTTGCCGGCCAACTTGACTGTGACGCGCCAGGTGCGATGTGGTCGGCGCTTGCTCATGAAAAATTGCCAGCGGATGCGCAGGTGAACCATAACGCGATTGTCCGGGCGTTTTCTGGCTTGCCTCCGCACCTCAGAAAACATCTCGGGCCAATTCTGTCCGCCAGACTTCTGAGCGCCGGACATGCCCGCGAAAGTTCTGCAATTCTTCGAATCCTCGACCGCGTCGACGAGACCATGACGTCTGCGGCCAAGATGGTCGTCGCCGATCTGCAAATTCAGAACGGAGAACGGGAAGCAGCGGAGGAAAGCCTGGACACCGTGATCGAGGCGAACAGTGAGATGTCGCCTGAGGCTGTTGCCCGACAGATTGACAGCCAGATCGAACGCGGCGGGCAAGTTCCGGCGAAACTGGCGCAATTGGCTTCGGCTTATGCCTATGAGTATGCAGGTAGCCCCTTGGGGCAGAAGCTGGCACGGTCGCATGTTCTTGCATTGGGTGCCACAGGTGCGTTCGACGACGCCTTCTCCGAGCTCGGCAGATTTGAGTCGGATACGGAAGGTTCGCTGGACCACATCCGAGCCGATCTTACGAACCGGCTGGCGACCCATGGCGCGCCATTCGAAATCCTGCGGTATGTGCTGTCGGGCGAGACCGCCCGGCCTGAGTTGCTTTCCCAGGAAAGTGCACTTGCCATGGCAGAGCATCTTTTGGATGCCGGCTTTTACCAACAAAGCCGGGACATGCTGGAGCAAACCTTCCATGGCCGAAATATGCGGCAGGCACGTCTTATACGGGCTAGGGCAGCGCTGAAGCTCAACCAGCCGAGGCTTGCCGAAGTCGAGTTGCTTGGTCTTGAAGGCAAGGACGTCAACATCCTGCGCGCGCAGGCCCGCAGCATGGTCGGCGAACACCGGCAGGCCTATGAGTTGTTCAGATCCGCCGGGCTGGAGGCGGAGGCGAACCGAGAGGCGTGGTTGGCCGAAGGCGGCGTGGCTGACGCCGAACCGCCCACTCCGAATGACCTGACGGGACTTGCCGAGGAGGAAACCGAGATCGGCGTCCTGGCGCAGAACAAGCTCCTCTTGGAAGACGTGGGCGCCACGCGCGCCACCCTTCAGGCCTTGCTGGCCGAAACACCGGATCCGTCGCCGGAGAACTAGGCCCGGTTACGAATTGTAAAGGTCAACACTCTAGACTTCGAACACAGGCAGAATGCCTTTTGCAGTGCGGAGAACCCGGTGGACCATTTGCTCGCTCCAGTCCTTTTGAAATGCGCCAGTGTACCTCTGCGCCGGGGGTTCGGGAGTCTCTTGCATTGAGACCTCTGACACTCGAGAGCTTGTTTCAGCCGACTGTTCTGCTGGCTTTGGCTCTGATGGCCATCATCGTCATGATGGTTCTGCCCATGCCGTCCTGGGTGCTGGACGTTGGTCTTGCGGCTTCTTTCGCACTCGCCATCCTGATCTTCACCGTCACGCTTTTCATCGAACGGCCGCTCGATTTCTCGTCGTTCCCAACGATTTTGCTCGCATCTCTGATGCTGAGATTGTCGCTGAACGTTTCTTCGACCAAGCTCATCATCGGCGAAGGGCACACTGGCACCGACGCTGCAGGAGACGTCATTCAAGGTTTCGCCAACTTCGTGATGGGCGGCAGCATCTTTTTGGGTCTCGTCGTGTTCTCGGTTCTTTTGATCGTTAATTTCATGGTGATCACGAAAGGGGCGGCGCGGATGGCCGAAGTGGGCGCGCGCTTTGCTCTCGACGGTATGCCGGGCAAGCAATTGGCGATCGACAGCGATATGTCCGCGGGCGCCATAGATCACACCGAAGCAAAGGAGCGGCGTGAACGCGAGCAACAGGAAACGACCTTTTTTGGCTCGCTCGACGGCGCGTCGAAATTCGTAAAGGGCGACGCCGTTGCAGGTCTGCTGATCACCCTGCTTAACCTCGTGATGGGTCTGATCATGGGCGTCGTGGTGCACAGTATGCCGATAGGGACCGCGTTCGAGACTTATGCCATCCTCACGGTCGGTGATGGCCTGGTAACCCAGATTCCGGCAGTTGTGATTTCCATTGCGTCAGCCCTCTTGTTGGCCCGCGGGGGCAGCCAGGGCGCGACTGACATCGCTTTGACGGCACAGCTTGGCCGGCACCCGTCCGCCATGGCGACGGTTGCCGTTCTGATGATCCTGTTCGCGCTTGTGCCGGGTCTGCCTTTTATTCCCTTCATCATTGGTGGCCTGGCCCTAGGCGGAACCGCGTTGTGGCTGTTGCGCAAGCGCGGTTTGCCGAAGGAGGCCCCGGTGGAGGTCGATCCGGAGGTAAGCCCTGCCAGCAAATCGCTGGGCGATATCCTTGACCTTGACGATATCCATGTTGAGTTCGCGCCCGACCTCGTCAATATGGTGCTTGATCCGGGAACCGGCCTAGACGCGCGGATCGACAACATGCGTCGCCATGTGGCCAGCTATTTTGGCCTGATCCTGCCAGAAATCCGGCTGACCGATGAACCTGCCTTGCCGAAAGGCACGTATGTCCTGCGGATACAGGGAGTCGAGCAAGCCCGGGCCGTTCTGCGCCTTGATCACGTGCTGGCGCTTGATCCAGACTCCGCGCCCGGTCTGCCCTCGGGTGAAAATGTCCGCGAGCCTGTCTACGATGCCCCGGCGCGTTGGATCCCCGAGGCGGACCAAACAGACGCTGCCTTGTCCGGCGTCACCCTCGTCAATCCCGCTGAAGTGCTGGCAACGCATCTTCTGGAGGTCATCAAGCGAAATCTAGGCCGGTTGCTGACGATGAAGGCAATGCGGCGTCTGCTGGATGAAATGGTCAACCTCAGCAATCCGGCACGGGCCGAAGCCAACCGAAAGCTGCTTGACGAAATGATCCCCGACCGCGTGCCAACAGATCTGTTGCACCAGGTGTTGCGCCTGCTGCTGGCAGAGCAGGTATCTATCCGCAACCTGCCGCTGATCCTGGAAGCGGTGGCCGAGGGCCGCCAGGTGCACGCGCATCCGGAGATGATCTGCGAACACGTGCGGCAACGGCTGGGCTTTCAGCTTGTCGCCAACCTGCAACGCGAGGATGGGAGTTTGCCGCTGTTGCAGCTTGCTCCGGAATGGGAAGACACCTTTTCCACCTATCAGGTTGACAGCGATCGCGGCCGGCCCGACGTGGCGTTGCCGCCGGAGCTTTTCAACGTTTTGACCTCTTCGGTGGCGGATGCCGTGTCGGAGGCGGGCGAACGCGGCGTCTTTCCGGCGATCGTCACATCCACGCCGCGCCGAAGGTTCCTGCGCACGGTGCTGACAGCGAAAAGCATCTCCAACCCGGTTCTGTCCTTCGAGGAAATCGGCGCCGACGCGCGCCCGGCGCTGGTTGGCGTGGTGCCGGCATGAGCCCGGCCGCAGAACTCTTGTCGCTGGTCGAGGACGCACTTTGGGTTCACTTCATCGTCTTTCTGAGAACCGGCCCGGTTATGGCGCTTTTTCCCGGTTTTGGGGAACGCACTGTGCCGACGCGGTTCAAACTGGTGTTGGCTATCCTGTTCACCATCGTGATCGCTCCGGCGCTGGCATCTGTATTGGACCCGGTGGTGGCGGCCCCGCCGCCGCTGGGGTGGCTCATCCTGTCGGAAACGGCTGTCGGCCTTCTCATCGGGATCGGACTTCGGATGTTTCTCCTGGCGCTGCAGACCGCCGGAGCTATAGCGGCCCAATCGACCTCGCTTTCACAGATCCTGGGCGATGCCGGAGTGACGCCATTGCCAGCGATCGGGCACCTACTGGTCATCGGCGGGCTTGCCCTGGCCATGATCCTCGACTTGCACGTTCACGTGGCCGAAATGATGATCCTGACTTACAGCTTGTTCCCGGTCGCACAGTTGCCTGACCCCGGGGCGGTTTCGATGTGGGGCATACGTCAGGTTTCCGGCGCCTTTGCCTTGGCGTTCACCTTGGCGGCGCCCTTCGTGATCGTGTCGGTGCTCTACAACATCACGCTTGGCGTGATTAACCGTGCGATGCCGCAAATGATGGTCGTGTTCGTCGGCGCCCCGGTGATCACCGGGGCCGGAATAGCGCTTCTGTTTCTGTTGGCGCCAACGATGCTGACCCTGTGGATCGAGGCGCTTCAGGCCTTCGTCGTCAATCCGTTCGGAACGCGCTGATGTCCGGTTCGCAGGAAGACGATACCGAAAAGTCGCACGAGCCGACCCAGCACAAGTTGGACGAGGCGCGCAAGAAAGGCGAGCTGGCCCGATCGGCCGACCTGAACACGGCAGCCGCCTATGGGGGCTTTCTTTTGGCCGCGCTTGCAATCGGAGCCAGCTCCGTAGGGTCGGTCAGCACGGCAATGATGGTGTTGCTTGGCCAGGCGGGCGACTTCGCGGATCTCGTGTTCGAAGGTTCGGCGGCCGGTCCGGTCGGCGGGTTGCTGGGGACCATTGCCTTGGGCCTTTTGGCCTGGTTCCTGATACCGGCCGGTGCCGCGTTGCTCAGTGTCTTTGCGCAACGCGCCTTCGTTTTTGCGCCGACCAAGTTGCAGCCCAAGTTGTCCCGGATCAGCCCAGTTTCGAACGCGAAGAACAAATACGGCCTCTCGGGCCTGTTCGAGTTCGCCAAAAGTTTTGCCAAGCTGTTTTTCTACTCGGTCCTGCTGGCCGCATATCTTTCTTTCAGGCTACCTGAAATGGCGGGCAGCCTGCACGCCGAACCTCAGGTGATCGGGGCCCTGATGGCAAAAATGCTGATCGAGTTTCTGTTCGTGGTCCTGGTGATCGCGGCGTCGATCGGCGTGGTGGATTACCTATGGCAAAGCTTCGATCACCAGCGCAAGAACCGGATGTCGCACCGCGAGGTAAAGGAAGAGCACAAGCAGAACGAAGGCGATCCGCACATGAAACAAGAGCGCCGTCAACGTGCGACGCAAATTGCGAGCCAGCAGATGATTGCCGAGGTGCCAGGGGCAGACGTGGTTATCGTAAACCCAACACATTATGCCGTGGCCCTGAAATGGAGCCGCCTGCCCGGGGCGGCTCCGATCTGTGTGGCGAAAGGCGTTGATCATGTCGCGCTTGCGATCCGGGACAAGGCGATGGCGCATGGCGTACCGGTGAGGTCCGACCCGCCAACGGCCCGCGCGGTCTACGCGATGACCCAGATCGGCGATGAGATCGATCCACAGCACTATCGTGCGGTGGCTGCCGCTATCCGCTTTGCAGAGGCGATGCGAAAGCGGGCGAGGGCCTGGTCATGAAGGACGATTTCAACGAGCTTGTGGCGATCACCGATGCGCGGTTCCGCGCGGAACAGGCAAAGTTGCGGGATATCCTGCAAGAGGAAAAACGCCTGCGCGACAAGGCGTCAGAGCTGGAGGCGGCGCAGCGTGGCGCGCAGCTGCAATATGCGTCCGAGTGCGCCGGCCAACGCATCTATGGCGGTGACGTCTTGTGGCTGGGCTGGATCGGTCGCGCCCGCCGCCAGTTGCAGATCGAGCTGGCACGCGTGCTGGTGGAAAAGGGAAAGAGAATGAGCGCGCTCAGTCACGCCCACGGGCGCAAGATCGCGTCCGAGTCGCTGGAGTCAGATGCGCGGCGCAAGGAACGCGCCGAATCTCAAAAGCAGGACATCGAGCAAGAACAGGCTCTGTTCCTGCTCGATCACTGGTTTCGGTGAGCGCACGCCGCGCCGCGTCTAGACGTCCTGGCGGGCGATATCGGTGATCAGAATGCTACGCACCACATCTCCGATCAGGCCCTGCGCGGTCTCGCGCAACGACGCGCGCAGAATGTCCATGTTGTTGGCGTTGGTGAACTCGCCCTCGAATCCGCCGACATTGGCGTGGTCGAAAAGCACTTGCAGAAACGCATCGCGCAGCTTCGGCTCGCGGGCATAGATCACCTCGGATTGACCTTCGGCCACTTCGACGCTCAATGACATCACCACGAGGGAGTTCACGAGATCATTCGTGACCACCGGCACCACGAACTGATTATTGAGCTTGACGTATTCATGTGTCGTTTCTTCTTCGGGCGCATCGGCGTCGTGATCCTTGGCGGATGTGTCCTGTGCGCCCTGGGATTGGTCGGTTTCGCCGCAGGGATGCATTTCCACGACCTCCGCAGGATCCGGGCGAAGCGCGATCCCGGCGCCGACACCGGCACCTATTCCGAGAAGTGCCATCAAGATGGGAATGAGTTTGCGCATGTCGAGTCTTTCTAGAACGGAAGGATCATGTCTAGCGCTTGTTGGCCGTAGCGCGGTTGCTGGACGTCGGTGATCTGTCCCCGTCCACCGTAGGAAATACGGGCCGAGGCGATCTTGTCGTAGGTGATCTCATTCTGGCGCGAGATATCCTCGGGCCGCACGAACCCCTGCACAAGAAGTTCGCGCAGTTCGAAATTCACCCGCACCTCCTGCGAACCCTGGATGGCAAGCACGCCGTTCGGAAGAACCTGGGTAACCGAAGCGGCGATGCGCAGGGTCAGTTCCTCGCGCCGGCTGACGGATCCGTCGCCGCCGGAGCTGCTCGACTGATTGATGCCCACGGCGTTGTCCATGCTGGCGCCTTCGGGCAAATCTTCGTCGATCCGCTGCGGGATACCGAACAGGTCGGGAATCGCGAGATCTTCTGAGCCGTTTCTGGATCGTGAGGTCGAGTTGGAGATCTGGGCTTCGTCGTCGATCTCGATCACGACGGTCAGGATATCGCCTCGCTTCATGGCGCGCCGATCGCCGAGCAGGGACCGTTGCCCACCGCTCCAGAGCGAGGCGCGGTCGACCGGTCGATCGGGCTCGGCTACCAAAGGCAGACCCGGATCGTACATCGCCCGATTTTCGTCGGTGTCTTCGGTCGGGGTGAAGCTGGGCGGTTTTCCGAAATGATCCATGCGCCCGCAGGCCGCAACAGTGCAAATCAGGGCGAAACAGAGACTGAACTTAAGTGACATTCGCATTTTCCTAATGAGCGACCAGAACTTGGCCCGATCGACTGACCCGCCCCGAAACCGTATTGCGTGACGACATGTTCATGACCCGGACGTACTCACCCACGCCGGCACGATCGAGCGACCGTCCCTCGGTGGAAATGCGCAGGCCGTTCGCCTCGAAGATCAGGGGCACGATCTGATTGCGTTCCACGATGGCCGGCGGACCCACATCTCCTTGGCGAATGGGGCGGCCCGCATAAAGCGCGGTGCGCGTCTCCTGCCCCACGAGCAGGGCGGGATCGTCGACGCCGCCGGGGATGTCCCCGCGCTTCAACGCCAGATGTTCGATGGTGAGAATCGTTTGTGCACGGATCGTCTGGGCCGCGACGACAGTGTCGGCCGCTGCGCCGCCGCCAGAGAAACCCATGCAGATCAGGGTAAGACAGAGCCGCATCAGCGCACCTGCGTCGTGGCGCTGAGCATCTGGTCCGCGGCCGTAATGACTTTCGCATTCAGCTCGTATCCGCGCTGAGCCTCGATAAGTTCTGTAATCTCGCGCACCGGGTCGACCGAGCTGTCCTCGAGATATCCTTGCCGCACTGTGCCCAGGCCGTCCTGCCCCGGTGTGCTGGCCAGGGCGGCGCCTGACGCCTCGGTTTCAAGGAAAAGATTTGCGCCGATCGCCTCGAGCCCCTTGGCATTGGTAAAGCCGGCCAGGTTGAACTGTCCCAAAAGCTGTGCCTCGGCCGCCTCGGCGAAATAGGCATATACCTCACCCGCGCCGTTGATCGAGATGCTGCGCGCATCGTCGGGAATCGTGATTTCTGGCGCGACGGGATAGCCTTCGGACGTGACGATCAGCCCGTCTGCCGATCGCTTCAGTGCGCCGTCCCTGGTATAGGCAGCCTGTCCCGAAGGCAGCGTCACCTCGAAGTACCCGTTGCCCTCGATCGCGATGTCGAGATCGCCACCGGTCGCCGAAAGCGAGCCTTGCGCAAGGTTGACAGAGATAGCCGCGGGCCTGACGCCAAGACCCAGCTGCACGCCGGTGGGCAGCAAGGTGCCGTCGGCGGCGTTGACCGTGCCTGGGCGCGCCAGTTGCTGATAATGCAGGTCCGCGAACTCGGCACGGCGCGTGTTGTAGCCGGTCGTGGACATGTTCGCGAGGTTGTTGGAAATGGTTTCGACCCGCATTTGCTGGGCCGCCATTCCGGTTGCGGCGATTTTCAGGGCTCGCATGGCAATCTCCTTTGATTACTTGGCGACAAATGTCTGAAGTGCTGTGCGAATGCGTTCGTGTTCCGCTTCGATAAAGCTCTGACCCATCTCGTAGGCACGCTGCACCTCGATCATTCGCGCGATCTGGCCAAGAGGGTCGACATTGGAGCTTTCGAGAAATCCTTGCCGTATCAGTGGATCGAGAACCGGCTCGACACCCGCGTCAGAGCGAAACATCACGCCGCCCTCCCGGACCATCGCCGTCATATCCGTGGGCATCACGAGCCCGACCTGGCCGATCAACCGCCCATCCGAGCTTATGGTGCCGTCGCCGGATATCCCCAGCGTGCCGTCCGGCGGGATGAAGACCGGCGCACCGCCGGCATCCAGCACCCTGTACCCGTCATTGGTCACAAGATCACCTTCGGCAGAGACCGCGAAGCTTCCGTTGCGGGTCAGGCGCTCGCCGGCGGGCGTTTCGATCAGGAAAAAGCCGTCGCCTTCGATCGCCAGGTCAAGCGCGCCGCCGGTCTGCGTGATGGTGCCCTGGGCGTAGGACGTATTGCGCACATTTGCCGTGGCCATTGACAGGGACGGTCCATTTTCGACGCCCACGATATGCTCGGCAAAGATCAACCCCTCCTGTCGGTAACCGGTGGTCGAACTGTTCGCGATATTGTTCGCGATGGTTTGCATTTCCCGCATCAGGCCCGATTGACGGGTGAGGGTCGTGTAGAACGCGCTTTCCAAATCAGCCTCCGATCATCAGGGGGACCACGCGGTCCTGGAAAAAGCTGACCAGCGTTTGTGTCATGAAGCCCATGGTCAGCCAGAACACCGCGACGATTGCCGCCAGTTTCGGAACGAACGTCAAAGTCAGTTCCTGGATCGAGGTCAGTGCCTGGAACAAACCGACGAAAAGACCCGCCACCAGTGCCACCGAAAGGATCGGAAGCGACGTTATCACCGCCACCCAAAGCCCCTGGCGCAAAGTGTCGAAAAATATGACTTCTTCCGACATCGCCTTACACCGGCATTCGCAGGATTTCCTGGTAGGCCTCGACCACCTTGTCTCGGACCGTCACGGCGGTTTCCACGGCAAGCTCGGTCTGCGCCAGCGCCTGGACAAGGGCGTGTGGATCGGCCTCTCCGCTCATCGCGGCCTTGGCCGTGACCTCGGCGTCCTGCAGGGTTGCGGCAAAATCCCGGGCGAGGCCTTTGGCGGCCCCGCCCACGTCACCCTGACCGGCATTCGGCTCGGTCGCCGGGCGCGCTGCTGCATAATTCTGGGCAGCATTGATAGGTTTGATATCCATTCTGGAACTCCTCTATCGACGTAACAGGTCAAGCAGGCTGGACGACATCTGCCGGGCCTGTTCGAACATTTTCAGGTTCGCTTCGTAGCTGCGCTGGGCCTCGCGGGCGTCGGCAAGCTCGACCACGAGGTTCACATTCGACCCGTCGAAATGGCCGGTCTCGTCTGCCATCGGGTGCGAAGGGTCGAATATTTCTTCAAGATCCTTGCGGCTGAGGTGCACGCGGCTGGTTTCAACGCCGCCGGCATCGGGTCCGCGGGCGACTTCCTCGAAAGAAATCAGCTTGCGACGATAGCCAGGCGTGTCGACATTCGCGATGTTTTCCGACACGTGCCGCAGGCGCTGGCTTTGTGCCTTCAGAGCCGTTGCAGAAACGGAAAGGGATTGTCCGAGATCGCTCATCTATGCCTCGTGTTATCGGCGCACCGCGGTGCGCAAGATTGTCAGGGCGGATTTGTAGATCGTGACGGCGCGGTCGTGCTGGCGCTTGGTGTCCACCGCGTGCAGCATTTCGCTTTCGACTGAAACGGCGTTGCCGTTGGGATCGGCCATCGCGTCACCGCGTTCGAAAACCTCATAGCCGCCGGTTTGCGCGGCACCGTTCAGGTGACGCGCGCGGGTGGCAGCCTGTGCAAAGGCCGGAGTTTTCGTCTCTAATTCAGCCTGAAACGGTGCGATATCGCGCGCGACGTAATCCGGCGTGTCGGCATTGGCCATGTTCCTGGCAATCACGGTCTGGCGTGCGCCAGCGTGCTTGGCCATCGCATGTGCCATGCGAAAGACTTCGAGATTTTCAAACATCGGGGCTTCTCCCTCGATTGGCTTCAATCAAGGCTTAACCGTGATTCCTTTAGAAATGGTTCGCATGAGCCCAGAGGAGACGAAAATGCGCTTGCCCGACCTGACCGCCTTGCGATCTGAAATCGCCGATCTGCAACCGGTGCGCAGCGTCGGCCGCGTGCGCAGCATCGAGGGAAACGTCGTGGGTGTCGGCGGGCTCTCGACCGTGGCCAAGATGGGGGACAGGGTCAATATACACGGGCGCGACGGCGTTTCGGTCCGTGGTGAGATCCTGCGCATGTCGGCCGATCTGGTGACGATCCTGCCGGATGCATGGCCAGAAGGCATTTCGTTGGGCGACAGGGTGTCGCTTGGCCGGCCGCCCCTTTTGTGGCCGTGCGACGAATGGATCGGACGAATCATCGACCCGTTCGGCGCTCCGCTCGACGGTGCACCGCTTCGGCGCGGTGATCGAAATTGTCCGTTGCGCCGCGACCCGCCCGCTGCCGCCCAGCGGCGAGGCCTGGGTGAACGGCTGGAAAGCGGGATGGCCGTTTTCAACACGTTTCTTCCGATTGTTCGCGGGCAGCGGATCGGCCTTTTCGCGGGGTCCGGCGTAGGGAAATCGAGCCTGCTCGGACATCTTGGGCGCAACATGCAGGCGGATGTCGTTGTCTTTGCCCTTATCGGCGAGCGCGGGCGCGAATTGCGCGAGTTCGTGGAAAATGTATTGGGGCCCGAGGGCATGGCGCGGTCTGTAATCGTGGCCGCAACATCCGACCAATCGCCGATCGTGCGACGGCGCTGCGCCTGGGCGGCGATGTGCGTGGCCGAGTATTTTCGGGACTCCGGGCGTCAGGTTCTGTTCCTGGCAGATTCGATCACCCGCTTCGCAGAAGCGCACAGGGAGGTGGCGACGGCCGCCGGCGAGATGCCGGCGCTGCGCGGCTTCCCGGCCTCGACAGCACATATGATCATGTCGCTTTGCGAACGCACGGGCACAGGGTCGGGTCAGTCGGGCGACATAACGGCGCTTTTCAGCGTACTGGTCGCCGGGTCGGACATGGACGAGCCGGTGGCGGACATCTTGCGCGGGGTCCTTGACGGCCATGTGGTCATGGATCGCGCGATTGCAGAGCGAGGACGATACCCGGCGATCGATCTGCTGCGGTCGGTGTCCCGCAGCCTGCCTCGGGCCGCCAGCGATGACGAGAATGCCCTGATCTCTCAGGCACGTGGCCTTTTGGGGGCCTATGCCAAATCGGAGACCATGATCCGTGCCGGTCTTTATTCCGAAGGATCCGATGCGACACTGGATCAGGCAATCCGCGTCTGGCCGGAACTGGATGCGTTTTTGGCCGAATTGGAGCCTGTTTCAACGCAGAACAGTTTCAATCGTTTGTCGCTAATCCTGCGGCGCGCCGGGCACGACCGATCCAGTCTCAAGCAGGTTCAAAAGGGGATGCAGGGTTCGGAAGGTCAGAAATCCGGTACGCGAGGCGCCGCTGGTCAAAACAGACCTGCGCAAAAGACCGGTCAGCCGCGGCCTCACCAGGGGTCCACTACGAGAAACATTGCACTTCGGTAGATGAAAACGCGGGTCTGCGCAGGCGACAGAAGTCCCACGTCCATGATTTGAACGCGGTGATGCGACTGGTGAACTCGGTCAGCGTGCCTGCAACAGCGTCAAGGCGATTGATGTGGGGGACTGGAACGAAATCGCCTTAAGCTGGTCGCGGACCAGGAAGGCCCTGACCAGGTCTTCACGCGCGCTGTCTTCGGCCAGATCGTCGATCGTCTCCAGCCCCAAAGAGCTGCGTGACTTGTCCTTGAAAATCTCCAGCTGCCGATCAATGTCCAACTGACCGAAGCCGTCCGGCAGACCGAGTGCCGTTTCAAACACCGCGCGCAGGGGCGGGGTGCCCAGAACCCGAAACCATTTGGTGTCTTCGGAGCCGTCCGACTGGGCCAGGTCCAAAAGCTCGCGATCCGCGTTCAGGCTCAGTCGCATGGATTCGTTCTGCTCCCCGACGGCCACTTCGAAAGAACGCGCCCGGAACTTGGCAGTGATATCTGCGGCAAAAAGCGGGTCTTGTGTAAGCGCGCCGCTGCTATTGCCAAACCCAAATGCCTTTGCAAAACGTTGGTAGCGGTCATCCGAGAGCCGGTTTGCCAGGGCGTCGTTCGACTCGGTGCCTTGCTCCAGAACCGTGCGGATCAGGTATCGGTTGTTCAGATCGTCCTGAAGCCCGAAAGCCCCGAGGGCGACGCGCAGAAGACGCCGGTCCCCGACCAGCTCTTCCGCGCTTGTGACCTGGCCGATCGTCACTTCGAAATATTCGGTATCGCGAACGATGCGAGGAGAGTTGTTGAACGCCTCCGCCTGGCTGTTCGCAGTCCTTTGCAAGAACATCCATCCGGCCAGTCCGGACATAGGAATGACCGGCTGGAACATCAGATCGTCCCCTGGACCTTTGTATGCGCGAGCACCCTGTCCTCTCGTGGTATCAAGCTTCGCAGCGATTTGAGGCACTGATAATGCTGGCCTTCGATGACAGCCTCTGTCGCCTTGGTCAGGTTGGCCCTGCTATCCGAGTCGGTAAAGACCTGGCTCAGTTCCTCGATCCGCTTGAGCATCGGCATCCGGGAGTCCTCCGCATTATGATCGCCGGACAGAACAAGCTGCGCGGCATAGCAGGCGCGACGTACCGGCGTGGTCGCCTCTTCCGGGTGAATGGCATCGCGCAGACGTAGAATGTTGGCGTTTGGTGTCATGATTGACAGGCGCGAGCGACGTTCGCCGTTCTCGATGACCGCACCATTGACCAGGACACGTTCCCTCGGGCTGAGTTTCAGGACAAGTCCGCTCATGTCACAGACACTCCTGGGCGGGCCGTGCAGAGGTCCGGCCGGTGTTGACGGCGTTCGGGCGGCGCAGACCCTTCATTACGGCGGTGTTGATTTCGACAAGGGGGGCGACGGAGGCCGTACGGCTGAGCACCTTGGCGCTGTGGATGCGCGTGAACTCAGAAAGATAAAGGATACGGGCCTGAATTTCCGGAGGCAGGGCGTTGGACTTGCTTACGACATCGCCCGCAAGCACGGTCCAGAGCCGGCGATTGTCGTAAATTGCGGCGGCCAGCGCCTTGAAGCCGCTGGGACCTCGATCCGCCGCGGCTTTCAGCCGGCTGGTGATACGCGCGAACGCATCATATTCGTTGTCGCGATCGGTACGTATCGGCTGGGCCTCGTCGCGATAGGCGTTTTGCGCTTTCAGCGTTGCGTTCACGGCTGTCTCCTTCGGGAGGTTTATGCATCAGACCTGTTCAGAGGATTGGAAGCGCCCCCCTTGCGAGAGGGCGCTCCCTGCTGTGTTAACCCCGGAAGAGGCTAAGCAGCTGTTGCGGTGCGCTGTTGGCAATGGACAAAGCCTGGACGCCCAGCTGCTGCTGCACCTGAAGCGCCTGCAGACGCGCCGAGGCTTCTTCCATGTCGGCATCGACCAGCGACCCGATCCCGGATTTGAGCGAGTCCGTCAGGTTCAGGACGAACTCCGCCTGGGTTTCAATCCGACCCCGGACAGAGCCGAAATCCGCCGCTGAGTCGATTGCTGTCTGGATCAGTCCTTCGATGTCTTCCAGTGCCGCATCGGCGCCTTCATCCGTTCTCACATCGATATCTGCCAGGTCTTCGAGGCCGCCGCCCAAGGTCACGTCCGTGGTCTCGATAGCGCTCAGAGTGAAGTCTTCGCCGGTCGTCTCAGAGCCTGTGAAGGTGATCGTGGCAGCGCCGCTGGCTGCGACGGTTACCGCTGCTGCGATGGTGGTGCCTTGCGGAATGTCACCAGCTTCGATGCTGCTTGCGACACGCGCGTTAAACGCATCGGCCAAGGCATTCGCCATGTCTTCTTGGGTGTCACCGTCACGTGCTACGTAAGACACATCGCGCGTCGAGTCGTCGAACGAACCAAGGTTGGCCGACCCGGAAATATTGATCTGAATGGCCGTGCCCGCCTCGACAGAGTCGATTGTCAAGGTCTCGGTCGGTGCTGTGCCTGCGCCGTCCAGATCGGCGCCAGCGGCTGCAGCGACGTTACCACTGACCGTGGTGGCGGAACCAGCGGCAATTATCGTGCCTGTGGTGTAGTCGGTGACTTCGGTGCCGAGGTCGTTCTTGCTGACGTCGATATAGCTGACGCCAACCGTGCCGTTCGAGGCGCGGTCCAGCGAACTGAGGATTTCGACAGTTCCGGTGCCGGCTTCGTTTTCACGGTTCGACAACAGGTTCAGACCATTGAACTGGGCAGCACCCGAGACGGCCGAAATCTGATCGCGCAGAACGTCGATGTCTGCCTGGATCTTGGCACGATCGACGTTCGCCTCCTGGGCGTTCACGATCTTGCCCTTGATGTCGGTCAGCAGGTCCGAGATTGTCTCAGCCGCGTTCTGGGCCACGGCAACCGTGGACTCGCCCAGCGCGAGGCTGTCCGAGATCGATTGAAAACCCTTCACGTCTGCTTCCATCACTTTCGAGATGGCCCACACGGCCGAGTTGTCCTTGGCGGTCGCGACCGATTTGCCGGTCGAGATTTCCGCCTGAGTCGATGCCAGGTTCGAGTTGATCGAACGCAAGGTTTGCAGTGCAACCATTGCGCTGTTGTTCGTCAGAATGCTTGACATAGCATAGTCCTTTAGCTGCGGCGCTTTTGCGCCGTTACAGATTTACCGCCCTTGGGCGATGGTCTCGAAAGTCATTCTGACGTTTGCGATGCGCTTCGTCGGCATCGCGCCATCCGCCCTGGGACGCAGCCCGAGAAATGCCGTCAAAGTGCTAAGAGAGTCCTAAGGCCGATCCGGCTTATGATTGGCATTTAGGACAAATACGCAGCAAACTTGGTGGACCGCTCACGCGCGTTTTTCCAGCTGGCGCGTGATCTGAGCGTCGATGGTTTTCTTCTGCCCGTCCTCGCCGTAGGTTTCCAGCGAGCGGCGGACCTTGCGCACAGCGGCAAGCCTTGCCGAGGCCCGACGAATGCCTTGCAAGGCGCCGTCAAGCAACAATTGGTTACGAGACAGCTTGTCCTGGATGTTCGATATTACGGCCGAATCCTCGGCATCGAGTTGACCCAGCAGGTCGATCAGCGCTTCTTTGCGCTCCAACAGGCGGGCCATCTCGTCCAGATTTCCGCTCAGAACCGCTTGCCGCTCCGCATCCAGAAGGACGTCCAATTCATCGACCAGCGCTTGCGCAGAGGAGTCGTCACTCATTTCTTTTCTCCATCATTGATCTCAGGAAATGTTCGGACAGGCCGATTCCTCCGGCCTGGGCGATCTTGTCCGCAATCGCCTGGCGGTGAAACGAGGCAAACTGATCTTCGCCCTCGCCCCCGGAAAAGGAATTCACCTGCTCGCCGAAACCGGCGGCCTTGAGCATTTCGGCAAGAAACGTTGCCTCGAGCTTCTCGGCCGCCTTGCGCGCTGCGTCTAAAGACGAAGATGAAACAACACGTTTCGCAGGCGGCGTGCCCGGCGTAGGTTTGATGGGTAAATGATCGGTCACCAGAATCCCTCGAATGCTGCGAACTTTCCGGCATTTGACACCAAAGCGGTAAAGAACTGGTAATCACCCTCTGCGAAGTTCGATGAGCGAGGAAGAAATCCCGGAGCTCACGAATGTTGCACATACACTCAACCGAGACTGCCGCCACACCGCCAAAGGGCGGCACCCTGGTGAAAACCGATCTGGTATCGGAACGGGAGAGACCCAACGATAATTCCGGGCCGGCGAGCTTCGCTTCGATTTTCGCCGAGGGTCGGCCGCGCCACTCTCCGGACGTTGTTCCCGTAAGTCTCCAGCCAGAGGCGGATACTCCTGAAAATGTGCCGGACGACCCGGGTGAGCCGCCGCGTGACATCGCCGGAGATGACGCCGCAACCGAAAGTGACGAAGTAGACGACAGTGACGAAGCTGATTCCGTTGCGCGTGTCGCGCGCGACAGCAGTGCGCGCCCCGAAGCTCGGGTTATTCTTGCCCAGCCGGAAAAGGGTGAGGTCGCAAAGCAGGATATGCCACGTCGCGATGGCGGGCCGCCCACGGCGAACGCGCGGTCGATTATCGCGGCACCCGGCGGCAAAGGGTCGGACCGTTCCGGTCCGCCTGACTCCGTACTTCAAGATACCAAGGCGGGGCTTACGGCAGAGAGCGGCGACGTGTTGCAATACCCCGTGCCAAGTCGTGAAAGCACGCTCCAAAGGAACGTCTCCGAGCCTCCGACGCTGCTTTGGCCTGAGGAACCGGGCCAGAACGGGACTGCAGGCCGTGCCGTCGTAGCGGGCGCGAAGGGCGCCGAGGCACCGAGCCTGGCGGCGCCGGGTGTTCTGGCAACCGCCCGCCAGACGACCGTTCCTGTGGGCGTGGCGCCGCAGGCCACAAAAAGCGCTGAAGGCGATCATCACATTTCTGCATTCAGTACGGCAGCGGTCTCCGGTGCGATATCGCGGTCCGCGACCTCCCATTCCGCATCTCGGAACAGTGTCACAGTGGCCGAAGATGTCCGGTCGCGCACCGAAACCGGCACCGCACAGCCCGACGTGCGTGCCAAGAGTGAGGCGGTGATCCAGGGCCATGTCCGTTCAAGCCCGGAGGCTGCTGCGCCATCAAATTCGCAGAAGCAGCCGCGCGAAAACAACCAGACTTTGCCGCAGGCGCCGGCGCCGGAAGCAGACTTCGCCGAACTGCCGCGGCCCGCCAGGCTGGGCAGCGAGCCGACGAGCGTAATCAAGCCCGCATCACCATCGCCGGAGCGTTCCGCGCCGAGCACTGCGGTGGCGCAGCTTGCTGCCGAGCGCACCGCGCGTCCGTTTGCCAAACCCGCGCGCGCGAGTGCCGATGCGTCTGTCGTGCGCGACGCGGCTACATCCCGAATACAGACCGCTCAGGGCATCGCCCAGCCAGGCGGCTTACCGGCAGGTCAACAAGATATGCCGAAGCAAGAGGTGACGCTGTCGGAAACCAGGGTTCGGCCCGTTGCCGAACCGGAAGTGACGTCCACTTCAGCCAAGGGGCCGGCGTGGCAATCCAGCGGGCCCAAGACGCAGGCAGCGGCCATGACCCCAACGCCAACCACGGCTACTCAAGTACCCGGCGCAAGTCGCCTTGGTGAGGATTGGTCGCGCGGGCTTGAGGTCGATGCCAGCCGAACGACTGCATCCGGCGCCTTGACCAGCCAAGTCGAGACAAGTGCGCCGCTGCGTCCCAATGCCCCCATGTCAGCGCTGTCACCAGAGCTGCCGCGCCATGTCGCGGAGCAACTTGCCAGCGGGTTCCGCAGCGGCACTGACAAAAGTGTCGAGATCCGGTTGAACCCGGCCGAGCTTGGGCGTGTGCGAATCAATTTGCAAACCAACGACACCGGCGTGGTCGTGGTCGTGCTGGCCGATAGGCCCGAAACCTTGGACCTGATGCGCAGACATACCGATATTCTCGCGCAAGAGTTCCAGCAGATCGGCTATGGCGCGGCCGAATTCTCGTTTGGTCAAGGCAGTGACGCTAGGTCGGGTCAGGGCAGCAACGAGGATCGTGAGTCGCATCGCCGCGAAGGCGCGGTGCTCGAAGCCAACACGAGAGAGGCTGCCGAACCAGGCAACACGAGGGCGCAGATCGCGCTTGACCGTGTCGACATTCGTCTTTGATCAATCTGAAGGACATTCTCATGGATATCTCCACACTTTCCGCAACCGCTGCCGGAACCGGCTCTCGCGGGTCCGCATCCTCTGCAGGAGAGTCATCCGTACTGAGTTCGGATTTCGAGACCTTCATCCGAATGCTGACGGTTCAAATGGAAAATCAGGATCCGCTCAACCCGATGGAGTCGACGGAATTTGCGACGCAGTTGGCCACGTTCTCGAGCGTGGAACAGCAGGTCAAGACAAACGATCTTTTGTCGGCCCTTGGCGCGCAGATGGGCCTGATGGGCGTGTCGCAATTGTCAGGCTGGATTGGCATGGAAGGTCGCGCGATCGCGCCGGTCGTTTTCGATGGCGCTCCGGTGGCCCTGACGGTCTCTGGCGACACCATTGCCGACCGGCATGAACTGGTCGTGCGAGATAGCGCGGGCACCGAGGTACAGCGTCTGGAAGTTTCCGGCGATCGCGAAGAAATCGCGTGGCTGGGCACCGATCGGGACGGCAACCTTCTGCCCTCGGGAACGTACGATATCAGTGTCGAGTCTTACTCTGGCGACGAAATTGTCGGCTCGACGCCGGCACAGGTCCATGGTCGCATCATCGAAGCCAGGACGGAGGCAGGCCAAACTGTTCTGGTCATGGAAAGCGGCCAGGAAGTGCCGGCATCGGCTCTACTTGGCCTTCGATTGCCGCGATAAGATGAAAAATTTGGCGGATCGGCAACAGCTGGACGCGAAAGGCCAGATTCTTCCGGAACTGTTCGGAATGGGTTTTATTTCGGCCGGTTTTATGGGATAAGCCCGGTGAACAGGTGCTTCGGCATCGTGCAACCAAATGACATGGAGTCTGTCATGAAGAAACTTACGACACTTATCGCAGCTAGCGCTGTCGTTGCAGCTTCGGTTGCGCCGGCCGTTGCAGAAGAAGCGACCACGACCAACGATCCCTTCGTTTCGACGCAATCGCTCGAAACCATGCAAATCGGGGGCGTGACCTACGTTGTTGTCGGTGTTGTCGCCGCGGGCCTTATCGTGGCACTGGCCGACGGCTCTTCCACGACGACGAGCCTGGTGACGAATTAATTCGTCCAACCGTTTAGGTATCTTCGAGCGGGCCTTTCGAGGCCCGTTTTTCTTTTTCCCGGTCTGAATTTCGATAACATGAATCGGCACCGCATCAAGCGCCCCGGGCAACTGATGCCAGGTTCACGTTGCGGGCGCGCCTAAGCGTTTCGAAACACCGCGCTCAGCGCAGGTGGCTCAGCGTGAAATATCCCAGACCTTCGCCAAGCCAGGTGCGAGCCTCGACAATTCTGCCTGAATCGCTGACCAGGTAGTAATTGTTGAACGTGCCCGTGTCCGTCTTGCAAAAAACGTCGATACGCGTCACCGCAAGCCTCAGCGCGCCGCCCTCGTAGGTCTGGCGTCCATCCGGGGTGAACGCGCAGTAGGCTTCGGTTTCCTCAATCTGGTTCTCGCCGTCCAGATGCCGCAAAACCTGCCGTTCAATGCCGTCCTGGCGACGCGAGAGCATCCCCAGCAAGCCGTTGACGCTTGACGACATGAGGTCTGTGCCCAGCCCGCGCGTCGAGGTGATGACACCGCCGCGCGTCGAAACGCTGCGCCGCTCGGACGTCCCCCAGGCCGACCAGGTCCTGTAGGGGCCGTTCGTTTCAATGACGCGCAACACGGCGACGCTGCCGGTTCCTTCGATCTGCATTAGCGCGAAGGGACCATCGCTGGAACTCAACGCGCGACGTATCTCGCGCTGGACAACGCTGTCGGGAATTTCCTTTTTCGCCGGGCCCTGGGCGCGGCGCGAGTCGATCAGGGTCTTGCCGACGGACAGAACCGAAACGCCCTGCCGGGTGTTGGTACAGCCCGCCATAGACAGCGCAGTCAATACCCCGACTGCGAGAAGTAGCGTCTTGCTCGGCGTCATCTCCAGTATTTCCCCCAGCTTTTGGCAACTTCCGGCCGGTGCGACTCGCGGATGGTGTCGTAAAGGCGCCCGTCGACTTCCAGCCGCTGACCGCCGTCTCGGGTAAGGGGACGCAAGACGCCGCTCGCCTTCTGCTTCGTCGGCGTGCCCACCAGCCACGACAGCGGCACGGTGAACCGGATGCCCTTGTCGAAAGACCCTTCGCCGAACTGGCTGGCTGGAACATCCGTGAAAGTGGCGAATGCGCCGATTTTCCATCCATTGGCGAATTCCCGGTCCAGCGTAATCGTACCGCCCCAATCGCCGGCCAGGTAGCGGCCTGCGTCAATCTGGCCGTGAAAGCCGTTTCCGAAATCGTAATAGGCCGAAACGTGGCCGTTGAATTCCGGGATCGTACCGCCGGGTGTCACTCGAGAGCGCAGGCCGAATTGTTGATCGAAATCGCGCGGATGCGTGTAGTTGATCTCGGCACCCAGCGCGAGACGGCTGTCCACAGGCTTCCACAGGACTTCGCCCGAGATACCGGCATACATCCGCTCCAGATAGCCCGCGGTGACACGGCTGTAGAAATCCGGCCAGAGGCGGCCGTATTTAGCGACAGTAAGGTTTTCGATGAACGGCTCGTCCGTGCGGTTGTAGCGGTCCACGTCCGACCGAACCTGAGGCAGTTGAGAGTTGTTTGGCCGCACCGCGCTGTCAAGATTGCCGATCACCTTCTGACCGAGAGATCCCGATACGATCCAGCCCGATCCAAGGTGATACTTGGCCTTGGCGCGGATGCCGATATCGGCCCGTAGCGGATTGCTGGGGTCAAACAGCGACGTGCGCAGATATGGTCCGATCGACCATTCGAACCGCGGATAGACGCTCTCGAAGGGATCGGGATAATCGCCAAAGCGCAACGTGTCGGTAAAGCGTGCGGCGGCAAGCGCCTCGCGCGCCGGCCGGTGCTCCAGACGCTCCAGGTCGGTCCGGCTGAAGGACATCGTGCTGGCCGGGATGCCGTTCTCGATCAGCGTGACATGCAGCATCTCGACCGACGGCGGCAACTCGCGGCTCATGCTGCGCAGCGTGCGCCCCAGGGCCTGGGACGTGGCATCGTACTTTTCGTTGCGGATCCGCACATGTGCGGAGCGTCCGTTCAGGGTCATACCCTCAAGGTCAAGGTCGGATTGTTGAAGGCTTTGTTCCAGCGACGCGGTGATCGCCTGTTCGCGGCCCGGTTGCGTGGTCCAGCCCAGGTCCTCGGCGCTGCGCGGGCCGCGCACGGCAACGGGCAGCGGCGCAAGTTCCGTGCCGCCCTTGACGGAAGGATTCTTGGGATTGAGATTGAAGGTCAGTGATGCGCCGAATTCCTCGCCATGCAGGGCGAAGGCACGCAGCGAGGTGTTCTGGCTTACTTGGTACGTTGCGGCAAAGTTCCACGGGATCGACCGTTTCAGAATGCCGGCAGATTGCGCGGTGTCGTAATTGTCCGAAGAATACTCCGCGCTCAGCAAAAGCTTGTCGGTTGCCTGATAGCTGACCCCGCCGAAGAAGGCGTAGTCACCCTGGAACCAGTCGTCGATATTGAACTGACCGCCCGTGCCGCCCTGGTTAAAGCTGAATGGCGTGCGCGTCCCAAAGCTGCCGTCGCTGGCGTAGCTGCCGAAACGCCCAAAGCCCAGGCCGCCGGTCACGCGCAGGCGGTCGCCGATCGACTTGGTGGCGACGATGTATTCGCCGGACAAAAGGCCGGTGCCGACGAAATCCTGAAGGCCGACCGACACCGCAGGGGTGAAATCGGTCTCATCGAACAGGCGGAACCGAAGGTCGAAACTGCGGTCGTAATAGGTCGAGAATTGCGGGGTGATATCTTCTGTCCCGGCATAGCGAAAACTGCCGGACAGCCGGTCCGTGATCTGAAAGCTCAGCGTCGTCCGGAAGAACCCGTCGAAATATGTGACGTTGGTGGTCAGCTCGCCGTCCGGCGCGACTTCGGCCGTGGGCATGTCGATCAGACCGCCGGGCGTACCATAGTTGTTGGTCGTCCGCGTTATAAGATCGTCGGCGCTTGCCACGGCCGGAAGGCCGAACATCCCAAGCGCGACCAGAACGCGTGTCGGTGTGCGGATCACTGCGCGTTTCCCTTCATTGACGTCCCGTCGACGTTAGCCAAGCAGATGTGATTCCGACACCGCCCGAAGCGTCGTGTCATTCGATAGATATCAGGAGTCACATCAATACCACGTCTTCAGATGAATACCGTTGCCAGCATGGTTGCCATGGCACCCAGAGTGATGCCCATACCCAGCCATAGCACGGATTTCCAGCGCAGGCCGCGCGTTGGTTCTGGTTCGGGCGAAGATTGGCGGATCAACGCGCTTTCGACGATCTTCGGCAAGCGCGGCCCGTAGCGCGACAGCACCATCAGCGTGCGGCGCAGGTCGCGCACCGCGGCGCCGGGGCCGATATTCTTGCGGATGTAATCCTCGACCACCGGCTTGGCGACCTGCCAGATATTGGTCTGCGGGTTCAGGCTTCGCGCGACACCCTCGACAACGACCATCGTCCGTTGCAGAAGGATCAGTTCGGTGCGGGTTTCCATCCCGAATCTCTCTGTTACTTCAAAGAGATAGCTTAACAGCCCGCCCATCGAGATCTTCGAGGCATCCATGCCGAAAATCGGTTCGCCCACGGCTCTAAGGGCACGAGCAAACTCGTCCACGTCGCGGTCGGGCGGCACGTAGCCGGCCTCGAAATGCACTTCGGCGACACGTTGGTAATCGCGCTTGATAAAGCCATAGAGGATCTCGGCATAGACCCGGCGGGTGTACTCGTCGATATGCCCCATGATCCCGAAATCATAGGCGATGATATCGCCATTTGGCGCGACCTTCAGGTTGCCCTGGTGCATGTCGGCGTGAAAAAACCCGTCGCGCAGGGCGTGTTTCAGGAACAGCTGCAACACTCGTTCGCCAAGCTCGGCCCGGTCGTGGCCGGCGGCGTCTATGGCGGCGTTGTCGCCCATCGGCGCCCCGTCGGCCCATTCCATCACCATCACGCGCCGCCCGGACATATCCCAGTTCACGGCCGGCAGGCTGAAGCCTTCGTCCTCGGCGGTGTTGGCGGTGAACTCGCTGGCCGAGGCCGCTTCGAGACGCAGGTCGAGTTCTCCGTTAACCACGCCCTCGAAATGGGCGATCACGTCGCGCGGTTTCAGGCGGCGGGCGGACGGGGACAGTACCTCGATCATGCGTGCCGCGAAATAGAACGCGTCGATGTCCCTGCGAAAGGCCCGCTCAATTCCCGGCCGCAGCACCTTGACCGCCACGTCCTGCCCGGTTTCGCGCAGCCGCGCCTTGTGCACCTGCGCGATCGAGGCGGCGGCAATGGGGTCGCTGAACTCCGAGAAAACGGCCTCGACCGGCTGACCCATCGAACTGGCGACACTGGCCTTGGCCACTTCGGCATCGAAGGGTGGAAGCTTGTCCTGCAATACGCGCAACTCCTGCGCCAGCGCATCGCCCACGATGTCGGGCCGGGTCGAAAAGACCTGCCCGAACTTGATATAGGCCGGGCCCAGCGCCGTCAGCGCGCGCAGGGCAGGCGGCATGTTGGTGTCGCCCTTGTAGCCCAGCCATTGAAACGGCCAGGCCAGGAACCGCATCGTCCCGCGAACCAGGGGTGGCGCGTCCATCGCATCCATGATCAGCCGCATCGCGCCGGTGCGTTCCAGCGTGGCGCCCGTGCGGATCAGGCGCAGGATGTTGTGCGGTCCGCGCATGGCTCAGATCTTCCAGCCGGAATGCAGGCAAGCGATCCCCATGCTGAGGTTGCGGTACTTGGCCTGCTCGAACCCGGCCTGGCGCACCATGTTCAGAAAGGTTTCCTGGTCGGGGAACTTGCGGATCGATTCCACCAGGTACTGATAGCTGTCGCGATCCCCGGCAATCGCCCGGCCCATCTGCGGAATGATGTTGAACGAATAAAGGTCATAGACCTTCTGCATCAGATCATTGGGGATCTGGCTGAATTCCAGCACCATCAGCCGCCCGCCTGGTTTCAGCACGCGAAAGGCCTCGTTCAGGGCCTCCTGCGGGCGGGTGACGTTCCGGATGCCGAAGCTGATCGTGTAGACGTCGAAACTGTTATCTGCAAAGGGCAGCGCCATCGCGTCGCCCACCACCCAGTCGAGGCTCGCCGCCATCTGCTCCGCCTCGGCCCGCTTGCGCCCCTCGACCAGCATCGGTTCGGTGAGGTCCAGCACCGTGGCGTGGCCCGAGCCGGCCCGTTTCAGAAACCGAAAGGCGATGTCGCCCGTGCCGCCCGCCACGTCCAGCAGGCGCTGGTCCGCGCGCGGGGCCAGCCAATCCATCATCGCGTCCTTCCAGACACGGTGGATGCCGAAGGACATCGCGTCGTTCATCACGTCATATTTCGACGCGACCGAGCCGAACACGCCGCGCACGCGGCCTGCCTTCTCCTCCTCGGGGATGTCCTCGTATCCGAAATGCGTTGTTTTCCCGGTCATTTATCCCCGCGGCCTTGCCGTTTGATCCTCAAGTCCTTCTTATAGGTCGCCGGGGGCGGGTTACAATGCGCCCGTTTGGTCGCAGAGGGAGCGGAATGCCGGAATTGCCAGAGGTCGAGACAGTGCGCCGCGGGCTGGAGCCTGCGATGACCGGTGCCGTGATTGCGTCGGCACAGGTCAACCGCCCCGACCTGCGCTGGCCCTTTCCGCCGGGCATGGCCACGCGGCTGACCGGACAGCGTGTCCTAAGCCTGCGGCGGCGCTCGAAATACATTCTTGCCGACCTGTCCTCGGGCGAGACGCTGTTGATTCATCTCGGCATGTCCGGCCGGATCCTGATCTCGGGCGATCCGCTGGGGCAGTTCGTACACGACCATCCCGCTGCGGAGAAACATGACCACGTGGTGCTCGACATGGTCAACGGCGCCCGCATCACCTTCAACGACCCGCGCCGCTTTGGCGCGATGGACCTGATGGCCACCGACAACGCCGAGGCCCACCCCCTGCTGGCCAAACTCGGCCCCGAGCCCTTGGGCAACAAGTTCGACGAGCCTTATCTCGTCGCAGCGCTGAAGGATAAGAACACCCCGATCAAATCCGCCCTGCTGGATCAACGAATCGTGGCAGGGCTGGGCAATATCTACGTCTGCGAGGCGCTCTTCCGGGCCGGAATCTCGCCCCTGCGCCGCGCCGGACGCATCTCGGCCAAGCGGGTCGCGGCACTTGTTCCGATCATCCGCGCCGTGCTGAACGACGCGATCCTCGCGGGCGGGTCCTCGTTGCGCGATTTTCGCCAAGCCGATGGCGAGCTTGGATATTTTCAGCACAGCTTCGACGTCTACGACCGCGAAGGTGCCCCCTGCCGCCGCGCTGGATGCCCGGGAAATGTGCGCCGCGTCGTGCAATCGGGCCGTTCCAGCTTCTACTGCGCGACCTGTCAAAGATAACCTTGATCCGACTGCCTCAAATGGTAATGACTCAAGTCTGACAGAAACAAGCGAAAGCAGATTTCATGGCCTATGAGACGATCATCGTCGAAGTAGAAGACCACGTCGCCAAAATCACCCTGAACCGCCCCGATGCCCTGAACGCCCTCAACGACCAGCTGTTGGGCGAGCTTGTCGATGCGTTGCAGGATGCCGAAGGCAACGACAAGGTGCGCTGCATCGTCATCACCGGCTCGGAAAAGGCTTTCGCCGCCGGGGCGGACATCAAGATGATGTCGGAAAAGTCGTTTGTCGACGTGTTCGCAGGCAACCTCTTCGGCCCCGAGGCGGACGCCATCGTGCGCATCCGCAAGCCGATCATCGCCGCCGTGTCGGGCTATGCGCTGGGCGGCGGATGCGAGCTGGCCATGATGTGCGACTTCATCATCGCCGCCGACAACGCCAAGTTCGGCCAGCCTGAAATCAATCTCGGCGTGATGGCCGGAATGGGCGGCAGCCAACGCCTGACGCGGTTCATCGGCAAGTCGAAATCCATGGACATGAACCTGACCGGGCGCTTTATGGACGCCGACGAGGCCGAGCGCTCGGGCCTTGTCAGCCGCGTCGTTCCGGCCAAGAAGCTGACGGAAGAAGCCATGGCCGCCGCGGGCAAGATCGCGGAAAAGTCCATGATCACGGTCATGGCCGTCAAGGAAGCAGTCAATCGTTCTTACGAGGTGCCGCTGGCCGAGGGCCTCTTGTTCGAGCGCCGCGTCTTCCACTCGCTTTTCGCGACCGAGGACCAGAAGGAAGGCATGGCCGCCTTCGCCGAAAAGCGCGAAGCGCAGTTTCGCGACAAGTAAGGGGAAGGGGGCTGTCTGCCCCCGCCCGATTTCAGATCACGAAATGCAGGCTGTCGAACCGCTCGCGCAATTCCTGCGTTCGCGGTGCGACCGCTTCGGGATCTGCGGTCAGGCCTTCGTGGATCAATGCCGCAAGCGCAGGGGCATCCTGCGCTGTGACGCCCCAGCGCACCAGCTCCGGCGTGCCGATGCGCAACCCGTTCATGTCACCCGGCACGTCCGCGATGGGCAGTCCGATTCCGCAAGCCAGGAACCCGGCTTTGCGCAACGTCTTCGACGCGGCCTGACCGCCGCCGAACTGTGCCGCTTCGACCGCGAACTGATGCGAATTGGTATATCCCTTGGGCGTTCTGAATACTGGAAGGCCCAATGACGCCAACGCGTCCGCCAGCGCCTTGGACAGGTCGATCATCGCCCGCGCGTAGGCCGAGCCGTGCTCGCGCCAGTCCAGCATCGACACCGCCAGTGCCGCCGACTTGGCCGCATCGAAATTGGCCGTCATCCCGGGAAAGGCGATGGCGTCCAGACGTTCGGCCATATCTGCCTCGTTGGTGACGATCACGCCGCCCGCCGGGCCGCCAAGGCTCTTGTAGGTGCTCATCGTCATCAGATGCGCGCCTTCTGCCAGGGGGTTCTTCCAGGCGCGCCCGGCGATGATCCCGCATTGATGCGCCGCATCGAACATGACCTTCGCACCCACGGCGTCGGCAATCTCGCGGACCTCAGCGACGGGATGCTCAAACAGGTTCAGCGACCCGCCCACGGTGATCAGCGCGGGGTTTTCGTGCCGAGCCAGGTCGCGCAGCGCATCCAGATCAACTGTGTATCCGTCTGCGTTGACCGGCGCCGGAACGGTACGCAGACCGAACAGCCCGGCACATCCATCGGTATGGTGCGTGACATGTCCGCCGATCGTGGCCGGAGGCGCGATGATCGTATCGCCGGGTTTGCAGGTCGCCATGAAGGAATAGAGATTCGCCAGCGCCCCGGACGGCACGCGAATCTCGGCAAACTTCGCCTGAAAGATCTCGGCGACCAGCTCGGCGGCGATGACTTCGATTTCCTCGATGGCTTCAAGACCCATCTCATATTTGTCGCCGGGATAGCCCAGCGACGGCCGCGATCCGATCCCCGACGACAGCAGCGCCTCGGCGCGCGGGTTCATGACATTGGTCGCGGGGTTCAGGTTGAAGCATTCGCGCTCGTGTATTTCGCGGTTCTGCGCTGCCAGCGCCTCGATCTGCGTGGCAATCGCTGCACTGCTTTGCGAACCTGTCCGTGTCGCAATGGTCTGAACCAGCGTCTCGCTTTGTGTGGGCACCCAGTTCCGGTGGGCAAGGGTCATTTTCGTTTCTCCAATTGAATTGGTCGGATCATGCCGGGCGCGCGACGTGGGTGAAAGCGGTTTTCGTCAATTCCCGCTTTGCTTTCCGGGCGTTTGCCGCTATACGCCTGCGCCATACATGCGCGTGCGGCCCGCTCTGGCCAGAATCATTCCGGCCTTTGGCCTGCCGGAACGGGCTCGTCCTCGTGCACATTTGAAACGCAACGACAGACCCGAAAAGGTTCACACCATGGCCAATACTCTCCAGTCCAAAAAGCGCGCGCGCCAGAACGCCCGCCGCCTCGATGTCAACAAAGCGCGCCGTTCGCGGATTCGCACATTCCTGCGCAAAGTCGAGGAAGCGATTGCATCCGGTGACAAGGAAGCTGCACAGAACGCACTCCGTGCCGCGCAGCCCGAACTGATGCGGGGCGTTTCGAAAGGAGTGTTTCATAAAAACACCGCTTCGCGGAAAATGGCACGGCTGTCTTCGCGAGTGAAATCGCTCGGCTGAAACAGGGCGCTAAGCTATTGAAGGAAAAGGTGCCGAATCGCGCGGCACCTTTTTTTTATGGCTAGGAACGACTCGGGACCATGTGACTTTTTCGCGGCAAAGATCGAGTCAAGCGCTAAGAACAGTTGCCGCCTTGCTGACTCCATTGCTAATTTACCTAAGCGATTCACGCTTGGGGGGACAGGCGCTCGGACCGGTAAGCACGATCAACTGCTCTGATCGAACCGGACCATTCGACACGTGTCGAGGGCGATCATTTTGTCCGACGGAATTGGCGCGATCCATGCGGCTTGCCTTACGCTTGTGGGGACGAGAGAAGGCCAGCGCAGGACCGCGTTTTGACAAAGGCCATTCGGCTTGTTGCCCGGTACCTCGTGTCGGGCAATGGGATGTGGTATGTCTGTTCCTGACCGAACCGCGATCGCATCAAGAAGGTGGTGCGCCGATCGAGGGTGTGCTGGGGTTCAACAACAAGACCGCGGAACGGGATAAAAATGACCAAAGATCAATGGGGCCAAATCAAGCAAGACCTGCTCAAGACAATCGGAAAGAACAATTTCACCAACTGGATCGAGCCGCTCGAACTGACTGCGATCAACGATGACGTTGTGACCTTCAAGGTTCCGACCACGTTTCAGGGCAATTACGTTTCCCGCAATTTCGGCGAGTTGATCCTGTTCAAGGTGAACGGCTATGCCCCCTCGATCCGGCGGATTGATTTTCAGGTCGCGGCGAATTCGTCGCAAAAACCCGCCACCGCCACTGCAAGCACGACCGAGGCCGCCACTGGCACCGCAACCCCGGCACCGACGCGTGCCAAGGCGCGCCTGTCGGATGATGTGCTGTCATCGGCGCCCCTGGACGAGCGATTCACGTTCGACCGTTTCGTCGTGGGCAAACCCAACGAACTGGCGCACGCCGCGGCCAAGCGCGTGGCCGAAGGTGGCCCGGTCACGTTCAACCCGCTGTTCCTCTACGGTGGCGTCGGGCTGGGCAAGACGCACCTGATGCACGCCATCGCATGGGATCTTCAGGCCGCGCGGCCCGAGTTGAACGTGCTCTATCTCTCTGCCGAGCAATTCATGTACCGGTTTGTGCAGGCGCTGCGCGACCGTCGCATGATGGATTTCAAGGAGCTCTTTCGCTCGGTCGACGTGCTGATGGTCGACGACGTGCAATTCATCGCCGGCAAGGACAGTACGCAAGAAGAATTCTTTCACACGTTCAACGCGCTTGTGGATCAGAACAAGCAGATCGTCATTTCCGCCGACCGCGCCCCGGGCGAGATCGAAAACCTCGAAGAGCGCATAAAGTCGCGCCTGCAATGCGGCCTCGTGGTGGATCTGCATCCCACCGACTACGAACTGCGCCTCGGCATCCTGCAATCCAAGGCAGACCGCTTTGCCGAGCAATATCCCAGCCTCGAAATGGCTGATGGGGTGCTGGAATTCCTCGCGCATCGCATCTCGACCAACGTGCGTGTGCTCGAAGGCGCGCTGACCCGGCTTTACGCGTTTGCCTCGCTGGTCGGTCACCAGATCACGATGGAACTGGCCCAGGACTGTCTTGCCGACATCCTGCGCGCGTCTGAACGCAAGGTCTCGATCGAAGAGATCCAGCGCCACGTCTCCGAACATTTCAACATCCGCCTCAGCGACATGATCGGGCCCAAGCGCGTGCGTACCTTTGCCCGCCCAAGGCAGATCGCGATGTTCCTTTGCAAGCAGCTGACGTCGCGCTCTTTGCCCGAAATCGGCCGGCGCTTCGGCGGGCGCGACCACACCACGGTGATGCACGGCGTGCGCCGGATCGAAGAGCTTAGCGCGCAGGACGCGCAGCTTGCCGAAGACCTCAAGATTCTGCGCCGCGCGCTCGAGGGCTGAAGGGCAATAAAAGGCTTGAGCATAAGGCGAAACTTGCTAACGTGCCGGTCCCGGTGCCCGTCAGAGGCACGCACGCAGGGAGCGAGGGCATGAAACTCAGCATCGAACGCGGAACGCTGCTCAAGGCGGTTTCGCAGGCCCAGTCCGTGGTCGAACGGCGCAACACGATCCCGATCCTTGCCAACGTGCTGATCGAGGCCGAGGGGGATGCCGTGCATTTCCGCGCGACCGACCTCGACATCGAGGTGGTCGACAAGGCCCCGGCCCAGGTGGAACGCCCGGGTGCCACGACCGTGTCGGCAGTGACGCTGCACGAAATCGTGCGCAAGCTGCCCGACGGGGCGCTGGTGACGCTGACCGACGATGGCGCGTCGGGGCGCCTGACGGTCGAGGCGGGGCGCTCGAACTTCTCGCTGGCGACCCTGCCCAAGGAAGATTTCCCGGTGATGGCGTCGTCCGAGTACTCCTGCAATTTCTCTGCCAAGGCCCCGGTGCTGCGCCGGCTGTTCGACAAATCCAAATTCGCGATCTCGACGGAGGAAACGCGCTATTACCTCAACGGCGTCTATATGCACGTGTCGGATGCCGAGGGCGGCAAGGTGCTGCGCTGCGTGGCCACGGACGGCCACCGCCTGGCCCGGATCGACGCCGACCTGCCTGACGGTGCCGAGGACATGCCGGGCGTGATCGTCCCGCGCAAGACCGTGGGTGAACTGCGCAAGCTCTTGGACGACGACGATATGGCTGTCGCGGTGTCGGTCAGCGAAACCAAGGTGCGGTTCGCCACGCCGAATATCACCCTGACCTCCAAGGTGATCGACGGCACATTCCCGGATTACACGCGGGTCATCCCGCAAGGCAACACCCGCAAGATGGAGGTGGACGCCAGCGAATTCGCCCAGGCCGTCGACCGTGTCGCCACCGTCAGCTCCGAACGTTCGCGCGCGGTTAAGCTGGCACTGGACGAGGATCGCCTGATCCTGTCGGTCAACGCACCCGACAGTGGCGCCGCCGAGGAGGAGCTGGCCGTGGCCTATGGCGACGAGCGGCTGGAAATCGGGTTCAACGCCAAGTACTTGCTGGAAATCGCCAGCCAGGTCGATCGTGAAAACGCCGTCTTCATGTTCAATTCCTCGGGCGATCCGACGCTGATGCGCGAAGGCAATGACACGTCGGCGGTTTATGTCGTGATGCCGATGCGCGTGTGAGGCGGGCCTTTTGGGCCTTAAGTTTCATCCCAAGCAAGGTTCAGTCGTAAGAGTTGGCTTCGACGCGGCATTCAAAGCGCCCGAGATGGTGAAACCGCGACTCTGCGTCGTGGTGTCCAAACCGATCAAGCCCCGTGCAGGCCTTTGTACTGTCGTCCCTCTCAGCACGACGACTCCCAACCAGCCCATGCCCTATCACTGCCAGCTTGATATTGCTTTCGAACTTCCGCCGCGCTGGGGCCGCAAGCCGCGTTGGGTGAAGGGTGACATGATCTATGCCGCCGGATTTCACAGAATCGATCTTCTCGTTCTCGGCAAAGACGGTACCGGAAAACGAATTTATCAGACTGAAACCATTCCGCTGGATGATTTGCGCCGAATCCAGCGATGTATTCTGAACGGTCTCGCTTTGACGGATTTGACAAAATACATCTGAACGCACATATGTATTGCGTCGCGGCTCTGGAGACATCCGCATTAAGACCCCACCAGGGGCCATCAGGTCCTCCGGCGAAGTCAAGCCGCGGCCTGATGCTGAAAACCCCGCTTCATCGCGGGGTTTTTTGTTGATGTCGTGTGTTTCAGACCGGATTACTGAATTCAATGCCGCTCTATCTCTCATCGCTCAGCCTTTCGCATTTCCGGTCGCACAAAAGCGTGCGGATCGAGGCGGATGCGCGCCCCGTCGCGCTCTACGGGCCGAACGGGGCGGGCAAGACCAACATCCTGGAAGCGGTCTCGCTCTTCTCACCCGGGCGCGGCTTGCGCCGTGCGGCGGCGCAGGACATGGCGCGGCGGCCGGATGCCATCGGATGGAAGCTGACCGGCGTCTTGCGATCGATGCATCAGGTCCACGAAATCGAGACATGGTCCGAAGAGGGCAGCGCACGGCAGCTCAGGATCGACGGCAAGGCCGCTTCGCAGGTGGCGCTGGGCCGTGTCGCGAGGGTCCTGTGGCTGATCCCGTCCATGGACCGGCTGTGGATCGAAGGGGCCGAGGGCCGGCGGCGGTTTCTGGACCGTATGACGCTCAGCTTCGCGCCCTCCCATGCCGAGGCGACACTGGCCTATGAAAAGGCCATGCGCGAGCGCAACCGCCTGCTGAAAGATCAGGTGCGGGACGGGCATTGGTACGTCGCGCTGGAGCGGCAGATGGCCGAGGCGGGGATTGCGATCCACGCGAACCGCGTGGCGGCACTGGAGCAGTTGACCGAGGCGCAGGCGCGGGCCGAAACGGCCTTCCCGGTGGCCGAACTGGAGCTGACAATGACCGAGGGCGAGATGCCCGGCACCGAGTCCGATTTCCGCGACGCCCTGTCCGAAAGCCGCTTTCGCGACATCGCCGCCGGACGCACGTTGGTGGGCCCGCACCGCGCCGATCTTTACGGCGTTTATGCGGCCAAGGGGGTGCCTGCGGCGGAATGCTCGACCGGCGAACAGAAGGCGCTGCTGGTGTCGCTGATCCTCGCCAACGCGCGCGCGCTGGCGCAGGATTTCGGCGCGCCGCCGATCCTGCTGCTGGACGAGGTCGCCGCGCATCTGGACGCAGCCCGTCGTGCGGCGCTTTACGACGAGATCTGTGCCTTGGGTGCACAGGCCTGGATGACAGGAACAGGGCCGGAGCTGTTCACGGAGTTGGGCGATCGGGTGCAGAAATTCGAGGTCACGGAGAACGAGGCAACCTCCTCCGTTAATCCCTGCTGAAATCGCGAAAATGGTACCGACGCGATACCACCTGTATACCGACGCGATACCGATATTAAGCATCTGATCGTTAACCACAAAATCTTGTGCCTATCGCGTGACATTCCCTGCCGGAAATCGTATAAAATACCAAAATGAACAAAGGATAATCTGCATGGCAGAGCCCGCCGCGTCCCCCGAAGAATATGGCGCTGATTCTATCAAGGTTCTCAAAGGGTTAGAGGCTGTTCGCAAGCGCCCTGGCATGTATATCGGCGACACCGATGACGGCTCTGGCCTGCACCACATGGTCTACGAGGTCGTCGATAACGGCATCGACGAGGCTCTGGCAGGTCACGCGGACCACGTAAGTGTCTGTATTCACAAGGACAGTTCCATTTCCGTCAGCGACAATGGCCGGGGCATCCCGGTGGAAATGCACGAGGAAGAGGGCGTGTCCGCGGCAGAGGTCATCATGACCCAGCTACATGCAGGTGGGAAATTCGACAGCAATTCCTACAAGGTTTCCGGGGGCTTGCACGGCGTCGGCGTGTCGGTGGTTAACGCCCTATCGGATTGGCTGGAACTGCGCGTCTGGCGGGCCGGCAAAGAGCACGTCGCGCGCTTCGAGCGGGGCGAGACCGCCAAACATCTTGAAGTGGTCGGCGACGCCGAGGGCAAGCGCGGGACCGAAGTGCGTTTTCTGGCCTCGCTGGACACGTTCTCGAACCTCGAATACAGCTTTGAAATACTTGAAAAAAGACTGCGCGAGCTGGCCTTCCTGAATTCAGGTGTGCGCATCATTCTGCGCGACGAACGGCCTGCCGAGCCGCTGGAAACAGAACTGCATTACGACGGTGGTGTTCAGGAATTCGTCCGCTATCTGGACCGCAGCAAGTCGCCGTTGATGACTGATCCGATCTTTGTCACCGGCGAGCGCGACGACATCGGTGTCGAAGTTGCGATGTGGTGGAACGACAGCTATCACGAGACGGTGCTGCCGTTCACCAACAACATCCCCCAGCGAGACGGAGGCACGCATCTTGCAGGCTTTCGGGGCGCGCTGACCCGCGTATTGCAAAAATACGCGGCCGAAAGCGGGATCGCGAAGAAGGAAAAGGTCACCTTTACCGGGGACGATGCTCGCGAGGGGCTGACCTGTGTGTTGTCTGTCAAAGTTCCCGATCCGAAATTCTCTAGCCAGACGAAAGACAAATTGGTGAGTTCGGAGGTGCGTCCGGCTGTCGAGGGCCTGGTAAACGAAAAGCTGTCCGAATGGTTCGAGGAAAATCCGAACGACGCCAAGATGATCGTCGGCAAGATCATGGAGGCAGCCATGGCGCGCGAGGCGGCGCGCAAGGCGCGAGAGTTGACGCGGCGCAAGACGGCTCTCGACGTGAACTACCTTGCCGGCAAGCTGAAAGACTGCTCCGAGAAAGACCCTTCCAAGACAGAGCTATTTCTTGTCGAGGGCGACAGCGCCGGCGGCTCGGCTCAGACGGGGCGAGACCGGTCGACGCAGGCGGTCCTGCCACTGCGCGGCAAGATCCTGAATGTGGAGCGGGCCCGGTTTGACCGGATGCTGTCGAGCCAGGAAATCGGCAACCTGGTCATGGCGCTTGGTACCGGTATCGGGCGCGACGAATTCAACATCGCGAAGCTGCGATACCACAAGATTGTCATCATGACGGACGCCGACGTGGACGGCGCACATATCCGTACATTGCTTTTGACGTTTTTCTACCGACAGATGCCGGAATTGATCGAAGGCGGATACTTGTATATCGCGCAGCCGCCGCTTTTCAAGGTCAGCCGGGGCAAATCCGAGGTGTACCTGAAGGACACGCCGGCGTTGGAAGATTACCTGATCGCGCAAGGCACGGAAGACGCCGTGCTGCGGCTTGGATCCGGAGAAGATATCACCGGACAAGACCTTGTTCGCGTGGTCGAGGAGGCACGTCAGACAAGTCGTATCCTTGAGGCGTTCCCAACGCATTACCCGCGGCATATTCTGGAACAGGCCGCGATTGCCGAGGCGTTCGAGCCGGGGCGCGCGGATGCTGATATCCAATCGGTCGCCGACAGTGTGGCGAAGCGTCTGGACCTGATTGCCCTTGAGTACGAGCGCGGTTGGCAGGGGAGGCAAACCCAGGATCATGGCATTCGCCTTTCGCGCATCCTGCGCGGCGTCGAAGAGGTGCGAACTCTCGACGGCCCGGTCCTGCGCGGTGGCGAGGCAAAGCGTCTGGGGCAACTCACCAGAGGACTGCGCGAAATCTACAATGAGCCGGCGACTCTGCACCGTAAGGACCGGTCGCAGTCGATCTATGGGCCTCTCGACCTGCTGGAAGCAATACTCAAGGAAGGTGAAAAAGGCCTCGCTCTTCAACGGTACAAAGGATTGGGCGAGATGAATCCCGATCAGCTTTGGGAAACGACGCTGGATCCCGAGGCGCGCACGCTATTACAGGTAAAGGTCGATGACGTAGCGGAAGCGGACGACCTCTTTACCAAGCTAATGGGTGACGTGGTGGAGCCTCGTCGTGAGTTTATCCAGCAGAATGCGCTAAGCGTCGAGAATCTGGATTTCTGACAGCTTGTAGGCGCGCGCATATTTTTTCGCGGTGCGCATATTTTATCGTGCCGCGGAAGATCATGTATCCCGGTTTTTCTTGAGTTACCAGAGGCTTGGGTGAACGAATGTTTTCGGCAGTAATTTGGGGGCGCGGCTGCTATTGGCCGAATCCGGTCGGGCGTCTTCGTTTCGGTTGTCACTTGTCGATTGCTGAATTCTGCCATTGCCCATGAGTAACCGCTAACTCTCACTTCGCGGAGCTTTTGCCCGATGACCTGCCCCCAGAAACTTCCCTCGTTCTAATGTAGAGTTTGCTCAACCTTTCGAAGGAGCAAACGAATGCGAAAGAGCCGTTTCACGGAAGCCCAAATTATCGGGATGATCAAAGAGCAGGAAGCCGGGATGCCAACGGCGGAGGTGTGCCGCAAGCACGGCCTCAGCCAAGGGACCTTCTATAAATACAAATCGAGGTATGGTGGCATGGAGGTGTCCGACGTCGCGAAGCTGAGGGCGATGGAAGACGAGAATGCCAGGCTCAAGCGCCTGCTGGCCGATACGATGCTGGACAATGCTGTTCTGAAGGATCTGCTGGGAAAGAACTGACGACGCCGAATGAGCGGCGAGAGGCAGCGTTCAGAGCGATGCGGGATCATGACGTCTCGCAACGCCGGGCCTGCCGACTTGTCGGTGTCGATCCGAAGACGGTCCGACGTGAACGCCCGCCGGACAATCCTGACATCCGAAAGGAGATGAGGGCCGTTGCTGCTAAACGACGCCGGTTTGGCTACCGGCGGATCGGCGTGACGCTGGAACACAAGGGAATGACCATGAACCACAAGAAGCTGTATCGGCTCTACACCGAAGAGAAGCTGGGCGTCAGGCGACGACGGGGCCGCAAACGGGCGCGGGGATCGCGGACACCGATGCCAGAAGCTCTGCAGCCAGGTGAACGCTGGTCGCTGGACTTCCTTTCGGACACGTTCGGAGCATCGCGCCGATTCCGCATCCTGGCGGTGAACGACGATTGCTGCCGTGAGAACCTGTGCTTGATGGCCGACACCAGCATACCAGGCGCGAGAGTTGCCCGTGAACTGGACGCGCTTGTCCGGGTCTATGGCAGACCGGCCAGCATTGTCAGCGACAACGGGACCGAGTTCACCAGCCGGGCAATCCTGAAATGGGCGGGCGACAACCGCGTCGACTGGCACTACATCAACCCAGGCAAGCCGCAGCAGAATGCCTTCATCGAGTCATTCAATGGCAGCTTGCGGGATGAGCTTCTGAACGAGGAGATGTTCGATAGCCTAAATGACGCCCGCCGCAAGCTGGCGCTCTGGCGCTATGACTACAACAACGTCAGACCGCACTAATCTCTCGGAAACCAAACACCCGCAGAAGCGCGCCGGACGCTTGAGCAACTTGAGGGCTCCGCGCCCGACGCGCTTGCCCAAACCAACGACGACGAATACGAAAACCAGACCCGCAGACTCTCGTTATGAATGAGGGAGCCTCGGGGGGGCAGGTCGCAGATCTTGCTTTATAGGTCGATAAGCCTGTCCTTGTTCCTCTACCTGCTTATTCGAATGCGGTCCGGCGAAAGCCCTTATGTTCAGATCCGCCGCATTGGCTTGCCTGCTGTTATTGCCGCGCTTTCGCTCGTCGCCGCTTATTCCGGTGGGATCTACGCGACTCAGAATACCTCGTTGCGAACGCCATGTTGCTGTTTGCGACAGCGCCGTTTATGGCCGCGACTCTGGGATGGATCGTTCTGCGTGAAGGCGTGCGCGTCGCAACCTGGATCGCGATTGTCGTTTCCATTGGCGAGATCGCGATCATGGTCGCCGACAAGTCGGGCGGCGTTGCGTTGAAAGGCAGTCTCGCGGCACTTGGCTCAGCGTTCGGCTTTGCCGTCTTCACCGTGGCGCTTCGGTGGGGGCGGACGGGAGAGATGCTGCCCGCAGTCTTTCTTTCAGGTCTATTCGCCGTCGTTATCACACTGGCGATCTGCATTGGCTCCGGGCTCTCGGTTATTCTGATTCCGAATGACAGCGGCATTGCGATGGGTATGGGCGCATTTCAGGTCGGAGCCGGTCTGATCCTCTACACGCTGGGTTCGCGCAGCCTTCCCGCGGCGGAACTTGCCCTGTTGTCTCTGGCCGAAGTCTTGCTTGGACCGATCTGGCTCTGGCTTTTTCTTGGGGAAACCGCGAGCGTCAACACTCTGATTGGCGGCGCAGTTCTACTCGCAGCCATCGTGGGCAATGCGCTGTCGGACAAGCGACGAAAACCACCGCCGATTACCTCTCCTTAGAGCGAAGGCAACTCGGACCTGTGGTGACATCCAAGCTGAGCAAGTCATGCTGCCGTCGCGACACACCTTGTTGCCGTTCCCTGCAGGAGCAAGCTACGGAGCCCCCTGCGCGGAAACGTCTTGGAATGAACCGACGCGCCCTTCGTGCGTGGCCAATGAGAAATTTTCATGTCAACTCAAGTGATCAGTCCTGCCGCCTTTCTCGCTATATCATCGACGTTCTCGCCCCCGTTTTCCACGTAGTCGCAGAATTGGCGACGCATTCTCGAATCCCAGAAATCCTGCAGATGGTTCGCGACGCGCTCGGCCTGGTCGTTGCCGGGCTGGGACTTGAAGAACGTGGCGATCTGGTTGGCCATCATGACCAGTTTCTCAGGCGACATCGGGAACCTCGTGGGAAATACGGTGCGGGTTAGAATAAAGGTCGAAACCGCCGCCGCGGGCAAAGGCGGCCAGCGTGATGCCCGCCGCGTCGGCCAGGCGCAGGGCATGGGCCGTGGGGGCGGAGACGGCGATGAGCGTGCCGCAGCCGGCCATGGCGCATTTCTGCACCAACTCGACCGAAAGGCGGCTGGTCATGACGAACGCACCCGACGCCGGGTCGCGGCCCGCGCGCCAGAGCGCGCCGATCAGCTTGTCAAGCGCGTTGTGGCGGCCCACGTCTTCGCGCGCCATGACAACGCCCTTGCCTGGCAGGACAAAGCCCGCGGCATGGGTCGCGCGGGTGCGGCGGTGCAGGGGCTGGATATCGGACAGCGCGTCGGCGGCATGGGCAATGTCGTCCCGGCTGAAACTTGGGCCGACATGCGCCACGTCTGGCATGTCGCGCACCGCCTGCTCCAGCGAGTCGATGCCGCACAGCCCGCAGCCCACCGGCCCGGCCATGAAACGGCGGCGTGCCGCCAGCGCCTCGCGCCGGTCCGCCCGCAGCCAGAACCGGGCCTCGATGCCCCGCTCATGGGTGGCTATCTCGAAGCCTTCGATCTGGGCGGGCTCGGTCACGATTCCTTCGGTCACGGCAAAGCCATGGGCGAAATCCTCGATATCGTCGGGTGTGGCCATCATCACCGCCTGGGTCGAGCCGTCGAAGACCAGCGCCACCGGCAGTTCCTCGGGAAGGGCGCGGGTGACCATGCGCGCGCCCTCTGCCTGTATGGACAGGCCCGAGCGGCTTTGGCTGGGAGAGAAACCCGCCCCCATCATTCCGCCGCCGGAAGGATGCGGCGGGCCTGCGCGGCCTGCGCCGCGTAGTCCTCCTGCCAGTCGGTCGGCCCGTTGGATGGGCTGACCTGCACCGCCGTCACCTTGAACTCCGGGCAGTTTGTGGCCCAGTCGGAGAAATCCGTGGTGATGACATTGGCCTGCGTGTCGGGGTGGTGAAAGGTGGTGTAGACCACACCCGGGCTGACCCGATCGGTGATCTTGGCGCGCAGGGCGGTCTCGCCCGACCGGCTGGCCAGTTTGACCCAGTCGCCTTCGTTCACGCCCCGGTTCTCGGCGTCGTGGGGGTGGATTTCCAGCACGTCGGCCTCGTGCCAGATGGTGTTCTCCGTGCGCCGGGTCTGGGCGCCCACGTTGTACTGCGACAGGATGCGCCCGGTCGTCAGCAGCAGTGGAAAGCGCGGGCCGGTCTTTTCATCGGTCGCCACGTACTCGGTGATAATGAACTTGCCCTTGCCGCGCATGAAGCTGTCCACGTGCATCAGCGGCGTGCCGTCTGGATGTTCCTCGTTGCAGGGCCATTGGACGCTGCCCTTGGTTTCCAGCAGGGCATAATCCACCCCGGCGAAAGAGGGCGTGGTGGCCGCGATCTCCTCCATGATGCGGGCGGGATGGGTATAGGTCCATTCCGCACGCCCGGATTTCTTCAGCATCGCGTTGGCCAGCAGCTGCGTCACCTCCCAGTCGGCATAACCGTTCAGCGGTTTCATCACTTCGCGCACACGGTTGATGCGGCGCTCGGCATTGGTGAAGGTGCCGTCCTTTTCCAGGAAGGTGGAGCCTGGCAGAAACACATGCGCGTAGTTGGCCGTCTCGTTCAGGAAGAGGTCATGCACGATGACGCATTCCATCGCCGCAAGGCCCGCCGCGACATGCTTGGTATCAGGGTCAGATTGCAGGATGTCCTCGCCCTGACAGTAGAGGCCCTTGAAGGTGCCGTCGACCGCGCAGTCCAGCATGTTGGGGATACGCAGGCCCGGCTCGGGGTCGATCTCGGTGCCCCAGAGCGCCTCGAACATCTCGCGCACGTCGGCGTTCTTGACGTGGCGATAGCCCGGCAGTTCGTGCGGGAACGAGCCCATGTCGCAGGCGCCCTGCACATTGTTCTGCCCGCGCAGCGGGTTTACGCCCACGCCGCGCCGGCCAAGGTTGCCGGTCAGCATGGCGAGGTTGGCGATTCCCATCACGGTGGTCGACCCCTGGCTGTGCTCGGTCACGCCGAGGCCGTAGTAGATCGAGCCGTTGCCGCCCGTGGCATAGAGATGCGCCGCGGCGCGCAACGCCTGCGGATCGACGCCGGTCAGCAGCGCGGTCGCCTCGGGGCTGTGGCGCGGGTCCGACACGAAGGCGGCGTATTCCTGGAACTCTTCCCAGTCGCAGCGACTGCGGATGAAGTCCTCGTCCATCAGCCCTTCGGTCACGATCACATGCGCCAGCGCCGTGACCACGGCGACGTTGGTGCCGGGCCGCAGGGGCAGGTGATGCGCGGCCTCTATATGGGCTGATCTCACCAAGTCGATCCGGCGCGGGTCAATCACGATCAGCTTGGCCCCCTGGCGCAGGCGCTTTTTCATGCGGCTGGCAAAGACGGGGTGGCCGTCGGTAGGGTTGGCACCGATGACGAAGATCACGTCGGTGTCTTCGACGCTGTCGAAATCCTGGGTGCCGGCGGAGGTGCCGAAGGTCTGGCCCAGCCCGTAGCCGGTGGGCGAATGGCAGACGCGGGCGCAGGTGTCGGTATTGTTGTTGCCAAAGACCGAGCGCGCCAGTTTCTGCACCAGGTAGGTTTCCTCGTTGGTGCAGCGGCTGGAGGTGATGACGCCGATGGATTTCTTGCCGTAGGTCTCTTGCAAACCCAGCATTTTCGACGCGGCAAAGTCCAGCGCCTCGTCCCAGCCGACCTCGCGCCAGGGCTCGTCCACCCGGTCGCGGATCATCGGGTTCAGAATGCGGTCGCTGTGATGGGCATACCCATAGGCAAAGCGCCCCTTGACGCAGGAATGGCCCCGGTTCGCCTTGCCGTGCTTGTAGGGCACCATGCGGACCAGCTCATCGCCCTGCATCTCGGCCTTGAAGGAACAGCCGACGCCGCAATAGGCGCAGGTGGTCACGACCGAGCGGTTGGGCGTGCCGATCTCGATCACCGATTTCTCCTGAAGCGTCGCGGTGGGGCAGGCCTGCACGCAGGCGCCGCAGCTGACGCAATCCGAGGCGAGGAAATCGTCCTCGGCCGTGCCGGCGCTGACACGGGACTCGAACCCACGCCCCTCGATCGTCAGGGCAAAGGTGCCCTGAACCTCTTCGCAGGCGCGCACACAGCGGTTACAGACGATGCACTTGCTGGGATCATAGCTGAAATAGGGGTTCGACGTGTCCGCCGGGATGTACTCGGGATTGCCCTTGTCGCCCTCGGAGACCCGGGCCCGGGTGTCGCCCTGCGCCAGCGTGCCGCCCTTGGCGTCATAGTGGTTGCGCCCGGCCTCGTAGCGCTGGTCGCGCAGGCCCACGGCGCCGGCCATGTCCTGCAACTCGCAATCGCCATTGGCCGAGCAGGTCAGGCAATCGAGCGGGTGGTCGGAGATATAAAGCTCCATCACCCCGGTGCGGATCTTGCGCACTTTCTTCGACTGCGTGTGCACGGCCATGCCGGGTGCAACGGGCGTGGTGCAAGAGGCGGGCGTGCCGCGCCGGCCTTCGATCTCGACCACGCAGAGGCGGCAGGAACCGAACGCGTCAAGGCTGTCAGTGGCACAAAGCTTGGGCACCTGGATGCCCACCTCGGCCGCCGCGCGCATCACGCTGGTGCCTTCGGGCACGGTCACCTCGAAGCCGTCGATTGTCAGGGTCACGGGCTCGCCCGTCTTGGCGGGGGTGCCCATGTCGCGGTCGTCGGGAATTATCAGGTCTTTCATTCTGCGGCCTCCTTGGTGGTCGAGAATTCGTCGGGAAAGTGGGTGAGCGCAGACATGACAGGATAGGGCGTGAAGCCGCCCAGAGCACAAAGCGACCCGTCGGTCATCGTCTCGCAAAGATCGGTGAGGATGGTCACGGCGTCGGCATCGCCGCGCGCGATGCGGTCGATGGTTTCCACCCCGCGCACCGCGCCGATCCGACAGGGGGTGCATTTGCCGCAGCTTTCCACCGCGCAGAATTCCATTGCGAAACGCGCCATGCCCAGCATGTCAGCGGTGTCGTCGAACACTACCAGCCCTGCATGGCCAATGAGCCCGCCCTCGGCGCCGAATTCCTCGTAGCCCATCGGCGCGTCGAATTTCGACCGCGGCATGTAGGCCCCCAGAGGCCCGCCGACCTGCACCGCCTTGAACGGGCGGCCGGTGGCGGTACCGCCGGCAAGATCGTCGATCACTTCGCCCAAGGTCACGCCGAAGCCGGTCTCGAACAGGCCGCCGCGCGCCACGTTGCCCGCGATCTGAAGCGTGATGGTGCCGCGCGACTTGCCGATGCCGAAGCTGGCGTGATGCTCGGCGCCTTTCTCGAAGATCACCGGCACGGTGGCCAGGCTGATGACGTTGTTGACCACGGTCGGCCGGCCCAGGAACCCTTCGAGGGCCGGGAGCGGCGGCTTGGCGCGGACAACCCCGCGCTTGCCTTCGAGCGAGTTCAGCAGGGACGTTTCCTCGCCGCAGACATAGGCGCCCGCGCCCTTGCGGATCTCCATGTCAAAGCTGTGCGGCGAGCCGAGGATATTCTCGCCGAGCACCCCCTCGGCGCGGGCGATTTCGACCGCGCGGGTCATCACCGCGATGGCATCGGGGTATTCGGAGCGCAGATAAACATATCCCTTGGTGGCGCCGACACCCAGTCCGGCGATGGCCATGCCCTCGATCAGGGTGAAGGGGTCGCCCTCCATGATCATGCGGTCGGCGAAGGTGCCGCTGTCGCCCTCGTCGGCATTGCAGACAATGTATTTCTGCGGCGCGTCGGAGTCGTGCACGGTCTGCCACTTGATCCCCGTCGGGAACCCAGCGCCGCCCCGGCCACGCAGGCCGGACGTCTTGACCTCGTCCACGATCTGCTGGCCGGTCATCGTCAGTGCCCGCTTCAGTCCGGCAAGGCCGCCATGTGCTTCGTAGTCGTCCATTGAGAGCGGGTCGATCACGCCGACGCGGGCGAAGGTCAGCCGGGTCTGGCGCTTCATCCAGTCGAGATCGTCCACCGGGCCGAGCGCCTTGGCGCTGCTGCCATCGAGAATGGCCGCCGCATCCACAGGCGTCGCGGGGCCAAAGCCGTGGCGGATGCCATCGATCTCGACCTCGACAAGCGGTTCCAGCCAGATCATGCCACGGGTCCCGGTGCGGATGACCTGCGCCTCGGGGGCGGCCTCTTGCAACGCCGCCACAACCTCTTCGGCGCCAAGCGCCTTGGCGGCGCTGTCCATGGGAACATAGACCTTCATGCGCCCGCCTCCGCCAGCAGCGCATCCATGCGTCTGCGGTCCACGCGGCCCACGCAGCGGTCGTCCATCATCGCGGCCGGGCCGCAGGCGCACAGTCCAAGACAATAGACCGGCTCGACCGTGACCGCGCCGTTGATCGTGGTGCCGTGCCAGTCCAGCCCCAGCTTTGCCAGCGTCTCTTCGGCCAGCGCGTTGCCGCCCATCGCCTGGCAGGCCTCGGCGCGGCAGATCTTCAGAACATGCTTGCCGGCAGGGGCCTCGCGAAAATCGTGGTAGAAGCTGATGACACCGTGCAACTCGGCCTTGGTGATGTTGAGCCGATCCGCGATCATCTGCATGGCAGGCCGCGGAATGTGGCCGAAGCTCTCCTGCAACGCGTGCAGCATCGGCAGCAACGGACCTTCCAGATCGGCATTCGACTCGATAAGCGCGGCGATCTCGTCTTCGGTGGGTGTGGGGGCGGCTGATTGCATGGGCTGACCTCCTGCGTCCAATGGCTTCAAGCAGACAGAAGGTGCGGGCCGACGACAATATCGCAGATCGGTCGACCGATAGGGATAGGCTATCAATCCGCTTTCGACAGCTTCCTCGCGGTCCGCAGAAGGGCATCCAGAACAGGGGTATGCGGCTCGCGGAACGGGGCCACGAGGCCGACCGCGTGAGACGGCTCGCGGCCCGTCAGAGGCACGACGGTCAGCGGCTTTCCGGCCACGAGGAAGCGCGCCAGTTCCTCGGGCAGCACGGTCAGGTAGCCGCCGGATTCGACATTGGCCACGAGAACGATCGTGGAATTGGATTCGATACATGTCTTGGGCGAGACGTTGGCCGCGGAGAAATTCCTGTTGATAATCCGCCGGTTCTGCATGTCCGGCGTCAGCAGGCAGAGCTTTTCGCCCGACAGCTCCTCCCACGCCACGTCTTGCCGGTTCGCAAAGGGGGAATCGCTCGTGCACACGAGCATGTATCGCTCCTCGTAGAGCGGCTCGGTGATGACACGCCCCATCGGCTCGTTGTCGAGATAGGAAATGCCCGCATCGACCTCGAGATTGTCGAGCATCGACATGATCTCGATCGATGTGCGCGACAGTATGGTAAAATGCACTTTCGGATGCCTGGCATTGAAGCGCTGACACAGCCGCGCCGCCACCGTCAGGGCCGTCGGAATGACGGCGATGCGCAACTGCCCCGACAAGCCATCGCGCTTGACCCGCATTTCCTCGCGCAGCTGCCGCGTGTCGCCGACGATCTTTCTGGCCCAGTCCAGCGCGGTCTGACCTTCCGGCGTCAGCCCGCCAAACCGCGATCCGCGAAAGATCAGTTGCACGCCAAGCTGATCCTCCAGCGTCTTGATCCCGTTCGACAAGGTCGGCTGGGTGATGCCCAGACCGGCGGCCGCGCGACCGAAATGGCCCTCTTTGGCCACGGCGATGAACATTTCGAGCTTGTCAATCATGTGCGTAAAGCAAATCGAAACCGGCAGTCCTGATAGATTTCTTGAATGATCTGTCTTTTCCCGGGCGCGGCTTTCTCGACACCGTGGCCAGATGCAGTGGCTTCGTCATTCCGGTTCTTCCGCTTTTTGGCCCCACAGACGGGCAAGAACGGCCTTTCGAACCGCCTCGGCAAGCGTGCCGAGGATCAGCCCGATCAGCGGGTTGCCCAGAAGCGTCGTGAGCGCGGTGATCGCGATGACAGGCCTGCACGACGGCTTTGCATCGAAAAGCCGGCGATTGGCGGCAAGCTCGACCGCGGCAATTAGCAACAAGGCCCCCAGCGTTGCAGACGGGATCGCCAACAAAGCCATGTGCCGCAGGTCTTGCGGCAGCAGCGCCACCAGCAAAAGCGCGGCCCCCAGCATAACCGGTGCGCCCCCGCTGCGTGCGCCGAAGCGGTGATGCGCCGTCACGCCTCCGGCCCCGTGACACATCGGCAAGGCTCCGAACGGGGACAGGGCCAGGTTGGCGGCACCCGAGGTCAGGCACAGGCGCTTGGGCGTCACCCGCGCTGCGCGTGCGCCATAACTGTCCTGCGCCACGAGCGCGGTCAGGAAAACGGCGTTCGTCAGGGTCAGGGCCAATTGCGGCAGGGCGAGGTCGGCAATGGCGATACGCATATCTTCAAGGTCTGGAACCGGCGCCAGCCAGCCCAGAGCCGCAGCGCCCGACAGATCGGGGAGGGCCTCGTGGCCGACGAAATGGCCCGCCGCCACGCCGAAACCCAGCGTCATGAATGCCGCATGTGTCCCCAGCCGCAATGCTGCAGCCGCAAGCCCGAGGGACAGCAGACCGATCAGCGGCTGCCCGGCCATCAGCCCGAGTGATATCCAGGCCAGCCCCAGGCCCAGCCCGAGCTGAAGCCCGGTCAGCACCGATTGCGGCACCAGCCGCGCGATCCGGTCTATGACGCCCGTTCCCCCCAGCAAAAGCAGCGCCGCACCGATCAGCATCCCGCTCAGCGCGATGGACGCGGGCGAGATCTCGGCCACCAGCGACACGGCCACGATGGCCTTCATCGGCTGGACAGGGACCGGCAGGCGGTAGATCAGGCCGGTGACGATGTAGAACAGGCCGAAGCCCAGCAGCACCTGTGTCGCCGACAGCCCCACAAGGGCGATGGCCCCGATCGTCAGCGGCAGCAGCGTGCCCAGATCTCCCAGGGCCCCGTTCACTTCGCGCAGGTCAAAGCGAAACCGATCTGACGCGCGCGGGCTCATCGCAATTCCTCCGCGTTTCCCACGCGACGCGAAATCAATCCTAAAGAGTTGAAATCGCGGTTGTTGACCATACCGTGTACAAGGAAACCAAAATTACAGGAGACACCCGCCATGAAACTCAGCGCACGCAACAAGATGCCCGGAACCGTGACCGCCATCGACAAAGGCGCGGTCAACGCCATGGTGCTGATCGACCTTGGCGGCGACACCACCGTGACGGCGATGATCACCAATGCGTCGGTCGAGGAGTTGGGGCTGGAGGTCGGCAAGACGGCCTACGCAATCGTCAAGGCGTCGGACGTGATCGTCGGGTCCGACTGAAGGTGAAGGGACGGCAGGCAGACCTTGCGGCCTGACCCGGTGGTCTCGATGGTCACGGGGATGCCGTAGACCGTGCTCAGGTTGTGCGCGGTCAGCACCTCGCTGGCCGGGCCATCCGCCATAATCCGGCCCTGGTGCATCAGCAGGACGCGGGCATTGAGCGCGAAGGCCTGGTCGGGGTCATGGGTCGACAGGATGATCCCGCGCCGCTCAGGCGACGCGCCCTGCGCCAGCCCGGAGATCCGCGCCAGCACCTGCGCCTGGTTCCCGAAGTCGAGGCTTGCGGTGGGTTCGTCCATCACGATCAGCGGCGTGTCCTGCGCCAGCGCCCGCGCGATCAGGACAAGCTGCCGCTGACCGCCGGACAGGCGCGAATAGTCGCGCGCGGCAAGGTCGCCGATCCCAAGCTGGTCCATGGCCTTTTGTGCCGCATCACGATCCGCCTTGCCCGGTTGGGCAAATGGCCCCAGACGCGCGGTGCGCCCCATTAGGACGACTTCCTGCGCCTCGAACGGGAAGGGCGGTGCATGGGCTTGCGGGACATAGGCGATGCGCCGGGCGATCTCGGCGCGGCGCTGTGCGGTGATCCGGGTGTCCCCAAGCCGCACCTCACCGGCCAGCGGCGGCAGCAGACCCAGGAGGGTGCGGAAAAGCGTGGTCTTTCCACATCCATTAGGGCCGAGCAGGCAAAGGATGTCTCCGGCCTGAACCGACAGGCTCAGATCCGCGCCCACCTGCATGCGCCCGTAGCCGATGGCAAGCTCCCGCGCCTGCAGCATCACGACCATCCCCGCCGGCCACGGGCCAGCAACCACACGAAGAAGGGCGCGCCGATCACCGCGGTGAGGATACCCAACGGCACCTCGGCATGCGCCATCGTCCGGGCGGCGGTGTCCACGATCAGAAGATAGCCCGCGCCGATCAGCACGGAAGCGGGCAGGAGCCGGCCAAAGCCGGGGCCGACGATCATCCGCGCGATATGCGGGATCACCAGCCCGACCCAGCCCACCACGCCGGCCAGCGCCGTGACGCTTGCGGTGATCAGCGTGGCGGCGGCAATCACCAGGAACCGCGTCCGCCCGGCCTCGACCCCCAGCGCGCGCGCCTCCTCGTCGCCGAGGCTGAGGACGTTGATCCGCCAGCGCAGAAGGGCCAGCGGCACGAGTCCGATCAGCACCATGGGCAGCGCGGGCAGGATATCCTCTGTGGTGATCGCGGCGAGCGAGCCCAGAAGCCAGAAGGTGATCGCCGGCAGCTGGTCGTAGGGGTCGGCCATCACCTTCAGGAGTGACGTCGCGGCCCCGGCCAGCGCGCCGATCACCACGCCGATCAGCACCAGCGTCAGTGTCCGGTCGGTGTTGCGCACCATCGACGCCACCAGCGTCACGATGCCCACCGCTGCCATGCCGCCGACAAAGGCCGACGCCTGGATCGCCGCCACCGGCAGCGACAGGAATATCCCGGCAACCGCGCCAAGCCCGGCACCGGCGGACACGCCCAGGATATCCGGCGACACCAGCGGGTTGCGGAAAAGCGCCTGATAGCTGGCCCCCGCCGCCGCCAACGCCGCGCCGACAAGCAGCGCCGCCGCGACGCGCGGCAGGCGGATGTTCCACACCACGATTTCAGCCTGGCCATCGCCCCGGCCAACAAGCGCAGCGAGAGTCTGGCCCGGGGACAGACCATAGGGCCCGATCATCACCGCACCGAAGGCCAGCACGGCCACGCACAGAGCCATCCCGCCGGTCAACGTCAGGCCGGGCTTCGAGCCCCTCAGTTCGGCTGTCGTCCCTCGGCCCATGCCAGCAGCCTCTCAAGTTCTTCGTCGCTCAGGTCGACATGATAATAGAGGTCGTAGAAGGCGCGGGTTTCCGCGCGCAGATCACCCTCCCACCGGTCAGGATACAGCAATCCGGCCATCCAGATCAGCCCCATCATCCGGTTCAGAGATGGCGGCCGGTCGATCCAGCCGAAGGGTGCGGTGGGCGACAGATAAACCCGCCCGTCTTCGACCGCGTCGATGCCCTGCCACAGCGGGTCTTCAAAGACCTTGCCGAAGAAATTGGGGTCCCACGTCACGATGGTGTCCGGGTTAGCCACGATAACCTGTTCCATGGACGCCTGCACCAGACCGCGCGTCGCGCCGCGATCGTCGGCCACGTTGCGCCCACCCGCCCGCTCGATGATCTCGGAATTGATCGAACCCTTCATGCCCGTCTCCAGCCCCTCGGGACCGCGGGCCAGATAGACGCGGGGGCGGTCCTCCTCGGGGACGTCCTCCAGAATGGCGTCGATCCGGGCAAAGGTGGCCTCGACGTCTTCGGCCAACGCCTCACCGCGTTCCGGCACACCCAGTGCCTCGCCCAGAAGGCGCAGTGCGGCGGGCGTGTTCTCGAACCGTCCGTCGATCAGGATATAGGGGATGCCGGTCTGGTCCTGCACACGGTCCGCCAGGTCGACATAGGTGTCTCGGACCGAGCCGAAATCGAGGATCAGGTCGGGCGCGATCTGCAGCACACGCTCCAGGTTCGCCTCACCGCCGCGCCCGGTTAGACGGCCGGTTTCGGGCAGATCGCGATAGGGCGCGGCGATATAGGCGCGCTCCTCTGGACGCAGAGCGCGGGGCCAGCCGGTCATCGCCTCGGGCTTCATGATGTAGAGCAGGATGGCGGCTGGTGGACCGGCGGCGAAAACGGTGGTCACATCGTCGGGGATCTCCACGACGCGCCCGGCGCTGTCGGTGATCGTGCGCGCCTGAACCGGCAGCGCCAACACCATCAGCATCAGCAGCAGATATCTCACGTCACTCTCCTTTCGGCACCGCGGCGGCGTCGAACCCGTACTCCGCCAATACGGCCTGACCTGCCGGTGACAGGATGTGCAGCGCCAGTTTCCATGCCTCGGGCGGCGCGCCGTCGAGCACGATCAGGCCGTAATCCGCGCCGACCGACAACGGTTCGGGGATCTGCACGATCTGCAAGTCCGGAACCTCTTTCCGGGCAAGCACGGCATTGGTGCAATAGGTCAGGAAGATGTCGGCCTGGTCGCTGTCCAGCACCCAGGCATAGGTGTTGCGCCCCTCGGGCGGCGCGGCGCTGTCAGGCCCGCCGGTCAGTTGCAGAGCCTTTGCCTGCAGCGCGTCGGCATGGCCGGACTTGTCGAACAGTTCGAATGCATAATCGCCCGACGGGTCCGCCTTGGGCGTGGACGTGCCCAGACGGGTGGTCTCGTTTAGCATGACGTCGAGTAGCGTCTCGGGTGTCACTTCCACCTCGGGCCGCGCCAGACCGCAAAGGCGATTGCGGGCCAAGAGCGCGACGGGGCCGCCCTTGCCGGCGCTTTCCAGCGTGCGGGGGTGGCGCATATTGGCAGAGGCAAAGACATGCGCCGTCTCTCCCGCCTCGATCCGCTCGCGCATCAGACCGGAGGGACCGAAGCTGGTCGCGACGGGCGTGCCATACCTGTCAATGTAGTCTGCGGCCACATCCGACATGGCGGCCTTGAGACTGCCCGCAGCATAAAGGGAGAGATCTTGGGCTTGCGCGGCGCTCATCGCAAGGCCGAGGGCCGCTGCCAGCAGGGAAATGTGTCGCATGGTCTGTCGTCCATTCTTTACATTCGGGATATTCAGGATTTCGGCGGCGCCATGGGGGTAAAGGCGCAGCGGTCGGGTTTGACGTCGATCAGCGGCGTGCCGTCGAGACAATCCAGCCCGCGCACGATCAGCGTGCCGCCGTCGATCCGTACTAGCCGGACAAGCGACGTGCCGATCGGATTGGGCCGCACGGGCGAGCGCAGGGCAAAAGTGCCGATGGTCGCCCCGTCGCTGCGCGGACTTTGGCGCACGAGGTCCCGGCGGCTGCGATCGAGCCAGTACAGCACTTCGATCATGTCGTAGTCTTCCAGCCCGTTCAGAGCCGGGTGCCAGACAGGATTTAGTTCGATCCGACACTCGGGCCCGTCCATCCGGCCTTGGCGCGGGCACTCTTCGCGCTGCGCCCAAGGCGTGCGAATCCGTCCTATGAAACGCAGCGCCGCATCACCGGGCGCGGGTAGCTCAACGGTGGTTTCACCGGGACGTATGTCTGGGTCACTCATGGCGAGCTCCGGAAATTTTGCAGTACACCAGAAGGACGGTCAGTCTTCGCGTGTCTTTTCTTTCTTTTTGTTGGCTTGAACTTTGTTCGTGCCATCGCATAGTGTGCGTGGCGGCGAAAGATTTGCAAGTTGGGAAATTTTGCAGTCCATGGGAGACGCTTTTGCCGAGCCCACGGCCAGCCTCGACCCGGCGTCG
>NZ_LAXJ01000021.1 GCF_001441615.1 Roseovarius atlanticus
CCATCCATAATGACGGAATTCATTCCGACCAGAGCGTTCCGGCCCACTGTGCAACCGTGCAGGATCGCGCCATGGCCGATGTGGCCGTCGCTTTCCACCACGGCGTCGCGGCCGGGAAAGGAATGGATGATGCAATTGTCCTGAACATTGGCTCCATCCCCGATCACGATCCTGCCGAAATCGCCCCGCAAGCTTGCTCCGGGGCCGATGTAGCATCCATGACCCAAGATGACATTTCCGATCAGAACGGCCTGGGGGTGGACATATGTATCCTCGGGCACGACGGGTATAAAACCCTTGAACTCATAACAGTATGCCATTCCGACCACCTTTCGTAAGCTGAGTGCTAAACGCTTGTCAGCGGTTGCGCCGGGACCAGAATCCCTCAATTGTGCCGCCGATCAGGGCGTGTGGCCCGAAAACAAACACAAGTTAGAAAATAGCGCAAGCTCCCTACGTCACAGCTTGGCGGTATTGACACTTCCCAAGGTTAGGATTTAAAATCTAACAAATGGTAGAAAATAGGCTGGCGGACCGATCAGGTTGGCCTGACCGAACTTGGGAGAGAGATGACAGACAAAGCCTATGTTGCAGGCGTTGGGATTTTCCCGTTCCAGAAGCCGGGAAAATCCGAAAGCTACGATGTGATGGCGACCGCTGCGACCCGGTCCGCTCTGGCAGACGCGGGGTTGGATTATAGAGAAATCCAACAAGCCTATGTGGGCTATGTCTATGGCGACAGCACCTGCGGTCAGCGCGCCCTGTACCATGTCGGAATGACAGGCATCCCGGTTCTGAATGTGAACAACAATTGCTCGACCGGATCGTCCGCCCTGTTCCTGGCCCGGCAGGCAGTTGAAAGCGGCGCGGTCGAATGTGCTCTGGCACTTGGGTTCGAACAGATGCAGCCCGGCGCAATCGGTGCGATGTTCCATGACCGGGTCAGCCCGTTTGCGGCATTCGACAGAGAAACCGACGAACTGGTTGGCAGTGCCGAGATCCCGCTGGCGCTGCGGTACTTCGGCGGTGCGGGCAAGGCGCATATGGACGAGTTCGGCACCCCCCTGGAAACCTTCGCAAAAATCCGCGCCAAGGCCAGCCGACATGCTGCGAAGAATCCGGTTGCCCTGTTCCGGCAGGAGGTGACGGCGGAAGATGTCATGGCCGCCCAGGTCGTCTGGCCCGGCGTCATGACCAAGCTCATGGCCTGTCCGCCAACCTGTGGCGCGGCCGCCGCGATCATTTGTTCCAAGGAATTCGCCGACAAGCACGGATTGGACAGTTCGGTTCGGATCGCGGCGCAGGCCATGACGACGGACGGCCCGGAAACTTTCGAAGCCCATGACATGCGCGAAGTGGTCGGCTTTTCGATGGCCAAGCGCGCCGCCGATCAGGTCTACGAAGACGCGGGCATCGGGCCCGAGGACGTGGATGTGGTCGAACTTCACGACTGTTTCGCCCACAACGAGCTGATCACCTATGAGGCGCTTGGCCTTTGCGGTCGCGGCGAAGCGGCGAAATTCGTTGATGATGGCGACAACACCTACGGCGGAAAATACGTGACCAACCCGTCGGGCGGTCTTTTGTCCAAAGGCCATCCGCTTGGGGCGACCGGCCTAGCGCAATGTACCGAGCTCGTTCAGCAGCTTCGCGGCCAGGCAGATGCGCGCCAGGTTGATGGCGCACGTCTGGCGCTTCAGCACAATCTGGGCCTCGGCGGGGCCTGCGTCACCACGCTTTATGAAAAAGCCTGACAGCGCCTTTCGGGAGGAATCAATATGACTGGAAAACTCGACGGGCGCGTTGCGCTGGTCTCGGGCTCGGGCCGGGGCATTGGCCGCGAAATCGCTCTCAAACTGGCCTCGGAAGGGGCTCGGCTGGTGGTTAACGATCTGGACGCCGGTCCGGCCAATGAAACCGCCGAGGCGGTGCGCGCAATGGGAGCTGAGGCCGTGGTCTGTGCCGGCAGCGTCACCGAAGACGGTTTTGCCGAACGGTTCATCAAGACCGGCGTGGACAGCTTTGGCGGGTTAGACATCATCGTGAACAACGCCGGCTACACTTGGGATAGCGTCGTTCAGAAGATGTCCGACGAACAGTGGCAGGCGATCATCGACGTCCACCTGACGGCACCTTTCAAGATTCTGCGCGCTGCCCAGCCGGTGATCAGCGCCAAGGCCAAGGAAGAGGCCGCCGCCGGGCAAGCGGTGTTCCGCAAGGTAGTCAACATCTCGTCCATTGCAGGGACCGGCGGCAATGCTGGCCAGATCAACTATTCCGCCGCTAAGGCCGGTATCCTAGGGGTCACCCGGACGATGGCCAAGGAATGGGGCCGCTATAAGGTCAACGTCAACGCCGTCGCCTTCGGCCCGATTCGCACCCGCCTGACCGAAGGCAGCGCGGATGGCGACAGCACGATCAAGGTCGAAGAAAAAGAGATCAAGGTCGGCGTGAATCCCGACCTCCTGTCCCAGATGGAGCGCATGATCCCGCTGGGCCGGGTCGGCACTCCGGAAGAAGCTGCCGGTGCCGTCTATCTGTTCTGTGCACCCGAATCGAACTTCATTTCAGGCCAGCACGTCATCTGCGGTGGCGGTTTCGTGATCTAAGGCATTTACCCGGACCCGATGACGGGGTCCGGGCAAGCACATTAATGTCTGGGCGGCCTCTTGGCGGTCGCCAATGCGGAATTTTCCGCAAACTCTAGTCTGGCCCGATCACGACGATTGACTCACTTGCGTTATTAACCTAACAGGCATTAGTTTGGCGTTGGGGCGATACGAAAGTCTATGGCACAAAACACGGCAATCAAAGTCAACGAGACATCGCGCAGCGCGGTTGGACGGGACGGGGTGCTGGACATTGCCGCGCGGCTTTTCCGCGAACAAGGCTACGGGTCCGTTTCGCTCCGAAAAATTGCCGAGGCCGCCGGGATCAAGGCGGGTAGCATATACTATCATTTCGGTTCCAAGGACGAGATCGTCGCGGCCGTTCTTGATGCAGGGATTCGAGTCGTTCACGCGAGCATGAGAGACGCCATCACCGACCTGCGGGCCGATACCGACGGCGAAACGGTACTGCGCGCCGCGATCCGGGCGCATCTGCACGCGCTTCTTGATGTGAGCGATTATACATCGGCGAATGTGCGTATTTTCGGGCAGGTGCCGCAATCCGTCCGGGATGCCAACTTGCCCACGCGAAGGGCCTATGAGGCAGAGTGGGACAGTCTTCTGTCCCAGCTTAAGAAAGACGGCACGCTGAAGCAAGACGTCGATATCCGTCGCCTGCGCCTGATGCTGATCGGTACATTGAACGCCACGCTCGATTGGTTCGACCCGGACCGCGGTAGCGCCGATGCGTTGTCACGCACCTATGCCGATGTGTTCCTCAACGGGATACTCCAAAGACAGGATACCTGACTTCATGGCACGTCTTGAAACAGCGGTGCTGACCGCGTCAAAGACCTACACCCGCAACCACGCCGCACAAAGCGAGCGCGTCGAAACGCTGCGCGCGCGGATCGCCGAAGCAACGGCTGGCGGCCGCCCCGACATGGTCGCGCGGCATCGCAAGCGCAGCAAGCTGTTGGTCCGCGAACGGATCGACCTGCTGGTGGATTCGGGCACTGCGTTTCTTGAGCTGTCGTCGCTTGCCGCCTACGGTCAATACGGGGGCGAGGTGCCCGGTGCGGGGATCGTGACCGGTATCGGGATCGTCCACGGGCTGCCCTGCGTTGTGATCGCCAACGATGCGACAGTGAAGGGTGGGTCTTTCTATCACGAAACCGTGCAGAAACACATCCGCGCCCAGGAAATCGCAGCCGAGAACCGGCTGCCCTGCCTCTATCTGGTGGATTGCGGCGGTGCCTATCTGCCAGAGCAGGACCGGGTTTTCCCCGATGCCCGCCATTTCGGCAATTCCTTTTATCGTCAAACCAACATGTCCGCGAGCGGCCTGCCGCAGATCTCGGCGGTCTTTGGAGGCTGCACGGCCGGTGGGGCCTATATCCCGGCCCTGTCGGACGAAGTCATCATGGTACGCGGCAACGCACGCATCCATCTGGGCGGCCCCTCGATCGTCAAGGTGGCGATCAACGAAGAGGTTGATGGAGAAACATTGGGGGGGGCCGAGATGCATTCGCGCGTCTCCGGTGTGTCTGACCATCTGGCCGAGGACGAGTATCATGCGCTTGCTCTGATGCGCGACATCGTATCCGAACTGGGCCTGTCGCGCCCGATGGGTCCCGATGCAACCTGCGCGCCGCCGGCGCGCAACCCAGAGGAACTGCTTGGCGTCATCAGCGCCGATCGCAAACAGCCCTATGACATGCGCGAGGTTCTGCTGCGCATGATCGACGCCGGCGAATTCCGCGAATTCAAGCCCGGATGGGGTGAGACGCTGGTCTGCGGCACCGCGCGGATTCACGGCTATCGAGTGGGCATTCTCGCAAATAATGGGGCGCTTGTGTCCGACAGTTCGCTCAAGGGCGCGCAATTCGTGTCGATGTGCGATCAACGCAACATCCCGCTGTTGTTCCTCCACAACATCTCGGGCTTCATGGTTGGCACCGACGCTGAACGCGGCGGCATCGCCAAGGACAGCGCCAAGCTGGTTTATGCCATGTCGGTGGCCAAGGTGCCGCGCCTGTCGGTGCTGCTGGGTGGCTCTTACGGGGCGGGCAACTACGGCATGTGCGGACGTGGCTTCGCCCCGAGTTTTCTCTTTGCCTGGCCCACTGCGGAACTGGCCACCATGTCTGCCGACATCGCCACAAATGTGATGCTGGAACTGCGCCGCCAGAAAGGGGGCGACCCGGGCAAGATGGAGGCCGACATGAAGCTGATCGAGGAGCAGGTTCGGGCCCAGTACGGTGAACAGTCCGATCCCTATTATGCCACCTCGCGGCTTTGGGATGACGGGCTGATCGAACCCGCGCAAACCCGCGATATCCTTGGCCTGTGCCTGGCCATCGTGACATCGGTTCCCGAAGCCGGTCGCCATACGCCTGTATTCAGAATGTGAGGCTTCAAGTTGACCAATACCTACAACACGATCCTTGTCGAAACCGATGCGCGCGGCGTCGCCACGCTGACGCTCAACCGCCCCGACAAACACAATGCGCTGAATGGCGAATTGAATGCAGAGCTATACGATGCCGCCGAAAAGCTGGCTGCAGATGACGATGTGCGTATTGTGGTCCTGACCGGCGCGGGCAAGAGCTTCTGCGCGGGCGGCGATTTCAACTGGTTCGCCTCTAATGTCGAGAAAACCCGTAGTGAAAGGGTCGCACAAAGCGCCACGCTGGCGCGGCTGTTGCACCGTCTTGACACGCTGCCCAAGCCCTTGATCGGGCGGATCAATGGCCCGGCCTACGGTGGCGGTGTCGGCATGATCTCCGTCTGCGACTACACCATCGGCGCCGAAGGCGCGCGCTTCGGTCTGACCGAGGTCAAGCTGGGCCTTCTGCCCGCGAATATATCGCCTTATGTGGTGGCCCGCATCGGCAAGGTGCATTCGCGTGAAACCATGCTGTCGGGGGCGTTGTTCGACACGGCCCGCGCCGAGCGGATCGGTCTGTTGACCGAAGTTGTCGCGCCGGGCGACCTGGACGCCACGATGAACCGGGTGGTGCATGATCACCTTCAGGCCGCGCCGGGTGCCGTGGCCGATACCAAGGCGCTGATCGCCTATGTCGCGTCCCACGATCTGGAGACCAACATGATCTACACCGCCGACCGGCTGGCCGATGCGTGGGAGACGGAGGAAGGTATCGAAGGCATCAACAGCTTCATCAACAAGGGCGTTCCGTCATGGCGGGTGAAATGAGCTTCACCCGCGTTCTGATCGCCAACCGGGGCGAGATTGCCCGGCGCATCCAGCGCGGGTGCCGCAAACTGGGGCTGGAAAGCGTAGCGGTGTTTTCGGACGCGGACCGCGACGCGCCCTTCGTGGCCGAGGCCGATCATGCCGTCTGCATCGGTGGGGCCGCCCCGTCGGACAGCTATTTGAACGTCGAGGCCATCTTTGAGGCCGCGCGGGCGACGGGCGCGGGTGCGGTGCACCCGGGCTATGGTTTTCTGTCTGAGAATGCCGGTTTCGCGGCGGCGGTCGAGGCGGCGGGCCTTGTGTTCATCGGGCCGGAACCCGACGCTATCGCGCGGATGGGCTCCAAGATCGAGGCCAAGGCTGCCGCCGAAGCCGCAGGCGTGCCCGTCCTGCCCGGCTATCGCGGCGAGGATCAGTCCGACGCGCGCCTGCTGCAAGAGGCCAAGGCGCTTGGCACCCCCTTTCTGGTCAAGGCCAGCGCCGGCGGCGGCGGACGCGGGATGCGGCTGGTCTCCGATCCGGGCGACGCACCCGAAGCGATTGCATCTGCCCGGGCCGAAGCGCAGAGCGCCTTCGGCGATCCGGCGGTGTTCCTCGAACGCTATGCGCCCCGTGCCCGCCACGTCGAAGTTCAGGTTCTGGGCGACACTCACGGCACCGTGCTGCATCTGGGCGACCGCGATTGTTCGCTGCAACGCAACCACCAAAAGCTGATCGAAGAGGCCCCCGCCGCCGATCTGCCCGAGGCTGTGCGCGACGACATGCGCGCGGCGGCTGTGCGGCTGGCGCAGGCGATCGGTTATCGCTCGGCCGGCACCGTGGAATACCTCTATGACCCCGGGCGCGGTGAATACTACTTTCTGGAAATGAATACCCGGTTGCAGGTGGAACACCCCGTGACCGAGGCGATCACCGGCATCGATCTGGTCGAATGGCAGTTGCGCATCGCGCGGGGCGAGCCGCTGGCGCTGACGCAAGGCGATGTGCAGTTTGACGGGCACGCCATTGAAATCCGCATCGCCGCCGAAAACCCGGCCGAGAATTTTCGCCCCGAAACGGGCGAGATCACCCTTTGGGCGCCGCCTGCGGATGTGCGGCTGGACACTGGGGTAGAGTGCGGTTCGGTCGTCGGCCACCACTACGATTCCATGATTGCCAAGCTGATCGTCCACGCGCCGGATCGGGCCGGGGCGATCCGCAGGGCGATCACCGCGATCGATGCTTTTGCTGTCGGCGGCGTCGGCCTGAACCTGGCCTATCAACGCGCGTTACTGGCACACCCGGATTTTGAGGCGTTCCGGCACCATACCTCGGGCCTGCCCGAGATGTTTCCAGGCGCCTGGACTGAACCGTCCGCTGATCCCCGGGACATGGCCTTTGCCGCGATGGCGCTGCATCTGCGTCTCGTGCCGGCGGGCGCGTCGCCCTGGGAAAGCCTGGGGTCATGGCGACTCACAGCCCCTGCGGGACAGTCCGGCGCGGCCTTCTATTGGGACACAACCAAAGGCGAACCGATCCGCATGAACGGCTCCGGGTCGGGGTTGACTGCCATTCAACCGGACGGCCAGACCATCACGGTCGAGAGTGCCGCTTTAACAGGATGCCGTCTGAGCGGACGCATCGACGGGGTTCCGTTTTCGCGCATCGCTTACGTCGTGCGCGCGCCGAGTCACTGGCGAGTGCACCTGCAAACCCCTGCTGGAATGACCGCGACAGACCTGCGTACGCTGGAAGACCAGCATCTGCAACGTGCCCCCGGCGGGTCTGGCGTCGCTGACCTGTTGTCCGCACCCATGCCCGGCGCCGTGGCCGAGGTGCGCGTCGCACTCGGCGACCGCGTCAAAGCCGGTGACACGCTGGTGGTGCTTGAGGCCATGAAGCTGTTGCAAAGCCTGCCCGCGCCGGTCGCGGGCGTGGTGACTGAAATCTATTGTGCACCCGGCTATACGGTCGCCGGGCACGCCCCACTTATCAAACTCGATCCAGAGGAAAACATATGACCAGACAAGACAGCATTACTCAGGTCACCGGCCCGTTCAACGAAGACCTCGAGATGATCCGCAACCAGTTGCGCCGGTTCATTGAAGCCGAGGTGACCGCCAAGGCCGAGCCTTGGGAGGAGGAGGGCAAGGTACCCCGCGACGTGCTGCGCCGGATGGGTGATCTCGGCGTGCTGGGGATGCGCTATGACGAACAGTATGGCGGCGCGGGGCTGGACGTGATGTCCAGCGTGGTTTTGGCCGAAGAGGTCGGGCGATCCACTTTCGGCGGGTTCTCGGCCACGGTTCTGGTCCACACCGACATGGCCTCGCCGCATCTGGAAAACGCCGGCACGCCCGAACAGAAGGCGCGCTGGATGCCGTCGATCGTCTCGGGCGAAATGATCACCGCCGTTGCTGTGACCGAACCGAGCGCGGGCTCGGACGTGGCGGGCATGCGCTCCCGCGCGGTGCGGGACGGGTCGGATTGGGTGCTGAACGGCACCAAGATGTTCATCACCAACGGCGTGCATGGCGATCTCTACTTTGTCGGTGCCAAGACCGATCCCGATGCCAAGGGGTCGCGCGGGATCACCATATTTGCGGCCGAAAAAGGCACGCCGGGCTTTTCGGTCGGACGGGCGTTGAACAAGACCGGCTGGCTGTGCTCGGACACTGCCGAACTGATCTTCGAAGATGTCCGCATCCCGGCCGAAAACGTCTTGGGCGAGGTCAACCGCGGTTTCTATTCGGTAATGAAGAACTTCCAGAACGAACGCATTGTGCTGGGTGCGATGGCCTGTGCCGAAGCGCAAACCGCGCTGGACATGACCGTGGATTATGTCAAGCAGCGCAGGGCCTTTGGCGGCGTTCTGTGGGACAAGCAGGCCGTGCGCCAACGGCTGGCCGACTGTCAGACGCGGATCGCTGCAGGACGTCAGCTGGTCTATCACGCCGCCGGTCTGGATGCCGCGGGCGGTGACTGCGTGAAAGAGGTCTCGATGGTCAAAGCCTATTGCGGCGAACTGGTGAACAGCGTGCTTTATGACTGCGTCCAGTTTCACGGCGGCATGGGTTATATGCGCGAAACACCGGTGGAACGCATGTCACGCGATGCCCGTGTGCAGGCCATCGGCGGCGGGGCGAGCGAAGTCATGTTGGAAGAAGTCGCCAAGCGCATGTGAGCTAACTATCCAAAAAATTAACAATCTACAGAAACAAGGACGAAAAAGATGAATCTGGAAACCACTCAAAGCCAAACACTCGCAAAACTTACCCAAGAGATCTCGATAATACTCGTCGGCACAATTCTTCTGACACTATCCGCCAAAATCGTGGTGCCGTTCTACCCCGTACCTATGTCTACACAGACCCTGGTTGTCTTGGGTCTGGGCCTTTTCCTGGGGCCGGTGCGCAGTAGTCTTGTTGTTGTGACATACCTTTTTGAAGGTCTGCTTGGCCTGCCGGTCTTCGCAGGCACGCCTCCGGCTCCGGCCGGACTGGCGTATATTGCGGGTCCCACAGGCGGATACTTGGTAGGCTTCGCACTTGCAGCGGCCGCTGCCGGGTGGATTGTTCAAGCACTGCAAGGACTTCGGCTTGCGTTCAGAGCATCTGTCGCGGTCTTTTTTGGTTCTATAGCCATGTATTGCGCAGGCCTGCTCTGGTTGGGTGGCTTTGTCGGCTATGGCGAAAAGTTGCTGAACGCCGGTCTTTACCCGTTCCTTCTCGGGGATCTGACGAAGGCGACAATTGCTGTAGTTCTGTATACTGCTTACCATAATCGCCGCACTGTGTGACTGTCAGCCCAAGACTGTATCAGATTGTTTCAGTCTGATACGGTCTTGGTCCGATATAAGTTGAAATGGTCCGGATGCCAGATTTGACAGGCACCGGACGCCAGCCTGAGGTTTCCGGTGCCATGCGAGAGCAATGCGCAAAACTGTGCGAACAGGATTGTTCGCAATCAATACCTGGTCGCACACAATGAAAAGAAGCAGTATGTTTTTCTCAGAGCCGGAGCCTTGCCGCGCGAAGGGAGTCGAATTGGCCCCTGGAATTCTGAGGATCGTCGCGAACAATCCCGGAAAGATGACCTACCACGGGACAAATAGCTACATCATTGATACGCCTGATGGTCGGTTCATAATCGACCCCGGCCCAGCAGAAGACAGTTCACATTTCGAGGCAATCATCGAAAGTTTGGGGGCCAAACCATCCGGGATTCTGCTCACCCACCACCATTCTGATCATTTAGGAGTCGTCCCAGCCCTGCGAGCACGGACAGACGCACCTGTTTATGCCTCACGGGCATTCCCTGACGATGCATTTCGACCTGACCGGTTTCTGGAGGACGGACAGGTCATTGCCGGTCTTACCGTCCTGCACACACCTGGTCACGCGAGCGACCACCTTTGTTTCGCGAGACCTGACGGAGTGCTCTTCACGGGCGACCACGTTATGAGTTGGAACAGTTCGATCGTCAGCCCCCCTGACGGAAACATGCACGACTACTGCGCGCAGCTACAGCGGCTGATTGAGCGCGACGATAGGATCTACTTTCCGGGGCACGGACCTATACTCCGGGATCCGCAACCTTACGTCAAACGGTTGCTTTCCAACCGCATGCGTCGCGAGGCAGAGATCCTCGCCCACCTCTCAAACTCCCCGGATTCGGTCCAGAATATCGCCGCTTCCGTCTACCAGAAAACCGACCCACATATCGCAATGGCCGCAGAACGAAACGTTGCGGCGCATCTGGAGAAGCTGTTGTCTGAGTCGCGGGTGGTACAAGATGGCGGGGTCTGGAAATTAACATAAGAATGATTATGCGCCACGCAGTTTTGTAGCCGCTGTAGCCGCAAAGCTAAAATGTCACCCATGAGCAATTCAGGAATGTCACTCTGCCCTCAAAAATCATTGAGGGTGAGCAGACATGGGATGGGTGGTTATGAGCGAGCGCGAGTTGAACCGCGTGGAAGTGCTGGCGCAGGTCGATGACGGACGGCTGAGCGTTGATAATGCGGCGAACATGTTGAGCCTGACACGGCGGCAGATTTTCCGATTGTTAAAGCGATATCGGCAGGACGGCGCATCAGCGATCCGGCACAAGGCGCGTGGTAAGCCGCCAAACAATCGCATTCATCATGCCAAGCGCGACTATGCGCTGACCTTGATCAAGGAACAGTATTCGGATTTCGGGCCGACCTTGGCCGCTGAGATGCTGTCCGAACAACATGGGTTCAAAGTATCCCGCGAGACAGTTCGCAAATGGATGCAGGAAGACGGCATCTGGCTGTCGCGCAAACAACGGCGGACATTCCACCAGCCGCGTCTACGTAGGGAGTGCTTTGGCGAGCTGATCCAGATCGACGGGTCTGACCACCGATGGTTTGAGGATCGGGGCGATCCCTGCACCCTGCTCGTCTTCATTGATGACGCGACCAGCACGCTGATGGAACTGCGCTTCGTGAGGTCAGAAAGCACCTTCAGCTATTTCGAAGCCCTGGAAAGCTATCTGCTCAAACATGGTCGGCCTGTCGCTTTCTACAGCGACAAACACACCGTTTTCCGCGTTCCAAAGCCGAACGAACACATGACAGGCATGACGCAGTTTGGGCGCGCTCTGGCCGAGCTGAACATCGAGATCATCTGTGCCAATTCTTCCCAAGCCAAAGGCCGCGTCGAACGCGCGAACCGGACACTGCAAGATCGACTGGTCAAGGAGCTGCGGATCGCAGGCATCTCGGGCATTGAAGATGGCAACGCGTTCCTTGTGGGTTTCGTTGAACGCTACAACGCCAAGTTTGCAAAGGCTCCGGCCAAACCAGACAACCTGCACAGCGCCCTGAACATAGAACCGGATCGCCTCGCCGAGGTCTTTTGCCTTCGGGACAAACGCTATGTCACCAAGGATTTGACCCTGAAGTACGACCGCAAGCGCATCCGGCTCGAGGTCAACGATCTGACGCGCGGTCTCGTCGGCAAGTACGTGGATGTCTACGAGATGCCAGACGGGCGCATTCAGGTCCGCGCAAAAGGCGTTGCCCTGCCCTGCGCCATCTTCGATCCGCACCAACAGCGCGTCACGCACGCCGCGATAACCGAGAACAAGCATCTGAGCGCCGTTCTGGCACACATCAAAGAAGAACAGGAGAAGGCAGCGCCACCGCCAAAGGTCAAACCTGTCAGCGCGAAGAACGGCTACAAAAAGACTGGCCGCCGCCCGCCTGGAAGGCCTTCCAAGATGGAAGCGTACTACGAGCGCAGGCGTGCCGAGAGAGCAGCTCAAAGCCAATAAATGTGTTACGACCGGCTTGCGATCATCTCGGCGAGTTTCTCAATCTCGAGGTTTGTCTTGTAATTTGCTTCCGCCAACTTCACGACAGTTTCTTCAATCTCGTTGTCAGAAATCGCAGCGTCTTGGGCTGCATCAGCGAGCTCGCTAAATTGGTCCGGCCCCACGTTGAAGACACTCCGGCGACCGATGTGGTCTATGTAGCTGGTGAAACCAGTCTGCTGCAGAACAGAAGCAACACGCTCAAGGCTGCCAGAGCAAAGATTGTCGAAAGTCAAAATCTCGCCCTTCTCCGCGTGCATCTCCGGTCGGTACCAATTCTCATAGATGCAACGCGCCAGAGCGAGCAACATGCCGCGTCTTGAGTATTCAGGTTTGGGAAGCCAGGGAGGATAATCCATGGCCGAAGCCTATGCATCCAGACCTAATGTATCAACCGTTCAGGGATATGACCGATACCTTCGGGATGGTAGCCCGCAAGGCTTTTCAGCCCTGCGATATTTGAGGTCTCCGGGCTGCAAAGCCTTGCTCCCGTAGCGCCCTGTGGTGACACTTCTGCTTTGCACAAGCAGTGACATTTCTACTTGGTTGCAACACAGTTCACCAACCGAATTGATCGCCCTTCCGTCTCCCGTTGGGCGATCCTGTAGCGACACCGGCATCGCCGGTGTCGCCTTTTCTAAGGTCGCCGTGTGAAAACGAAAGTCAACGCGAAACCACGTAAGACCTTGATATTTATTTAATACACTGGGCTTCTCTCAGAATTTTACAACTCTTTAAGATTTCGAGCCCAAATGCTTCTCGTAAAAATTATGGAGACGCAAATGGCTTGCCACTTTACTCAATTTTCAAGCAGCCTGGTACTGAATTCGGAAGCTGAGGCTTCGTACGCTTTAACTCTTCTGGACGCGCTACGCGATGACGAAACAACGTGCACGGGTATGCACAGTTTCGATGTTTCAGTGCTCGAGGCAGAGGACGCATCGAATGTTCTGTGGTTGCGCGATGCCTATGGCGATGCGGATATCGAGGCGGTGATCGCGTTCGTGCGGCGACTTGCCGAAGAGATCGGGTGCACCGGGTACTGGGGATTTGCCTACAGCGAAAGCTGTAGCAAACCACGCCTGAATGAGTTCGGCGGAGGGGCATTCATTCTCAATCTGGAAACCGGAAGGCTCGAAGACCGAGTCTCGACGGTGGACTGGTTTGAGACGACTATGCGAGAGATCAATTTCCGGCAGAGATCGCCTTAGAGTCATCTCATCCATCGCAGGTTTGCATGACACGAAACCATGTTTTCGCCAAATCCAGGAAAGCACGTAAAATGTCCTTTGATCCCTCGATGCCCGAAAGTACCGAGGTTTGTTCAATCGGTTCTTCAAAACGACTGTTTTTGAACGCGGACCAAACGTTCTCTGTGTAGGTGACAAGGAGGTCGTGAGCAGTGCTCAAGCCCGATCGCTCTACCCCAATTGCAGACATCGCACCCTGCCGAGACCATTATCCGGATTGGGAAACAACTCCGATTTATAGATCAGTCCTGGTTCCTGAAGGGCTGCTCCTCGCCCTTTTGTCCGAGTTTGCTCTCTTTGGCAGGCGTGGACGCCGAAAGTAAAGGCGCTGCCAGCTCGTGAGCGACAATGGAAGTATAGGCAATTGGCAGGACCGATCCCTATTTGACTGCTGCCCTATCCTCCCGGTGATGCAAACCTGCGGTTCACTCTGTCTCTGGAGCATTGGGATTCCACTCGGGAATAGGTGGCGCGGAGGCCGGCCAACTTTGGAAGCTTTCCTGGCTTTCTGCATCCGGACGCCCTCGTTGAGCCAAGCGCCAGAGAACGAAAGCGGCGAAGAAGCTTGCTTCCGCCAGGAAGAACGCCCAAAGCCCCGACGTACCGGCAAACTCAAGAGCCGCGGTCGCCACCGCCGGACCAATTGTCGCTCCGCTCGCCCACATAATCAGAATCGTCGATGAAACCATCACGTGATCAGCCGGATCCGTGTGGTCATTGGTGTGAGCGGTTGAGATCGTGTAAAGCGACTCCGCGAGGCCACCCCAAATTGCGAACAGCACGAGAAGTGCCCAAAAACCGTCGCCGCTGAGTGCTGCGCCGCCACCCGCAATCGCAACCGACACCGCCGAGACGCCAAGCCCTGCGCCAAGAATGACTCGACGCCGATCCATACGGTCGCTGAGCCAGCCGAGTGGCCATTGTATAACCATGTTACCGCCCTGAAGGGCTGCAATCAGTAAAGCGATGTCGCCCGCCTCCAGTCCGATCTCGGTGCCATACATCGGGCCAACACCCATCATCGTCATGCCTAGGCCGCCCGAAACGAACGCACCTACCAAGCCTACGGGTGAAATCCGGTAAACTGCAATCGGACGGACCGCTATGCGTTCGGGCGGCGCTGGCTGCTGCAACCGCGTGAGCCCAACCGGAATGATGGCCGCTGCGTAAAGACCCGCAAGCAGCATCAGGGCCGCTGTCCCTTCGATATCCACTACTCGCATAAGAAGTGCGCCGCCGGCGAGTCCAAGCGTGTAGCTTATGTAAAACAGCGCCATGACCCGCCCGCGCCAATTGGAAATGGTCACGGCGTTCAGCCAGCTTTGAGCTACCATGAACATTCCGGTCGTGCAGAACCCGCCCAACACCCGCAGTCCGCCCCAGGAATACAAGCCTACATCAAGGGCCAGAAGAAGCGCCGAAATCGTGCCGATGGCCGCCAGCGATGTGAATGCACGCACGTGACCGCTGCGACGCACCATATGCCCCGACAGAAGGCATCCAAGCAACATGCCCGCAGCATACGCCGTCACAACGAGCCCAACGTTGCGCTGCCCGAGTCCCGCCTGATCGAGGCGTACCGGCACGTAAGTTGCCATCAGTCCGTTGCCAAGCGCAATTAGCGCCATTCCGGCGACGAGCCCTCCAACCTGAACATAAGGACTCGGCCACGGTCGCTTGGCTTCGGTTACGTCGCGCGTTTTAGTCATCTCGCTCCCGATTTGACTGCAAGTTGAGGCCAATTCTCCTTAGTCGCGTTCCACTGACGCGGCCTCCGCCATCGCCCGATCCATTGAGTTGATCAAGTACTTTTACCGCAACCGAACTCCGTAGCCGTACATCTACCTAATTCGGGTTTGTTCGCACCACGTTTCTCGCCAGTGCCGCGACAAGGTCCGTTCGTGTAACGATACCGATTATCTTGTCTTTTTCCAGAACAGCAACCGCATCCGTCCCCCCCTCGGCCATCATCGGCAGCAACGCCCCGATGGGCGTATGTGCCATCGCACGGGGACCGGCGACACTCATGATGTCTCCGGCCCTTGTCGGATTTTCGCGGTTTCGGTCCAGCAGACGTCGCAAGGCGGCAGCGTATCCGCGGTCAAGGCGCAAAGCATCCTCTCTTGCCTGGCGTATCAAATGGATCTGAAAGATGACTCCCAGGAACTTCTCGCCCTGCTCGACGACAGGAAGGGACGTGAAACGATGCTGCCGAAACAGGTCCGCGACCTCGCCCAGGGACGTTTCGGAGCGGATCGTGACAAGGTCCCGGGACATGATGTCCTGTGCCGTCACCGGAACGGAGTGATGAGCCGCGGCCTGCATCTCCGCTGCCCCGATCAGGCGCGCCAGGTCCTCGACGCCAAGGTTGAAGGACTGGCTGTAGCGCTCCAGGATGTTTGTCAGTTCATCCTCGGATAGCCCCAGCCGTTCGGTCGGATTGCGGTCGCCAGTGCCGTGCTGGCTTGGATCATCGAACTGCCGAAACGGGTAGTGCCGCCCCGTCAATCGCGCATAGATCGCCGCAAGAACCACGAGCGCCACGGTACCCACGCCAATCGGTGCAATCGCGAACCAGAACCCCAGATGCGCGATGGCATCCGGCGACAAGGCCGCCGTCATGGCCACCGCACCCGCCGGCGGGGGG
>NZ_LAXJ01000022.1 GCF_001441615.1 Roseovarius atlanticus
ATCGTCGCGGTTACGGCCAGTCCCACGGCAAGGCCTACTCTAAGGGCGGGATCGTCGACCCATAGGCAAACGGCGACTCCGACCAGTGCGGCTATCGTGTTGCCGACAATCGCGGACCAGGGTTGCGCCAGCGGGCTGTTCGGGACCGCGAACAACAGAACGGACGTGGCGCCGAAGGGGGCGACAAGGTACAGCCCCAGTTCCAGGTCGACAGTCGGCGACAGCACGAACAGTCCGGTCAGCCCGAGCCCGATCAGGGTACCAAGTCCTGCCCGAAAGGCCTCGATGCCGGAAACACGCGCAACCGCAGGGCCAAGTGATTTCAGAATGTGCAACGACACGCCTCCCGGCAAGTTGTGCCCAAACTTTCATCACATTGCTAAAGGTTCAACAGGCCGAAGGCACAAAGCCTTTTGCCTTATGACAAACCATGCCTCCGCTCCTGCACTGTTAGACGCAAACATAGGTTTGACGAGACTGCCTGCACCTGAGGTCGAGCGTTCTTTCGGTTTCATCCAATCCCGGAACGAGGAAGCAGAGCGCGACAGTTCGGCCCGCTCATTTCAAAAGTCTCTACGGCGAAGTGATCGGTGGCGGCTTCTGGCGTTTGCCCGAGATTGCATTGCCGGCAATCGCCACTAGTAGCACGAAACCGCCGATCAGAGTGTTGATGCTCGCCGTCTCGCCGAGAAACACCCAGACCCAAACCGGCCCCAGCAGCACCTCGGCCAACGAAAGCAAGGCCAGCTCAGCAGCGGGAAGACTACGAGACCCCAGTGTGTAGAGGATCAGTCCGGCTCCGACCTGGAACAGCCCCATCCCCATCGCGACACCACTATCGGTCCGGGTCAGTACAAGCGACTGCCCGAGTATCAGGCAAATGGACACGGTGATGATGATCGCAAAAACGCCGGACAAGAAAACAGCCGGAAGCATCTCTCCGGTCCGCCCCCAACGCAGCGCGACGGTGAACACCGCGAACCCGAACGCCGATCCGAGCGCTGCAAGGCTGCCTGCCAGAACCACACCGCCGGATTTATCCGCTACCATGATGCCGATACCACCGATGGCAACCGCGATGGCAATCCAGGTCGCGGGTCTGACGGGCTCTCGCAAAACGAGCCAGCCCAGGACCGCAGCCATGAACGGCGCCGTCGCGAATAATAGCATCGCATTTGCGACCGACGTGTTCTGGATCGCGAATATGCCCCCCGAATACGCGGCAACCAGCGACAGTCCTGCGACAATGGCAGGCCCG
>NZ_LAXJ01000023.1 GCF_001441615.1 Roseovarius atlanticus
CTTTCACCTGACCTGACACGAATGACGACATATAGAAACAATGACATGCTGACCGACCGATACAGCAGGATCTGCCAGACAGATGCCTCCTCGATCAGGCGGATCCCAAGACCGACCGTCGACCACAGAACGCCTGCTGCGAACACGAACAGCACGCCATATCTGTGGCTCTCTCCGTGCGAAGCCGGTTGATCAATAGACGTCATCTGGGTCCAATCTGGAAATCCTGCGCGGCACGGCAGAGTAAAGTAGATCCATGCCCCCTACCCTTACCGCGGTTGCGAACGTATTTCTGCGTCTAAGGCATTTCTTATAGAGCAGCCATAGAGCGGTCGACATTTCAAACGGACCAGCATTTCCTTCGCCGTGGTCAAAATGCAAGTCCACCGCTCGGGATTAACGTTCTAGCAATATAGGCCTCCATCTTCTCCCAAGACAGGGAGAAGGACATGAGTAACAGCCTTAATTCAGAGAGCGGCACGTGGCGCGCTTCGGCCGAAGAGATGAAGCGAGATTACACCTCATTTGCTTTAGCCGGGTTAAGGGCCCGGCACTACGCAGGCGTGTTTCACAGAGTCGAGCGCGCAAAGAACCCAACATTCGTGGCGACCATCCTCCTCGACGGGTTTGAGCGGGCGCTGGAAGTCAAGTTCACCTCTGTGCCGAAGACCGGTGGCAATGTCCACATACAAGGCCAGCTTTCTGGGTTACGCCTTTCCAAGAACCATCGCCGCTTTGACTTCTGCCGCGATGTCGAAGCGCCTTACCGGGCCCAAGGCGTTATCAGTCTGACGGGGGCAACTCTGAGCATTGGTATTCTGCCGGCGCGTTCCGCCGACGGCTTGAGGATTTACGTTTGCCACCTGGAGATCGTTCGAGACCATGCATAATCCGACTAAAAGCCCGAGGCCGAAATTTCAACAATTCCGTTACCATCACGCGCATTTTTGCGACCACAGGCTACGGCTGCGTTATCGCGATATCGGACACGGGGCTTCTGACGCCTTCGGTTTTTTCGCCAACTTTCACGTGCTGAATAACCATCCTCCCCCTCAAGTCCAGGGGGACCACTACGGACAGCGGCGGACTCTCAAGAAACACTCCCTTCTTCCAGCACAAATTTCAGATCACCAATTTTTCAGTTTCAGGAGACATCACAAATGACCAAATACGATCGCGATCTCTCACGCTCTTCGCAGAGCAGTCCTACCACAACAGGTAATCCTTCAGAGAATTTCGAAGGCTGCAACACAGACCTGCTGGAAGCCTCTTTGCAAGCCCACGACCTTGCAAACCACTCGCAAAAGAACGTTTCGATGGCAAAGCTCTATGAAAGCGGCACTTGGGCAAAATACGAACAGCGTGCCAAGTCTCTCGCAAGAAAGCACCCGTCACGTGATCCGTTTCGCGCATACCTTATATGTGATGAGCACGGCACCTTTTTGAGCTCGAACAGCCGGCAGAGCTACAGGTCCGCGCTCGTTCGCCTCGCAGCACGAGATGTCCTCGAATTGGCGCCCCCGTTGTGGCATCAAATCCTGAACCTCGCAGCCGGAGAAGATAAAAAACGCGATCTGGAGCGAACGATTTCAGCATACATTGACGGAGAAACCTGGGATCATATTCAGCAAGCGAGTGGCAATCTTTCCAATGTCCAATTGCGTAAGCTCGAACGCGCGGTCGAGTTCATCATCACAGTTCAACCCGATCCTGACCACACAGCACTGCGGCACCGATCTCGCCAGCCGTCGTCAACGGAAACCAAATCGGGCTCTTCCACTTCGAAGAACAGCACTCTCTACAAGCTGAACCAGCATCAGCGACGCAGGGCCAAGGTGCTTTCCGCATACGATTGGCGCAGCCATTTCTGGAACGCGGCGGTCATGTCCGACACACATCTCGACGACCGCAGGCGCGCGTGTATCGCAGCCATGATGCTCACTGGCTGCCGGCCCTCAGAGCTCTGCGATGACCTTGGAGTGACGGTCGATGCCGTTGGCTTGGAAGAAAATCAACGCCTTGCGTTCGAGATCGCCGGGTCAAAGTGCATAGAAAGCGGCGCAATTCATCCGGGCAAAGGTCAGGAGCGGCGGTACATAGAGATCGTATGCAAAACACCGGAAGCTGCATGGCTTTTCGACCATGTTGCCGAACAGCCAGATCGTGCAGTCCGGTTGTTTCTCGGCGCCCCGACATATGACCGGAAAGGCATCGAATTGATGGCAACTGAACGCCGGCGTCGAGTGTCCGACCAGCTTGGCAAGCTGATCGCACGGCTCGGGAAGGTTGCCTTTCCAAGGTTGAATTGCAATCTGTCACCGTACGTGTTCCGGCATGCTCTTGCGTCCGATCTGCGAGCGTCAGCCCACCAATTCAACCGCTGCGGTATCGCGTCAGCACTCGGGCATCAAAGCGAGAAGACGCAACAACATTATGGAAGTCCGAATACTTCGAAAGGATTGAACGGGAGCCGGGCCGTGCAGATCACGCATGTGTCAGCGACCTCACCGGTCCGGGCATTCGAGCGCGCACGGATCGGGCAAAAGTACGATGCGACTCCAGAATGATATGCAGGGACACGGAAATGATCAGGCGGAGGATCGGCTCCGTACCACTTTTGACTGGCATCGTCTGCCCTCCCCGATTGCAGCATTCAACCGCTTTCGATCTGTCTATTTTTCGGAATCTTGTATTTTTTTCTCCGCCCATTCGGCGAGCACCCGTCGGATCATTTCCGGGCGAGAGGGCATGTCCGGCCGCCTCTCGCGCTCCGCGTCGATAATGCGAAGCATGTCCTCGTGGAGACGTAACATCACGCCGGTTGTGTCAGATTTCGGTCGCCCGCGCTGCGTCATATGCAGAAATCCAGAATCAGGGTTGACATTGATATTATTTAATATCATAATGTAGCGAGCAAAGCAAGAGTTGCACCTCCTGCCTTGCTCTAACCAAAGCGATCTACAGAGGAGATCACCATGACTAAAAATATTAATATCACTTCCATCCAGGCTCCGAAAGCGGGCGCTCAGCCAGAAAAATGTATTTTTGACGGTTTCTGCGAACTTTTGACCCGGGTGTTGTTCGCGCTCGAGGAAGAAGAATGGGCCCAGGAGGCCGGGTGGGACATTGCGTTTCGCACATCCGTCGCAGACGCAGATGCCGCGTGGAAACTGGTCGCTCTTCAAGCCGACGAGCTGATCCGTGTCTCACCACTTTCATCGAGTGATCTTCTGCTGCGCAGGATGGCAGGTTTGATGAAACGTGCCATCTCGGCGACAACGGTAGGCGCGATCTGCGATATCCATGCCAAGGCCATGAAATGCCGGTTGCAGGCGTCGAAAGCGCTTCCAACTGCAGTCTATGATCTGGCCTTTGAGGCCGAGGCCTGTCTCGAACAGATGTTCGAGCATGCACATGCCTGTGAAGCACACTGGGTGGATGGCAGCATTCTGCCGCTCGCCGCGTAACTACCGCCTCAATTAAAGCCAGTCGCTTTGCCCGTTCGGTGTTCTCGCCGACCGGCAGCTCAAGCTTACTCATAAGGATATTGAAAATGAAGAAACAACCGCCGTTACGCGGCTTCGAAGAGCTGTTTGCATCTGAAGAGTCGCCGTGCAGTGAAGACTTGCGAGACTTCCCGAACTTGTCGCGAGATACCCTCACCAGAAACGCAAAGTGGTTCGGGCTCGCCGGAGAGCATTTCGTCGACAGCATTCTGTTCCGCTTCGGTCTCCCCTCCTCCGATTTGCCAGAAATTCTTCCGGCCGACCGCATCGTGTATTGTGCAGGTGTCGGACTACGCATGCAGATCAAAACCGCCTGCCGGCCGAGGAACGGGTACTTCCATTTCAGTTTGATGAAGGGATACCACCGGTCGCCAACCGGTGTTCGGCACTACGATCAAGAAGATTTCGATATCGTCGGACTTGTCGCCCTGTCCGAGAATGTCGTGAAGTTCACCACAGACCGACGTCAGTCCCACCGCATTGCGCTCTCCGAGATCGAGAGTTTGCGTGCCACTCCCTGCGCAAGTTTTGACCGCGCCATGAAGGACCTGGGACTGTCGGACAGCATGGCCGCAACCAACACGCTTGGAGGACAAGGATGACGGAGCAGCATATGAAAACACCCTCATACTCCACGTCTGAGACCTCATCGGAATTCGCAGAACGCCTGGCTCGATCAACCGTCTTGAGTCTTTTCGAGACCGAGTGGCTCGGCTTCGTCACTGTCGACCACTCCCCGGATCCAGACGAGTTCGAGGATGATGAAGACCCTGAATTCATCGCGAACCTGCCTGACGATGTGACTGAGGCTGCCGCGAAACGGTCCTGGGAACACCCAAAGACCCCTTTGGCTCAATCGATGACCGAGGGCGAAATCGCAGAGGCAATCGGCAACGGCTGCGACCCTTGGGCGCAGTCTTCGCTTGCTGAAGGCAGAATGCAGCAGAAAGACGATCCGCCCGCGTCCATCATCTCGGCGGCTTTGGGTCTGAGCATGCTTGTGGACAGCGACGAGCATTTGCATGAGCTTTTTGCACCCGGAAGCGTGACGAATTTCGTGTGTCCGAAACAGTTTTTGTGGCAAATGAAGCAGATTCTCGAGCGCGCAGAAAAGCGCTGGAAAAGCCATCTGCGCGACCCGGAGAACGCGGAATTGCGTCATTTCGTGCAGGACGAAGACGACAAGCGCGGCCTAAGACTGAGTCCTCTCAAACAGGGCATGTGGGGGGCTCGGCTGGAGCGAAGCCTCTCCCAAGGCGGGGCGGTCCTCCTTGTGACAACGGATGCCGGGCAACTCGATGATGCAATGAATGCACTCGTCACGCGTCAGGTGACGTGGCACGGTCTTTCGTCAGATGTGGTGCTGGAGACGCTCCGGTTGACGCATTCTGCGACGGGCCAACTGTCCGAGGCTGAAATCCGCAATCGCTTGCCGGGAGGCAGGAAGCTAGCGATGTTTCAGCCGGCGCAGATCGACGCGGCTTTCGCCGCGCCGACATCGCTCAAGGTTGCCGATGGCCTCGCCAAGATCGCAGCCAAACTAACGCGCCAAGTGCCGACCGTTACGCTCGATGCGGTGTTCGGTCTCGCTGAAGTGCGAAAGTCCCTTGATCGAATGTTGAACGATCTGAACCTGTGGCAACGGGGTGATCTGCCGTGGTCTGATGTTGCCTCGAGCGCGGTTTTCCATGGGCCTCCGGGCACCGGGAAAACAACGCTGGCCAAGGCGTTCGCAGGGTCGGCGGGCATTCCGATCATCGCGACATCGTATAGCGATTGTCAGAAATACGGGCACCAAGGCGACATGCTTGGAGCTCTCGACCGCGCGTTTGTCGATGCAAAGCAGTCTGCCCCAGCCGTACTCTTCATCGATGAGCTCGACAGCTTCTCGCAACGGGACGCAAGAGCGCACAATGTCGATTACCTCAGAGGCGTCGTAAACGGACTGCTGGAACAAATTAATCGGACGAAAGATGTTGGCGGCCTGTTACTGTTCGGCGCAACGAACTACTTGGACACCGTGGACCCGGCAGTCATCCGCAGCGGCCGCTTCGATCTCAAGATTCATGTCCCGTATCCTGACAAAACCGGGCTTGAGGCAATCCTGAGAGCCAAAATCGGGTCCGCAATCGCCGAGGATGTTGATATCGCCGCAATTGCAGACCGCCTGGTCGGCATGTCCGGCGCAGACGCCGAGGCAGTTGCGCGCGATGCTCTTGGGCGCGCGAGGGCCGATGCTGTCCATGTGGCCCAGCGGCATCTGGAGATTGCCGCGGATCAGGTTGCGCCCCAGCTCGACGACGACACTTTCAGGCGCGCAGCGGTGCATGAGGCTGGACATGTCTTGGTCATGCTGCAGCTTGGATTGCCGCTTCCGAAGCGCGTTTCGCTCTCCACACAAGGGGGCCGGGTAGAGCACGTGCCCGTCAATTCGCTGACGCCTGAGACAGCCCAAAAGCGGCTGCAAGTTTTGCTCGCTGGCCGAGCGTCGGAGCTCTGCATCTTCGGGGATGCAAGTTCTGGCGCTGGTGCGGGGGAGCAAAGCGACCTGGCAAAGGCGACAAGCCTGGCGTTGGCTATCGAACGACAATGGGGGTTCGGCGACAGCGGACTACTCTGGGACGGCATTGCAGCTGCAGACGTGTGGCGTGCGCCGTCAGATGTCCGGGATCGAGTCGAGACCCATTTGCGTCGCGCACAAGACCAAGCACTTGATCTGGTCGACAAAAACAAGGGCTTTCTTCTCCGCCTTACCAAGACACTGATCCAGCAGCGAGAAATCCACGGCGAGGACATTGAAGCCGTCAAACGGGAGTGCACGCATTCCCCTGAAGCAGGCTATGCGAGTTGAACCCAGAACAGATTGCACGTAGAGGCCGGGACGCCAATCGCACCCGGCCTCAATTGGCTGTTTTCAGTAGAATGCAGCGGGTGTCGAAATCGCGGTCTGCTCCTGAATCGCATTCTGCAGCCAGCCTTGAGTCGAATTCCAGGCTATGACCCGACCGGACTTCATTTCGAAGAGAATTGCGCCTCCTCCATATTCATCGGCACGACCGGTGGAACAGACGCGGCTGTACTGAAATCCCCAAGCGCCTTTGAATTCGAAGTCGAAACAAAACCGGTGCATGAAATGAATCACGGCCCCGATGTCAGCCTGTCCCGCCGAGTCTCGCAACCAGATGACTGCAGAGAGATCATCACGTTCAAGAATTGAAACGTCAAAGCTGAACATGTCCAGGGATGGGTCATCCACCTCGCGCAGGTACTTATGAAGTTTCACAGCTTCGTACGCGTACCATTCATCAATGAAGTCGAACGTGCATGAAAATTTGATTGTATATTTGCTCATTAATTTTCTCCAGTTAAAGCAATTCCTATTTACACGGGCACCCTTAAAGGAATGTTAAATCAGGGAATTTTCTTTGATTTGGTCAAGTTATGGTCTTTACCGAGATCAATGGACAAACAGTCGAATTCTGTTGGAGAACACCATTCAGTTTGGCTTCCGGCTGATACGCGTTTCGGGATCTGGGTAGAAGCGCGCATCGCTGTGACCGGGTTCGCAGCCGCCGAGGGCGGTATGCAACGATAGCTGTTGGACAAGGCTATAAAAGGCGATTTTGGAGTGCCGAGGAGAAAGTAAGTATCCAAGCCGCCTGGGCAGTCCCAAAAAGAGCTTTCCTGGATCCCTATATTTTTAAGGAGATTGACGTCGTCAAAAGGGCGTGCACGAGTTTCCCTGAAAGAGGCTATGCGATTTGAACCCAAGGTCGATTGATCATAGAGGCCGGGGCGCCAATCGCACCCGGCCTCTGGATGCCGCTCGCTAGACTGTAGCCGGCGTCGAAATCGAGGACGGATCCTGAAGTGCTTTCTCCATCAACTCGTCGGTCGATTGCCATTCCACGACATCACCCGAGTTGAGGTCGAAGAGCATGACTCCCCCTCCGAATTCAGGAACCAAGTTTGTGAAACTGTTGCAGCTATATTCAAAGCCCCAAATCCCAGTGAGGGCGATTTCGTCGCAAAGACGCTCTATGAAATAACGTACCGCATCTATTTCAGCCTGTTCATCCACGTCTCGCAACCAGATGACGGTTGAAGACTCTGATGGCTCGAGAACTGACACGCTGAAGCTGAACATGCAGATGGGTCGATGATGCTCATTGCGAAGTGTTTCGTGCAATTCGAGGGCGGTTAAAACGTTTTCGCGTTCCCTGAGATCAAGGGTGCACGAGAATTTAATGGTATCTACAGACATATTTTATCCTTTAGTTAGAATTCCTATGTACGCGAAGATCCTTAAGGGAATGTTAAATCAGGAAAATTTCTTTGGTCTTTGGTAAATTTTGACCTTCGCGGAGTTCCATCTTGCCAACGGTTAAATTCCGTTGGAGTGCGCGGATCAGCGTGGCTCTTGGCTTTACCCATTGCGGAATTTAGGCGGAAGCTACTTTGCTAGGACCGGGATCGCAGACGCTGAGAGTGGTATGCACCGGTCGCTGTTGGGCAAGGCTAGAAAAGTCGATTTCGGAGTGCCGCGGAGAAAGCAAAGATCCAAGCCGCCTGGACCGTTCTACAATAGCGTCTCTTCCTCCCTGTATATGTGAGGAGATCACGATTTTACGCACCGAGCGCTCTAAACCTGGCGTGGCAGTCAGCCCCGAAGGCACACTCCAAACGGACACGCGGATGACGGGAAGAAAGATTTCCTTTCGGCCTCGAGGATTCCACATGATGCACCATGGCGAATGCGGATCAAGATTTACCCGCACCGCGTCCTGTAATTTCCGTTTGAACGCTTAGGTTGCGTCGCTTGCGGGCGTATCGCGAACGGAATTGCAGAACGACATTTCGGTCTTCGTCATGTCTACCTGTTCACCAGTTGCCATGTCGAACGAGTAGCTGCCTCCGCCGCATTGAACAAAGATTCCGTCTTGCCAGATCTGGTGGTAGTTAAATTCCCATTTCCCGTCGAGATTGGCCTCTTTGCAAAATTGCTTTATGAAAGCTATGGCTCCCTCGCAATCGCCTTTCCCCCCGACATCGCGCATACAGAAACTCGAGAGACCGCGCACAATTTTGAAACTGCGCAGATCGTGCTTTGATTTACCTTCTTTCCGCATTCTCCTCAGCAATTTGATTGGGCATGACTTACGGTCACGGTCAGAGGGGAGAGGCATTGCAAAATACGTTTTGATTTCAGGCATTCTTCACTCCGTTTGCTACAGAGGAAACTACGGTAGCGCAGTTAAAATGACGTAAATCGAGGTGAAACCCCAATAAATCTATACAGATCGATGCCCTTTATTCGGATCGGCGATTAACACCATATGCGCTAGGTCAAGAACAACCATCCTGGAGGCAATGCCGAAACCGATGGAACCCCGGTACACAGAATCTTCCAAGATCTGACGCCGGCGACATGTCTCGACTGTGCCGACAGATTTTGCACCTGCTTGGAAAGGCCGTATTAACCTCACGCGTAGAGCCATAGCTACAATTAACGTTTCTTTAACATTCGCACCCATGTTTCGAATGAGAAAGGAAGATCAATGCAAAGCGATATCCATAAACAACTGACACCACCAAACCTGAATTGTCGAAGCTTGGCAAAGTCGGAAGATGCCGACCAAGGCCGACTGGCCACCTTAAGCAAGCTCTATATCGGAGGACACCTATGACGAAGTACCTAAATGTTAACGACGTTCTTTCGGCGTTATCCGCGTCAGAACACCCGCGATTTGATGTGCATCGGAACCGGCTTGAGCATGCGGTCAATCTTGCCGCGAAAGACCTTGCCAGTCATTTTGGACTGAACTTCGAAAAGGCAGAAACCGTTCTGGATTTTGGCGGCCTTTGTGTTGCCATGCGGCCCGTGCACGACAGGCAAATGTGGCCAAAGGAACTGGCAGAGCTCGATCCCGGCGGATCTTTTGATTAAGTTGTGATGTGGTTTTCGCAGTTTCGAATTTGTACAGTTTCCGGCCTGTCACTGAAGGCGGCTTAAGCCTGTTCATGCATGCTCTGGATATGGAAATCGTCTTATTGGCGACGATCATTGGTACCAAAAGTTGCGACGCTTCGGTGGCACGCTGGAAATGTGGGCGCTCAGGTGTCCGCCGCGGCAGAGCGGTTCTTCACAGCGCGGCGGTCTCATACCCTCGTTTTAGCTTTGAGACTTCCAGTGATTGCATCGATGTTATGGCCGCGGCGTCGTCAGAATGTCGCTCGATGAGCAACTGGCCTCGACACCCTATCCGGCCCCATTCGCGGATCAGGTCAACACCGCCGAATAAGTCAGGCTGCAGGCTCATGCGATAGAAACGGCGCATGTTGAGCAACGGATCGATGCGCTTGAGGTCAATACTGGTCGGGGTCATGTAAAATTTCCCGTGCAGTCACATACATATTGCGACTTACTTTATTATCACCACAATATCAGGTGGACTCCTGCGTTTCCAGCATGTTCTACTGTGGTTCAAATCCTCTTTCGCTCGCAGCATTGGGTTCGCATTTGCGCGACCGCAGACCCGGGCAAATCAATTTGATTACAGAACAGAAGGAGCATCCAGTTGGCTAAAAACATCTGTATTTTTTCCGATGGTACCGGACAGATGGGCGGGGCCCGGCCGGATCAACACCTTTCAAACGTTTACAAGATGTACCGTGCGATGCGCCCCGGTCCGGACTCACCGATCAGTCCGAAGGATCAGGTCGCATTCTATGATCCCGGTCTCGGCACGGGAGAACGCGGCGGCGTCTTAAGTCGCATCAAGCCAGTCCTCGAAAGTTCAGTCGGCACTGGTATCGATCACAACATCATCGATTGCTACGAACAGATCATTGCACATTACGAGCCGGGAGATCGGGTCCTGCTTTTCGGGTTCTCTCGCGGCGCATACACGGTTAGGGCCCTGGCCAATGTCATGAACTTGTGCGGAATCCCGACGCGCATGCCGGATGGAAGCCCCGTCCCACGCTATGGCCCGGGGCTCAGGAAAATCGCCAAGGATGCGGTGACGTTCGTTTACAACCACGGCGCGGGAAAGCCGAGAACCGAGCAGCCCTATTACGACCGTCGCGAAGAGCTGGGCCGCAGATTCCGGCAGAAATATTCCAGCGCCCCGATCGAGGGCGAGGATGTCCAGGGCAACGTACAGCCGCATTTCATCGGCGTGTTCGATACCGTCGCTTCGCTCAGAACCGCCGTCGTAAGAACGCTTGTATGGGGCGTGACCATTGCCGTTGGCGCCGCATTCGTCGCGTCCCTCGCGCGTGACTGGCCGTGGGTCGCAACTGCACTGCTCGGTCTAACGGGAGCAGCTCTGACCTGGCAACTGGCCAAGCTTCTGGTCGACAACTTCAAGTTCTTTTCGGAGGATCCCAACCGCAAGCTGAAGCTCTGGCGTCTCTCGGATTGGGCGCAAATTCTGGGGACCGGCCATTTCGCAGCCTGGAACAAGAAAAACTATGACAAGTGGCTGGACCCGGATGTTCAGCATGCTCGGCACGCGATGGCCATTGACGAAGATCGCGCTGACTTTCCAAGGGTTGGATGGGCTTCGGTCGCTGCCGCGGTCGAAACCAAGGCGAGACGCCCTGAATGGCTCAAACAGGTCTGGTTCCCAGGATGTCATAGTGACATTGGTGGCAGCTACCCCGAAGCTGAATCGCGGCTCAGTGATATCGCTCTCGACTGGATGGTTAAGGAGCTCCAGGAGTGCGTGCCTTCTATCCAGATCAACGAGCACATGCTCAATCGCGCCCCTGATCCTCTCGGCCTGCAACACCGCGAAGATGCCATGGTCTCTTTCGGTGCGTTGCGAATCCCTTGGAAAAAGGGCGTCCGGGAAGTGGGAGACGACTTCCTTCTGCACCCGTCGGTAAAAACGCGTATGAAAGCCGCTGCAGTTGTGCAAAGCGGCGATGTGAAGTCGTATCGTCCCGAGCAACTTAGGTCGCGAACCGGTCTCAGTTCATTTTACGAACAGTGATGGTCAGCTCTGGTTACAGCAGAGGTTGCAGAAGTAATGGCCTTCTGATCAGGTTGCGACCGTTTGTTTCAAACTCGCGCCCTGAGCGGCTTCGCGCTTGTCAATCAGCACAGCTTTGGATGACCATCTCATATCACCGTGGTTGTTGCGGTATGAGATCGGGATGATCACCATGGCGATGATCGCCGCGCCAATGGTGTACGTAGATCGTCACTACGATGGTCGGCGTTAAAGTCTGCTCAGGATGGCACGCGTTTCAGGCATGCGGTCAAGTGATTTTGCAATATGTTCCCGCCAGCGCGGACCGACGTCCTGTGCCGTGGTATATGCTTGTGACAAATCGTCCGGCCGATCCTCGGCGAGCGTTTCTATGAGAAACGCAGCCTGTTCCCTATCCTTGACTGCCTTTAGGCTCCCTGCCCCGTCACGCCGGCGATCCGCGATAATCAACTTGTGAATTGCGTAGCGCTCCGGACGCGGCACCTGGACCAGTATCCCTGACCTATAAATGGCCGCTGCATAAATCGGCTCCGCAATAAGGAAATTGAGATAGTTCAATGCCTGCGCGTTGACGCCAAGCGCTGGTAAGTCGCGAATGGTTTCATCTCCAAAGGCGGGTGTAAGGAATTCGACCAACTGGCCGCTGCCGCCCTGCGCCCATCGCCAGGTGCGCCCCGGATCAAGACCAGGCAAGGGATCGAATTTGAGCACAGAGAACGTCTCCGCGAGGCCCGGGTCGACCTTATCTTGCAAGGCGACGCTGAGCTTTTGGAACTGTGCAATGTCGATATCGCCGGTGTTGGCCATGCCTCCTAAGGGCAGACGTACGCCGAGCTCACCTTCATAAAGTCGAAACGCGTTCGTGCCTACGATTGTACCGCCCAGTCGGAACGTTCCCGTCTCAGCCATCGCAGACAGGATTGAGCCCGTCGCCCGATCGGTCGGTGTCATGCCTTCGGCGCGCAGCAATCGGACCAGGCGAGATCGCTCGGCCTGCCGCTCTTTTCCAGTTTCTTGCAGATCTTCGATGCGGTCGATTCGTCCACGCGTTTCCTCGTTATCTTCCCCAATATAGAAGAAACGCGTGTCGTGTCCGACGCGGCGCGCAGCGTACCAATATGCTTTGTCGCCGCGCTGTTTCAGCGTTGGCTTGCCTTTCGCACCGGAGACTGCTTCATCCCTTAAGAGACGTACAAGATCGGTATATGCACTCATTGCGATGCTGCTGAGGGAAGTCATGCCTATCACTTTCGTGTTTTGCTTGGCACAGTATACCTAACAAAATTTAAAATTGCTAGGCATGATCTCGCGCGTAGCTTTCGAGCGGGCAAACACAGGCCGATCCAAGTTTTCCTCCAATCGCTGCACCCTTAGCGAAACGGCAGACTGGGTTACAAAGAGGCGGTCCGAGGCTTGAACAAAAGATCCCGTCGCAGCCACCTCCAGGAAAGTTTTGATAAGGGCAATATCCATCGGTCGAGCATGAGAAACCATTGCCGCAAAATCAATTTGAATATGCTTCACGCAAGCTGCCATCGAGGGCTGTCGAGCCGAGTTGCGGCGAAACCACCAAGTTAATAGCGTAATCCGCAGGTGGAAATCTTTGATCTTGTTGGAGCATGGGATGAGGATGTGCCGCACGACAAGCTTGCAGCATCATTCCGAATGCCTCGGCTCGTTGGAGCGTCCTTAGATCTGTCGCTCAGATGGGCGCCCACCCTCCACCAGCAGACACCTTGAACTGCCGATACTGGGCGACATAGAATCGTTGTTTTGCAAAGTCTCGCATTGCGCCTGCGAGCAACTTGAGTGCAAAGTATTCGAGCGGGCGTCCGCTCCCCGCGGTCTCTCGTGTGGTATTTTATCCCTGCCACCGTCGACTCGCTCGCCCAAAAGGGACGGGTCGGCGAAAAACTTGCCCCTGCTACCTTCCAGCCTGGGGCCGGGCGGCTGGGTGGTGAGTGGCCATGCAGCCGCCTGCATATGTTAGCTATCTCGCCTTTTGGTTGTGTTTGCTTGGCTGTTCTGGCAACATCGATATGTGGCGTATGAGTGATGGACGCAGGCGCGGTGTCCGTCCTGCATCCCACTAGATTGCGACCGCGTCAGCGTCCTTTTTCTACTCTCTGATCGATCCAGGCCTGCGCCATGTCTCGCGTCGTGAATAGAGGACGTTCGTCGGGATAGACTTCGACACCCCCGACGATGTCGACGACCTCGAACAGGGTGATCTCGCCCTGCTCAGGATGAACAACCTTCGTTTCGAGTATACGGCGTTCCATGAAGGTCACGGTAGCAGCGACGCGCTGCCCTGCAACCGCCTTGACGCAAGAAAAAGATCCCAGACACTGCGTAGGATCGGACGTATGTCAGTATTGGTTGTATCGCAGCTCGCTCCTCTATTGATTGGCACGACAGGGTCCCTGCTGTATTTCACGCTGAGCACGCAATTCAGCTCAGTATCGCGATGAAAACTCTCGACGGCTTCAATCCAATGACAAGGGATCAGGCCGCGGTCTGCTTGCGGCGCCCGACCAGCGGCAGGACGTTCGCCGTATCCACCTTTGCATCTGGAGTATCGGCTTCCTTGGCCATTGAAACCACCTCGTCGGTAACGTAGGCGATCAGTTGGTAGCGCGTTTCAAGCCCGGATTTTTGGTAAATGCGGCCCAGCTGAGATTTCACCGTGGTGATGGCACTGCCGCGCATTCCGGCGATCTCGCTGTTGGAGAAGCCCTTGGCCACGAAAATTGCCACATCCGCTTCGGCCTGCGACAGACCCCAATCCGGTGCATGGCGCAGGATCACGGTTTCCTTGGCGATGGGCTCGCTGACTCCTGGCGCCAGTTTTTCACGACGCCGCTGCACCACGTGGCGGTTAAGCTGCGTGCAGGCGACATAGGCCACAATCGCGGTCAATGCGAAGAACAGCGCAAAAAGTCCGGAAAGGATGCCCATGCCCGGCCCGGCCTGCGGATAGGCCAGCTCGGCAACAATCAGCGTCTTCAACGCCGCGACCACCGTGACGAGAACACAGCCGAAAATCCAAATGCGCGACATCTCAAAAATTCTCCAAGACTACCGACAGCGCTAAATTCACTAACTCAGTAATGCGGCAACAATAGGGTGATTGTTTCACCATCTTGAAACGTTTGTGGAAAATAACGAGATCACGGATATACAGTCCGGCATTTCCAGGCGGTTGCACCCAGATAGTTCCCCGTCTGAACAGAATTGACAGTCACGCGTGCCGGACCATAGCTCTCGGCCCGTCGGATCCAGAGTATGTCGCGTTGGTTTCGCCTGCCTGACACCGGAGGTGAGCAAGCGCGCGGCGCGAGCCGCCGTAGAGTGTTTGGCGGGACGCACGCCGCTTATTGTCGGAGTCGGCGCTCTGGCGACCGATGTCGCCGAGGATCTCGCGCGCGACGCAAGGCGCGTTTTCGCAGAAGGCCTGCTTCTTGCGAGCATGTCCTACCAGCCGCTGACAGACGAATAGGTCTTTCGCCATTTTGAAGCCGTCGCCGCGGCTGATGAATTGCTGCTTTGAATTTACAACAATCCTGGCACTACGAAATTCACCTTCAGCCCGGACCTGATCGCGCGCCTGGCCGAGCAGCCGAACGTGACAGCGGTCAAGATGCCGCTGCCGTCGGACGGGGGTTTTGCCGGCGAGATGCGGCGCTTGCGGGCCGTGACACCGGAAAGGTTTGCCATCGGCCACAGCGGCGATTGGGGCGCGAAGGATGCGCTGCTCGCCGGTGCCGCCTGCTGGTATAGTGTGGTGGCCGGTCTTCTGCCGGAACCCGCCGCCCTCACCCGCGCGGCCCAGCAGGGGACTGCGGCCGAAGCCGAGCGCATCAATCAGGCCTTCGCTCCTCTCTGGGCCCTGTTCCGGGAATTCGGGAGCTTCCGGGTGATTTTCGCGATTGCGGAAATCCTCGGTTTCGGAGGTATCACGCCGCCGCGCCCGATCCTGCCGCTGGATCAAGCGCGCCACAAAAGGGTGGAGGTCGCCCTGCAGCCGTTGCTCCAAGTCACCGTCTGACCAAACGATTTTGCTAGCACAAATTCTCGCCAGGGTTCGCTACTCCGCGGAACAAAATATCCAGAAAAGATCGAAGCGAGCGGCTTTTGATTATGCCGAAAGCAGTTACCCAAAAATGGTGAAACAAGATGCCGCTATCAGAAAAGCAAATTCTTTTACGTTTCTTAAACTGGAATTCTCTAAGTTCCGGTCATCACAAGACAAGGAACAAAATATGAAGATCATTTTCAATAAGAAGATCTACGATACCGACCAAGCCACTGAAATCACCTCTGTTCGCTATGCGACTCCGAATAACTTGGCGTGGTTTCTAGAGGACCTCTATCGCTCCAGGAATGGCGCTTGGTTCATCGTCGGCGACGGAGGTCCCCTTTCGCACTACGCGGTTGAACTCGAGGACGGTATCAGGGAAGGACGACGCAGACTCACGCCGATGTCGTCCGACGAGACGATCGCCTGGCTCGAAAAGCATGGCAAGTACTCGGTGATCGAGGACCACTTCTCTGATTGGTTGGAAATCGCCTGACGTTCAGGTTCAAGTCGATAACGACTCCAAAGGCAACAGACTCAGATGCAGACGGGTGCGCGGGATGATCATCGCGCGCCCGTTTGACATTGTAGAACGACAAGTCACCCTACTGCCGCAAATCTTCCCATTTCGGAAAAAATATTAATTTCCTAAACAATATTTTCTCATAATAATACAGAATAGAAAATTGGAGATAAGTGGTGATTAAAAATCAGTTGGAGAGCCTTGATCTACCAGAACTCAAAGACATCAAAGTCTATGTCGAAAGGTTAATTCGGGAAAAAGAAGAAGAGGCACGCCAACGGGCAAAGGCGGATCTTGAGGAACGCGCTCGGGAGTTGGGCTTCAATGCATCGGAATTGTTTGGTGCGGAACCCCGAAAATCAAAAAAGCAGCCCACGCACCAAAACCCTGAGAATCCGAAAGAGAAATGGATCTATGGCCCGGGCAGAAGACCGCAATGGATAACCGAATACTTGAAGCAAGGTGGCAAACTGGAAGACCTAGAAGTGAAAAGCTAGAAGACTTTCTTGATCGGTGACTTTCAGTCCCGCATGAGGATGTGCGCGATTCTATGCCTCTCCGGCCTGCCGGTTTGAGAATTGACCTGCGGCGCATGTGACGCCGCAGATCGGTGTTCGAATATTCCCGGACAGGCAACATCCTAGCATAGGCTGCCCCAACCAAATTGAACGTGAGGGAAGTCCGATACAAAAGAGGCGTGATTCAATCGATGCCTGGCGCTCCGACACCAAGAGTTACTAAAGAACCACGTCGAATTCATCTATTGGATGGAGGCTTTTTTGTCCTGCCGGTGTATCTCGGTCCGGCTGGGACCTATTGACCCACTTCCAGGACTCAGACCGTGCCGGCCTGCCCCTCATGTCCTTGCCAATTGATTTGAATGCCGTAGCAGCGTTTCCAGGTGGGAACAGCGGCACGAACATGCTCTTCCTCAAGGACGAGCTCGTAACGACGGCCTTGCGCTGGAGAGACCTCATCACGGACGACGTTCACCAAGAACCAGCCGGAAGGCCCACGTTTAATCACGACAGTCGAGGCAACAGCATTATACTTGTAGCTCTTGGCAGGTCCTCGCAGACGGGCTGTGAGACAGGCGCCAGGTCTATTGGATTTTGCCAAGCCAAACTTCGCGAGATCGGCTTCCGCCTCCTCGACGAGCTCTTTCAGGTCACTCGACGTGTGTACAAAACGTTTGGCTTTGCCCATTACTCGCCCAATACTGGCTTCAATCTTTTGACGGTTGTTTTCGTTAATTTTAATCTTCATATCAATTATCTCCTATAACTAAATTGATATAAAGTATTTAGGCTGCTCAATTAAACCGATCAATCGTTTCTGGTTAACAAAATATTAAACGCGATTTTTCTTAATAGGTTTTAAATAATTCCTCCGGGAAAGTGGCGAATTCCAGAGGGTTCGGCCGCTGTCGTCAACGTTCCATTCAATTTAGGGCCTGCGTCTGGGCTTTCCGACCTGTCCACAATTTCTGGGGATAGATCTGGGGACTGATAAGGCGGGCCATTATCGTTACCGGAGCGGAAGCGGATTTAGAGACCCAAGTCACGACATGCTGAACTGGCTGAACCCCACCAAAGGAGTTCAGCATGCCCCACCTCGATCACACCGCTTTCGTCAATGCCTGCCGCGATGAGCGCGGCGTCGGACATCACACCTTGCGGCCTATGCCCAGGATCTGCGCACCTTCGCCCGCTTCACCGAGGCCCACCATCTCAGCAACCCGCTGTCGAAAGACGACATCCTCGCCTACCAGCGCCATCTGCGCGATGAGTTGGGCGCCAAACCCGCGACCATCGAGCGGCGGCTCATGACGCTCAAGTCCTACTTTGCCTGGCGCGAAGATCGAAACAGCGCCCTGCCCTCCCCGTTCGCGGATGTCCGCATCTCTGTGAGGATCCCGCGACGCCTGCCGCGCCCCATCGACCGAGACACCCTCAGAGCGGTTCTCCAAGAGGGTGAAGCCACATTCGCTGTGCGGTCAAAGCCGGGCGCTGACGACGCTACGCCTGCCTCACAAAACGATGTCACGATCCTGATCATCAAACTGCTCATCGTGACCGGCCTCCGGATCAGCGAGCTGACCAATGTAAGGGTCCGCGACGTCTCGCCGGACGGAAGCCAGATCCTCGTAAATGGCAAGGGCAGCAAGGAACGGATCGTCTTCGTGCCGAACCGGGAGCTGCAGGAGGAGTTTCAGCGCTACTGCCAGCTGCGTTCCGAACACGGTTCGATCGGAGCACCGCTGTTCTTCAACACGGTGGGACGCCGGCTTCGCGCGGCCACCTTCCGCAAGCGTCTGCGGGCGCTCTCAAAACGCCTCGGCATCGAACCCCACCTGACCCCGCACCGGTTTCGGCACTCGGCCGCGACCCTGCTGATCGAAGAGGGTATCGACATCCGCATGGTTCAGGCGCTCCTCGGACATGCCAGCCTCAGGACCACCGAGATCTATGTGAGGGTTTCAAACCACGCGCTGCGACGAGCGTTGGAGCGGGTAAACATTCTGGATGTGCTTTCGGTTTGACGGACCAATCGGGACACTCGCCCAATCAAGTCTGCGCTGCGGTGCCGCCCGCCAGACCCGATATTCGCTGCGTTTGCAATATGCTGGCACAGCTGGCGGTTGGTAGAGCGGACAGAGAGATTGAAGCAACCCTTATGTGATCAGCCGATACGCTAAGGGAGAAACCGAAGTCACTTAACCAATGTGATATCGTGGATATTCGTAGATAATGATAAAAAGAACAAAAGAGACGACGCAACTTAAAGGGTGACACAATGCGATTTGTAAACCGCGAGACTATTGCCCCGCCGGCAGCATTCTCGCGTCCATCGGCGCAGGAGGGGCGTCGCACTTTGCTGGAGTTGTTCTCTCGAGACACTCAGAAGCTTGCTCAGTCGCGCGGGACCGTCTTTCTGGACGAGGAAGCTCCCAGCAAGACTGAAGAGGTGCGCAAAGCACTGTCGGAGCTTTTCACGGGAAGATGCGCCTTCTGCGAAAGCACGACAAAAGATCCTATTGTCTACCGCTTCCGACCCGACGGTAATGCCGAGCCGGTGGAAGACTACAGCGTATCGCATCTCTACTACGTTTGGCTCGCGGAGGCTTGGCAGAACCTATATCCGATTTGCCGGGGCTGCATGCCAAGCGATCCTTCCTACTTCCCGGTGAAAGGTCGACGCGCGCGGCTACCCGACGTCGCGCTTCTCGAACGCTTCGCCGATCGCAACGATGGGCGGTGGCCGGACTTCCCTCTCGAGGAATCTGCAGAGTTTTTGGACCCATGTTGGAACGAGCAGTTCTGGCGTAGCCTGTACTTTCGGTCCACTGGAGAGGTTGTTGGCACCAGTCGACGCGGCCGAGAGACCGTCCAGCATTTCAATCTCAACAGAGAAGAATTGTGGGAGAGCCGGCGGCGTGCGATTGAAGAAGCGGTTAGCCGGACAGAAAGCGAGATCTTGCGCGATCCGTTAAAGCCCCCGCGCGTCGATCTTGGCCACGAGGGCGCATGCGAGCTTTTCCTGCGTGAGGTCCTCTTTGAAGCCCTTGGCCGAACGGGCCCGAGAGATCGGAGCCGTCAGATCGCCCGGTTGGCGCGGATGGACGATGGGGCAAATCGGCTCCGCGCCGCAATCAAAGAAGTCGACGCGCGTATCATTGAGGACTTGCCCGACGCCGCGAGCGCCAGGCCATCGCAGGGACGCACTGTGCTCACATCGTTCTCGGTTCGGAACTTCAAGTCCCTTGAGGCAATCGAACTTGATCTGGATGTACCGGAGCCCGGCAAGCCAGCCCCGGCCCTTTTGATCCTGGGTGAGAACGCTACCGGAAAAAGCACGATATTGGAGGCGATCGCGCTCGCGGTGATGCCTGAGACCGCGCGGGCGAAGTTGCGCCTAGAGCCCGCGAAGATGGTGCTTGACCCGCGCTTCCTCGGTGCACCCGATCAGTTGACTCCTGTGGAAGCCAAGCTACAGGCCAGGTTCGGCGATGACACCGCCATCTCTGTCACGCTATCGCGCGACGGGCTCGGTCAGTTCTCCCAAATTGGTGAGGCTGTACTTCCCGTCTTCGCTTATGGCGCCTATCGCCAATACTTGAAGGGCGACCGCAGATTTGTTGCCCACATACATGTGAGATCGCTGTTTCATCCCGATGAACTGCTGCCGAATCCGGAACGCTGGCTCTTGAAGCTGGATGGGCCCGAATTCAACATGGTGGTACGCGCCCTACGTGAGGTCTTTAACATCGAGGGCTCGTTTGAAGTCCTGGAACGCGACGGTGACAGGATCTACGTGGTGGTCAGTCCCGAAAATACCACGGACGGCCCATTGCTTCGCACCCCGATTGAACTTGTATCCTCCGGCTTTCGCGCGGTCTTGGCCATGCTTTGCGACATCATGCAGGGCCTTATGGACAAGCGTGTCAATCATGGTTTCACCTCGCTCGAGAATGCCACGGCGCTTGTGCTTATCGACGAGGTGGAGGCACATTTGCACCCGCGCTGGAAAATGTCGATCATGACCGGGTTGCGAAAAGCGCTGCCGGGGGTGACCTTTATCGCTACGTCGCACGATCCTTTGTGTCTGCGCGGCATGAAGAAGGGTGAAGTAATGGTCCTCGAGAGGATCTCGGGCGATCAGGCAAGCACCAGTCTGCCAGTCTTCACCCACAGCCTCGTCGATCTGCCCGACAACGACAACTGGACAATAGAGCAGCTTCTCACAGCGGACTTCTTTCAGATGCGATCGACCGAGAGCCTTGAGGCGGAGCGGCGAGCAGCGCGGATGGAGGACCGCTTGGCGCAAGGAGCAAACCCTGCAGAAGACCCCGAGCTTCGGGATTACTTGGCGGAGCTCTCGGCCGACCTGCCTATCGGCCACACCGAAGTGCACAGGCTTGTGCAGCAGGCAATAGCCGATTTCCTGCGCGAACGTCGGCAAGCAAGCGACGAAAAGCTACGTGGTCTCAGGGAGCAAACCCGACGATCTATCCTCAACGCGCTCAGGAGCGTGGGATGAGACGGGTCGAACGCAGTGAGGCAATTCCGGAGGACCTCAATGAGAAAGGGGCGGCGGAACTTGAGAAAGCCATCCAGCACTTCGAAAGCAACCCTCCCAATCCGGATAGTTTTTCGTTCCAGCGTTACAAACTGAAGTCGGTGAAAGACGCGCTTGAACGGATTTTCCACGGCAAGTGCGCCTATTGCGAAACGTTCTACGCCAGTACGCAGCCACTCGATGTCGAGCATTTCCGTCCAAAAGGTGCGGTTGCCGGAGAAACCGGGCACCGTGGCTATTGGTGGCTTGCGGCGGACTGGGACAATCTTCTGCCCAGCTGCATCGATTGCAATAGGAAGCGGAATCAGATCACACCTAAGGGCGAGACGTCGCAAGTTCGGCTACTCGAGGACACCGTCGGCTTCTCTGCCGCCGTCACTGTCGGATCTGGGAAGAAGGACAGCTTTCCAATAGCGCCAACCGGTGCACGTGCCAGGAGCCGCACCGATCCAATCGCCGCGGAGAAGCCGCTATTGCTCAATCCGTGCGAGGACGATCCTGAGCAGCACCTGACGTACTTCTTTGATAGAGAGCACCCGGTTTCCTTCGTTCTCGCAAAACATCTCGCCGGGGATCCGGATTTTTCGGGCGACGACGGGTTAAGCCTGAAGGGCGCTACGTCAGTACATGTCTACGGACTGAACCGGCTTAGGCTGGTGCAAGCGCGGACCCGGCTTCTGCGGCGGCTCGAGTTTCTGGCCGATCTGGCGATAGACCTCAAACAGCTGGCGGAAAACCTGAAACAGAAGGCGGACCCGGAGGTCGTTCGCGCTGGTCAACAGGTGGACGCATTCGGCGACCGAACACTGGCGGAGCTTGTCGGCATGTGCGCTGAAGACCAGCCGTACTCGGCGATGGCTAAGGCATGGATGCGCGATTTTCAAAACCGCCTCGAAGCGGCATAGCAGCCCATCTGTCGTTCGCGAAGTCATGTGAACGGCTATCTGGCCACACTGCAGTTTTTCACTAAGGGTGCACCGCCGCCTGTCGGTTCAGTCGACGAAGTCAAACGTGTCCGGCAAATTCGGAGGGCGATGCTGCGCCTGCTCGACTGATCGGTGGATCTTTGCACCTGGTGGAATCCATCGCCGTTCTTTGAGTGGAACGCTCAGGCCGAAAAGTCTAAGGCGCTTCGAATGGGAACGAAGCCTGCGTGGTAGAAACTCCACAAAGCTCCAGCCAAGGGTCATTGAGTCATGATGCTTCGCATGGGCGTTCGGAGCGACGTACTTCTCCGCACGGCCCAGCACCAGATCGTTGACAGTCCGTGTCACGAATTGAAGCTCCGTTTCCTTCGCTTCGGTGATCATCCAGGCAAGCGGGACCTTCGCAAGCGCCGACGAGGCTTCAGGGTAACCGCCTCCTATGTCACCATGAACGCCCCGAAACCAAACTTCCTTCGCATCCTGTGGTTCGGACTTCGAAGCGTCGAAGCGGTTCGCACTGTAGTCTTGTGTTTCAGGCCAGAGCATCGGTTCGAACATCGTTCGGCGTTCGTCAATCGCAACCGCATGGCGGATCGATTGAACCGATGAATTGGTCGAGGTGTGGGCATTGCTTCTCAGTCGAAGCCCGAACCTACCGGTCTCTATGACCGACGCGACTGTATCGAAGAGACCAAGCATTCTGATTGGCGGTCTGTCCGCTCGGAGGGCCCGCTCGAACAAACGCATTTCGGCAAATGCGTTTTCCCTGCCGCCCTCCCCGATCCGCTTGTAAGCGCGATAGACGTAGTCAAGTAGATTGAGGTTCCGATTCTCCATAAGGCCAAAGGCGTGGATGAAACCTGCGAGGACCCGCGCGGAGTAGGCTCCTCTCGAAAACCCAAAGATGAAGATCCTGTCGCGGTTGCCGTCTTCATCCCGCTGATAGTTCTCAACCAGAAACCGATAGGCTTCCTTGACGTTCTTATCGAGACCATAGCCCGTCGCCAAACCGAAGATCTCCATGAACTTTCGCCAGATTCCGAGCCAGGCAAGACCAATCGTGCCTACGCCTGGATCATACCAGACGATTTGATCCTCCGATTTCTTGAGTGTCCCGTACAACCGAAGGACATTTGTTCTGTCGGCTGAAATCTCATTGGAGGTCCCGTCGAAGAGGATCACAATGTTCTTTGCCATTCAATATCCCCACTACTCTGAGCAGATAAGCTCAAACGGAATGCTCCACGTCTCCATTAGCAAGCTCGAGGTTGCAGCGAGAAGCTCCATGTGATCCTTCTTGGCGAGCTTCTTTGAATAGCCCGGTTGCACGGCGCTCACCTCGAAACGGTAGGTCAGCTCCGACCAGCGGCCAAGCCAGTTGTTGACGATAGACGCATCACCGAGTTCGTATCGGGAATTCCCACCCTTTCGGAGCCGATCACCCTCGCGCTTGCGGAGATGTTGAAAGAAGAACCTAGGGTTCTCTCGCCAACGAAGCGATTTCTGGGATTGACCGCACACTTCGTAGAGATCATCGATCCGGGATCCCGGCGTGTCTTCGCTCGAATACTTGCAGTGGAAGAGATGCACGAAAATAGTATCACCGTCTTCCTTTATGCACACGATATCCGCAGCTTCACCGGTTCCGTCGTCATCAAATACGACGTCGAACCGCCCAGATGAGATCAACTCATCTATCATCGAGCGTTGGATGGAATTCTCGATCTTCAGCTTGCCCTGTGACTCCACGCGAATGTCGACGCCGCCCCAATCTCGTTCGATCATTTTCCCAGGGTCAAACGGCTCAATGCTTTCGCGATCAGGCAACTTGAACAACTCGGAATCCACGAGCATGTCGCCATTTCCGTAGTAGATGTGTGGTGGGTCTTCCTTGAACCACTCCTGGATTGTCAAGCTTCTTCGACCCAATGAAACTGAGATCGGAACGGTATCAACTTGGCGATAGACGGCAAATCCATCCTCGATTGTCATCTCGAACTCACAGGAACTATCATCAATAGAAATCAAGATACGGACGGGCCCTTCATCAGAAAAGCGACCAACTCCAATGTCGCAGTTTAAGATTGGGTGCCGTCTGCCATTCACCGTTAGTTCGACCCGTTCCTCATCCTGATCGAGTATTCGTTCTGGCCACACGATGGCGACCGGCGTAAGGCTTGGCATTCTCTTTTGTCGTACCGGGCGGATCAGATTTTTCAGAAACGCGTCCGTCGGGATGCTGTCATCGAGCACCTTTCGCCCAAGATCGTGGCACCAATCGATCCACTCTCCAAAATTGTTGGTGGCATCGTAGGACCAGAACTTGCCTTTGCGGGAGCACCCGATAGTGACTTTGCCTTGGTCGGTGTAGCCTTGCCCGAACAAATTGGTTTTCGACCTGTTCCGGTTGCCCGGAAGCGTATCGATATGCTCAGTGATATCGGTACCCATGAATTGCGAGTACCTCACGGGACGCCGTTGGGTCTCACTCAATCCGAGCGTATTGAGACAGAGCCTGCGAACACCGTTCAAGCACCTGTAGACTTCTTCCCCACCAATCCTTGAGACACCATCGCCGCAAAGCTTCTTGGCCAGCGGCTCATGCATGTCTTTGAGACGCGAAGAGTGGATAAAGAGCAGGTCTCGCTCTCCATCCCAATGAACCATGTAGAGATTGTATTCGGTGTTATGGACGGCACGCGAAGTTGTCCACTTCGGCTGATCCTGATCTCTCTTGACGAAGATTGCTAGGTTTTCGTGCGGGTTGATGTGCGGGCCCTCCACGATAGAGGTCGGAGGGAACACTTCCTCGATCAGTTCTGGCTGCCAGACAACCCCGCTAGTCTTGTAGATTACGGTGCTCATGCGAGGACTAAGCGTTTCGAGCGGAAACCGCTCTGGCGCAGCCGTGAACCCCTCAAAAACAGCCTCTCGGCGAACTTCGCGCTCCGTCCTTGACTGGCCGATGTTGCTAATCAGACGGTTCCAGTCAGCATCCTCCGCATAAAGCGCTTTCAGCGGTTCGTTGATGTCACCTAGCGCCACGTTCGCAATGACGGTTGCGTCACCGAGGTCACTGCGCGCGCGCGTGAAGCGACCAATGAACTGGAGCGTCACAGCTTCAGACCTGTGTTTGTCATGAAGCGCGGCGATCTTAAGGTCCGGTAGATCGAAGCCTTCACCTAGCATGTTTACACACAGTACGATCCTCGACTGTCGGGTCCGTAATCGTTCGATCGCGTCCCTTCTCTCTGAATCAGAAAGTCCGCTGTGTAACACCATGGGCTCATGCTGCGGGTACTTGGCTCGATACAGGTGTATCAACTCTTCTGCTCGAGCCTGCCGAGCGCAACGAGCCATCACTAGGTGATCAAAACCATTCTGTCTGTCTTCTTCCAGCACTTGACCGACCAAGTCGACGATCTGCTCGTCAGTATCGATGTCGTCAGCGCCGCTGACTGGGAGGTACTTGATGCGCTTGAAGTAGCCTTCCTCCTGAGCCTTCCATAGCGGGTAGACATAAATGTGGCGGCCATCCACTCGCACCTTGTCCCGCCGAAAGGGAGTAGCAGTGAACTGCAGAACTTTTGTCTTTGAAAAGTAGGACCTGAAACGTCGCCAGGTCTTGGCGCCGATGTGATGAGCTTCATCCACGAAGAGGTGGCTCGCGAGCTCGGCCATTCTTTGCTGAACAGCGCTTGCTGCCTGTCCGGCCACGTTCATCGTAGTCACAACTACGTTGGCTGCATGAAAGACTTGGTCGACCTCTTCGACTGACTTTGGCCTTCTGTTGAGAGTAGCGACGACTGGTCTCGCAACAAACTCCGGCAAGCATCCACAGGCCGGGAGGATTCCGAGACTCATGAACTTTTCGGAAATCTGAGTTCGGAGGGCGTCGTTGGGTACGACGATCAGCAAACGCGGGGCCACAACCGCTGTGGCCAATGCGATCATGGTCTCTGTCTTTCCGGTCCCTGTCGGCATGACAATTGTACCGGGATTATCCGATACACTCCAATGAGCGAGCGATGCATGAACAGCACCTACTTGAGGGGGACGAAGGCCGGCGGACATTACCGCGTCAGACGCGAGCTTCTCTTCGCGCAACTCGAATTTGCCGTCCCAAGCGGCTTGGACTGCCTTGGTTGTTTTGGCGAGGAGTTCCGGTTCGCACCGCGTAGGGTTGAGAGGTTTTGGTGTTAGTCTATCGGCAGTTCCTCTCGAAAGGCTCGAGATGCAGGCGTCGACCGATGAGGCATCTTCGATGATGAAGACCTCATCGGCTTCAATCGATGCGTTGGTACGTCGGTCGACAAAAGCAATTCGATAACCGTCATCAGCCTCACCAAGCACGCCTTTCAACTGTCGTTGGCGCAACTCGCTCAAAAAGAGCTTCCGCTGGCGAGGCGGCATCGCAACCTGCTTTACAAGAGCGCCACCTATGCGTCCGTGAACCCCAATGAGTTCCGGAACCGCGAAAAGGATGCTCTGGGCAAAAAGGTCAACCATATGATCCCAACAAATAGTGTGAAAATGCTGACTTAGCCACAACAAGTAGCAATGGCAACGGTTGGTGTACGGAGGACAGGCGCTGCTTTCAGATCTGAGTTTGAGCTGTCGCCTACGGTGGCTCGGGCCGTCAGCCCTGTCGGGTAGATAGCCTATGCAAACCAATTGCATTTCTAATGCATCACAAAAGGTCTCATTGAAAAAATGCCATGTTTCTGAATCGGAATGGGATTAATGTCGTCGAGTATCGTACTTTGGAAGATAGAGGGGGACCGATACTGCATCGCTTCCCCGATCTCGACGCCGTTCCTCTTCGTACATCGCCAACGACAAGAGAATAAGGGCTTCGTGCGCCAACTGTAGCATTCGAACGGTGTGACGTTGGAACACGGTCAGCTCCTCCCGATCAATTGGGCTGTCGTCGTGCAAGGCGAATTCACTGCATAAAACAAGACAACGGTGTTCGAGCAAATTTCGAAGGCTGCTTAGATGGGCAGCAGTCGGTTCGATCGAGTCATCGTGTGAGCCTCTTGACCCCAGGATGTCGAAGGAGAGCCAATAAAGACCGCGCAGCGCAAGGTTGGGACGATCATGAAATGGAACCGCGAGGGCATCTCTTCTCCTTGGGTCCTTATACCATATGCCTCTGAGGTCGACTTGGTTCGGTCGCCTCCCCAACTTGAAAAATGTGTTCAAGAATCCCGCTATCTTATCTAGCAGCCCATAAGCTGTTCTAAAGGACAACCGCAGTTTTTCTGCACCTATGGAGAACTCCGGGTAATCCAACGTATCAATTAAATGGGTGCCGTCATCGGCAAAGTGCCTTCCGCGATCCTCGAATGGCGGACCCTCCACCGCTTCGTGGAATAGTAAACGCGCGGCTACAAACTCCTGCTTTAGCTGGTTATACCATCTTAGATAATGCGGCGGCTCTTCGAGTCCGTAGGTGTGCGACGGCAAGTGAAGCGGATCTAACGCCGCGATGGGATATGGACCAATCACAACCAAAGGGTTGAGGAAGAGGCCCATCTCTAGCATACGCTCTCGATAGATGCGCTCTTCTCCCTGTCCAACTTGCCAAGCGTGCATATCGGTTTCAGCAAGTACTGCTTCCACGTCGACTGCGTCTCGAACTTGTGCGGCCTGCTCTGAGACAGCCGCACGCATTTCAGGGTAATCACCGTCCCACTCTACATCCCCGTTCAGGACGCGTTCGAAGTCCTGCCAAGCATGTGCAGCGAGAACGGCTCGATGACCGTCATCGTAGATCATGCGCGCCAGCGTCAGACGTGCAAGACCTCGATTAGCGATCGCCATGGCGAAGTTGGGGCTCTCTCTCAGAACGGTTTCATAGATCCTGAGTGCCTCGACCGGCCGACCGAAGGTGTTCATGTTGTTTGCCAGGTTCGTCCCGATCTGGGCCCGTCGCGTCAGCGATATCTGAGCAAAGGTCCGTGCGGTCCGTGCGCGTCGGAGGTACAGGATTTGCCTTTCCCTGTTTGGTTGCCGCCAAGCCCAACTCCGCGGCTCCTCCGCATCTTGTAAAGCCGCGTAGATATTGGCTCGAAAGTAATGGAGCAATGCGTCCAAGTCTGTTGAAGCTGCCAGCTTCTTCTTGCAAATGGCGTCGATACGTCGAAGCTCTTCTGATCGTCCCTCTAACGCCGCGTCATCAATTCGGAGCGCGAGTTCGTCGAGTTCAATGTTCATTTCATCTTGCATACACCGCAGTCCCTATATTCTGTCGGCTTCGGTCGACGTGCCCAATCATTGACTGCGTGGAACTTGTGAAAGAAGGCAGGATTGTTGCGACAGCTCAGCGAATGCTGCCGTATCCCCGTCACGCGCTTCTGTTGAGAGTATCCTCGATCTCTCTGATCGACAACAGGATCTCCCCGAAATCGGGGGCATCACCAAAGATCATCGCTTGCGTGTTGTCATAGTCCCTGGCCAAGCGATCGATCATGTCGCCGATCGGTCGAAGAGCGAATGTTCCAGGTACCGCGGCAGTAAGATTGTAGTCCGGTCTGTTGAAGAAGGTTCGGGCGTGCTCGATACAGTCCATACCGAGCGGCAAATCCGCGACAGCCGAGGCGCCAACATCCGAGGTCAAGAGCGAGTGCAGGTCGTAGTAGTGCCGCGAAATCCGCTGACCGTCCTGACGAAGCTCACCGCGCCGCTCGAACCAGCTGCGAAGACCGTGAACAATCACGATCTTGTCCCAGAAAGTTCGCTCGGCGTGGATCGTCGTGACATCAGGCACCCTGAGATCCAGTGCTTCGAGATCGGCATCGATATAGGGAGCAATCGTGACTGGTCGGTTCGGATCGAGTGCGGATTTCGCGCCTGATTCGATCTTGACTGCAGCCTGCACATATCCGGTCTCATTTGCATCCACCCGCGGATACCAGACCAACAGCGTCTGAGAATTTGGATCGCTATCGTCGATCTCGACGCGACCCGCCCCACCTGTGTCGGCTGCCAGAATTTCGGCGACGGCCTCCAGAAGCTCTGTGGTGATATAGCGGCTGCAATCCGCTGCAATCGCGTCAAGAGCAGCCTTCCGCTTCTTGTTGGAAAGTGCCGCGATCTCAGCAGTGCTCCCAGGGTGACCGAGGTCATCCCTGAAGACGGTGACGTCAATGTCTTCTGAGAACCGGTTGATCAGACCATAGGCCTTTGATAGCGACGTGCCACCTTTGAAGAGAAGGCGTGGGCCGCCCTTCGGCAGCCGATGGTAGAGGGTGTTGAGCGTCCAGCACACCCAGAAGTCTTTCTCGATGTTGATCAGGGGGGCACCCAGCCGCCGGGCCGTCGTGAGGAAGAGGTCAGCGCGGTCAGCGGGCTCCGCGCGGATGACCTCCAAGAACGCCTCTGTCGTCATGTGTATCTCTCCGCACCTGCCGACATGATCGGTTTGCGCAGGATGTCCTGCATCCATATCGGCATGGCCGAGAGACCGATGCGAAGATCCTCGGTGAGTTTTGGCCCCCCATCACTGTCGGTAAGGAGCTTTCGAATGGTCCGCTCGACTTTCGAGCGCTCGGTCTCAGTCCGCATGGTGTCGTGAACCCAGTGCAGTGCCTGAACAAGATACATACCAGGACGTCCCGCCCAGTAGAGTCGGCTGGGCGCAGCATGCTTGAAGACGATCTTTTGGTTGCCCAGTTCGATGGGTTTCAGGCGGGCATCGACCAGGACCTCGATTCTGGCAGGAACGGCGTTTGTCAGTCCGAGCGTGTTGGCCGCGGTCATTCCGTCTACCACAAAGCGCGCCTTGTCCCGCCGTGCTACAGCTTCGATGACAGCGCGATAGTCCGGTGCCGACAGTTTTCCGGTCAGCTTGTTGAGTCGCGGCTTGTCGTAGAGGCCGCGTTCGATACGACGGAGCTCGCCGGACTTGGCAAGCCTTTGGAGGGCCTTGTCGACGGCCTCGCGCGAGCCGGCATCCGCAAAATCTCCCGGCGTCCACACCTTGGCAGGTTCGGCACTGACCCGATCGAGGATCTGAGTCGGCAAAGCAGCATGTGATCTAGCATCCGCCATGTCCGAAGATTACCACATATTTCGGACACAAGCGAGTCCGAAGTTTGCTACATATTTCGGACATGTAGACCGTGAACTCACTCTTCAAAATTGGCTTTCGACGAAGTGAGGTTCAGACGACGCCGAGATTGGAAGAGGGGACAATAAATAACGAGGCTATCGCAAACCGAGAATCGCCTTATAGTTGAACCACATTGCCACACTGCGATTGAACCCGAAACCAGTCACATTTTGGAGCAATTTCATGCAACTATTTCGGCTTTGCCACACGAGTCTACTGCTTACATGCATGACCATCTTCCAAGCGTCCGCCCAGGACCTCGCCGAATGCCCCAACCCGTTGTTCGAGTGCATTGGCCCTGGATCGGGTGGAAGTCCTCCAGGCAATCCACCCGATCCAATTTTCAAACCAGTCGCACCTTTCACGGACAGCTATGTTGATTTCAATCGGTCTTTCGGGGTCATCCGAAATGGTGCGCTTATCGTTTCCCCAGGATCGCCCGAGATCCAGACCGACTTGGCCGACTTTCTGACGCGCAATCGCACCTTGATCGATCCGAATACCGCCTACCTGCTTTCTCCTGGTTCGGTCATCGATGCCGATGCCGCAATCGATGGTTTGATCGTGGGCGGTGGGGCACTAACACAATGAGCTTCGTTGGATCGATTGCGGGGTATTTCTTCGTTTCGGCCGGTGTCGGATTCTTGCTTCCGTTTCTGGGGGCGTTGGCATTTCAGCGCGAATCCTGGCGAACCGTCGGTCCGCTCCTACTTGCACTGACCCTCGTGGGGGCCTGCGCGGGGTTTGCGGGAGGTATGAGCCGGGCTTCGGCTGTTGGCGATGTTATCCCTGCATTTCTTGGGCTGTTGGGTGTCGTTGGAGTCTACCTTTTCGGTGTGGACCAGTCGCGCGGAATAATTGCTTCCTTTGGCGCCGCTGCGCTTTCGATTGCGTTGCTCATCGGTTACGCGTCCGGCTCCCAATATCGGGCCAAGCCCGAAGATCATAGGGATATCCGAGCGCATTGCGCACGTGCATACACGGACGCCGACCTCCTGGGGAATGAGGCCGCCTTTGAAAGGTTCCGGCAACAAATGGGAAACCTGTGCGATGCTTCAATGTTTTGGCGGGTGACCACAAGTGAGAAGGAAGAACAGTAAGATGAGTATTCGCTTGATGCCTGGGGTCCTAGGTGCGTTTCTGGCCGGCGCATGGCCAGCTACCGCGGAAGACTTCACATTCGCCTCATGGAACATCGCAAATCTACATCACGAGACGGGCGTTCCGCTTCGTGAAGGCTCCCTACCGCGCGAAGATGTAGACTATGAAAGGCTTGCGGCCGTAGCCAACGAGCTTGATGCCGACATTATCGGTCTTCAGGAGATCGGATCTCTGGCCGCTCTGGAGAGAATTTTCTCTCCCGATGCTTACCATCTTGTCATGTCGGACCGTTACCAAGTTGGTGACGAGGAAAAACCGCCGGAAGAGCGAGATATCTTCACGGCTGTCGCCCTGTCCAGAGAGGCCTTCCCTGACTTGCCGTCGATCGAGACTGTTAGCGCGTTTTCTATTCAGCACATCGATCTGAACCAAGCATTGGATGCGCCAGATATTCGACCGACCCGATCAGCAATTCATGTCCAGTTCGAGCTCGAAGGGGAGCAGGTGTCGTTCCTAAACGTGCACCTCAAGTCTTCCTGCCATCAGTATCCTCTCCGAGATGTCGAAGATCAGAACTTTTTCAACCAGCAGTCTTTCGGTTCGAGGTTTGATTGCAGGACCCTTAAGGCGCAGTTGGCGATCCTCGAAAACTGGATCGAGGTTCAACATGCGCTCGGGGTCCGTGTGGTCGTCGCAGGAGACTTCAACCGGCGACTAAACATCGCATATCGCAACCCGACCCGGTATGAAGATTTCTGGGCCGAGTTGAACGACGGGCAGCCCGGAAACTTCATGTTGAGGAAAGGTCCAGAGGGTCGCGACAACGTATGCTGGCCAAGCCACGAAGACCGGTTCGACGAACATATCGATCTGATCGTCTCCGATACAGAGTTCCTAGCCCGCTTCGCGACCGCAAGCTTTGACAAAGTCGGCCTCGGCTTTGACGAAGCGCCCGAGTATGCAGGAAGAGCTCGTCAACGTTTGAGTGACCATTGTCCTGTGCGGCTTGTGGTTGGTGGGTAAGAAGTGAGCTTACCTTAAACGAAGTCGATCTATCATTTGGACCATTACTTGTCCGCTTCACCACACTGAGTCTCCCAATGGAAATGGGAGACAGAAGCTCTCCTGACACTCGCGAATTCACATTCAGAAGCGGGCGCGCCGAGCCTCTCAGGGCCTGTTTGGAAAAGGTGAACGAGCTGCCAGCTTTTGACCCGCACTCTTTCGGCTTCCCATTGATCGAGAAACTGGCCTCGGCCTGATCTCCAGTCTCTACCAGCTCTGACGATCGTTAACCGACACGTCTGCGAGCCAAGCTGAGAACGTCGCGGGCGCGAAACTCAACGCATTCGGCGCAGGCTGCGGCGCAAGGCGCGGTTGCCCTCGTCTGGGTCATCCTCTCCAGGGTGTTTTCCCCCGCCCTTCCAGTCGTCCGACACGAGCCATTCCTCGAAATAGATCAGCCAGAGGTGGGTCCAGGGGATGATGGTGAGGTCAAGACGCTTGCTGGCGTCCCATTGTCCGGTTCCGGGCAGATAGAGACAGAGCCGATCCGGGTCATGGTAGATATGCGGCAGGTCGCGTCCACCGGCGAGCAACCTCAAGTTAGGTTCTACGACCCGAACATCCGGCGTCCCGTCCCTCTCCAGGACAAGAGTGACCTGATACGACCGGGAAAGCGGCGTCGGTTGCGCCTGAAAACGCCATTCCAACCGGCGCGGACCAAGCACCCCCGCGCCGGCTATCGTCTTGGACCTCTGCAGAAACAGGTACTGCTGGGGCAGTGACAGCCGGTTTCTTGTGGTCGATCCCGCCATCGCGTCTAGTCCCCGAAAAACTCGTTCCTGGGAACGGGCGTCGAAGCGGCCGATTTTTGGGTAGTCAGGCCAACGCCCGCACCAAGCATAAGAGCGCCCGTCTTCCGCCCCTCGTTCAGCGCATCCATCCGCCTGTTCATGGTCCGGGCAACAAGTTTGTCGCCCAGGCTGTCCTTCATGGAGCCTACAATCGCGTCGAGGCCAACGAGGTCACGCAGGGATTCGAAATCCGCAAGCGCCTTGCTGTGCCATTTGTAGAAAGCCTCTACCCGCGCGGGTTCTTCATTCCAACGCTCGGCAAAATTTTCGCCTTGGGTGGTCTCGTTCCAGACCGCGTAGATCTGTCGGCCATTGACCAAGGGCCGCTCGATGAAGATCGGCATCAGGCGGATCGTGTCGATCAGCACCTGGAGTTCGTCTACGAAAACGTGGCGCCTGACACACATCTCATAGGATCGCATGGCCAGGGTCGTGATGATGATCGAGATCGGCGCGATTTCTTCCTGAACATGCAGGAATTCCAGATCCCGGTGACGCTTCAGGAGCTGCACGGTCCGCCGCAGAATGCCCTTGACGGACTGACGGACTGGGAAGGGCTCGGTCGTGGCCGCATCGCGCTGCGCCGCGACGATCGACTGCGTCATCCTCGGAACCAGGGCCGCCCGTTCGTCGAAGAGGGCCCGATAGGCCCGGGGATTTGTCGCGTGCCAATCCCGTAGCTTGCGATCGGGCACCAGCTCACCGCCATTCACGCAGTTCGGATTGGCAATGGTCGGGGAGATGTCGAGGTGAAAGTCACCGGCGTAGTTCAGGCGCCAGCAGCGCTTCTTTTCTTCCAGGATCGACGCGTAGTAGGCATGTTCGCGCAAGCGCTGGCCGATTGCAGCCGTCAGGCACATCGGTGCGATTTCCGGGCCGAGGCCGAGGATGAAGCTGATCAGGTCGACATCGAACTCGTCGCGTCCGATCGGTTTGATCGAGGTGCCGAGTGCGCCAGAGCCGTGCAAGTAGACATGAAGGGAAGCAAGCATCGGGTCACTCGATCCGGCCAACCAGTCCGCGACCGCTTCGTAGCTGGTGCGGGCCTTCTCGAACTGGGTTTGCGTCCATTCCAGCTCCTGGCAGATTTCTTCGAGGATCGTGAAGACCTGCGCCCGCCGCTGAATGGCGGTATCGGTGAGGGGGTGCGAGAAGATCTGGTTCATGCCGCGTTCCGTTCGAGTTGATGCACGGGCACGAACGGCTCGGCAGGTTGCTGGAAGAAGATGGGGGTCAGGGTGGGGCTCGCGTGCCGGGCGCTCGAGGCGCCAAGCCCCTTGAGCCTCTGGATCTTGGTGGTGTCGTCGAGGGAAAAGAAACCCTCCGGCACGCTCGGCGAATACCGGTGAACAGCCGTCCGGTCATGCGGATCGCCTGTCAGATGACGGGCAATGCCGAGCGCACCGCGGGACTGCCCGTCCATGAAAAGACTGAGCGCCTTGAATCCGAGTCCGGCCGTGCCGGGGGATTCAGGCAGCATGTAGACCTCGTCGACACAGCCGAGGCTCAGGATGTGCAGATCCTGCGGAGACCAGCCAAGCATCGAGATCGCTTCTACGGTCGCGACGCCCGCCGGATTGTTGCACCAGGTGCCGCCATCAAGGAGCCCGACATCATCCACCGTCTTGTGGCGCGCGAAATAGGTCGGGGCGGCCGACGTCGCCATCGCGGCGTCTAGCGCGGGCTTCCGGTAATCCTTGGTGAGCCGCGGATGATGCGACGTCTTGTAGATGTAGACGCTGCGCTGATCGGCATCCCAGGCCGGGATCAGCAACCGGGTCTCCGCCTCACCGATGAGCTTGTCGCCAAGGACGGCGTGGAGCTCGTCCCGAAGAGTCGATGCCTCGTGCTTCGGCTTGACCAGGTGACGCAACGACGCGCGCGCATTCCGGGCCTTTCGTCCGAGCCAACTCCTGTCTCCCGCTTGCCCGAAGATCGTCGGCCCGCGATTTTCATAGAGCTCCAGAAGGGTCTTGGCCCGGATGCCGAGGGCGAGGCCGATCGCGAGAATGCCCCCGGTTGACGTTCCCGCAATCAGGTCGAAGTAGCGGCCAATCGGTTCATCAAGGTCTTCTTCCAAACCCGCCAGGAAAGCTGCCGGTTGGGTGCCTTTGATGCCACCGCCATCGATGCACAGGATACGTCTCATGATTCACTTAGCCTTCCGGGGGGTAGGGGTCTTTGCCGTAGGTGTTGCGCTCGCGGATGCGACCGTTGGTTCCGTGGATGAGCATTTCCGAGCCCTGATTGCGGGCGATGTCACGCGCCTGGGTGATCGCGGATTGCTGCGTCGGGTGGATGGCCGTTGCCTTCGCATTGCCGGCGCCTTTCACGGCCCAACCGTCCTTGTGGGGAACAACATGCTGATTTTTCTTGGTCATTTTGACCTCCAAGTGCCTTTTTTCCTTGACGATTCGTCAATCTTGTGTTGATAAGTACAGCAATAAATGTCGTATATCAACCGACGTTTTTACGGGAGCAGACCATGTTTGGGCAACGGTTGCGACTGGCCCGCAAGAAGGCGGGTTTGTCGATGCAGGGGCTTGCCGACCGCACCTCGCCAAGGATCACCGCACAGGCCATCAGCAAGTACGAGGCGGACAAGATGAATCCGTCCTCCTCGGTGTTGGTCGGTCTGAGCAAGGCTCTGGGTGTGTCGCTCGATTTCCTGATGGGAGGTCAGGTCGAAGAGCTGGTCGGCGTCGAATTCCGCAAGCATTCCAGCACCTCCGCAAGGGACCGCGCTCATGCGGAGGCCATCGTCATCGAGCGGCTGGAGGACTACCTGGCGATCGAGGACATCCTGGAGATCGCACCGCCGGATGACCCTTTCGGCGATCTGGTTAGGGATGTCGTCGAGAGCTACGAAGAGCTGGACCTGTTGGCGCGAGAGCTGCGAAGGCATTGGAAGCTCGGAAACGATCCAATTCCCAGCATGTCGCGGCTGCTCGAGGACAAGGGCATCAAGGTCATCGAAGCCGATTTCGCAGAGCGCTTCGATGGGCTGGCCTGCGAGGTGCGACGCAGCGAGGGTCGAAGCTCCACCGATGTCGTCGTGGTTTCAAGCCGCACCAATGTCGAGCGCAGGCGGTTCAATCTGGCCCATGAACTGGCGCACCGTGTCATTCGGGCGACCGGAAACTCGGCGATCAAGCTCGAGAAGGCGATGAACCGTTTCGCCGGTGCGTTCCTGATACCCACCGATCACCTGATCGAGGAGGCCGGTCCCTCGCGCAGCGGCATGACCTATATGGAGATCATGCGACTGAAGCGGCTCTATGGCGTGTCGGCAGCCGCGATGCTGATGCGTCTCGGACAGGTTGGCATCCTGCCCCAGTCGATGATCGACTACGCGTTTCGGACCTATGCACGGCGCTGGCGCACCAGCGAGCCGGACGAGATACGGGATGATGAGGGGTTCGGTGCTTTCGAGCATCCGCAGCGGTTTGAGCGCCTGGTCTGGCGAGCCCTCGGTGAGGAATTGATCTCGCCGGTACGCGCCGCTCAGATGCTGCACCTATCGCTGTCCACCGTTGAAGAGAATATCAGGGGATAGTTCGTCTCGTGGCCCGCGTGATCGTCAACGATGCCAGCTGCTTGATCGATCTTCGGAAGGGTCGGTTGTTGCACGTCTTGTGCGGCCTACCCTACGAGTTCATCGTACCACTTCCCGTGCGCGCCAGCGAGATCCTGGATTTCACACCTCAGGAATGGGCGCTCCTCGATGGAAGCGGCATGGCAACGTATGACCTGCCACCTGCCCAGGTCGGCCAGGCATTCGACATCAAGAAACGGCACGGGCGTCTATCGGCGAACGATTGCTTTTGCCTCGTGACGGCAGAGGTGCATGAGGAAGCGATTTTGCTCACCGGAGACCGTTTGCTGAGGCGCGTGGCCGAGGATAACGGGATCCCCGCGCATGGCGTTCTTTGGGTGGTCGATCAACTACTGCGGGAGAGCCTTTGCGATACCAAGCTACTTGAAACGGCATTGAAGCTTTGGCGGGACGACAAGGCAGTATTCTTGCCAAATCAGCTCATCGATAACCTGCTGCGTCGGGTGCGATAGTCGAACATCAGACACCTATTTCTTCCGCCTCCCGAGCGCGTAGATACTCCTGGCGGTCCTCCTCATTTGTTTGCCTCAATGTTCGCTGGCTCACCGCGAGATACAGATCGATCATTTGCCGATGAGCCTTATCGGTATAGGCTTGCGGATTGTTTCTGAGGCCAGCCATGTAGCCCGTCAGTCGTCGGAAGAAGATCAGAGGATTGCAATAATCTTGGATATCATCCCAGCAGTCCATGAAGCCTTGGTGATTCAGGCGTGACGTCAACCTGCGGTCGCACTCGCCTTTACATACGAAGTGGACCGAGTGCGTGATATCATCCTTGACTGCGAAGTTGATTGCGCCCTTGAAATTTCCTTTGGTGCTCTCCTTCAGGAGGTCCCTGCCGCAAACCTCGCATTCCAGCGGCACATACTCACCGAGAAGAGGATGGATTGGCCGCAACGCCGTGTGGCTAGCAGGAAGATGCTGAAGCAAGACTCCAGACAACCCAACATCGTGAAACCCGCTCTCAATACGAGCTCCGTCAAATATTTCAAAAGACTCAATTGTGCCATTACCTCGAAGTTCCTTTAGGCGGGTAATCAGCGCAGCACTGGCGGTCGTAGAGTAGAACCCGAAAAATCCATTCGCATTATGGTGCGCCAGCCGATCCGTTATGTTTGTTTCATGATTGGTCCCGACGGACCCGCCACCAGCGGCAAAGTGCTTGCATGACACAAGCCATGTGAACGACCGTGTCGCGAGCTTTCCTTTTAGTTGCTCCTTGACTAGCAAGTCGCGACCACCGTCTGGGCCTGGCCCAGGCGGCACCTCGACTACCAGGCCTTGCGCCACAAGATAGTCCCGGCAGAAGAGCTCCCAATCGTCGCCATTTCTGATTTCCGTATAGTCAATCATCGAAAGCCTCTTGCTTTGGTTGGTCTCACGCAGTCATCTGCGCCTGCCGATAGCTCCTTGTCAGATCATTTGACAAGCCGATCATCCGGATACGGGATTCACTACGTCGTTAATTCCAGATACGGCAAATCCCGCAGGCTCTGTAGATCAAAGATCACCAGGAACGTCTCTGTTGTCACGAAGGTATGCGGCGCCCCGGGTCGCGGTGACCGCGGCCCACTCGCGATCAAGTCCTTGTAGCGCAGTCGGGCCAGGAGATCCCTGCTGATCTCTTTGCCAAAAATGTCGGCCAGCCCTGCCCGGTCGATCGGCTGGTGATAGGCGATGGCGCAAAGCACCCCCATCTCCATCTCGGTAAAGACGAGTGACTGGTCGCCGAGATCGGCGGCGGCCTTGATCGCCTCGGCGAACTGGGTCTTCGTTCGGAACATCCATCCACCGGCCACCTGTGCCAATTCATACGGACGGCCGGTCAACTCGGCCTGGATGTCCTCGATCAGCATCTCGACCGAGACCCCCTGCCCAACCACCCGCGCGAGGTCTTCGCGACCGACCGGCGAGGCACTGGCGAAGAGCACCGCTTCGACCCGGCCCATCCATTCGCGCCAGCGCAGCTCCTGCGGCAGGTCGTCGAGCTCCCGGTCAAAGACGGCGTCCTCCTCCTCCTCCTCCGGTTTTCGTTTCCTGGTCACCGTGGTCATGATGCGATCCCATAGAGCCGGAACGTCGGCCGCCCGGTCAGTTCCCGCGCCACGCCCAGCTCGACCAACCGGTCGCAGAACCGCCGCGCGGCGCGGTCGGTCATCGGGATCGAGGTACCGCGAATGTGCGGCGACAACATGGACGCCGGGGCCACGGCATACTCGGTCAGAAACAGGTCGACCGCGGCATCCGACCCCTTCGCCCGGAGCTTCGGAGCGACAAGTCGAAGGGCATCGGCGCTGCGGCCCAGGTCCCGCGCCAGCAGGATCACAGCCTCGATGGACTCGAGGATCCGGGCTTGAACCGCCAGTTCTGCCCCCTGCCCTTCTGTGGTCAGATCGCGCAGCACGGTCTTTGTCAGCCGCCGTGCAGTCACGAACAGCACCTGCTTCCAGTTCAGCGCCCGCGCCAAGACGATGTCCGAGAGCAGGCATGCGAGTCGTTCCGCACGGTCGTCGGCATCGAGCACGGCGAGTAGGACGGCCACGCCGCCAGCCAGCGGACCATGGGTCCGTGCACGTTCTTGCCCGGCGTCCAACCAAACGGCCACATCCTCCGCGCGGTCGGGCCCGATCAGGTCTGCGATCTCGCCGAGTCTGCTCAGCCGTAGCCGCGCCGCATCGCGCCAGTACGCCAAAAGATCGCCATCCGGCCCCCGCGCCTCGCCCGGCGGCGTCAGGTGGTAGGCATCACGGATATCCGCCTCCCGCGCGAGGCGGCCTTCCAGTTTCGAGGTCGCGGTTGCCGCGCTCAGCGCCAGCTTATTTGCAAGCAGTTTCACCGGCACGCCATGCCGAGGATCGGAAACCAGCTGATCGAGCACTGTCAGCGCCGCCCCCGACCGAAAGGCCACAGTTTCAAGGGTTTCGACACGACCGGAGGTGACCCAAGCGGGAAGCTGCGGTAGGGTGCTCAGGTCGTCAGAGATGGTGGCGGGCTGATATGTCATGCCACAACCCTAATCTCCCACGGCGCTTTCGTCCATAATATGATGCACAAACCGCCCCACCTTACCGTTCCTCACTATGTCCAATAAGTTTGCCTTATCGGACATATCTAGATACGCTGCGGCACAGTCTCAAAATCAGCGGGTTTTCAGGGAAACAATGGACTCAGAGACCGAGAAATCGACGTCAGCGCCCTCCGGTGCGGTCGATGATGCGCGCGGCGACGAGAGCGAGCAAGAGGCACCCAATAGCATCGCCCTGCCCGCCCATGTCGCCGGGTCGGGCACGCTGGATCGCCTGGTCGACACCGCGCGCGATTACGCCCGGGCGGCGGCGTCCGAGAACACGCTCAAGGCCTATGCCAAGGACTGGGCCCACTTCGCACGCTGGTGCCGGATGAAAGGCGCGGAGCCACTGCCCCCGTCCCCGGAGATGATCGGGCTCTATCTCGCGGACCTGGCGTCCGGGTCGGGCCCCTCCCCTGCCCTCGCGGTCAGCACGATTGATCGCCGCCTGTCGGGCCTGGCCTGGAACTACGCCCAGCGGGGCTTCACTCTCGATCGCGAGAACCGCCACATCGCGACTGTCCTGGCGGGGATCAAGCGCAAGCATGCTCGCCCGCCGGTTCAGAAGGCCGCGATCCTGGCCGAAGACATCCTCGCGATGGTCGCCACCCTTCCCTTCGATCTGCGCGGCCTGCGGGATCGGGCGATCCTTTTGATTGGCTACGCTGGAGGCCTTCGTCGCTCGGAAATCGTGAGCCTCGATGTGGGTAAGGACGACACGCCAGACAGTGGCGGATGGGTCGAGATCCTGGAGAAAGGCGCCCTCCTGACCCTCAATGCCAAGACCGGTTGGCGCGAGGTCGAGATCGGCCGCGGCTCCAAGAAGCAGAGCTGCCCGGTCCACGCCCTCGAGCAATGGCTGCACTTCGCCAGGATCGACTTCGGGCCTGTCTTTGTCGGCACCTCACGCGACGGCAAACGCGCATCGGAAACGCGGCTCAACGACAAACACGTCGCACGCCTGATCAAGCGCACCGCCCTGGGCGCCGGCATCCGGGCCGACCTGCCGGAGAAAGACCGCCTCGCCCTGTTCTCCGGTCACAGTTTGCGTGCGGGTCTCGCGAGTTCGGCCGAGGTCGACGAGCGCTACGTCCAGAAACAGCTCGGACACGCCTCGGCCGAGATGACACGTCGCTACCAGCGCCGTCGGGATCGGTTCCGGGTGAACCTGACTAAAGCCGCGGGGCTCTGATCGCGCGATTCATCGGTCGTTTATTGGCGATACCCTGAATTGTAAACGGCCCGATTTCATGCCCCTGATAGGTTTTGCGCGCGTATCGACAGAAGATCAGACCTCCCTACCCCAGTCTGAGGCACTGCAAACCGCGGGATGCGTCGAGATATTCGAAGAACACGCCTCTGGCGGCAATCGCGCGCGTCCTGTGCTTGCTCGTGTACTTGAGCGGGTCCAGAGCGGCGACACACTGGTCGTCGTGCGGATCGACCGGCTTGCGCGGTCCTTGTCGCATCTTCTCGAGGTGATTGAGCGTCTAGAGGCCAAAGGCGCCTTCTTCCGCTCGCTCCAAGACCCAATCGACACGTCCTCACCACAGGGTAAGTTTACGCTGCATGTTCTGGACGCTGCGGTCGAGTTCGAACGCGCTCTGATTTGTGAACGCACAAAGGCCGGGCTCGCCTCTGCGCGCGCCAAAGGGCGCGTTGGTGGCAATCCTGGGCTTCGCACCAAAGACCCCGCCGCGCTGCGCAAGGTGCGGCTGGCGCGACAGGATGGCTACATGGAGCGCCTGAACGAGACCGCGCAAGATTGGGTGCCCCATGTGCGCCGCCTGCGCCCGTATATGGCCTGGGAAGACGTGCTGCGGATCATCAATGGCCCCCTGCCCCCAGATCGTCATTGGACCCAAAGCCGAATGCTCCGCGCCGTGAAGGCATATGTGCGCGACGGGTTTCTGCCCGATGAAGTGCTTGGCCGCGCCGGACGCCGCGAAACCGACGACCGCCTGCCGGCTATCGTGGCTGCCATCAAAGGCGCGAACCCCGAAATCACGCTACAGGCGATTTGTGAAAGGCTGGAATCCATGCGTGAGCACACCCGGCGTGGCCGCACCAGCTGGCAGCCGTCTTCGGTGAAGATGTTGCTTGAACGTGCAGAAAAGCTAGGAATGTTGGAGTAGATGTAGGATTACCGCTATCTCCTAACCGATGATACATCACTCACCGTGCTTCCGAGCTCAGAAGTTCTCAGGCTTCACTGAGCGTATCCTCGACAGGAGTATCAAAGGGATCGCGTGCGCCACGGATCAAGCCCCTCGCAATAGGTCCTGAACCACCGATGGCTTCTTTGCGATCAAGGCCAGCAGGACTTGAGCAGGGCCCGTCGGGTGTCGACGCCCATGTTCCCAGTTCAAGAGCGTGCCCTTTGCTACTCCTATGCTTCGAGCGAATTCGGCCTGTGAGAGACCAGTTCGTTGGCGAACTTCGGCCACGTCGACATCGCCAACAGATACCTCATGAACCTTGGCGACGGACACGTCGCCATCGGCGAATGCCAACGCCTCTTCCAGGCCTTTCGACACCGATTCATATGCAGTCATGTTCCGTCTCCATACTTAGCGACAAGCGTCTTGCTCATTTCAACTGCTGCGGCTTGCTCAGCCTTTGACAGGTTGGCCTTCTCATTCTTGGCGAAGACCGTGATCAGAAAGATTGGCATATGGTTACCGCCAAATACATACAACGTCCTGAAGCCGCCGCTCTTGCCACCCCCGCTTCTTGGGATGCGGACCTTGCGAAGCCCGCCGCCGAGTGACACTCCGTCATTAGGATTAGCAGCAATGAAGTTGATTGCAGCCTCGCGCTCTTGTTCCGACATGATTGCTTTGGCACGCCTTTGGAATTCGGGCAGTTCCACCACCGTCTGCAGTCGTGTCATCTCGAATTACCAATTATGCTTCATTGGCGTATAAGTCAATGGCATATGAAGTACGCTTAAAGCAACCCACTTTGTGCCACTCTTGGATATAGCCCAATTGCTAGGGCATCCGGCTAAAAGCTTAAGGCAGTGTAGAATGCTGCTGGAAAGCATCGAGCGGCTTGCTCCTTCGCAACACAGCCATGTCATAACTTTCCAGAAGAGAGGATGCGGTGGTCTCACGGCTGAACCCTGCATTCTTCCAGCCATTTACTGCAGCCTCATTCAGGTCCAGGGCCCCTGCCCTTGGATGTCTTTGCTCGATCTGCCTTTGGATCATCAGCGATCAGATAAAAAAGGCATTCGTTTCTGCGATTTCAGCGCTCGTGCACAGCGTCGAGGCACAGACGCGTCTCACTGGGCAGTTTGCCCTGAAACCGCTTCAGTGCTTTGAAGATTTCATCCGCGCGAGGCTGACGCCGAACATGCACAGTCTCATCGTCCTTTACCAGGTCAATCTCATCACCCGCCTTCAAGCCAAGTTCAGCCACAAGGTCGGCGGGCAAACGGACAGCCAGATAACTCCCCAATTTTGCGACTCGCATCTTGTCCTCTCAAGGTTTGGAGAAACGACGTTCAATGTACGTCCATCTTGCTCCAAGAGCAAACCCATCGCCGTGCCGGTACTGCGTGGAAAATATGCCTACAAGCCATCGCAACTGAACCTGTTGTCGTCCAATATTTTGAAGAATCATCCGGTTCGCATTGATCCAGCGGAACCATCGACCAATGATACCAAGCCGGTTTCTCAGCAGGTAAGTTTGCCTTGCTTTCGCAAGAAACGATCTACTGGATCGAGATTATATTATTACTTTCATTTACTTAACTATGCGCCAACAGATCGATCGCAATTGGTGCTGTGGATAACTTTTGTACTACATCTAGATTCTTCTTGCCGGACTCGCTGGATCGTGGCATTCCCATTCTGACGGCAAATTGCGTCATTCACGTTGTGCGTCGTCAAAATGATCAAGAGCCTTTATAGAGGCCAAGAGCGGGCGGCAGGATATGGATGATCGTAACGTTGGATATGCGCAAGGCATAGGCTCTTCTGACATCGGCACGTTTGCCGACAATCTGGCCGAGTCCCTGGATCGGCAGATGAAGATCGCCTTCGAACCCGAAGAGCGTAAAGCCCTGCGGCGTTTCAGCTCGACCGAAGTTGCCGGTCTCCTGCGCGTAAGCACGTCTAACCTGCGCAACCGGCACAAGGACGGTAGCTTCCCGGAAGTGCATACTGATAACCGCGGGCACCGGTTCTACACAGCCCAAGAAGTAGACGAATTGCGCAACATCTTGGAGCGCACGGGAAAGAACGCCGAATCTTATCGGCCAGGTCGACGCGATGGCGACCGGCTTCAGGTGCTGTCCGTCGTGAACTTCAAAGGTGGTTCTTCAAAAACAACAGCGACGATACATCTTGCACAGCGGTATGCCTTGCGCGGCTACCGTGTTTTGGTCTTGGATCTCGATCCGCAAGCAAGTTTGACCACATTTTTCGGCTTTCGGCCTGAACTCGAGTTCGCCGAAGGCGGAACAATCTATGATGCTCTGAGATATGAGGATCAAGTTCCGCTCGCTGACGTGATCCAGAAGTCCTACTTTCACAAGCTCGACATGGTCCCGGCGGGCTTGATGCTCTCGGAGTACGAAACCGAGACAGCAAACGCGCTCGCCCGTCGGATGCAGCCCATTTTTGCGGAGCGCCTCGCCTTGGCCCTCGAGGAGGTAGAGGCAAATTACGACATTGTACTGATCGACTGCCCGCCTCAACTCGGCTTTCTGACCCTCACGGCATTGGCGGCTTCTACGGGGCTCCTGGTGACGGTCGTACCAGGCATGCTGGACATCGCTTCCATGAGCCAATTCCTGAAACTTGCGTCAGAAACGGTCAAGGCAGTGGAAGAAGCGATCGGTCGACGTGTGACATGGGATTTCGTAAAATTTTTGATCACTAGATATGAGCCGTCAGACGGGCCACAGACCCAAATGGCTGGCTACCTGAGATCAATTCTCGCCGGCCAGGTCATGACCGAACCAATGCTGAAGTCTACCGCAATCTCTGACGCCGGAATGACCCAGCAAACCGTCTATGAAGTTGATCCCGGCCAGTTCATCCGGAAAACGATTGATCGCGCTCTGACCAGCGTGAACGGCGTTGCCGATGAACTGGAGCAGACGATTCAAATGGCATGGGGGCGTCGCTGATGGCCAGAAACATTTTCAACCAACCTCCGAAGGACGAAAAAGAGAGCGCGGCTCCCTCCCCTACCTTGCAAAAAGCTGCAAAGCTGCCCGGCTCTATTGGTGGATTACGGGACTCGTTGCGCGAAATCACGGCCAATTCGATCCGGGACATAGAACCCGATCAGATTGACATGGATGGCCTTCGCGATCGGTTGGTGCTGGAAGATACGAGCATAGACGAGCTTGCCGAGAGCATTCGCAAGCATGGCCAACAAGTGCCGATCATGGTTCGCCCATCGGGCCAACCCGACAGATATCGCGTGATCTACGGGCGCCGTAGGCTGGCGGCGATCCGCAAGATCGGAGGACCGGTCAAGGCAATCGTTCGCACATTGGACGACGACGCCTCGCTTATTGCACAGGGTCAGGAGAACAACCTTCGACTCGATCCGTCGTTCATAGAAAAATCTATGTTTATCAAAGAGATGCAGGAGCTTGGATATAAACCTGGTGTCATTCAGGATGCTTTGGGGTTAACCCGGCAAGGCGTGTCCAACCACCGAGTCGTTATCGATCAATTGCCTGATGGGCTTGTTCAGCTTATCGGGCCGGCACATGGCATCGGAAGACGGCAGTGGGGTGATTTGGCGGCCCTATCGGACAAGGTAGACTTGGTGAATTCGGCCAAAGAGGTGATTGCCGCCCTGCCCGACGACACTCCAAGCCCCGAGAGATTTCAGGCGGTCTATTCTGCTTGCTCGCACAAGGCGCGAGCAGACAAGAAACCGGCCAATCGCGGCGTGACGTCTGTCGTCAAGAATGAGAGCGGCGACACTGTCGGAACGCTGACAGTCGATCAGAAAGCGATCGCCATCAAGATCGCCAAAAAGGACAACCCTGAATTCGGCCAGTGGCTCGAGGAGCATGCGGAAGCTGCGCTTTTGCAACTCTTCGATACGTGGCGGAATGAGAGCGGCTCTGGGTCCTAACCCAAGCCACAAGGAGGAACCCGAGCAAAGGAGAAAAGCGACGGCCAGAAAGAAAAGAGCCCCCCAAAGTTTCCCCTGGAGAGCCCTCATCATCCGATTAGCACTCATGATGTAGCAACCTCCAGTAAACCGGTCAAGAGTCACCGATTCGGTGAACCGATTTTTATTGCCTTTTCCCAGGTGAAACCTTGGGAAGAGACAGGGAAGCTGTGGGCCAAACGGTCATCGCGATCAAACCATGGCATTTACAAAACTATCAATCGAGGCTGCTGGTGCCGATGCATCGCGCGGCTCAACTCCCTCATCTGAAATCGATATCTGGACCATCTTCCGGGCACTGAGAGACGCGCGCAGCGTTTTCGGGCTTCGCCCTGGTCACATCCAGACCCTTCAAGCAATGCTCAGCTTTCTGAAGCCTGGCCATGGCGAAACGGTTTTTGCATCAAATTACTCCATTTGCCATCGCGTTGGCGGGATCGACGAACGGACACTTCGCAGACACATCAACCGCTTCGTTGAACTCGGATTCATCAAGCGCAATGACAGCTCGAACCGAAAGCGCTACCGCGTTCGTTCATCCGGCGGGGAGTGCATCAGTTATGGATTATCGCTCGCCCCCCTACTCCAACGTGCGAGCGAGCTTATCACCATCGCGCAAGAAATGGAGAATAACCGGCGGGATCGGATATTTGTCCGCAAACAGATCCTTACAAAGCTCGCCCATTTGGAAGAGCATGATCCCAGCAACACATTCATCAACCACGCAAGAAAAACGCTACGAAGGAAGCTGAGCCTCCCCGAATACCGCGCACTGCTCGCCGACACAGACGCAGAATGCCAGAATTTGTCCACCCCGGATGACCCGCCAGAAACTATGGAATTGCCCGCCAATGACGGACAAATTGTCCGGCACCAATCTAGATCTGAAAAAGGAAAAAAAGATTTAGAAAGCAACGTAGGCAATGAAGCCCTGACTCCCGACTTGTTAACTTCAGTCTGCAATCAAGCGACATCTTTCTCGACACAGAAACTTAGAAGTTGGTTAGACATTGAAAACCATGCCCGAACACTTGCGCCGATGATGGGCATTCACCCCGAAACGTTCGAGAAAGCAAAGAAAACTATAGGAGCACAGAAGGCTTCGTGCGCGATTTTCATCATGCTACAGCTAGGGCAACGCATCAGGGATTTTGGAGCCTACTTTCACAGTATCACTCTGGGCCAACGTCAAACCCAATTTGATCCGGCCGCTCTGATTAAACGCGCGTCCAAGACCAACGAGTGTGTCGGCTAGTGTCCACCGCGGTGGACGTCCGACGGAAAACCACGCTCATGAAAGCGCCATCATTCCGAGAGCTACAAAGGCGGTCGCGCCAAGACCAGCTCAAGGGACGATGTGCGGTCATTAGCTTGCCCCGGAACAGAAGATGTCCACCGCGGTGGACAAATTGGACACCAAATGGACACAGTGGTTCCCGCCGCCAATCGTTGCAGAATACGATCAGTGTTCTCTCGTTGTAATTCTAGCGCTCCACCGCCAGGTCACCGTCACCAAAAAGGTTTGCAAAAAGTCGCTCTCGATAATCCAACGGAAACGCCAACCAAACGGGCGTCTTCGGCGAGGTGGAAGCCAGGTATCGGGCAGCGGTCAGTTTGTTCAGCGTGATGCGAGCAGTACACTCGGACGTCTTGAGCACAATCTGCGCGTTGCCCTGTCTAGGGCGCCGTGCCGAAGTAACGGCGGAGATCAGTTCCGGCGCTCGCTATGTCATCGATGGTTTCTGCAACAGGACGACGATACCGCGGATCCAGTTCGCCAAGATCGAAGAGTTTTGCCGAAAAGCGATCTGGCCGAGCGTCACCTTTAGGTACCATTCGCTGAATGTCTTCAATGCTGTCTCGGATAATTTACCGCGCCCGTCACGGTCTCCTCGTCGGGGGCTGTCTGCAAAATCCATCATTCGTTTATACTCGCCCCAATCGGTCAGCCCGCGGGGCAGTCCACGCGAAAAGGACCAGAGCCCGTTGGCCTTCAATCCCAGCTGTAAAGGCTATAACATGAGACATCATCCTGCTGAAACGACCGTTGCCATCTGGGAAAGGGTGGGTGTAGTTCAGCCGGTGATGGGCGGATGCAATCGCGATGATCCGTCCGCTCGAGGACCGCGCCGCAATCTGAAACCGTTTGTCAAAGTGATCCATGAATGCCGCGACGCGCGACGGTGAAAAAGGTAGGTGGCGCCCAACAGTAACTTCCCGATCGTCATCCTGACGCATGCGTTCTGGAACGATGGGCTCGTGTGCGCTGTCTAGATGTTCAATGATCCGAAACTCGTCGAGCATCTCGTCGTAGAAGCTTTATGGACTCAGCTCAGGAATTCGACAGATGTGGGGCGGGGCAGGGTGCCCGAGCGGCTGGATGGAGTTGACGGCGCACCGGACTCTGGCACTGCGCGAAGCTGTCGGGCGTTCGCCTGACGTCGCCTCGACGATGCTGCTCCTGAAGCTCGTCAACGACACCTTCAGGACGTCCAGTTCGGCGGGCAACTGTCTCGAGGCTTCGGTGCTTCACGTCTATATTTCTGCGCAGACGAGCGATCAAAAGGACAGCGTGGCGGCCAAGCTGGTGGACGAACGCCACACGGAGTGGGAGGCCGACCTATCGCTTGGCGACGATGCCGCCCTCTTGGACTACCTGACCTCGCTTGATCAAGGGGGCCGGCTGTCCTTGCTCGCGCATTGCCTCAGCTTTGGGATCAACGCACTCCACGAGAAGGTAAACGCCTACCGTGCCGGCATCTCCGCCAGTGGTTTGACACGGCGGATGGCGCAAGCCCACTTGCTTGCCCTGGCGGCCGGCCTCGACATGGACGAGGCGGGATGGGAGCCGACGGTCGATACCTACTTGAACCGTGTGCGCAAGGGTCGGCGCCTCGAAGCAGTGCGTGAGGCGAAAGGGGAGGGCACCGGGCAACTCCTTGATCACCTGAAAAAGGGCGAGATGGCGACCGAAGCCGAGCGTCAGTTGACAAGCAGCAGCTGGTTGTTGGAGGTGCTTCGCCGTAGCGATCTGGCGTCACTCGACAGTGGGGAAGGACAGAGGGCCTCAGAAGGTGTTTCCGACACCGAACAGGTCGAAGAGGCCAATTTGCTCGCCTTCCTCACCGCCGATTTGGCGAGCGATGAGGCACTGATAATGGCGTCGGAGTGGTCTAGACCATCCGAGGGCAGCAAGCTTACGCTCAGTCAAATAAAAATTAACAATATCAATATGATGAATGCAAAACTACGTGCTAAGGATAAGGAATCTTGTCTGGGTAGATCAAACACAGTCTATGGCTTTGCACCTGTCGCGCGTAGCGGATGTTTTTTGTCTCACGAAGGGCACGGTATGGCAAACTTATTGGACATAGCAGAGAACAGCAAGGAGGGGCGGTTTGCACATCATATTGTAGACGAAAGCGCCGCGAGAGACTAGTGTTGTGGCATGACATACCAGTCCGCAGCCATCTCGAACGACTTGAACACCCTACCGCAGCTGCCGGGGTGGGTCACCTCCGGACGTGCTGAAACCCTTGAAACTGTGGCCTTTCGCTCGGGGGCAGCGCTGACGGTGCTCGATCAGCTGGTCAGCGATGCTCGGTATGGCGTGCCGATGAAACTGCACGCGAACCGGCTGGCGCTGAGTGCGGCAGCTGCCACGTCGAAACTGGAAGGGCGGCTGGCACGGAAAGTCGATATCCGTGACGCCTTTCACCTGACCCCGCCGGGCGAGGCGCGGGGCCCGGACTTCGCGGGCGAGGTGGGCCTCTGGCTCGATGCGGGTGCGGAACGGGCTCGGACTCATGGGCCGCTTGCAGGCGGCGTGGCCGTCGTTCGTGCCGTTCTCGATGTTGACGACCGGGCGGGGCGGTTCGGCTGGCTGCTCTCGGATATCGTCCTGGCGCGGGCGCTGAACTGGACACAGATGCTGCCGGTTTCGGCACGGTACCTGACCAAGACGGCGCTGCGCGATCTGACAGTAAAAGGGCAGGGGGCCGAGATGGCGATTCAGGCTCGGATTCTCGAGTCCATCGAGGAGACGATCCGGGTAGCGCGGGATCTCGCGCGCCGGGCCGAGGCCCTTCGCACCGTTGCGCCGAAGTTGCGCGCGAAAGGGTCGAAGGCCGGCTGTCGAACTCTTCCTGACCGAGGATGCTGTGGCACCTGCGTCGATGCTCTCACCGCGCATTCGCGGCACCACGATCCCGATGACCGACCGCGCGGCCTGGCGGTTCTGCGACCGGCTGGTCGAGCTGGGCGTGGCGCGGGAACTGACCGGGCGGTCGACCTTCCGTCTCTACGGGAGCACGTCATGAGTGTTGCGACCAGGAAACAGAAGTCAGCGGATGATGGCCACGCCCACTTCGACCGGGAGCTTGACGACCTTCCCCCGGATTTGCGTTGGCGCGGATGGATGGGTCGGATTGAGGCAGTGCTCTTCGCTAGCGCGAAGCCGGTTAGTCGCGACGACCTGGCCCGGGTGGTGGGGCAGGGGGCGTCGGTCGAGATGCTGATCGACGACATCCAGGCCGAGTTGACCGGCCGTCCCTACGAACTGACTCAAGTTGCTGGTGGCTGGATGTTGCAAACGAAGACCCAGTTCGCCGATGCCATTGAGGCGGCGGCCGACCTAGGCGAGCATTCGCTGGCCTTCACCGAGATGGAGATGGGCGTGCTCTGCGCCGTCGCCTATCACCAGTCGATCGACCGGGCGGGGCTGGCAGACATTTTTGGCAAGGAGGTCAGCCGCGACCTGTTGGCCCGGCTGCGGTACAAGGACCTCATCGCCTCTGGGCCGCGCTCGCCGCGGCCAAGCGCGCCGCATACTTTTGTGACGACGGAGACGTTTCTGGCGACGTTCGATCTGCAGAGTCTGCGGGACCTGCCGGAGCTGGAGCTGCCGAAACCTTGATGTCCGAAGTATGTCGTATTCTTCGGACAAACGAAGCTGTCTGCTCTCAATCTGTCGGGCTTAGAATTTCAATCAGTCGGAGATATGGCCGAACCTGAAGTGTATGGGTATCAAAGCGGAAACGCGGGTTGCGCGCTGTGAGGTATAGAGCTAACTTCTATGCCTCAAAAATAGTCTGCTCATCAGTTATAGGAAGGCCACGAGCCCTTCGCCTACCTAAAGACGACGTTGGAGGCCATCACGGCCGGCCAGCCTGCCAGCAAGATCGACGATCTCCTGCCTTGGAACTTAAACCCGTCAAGTTGATACCCGGTGAAACGGAGACACCGCGTACACATGGTCGGCTCTTCTGGCAAGGTCGGCGGCGCGTTCTTTTAACCACACGACGTGCATGGCATCGCGTTGAACTTCAATGTCGACGCAGCCGCGGTGGAGAAGATTTCCAACTCCGCAAGTGTCAACCCAGATATCATGCGGACTTTGACCTTTTGGGGACCGCGACTATGACGCCGATTGGTTCAGAGAAGCACTGAAAGACAAAGGGATACCTGCCTGGATCCCTGGTCGGAAATAGCGCAAGAAGACCGTGAAGTACTCCTCCTGGAATAATACGCCGCAATACACTGCCAGGCAATTGACAAGCGCCGCTACAAAAGGCGCAACAGGATCGAGATCATGTTCGGCAGGCTCAAAGACTGACGTAGGGTGGCAACCCGGTATGATATATCCTCGAAGGTCTTCTTATCGGCCATCGCTCTCGCTGCACTCGTCATTTATTGGCTAAAAGTTGCTGTAACGGCGCCTGCGTTGCAAACAGCCCGTTATCGCTTGCATGCCGAGAGGTCAGTTGCCGACGTTCCCGTATTAGATCCACACGCTCGACCACATCGGCGAGTCTTGGACTCCAATTGACCTGTTCCGCCGCCTGTAGTGATTCATCCCACACTATCGTGGAGAAGTTTCGCACCGGAGTTCGCGCCGTTCGAACCGATTACCTTGGAAAGCACTTCTTGGACTCGCTATTTGGCACCAGCGGTTTTCCCTGTATGGTGGAACATCAACCCGCCGCGCCAGCGCGGGAAGGCATACCCGTGGATCATCACCAGATCAATGTCCTCAGGCTTTTGGGTGATGCCTTCATTCAGAATTTTCTTTCCCTCGCCGGCCATCGCCTCGACAAGCACCTCCGCAAGCTCGGGGTTAGTCAAGTTACGACGAACGATTCCCGCTTTCTGTGCAACCTCGGCGGCAAGTTGTGCCACGAGTGAACTGTTGCATGCTTGGCCACCGGTGTAATCGTACCAACCCGCCCCGGTTTTTCGCCCAAGGCGGTTGTGATCTTCCACAAGGATATCGGCGACGGTGCGGAGTACCTGATCCTGACCATCGCGATGGCGACTGGCATTTGCGATATCAAGCCCTGACATATCTTGCGCTTCGAAAGGCCCCATCGCCATACCGAAGTCACGCATCGCTTGGTCGATCTGAGTCGGCGATGAACCTTGCAAAAGAGCCATTTCAGCCGCCTCACGATAGCGTTTCAGGATGCGATTGCCTATGAATCCCTCACACACACACCGGACAGGGCAGGGATCTTGTGTATCGCTTTGGCCACGCGGAAGGCTGCCCCCAATGTCGCCTCCGAGGTTGCGTCAGCGCGGATCACTTCCAGCAGTTTCATGATGTGGGCCGGACTAAAGAAATGCAGCCCCAGGAAACGGCCCGGATGGCGCAACCCGGTGGCCATTTCATTGACATCCAGGTAGGATGTATTGGTCGCAAGGATGCATGTTTCGGGCAGCACCGCTTCCAGTTTGGACAGGATGCCCTTCTTGATCCGCATGTCTTCAAACACGGCTTCGATGGCCAGATCTGCCTGAGCCAGTTGATCGTAGCTTATGATGCAGGCAAGGCGTGCGGCAATCGCTTTGGCTTTGTCTTCGGTCAGCAAGCCGCGTGACCTTGCGGCTGAAATCAGCGCCTCGCAATTTGCCTGTGCCTACGCGCGGCTGGCCTCATCTCGTTCGACGATTTGTACCGCGAGGCCAGCGGTGGCCAAGGCATAGGCGATGGACGCGCCCATATTGCCGCCGCCGACGACACAAGCGGTTTTGAAAGCGCGCCCATCGTCGGGGTAGTTGCGCGCCTGCGCCTCCGCCGCGCGTTCGGCAAAAAACACATGGCGCAGGGCAGACGATTGCGGCGATTGCCGAAGGGACAAAAAGGCCTCTCGCTCCTGCGATAGGGCCGCGGTCAGCGGCAGTCGCGCCGATGCTTCGATCAATTGGATTGCCTGCGATGGGGCGATCTGACCTGCTGTGCGGCGTTTTGAAGCCGCACGCGCCTTTTCCAAATCTCCAGAGGAATGGACAGGCGCGGCGAGTTCGAGATCGCGGTGATAGCCCCCGCCTCCAGCGCCTGTCTGGCGGTCAGAGTCCTGCCTGTTACAATCACGTCCAGCGCAAGCGGCATGCCCACAAGACGGCGCAGGCGCTGCGTACCCCCTGCGCCGGGCACAAGGCCCAGTTTCACCTCGGGCAGGCCAAGCTGCGCCTTGGGGCCTGCGATACGGGCCCGGCAGGCGAGGGCGATCTCGCATCCGCCACCCAATGCGGCCCCTTCCAGCACCGCAATGGTCGGGATGGAAAGCTCTGCCAGCCGCCACAGAACATCGTTGAGATGCGGTGCTTCGGGCGGCTTGCCAAATTCGCCTGCATCGGCTCCGGCAACTAATACACGGCAGGCGCTGCGCAGGATGAGGCGGTCAATGGCGTGGTCTGCCGCGACCGCGATACAACCTGCGATTCGGCGCGCAGCTGTCGGTCGATCAGGTTCAGGGGAGGGGCGTCGAATGTGATAACGCCCGCGCGGTCCCTCACGTCAAAGCGTACCTTCGGCCGCGTCATGCGGAAACCCGTTCGATGGCCAGGGCTTCACCCTGGCCGACGCCCACACACATCGTCGCAAGGGCCCGTTGCGCCTGACGCATTTCCAGCTCGATCAGCGCGGTGCCGACCAACCGCGTGCCGGACATGCCAAGCGGATGACCCAGGGCGATGGCGCCGCCATTGGGGTTCACGTGATCGGCATCATCCGGCAGGCCGAGCCCCCGCAAAACCGCAAGGGACTGGCTGGCAAAGGCCTCGTTCAACTCAATCACGTCAAAGGCTTTGACGGACAGGCCTAAACGGTCCACAAGCTTTTGCACCGCAGACACCGGGCCGATCCCCATAACGCGCGGCGCAACACCGGCAGAGGCCCCGCTCAGAATGCGCGCGCGCGGTGTAAGCCCATAGGCCTCGCAGGCCGCAGCCGAGGCGATCAACGTTGCCGCCGCCCCGTCATTCACCCCTGAGGAATTGCCCGCGGTGACCGACCCGCCTTGACGAAACGGGGTTTTCAACTTCGACAGGATCTCGACGGTGGTTTCCCTAGGGTGCTCGTCATGGTCAAAGACGACGTCGTCTCCGCGCCGCTGGGGAATGGTGACCGGGATGATTTCTTTGGCAAAGCGACCGCTGGCCTGCGCGTTTGCGGCACGCGCCTGCGATCGTGCCGCGAATGCATCCTGATCTTCGCGGCTGATGGCAAAGTCTTCGGCCACGTTTTCGGCCGTCTCAGGCATGGACTCGATGCCGAACTCCGCCTTCATCCGGGGGTTGACCATACGCCAGCCAATCGTGGTGTCCTCGACCGAGGAGGCGCGGCTGAACGCCTGTTCGGCCTTGGGCATGATGAAGGGCGCGCGCGACATGCTTTCGACGCCGCCTGCGATCATCAGTTCGGCCTCGCCGGTCTTGATCTTGTTTGCGGCGATATTCACCGCCGCCAGCCCCGAGGCACAAAGTCGGTTCACCGTGAGAGCGGGCAATGTTTCCGGCAACCCAGCCAAAAGCGTGGCCATGCGGGCGACATTGCGGTTGTCTTCGCCGGCCTGATTGGAACAGCCCAGAACCACCTCGTCGATCCTGTCGGCCGGCAATCCCCCATGGCGCGCCAGCAACTGGCGCAGCACATTCGCGCCCAGATCGTCGGGGCGAATGGATGAGAGCGCGCCACCGTAGCGGCCGATCGGGGTGCGGATATAGTCGACGAGAAAGGCGTCCATCACAGAGGTGTCCTTTGTTGGCGCCGAGGCGCGGAATACGATACCGGCCGCAGGCTATTTCTGCGGCGAGGCAGGGCAACCGAAATGAATTTCAGTTCCGCATACCGAATGCAACGCATGCCCCGCTATGCGGAACAGAAGATCAAAAGATTTGTCGTATGACCTGGACGAGACGTAATTCTGGGAGAAATTGCTCCCGGCTGCTGGAAGGGCGATGCCATATCTTCCGCTACCGGCCCTGTTACAGCTAAGGAAAAGTTCATGCCGACCGATCCCGACGTTCTTAATCAAATCCTCGACACGGTGCGCAAATATGTCAATGAGCGCCTGATTCCGGCCGAAGAGCTTGTGGCCCAAACCAGCAAAATCCCGGACGATATATTGAACGAGATGAAGGAAATGGGCCTTTATGGTCTTTCCATTTCCGAAGAGTATGGCGGGCTGGGGTTCTCGATGGAGGATGAGGTGCGCCTGGTGTTCGAACTGGGCCGTACAGCGCCTGCCTTCCGGTCAGCGGCGGGCACCAATATCGGCATCGGCTCGCAATCCATCGTGATTGCCGGAACGGAAGAGCAAAAACGGCATTACCTGCCGAAACTCGCCTCGGGCGAGATTGTCGGCTCTTTCTGCCTGACCGAACCGGATTCCGGATCCGATGCCATGTCGATCCGCACCTCTGCAGTCCGTGACGGGGACCACTATGTCTTGAACGGAACCAAGCGCTATATCACCAACGCACCCAACGCCCAGCTTTTTACGGTGATGGCCCGCACCGCACCGGAACGAAAATCACGCAGCATCTCGTGCTTTCTGGTGGACGCGCAGACGCGCGGAATCACCCTGGGACCGCCGGACAAGAAGATGGGTCAGTCGGGGGCGCTCACCTGTGACGTGGTCTTCGATGATTGCCGCGTACCGGCTTCGGCCCTGCTGGGCGGCGCGGAAGGAAACGGCTTTGTCACCTCCATGAAGGTGCTGGACAAAGGGCGGCTTCATATCGCGGCGCTATGCACAGGAATCGCCGCACGGCTGATCGAAGAAAGCCTGCGATACGCCTGCGAGCGCGAGCAATTTGGCCGAAAAATCATCGATCTTCAGATGATCCAGACGATGATTGCCGACAGCCAGGCCGATACCTATGCGGCCAAGACCATGATTCTGGATGCCGCACGGCGCCGTGATGCAGGGGAAAACACCACCCTGATTGCGGCAAGCGCCAAGATGTTCGCCTCGGAAATGGTAGGCCGGGTTGCGGACCGTGCCGTACAGATTCACGGCGGGGCAGGGTATATGTCGGAATACGCGGTCGAGCGCTTCTACCGCGATGTCCGCCTGTTTCGCATCTTCGAAGGAACGACCCAGATCCAGCAGGGGATCATCGCCCGCACGCTCAAGGCACAATTCGAAGAGACCGGCACTTACGAGCTATGATCGCTTCGCGCCGATCAGTGCCGTAAGGACGGCCACGTGGTCCGTACTTTCATGGGCGACAGCCTGCATCGCAGCACAGGTTGCCAGATAATCCTTCAGTTCTGATCGGGCGGCCATTTTCAGAAGTTGCTTGGTCATCCGCACGGCGGCTGGTGGTTTCTGCGCGATGTCCCGCGCAAGGTCCATCGCATGGTACATAAGGGTGTCTTCCTGGACCACCTCCAGCACCAGACCAAGTTCCAGGGCCTCGTCCGCCGGTATCGGGCGACCCCGGAAACTGATCTCGGCGGCGCGCTAATATCCAAGCAATCGTGTCAGGAACCAGCCGCCCCCACTACCGGCACAAGGCCCAGCTTGACAAAGAACTCCCCGAAAACGGCGGTCGTGCGGGCAAGCCGCAAGTCGCACATCAGTGCAATGTCTCATCCGGCACCCATGGCAGGCCCGTTGACGGCGGCGATGACCGGAATGGTCAGCTGTTCCATGATCAAGAGGATGCGCTGAACGCTATCGGTATAGGCTCGCGCAACTTGATGCGGTTCACCGGCGAACATCCCGTCCTTGGCCTGCATCTCACGCACGTCACCTCCCGAAGAAAAGACGTACCGGCGCCAGTAATGATGAAGGCGCACAAATCGGGATTCAACGCAGAATTTTGAAGCGTTGAGACGATAGCTTCGATAATCGAGCGATCTGACACCGGATTGCGCTTTGCGGGATCAGTCAAGGTAAGAAGCCCAATCCCCTCTTCATGGATCTCGAACAGGACTTTCGGTTCGTTCATGGTGATGGTTCTTCGTGGAATGGTCGTTGCGCTGAATTATCTTGTCGATTACACGTTTGATTTCCAGCAGCTTGTATCCCAGTTGGTGTTGCTTTTCGGGGGGAAGAAGTGCCGCAGGCGCCCCGCATGCCAGCGCATAGGTTGGCGCCCCGTTCAATGAATGGATCGGCACCGAAACCCCATTTATATCCGTTGCCCAGCTCCTATATGCAGTGACGAACCCGCGGTTCTCGATTTCGCCAAAGCCGTCATCGATCCGTTGTAGTAATCGCTCCCAGTTGCGTCCATGTCTTTCCCGCAAGCGGTGATAGATCACGTCGCGCTCTTTCTCGGGCAGGTGCGCAAGAAGTGCAATGCCGGTGGCTGTGCCCGCAAGCGGCAGGCGTGACCCAACATCCAGCTTCAGGGTCATTAGCGTGGACTGGCTGTGACAGACCAGCACTTCCAATGCATCCAACCGGTCGCGTTTGGCCAACGACGCATGGACGTTGTATGTGTCGGCCAGTTTCTGAAGATGGGGTCGTAGGATTTCGCCTAGCGTAAATGGTTGCCGCGCCGCGAATCCGAGGGTCAGAACCGGCGCGTCCAGACGGTATGCGCGCCAGTTGAAAGAATAGTGCAGGTGCCCGAGATTTTCGAGGCTGCGAACGAAGCGTGCTACTGTCGGCTTGGGCAGGTCGATCGCGTCAGCTATTTCGGAGACCTGCATCCAGGTTTTTCCGGAATTGGCGAAGGTCTCCAGAATCATCAGCCCACGCGCCAGGGCTTTCACGAAATGGCGGTCTGTGGCGACATGACCCGGCTCGAAGCGCGCTCGGGCCATATCACGGGGCGATTTAGCTGTGTCGCTGCATTTGATATCTTCTGTCCGTTTTTGCTTAGTCATCGGAGAATGTCGCTCCGATCTGCTCCATGCCGTCGCTAATGTCTCTTGATAGAACCATAAGTTCGGGTCCCAGCGTTTTTACGTAATGACCCCGGCTTTGATTGCGCTGGCGGACACCACAATTAATCGCGGCAACGGATTCCCCGCGATCCAGCCAAACCGGGGCACCGACAGCATAGATATCCGGCCGCCATGAGCCGAAAGACACCGAGAAGCCGACGTGTTGGGTTTCGGAAATCTTGTCGGGCAGATCGGCAATATCATCGTCTGGATATTGCGCTGCGATGGCTTGCAGATGGCTCTCCCTCTGATCGGCGGGCAAGGCCGCGAGAAAGGCCAGGCCAATGGCCGACTGGTGCATCGGCACAAGCGTTCCCACGCGCAGACGCATCGTGGCAGACTGGTCGCCAGCGCAATAGCACAGATAGATTATGTGATGCCCGTAACCGACCCCCAACGCGGCTGACATCTGGTGACGTTCGGCAAAATCCATCATCAACGGTTCCGCAACGCGGGCCAGGATGAGCGATTTCAGATAGGATTGCCCCAAGTTTGTGACATTGTCATCGAGGTGATATTTGCCATGCATGCCAGCCGGCCTCAAATACCCCATCTTGACCAGCGTATGGCAGAGGCGGGTGACCGTGGCCTTCGAAAGGCCTGTGCGCTCGACGATTTCCTTGTTGCCCATGGGCGCCTGCCGCGACCGAAAAGCCTGCAGTATCGCAAGCCCCCGCGTCAGGGAAAGAATCTCGGTCGGCGTGTCACGTTTGTCTTGCATTAAACCTCGATCTGTCTTCAACGCCCCTGCCAGACAGGCGCACGTTTTTCGGCAAAGGCACGGGGACCTTCCTGTGCATCTTCGCTGGCATAGACCATTTCGAAAATACCCTCCGCCTCGCGAAGACCCGGTTCACAGCCCAGAGACATTGCTTTTAGGGTCGATTCCTTGGCGGCACTGACCGACAGGGGGGCGTTTTCCGCGATGGTCCGCGCAAGGCCATAGGCCCGGTTCATCACGTCTTGAGCCGTCGGCTCCACATAGTTGACGAACCCGAGATCGCGATACCGCTCGACTGGATGCGACTCTCCTGTCAGCAAGATCTCCATTGCGAAGGGCAAGGGCAATTGCCATAGGATCGGCACGGCCCAGGGCGAGCCGCGCCCGCGCTTGACCTCGGTAACACCGCCAGTCGTTCCCTCCAACCCAACACGGATGTCCGAATTCAGCATCAGCATAAAGCCGCCTGCCGCGAAATGCCCGGTCATTGCCGCGATGATCGGGACTTTCACGCGGCGCATACGCTGGTGAAACGGATCATGAATTAGATCGAGAATATCACGGCCCTGTTCGCGCTTGACCTCAGCGGCTTCCTTGAGATCCATGCCGGCGCAGAACGTGCCGCATTGGGCGGAGGTTAGGACCACCGCACGCACCGAGCGATCTGCATCGATCTTTTCCCAGATGTCGTGCAACTCGTTCGCGGCGACAATGGACAAGGCATTGCGCCGCTCCGGGCGGTTGATCGAGACGGTGGCCACGTGATCGAGGATTTCAAGGGTAACAACATCTTGGCTGGTCATTGGGTCTTCCCGAAAATTTAAGCTCTTACAAAACTTGGAACGGGAAAACGTCTCACTCAATAAAAATGGCTCTCGGTTTCGCATAGTGAGTTTCTACTATGCGAAACTCAAGATCAAAAATATTGAGGGTCTTTACTGATTCGTAGCAGGTAGTGGGCACTGCGAAAGTCTCAAGGACCGGAGCTGTAATGTCGCGGGGAGGACGCGCGACAACAACAAGGAGGAGACAACCGATGAAACTTTCTAAGAGCAAAAACCTATGCGCCGTTGTAATTGGCGCGTCGCTAGGCTGGTCGGCCATGGCCGAAGCTGAAACACTGAGCCTGGGCGCAACCAATGCCACCTCAAGTCATTACCAGATCGCCGTGGCTATGGCGAAAGCCATCGAAACCGAGAATGACGGCATCACGGTCACAGTTGTCGAAACCGGTGCCAGCGTCGACAATATCAAACGCCTGGCACGCGGCGAGATCGACCTGGGCTTGGTGGCCGGGGATATTTTCATTCAGGCGCTGACCGGAACTGGCAAGTTCGAAGGTCATGCTGTTGACGATCTGGTCGCGCTTTACCCCTACAGCACATCCATTATCAATATCGCGGTGCGTCAGGACAGTGGCATCACCAACCTACAAGAACTGGAAGGCAAGAACTTTACACCAGGCATTCGTGGCAGTGGTGGCGAGGCGCTAATCTCCGCAGCCTTCGAACTGTTCGGGATTGAGCCGAACTACATTTACGGGACCGTGACCGATGCCAAGGAAGGGGTCGCGAATGGTCAACTGATTGGCTACAGCAAGTATGCGGCGGCCAATCGGGTGGATGCCGCCCTGCAAGAGCTAATGACCTCAACAGATATGCGCCTGCTAGGCTTTAACGCAGAGCAGCAGGCCCTGATCAAAGAGAAAATTGCCGGCGTGGGATTCATTGAAGTGCCGGCCGGGTTCATCGAGGGAAACGATGCTTTTGTCACGCCCGCAGTCCCGATCGTTTATGCGACGCGAAAATCTCTGATGGATGATGCCACTGCGGAAAAAGTTGCCCGTGGCATTGGTGAGCATACCGACATTCTGATCGAGACATGGCCGCAACTGGCTGACTATGATTTCCGTGCGTCGATCCTTGAGACGCAAGATATCGGCATCGCCGTGCACCCGGGCGCATTGGGGTATTGGCAGCAATAAGCGCTGCGAACCGCATACCCGCTTTATGAAACTCCAAAGATGGCCGGTGCTATGTCCAGTTCTGAAAACAATAACGCGTTGACGCGCCCCAATCCCATTCTTGCCGTTTTCCTTATCGGATATGCGTGCTTCGAGATATATACCTCGTTCTTCGGGATGCTGGAGCCGTTGATTCAACGCAGTTTGTTCTTGGGAATTGGGCTGGGGTCGGTCTTTTTTCTGGAGTTTTCAAAAACGTCGCACCCGTTGCGCTGGTTTTATCTGGTGCCGGCCATTGCGGGATATTACGTGGGCCTGCACATCGCCATCGGCAACGAGCGCATTTCAGACTTCATGAATGAGCTGACCGCGCTGGATAAAATGCTGGGGCTGATTGCTATCCTTTTGGTTCTTGAGGCCGCGCGTCGTACCATCGGGATATTTCTGCCTGCGCTGGCTGTGCTTGGGTTGTGTTACTATTACTTTGGCCATTCGTATATCGAAGGCCCCTGGCAGCCTCCGCGTGTGTCCTTTCTTACGCTGGTGGAGACATATTATGCCTCTACCGAAACCCTTTTTGGCTACATGACGGATCTCGGCACGCGGGTGATTGCGATCTATATCATCCTTGGTGCGTTGCTGCTGAGCACAGGCGCGACAGACCTTTTCGTCAAGCTGGCCACACGGATTGCCGGGCGGTCCTATGGGGGGCAGGCCAAAGTCTGCATCGCGTCCTCGGCCTTGTTCGGCACAGTCACGGGTTCAGCCGTGGCCAATGTGATGGCGATGGGTCAGGTCACCATACCGACCATGCGCCGGGCCGGATATTCTAGGGGATATGCGGCGGCGGTCGAAGCGGTCTCTTCGGCCGGGGGTCAAATCATGCCGCCTGTTATGGGGGCAGGGGCCTTCATAATGGCCGAAATACTTGGGATCCCCTATTCACAGATTGTCGTTGCGGCGATCCTTCCTGCGCTCTTTTTCTTCATGACTGTCTGGCTCAGCGTGGGTTTTTATGCGCGCCGCCGCGGGATTGCACCTTTGCGAAAGGATGAGCTTCCCAAGCTGAGCGAGATTTTCGATCCTTATACTTCGCTGCCGCTGTATCTTCCGCTGATCACCATGATTACCCTGCTGGCGATGAACTACACTCCGACATTGGCCGGTGCGTCCGCTGTTGGTATGTTGCTGATTTGCCAGTTAGTGCTGCGGGTCCTGAGATGCATCGTCCATGGCGAGCAGGATCAAATTGTCAAAACCGTTGATGTGCTGGTTCGCCAGATTTTGAAAGGCCTGTTTGATGCAGGGCGCGCAGTGGCGATGATTGCGGTGTTGCTGGCCTGTGCTGCGATTGTCGTCAAGGTGCTGCTGACCACAGGGATTGGGGCCAAAGTTGCAGGCGGAATCATGTCCGTCTCGGGCGGGCATCTTATCCTTGTACTAATCCTGTCGGCGGTGCTGGCCATTCTCTTGGGCATGGATGTGCCGACAACAGCCTCTTACATCCTTGCATCGGCCGTGGCCGCACCGATCCTGATAAAGTTCGGCATTGCGCCGCTGAACGCGCATCTCTTCATCTTCTATTTCGCGATCATGTCGGCGATCACACCACCCGTCTGCGCTTCGGTCTTTGCGGCGGCCTCCATCGCCGAGATCAATTTCTGGAAGGTCGCGGGCCATGCCATTGTCATGGCGGTCGGACTTTACCTGATCCCTTTCCTTTTCATTTTCCGCCCCGGCGTTCTGATGGACGGGACAATGGCCGAGATCGCGGTTGACGGTTTCATGGCAGCGGCGGCGATCCTGGCCATCACCGCATCGTCATCGGGCTTTCTGCTGGCTCCGCTCAATCATGTGGCGCGCCTTGTGCTTTATCTGGCGGCGGCCTGCCTTTTCTACACGGAAATCTGGAGCAACTGCCTGGGGCTTGTGCTGATCGTGGCAGTTGCTTTTCACAATCGGTTTTCAGGTGGCGGGTCTGTTCAGACCGCTAATCCTGAGCACTCAACACAGTAAAACAGAGGACAAGCCCCATGGGTAAGACGATACGACTTGGTGCAGGCTCTGGCTTTTGGGGCGATGCGCTCGACCCCGCCATCGAATTGCTGGAAAAGGAAAATATCGACTACTTGTCGATGGATTACCTGGCTGAACTGACGATGGCTCTGCTGCAACGGCTGCAATCCCGTAACCCCGAGGCCGGATATGTGCCCGATCTGGTGGCCCATATGCGCGCGCTGCTGCCCCTGGCGCGGGAAAAGGAGACCAAGATCATCTGCAATGGCGGTGGCACCAACCCCGAAGGGGCCGCAAAGGTGATCCGCAACCTGGCGCAAGAGCTTGGCCTTGGCGGGCTGCGGGTGGCCGCCGTGCGCGGGGACAACATTCTGGATCAGGTGGATGAACTGGTCGCAACCGGTTGCGACCTGACTAATATGGACACGGGCGACAGCGACTTTCTCGCCATTCGCGAACGTGTCGTTGCGGCCAGCGTCTATACCGGCGCTGAAGGGATTATCGAGGCCCTAGCCAAAGGCGCGGATGTGGTGATTGCCGGCCGGGTGTCGGATAATGCGCTTTATGTCGGGCCGGTGATGCATGAGCTTGGACTCGACTTCACCGAGACCAACGCTGATATCATCGCCTCGGCCATCACTGTCGGCCATATCGTGGAATGCGCCGCGGGCGCCACCGGCGGCATGTCTTCGCGCTTTGATGAAATGCCAGACATGGGCCGCGTCGGCTTTCCGATTGCCGAGTTCCACGAAGACGGCACGGCCATTATCACCAAGGTTGAGGGCAGCGGCGGCGCGGTGGACCAATTCACCGTCAAAGAACATTTGGTCTACGAGATCGGCGATCCGAACGAATATCTGATGCCTGATGGCGTTGCCGATTTCACCCGCCTGTCCATCGAAGAGCTGGGGGAGGATCGTGTCCGAGTCAGCGATATGGGCGGGCGCGGACGGCCCGAAACGCTCAAGCTGGTGGTCGGCTACGAGGATGGCTGGATCGGCGAAGGCATGTTGTTCTTCCCTTGGCCACATGCTTTGCAGCGGGCCGAGAAGGCCAGGGGTACGCTTCTGACCCGATTTGACCGGCTGGGGCTGAAATATGATGCTCTTCATTTCGACTATGTCGGTGTGAACATGCTACATGGTCCGGCCTCGCCCATGCCGGAATATGATCCCGCTGAAATCGGCCTGCGTGTCGCCGTGCACACCAGAACACGCGACGAAGCGGAAAAGGTGCGCCGCGCCTGTGCACAGCTTTGGATCATGGGGCCGGGGGGAACATCCTTTGGTACACCGATGAAGCCGCGCCCTGTCGTCGGGTCATGGCCGACACTGATCCCGCGTGACTTCGTCAAACAAACCGTTGAAATCCTGGAGGCGTAACAATGCAAACTCTCGATACAATCGCCTATGTGCGATCCGGCGACAAAGGGGACGTTGTCTCGATCGGTGTCATTGCCAAATCGCCCGACCTTTACCCCAAGCTGGTGAACTCGGTGACCGAGGACAGCGTCAAAGAACTGTTCGGTGACTGGGTGAAAGGCGGTGTGGCAATCTACCCGATGGAGAATATCCATTCCCTTGCCGTCATAATGCGCCGGGCCCTGGGCGGTGGCGCGACACGCACCCTGCGCCTCGATCAGACTGGCAAAGCCATGGGGAACGGCATTCTGCGCCTTCCCGTGAAAACGAACTGAGACAGATGAGACAAGAGGACATAGACGTCTGGCGCACAGCGCAAAAACACGCGATTTCCGGCGGTGGCGCGGCATCGCAAGAGCGGCATAAAGCGCGCGGCAAGCTTCCGGCGCGGCAGCGGATATCGCTTCTGCTGGACCCCGAAACACCGTTTCTTGAAGTCGGCCAGCTGGCGGCCTCGGGCCTGTATGATGATGCGGTGCCAAGTGCGGGAATCGTGACCGGCATCGGGATGATCGCGGGGCGGCCCTGCATGATCATGGCCAACGACGCCACTGTGAAAGGCGGCACCTATTAACCGCTAACCATCAAAAAGCAGGTGCGCGCGCAGAAGATCGCCCGCGAAAACCGCTTGGCCTGTATCTACCTTGTCGATAGCGGTGGTGCCTTTCTGCCGCTTCAGGACGAAATTTTCCCGGACGAGCATCACTTTGGCAGTATCTTTCGCAGTATTGCCGAAATGTCGTCGCAGGGTATTCCACAAATTGCGGCGGTCATGGGGTCGTGTACGGCGGGTGGTGCCTATATCCCCGCAATGTGCGACGAGACGGTCATCGTCAGGGAAACCGGCACGATCTTCCTTGGTGGTCCGCAATTGGTTCAGGCGGCCACTCGGGAGGTTGTGGACCCGCAAACCCTGGGCGGCGCGGACCTGCATACGCAGCAAAGCGCCGTGGCCGATCACTATGCTGCGGACGATATTGAGGCCCTTCAGCTGGTGCGTGAGATCCTCGGGCGTCAGGAGGCGAATGCCTTGCCCGCCCCGCCCACAGAACCGCGCGCGCCACTTGGGTTGGCCACAGATCTGGTCGGGCTTATCCCAGAAAGCCCGCGTCAGAAACTGCCCGTGCGGGATATCCTGAACCATCTGATCGATGCCGACAGCTTCAGCGAATATCGCGCCCGCTATGGCACGACGCTGATTTGCGGCACCGCACACATCGGCGGTTACCCGATCGGCATTTTGCTGAATGACGGTATCCTCTTCTCGGAAAGCGCCCAAAAAGGCGCAAACTTCATCGAGCTTTGCTGCCAGCGCAATATCCCCTTGCTGTTTTTGCACACTATCAGCGGCTTCATGGTTGGGGCCGAATATGAGGCAGGCGGCATCGCCCGGCATGGGGCCAAGCTGGTCAATGCGGTTTCCACCGCGCGTGTGCCCAAGTTCAGTGTCGTGATCGGCGGCAGCTATGGGGCCGGGAACTATGCCATGTGCGGCCGTGTAACCGCCGGATGTAATCTCCCCAAAACCGCCGTTTGAATTTTCCCCAGTGGTGAGCGTCAGGGGCAATTCCGAACTACATCTATTCGGAATTGTCGCTGGCGCGGGATGCAAGCCTGATGTCCTGAACGAGCAACTGACAGGGGCAGGCAGGTGAAAGGACTGAGGGAGATCGTTTTGATCCAAGATTTGAAGAAGCAGGGTCTGAGCATATCCGCGATCGCGCGGAAGGTTGGCTCTGACCGGAAGACCGTGCGGAAATATCTCGACCGTGGGCTGGAGGCGCCGGTCTATGGGCCGCGCCGGCGGCGGGCGCGCGTGACCGAGCCCTATGAGCGCTATCTGCAGGACCGCATTCTGGCTTTTCCCGATCTGAGCGGGGGGCGCCTGCTGCGCGAGATCCGGGAGTTGGGGTATGACGGCGGCTATACTGCGGTGACGGACTTTCTGCGCTTCACGCGCCCGCCCAAGCAGGCACAGTTCGAGCGCCGGTTCGAAACCCCGCCGGGCCAGCAGGCCCAGGTCGATTTTGCCGAGTTCACGGTTGAGTTCACCGACGAACCTGGCGTCGTGCGCAAGGTCTGGCTGTTCTCGATGGTACTCGGGCACAGCCGCTGGCTCTGGGGCCGGTTCGTTGCCAGCCAGAACCTGCAATCGGTCCTTCGCTGCCATATCGCGGCCTTCTCGGACATGGGCGGTGTGCCCGAGGAAATCCTCTATGACCGGATGAAGACTGCGGTGATCGGCGAGGACGAGGCCGGGGTGGTGACCTGCAACGCTTCTCTGGTGGCGCTGCTGAACCATTATGGCGCGGTGCCGCGCGCCTGCCAGCCGTATCGGGCCAAAACCAAGGGCAAGGTCGAGCGGCCGTTCCGCTATATCAGGCAGGACTTCTTTTTGGCCCGCACCTTCCGGAACATGGACGATCTCAATGTCCAGTTCGACGCCTGGCGAACCGAGGTGGCCAATCCGCGTGTTCACGCCACCACGCGGCGCGTGGTAGACGAGGCCTTCGCCGAGGAAGTTCACCATCTGAAACAGCTTCCGGCAATCCCCTACAGCGCGGTGCTGTCGGTGGAGCGCCGGGTCAGCAAGGACGGGATGATAGCGGTCGGGGGCAACTTCTACTCCGTCCCGGACACCACCCGGCGCCGGACGCTCGAGGTCCAGCATCACGCCACCGAGTTGCGGATTTACGAGGACAACCAACTGATCGCCTGCCATCCGGTACTGGAGGGCAAGGCCCGGCGCCGCATTGATCCGGCGCATCGCAAGGCACCACCTCCCAGACCATCCCTGTCGCGGCCCTCGTAAGGGCTGAGGCGACCGCTTGAGTTCTACGGGGCCGTTGGCCAGCGCCTGGCGGCCAAGGGGGCACGGTCATGAGCGATCTTCTGGACCGCATCCGCGGCGCCCTCGTCGGGCTGAAGATGCCGCGCGCACTCGAAGCCCTCGATCACACGCTGCAGCAACTGGAGAAAGGCGAGATCACCGCGATCGCGGCCATCGACACGCTCCTGAGTGAGGAATACGCGACACGGGAGACGCGCCGCATCGACGTGGCCCTGCGCACCGCCAAACTCCTGCCCGCCAAGACGCTCGAAAGCTTCGACTTCAGCTTCCAGCCGTCGCTCGACCGGGAGCGCATCGCGGCCCTGGCCCAGTTGGACTTCATCCGCCGGGCCGAGGTCGTCCACTTCCTCGGACCGCCAGGCACCGGGAAGTCGCACCTGGCCACGGCGCTCGGCGTCGCCGCCGTGAAGGCCGGCAAAAGCGTTTACCGCGCAACACTGGCCGATCTGATCGACGCGCTGAGCCAGGCCGAAGGAGAGGGCCGGCTGGTCGAGAAGATCCGCTTCTATACCCGGGCCTCACTGCTGATCGTTGACGAGATCGGTTACCTGCCAATCACCACCGGCGGCGCCAACCTGTTCTTCCAGCTCGTCAACGCCCGTTACGAAAAGGGCGCCATGATCCTCACCTCGAACCGTGGCTTCGCGGAGTGGGGCGAGGTCTTCGGTGACCCGGTTGTCGCGACCGCGCTGCTCGACCGGCTGCTGCATCACGCCGTGATCATCCAGATCGAAGGCGCCAGCTACCGGCTCCGCAGCCATGCCGACCTCATCCCCGAGCATGTCCGCGCCAACGCACCCATCACGCCACCTCCGCCGCCAAAGCGGCGCGGGCGGCCGCCAAAAACCAACAACGGAGCCTCAGATCACTGAAACCGGCTGATCACCGGACCCGTGCAAGTGGGGAATTTTACTTCGGCACTTTTGGGGATTTTTAAGTCGGCGTTGACACGGCCGCGCATTTGGTCCGCGCCTTATGGCAATGTGGCCCAATGCGCGCACCTCGGTCATGGGGGGCGAGCAGGCCGCGAAGGTGCTGCGCCTTGTGCGCGAAGGGCAGGCGGGCACCTCGATGTACGATGACGAGCGCGAGGCGTTTGAGCGCCCCATCCGTGACGACTATGAGGCCAAGGGCACGCCGGTTCACGCCGCGGCGCGGCTTTGGGTGGATGCGGTTATCGCCCCGGATGAAACCCGAAATTGGTTGACGCTGGGGCTTGCCCTTGCGCGTTCGACCCCGAAAAAGTGCACGCAGTTTGGCGTGTTCAGAATGTGATGAAGATACGGAAACTGTTCATAGCGAACCGCGGTGAATTCGCCTGCCGGATCATGCGCAGCTGTCAACGTCTGGGCATCGAGGTGGCCGTGGGCTACTCGGATGCCGATGCCGAGGCGCGCCATGTCCGGCTTGCCCCCGTGGCGGCTCGGCTTGGCCCCGCCCCCTCGGCGCAGTCCTACCTGAACCAGGAGGCCATCGTTGATGCTGCACTGCGGCTGGGCTGTGATGCGGTGCATCCCGGTTATGGGTTTCTGTCCGAAAATGCCGATTTCGCGGCGCGGGTCGAAGCGGCGGGACTGATCTTTGTCGGTCCCCACCCCGAAACGATCAACCGGATGGGCGACAGATCCCGTGCCAAAACTGCGATGATCGCCGCCAATGTCGCCACTGTGCCCGGCGGAGCCGAGGCCTCGGAAGATCCCGATCGGATCGCAGGCTGGATTACCGAAATTGGCTTTCCCGTCATGCTGAAACCCGCCGCCGCCGCCGGCGGCAAGGGCATGGTGGTTCTGGAAGAGCCCCCCAAGGGTAACGAGATCGCCTCGGCCATCCGCACGGCACGCGCCAGCTTTGGCGACGGCTCCCTGTTGGTGGAGCGGCTCATTCGGTCGCCGCGACATGTCGAGGTGCAGATCTTTGGCGACGGCAATGGCAATGTCGTGCATTTGTTCGACCGCGAATGTTCGCTCCAGCGCCGGCACCAGAAAGTGGTCGAAGAGGCACCGGCGGCAAGCCATGTGCCACAGGCCATTCGGGACGAGATGATCGCCGCTGCCGTGCGCGGAGCCGAGGCACTGAACTATCGCAATGCGGGCACGTTCGAATTCATCGTAGACGAAAATGGCTATTACTTTCTTGAAGTGAACACGCGGCTTCAGGTGGAACATCCGGTGACCGAAGAGGTCACGGGCCAGGACCTTGTGGAATGGCAATTGCGCATCGCCTCGGGCGAGGGGCTGCCAATGGCGCAGGATGATATCACCTGTACCGGACACGCCATCGAGGCCAGGGTCTATGCCGAAGACCCCCTGGACGGGTTCCGCCCGTCGTCGGGCCGGGTCACCGCCACGACCTGGGACAGTACGGCGCGCTGTGACCTGGGGCTGGACGCGGGGGATTACGTTTCGCCATTTTATGACCCGATGATTGCCAAGCTGATTGTGCGCGGTGCGAACCGGCAGGTCGCATTGGCAAGTATGTGCGCTGCGTTGGATCGCTCAAATGTGTTTGGGATCGCCACGAATCTTGGTTTCGTTAAGCGGCTGTGCAGCCATCCCGCGGTGATTGCCGGAGAGGCGGATACACGTTTTATTGACCGCGCCGAGGGCCTGATGCCCGCCGACGTCACCCCGCAGGATACCGCCTGGGCTGCGGCGGCCCTTGCTGTGATGCAGTCGCGCATCTCTGCGCGTGGCGGGTCCCTTTGGGAACGGGCGGGGGTAGAGCTTGCGCTTGACCGCGCGGCGTTGGACCCGTCTGCCCCTAATGGGATGTACCGGCTGCTTCACCCAGCAGGTTAGGCTTGGCCTATTTCACCTGCAGAGAGGAGAAGTAGCATGGCAAAGAACGATTTTGATGAGCTGATGTCAGTTGGCATCGATATCGGCAAAGACACATTCCATATCGTGGCATTCGACCCTGACGGGCTGTTGGTGATGCGCAAGCCGATCAAACGGTTGGCGCTGGTCCAGACGTTTGAGAAGCTGCCCCGATGCGTTGTTGGCATGGAGGCGTGTCTGAGCGCTCATTTTGTGAGCCGGACGCTCCGAAAGATGGGTTTCGAGCCCCGGATCATACCTGCAATCTATGTAGAGCCGTTCATCAAGGGCCAGAAGAACGATTACAACGACGCGGAGGCGATAGCTGAAGCGGCATTGCGACCCAATCTGCCGATTGTCCCCGAGAAGAGCCAGGAACAGCTCGACTTGCAGGCGCTCCATCGCGTTCGGTCAAGGCTCGTGTCGCGACGCACAGCGACGATCAACCAGATCCGCGCCTTCTTGATCGAACAAGGCATCACGGTGCGCAGAGGTTTGCGGGCTCTGAAGAACTCATTCGAGACGATCCTGGAAGAACGCAAGGAAGAGATATCTCCGCGGATGCGGTCGATCTTGATTGGTCTCTATGGCGATTGGCTCTGGCTTGATGATCGGATCGAATCCGTTTCGAAAGAGATCGAACAGATCAGTCGCACCGAAGAGAACTGCGTCAACGTCATGACGATCCCTGGCATCGGCCCGATGATCTCGACCGCGTTGGTGGCAGCCATTGGAACGGGCGAGGCCTTTGGTCGAGGACGCGATTTTGCGGCCTGGGTTAGCCTGGTACCGCGACAATACAGTACAGGCGGGCGAACGGTTCTGGGGCGCATCACCAAACGCGGCAGCCGATACCTGCGAATGCTCTTCGTTCAGGCCGCCAAGGTCATCTTAATGCGTACCAACCGATGGCCCGACTTCAGTTTTGGCGACTGGCTGACCAAAGCTGCAGAACGGATGAACCGCAACAAACTGGCCGTCGCACTGGCCAACAAGCTGGCAAGAATGGCCTGGAGCATCTTGAGATACAAAACGGCGTTTGACGCGCCCAGAGACGAGGTCGCTATCGGCGTGTAAGCCGGATCGACCCAGAGGAGTTCGCGACTGACAGAAAGCATGGAACGGAACAATTACGCCCCCAGAGTCTGACGGCCCATTCGGTCAACTTGGACCTTGCCGCTAATTAGACCACGGCGCGTGCGTAACCCCAACAAGGCCACGACCCGCGTGTCGATCAGTAGGCCGGATACATATGAGCGAATTCCGAGAACATGCGAGAAATCATTTGCGAACAGCAGCCGGTACATACATTTGGGCCGTCTGGCGCTCTACCACAAGGGCAAGCCGAGACTGGCGCAGTTAGTGGCACGTCAGGAGGGTTCTGTGACGGTTTCGTTTGATGAAGGGTCCCCGGTTCACATCACCTTTGCTGAGCAGGGGGCGGTGATTTCTGGCAACTGTGCGGGGCAGGTCTGGCATGCGCATTGCCAGCGCACCGGGGTGGAGCTTGTCTTAGACGGTCTTCGTCTGGAGTTCAGCACCATGCCGCCCGCCCGGGATGCTGATCTAAGCCCGGCCTGCAAATCCCCCATGCCGGGTGTTATTGTGGCCCTGGCCGCATCGGTTGGCGACAGCGTCAGGCAAGGGGATGTATTGGTCGTGGTTGAAGCCATGAAGATGGAAAACACGATTGTCGCGCCGCTTTCCGGCACGGTGGCCAAGGTACGCTGCGCCGTGGGACAGCAGGTGGTCGCCGGGCAGGTCCTGGTCGAGATTGGTCTGGACACGGAAGGCTAAAGGATTTCAGATTTCGTCAGTAACGGGAACGTGTTTCTTTGCTCTCAACACAAACCATCCCTCTGATGCAAGGAGCCCCGCTGTCAGGCCCTTGAGGGGGCCTGACGGTGCTGTTCCGGCGGGGAGGTCAATGGGCCGTTTCCATGGCGGGAAGAACTCCGACAGGGTCTGAAACGCTTTAAAGCAGGAACCCGTATACCCCGATCCAGGCCGAGATTATGGCCCCTGCCAGCAATGTATAGGGGCCGCTCCATCTGGCGCCGACCTCGAAGGCCGAGACTTTGCCCAACGCCCCGGTCAACAGGTTGGTTGCTGTGAAGGGGAACTTGCGCCGCTCAGGGCGAACCCGGCCAGCGCCGCCGCGGCGATGGCGGATGCGGATACGCCAAGGGACTCAGCGGATGGCAGCAACGGTGCAATCAGCGAAAAGGAAAGGATCGGGTTCATTCCGAATTGTCCCGCCAGGGGCAGCGCCCAGATCAGTATCAAAAGCACGGCCCAGCCGGTCAACCCCGAAGGATCAACTCCGGCGGCGGCCAGTAATGGGGCGATTATCGGGGCGCCGATATTGCCGATATATCCCGCCGACATCAGCAGCAAGATCTCTTTGCTCAATCCGGGTAAATCCTGCGTGAGATAGGCTTTTGCCCGCGCCCCGAAGGCCAGCCCGTTATCTGGATCGCGGGTGATACGCCAAAGCCAGACCGCAGCGATACAGAGCACCACCCCGACAACCAGTCCGATTGTTCGGATACCGGTCAGGGCGTGCAGCCCGCTTAGAAGCATGCCAAGCAGGCAAAGCAACAGGCCAAGCGGGGCCAGCGCACGCCAACCACCAACCGCCGCAGTCCGGGAAGGGGCCTGAGTTCTGACAGGCGGGCGGATACGGGAATCAAGTGCCCAGCCGCAAACGAACAAAAGAAAGGACGAAACAAGGCAGGGAAAAGCGATATCAATCCAATGCACCTCGGGCAGCAGTGTCAGCGTGATTGCCACCGACAGGGATAACGGCGACCAGATCACCGCCGCGACAAATCCCCGCTGAACCGCCGATAGCATGCGCTTGGCGCGTAGCGCGCGAATGCGCGGATCCTGATTGGCGTCGTCACACGCCATCGCCGTGCTTCCCAGCAAGACGATCGATCCATAGTTCAAGATCAGGGTAAAGGCATGCCCGCCCAGCGTAAGAGCAAGATACCTTCGCTCTGGCGGTTGCGCCGCCAGATATTGGCCTGATCGTTGGATGGCGGGTGAACTTTCGGCCACCGCACGCAGGGTCGCCAGTGCCGTAAAAATCGCCGCGATAAAACCCGCAGTTTGCAGAGCGCGCAGAATGCGTGCCAGGGCATTGTGCAATGTTGCCAAGGCGATCCCCGTAAGGACAAGCGCCACCGCAAGAAATATTCGTTCTTTGGTTTGCGAGCGAAGGGCCAGGGTCAGGGCGACCAAGATGGCCAGGGCGGCCGTCAGCCATTCCAGTTCGATGGCCTGCGCCCATTCGTCCGCAACAAAGACGCAGGCGGTTGCCACCAGGAATAACCCTGCAAGACAGGCCGATTGAGGCGCGGTGCGATGGCGGTCGATTTGCATTGTGATAAGTCTTTGTGATGTTGCGGGTGAACTGTATCAATAGGGCCGCAACTGATTGCCAGTCCACGTATCCCCAGCTATGGCGCTGTGTGCGGGAATATCCATTCAAATGCCGCAGCGAACCGCATAGTGACGAGGTTTGGCAAAACAACCCACTATGCGAAACCACTAATCAGAAATTTCACAGTCCAATTTCGACTTCGATATAGCAAGGCCGAGATGGGTCGGCACCCGTGCAGGGGTGGCCCGAAGTCAGGAGGCAGCGCGGGCAGGATGGGCGACGCCCATACCCGCGCAGTTTGAAAGAGGACCATGGCGCCAAGATGAGCATCACCCAACTATTTTCACCAACGTCCGTTGCTATTGTCGGGGTGTCGGGCAAGGACACAACGTTTCAAGTGGGCGGGCGCGCCGTTTTGGAACATCTTGTCAAACACGGCTTCAGGGGCCGAATCGACATGGTCACCCGCTCACCGATCACCTTGCATGGCATAACCTCGGTGACATCTCTGGCGGATCTCCCGACGGCACCCGAATGCGTGGTCCTGTCGATCCCTGCCGCGCAGGTGCCCGACACGGTTCAGCAGGCGCTGGACATGGGCATCCGGGCCTTCGTCACGATCAGCGCGGGTTTCTCAGAAGCCGGGGCCGAAGGCGCCGCTCTGCAAGAGCGCCTCGTCGGGATGCTGCGCGATCATGGTGCCGTGATGCTGGGGCCGAACACCACCGGCCTGATCAATTTCGGCCGGGATACCGCGCTCAGCTCCACCAGTCGCCTTGCAACCCACAGCGCCCCCAGGGGCGATATTGGCGTTGTCGTGCAAAGCGGCGCCCTGGGCAGCCTGCTGATGGATGTTGCCGAGCGCGACCAGATTGGCATGAGTTATCTGATCTCCACCGGCAACGAGGCGGTCACCGATATTGCCGATTGCGTGGATTTCCTGATCGATGATCCCGAAACGCGCAGCATTGCCCTTTATGTCGAGGCGTTCCGCCACCCCAAGCGCATTGTCGCCGCCGCCCGCCGTGCCTTTGCATCGGGCAAGCCGATTGCGATCTACAAAGCGGGTCGTTCGGACACGGGCGCCGCTGCCGCTGCGGGCCATACCGGCGCGCTGCTGGGCGCGCGCAGCACCTATGAGGCCGCCGCGCGACAACTGGGGCTTACGGATGTCAAGAATATCGAAGACCTGCTTCCGGTCGCCCATTATCTTGCCCATGCCGGTGGCGGCCGCTCGGTTGGGGTTCTGACGGTTTCGGGCGGTCTTGGAGGCTGCCTTGCGGATGCCTTGGCGCATGCCGGGGACGTGGACCTGCCCAACCCCGGTGCAGCTGTCTCTCAGCAATTGCAGCAATATCTACCTGATTTTCTTAAGCCAAAGAATCCGGTGGATGTTGGCGGCAGCCCGTTCCGAGAACAGGGCGGCTTTTCGCAATGCCTTGGTTCATTTGCTTCCGATCCCGCGTTTGAAGCCGTGGCCGTTGCCAATACCCCCGTTGTTCCGACCTGGGCACAGGACAGTGTTGATGCGATCAGCCGTGTCGAGGCGGAAACCGGCAAACCCATCGTCGCACTCTGGCCTTCTGATATCTACAATGCCGAAGCGCTGCGTGACCTTCGCGTAGCCGGGAAAACCGTGTTCACCCGCATCGACACCGCTGTCGCGGCGCTGAACGGCAAGGCGGCGTATCTCAAGTGTCAGGACCGGCCCAGTTCGATCCTCGACGCCGGGCCGCTGCCGTTGTCCTATCCTCAGCTGGGACAGAGCGGCCTGCACAGCCTTGATGAGGCCAGCAGCAAAAAGCGGTTGCAGGATCTGGGCATTCCATTCACGAAAGAGACCTTCGTCATCGCAAGTAACCGAGACACCGCCCTGGCGCAGGCAAGGGTCGTGGGCTATCCGGTCACCGTCAAGGGGATCGCCGAAGGGGTCGTGCATAAATCGGAATACGGCCTCGTTGCAGTAGGCGTGGCAGATGAACCCGCCTTGACCGCCGTGCTGGACGAGATGCAGCGCAGCGCCGGGGCGCACAGGCTGGACCTTAGGGGGTTCATCCTTGCCGAAACGCTTCGGGCCGAGGCAGAGGTTTTTGTTTCGGTCAGCTATGACCGGGAATTCGGCCCTAGCCTGACCCTTGGTAGCGGCGGCATCTATACCGAGGTGTTCAAGGACGTCACCACCCGTCTTCTGCCCCTGGCGCGGGGCGAAATCACCAACATGATCGATGATTGCAAGATCGGCAAAATCCTGCGCGGCGCGCGGGGCAAAGCAGCGCTTGATATCGAAGCCCTGACTGGCCTGATCGAAAAGCTGGCTGACCTTGGCGGCAAGCTTTCGGCGGATTTCGCTGGGCTAGAAATTAACCCGGTGGGCGTCGGCGCCGCCGGACAGGGCGCGTGGATTTTCGACGCAACTGTGTTCTCGGCGGGGGGAAAGGATGTCTGAACGTTATACCAAACAAATCGCTGAAAATGAGATAGGCGCATGCCTGCGTGCGCAGTTGAGCGATGGCGATCTTCTGGCGATTGGCGGACTGTTCAAACAGGGGCGCCCGACAGCGCTGGTGCGTGAAGTCATCAAGGCGGACTTCAAAGACCTCAAGGTCAGCTCGTCGCCTGGATCCGGCTTTGATGTCGACCTTCTGATCGCAACCGGTTGTGTCGCCGAAACCTACTGCCCCGCCGTGACACTGGAAGAGCGCATGTGCCCAAGCTTCCGTCATGCGGTGGAAGAGGGGCGGATCCGCGCCCATTGCGTCGACGCGCTTTCAGTGGTTGGCGGCTACCTGGCCTCGGCCAACGGGGTGCCGTTTCAGCCGGTCGCCGCCTGGAAAGGATCGGATGTGCCAAAGCACAACCCGCTGGTGGCGCATATCACCTGCCCCTTTACCGGTGAGACGCTTTTCGCGACACGGGCCCTGCGCCCCAAACTGGCGCTGATCCATGCGCAGGAAGGCGATGTCTACGGCAATTTGCGGCATCTGAGTACGATGACCTATGCCGACCAGATGATCGCGCGGGCCTCGGATTTCGTGATTGCCAGCGTGGACCGTATCGTGGCACCCGATGATATCCTGTCGCGGCCTCGTGAAACCTCGGTGCCCAACATCTATGTCGATGCCATCGTGGAACTGCCCTACGCGGCCCATCCCAGCGGCAGTTTCCCGCATTACAGCATCGATGAGGCCTATATCGACGCCTATGCCGACCTGGCGGAAGCTGCCCGCAAGGGCGCGCCGGAGGGGCTGCGCATGTTTCTTGAGCAAGATGTGTCAGGCTGCGCATCGCAGCGGGACTACCTTTCGCGCCTCCCTGATACCCGTCTGCCCGCATTGGAAGAAGAGGCCAGAAACCTATGAGCGATTATTCCATTCAGGAACTTCAGGCGGTTCTGTTGTCGCGTGAACTGAAGAACGGCGAACTGGGCGCCGCTGGCGCTGCGGCGGCGATCCCGATGGCGGCGATATTGTTGGCACGGCTAACTCACGCGCCCGACCTACAAATCGCGGGGGAAATGTTCGTCAACCCGAACCCCACGCAACTCTGGCCGTCGATGTTGGATGACCGGGCCTTGGGCGCCTGCGAAGCGGCCGAGACATTTCTGGAGCTTTTTGGGCATTCCCATCGCGGTCTGGACTTCTTCTTTCACAACGGTTTGCAGATTGATGCTCACGGCAATATCAATCTTCACCACATCGGGGGCACGCTTCACGAGCCGAAAATGCGCGGGCCTGGTGCCGCGAATATTTCATATGCGGGGCAGTCAAAGCGGTTCTATATCTGCCCGACGGTTCACTCCCGCCGGAATTTCGTGGAACGCGTGGATTTCATCACATCGCCTGGGTATCTAGATGGCCCCGAAAGTTTCGCCGCAGCTGGAATGAATGGTGGTCCGCATCTCTGTGTCTCACCATTGGCTGTTCTGGATTTTGATCCTGATACACTGCGCATGCGAATCCATTCGGTTCATCCCCACAGCTCGGTTGAAGAAGTGGTTGAAAATACGGGTTTTGAACTCGGTGCAAACCGGAATGTCCACATGTCCAAACCGCCGACGCGAGATGAACTTCGCTTGTTGCGAGAAATAGTCGATCCCCGCGGATATCTTCGCTGAATTTTCCGAATTTTTGGCTTTTTAACAAAGCTCAAGCAAAGAGGCCATCTATGCTCGCAAAAGGTACATTTGATCGGAAACGCGTCTTCATAACGGGTGCCGGAACAGGGATTGGTCGTGATTTTGCCCTGCGGGTGGCGGAACTCGGCGGCACCCCAATCCTTGCCGGACGTCGCGAGGAACTTTTGCAAAAGGTCGCGGATGAAATCGCTGAAGCCGGTGGTCGTGCCGTGGTTTGTCCAATGGACATCCGAGATCCCGACCTAGTGTCCAGACAAATGGACAACGTGATTGCCAAAGAAGGCGGCATTGACGTGCTGATCAACAACGCTGCGGGCAATTTCTTGGCCCGCGCCGAGGATATTTCGCCGAACGGCTGGAATACGATTGTGAACATCGTGCTCAATGGCACGGCTTACTGCACGCTCAAGGCTGGCAATCCCGATGGCGGTCGTCGTCAGTTCCGGCGACAAGGTCGCATATGCGTTCTTGTCTGAAAGCTTCAAAAAGCTCGATAAGCTCACATTCCTCAAAAAGGGTACTCCGCTGCCACGAACCCATACCCTGCGGTTCAACGCTGATACGCAAAACATCCGGTCCGCGCGCTCGATATGTGGTCAGACCAGTCTTGCTGAATGGTTCTCTTGCGGGCGACGGCTTGCGTTGGATGAAGAAGTCATCGGTCTCGGCGCTTACGGCTTCACCCTTACCGTCCTTTCCAGCGAAGAACTTGCCGACGACCCTGATGACGAAGCCTACGAAGAAGAAGCCTCATTGATTGAGAGCTGGACCCCCAAGTTCGCTCGAGGGCGGTAGCGGCGCAAAGTCTACTCGAATAGCCCTTCTTGATCTATGCCGAGTAGAAGTTGTCCTCATCAAAAGGGCATTCCTCCCGAAGCATGACCGCTCCGCGTTTCACCGAATTTTTTTCGGTGCCGAACACCTCCACGGAGTGCCGACACCGGGTACAGGTAATGATGAGCCCAGGAACCGCGCCATAGTCACCATCCAGTTCCTCTTCTGAGACATCGATTTTCACGCGCATGTGCCGACCCTATTACGATTCACGCCGGGAGAATGGGATCACCGACCCTCCTGCAGGTGATCGACCGCGCGCGAGAGGACGCGCTTCGGCTCGACCGCGGCTACCTTGCGGCTTTTCGGCGCCTGATTGACCGGGACCGCACGCAACCGGTCCGTGCCGTGGATATCATGAGCGTCGCCGGCACCCGGGCGGTACCAACGACTCCGGTTGGGGTACTTCTGCCGATGATAGCTGATGGTGACGTCGATGCGGCGCCAGTCCTTGAAAAGGGCTGGATCGTCGGCATCGTCACGAGGACGGACCTGATCGCCGCCCTCGCACGATCCGGCCTGCGGGCGAAGGGCTGAGAGGCGGCGGTTTGGCTCAGGCCGGTGCAAGCGTTTGGTTTTCCGAAATTCCGACGTCCGTGAGGCCCGCAACGGAGACATTGTCGATCAGGCGCACTCCGTCGATCCAGGCCGCCAGGAAGAGGCGGCTGGCGCGGTCTGCCCTGGTCATCAGCTGCAGGTCGGGATCGCTGCGCAGTTCGAGGTAATCGACGGTGTCGAACCCGGCAGAGAGCAGGGCCTCCCTGGCCTCGTAGAGGATCTGCGTGACGTGTCCGCCCCGGGCGATGGCACGCGCAGCGTCTTCAAGAACCTGGGCGATCACCGGCGCCGTTTCGCGCGGCCCCGCGGTGAGCCGGAGGTTGCGCGAGGACATGGCGAGGCCGTCTTCCTCGCGGATGGTGGGGCAGCCGACAATCTGGGTTTTCAGGTCCAGATCCTTGGCCAGTCGGATCACCACCTGGAGCTGCTGGTAATCCTTTTCACCGAAATACGCCCGGTCGGCGTCGCACTGCAGGAAAAGCTTGGTCACCACTGTGGCCACCCCGTCGAAATGCCCCGGCCGTGCTCCGCCGCACAGCCCTTCGCTGACACCGGTCACCGAAATCGTCGTGGCGAAGCCCTCGGGGTACATCTGGCTGCCGTCGGGCACATAGAGGACGTCCACGCCATAAGGCGTCAGCTTTTCGGCATCGCTATGTTCGGTCCGGGGATATTTTGCCAGATCCTCGGGGTTGTTGAACTGCTTGGGGTTCACGAACAGCGTCACGATCACCCGGTCATTGTCGGCGCAGGCGCGTTCCACCAGGCTGAGGTGGCCAGCATGCAGCGCACCCATGGTCGGCACGACGCCGATGCTTTCACCGGCGCGGCGCCAGCTGTCGGTCAGGTTGCGCAGTTCGGCCTTGGTGCGGATGATCTTCATGTGCTTGGTTCCTCCTGGGAAAAGACATGTTCGGCGGCGGGGAAGCTGCGGGTGCGGACCTCTTCGGCATAGGTGCCGATGGCGGTGCGCGCGTCGCTGGCCAGATCGCCATAGCGTTTGACGAACTTCGGTTTGAAGGCGTCGAACAGCCCCAGCATGTCGTCGATCACCAAGATCTGCCCGTCACAGCGCACTGATGCCCCGATGCCGACCGTGGGGATGTCGATGTCCGCAGTGATCTGATCGGCCAGCGCAGCGGGCATCTTCTCCAGCACGACCGCGAAAGCCCCGGCGCGGGTCACCGCGCGGGCGTCCTGCGCGATCCGGTCCGCATCCGCGCCGCGCCCCTGCACCCTGTAACCGCCAAGCGCGTTCACCGCCTGGGGCGTCAGCCCGATATGGGCCATGACGGGTATGCCACGATCGACGATGAAGCGGATCGTCTCTTCCATATGTGCCCCGCCTTCCAGCTTGACCGCGCCGGCCCCGGTTTCAGCCATCAGTCTGGCCGCGCTGCGGAAGGCCTGCGCCGGGCTTTCCTCGTAGCTACCGAAGGGCATGTCGACGACCATCAGCGCGCGGCTCAGTCCGCGGGCGACGGCGCGACCGTGCATGACCATCATCTCCATCGTGACATCAAGGGTCGAGGGCAACCCGTGCAACACCATGCCGACACTGTCGCCGACAAGGACCAGATCGCATTCCGGATCCGCCAGCTGTGCCACGGGGGTCGTATAGGCCGTCAGGCAGACCAGCGGATCGGCACCCTTGCGCGCGCGGATGTCCGACGCGGTGAGGCTGCGTTGCGGGGCGGATTGGCTCATGTCGATCCTCCAGAGACAGGCTTGCGAGGGGATACCCGCTTGGGCGTCTTTTCGCAAGTGCAGCGTAATATTATTGCGTTTTAATATGCAAAAAATGGCGTATCCGTGCGCGAGGGATTGCTGATTCAGAAGTCCAGCCCGAGGTCCAGAACTCGCGCCGAATGAGTCAGCGCCCCGGACGAAATATAGCCGACGCCCGTCGCCGCGACTTCGGCAATGTGGTCCAGTTTCATGTTGCCCGAAGCCTCGAGCACCACGCGTCCGGCGGTCATTTCCACCGCTTTCACAAGGGATTGCGTGTCCATATTGTCCAGCAGCACAACATCCGCCCCACCTTCGTCCAGAACCTCGGACAGCTGATCCAGCCGGTCGACCTCGATCTCGCAGCGGATTAAGTGAGAGGCCCGCTCTTTGACCGATTGCAGCACTGGACGGATGCCTCCGGCGGCTGCGATGTGGTTGTCCTTGATCAGGATTGCGTCCGACAGGCCGAAGCGGTGGTTGAACCCGCCGCCATGCAGCACGGCCTGCTTTTCGACGATCCGAAGCCCTGGCGTGGTCTTGCGGGTGCAGGTCACGCGGGTGTCAGTACCTCGCGTTTCCGAGACGAAAGCGGCGGTCAGCGTGGCGATGCCGGACATGCGCCCGGCAAAGTTCAGCGCGACCCGTTCGCCTGACAGGATCGACGTCGCGTCGCCGGTAATCTCCATCAGCAGATCGCCCGGCGCTACCACATGGGGTCACTGCATAAAAGTGACATTATTGTCCGGTTCGCGCGAACTTTAGGGGAACATCTACGTTCTCAGTCGGATTTCTGGTCTCTGAGGGCGTTATAGAGGCTGGTTTTGCTGATTTTGAGGCGCGCGGCGGCTTCTCGTACGGTCAATCCGTCACTGATATAGGCTCTTGCCTGCTCCAGTTTTTTGGATGTGACGACAGGTTTACGCCCTCCTTTTCGACCGCGCGTTGCGGCGGCTTTTAGACCGGCCTGTGTGCGCTCGATGATGAGGTCGCGCTCAAACTGCGCAAGCGCGCCGAACAGATGGAACACCAAAGTGCCGCCGGTGGTGGTCGTATCCACGCCTTCGGTCAGGGATCTGAAGCCAATGCCGCGGTTTCCGAGATCGGCCACTGTCTCCACCAGGTGCGTCATGGACCGGCCAAGGCGGTCGAGTTTCCAGACTACAAGCGCGTCGTCCCTGCGCAGAAAGGCCAAGGCATCATTCAAGCCCGGACGTTCGGCTTTGGCGCCGGAGATGACATCCTCAAATACGGTTTCGCAGCCCGCGGCTTTGAGCGCATCAACCTGTGTTTCCAACTTTTGTTCAGTGGTCGAGACCCGCGCATATCCAATCAGCGCCATGAAGATAGCCTTGTCCGTTTTCCTGTCCTTAAATCAACTTGTCCGTTTTCCCGTTGTCAAGCCATATTGACGGACGGAGTAGGAGATTCCGCCAAACGAGCGTTTCACGGACATGCATGTGAGAAGGGTATTTCATGGCACGGCGACAAATATTGACGGCAAGTTTCTGGTCTCGGCTGATGGCGCCGCCCTCGGAGGATCGGGAAGTTGCGATGCATTGCACGCTCACCCCAGATGAGATCGAGGCTGTCGCCAGAAAGCGAACCGCTGCGACGCGTTTGGGCTACGCCGTGTCATTGGCTTACCTGCGTCATCCCGGGCGGGTTCGCGAGGTTGGAGAGCAGCCCAACGACGTTATGCTGGCTTTCCTTGCAGATCAGGTTGATGCCAGCGTCTCCGATCTCGCGGTCTATGATCGACGCCCGCAGACGCGACGCGAACATATCGGGCAAATCATGGGTCGGTTCGGATATCAGGCCTTCTCAGGATCCCTTGTGCGGGAGCTTGTTCATTGGCTGACACCATCTGCCGGAGAAGACCCGCGACCCGAGCCTTTGGCGATCTCGTTGACTGAAGAACTGAGGCGCCGGCGTATCCTGGTCCCGGCCCGCCGGACCGTTGAACTGATTGACAGGCACGCAATCCAACGCGCGGAAAATGTCAGGATTTCTGCTCTGATCCAGGACTTGCATCCGGACCACCACAATGCTCTGCGCGCTTTGATTGCGCCCCCTGAATCGGGCGAGGTGTCGACGCTGAGTTGGTTGAAGGCGGCACCCAAATCAGCCTCGGCCAAATCCATCAAGGCTGTTCTGGATCGCCTGATGGTGGTTCGAGCGATCGGCCTGCCCGCCAGTTTGCGTCAGAACATCTCGACATCGGCACTCGACAGTCTGGCCGGTGAAGGCTTGCGGATCACGGTGCAAAACCTGCGCCGTATGGCCGTGCCACGGTTGTGGGCGGTTTTGTCCGCCGCCTGCTTGCGGCTTGAAGAGCAACTCACCGATCTTGCACTGGATATGTTCGACAAATTGCTGGGGCGCAGCTTTCGAAAGGCGGAACAACAAAGCTCTGACAAGGCGTCCACACTCTTGATAAATATCATCCGTCCCTTGCAGTCTCTCAAAGCCTTCTGCCGTGAGGCACTGACGGCCCGCCTGCAAACCGGTCATCTCAACGGGATGCTGGACACGGCCAATTGGGGGGAGATCGAGAGTGCGACATCCGCAATTGAAACCGCCCTAGGAGACGGAAAGCCCGACAAATACTCCGAACTCATCGGAAAGTATCAGACGGCCCGTCAGTTTGCGCCCCTGATAATAAAGTGCTTCGACTTCAAAGGCGCGGCCAGCGCTGCCAGCCTTCTTCGTGCGGTGGATGTTTTGCGCATCATGTACAACACGAACAAGCGTAAGCGCCTCGGCGATCCCCTACGCGGCGCGGCTTGACGCGGCCGCGAAGTTCCAGAGCATGAGATCGTCGATGCGGCTTCTGGGATGACCGTCAAGCAACGCGCGCAGCGTGTCGGAGAGGTAGCTGACCGGATCGACGTCGCACATCTTGCAGTTCGCGATCAGGCTTGCGAGCAATGCCCAGTTCTCTGCACCGACCTCGTGCCCGGCGAAGAGGGCGTTTTTCCGGGTCAGAGTCAGTTCCCGTTCATTCTGCCCATGTCGGGCAGGTTTATCGTGTCCATTATCGATGGCATGCCTATTTTGGCGCTGATGTAAGAGTTTTCCAGACCTTCATTCGCGGTGATGGCCAACACGTAGGTCTCGAGCGCGATCCAGGTATCGCGATCCTTGCACCCGCCTGGATTCTGGATGCTTCTGTATGTCAGGGTTTCGATCTTGGCGAACCAGTGGTGTCCACTGAGGCGCTTTTCGATCTTTATTCGGTTCTCCAGCACCTCGGTTTCCGGCGAGGGTTCAAGGGTGACGACTCACCCATGGAGGCCCCGAATGACGTATCACAGATCCCCGACACCAACCCAGTTGCCATTGCCGTTGGCACCGGCGCCCTTGCTGACGGAACCAGAATACCGGTCGATCGTGACGGCACTGGCGCAAATGCTCCTCGCAGCAGCAAAATCCGATCCGGGAGGGCGCCCCGATGAATGAGATGACCCTCACGTTTCCGTCCGAACTGCTCAAGCGTCAGGCGGTCATTTATGTGCGTCAGTCGACGCAGAGCCAGGTCATGACAAACCTCGAGAGCCAACGCCGACAATACGATCTTGTCGAGATGGCCCGCGGGTTTGGCTTTGCCGGGATTGATGTCATCGACGACGATCTTGGTGTATCGGCCAGCGGCTGCCAGGCTCGTCCTGGCTTCGAGCGGCTTGTCGCCATGCTGTGTTCGGGGTCAGTTGGCGCTGTATTCTGCCTGGAAGTGTCGCGCTTGGCCCGCAATGGGCGGGACTGGCATAACATGCTAGAGCTTTGTGGCTTGGTAGATGCGCGTGTCGTTGACCATGACGGCGTCTATGACCCGCGCCATCCGAATGACCGGCTGCTTCTTGGTATGAAGGGCAGCATCAGCGAGTTCGAGCTTGGCGTCCTGCGCACGCGCATGGTTGAAGCGGCAAGGGCCAAAACGCGCCGAGGCGAACTGCGGTACACGCCACCGATCGGCTACCTGTGGGATCGCGACGCCGGTGTGATGTTCGATCCCGATCTCCGCATCCAGGAGGTCATCCGTCAGATTTTCCACCGGTTTCGTGAGCTTGGAAGCGCCCGGCAGGTTCTTCTGGCCATGTCGAGCGAGGCCATTCACTTTCCTCGACCCTCCGATGGCATTCGACTGACAAGTTTCGAATGGCAGCCCATTCGCTACCGCAACGTGATCAGCGTCTTGAAGAACATGTTTTATGCCGGGGTCTACGCCTATGGTAAGACCGGGCGGCAAGCAAAAATCCGGGACGGCCGTGCGCATGTCACCTACAAGAACCGCAAGTCCCCTGAAGATTGGGATGTTGTGATCAGGGATCACCATGTCGGCTATATCGATTGGGAGGAATATGAACGCAATCAGGCGCAACTGGCCAAGAACGCTTTCGGACGTGCTGGCGGGGTCAAATCCGGTCGCGGCGGCGGTGCGCTTCTTGCCGGTCTCCTCTGCTGTGCGAGATGCGGGCGGCGGTTGCATGTGGTCTATACAGGGCGCACGCCACGCCCCGTCTACCGCTGTGACAATCCAAACCTTCTTCTCGGACAGAAACGCTGCATCACCTTCGGTGGGTTCCGCCCTGACAAGCTCATTGCAGACGCTGTTCTCGAGGCTGTCGCGCCATTTGCCATCGATGCTGCCATCGAGGCACGTGCAATGTTGAACCAAGCGGTCGAAGACAAGCGGTTGGTGCTCGAGATGGAGTTGCAGCAAGCCAGATACGAGGCGTCCTTGGCGGAACGACGCTATGCCGCATGTGACCCTGATAACCGCCTTATCGCATCAGAACTGGAGAAACGGTGGGAAAAAGCCTTGGTACGCGTTCGCAGTTTTGAGCAGCGTCTCGATACAGATATTGCAGCAGTACCGAAGGTAGATGTCACGCGCCTTGAAGGGCTGGCGCAGGACCTTGAGACCGCCTGGACAGCTCCAGCAACATCCATGCGCGACAAGCAACGATTGATCAGAACACTGATCGAAGACATCGCGGCGGATATCGATGACGATACAGGGGAAATCGTTCTGGTCGTTCATTGGAAAGGCGGCCGGCATACGGAGGTCACGTCCGTCAAGGTGGTGTAAATTTGGTGGCCCGAGGTCATGATCAGGCGGCTTGTGTTGTTGTGCTGAGAATGGGGTCTGTCTCCTCTTCATCGATCTGTGCGAAGGCCTCGACCTGCATGTAGCGCTTCTGGGTCTGCCATTTGATGGCATGGACCACCTCTTCGACATCGTTGCGATGTAGGCTGGTCGGCGCAATCAAATTAGGAGCCAGCCATGTCTGTTACCACTATCGGTCTCGATCTCGCAAAATCGGTTTTCCAGATCCACGGCGTCGATGCCGCCGGACATCTCGTTCTCAAGCGGCGCATTCGGCGTCATGGCCTACTGGCCTTCTTCGAAGCGTTACCGCCCTGTCTGGTCGGCATGGAGGCATGCTCGAGCGCACACCACTGGGCGCGCGAACTGGTCGAATTGGGCCACGACGCTCGGCTAGTTCCTCCGCAATACGTGAAGCCTTATGTGAAGCGGAACAAGACGGATGCGGCAGATGCGGAGGCGATTTGCGAAGCTGTCGGCCGTCCGAACATACGGTTTGTTCCGATCAAATCCCGGGAAAGCCAAGGGCTGCTGACATTGCACCGTGTGCGATCGCTCCTCTTGCGGCAACGGACGGCCAGCGTGAATGCGGCACGGGGGCTTCTCAGTGAGTTCGGGATTGTCGCTGCTAAAGGCATCTGTCGTGTTGGCGCCCTCCGGGGGGACATGGAGGCTGCCAACGAAGAGGTTCTGCCGCGGGAAGCTCGGGCGGCGCTCGATGCGTTGTTCGAGCATCTTGATGCACTGACGGCGAAGCTCGATGCCGTCGACCAAGAGATCCTCGCCTGGCACAAGGCAAGCGAGGCGAGTCAACGACTCGCCACGGCACCGGGCGTCGGCCCACTGACGGCGACGGCTCTGATCGCTGCGGTTGGAGATGCCTCCCAGTTCGTGTCGGCACGCCACTTTGCCGCTTGGCTGGGTCTTACACCGCGAATGTCGGCGAGCGGAAGTCGAGAACACACCGGACGGATCAGCAAGGGCGGGGATCGTTATCTGCGAACGCTATTGATCCATGGCGCAAGAGCGATGGTCGGCACCAGCTTCCGGCGTGGAGTAAAGCCACGCCCGTGGCTTCAGGCGTTGATTGGCCGACGCCCGGTTAACGTTGCGGCAGTGGCCGTTGCACACAAGACGGCTCGCGCACTTTGGGCGATGATCCGACGGGAGGAGACGTATCGGCAGCCCGCCGTATTCGTAACCGCCGCCTGATAGAGATCGGCGTCGCGCAAGCCGCGACGTCGGCTTGCGAGGGAAGCAAACGATGATGGCAGACCCGGGCAACCGGGGTTCGGCAAAGGCCCATGAAATGATGTGAGCCGACGTGAGCTCGTCCATTTGTCTGGTCGTCGAACCGCGGAAACCATCAAGGCCAGCGGCGGTGACGCCGCACCAACAGGCCGGATACACGACTGCAAGCACCGGTATCGCCACGATCGAATAAATCCCTTGCAAAGAAGAGGTGGTCCATACACGTCGTTCTGCTCGAACAGCACGGCGCCGATCAGGCGGGTGATGGAGTCCTCGTTGGGAAAGATCCCGACGACGTCGGCGCGGCGCTTGACCTCCTTGTTGAGGCGCTCGATCGGATTTGTGGAATGCAGTTTGGTGCGGTGCTGGCGGGGAAATGCCATGTAGGCCAGCACGTCGTGCTCGCTGGCGTCCATCAGCTCGGCGAGTGTGGGCCAGCGCGTCCGGAGCTGATCGGCCACGTGGCGCCACATCTGCCCGGCCTGTGTGCGGTCGGGCTGGTCGAAGGCCTGGCGGATGGCGGCCACCGAGACGATCCGTCCGCCCCGACGCACCTTGAGGTAGGTGGCGTCGAGCCAGACATAGGGCCAGTCGCCGGTGAGCGGACGGTTCAGGAAATCGTTCACCCGCTCGTCGATATCCTTGCAGAGCTTGGAGACCGTGCTCTTGGAGATGCCGGAGAGCCCCATCGCCTGCGCCAGCTCGTCGACACGACGGGTGGAGACGCCGCCGATCCAGGCTTCCTGGATCACGGCAACCAGCGCCTTCTCGGAGGTCTTGCGCGCCTCCAGGAAGCCGGGGAAATAGCTGCCCTGCCGCAACTTGGGCACCTTCAGGTTCAGCGTGCCAAGGCGGGTGTCGAGCGCGCGTTCTCGATACCCGTTGCGCCAGGTCGTGCGGCCCTCTGCCCGCTCATGCCGGCCGGCGCTGATCAGTCCCTCGACATCGGTCTCCATGAGAAGTTGAAGAACGGCCTCGGCGACGGCGCGCAGAAAATCGCCCTGATCGTGCTTTTGCAGAAGCTCGGAAAGGTCCATGTTGGTCTTGGTCATCGGGGTCTCCGTGTGGTTCGTGGTTGAAGCTGCGAAACTCCACCTCGACCATACACCTCGATGGCCACCAGAATTACACCGATCGTGCCGGTGAAATTACACCACGTGCTCGGACACTAACCATACGGAATTGCGCGTTAAAAAGCCGAAGTCCGGAGAACACAATGCCCGCACCAGTGAAGAAGCTTTGGGGATCATCCGCGAGATGGCGGGACGCTGGTCCGATGAGGCGATCGCAGCCTGTCTCAACCGCATGGGCATGCCGACCGGTCAGGGCAAGACATGGAATGCGAAACGTGTTTCATCCATCCGGCGTGTAAATGATATTCACGGATACCTGTCTGCCGACAAGGATGGCCCGTGGCGCACCATGACCGAGGCGGCGAAAGAGCTTGGTGTCACCAATCACGTCATCCGCAAGCTGATAAAGGACGGTATTCTGCCCGCAAATCAGGTGGTCGATGGCGCACCGTACCAAATACGGACAACCGACCTGCATTCGGATAACGTCAAAGCCGCCCTTTCACGAAAAAGACGCCCGTGTCGCGACGAGTGTGACGAGCAGCTTTCAATGTTTACAAGCGCTTACGAAGGGGGTGCACAATGACCAACCAACGGCAATTTTCCTGATCTGGTTCTCGACCGGGTTGGTGTCCAGCTCCAGACGGCCGTCTTTAAGGAAGCGCGTCAGGCCGGGCCAGCGCGCCAGGGTGTAGCGGATGTCCTCGGCCAGCTTTGACGAACGCGGGATGCGCGACAGCTGCGCCTCGAGCCAAGGGCGGAAGGCGGCAATGATCGGTGCGGAGAGTTCGCGCCGGGCGGCAAGCCGTGCTTCGGGACCCAGCCCGCGCACGGATTTCTCGATGGCATAGAGCTCGGCGATCTGGCGCAGGGCTTCCTCGGCAATCGGTGAGGCGTCCTTTTCCAGGCGTTTCACGAACCGCCGACGCGCATGGGTCCAGCAATGGACGAGGGTCCATGGGCCCACAGGCCGGTCGACCTTGGTGAGCTTGTCATAGGCTTCATAACCGTCGCATTGCACGAAGCGCCCGCGATAGCCCTCGAGGAAGCGAAGCGCATGCACGGCGCCGCGGCCGGGCGCGTAGTGGAACATCACCACGGGAGGGCCGGCACCGCCGTGACCCCGGTCATCGGCGACAATGGCCCAAAAGTAGCCGGTTTTCGTTTTTCGTCGTCCAGGATCCAGCACCGGGGCCCGGGTCTCAACCATGAACACCCGATCCGCGACCTTCAGCCGCTCCTGCAGGTGATCGGCGATCGGGCGCAGGTGGAAGCAGGCGCGCCCGACCCAGTTGCCGAGCGTCGCCCGGTCCAGGGTGATCCCCTGCCGGGTATAGATTTCGGCCTGGCGGTAGAATGGAAGGTGGTCGCCGAACTTGGCCACCATGACCTGCGCGATCAGCGCCTCGGTAGGCAGCCCGCCGGGCACGACATGTTCCGGGGCATGCGCTTGCACCACCGCGCCGGAGCAACGCCGGCAGGCATATCTGGGGCGCCGGGTAACCAGCACGCGGAGCTGGGCTGGCACCACGTCCAGCCGCTCGGAGACATCCTCGCCAATCTTGGCCATCTCACCGCAACCGCACGGACACATCGTGGTCTCCGGTTCGATGATCCGTTCGACCCGGGGCAGATGCTTCGGGAGATGCCCGCGGTTGCGGTTCGGCGCGCCGCTCTCGGCAGCACCTTGCCCCTTCAGCGCGCGCCGCACCTTCTCCTGCGCCGCGTCCAGCACGCCCTGCGCCAGTTCGACATCTTCGAGCGGCAGGTTGAACTGCTCCGGATCGAGCTTTTCGGATTTCCGCCCGAACTTCTCCCGCCGCAACTCGCTGACAATGCTTTCCAGCCGTTTCTGGGACTCGACCGCATCTGCCAGTGCCGCCTCGGTCTCGGCGAGGCGGGCCTTCAGAAGCGCATTCTCTTCGGCCAGGGCGGTGTCGGTCATGGCTGCGATCAAGCACATGGGCGGGATCCCCACCACCGACAAATCATCGCCGAGTCACTCTGCCGCAGTTACCCGGCCAGTTCCGGTCGCCGCACACGTTCGGGACGGACAAGCCGCCAATCGAGACCTTCGAACAGCGCCGAGAACTGCGCAGGCGACATCTTCATCACGCCGTCCTGCGCCTTGGGCCAGACAAACTTCGCGCCTTCCAGATGGGGTGGTTGCCGCCCTCCCCAGACGGCATCGCGATGTGCCAATTCTTTCCACTCCCGCTATTGATCGGAACCACAACCTCATAGAGGTGCCAATTGTCGTTCGGCTGTGGCCGGTCGCGGCGGATGCAGCCAGCAAAATGCGCCCCAAGACGATTGACCCAGAGACGGATCGTTTCGCGGCTTACAATCACGCCACGCTCGGCAAGCAGATCCTCGACATCCGCCGTGCTAGGCGCGAACCAATGGCACCCCCAGACCGCGTAATCGATGATCTCACGGGGGTGACGAAAGCCCTTAAGGCGTAGCATTGTGCCCCGTATTTTCATGCGCCACCCTATAGCCAACTCAACAGGACTGAACAACTTGGCAATGCCACTGAAACCACTGCGGTTTGCTGCTAAGCCAAATCAAATTTACTTTACCGAATAGACTGTACAGTAAAGATTCGAAATCTTACGGTCCTGCGCCTGACAAGGAGAACGAGATGCCCGAGAGAAAAATGGCCGACGTCATGGTTGGTGCGCGCGAGGTTTTCTTCCGATGCGGTTACGAAGGAGCCACGGTCGATGCGATTGCCGCTGAAGGAAAAGTGTCGAAGGCAACCATGTATTCGTATTACCCGACCAAGGAGCAACTGTTCCTGAGCGTGGTTGAATCCGAATGCGGTCGGCTTGCGGACGAAATCCTCCGGCCCTTGATCGCGTCTTTGGAGCCGCGCGCCCAGTTGGAAGAACTCGCCCTGCGCATGGTCGACCTCACCTTGGACGACACCTACATCCGTCTCCTGCGAACGTGCGTTGGCGCCTCCGAGGCACTGCCCGAAGTGAGTGAGGTTTATTTTCGCGCAGGCCCGAAACCTGCCCGCGAACTCGTCGGTCGGATTCTGGAGCGCCTTACGCGCGAAGGCGCGCTCGATGTCGATGACGTCCGGCGCGCGTCCGATCACTTCATACACCTTTGCGTTTCGGGGCTACTTATGCCGCGCCTTCTCGCAGTGAAACGAGCAGTCCACCGCGATAAACATGCGGGCGAAGCGGTCGCTGCATTCCTGCGACTCTACGGTAGCGGCCACAGAGACAATTTTTCAGATTGAGCTCGCTTGCCAAATACGGGGCAGCGCATTAGCTCACCCAATGACTTAACCGACCGGACGGTACAGGGTGACTGCACAAGTGAAAAAGCAACCGAAGAAGGGACTGTTGCATTAATTCCGCCGGTGCACATTGGTCCGGCAGGATGCTGGGGTCACGCGGCGGCTTCGAACAGCTCGCGGATGAACTTGATTTCGCCTCGGACGCCAGGTTCTTTGTGTTGGATATGACCTCGTTTGACAGTGCGGATCGTCTCGATCCCGCTGAGCGTCGCCTTAGCCGTTCGCAATGATCGGAAACTTTGCCGGTATCCAAACAGCCGCTTTATGGCCGCGTGATCGCTCTCGATTAGGTTGTTTCGCCACTTGCGATCGATATGCCGAATGCCGTCGAAATGCGGGTCATACCGATGATTGATTTCCCGAATGACGCGCCGGTAGGTGTGCGCCTTGTCTGTGCAGATGGTGACTGGCCGGTGCAGCCGCACGCGTTCGATCGCCTTGTTGAGAAATGACCTGGCTGCCTTGGCATCCCGCCGCGCAGTCAGACGAAAATCTACCATTTGGCCATTGGCATCGACCGCGCGCCAGAGATAACGCCATTTGCCGCCTACGCGGATATATGTCTCATCCACGTGCCAATCGACACTCGCCCGACGCAGGTGTTTCTCTGTGCGCTTCGTCAGTTCAGGCCCGAACTTTTGAACCCATCGATAGACGGTCGACCTGTCGACGGTGATGCCTTGCTCAGCCAGAAGATCGACCACGTCCTGATAGGATAATGGAAACCTTAGGTACCAGCGCACAGCGCAAAGTATGATATCACGTGGAAAACGGTGATGTTTGAACGGTGATGGGCGCGGCATATCCAACCTCAAAAGCCTCAAACTGTCCGCGCACGCCAAATATTGCAACAGTCCCCTCCTAAGAGGTTACGATGTGCCAGAAACCCTCTCTTATCAAATCGCCCTAAACTGCCCCATTGGCGCTGACGTTAGACACCTACCACGTCGACCACCAGGTTTTGCCCACTCCTATGCGCGCGTAATCTTCGACCCAAAGCGCCAGCGAAGACGAGCGCGACGGGCCGCTGCTTCCAGCAGCGCCTCGCTCAAAGGCCGAGATAGGCCTCGCGCACCTGATCGTTGTGCTCTAGCTCTTTTCCGCTGCCGCTGAGTACGATGCGCCCGTTCTCCATGACGTAGGCTCGCGTGGCGAGTTCCAGAGCAATATGCGCGTTCTGTTCTACCAGCAGGACCTCGACACCGTTGCGAGAAATCGTCTCGATGATGTCACAGATGGTGTTAACGACAGCCGGAGCGAGACCGATCGTCGGCTCGTCGAGCAGCACGAGACGAGGCGATGCCATCAATGCGCGCCCGACGGCCAGCATCTGCTGCTGCCCCCCGCTGAGGTCGCTTGCGGGCGCGTTCAGCCGGTCGCGCAGCGCGGGAAAGTGTCCGAGCACGGTTTCGAAATCCGCCGGGATTGCCGACCGGTCGTCGCGACTATAGGCGCCTGTCATCAGGTTGTCGCGCACGCTCATCTGACCGAACAGACGGCGCCCTTCGGGAACCAGCGTCACGCCTGCCTGCACCATCTCGGCCGGCGTCCTCCCGCCGACGTCCTGGCCAAAGAGGTGAACGCTTCCGCGGTCGGGAACAAGCAATCCGGCGATTGCCTTCATCAGCGTCGTCTTGCCTGCGCCGTTGGAGCCGACGATCGTCGTGATGGCTCCACGCTCGATTTCGAGCGAAACATCCAGCAAGGCCGGCACGCCATGGTAGCTGACGCACAGCCCGTCGACGGATAGAATTTCGGTGTCAGCAGTCATCGGCCGCGCCCCAAATAAGCCTCAATCACCGCCTCATCGCGACTGACCGCTTCCGGCGAACCCTCGGCCAGGAGGCGACCGTAGTTGAGCACAATCACCCGGTCGCAGGCGCGCATGACCGCCCGCACGTTGTGCTCGACAAGCAGGATGGTCAGGCCATGCGTCGTGCGGAGTTTCTCGAAGAGTTCCAACGCCGCACCAACTTCGGCGCCCTGCAACCCGGTTAGCGGCTCGTCGAGGCACAGGATTTGCGGCTCGGCGGCGAGGGCGATCGCAATGCTCAACATTCGCTGCAGGCCATGCGGCAGGTTGCCGGCAATTATTTGCAGATGGTCGGCCAGACCGGTCATCGATGCGACTTCGCGCACCTTTTCCATGCGCTTTTCATGCGCAAGCCGCTGGTGAAAGGTTCCGATGAGGATGTTGTCGACAACGCTCATTTCGCTGAGCAGGCTGTGGTGCTGAAAAGTGCGCACAAGGCCGAGACGGCTTATCGTCTTGGTGCTCGCGCCGGTCACGTCGCGCCCCTTCAAAAAGAGACGGCCACCGCTCGGTCGCAGAAAGCCGCTGATCAGGTTGAAGGTTGTGCTCTTGCCGGCGCCGTTCGGGCCGATAAGACCGAGGATCTCGCCTTGGCGCAGTTCGAAGGTGAAGTCGCTGACGGCTGTCAGGCCGCCAAAGCGTCGCTCCAGATGCTCTGCGCGCAGGATCACGTCGCCACCCGCGGGCGTGCTCGTCGCCGCGTTCATCGTGCGCTCCTTGTGACAAGTCCGCGCGCGCGTTCGGCCAGACCGACCAGACCGCCCGGAAAGACGCGAAGCGTCATCACGATGACCGCGCCGTAAAAGATGTTCTCCCACGCGGAGATACCGGCGACCCATTGGCCCACGAGGGTCAGCACCGCCGCCCCGAGGATGGGCCCGAAGGGGTGACCCTCGCCGCCGATCTTGACGTAGGCCAGCGCGAGGACGGCCACGAAATAGGCGAAGTCGGACGGCGCGATGACAGTGTTTGCATAGGCGTGGATCCCGCCGGCCAACCCGACCGCCGCAGATGCGATTACGACGCACAAGACCTTCAGGAAGACAACATTCAGACCGACCGAACGAGGAATCGCGTCGTTGTTCTCGATCGCCTTGAACAGCCGACCGAGATCGCTGCGTTCAAACCCGTAGAGGGCGAACAGCGTTGCAGCCAGAAGCGCGATAGCGAGCGCGGGATAATAGGCGTCGATCGCCATCGGGGGGAACATGCCGACAAGGCCGGAATTGCCCCCGATCACGTTGGTTTGCGTGTATATCAGGCGGATGACCTCTGTCACCGCGAACGAGACCAGCAAGAAGTATGGCCCTTTGGTGCGTAGCGTGACCCAGCCGAACAGCGCGCTCAGCACGGCCGCCATCAGCGGCGCAAGCAGAAGCGTCAGCCAGAACGGCCAACCCAGCAGCACTGCCGTCGTCGCCGTGGTGTAAGCGCCGATGCCGAAAAAAGCCGCTGTCGCGATATTGAGTTCGCCGATCTGCAACACGAAACGCAAGGCCGAGGCGAGCACCGCATTCGTCAGGATCCAGACGAGAAGCGAGGCGTAATAGCCATTCGTCGCCAGCAAGGCAAACAACACGGAACTTATGGCAAGGGCCACGCAGACCCATACCCCGAACGATTTATTCCACATTTCCGAGAATTCCCTGGGGACGTACGAGCAAGAAGCCGATGACCAGAATGAACATGGCCAGGGTCGCGGTCGACGGGTCGAAAAAGTACCCGCCCACACTCTCGACCATTGCGATGAAAAGCCCGCCAATGATGGCGCCGGTGACAGAGCCGAGACCGCCGATGATTATGATGATGAAAGCCTTGATCAGGAACTCATCGCCACTGACCGGAGTCACGGCGTTGATAGGCGCCATCAGAACGCCGGCACAGGCGGCAAGCGCGGCGCCGATCAGGAAACCGTATAGAGCGACACGACGATACGGAATGCCCTGTAGCATCGCCGCCTCCTGGTCCATCGCCACGGCGCGCAAGGCAAGCCCGAGCCGCGTCCGTTCGATGAGAAGATAAAGTCCGCCGGTCACCACGGCGGCGACAATCACCAGCGCCAGTCGCTGTGCCGTCAGGGTGGCGCCGAAGACGTTGACGGTGCCGGGCAGGACCTGCGGTACGGAACGCGGCGCGCCGCCGTAGATCGCAAGATAGGCCCCGTTGAGTATCAGAAGCAGTCCGATGGACAGGATGAAGGACCCGTTGAGATCCTTCAGCACATGCTGAAAGCCGATACTGTAGACCAGTGCACCGATACTGAGGACGACAGCGATCGCCGCGAAGGCCGCCAGAAGGTAGCCAGCCCAAAGCGGTACCCCAAGCTCGACGGTGGCAAAGGGCACCATCGATGTCACGATCAGGGCCGCAGCAGTGAAAAAGGCACCATGCGCGAAATTCACGATCTTCATGACCCCGAAGATCAGCGTCAGCCCGAGGGCGAACAGCACATAGACCGCGCCGATTTGCAGGGTATTGGCGAGTAGTTGGACAAACAGTTCCATGACACCTCATCCGTGGCACCGCAGGCGGCGACAATCGCCTGCGGCAATGACCTTTTCAGTCGTTGCTCAACGCCTCGAGTTCGGCGGGATTGCTCCGCGTCAACTCGACTGCCTTGCCGTCCACCACCTGAGTGACGATCACCGGGATGAGCATCTGCTGCGGATAATCGTAGACATCCGCACCACCGAAGCCGGACGGGCCATACGACGAGTCAAAGCGCACCGAAGGAAGCACGTCCTTGATCTTCTCCGGATCGACGCTGTCGGCCTCTTGCATCGCGGCGCGCAGTGCCAGGATCGCGTCGTAGGACGAAATGGTGATACCATTCAGCGGCTCGCCAAGCGCCTCGCGGGCCCCGGCGTTCAGCTTTTTCTGCACTTCGGTCGCCGAGTCGCTGCTGAAGTCCGCCGATGCGCCGAGATAGGCACCTTCGGCCGCGTCCCCTGCCACCGCCATCAAGGCTTCGACAGAGGTACCGGCGGTCATGACCTTCACGCCTTCCCATCCCAGCACGTCAAGCTCTTTCAGGATCGATCCGACGTCGGTCGGCGGCGCGGCCGAGAAATCAACGAGACCCGGATCGAGCGATGCGATCTTGGTGGCAATCGGCTGGAACTCGGTGGTGCCGCGTTCGTACCAGTCGCTTGCCAACATCTCGACCCCGAGGCTCTTCCAGGTCTCTACCGCCACCGGCTCTAGTTCCTGCCCGGTGGCATCGTTCGGACTGATGAGAACCGCGGTTTCGAGGTCCGGGTGCTGTTCCTTGATGAAGCTGTAGAACGGCTCCAGAATTTCGAACGGCGTGTTCATCTGGGTAAAGGTATAGCGAAACTGCGGCCCCTTCACACTCTTGCCCCAGGCGGTATTGAACAGGATGACGCCATTGCGTTCGGTCAGGGCCTGCATCGCGCGGACCGGCGCGGTGCCGATGCTGCCGGCGATGAATTTGACGCCATCCCGGTTCAACATCGTCTGGGCATTGCGCGCACCTTCGGTGGCGCTGTACTTGTTGTCGTAGGTCACGACCTCGAAATTGTATGTCTTGCCGTCCACCGTGACGCCGCCGTCTTCGTTGACGTGTTCAGCCGCTTGCTCGGCCGCCCATTCCATACCGAGGCCCCAGGTGGCAGCCGAGCCCGACATGGGCGCCGAAATACCGAGTTTCAGGGTCTCCTGCGCCGCGCCTGCCTGGGCAAGCAACAGCATGAGGGTCGCCGCCCCGAGCGGGCGGGTGCATTTGCCAATGTTCATTCTATATCTCCTCCGTTGGTTAAATCGTTGTTCCAGGCTCATGCGGGCGGCCTAGAGAATTGCGACAATCCCTCCGGCCACCGGCAAGAGCACGCCGGTCAGATAGTCGGCATCCGGCCCGATCAGGAACGAGACCGCGCCGGCGATGTCTTCGGGCCGACCGAGCCGCTTCAAGAGTGTGCGCGACGTGTAGGTCTCGATCATTTCGCGCGGCGCGTTGTCCATGACCGACGTTTGGATCAAGCCGGGCACCACGGCGTTGACCCGCACCGCCGGCGCCAGTTCAGCGGCGAGCGAGCGCGTCAATGACGCGACGGCGGCCTTGGCTGCGGCGTATTCTGGCTGATCGCCGTCGCCGGCATAGGTGACGGAAGAGACGTTGACGATGGCGCCCCGGCCGGTCTGCGCCATATCAGGCGCGACTGCATTCACCATCCAGAACAGCGGCTTGAGGTTAAGCTCGAAGGTCGAATCGAAACGCTCCTCACTCATCCCGACCAGCGGCTCCATCAAGGCGCCGCCGCGGATCCCGCCGACGACGTTTACAAGGATATCGAGTGCGCCCAAGGCGTCCTTGAAGTCGGCAACCGCCGCGTTTACTTCCTCGTGCCGGCGCGCGTCGGTGCGTACCGCATGCAGGGCCGTGTCGGGATATTGTTCGGCAATCGCCTCACGCACGGCGGCAAGCCGGTTGCCGGAGATGTCGGTGAGCGCAAGGCTGGCCCCATCCGCAGCAAACCGCGTTGCAATGGCCTGACCCATCGGCCCGCCTGCGCCGGTGACCAAAGCCACCCGTCCGGCAAGCGGTTTTTCAGAACAACTCATGGCGTTACCTCCGTCAGGCGCCCTTCGCCGAGCCAGACGCGCAGCGTGCGTTTCAGAATTTTGCCGGTGGGGCCATGGGGCATTTCTGCGACCGTGAACCAGCGGCGCGGGACCTTGTAAGCTGCAAGGTTCTCGCGGCAGAAAGCGATCAGCGCGGCGGGGTCAAGCGACCAGTCGGCGCGGGGAATGAGAACGGCAGCAGGGATTTCGCCCTTCACGTCGTCGGGCACGCCGATCACCGCACATACGCCGACATCCGGATGGCTGAACAATAGATCTTCCACCTCAATGGGATAGATGTTGTAGCCGCCGGCGATGATCACGTCCTTCTTGCGGTCGACGATGAACAGATAGCCGTCCTCGTCGACGTAGCCGATGTCGCCACTAAGCCAGCCGTCTTCGGAAAAGCTGGCCATCGTCGTCTCTTCGTCGCCCCAGTAGCCGGCGCCGACAATTTCGCCTGAGATACGCACCTCGCCGGTTTCGCCGGTGGGGACCGGCGCACCGTCCTCGTCCACGATCGCAATGCGCGCATTGCCGAGTGGAACGCCGGCAGAGCCGCGCTTGCGCACGCCGACAAGCGGCTGGGCGGTGGCTCCGCCGGAAACCTCGGTCGCCCCGTAGAGCTCAAGTATCGGCACCCCGGTCGTCTTTTCGAACTCCGCCAGAATCTCCGGTGAAACCGGGGCCCCGGCAGCGACCGCAAGCCGCATTGAGGACAGGTCGTGCCGATCGGGATTGAACTCACGCAGCATGTACAGGAACATCGTCGGCGCGCCGGCCATATAGGTCACCCGGTGCCGAGTGATCGCGTCGAGCACTTTTTGGGTATCCCAGCGCTCCAGCATGACAACGCGGGCGCCATTGTAGACAGCGCCGTTCACCATGACCGTGGCACCGAAATTGTTGAACACGGGCAGCGCACAAAGGAACACCTCTCGGTCCCAACTGAAACCGGCGTGAACCGCCATGTCCCGCAGCGTCGTGGTGATGCTGCGCTGGGTCTGCACCGCCCCCTTGGGCGCGCCGGTGGTCCCAGAGGTGAAGAAGAGCGCCGCCGGATCGTCCGGGCGCAGCGGCAGTGGTGGGCACTGCACGCTGGCTGGAGCGAGGTCGAGCGGAACGGTGCCGGCAACCGCATCTCCGCTGGCGAGGATCGTCACCTTGTGCGCAACGTCCTTGCAGGCACATACGGCCTCGGCTGCTGTGTCCGTATCCACCAACATCACGCGCATCTGCGTCCGCTCCAGAAGCGGGCGAAGCTCTTGCGCGCGATTCATGCTTGAGATCGGCGCGGCGATGGCGCCGATCTTCTGGCAGGCGAAATAGCCCGCGCTGAGAAACGGACAACTCGGCAGGTAGAGCCCTACGGCGTCGCCCCGTGCGACGCCATGCGCCAAGAATACATTGGCCATCCGACCGGAAAGCGCGTCGAATTCTCCAAACGTGGTCTCGCCATCGTCGTTGATCAGAAAAGGTCGATCGCGAAGCAGGGTAGCCGCCGTTTCCAGACAATATGTCAGCGATGTAGCCGTCATTCCCCCGCCTTCCAATCCGGACCGGGCAGCGTCTGACCGGCACAACAACCCTCAGAAAACAAGGGAGTCCTAGCCGACCGATCATACAGGCGCAAGAAATTTCTAATGCTTGTTCGTTTTTGGTTTTTTGGACGGTCTTCCTAGGATGATGAGGGAACCGCACAAGGGGGGGCATCGCCGCACGGGCGTGACGGTCTTCTCCCTGCGCCTTCGCTATATGTTTGAACTTTGTGAGGTTTTGGAGGGAACCTTCGATAAGGCGTCGCCATTGGAGAGTTCTTCGTCGATCTCCAGCTGCACTATTCTCTGAGCACCCTCGGCATCCAACGAAACGCAATGGAAACGGGTCACAGGTGTCACTTTCGGAACACCGGATGGCAGAGTTTGCCGGACGTCGGGACTATGCCCTCCGCCACGGATTCCAGTTGATTTGACCTGTTCCGAAAGGCCGGGAACTGTTCCTCGACTGCGGAAAACCGGATACATCGGTCTAGGCGGTGACACGGGCGAGGTGACGCCGGGGCGCAGCCGGTCGGGCCGGGGCTTTCTCGAAGGCAGCCCTTCGGGTGCGGAGGCCTCGGCATTGAACCGGGATGAGGGGGCCGGTTGAGGGGGCGGGGAATCTGCTTGCGGTCCGCAAAGCGTGCGGGCTGTGGTCGTCGACGCGCGTGTCCCCGTCCTTTACGCCGGTCGCAGGGCGGGTGCCGCGTGTTTCCGTGTCCGGAGCAATGCCAGCGGTGGGGACGCTCTGTTTCCAGATATTCGACACCGCCGCCGCCATTCGGGCGGCATCGCAGCGCGAACCGTAGTCAGGGACAAGGATGAAATCTATCATGTCCGGCATCCGGGGCAGGGAGCCCGCTTAGGTGGCAAGCATCGTCGTCCTCGCGGGGCTTGTCCGGCGTCAAAGCTTCAGCGCCTGGGCGAGCGCGTGGTAGGAAGAGAGTACCGCAAAGTGTGGGGCAGTTGCCTTTCGGGTTTAACGGTGGCAGAGAGCCTGGCAATTCGCTCGATGGTGCCCCTCGCGATGATCTATCCATCGCGCTCGAAGCCGTCCACGAACTTGCGGCGGACATGGACCATGCAGGCTTGTTCCTTGGCGAGGCCTTCGCCGAACAGGCCGTTGAAGCCGGTGAATCCGTCGGCATGCACGGTGCCCTTTTGGCCCTGAAGATGGGCGGAGGGCTGCTCCCCCTACCGATCCACGCTGAACTGATACCACGCACAGGGCGGCGCCTGTCCGCACCATGGCCTCTCGTAGCGGACGTAACTCCAGAGCCGCGCGGTATGGGCCTTGCCTGCCTTCGCGCCGGTCTGCATCTTGACCGGGGTGTCGTCGGCAAACACGACGGGTCCGGCGCGCACCAGCTTGCCGATATGCTCGTCCAACGGTTCCTGCAACGCGGTTGAACGCCCGACCCAGTCGGTGAGCGTCGATCGATGGGGATCGAGCTTTTCGCGGGCGTAGATTTCCGCCTGCCGATTTAACGGGAGATGATCGCAGTATTTGCCGACCAGCAAATGCGCGAGCAGGCCGGGGCCGGCCATGCGGTCGTGCTGCCCTTCGGCGGTGCGATCCCGGATTTCACCCTGTCGCCCGATGCGCAGGGCGTTTTCAGGGCGTGATGCGCTTCGCACTTGTTCAGACCGATCTGGGCGCGGCGCTGCATGTCAGCGTCAAGGAGCCATTCGATGACGAAGAGGGTGCGCTCGACGCGGCCGATTTCGCGAAGCGCCACGGCCAGCTCGTACTGGCGCGGATAGGCGGCGAACTTCGTGAGCAGCTGACTGGGTGGCATAGCGCCGGTCACCATGGTGGCCGCGGAGCGCAGGACGCCGGGCCAGTTCTGGACGATAAGACCCTAGCGGATCTTGCCGCCGATCAGGCCGCGCAACTCATCCGGTGCTGACGCCGGGTCGAACAGGTAGAGCCGTTTGGATGGCAGTTTACGGATACGTGGGATGAATCGGAACCCAAGCAGCGAGGTCACGGCAAAGACGTGATCGGTGAAGCCACCGGTGTCGGCATACTGCTCTGTGATCTTCCGCCCGGGATCGCCAACTTGTTCTTCGCTGCTCGTAAGCGCTCCATCTTACTTCGATCACGTGGTCATTTCGAGGGCATAGCTCTGCCACAGATCAAAGGCATCGGATCTGGCGTGGCGGTATGAGGTGGCGGAAAGACGATAGCGGCGGGGTCTGAATATCGTATTGATCTGGTCATGGGCAAACAGGAAACGATGCGCCTGCCTTGGCGACTTAAACCGGCCCATGAGCTTCTCTCGCCTCCGCGTCGGTCGGTGCGAGCCCTCGATCCGGTTATTAATCCCTTTGCGGGCGCGGTGGTCGGCGTCCTGGGGCTAGCTGACGGATCGGATTGAAATAGCTGCGCAACTCGTCCGAGATGATAACGCGGGGCTGGCCAAAACGGGCGATCAACTGTTTCGGAAACCGCTTGGCCGCTTTGGCGTTTCGCCTTGGCTGCACCAGAATGTCGAGCACATCACCGCTCCCATCCACGGCCCGCCACAACCACATCTTCACGCCATTGACCCGACGACGAATTCATCGAGGTGCCACTTATCTGCCGCAGCGGGCCGGTCGCGCTTGATGCAATGTGCGAAATGCCGACCAAACCGGTTGACCCATTTGCGAACGGCTTCCCGGCTAACGATTACGCCTCGCTCAGCGAGCAGATCCTCTACGTCCGCCGTGCTCAGTGCGAACTAATGGTAGGCCCAAACGGCGTAAGCAATAATCTCGCGCGGGAAACGAAAGCCTTTCAGGCGCGGCATCTCAGCGGGAATCTTCGTGTCCACCAGCTAGACCGCCTCAGCAGGGACAGCAAGTTGGCAATCCCCAACGGGCTGATCCCTAAAAGGCGGGCTTTCAGTTGGTAGAGTTGTGGAACGGCTGACATCCAAAATCCTTGGCAGTGTCATGCGCAAAGTTCAACTGCCCCACACTCTGCGGTACTCTCCCTTTTGCCCTGGGGTTGAGAAAGGGCGATGATACGGTCATGCCTCAGCCACTGACCCGCAGCCTCGGGTAGAATGGCCAGCGGCACAAAGGTAGGCTCCATCGGCAATCCATGAAGCGCGCCCATCACGTGACCTGGCAGAGCCAGCCGACCTTGCCGTGCATGGTGACGCCAATCCGAAAGATGATGCGGAAGAATATCATAGCGCGCGGCTACATCCACTACCCGGATACCGGGCTGCAGGCTTCCAGCCACGATCCGCGCTTTCACATCATCCGGCCAATGCCGCTTGCCGCGCCCCCGAGGATCCACGACCTCGCACCGCCCCATGAACCCGTCACCACCATCCGCCATGTGATACCTCCATATGCTGACGCAGACCTTCTCGCAGGCGCGTCACGCGTCAGAAACATGTCAAATCAATGGGCCGGAATCGCCGCATACGGAGAGCTTATCGCGGCATCACCAGGTGAGAGCGGCGATGTGACAGCATATCGTGCCGCGCTCCCTGCTGACAACACGATGGTGGCAGTATGGTGACGGGGGGTTTGGTGACGAGACGGCACAACCAGCCTGGCACAACTCTCGCCGATAGAAAGCTTGGGAAGTGCCACAGACCCGGTCGCTTCGCCAGGCGACAATGCTGTCTAGGTAGCAGAGGAAGCGACGCGCCACATGAACCAGGTCGGGATCAGCGCGAGCAGGAATATGCCGCATACGATAAGGAAGCCGTCCTGGAAGGCCGCGTTCGAGGACTGAATCATCACGGTCCGACCCAGGAAAGATGCCGAGGCGGGCATGAGCTGGGTGTCGGGCAGTCCCGCAGCGTGCATGAGGCCTGCAACCTCGCGCAAGAGTTCCATCGTCGTGGCGTTGTCGCTGGTCTGGGTCGCGGCAAAGGCATCCGCGTGCATGATCGTGCGCCGCTCGATAAACACGGTCAGAAGGTTCACCCCGAAGGCGCCGCCAAGTTGCCGGATAAAGTTGGATGCGCCCGAGCCCTGGCCGAGAAGGTGCGGTGGCAGAACCTTCAGCGCGCCCGACGAAATAGCGGGAAACACGAGACCCAGCCCCACGCGCGAAAGGACCGTCCACCAGGCGAGCGTCCAGAAGGCCGTATGGACATTTGCGGCCACCATTAGCCAGGAGGATCCGGCAAAGACCGCCATGCCGAGGGCGATCATGATCGGAGCAGGCACCTTGTCGGACAATCGTCCCGCGATGGGAAAGACCAGCAGCATCGCAAAGCCCGAGGGCATCAGAAGAAGGCCAGCCTGCGTCGGCGTCATCCCCTGGATCTGCTGCACGAAGACCGGAAGCAGATAGGTAGAGCCGAACAGCCCCGCCCCCATGATGAAGGCCACGACCGAGGCCGAGGAGAAGGCGAAATTCGCAAAAAGCCGCATATCGAGCATCGGCTTGGCAGTATTCATCTCCCAGGCGACGAAGCCGATGGCCGAAGCAACGGAAATCGTGAAACCCGCCAGGATGATGTTGGACTCCCATCCAAGCCGCTGCGCGTTCGACAGCGTGCTGAGCAGTATGGCCAGAAAGACCGACAGGATCGCCACTCCGACAAAGTCGAAGGCCGGAATCGGTCCGCTTTCTTCGCGGCTGGGCAGGAACAGGTTTGACATCAGAATGGCGAGGCCGGCGAAGGGCAGGCCCAGGTAGAAGACGAAGCGCCAATCGAAAGCGTCCATGAGCAAGCCGCCAATCCAGGGTCCCAGAGCCGGAGCCAGGACGACGCCAACGCCATAGATCCCCATGGCGGCGCCGCGTTTATCGGGCGGAAAGACCTTGAACAGCATGATCATGGCCAGAGGCTGGACGATGCCTGCCGCCGCCCCCTGCACCACGCGGGCCAGTGTCAGCATGGTCTCGTTCGGCGCAAGGCCCCCAAGGACCGAACCCGCAAGAAACACGCTCATCGCGGCGTTCATCGTCAGCCGCGTCCCGAAGGCGCGGTTGGTCCAGTCGGCTAGCAGCATCGTGGCGGTCATGGCTGCCAGAAAGCCAGTCGAGATCCATTGTGCTTGCACCGCGCTCATGCCGAAAGCGCCCATCACCGCCGGGATGGCGACGTTGACGATCGTTGTGGACAGAACGACCGAAATGGTCGCGACCATGATCGTGCCGGTTGCGAGCCACTTGTAGGCGGGGCCGTAACGCTCGAAATACCGGTCAATCTGTGACATCGATATAGACCTCGACCATCATTCCGGGCCTGAGTTCTGTACCGGCGGCGTCGATCGACACACGGATCGGCAGACGCTGGGCCACTTTGGTGAAATTGCCCGAGGGGTTGGGGCTGGGCAGAAGCGCAAGCTGGCTGGTGGCCACCCCGCCCATCCCGATCACCTCGCCCTCGAAGGTCCGGCCCGGAAAGGCGTCGACGGTGATGCTTGCCCGCGACCCGACGTGAATTCTGCCGAAGTCGGTCTCCTTGACATTTGCGTCGATCCAGACGTCATCCGGCGCGTGATACATCGCGATGCGCGTGCCCGGTGTCACATATTCGCCGACATCGACAAAGGTCCCATCAACGATGCCGTCGAACTGGGCCGTGATCGTGCGGTGCGCGAGGTTGATTTCCTTCAGGCTGCGGTCGGCCTCGATTCCGGCACGTCCGGCCAGAACGGACGCAATCTGGGAGTCCAGCACATTCATCTGCTCGCCGTCGGCCTCGACGATCGCCAGACTGGCGCGCGCGTTTTCGATTTCCGCGAAAGCAGCACGCTCCTGCTGGGCGGCGGTGTCCAGTGCCGCCTGGGACTCGTCGAGGGCTTGTTGCGACGTGATGTTCTGCTCGGCAAGCTTGATCGCCCTCTCGTGACGGGTCCGGGCGTTCGTCAATACGGCGAGCGATGCCTCATGGTTTGCATCTGCGGCAGCTATCCCGGCCAGGGCCGCGTCCCGCCGGGCAGAGATCTGCTTTTCTAGCAGCACCTTGCGTGCCCGAAGCTCGGCCAGCTGCGCATCGGTTGCGGCAAGTCTCGACAGGACGGCATCGAGCTGCGGCTGCGCAGATGTGCGGTCGATTGCGGCGACAAGATCGCCTTTTGCGACAGTGTCCCCCACCAGAACCGGCATCGCCGTCACCCGTCCGGCGACCTCGCTGGATACGGTGACGACCTTGGCCGCGATCCGGGCATCGTTGATATGCACCTGGGTGAACCGCGCGGCCAGCCACGGGGCGGCCAGCCAGACGGCAACGGCAACCAGCGCGCCGATCACGATCAGCCTGGTCCATCTTGTGCGGCTGCGCTTGGGCGGGGGCGGCGGCGGTTTGTCTGCGGAAGCCCCGTCCACAACGGATGCCCCCGCCTTTATGTCATCCATTTTGACCACTGCTCAAAATCTCCAATCTGTCCGCGATGCGGCTCAGTACTTTTGTTGCGATATGCAATTCTTGCCGGGAAATTCCTTCGAGAATTTTTGCTCGGCTGGCCGCCGAAATATCTTCCATTCTGACGATCAAAGGGCTCGCAGCCTCGGTCAGGTGGAGCGTCTTGGCCCGCCTGTCACTGGCCGAAGGTCGGCGTTCGACCAAACCTGCGCCTTCAAGCCCGTCCAGCAGGCGGACCAGCGTCGCCGCTTCGATCCCCAGGGTGCGCGCCAGTTCGACCTGCGTCACCTCTTCGTTGCGCGATAGTTCGAACAGGACGCTCCACCTTGCCTGAGACAGGTCGAGATCGCGAAACCGGAGGTCAAGATACCGCCTCCACAAGCGTGCTGCCGCCGCCATGGAACGTGCGAAAGCCTCCAGAGGCTCGGTCTTGTCGGAATCGGACTGCATCGTTTTAGCTTTTCGTTAGCTTGCCAATAGTTGTAAGTACAATTATTATGATGTCACTTATCTTGCAAGTGCTATTCCTGCCCCGGAGACCTGCCGATGTACGCCAAGATCCTGCTATGTTACGACGGCTCGCGCGAAGGGCGACTGGCACTGCGCGAGGGAGCGCGGCTGGCGCAGATCACAGGTGCTGATGTGATCCTTCTGGCGGTGGTCGAGACGGGCGCAGCCAATGCGCTGGCGCAGGGTGCAGATGCGGGCGCGCTGGCCCACCAGCAAGCCGATTTCGAGGAGATCCTCGACGAAGGCCATCAAAGACTTTCCGCCTTGGGGCTGGCACCCAAGGTCCGCATGGAGTTTGGCGATCCCGTCGCGAAAATTACCCAAATTGCGACCGAAATCGGGGCCGATGTGGTCGTCGTCGGACATCACCAGCAAGGCATCTGGACGCGCTGGATGAGCCGGTCGGTCGCGGCCGGGTTGGGGGACTCGCTAAAATGTAGCCTTCTTCTCGCACAAAAACTCGTTGAGGATTCAGAGCTTTTCGGCAACGACTGAAGAGGTATGGCCAGGAAGCGGCTACGCCGTGTTACCGCAGGAAGCTGCGGAATCGTCGCAAGGCAAAGGCGAACATCGCCAATCCGATCACCACCAGCGCCAGCAGTTGCGGCCAGACCACCGCCAGCCCCGCGCCACGAAACAGGACCGCCTGCGCAAGCGCGATGAAATGGGTGTTGGGCGCCGCCAGCATGACGTATTGCACCACCTCTGGCATTGATTCCCGCAGGGTCATCCCACCCGACAGGATTTCCAGCGGCAGCAGCACCAGAAGCAGTAGCATGGCGAATTGCGGCATCGAACCCGAGATCGTTGCCAGGAGAATTCCCAGCGACGTGGTGGCGAACAGGTGCAGAGCCGCGCCCACCAGGAACAGCGTCACTGATCCTGCCACCGGCACTCTCAGAACCACCTGCACCATGAAGGTCAGCGACGGCCCTGCCGCCACCAGCACCACGCCGCCCATGCTGAGCACCTTGCTGGTCATGATCTCGACCGCGCTGACCGGCATGACCAGCAGGTGCTCGAACGTGCCATGCTCACGCTCCCGGATCAGCGCGGCCCCCGACAGGATGATCGACAACATGGTCACGGCGCTGATCATCGCCGTCAGAGCGCCGAACCAGCCCGGTTCCATTGCCGGATTGAAACGGGCGCGCAACGCAAGATCGACCGGCGCCACGGCCTCCTGCCCGGTCCAGCCGGCGATATCCTGATCGACGATCGCCTGGACATAGCCCGCGCCGGTAAAGGCCTGACTGATCCGTGTCGCATCGACGTTGAGCTGCAACTCGGGGCGTGCGCCCGCCACGAGGTCTCTCTAGAAATCTGGTGGAGTGACCAGCGAGAACGTATCCATGCCGACATCCATGCGCGCATCCATCTCGGCCATGTCGATCTGATCGGGTGTCACGAAATAGGGCGGCAGGAACGCATCCGCAATCCGCCGGGACAGGGGCGAGGCATCCTCATCCACGATGCCGATCTTGGCGCGGTTCAGCGGCTCGGGCATCGCGGTGGCGTGGGAGTAGATGTCAAGGGTGAAGGCATAGAACACCAGCGCCAGCAGGAGCGGATCGCGCAACAGCCCGCGAAGCTCTTTGACCGCAAGGGAGAGCACATGCCGGGGTCGCATCGCTCAGGCCTCCTGCTTGCGCACGAATAACGCCCCGAGCGTAACCACGGCACTTCTCGGGTTCCTGTCCCTCTCGGGGATGTTGATGAAGAACGCGATTGTTCTGGTCGAAGAGATCGACCAACAGCGCGCCGATGGAGTGCCCGAATCTAAAGCAATCGTTGATGGCTCGGTCAGCCGTTTGCGCTGTTCTTCCGGATCAAAACGCCGAAGAAAGACGGCGCTCCTGCAGGTGCCACAGCACCGACCTGAGCTCCGACCCTTGGGCGGCACCCACGCGCGCCGTCAACCTGTGGCGCGCGCATTGTCCCACAAGACGACAGAGCGCGAACGGTCCGTGTGTCTCGCCTTATGTCAGGCCGGAACCCGATGAAGCCTCAATGTCCCTCATCTCAGCGCGACGCCCGGTCAGCTTCGTTGACTGGGGCGACCGCCTGGCGCAGACAGCCAAAGCATTCTGCGTGATCTTGGTTTTAACGATGAGCGGATCACTGCCCTGTGTGAGGCTGGGCTCGTAAGATTGGAAGGAGGGGGGTCGCTATGACATTTCGATTGACCGCTGACCAACGAGGGATTCGCGACCAGATTCTGCGAATTTGCGCAACGTTCGACGACGACTACTGGTTGGACCGGGATCGTAACGGTGGTTTTCCCCATGATCTGCACAGGGCAATGGCCGAGGGCGGCTGGCTAGGTATCGCCATGCCAGAAGCTGTCGGCGGCGCGGGTCTGGGGATCACCGAGGCAACCATTCTGATGCAGGCAATTGCCGAGTCGGGGGCCGGCGCGAGCGGAGCCTCGGCCATCCACATGAACATATTTGGGCTAAACCCGGTGGTGAAATTTGGAACGGACGAGCAGCGCGCGCGCATGCTTGGCCCTCTGATCGCGGGTGACGAAAAGGCGTGTTTCGCCGTGACCGAACCGACGACGGGGCTGGATACCACAAGGCTGAAGACCATGGCGGCGCGGCAGGGGGAAAGATATGTCGTGCACGGCCAGAAAGTCTGGATTTCTACCGCGCAGGTGGCGGACAAGATGTTGCTTCTGGCCAGAACAACGCGGCGAGAGGATGTGAGCAGCCCGACCGAAGGGCTGAGCGTGTTCTATACAGATCTCGACCGAAATTTCGTCGATGTGCGAGAGATAGAATAGATCGGTCGAAAGGCTGTCGATTCGAACGAAGTTTTCATCGATGGGTTGCCGATTCCGTTTGAGGACCTGATCGGGGAGGAGGGCAAAGGCTTTAGGCAAATTCTGCACGGGTTGAATCCCGAACGCATCCTGGTGGCCGGAGAATGCATCGGTATTGCGCGCAACGCACTGGCGCGAGCGGCGCATTATGCAAACGAACGTGTGATTCTTGACCGCCCAATCGGCCAAAATCAGGGTGTTCAGCATCCGCTCGCCAAAGCTTGGGCGCGGGTGGAATCTGCCAATCTCATGGTGATGCACGCTGCAGCCCTCTAGGATGAGGGAGAACCCTGCGGCGTCGAGGCGAACGCCGCCAAGCTTTTGGCCGCCGACGCCGCGGTCGAGGCGACCGAAGCCGCGCAAATTACATTTGGCGAATTCGGATACGCCAAGGAATATCACGTGGAGCGACTGGCACGGGAGGCTCTGCTGTTCCGCATCGTGCCGGTGACACCGCAGATGCTTTTGTCGTTCATAGCAAAAAAGCCCTTGGACTTCCAAAGTCTTACTGATCGGAGATAACGGGTGGGGCTGGTGGGAAAAGATGTCTTGACCATTTTTCTAACACACGTTAGATTATTGGCAAATGCCCCTAATGGGGAATGGGAGGAGGCGTCATGCTTAAGACGCAGTTCGGGTCTTCGATGGAGGACCTGTCGAAACGTGTAACCGTTTACGCGAGCGATTTATTCAGCGGTAAAACCGTTGTGGTGACCGGCGCTGGAGGCGGATTGGGGCTGGCAATTGCGACTCTGTTCGCGAGGCTTGGAGCCAATCTGGCGATCAATGGACGCAACGAAGAGAAGCTGGCTTTGGCCAGGGAGTTCCTCGAAAGGTTCGGGGGCGGAGTTTTCGCTGTGCCTATGACCATCCGGGAGCCTGAGCAGGTCGAGGATTTTGTCGCCAAGACGAACCAGGAGTTCGGGGCGATTGACGTATTGGTGAACAATGCTGGGGGTCAGTTTCCGCAAGCCGCGTTGGAGTTTAGTCCAAAGGGCTGGAATGCGGTCATCGATACCAACCTCAACGGCACTTGGTGGATGATGCAATCCACGGCGCGCCACTGGGTTGCCAACAAGCAATCGGGCTCCATCGTCAACATCGTGGCCGATATTTGGCGCGGCATGCCCGGCATCGCGCATACGTGTGCGGCCCGGGCAGGGGTAGTTTACCTGTCCAAATCGGTTGCGGTGGAGTGGGCCCCGCACGATATCCGAGTGAACTGCGTGGCGCCGGGTTGCTGCGAAAGCAACGGTTTCGGGAACTATTCCGAGGAGGGCGCGGCAACCTTTCAGGACGCCAACCCGATGCGGCACGCCGGCGACGAATGGGATGTCGCAGAAGGTGTGGTATACATGGCGGCCAGTTCCGGGAAATTCGTGACCGGGGAAGTTCTGAACATCGACGGCGGGCAACAGATGTGGGGGGACCCCTGGCCGACAGGACGACCGGACTACTTCCGGATTTCCTGACAAAAGCGACGAACCTAGCGGGGGACAACAGGATCCAGATGACGACGCAAAGAACAACAGATGTCGGTACCGGTGATGGGGCAATACTGGAGTGCCGCGGGATTGAACGGCGGTTTGGCGGTATCGTCGCTGTCACAGGTGTGGATCTCGTCATTCAACCTAAGGAAATCTTCGGCCTTGTCGGTCCCAATGGCAGCGGCAAGACGACGCTTACCAATGCGATCACCGGGTTCTACCCTCCGAATGTCGGCACTGTCCGGCTGGCGGGAAATGAAATCACGGGCACGGCGCCGCACAAGGTTGCAAAGCTCGGGGTCGCCCGAACCTTTCAGAACCTCGCCCTGTTCAACGGGATGAGCGTTCTGAACAACATCCTCCTCGGGCGGCACATCCACATGAAACCGGGCGTTCTGCGCACGGCGCTTTATTGGTGGGCCGCGCAGCGCGAAGAACTCGAGAACCGCAAGATCGTCGAAGAGATGATCGAGTTTCTACAGCTTGAGAGCATCCGGCACGAGATGGTCGATGGGCTTCCGATCGGGCTGAAAAAGCGGGTCGAACTTGCGCGCGCGCTGGTTGCAGAACCGAAGATGCTGATTCTCGATGAGCCTATGGCGGGCATGAACCAAGAAGAAAAGGGGTATATGTCCCGCTTCATTCTGGACGCGCGGGCCGAACGCGGCGTCAGCGTCCTTCTGATCGAGCACCACATGGATGTCATCATCGGCATTTGCGACCGCATGCTAGCACTGAACTACGGCGAAATGATCGCCAGCGGCGTTCCGAAGGAAGTCGTAAGGGATCCCAGGGTGATCGAAGCATACGTTGGAGGGTCGCATGGCTGAGGGAGCAACATTGCAGAATACCGCCAACGAGACATTCGGAAAACTGTTGGCGCGGAACGCGTCAAGCCATGGATCGAGTATCGCGATTCGCGAGAAAGAGCGCGGAATCTGGAAAGAAAGCACCTGGGCCGAGTATGTGGAAGTGGTTCTGGCCTGCGCGGCCGGTCTTCGGAAGTTCGGTGTAAAGCCGGGCAAGGCCGTGCTCATTCTGGGCGACAACCGTGCGCGGCTATACCAGGGTATGCTTGCGGTTTCGCTGCTCGGGGCCTACGCGATGCCGGCCTATCCGGGGGCGACGCTTGAAGAGCTTCAGCATTTCCTTGGCGAAGTCGATATTGTTGCAGCCATCGCGGAGGATCAGGAGCAGGTCGACAAGATCCTCGAGGTGCGGAAAGCGGGCGCGCGCGGCATCGCTCATGTCATCTACGATGAAACGCGCGGGCTCGGGTTCTATGAGGACGACGGTCTCATGTCATGGGATCACCTGATCGAAGTCGGCCGACACGATCTCAACGAAGATCCGCACCGTCGAGAGGAACTGCTGAACAAGGCAAAACCCGACGATCCTGCCATTTTCTTGCATTCGTCAGGAACGACCGGCAAGCCGAAAGGGGTCGTTCTGAGCCAGAGGAACGTTCTCGCGGCGGCCAGGAACGGCCATGAGGCAGGCGCATTCGACCAGAACGAGGAAATCCTGGCCTATCTGCCGATGGCTTGGGTCGGCGATTACGCCATTACGGTCGCTGCGGCGCTGTTGTACCGGTTCACCGTGAACGTGCCGGAGCGGCAAGAAACGGTCGTGCGGGATATGCGTGAAATTGCCCCGACTTTCTACCTGGCAGCACCCAGAAGCTGGGACCAGATGCTGACGACGATCCAGGTCGGCATGGAGGATTCAACCCCGGTGAAGAAGTGGCTGTACCACTTCTTCATGGATCGGGCCACGGCCGCCGAGACCCGTAAACTGAACGGCAAGAGCGGCGGCCTGTTGGAGCCGGTGGGCAGATTTCTGGGCGAGGCGATCGTCTTCGGCCCGATCAAGGACCAGTTCGGTATGAGCCGCCTGAAGAATGCGTTCACCGGCGGTGAGGCGATCGGCGAAGACACTTTCGTCTTCTACCGAGCCCTGGGCATCAAGCTGCGCCAGTTCTACGGACAGACCGAGATCAGCGCAATCAGCGCGATGCAGGCACCGAACGAGGTGCGCCTGCACACCGTTGGCAAGCCCGCGCCCGGCGTCGAGGTCAAGATCCATGAAAGCGGTGAGATCCTGTTGCGTTCCGAGAGCGTGTTTGCCGGCTATTTCAAAAAGCCGGAAGCAAGTGCCGAAACCCTCGAGGGCGCGTGGCTGCATACCGGCGACGCCGGCTATCTGGAGGAAAACGGTCAGCTTGTGGTGTTGGGACGTATCTCCGAGGTCATGCATACCGGCGGGGGTGAACGCTATGTTCCGAACTATATCGAGAACCGGCTGAAGTTCAGCCCGTATATCAAGGATGCCGCTGTTGTCGGCGCGGGACGGGACGAGCTGACAGCGATGGTCTGCGTGGATTTCGAAGCCGTCGGCCACTGGGCCGAGGTGAACGGAGTGCCCTACGTATCCTATTCCGATCTGTCCCAGCGCGACGAGGTTGCCGCGCTGTTACACGAAGCTTTCCTGCGGGTGAACAAGGCCCTGACCGAGGCGCTGCAACTCAAGCGTTTTGTCAGCCTGCCGAAGGAATTCGACCCGGACGATGGCGAGATCACGCGCACTCGAAAGCTGCGTCGAAAGGTCGTCGAGGAACGCTATACCGATGTTATCGCGGCGCTCTACGACGGTTCAAAAGAGGTCCATGTAAGCGCCCAGGTGACTTACGAGACCGGGGAAGTCGGGAAGGTCGAAAGAAGCCTTCCCATCAGGGAGGTGTAAATGGATTGGGTCTTTTTAACAGAGCTTGCGATCAACGGTGCCTTGACGGGGCTGCTATATTCGCTTTTCGCCATCGGCCTCGTGCTGATTTACAAGGCCTCCTCGGTGCCCAATCTGGCGCAAGGCGGGTTGACGATGGTCGGGGCCTATGTGGTTTTTGCTCTGGCGCGCGACCTGGGTCTGCCGCTATGGCTCGCCATCCCGCTTGCCGCGGTGATCATGTTTGGTCTGGGATTTGCCATTGAGCGTGTTGCTCTGCGCCGTCTTGCTGGCCGACCGGTTGTCATGATCCTGATGATGACACTGGGGCTGGACATTTTTCTGCGCGGCATGACGCTCGCGATCTGGGGCGGGACGTCCCGATCCATGGATTTGGGCGTCAGTTATGAACCCTTGTTCCTCGGTGACATTTTCATCAGTCGTATTCACCTTGTCGGTGCCGGGGTCGCGATCGGTCTTTTTGTTGCCTTCATGCTGTTTTTCCGCAGCCGGACCGGTATCAAGCTGCGGGCAATCGCGGACGACTACATGGCTTCCTGGTCGGTCGGGATTTCGGTTGAACGCGGCGTCGGATTGTCCTGGTCGTTGGCGTCGATCGTCGCCGTGGCAGCCGGGGTCATTTGGGGCGAGATCCAGGGTGTCGACCAGGCTCTGTCGCTGCTGCTTCTCAAAGGTTTGACGGTTGCCGTTCTCGGTGGCCTCGACAGTATTCTGGGTGCGGTGGTCGCCGGCATTATCCTCGGTGTCGTGGAAAATGTCGGCGCTGATTTCCTCGATCCGCTTGTCGGGGGCGGAAGCCGTGAGCTTATCGTCGCCGCTGTGCTCATCCTTACGGTCATGATCCGCCCGCACGGCTTGTTTGGTCGTCACGACATCGAGAGGGTATAAGGCATGTTTTACAGACTTTCTGGCGTCCATCACGCCAACTACCTTTCGGATAGCCGAATCTTCAAAGTGCCTGCTGACCGGAATCTGGCTGCATTCATCTTCCTGATCGGCATTGCCGCGCCATTCATCATACCGTCGCTCTATCTGAACAGTTACATGCTGCCGTGGCTGATCTGGACGGCTGCCGCGCTTGGGCTCAACCTGGTGACGGGGTGGGCAGGCCAGCTTCATCTGGGTTATGCTGCGGTGATGGCCGTGGGCGCGTATTCGGCGATCCACGCCGTGCGCTTCGGGGTGCCGTGGGAATTCGCCCTTATCATCGGCGGGTTGACGTCATCCGTGATCGGCAGCCTGTTTGCTTTTGCCGCCTTGCGTGTCAAGGGCCTCTACCTCGCTCTCACTACTCTCGCTATGCAATTCGTGATGGACTGGGTTCTGACCCACTCGCCAGCGATTACGGGCGGCTCGCACGCGTCGCTGCAATCTCCGACACTGGCACTGCTCGGCCAGGAGATCACGTCCGATGTCGGCTACTACTATGTTGCCTTCGGATGGTGCGTGCTAGTGACGATTTTTATGCTGAATCTGAAACGCACAGGACTCGGGCGCGCCCTGGTTGCCGTGCGGGAAAAAGACTTTGCCGCAGCGATCCTGGGCGTGAATAGTTTCTACTACAAGATCCTCGCCTTCGCGACGTCATCCTTTATCGCGGGCGTCAGCGGTGCCTTGCTGGTAGCGACATTCTTTTTTCTCGCCGCGCCGGAGCAGTTTTCGGTGAACGTTTCGATCCAGGTGCTTGCGATGGTGATTGTCGGCGGACTTGGCAGTATCATCGGATCCTATTTCGGCGTTGCCCTGATCCTGCTCGTACCCGGCGTGGTGAACGGTCTGTTCTTCACGGCGAGCCAATCGCTTGGACTGCAGATCAATGTCGAAACCCTCGCCCATATCCCGAACGCGGTCTATGGCGCGCTGATTGTCATAATTCTTCTGGTCGAACCGTTGGGGCTCGGCAAGCTCTATGGCAACATCAGGGACTATCTGATGGTCTGGCCCTTCGATCAGCTCAGGAAGTGAAGAGAAATGACAATGCAACAAGAGGTCGAAGCCCAGCCCATACTGTCGATGAACAGTGTCGAGGTGCTGTATGACAACGTGATGCTGGCAATCAAGGGTGTCTCGATCCAGGTGCCAAAGGGCGAGATGATCGCGCTTCTGGGATCGAACGGCGCGGGGAAAAGCACGACGCTGAAAGCAATCAGCGGTCTGCTGAAAGCCGAACGCGGACGGGTTAGTCGGGGGGAGATCAAGTTCGAAGGTACCGACATTACCGAGATGCTCGCGCAAAAGCGTGTGGAAATGGGTATCTGCCACGTCATCGAAGGACGGCGCGTCTTTGAACATCTGACCCCGGACGAAAATCTCACAGCAGCCGCACCGATGGGCATGTCCCACTCGGACCTGGATGGGGAAAAAGAGAAGATATACAATTATTTCCCTCGCCTTGCCGAGCGACGCAATTCGCTCTCGGGCTATCTGTCCGGCGGTGAACAGCAGATGCTGGCCATTGGCCGCGCGCTGGTGACCCAGCCGAGCCTGCTGATGCTGGATGAGCCGAGCCTTGGACTTGCTCCGTATCTGGTGGCCGAGATTTTCGGCATCCTCAAAAAGATCAACCAGGAGGAGGGAATGTCGGTTCTTCTCGTGGAACAGAATGCTCTGGCAGCCCTGGAGATCGTTTCGGAAGGCTATCTGATCGAAAACGGCCGCGTCGTCATGAACGGAACGGCCGAAGCGCTCAAGTCCAACTCCGACATCCAGGAATTCTATCTTGGCGGCGGTGAAGGCACCGACTTTCACAACGTCAAGCATTACAGTCGGCGCAAGCGCTGGCTGAGCTGAGACACTAGACCAATTTTGTTCAGGGAGAATACGATGAAACAACTTACCAAGGCACTGGCCGTAGTTTCGCTGGTGGGGGGATTGATCACCGGGGCGCAGGCGTCGGCCGAGCCCTTCAGGGTGGGGGTCTGCTATGACCTCAGCAAGGCATACACATTTGTCACGCCCCAAGTCTCTCAGGCTGCGATGGATCTGGCAAAGCTGATAAACATGCAAGGCGGTATCGGTGGCAAGCCGGTTGAAGTCATCGTACGCGACCATGCCAACGAACCGCAACGCGGAATCGAATGCTATACCCGGCTCACCCGCGAGGGGGTCTTTGTCTTCGATACGCTGTCCACACCGGTGTCTCTGGCGATCCTGCCGCGCGTGATGCAGGACGAAAACATTCTCATGCAGTCGCTTGTCGGCCGCGGCGATGCGGTGGATGGGACGGTTTTCGAATGGGTCTATCCGGTTGGTCCAACCTATTGGGGACAGGCCGCCAACAACATCGCCTACATCAAGCAATTGCACGATGGCGATCTTTCGGATGTCAAGGTCGGCTATATCTATTTCGACTACCCGTTCGGGCAGGAGCCGATCGAGATCCTGGAAACGTTGTCTGAAATAGAAGGCTTCGAGCTTCTGCTCTACCCCGTGCCGTTGCCCGGCAGTGATCAATCGGGTGCCTGGTCGAAAATGCGCCGCGACAAGCCCGATCACGTGATCTCGTGGATGCTCGGCGGTGCACATGTGGTTGCCTCTAAAGAGATGCAGCGCAACCGTATTCCGATGGAGAAATACATTTCGGTCAACTGGCTGAACGAGGTGGATATCGCCAATATCGGTGCAGAGGCGGCCGCCGGGCTGAAGCGCGGCACCAATGTCGTGGGCGGGCAGGATATCGCCTTGCGGACCGAAATCATCAGTGAACTCTACGATAACGGCGAAGGCTCGGGCCCGCTCGTCAATACCCAGGACGTTTACTACAACACCGGGCTGGCGATGTATTCAATCATCTTCGAGGCCGCGCGACGGGCGGCAGAGTCGGAAGGCCTTCCGATCACGGCACAGTCCTACAAGTCGGGTCTGGAGTCGCTTGAAAACTATGACGCCAATGGGCTGATGGCACCGATTACCGTGACAGCGGAGGATCACGGCGGCGGTGGCAAGACCCGTATCGAGATGTGGGATGGAGAAACCTGGGTGCCGCAAACCGACTGGATCGCGGAATACAGCGATGTCGTTTGGGAAGTGGTCAAGGAAAGTTCATCCAAATACAAAGAGTGATGGGCAGTTAGCCAATGGGGCGGCGTCACGGGGAGGCGGCGCCGCGCCCGCAAACGATAAAGTCGCCCGCCAATCAATCAACAGGAGATAACAATGCAGATCAAACAGTGTATCAAGGCGGTAGCCCTTACCGCCGTATTGGCGACCGGGGCGACAGTCGCGGCCGCCCAGGACAAGGAGCCGATCCGGTTTGCACTCTGCTTCGACATCAGCAAGTCCTACACCTTCATTTCGCCTCAGGTGGCCCAGGCCGCTCAGGACCTCGCGATGTATACCAACGATAACGGTGGCATCGAAGGCCATCCGGTTGAAATCATCGTGCGCGACCACGGTAATGAACCGCAACGCGGGGTGGAATGCTATGAGCAGCTCAAGCGCGAAGGTGTATTCATTTTCAACTTTCTGTCCACGCCGGTCACGAATGCGGTTCTGCCCCGTGCAATGAGAGACGGTAACATCCTGATGCAATCGTTCGTCGGTCGCGGTGACGCCGTGGATGGCGAGGTGTTCGAATGGGTTTTCCCGGTCGGCCCGACCTATTGGCAGCAGGCGGCGAACGACGTTGCATTCATCAAGGAGCAGATGGGCGGTGATCTGAGCGACGCGAAGATCGGGTTCATCTATCTGGACTACCCCTTTGGCCAGGAACCGATCGAGATCCTGAAAACGCTTTCCGAGAGGGAAGGGTTTGAGTTGGAGCTGTATCCTGTGCCGCTCCCCGGGTCGGACCAAGCCGGCGCATGGAGCAGTATCCGGCGAGACCAGCCTGATTATGTAGTCAGTTGGCTTCTGGCGGGTGGACATGTGGTCGCGTCGAAAGAAATGCGCCGCAATCGTTTTCCGATCGACCGCTATCTGTCGGTTAACTGGCTGAACGAAGTCGACATCGAGAACATCGGCGCGGAAGAGGCGAAAGGCCTGCTTCGCGGCACCAACGTGGCCGGCGGCCAGGAAGTCCCACTCGTCAAGACTATGCTGGATACTTACTATGCCAATGGCGAAGGCAGCGGCCCCGAGAGCTTGGTGCACGATGTCTATTACAACACCGGTCTTGCGATCTATTCGGCCGGTTTCGAAGCTGCCCGTATCGCGATCGAGGAGAACGGATGGCCGCTGACGCCAGAGAGCATGAAAGCGGGCTATGAAGCGATCGAGAACTTCGACGGCAACGGTCTCATGGCGCCGGTCACGGTGACCGGGGAAGACCATGGCGGCGGTGGCAAGACCCGGGTCGAACAGTGGGATGGCGAGACCTGGGTTCCGCTTACCGACTGGAGCGCCGATTACCTCGATATCGTTTGGGAAGTGATCAAAGAAAGCTCCGAGTCGTTCTCAGTCGAATGAACACAAGCCTCCCCGCGGCACCCATACCGCGGTGATTTTTCGCACAAATACAGTCCATGAATAACGAAGTTAATGCTATGAGCCCCATTGATGTGAAGATCGCAGACGGCATCGCAACCGTCTGTATCAACCGGCCCGAACGCAAGAACGCACTTTCCGTGGCCGCAACGAACGGGCTGACGGATGCCTGGGAAAAGATCGAGGCGGATGACAGCATTCGCGCGGCAATACTGACCTCGGCCGATTGCGGCGTGTTCTGTGCCGGGCTGGATCTGAAGGAAGCCACCCAGATCGCGCGGGACGAGGGTGTCGATATCCTGTCCAAGATGCGCGACCCGTTTCACAAAACCATGCGCGCCTGCAAGAAGCCCATCATCGCGGCCATGACCGGATCCCTGATGGCCGGCGGCATGATGCTGACGCTTAACTGCGATCTTCGTGTCGGCCTCAAGGGCACCAAGGTCGGCATTACCGAAGTCAAGATCGGGCGCGGATCGCCTTGGGCGGCTCCGGCGCTGTCGATGCTGCCGCAACCCATCCTCATGGAAATCGTATTGACTGGCGATCTGATGCCGATCGAACGATTGCACGATTACGGGTTTACCAATTACCTGGAAGACTCCCCGGACGCCGTGCGGGCGCGGGCGCATGAGCTTGCCAAGCGTATTGCCGGGGCGGCACCGCTTTCCGTTGTGGCAGCAAAAGGCAGCGTTCGGGCCACGATGGATCTCGGCTGCGCTGGTGGTCTGGAAGAGGGAAAGCGCCTGCATGAGGTCGTCTATGCCAGCAATGACGCAATCGAAGGCCCCAAGGCTTTTGCGGAAAAGCGCGCGCCGGACTGGACCGGAACCTGATGGATGCCGAGATGACCGAACTTATTTGCCTTGAGAGGGATGGTCCAATTGGCATCCTGCGCTTTCTTCAGCCGGGGAAGCGCAACCCATACAGCATTGCGTTCGTCAAGGAACTGGTGACGCTCCTGCAAGAAGCCGACCAAGACGATACGATCCGCGCTGTCATCATGACCGGTGGCGAACATTTCAGCAGCGGCGGGGATCTGGTCGGCTTCCAGTCCGAGGTCGCCAGGGGGGCCAGGGCTACGTCCGAAATGGTCGACAAGGTTCATGATGGCGGGCGTGCGGCCTATCTGTTTCGCAAACCTCTGATTTCCGCGGTATGCGGCGTGGCTTTTGGCGCGGGTCTAAGCCTGGCCTTGTCGGCGGACATTGTCGTTGCCGCCGAAGATGCCCGGCTGTGCGAAGTTTTTGCGCGCGTCGGTGGCTGTCCGGATACGGGTTCAAGCTGGCTGCTTCAGCAACGCGCCGGCGCGGGGGTGGCGCGGATGCTCGTTCTTACCGGTCGTGAGATCGACGGGCGAACCGCCAAGGACCTGCGCGTCGTGGAAGAGTGCGTTTCGGCCGAGCACGTCGAGGCGCGGGCGCTTGAGATCGCCCGGGAAATCGCCCCGCATCCGATGTTCGGCGTACAGACTGCAAAGCGTGTGATGCGCAGCTCCGCAGAGTGTGGCTATCTGGACGCGCTGGACATCGAGCGTGATGCCCAAAGCGTCCTGCTGTGCGCGCATGATTTTCCAGAAGCCATGAAAGCGTTTTCGGAAAAGCGAAAACCCGAATTCAGAGACCGTTAGCTCGGATGAAACCTTATCGCAAAACTCAAGGAGACCATGGATGAAGGTAGTTGTGCCTGTCAAACGCGTGATCGACTACAACGTGAAAGTCCGCGTCAAGGCGGACGGATCGGGTGTCGATCTTGCCAATGTCAAAATGTCGATGAACCCGTTCGACGAAATCGCTGTCGAAGAGGCCATCCGCCTGAAAGAGGCCGGCAAGGCCGACGAGGTCGTCGCCGTCTCCATCGGCATCAAGCAGGCGCAGGAAACCCTGCGCACCGCGCTGGCCATGGGTGCGGACCGCGCCATCCTGGTCGTCGCAGCGGATGACGTGCACACCGACATCGAGCCGCTGGCCGTGGCCAAGATCCTTGCCAAGGTCGTTGAAGAGGAACAGCCCGGTCTGGTTCTCTGCGGCAAGCAGGCGATCGACAACGACATGAACGCCACCGGCCAGATGCTGTCGGCAATCCTCGGATGGAGCCAGGCGACCTTTGCCTCCGAAGTGGGTATCGATGGCGACAGTGCCGTCGTCACCCGCGAAGTCGATGGCGGCCTGCAGACCATCAAGGTCAAGATGCCGACCGTCGTTTCCGTCGACCTGCGCCTGAACGAACCGCGCTATGCGTCGCTGCCCAACATCATGAAGGCCAAGAAAAAGCCGCTGGATGAAAAGACCGCCGCCGATTACGGCGTCGACGTCACCCCGCGCCTGACCGTGGTCAAGACGTCCGAGCCGGCCGAACGCGCCGCCGGTGAAATGGTTGGCTCGGTCGACGAGCTGGTTGCGAAACTCAAGGAAAAGGGGGCGGTGTGATGGCTGTTCTTCTTCTTGCCGAAGTCAACAATGGTGAACTGTCGATGGACGCGACCGCAAAGGCGGTCACCGCATCCAAGGCCCTGGGCGATGTGACGGTTCTGTGCGCAGGCGCATCTGCTGCCGACGCCGCCAAAGAGGCCGCGACGATCGACGGCGTGGCCAAGGTGTTGGTCGCCGAAGACCCCGCGCTGGGTCATCGCCTGGCGGAATCCACCGCCGATCTGATCGTGTCGCTGGCCGGTGACTATGACCACATCGTGGCGCCTGCCACCACCGACGCCAAGAACGTGCTGCCCCGCTTGGCCGCGCTGCTGGACGTGATGATGCTGACCGACGTCTCGGGCGTGGTCGATGGCGACACGTTCGAGCGCCCGATTTACGCAGGCAACGCGATCCAGACGGTGAAATCGGGTGACGCGAAAAAGGTCGTGTCCTTCCGTACCGCCAGCTTTGACGCAGCCGGCACCGGTGGCTCGGCCGCCGTGGAAACCGTGGGCGGCGCATCCGCCTCGGGCCTGTCGGAATGGGTCGAAGACAAGGTCGCCGAAAGCGATCGCCCCGAACTGACCTCGGCCGGCATCGTCGTGTCGGGCGGCCGTGGCGTTGGCTCGGAAGACGATTTCGCACTGATCGAGAAACTGGCCGACAAGCTGGGTGCCGCCGTTGGCGCATCCCGCGCCGCCGTCGACTCGGGCTTTGCACCGAACGACTGGCAGGTCGGCCAGACCGGCAAGGTGGTCGCGCCTGACCTGTACATCGCCGTCGGCATCTCGGGTGCAATCCAGCACCTTGCGGGCATGAAGGACAGCAAGATCATCGTCGCGATCAACAAGGACGAAGAGGCCCCGATCTTCCAGGTGGCCGATTACGGCCTGGTCGCCGACCTGTTCGAAGCCGTCCCCGAACTGACCGAAAAACTGTGATCGGTGAACGGTGGGTTTGAAATCCACCCTACACATACCGCAGGACAGACGACGCCCGCCGGAAACGGCGGGCGTTTATCATGGGGCAGAGAGGTGGTCCTAGATTTTAGACCAATTTTC
>NZ_LAXJ01000024.1 GCF_001441615.1 Roseovarius atlanticus
CCGGCGCAGGTCGCCGGGCCGAACGTCGGAATCACTCACATGCACCGCGTGCAGGTAATCCGACTTGCCCACCATCTGCCCCTCGCGCCGCCCGGCCTTCTCGAACAGCACCCCAACCTCGCGGCCCACCATGGCATCCTGGATGGCCCGCTGCTGCGTGGTGATCAGCGCTTGCAGGCGGTGCAGACGCTCGGTCTTGACGTCCTCGTCCAGCTGCGCACGCTCGGCCGCCGGAGTGCCGGGGCGTGTGGAATATTTGAACGAATAGGCATAGCCGTAGCGCACCTCCTCGATCAGCGCCATCGTGTCGGCGAAATCGGCCTCGGTCTCTTCGGGAAAGCCCACGATGAAATCCCCCGACAACAGGATATCGGGCCGGGCCGCGCGGATGCGCTCGATCAGCCGGATATAGCTTTCCGCCGTATGGCTGCGGTTCATCCGCTTCAAAATCCGGTCGCTGCCCGACTGTACCGGCAGGTGCAGGTAGGGCATCAGCTTGCCGCACTCCCCGTGTGCGGCGATCAGGTCGTCGCTCATGTCGTTGGGGTGGCTGGTGGTGAACCGGATGCGCTCCAGCCCGTCCACCTTGTCCAGCTCCCAGATCAGCTGCGCCAGCGACCAGTCGCGCCCGTCGGGCCCCGCCCCGTGATACGCATTCACGTTCTGCCCCAGCAGGGTGATCTCGCGCACGCCCCGCTCCACCAGTTCCTTGGCTTCGTCCACGATGCGGGCCACCGGACGGCTCACCTCGGCCCCACGGGTATAGGGCACCACGCAGAACGCACAGAACTTGTCGCAGCCCTCCTGCACGGTCAGGAACGCGGTCGGGCCGCGCCTGGCCTTGCCACCGCGCTTGCGCAGCGTCTCGAACTTGTCATCCAGCGGAAACTGCGTATCCAGCGCCTTGGCCCCGCCCCGCGCCTTGGCCTCGAGCTGCGGCAGGTTGTGATAGCTTTGCGGCCCCACCACGAGGTCCACCATCGGCTGACGGCGCATGATCTCTTCGCCCTCGGCCTGGGCGACACAGCCCGCCACGCCGATCTTCAGGTCCGGCTTGGCGTCCTTCAGCCCCTTGAACCGGCCCAGTTCGGAATACACCTTCTCGGCGGCTTTCTCGCGTATGTGACAGGTGTTGAGCAGAATCATGTCCGCGTCGTCGGGCGTGTCCGTCTCGACATAGCCCGCGCCGCCCATGGCCTCGGCCATGCGCTCGCTGTCATAGACGTTCATCTGGCACCCGTAGGTCTTGATGTATAGCTTTTTCGTCTCGGACATGGCCACACCCTGCTTCTCAAGCGGTTTCAAGGCGCCTGCCTACACCACCTGCGGCCCGACTTGCAATGCGCCGCGAATTGCGGAATTTTACCGGCGCAGCCCCGAAGGATGACGATGCAATATCACAGCCTCTCCGCCTTTCTCGACAGTTCCGCCGCGGCGCTGGCCAAGGGCCCCGTCGCCATGATCTTCGTCGAGGATCAGGTCGAGGTCGACAGCGCCATCCGGCACCATCTCGACACCGGGTTCGCCTCGGTGCTGGTGCTCATGCCCCCCGCGTTCTCCCTCGCGCCCGACGTGGCCGACCGGGTCGAGCGGATCGGCTATGACATCGCGGCGGGCGACAGTTTCGTCGAGGCGGTGAACCGCGTGATCGAGGCCGCGCCGGGTCTTTGGCTCTATTACTGCTTCAACGCCGAGTACCTGTTCTTTCCCTTCTGCGAGACCCGCACCGTGGGCGAGATGCTGGCCTTTCACACCGAGGAACGGCGCGACGCCATGCTGACCTACGTGGTCGATCTCTACGCCGGCGACCTCGACCTGCACCGCGACGCCGTCTCGCTGGAGGATGCGCATCTCGACCGTTCCGGCTATTACGCGCTGGCGCGCAACGATCCCGACAACCACAACCACCCGCGCGAACGGCAGCTCGATTTCTTCGGCGGCCTGCGCTGGCGATACGAGGAACATATTCCCCCCGAACGCCGCAAGATCGACCGCATCGCGCTTTTCCGGGCCAAACCGGGCCTGCGCCTGCGCCCCGACCACACGTTCAATGACGAAGAATACAACACCTACGCCTGCCCGTGGCACCACAACCTGACGGCCACGGTCGCGTCCTTCCGGACCGCCAAGGCGCTCAAGCGCAATCCCGGCTCGACTTTCGATATCCACACGTTCAAATGGCACAATTCCGCGCCCTTCGAATGGCATTCGCGGCAATTGCTGGACCTGGGCCTGATGGAACCCGGCCAGTGGTTTTAAGGCGCGCCTAGCGCGACGCCCGCCGCCGCGCCGCCCAGATGCGCAAGTCCCAGATCACTTTTACTGTCGCGCCCAGCGCCAGCGCGAACAGCGCGTATTTGCTCAGCGTCTCCATCGTGCCCTGAATAAGCACCGCGTGCAGACCCGTGCCCGCGACGATCAGCACCGCCAGCGCCGTATGCGCCCGCCGCCACGTCATGGGCCGCATCCCCAGCCGCTTGCGCAGCACCGCCAGCGCGGCCGTGGCAAAGATCAGCCACATCACCAGCACACCCCAGACCGAGAACGGCGTGGGCGAGCGCAACAGCAGCGCGTCCACCACGTCCGGCGGGCTGGTCAGCCACAGGCCGCCCACGTGCAGCACCACCAGCGCCACGATCCCCGCACCGACCCAGCGATGCACCCGCCGCCCCTTCAGCGCGGGCAGTCCGGGCAGGTAGCCCCCAGCCAAAAGCGGCTGCAACAGCATCAGTGCAAAGCCCACGATCCCGGCGAACCCGGCCACGATATAGACGGGTTGCCGCCATTGCAGCAGCGGGCTGAACCCCGCCGCCGCCACCGGCACAAGAAGGGCGGCGCAAACCGCCGCCCATATCATACTCTTTCGCATCATCGGAACTTTACGCCGGAACCAGCGCGAACTCCACGTCAAGCGAGGTCTCGGACGGGCTCGACATCACCGGGCGCAGGAACACGGTCTTGAATCCGCCATCGTCATACTCGGCGTCATAGGCCAAATGCCCATGCGGCTGGCCGAAGGCCGGAACGATCTGCGGCATGTCCATTACGAAGCGCCCGTTGCGGTCGGTCAGGGTCGCGCCATGACTTTCCGGGTCGCGTTCGTGCCCCTCTGTCGTATGCGCCCACATCTGGATGCGGCGGCCTTCCAGCGGCGCACCATCGCCCGCCCGGCGCACCGTCCCGGTCATCGTAAAGCCGCCATTGCCGATCCGCTCCACGATCTGCGCGCCGGGGCGGTAATTGTTGGCCCCGCCCGGCATCGTCGGCGTCGGCTGCACGCCCGCCGCCCGCGCCGGAACGGTCAGGCCGGTGCCCAGCGTCAAGGCGGCCGCGCCGCCGGTCGCGATCAGGCTGCGTCGATTGATCAGTCGGATACTCATATCGGTCTCTCCTGTCAGGTCGGGGGCGCAGGCTGCCACCACGTGCGCGCCATGCGCCATCGTACGCCTTTCAAGATAACGCCAATCCGGCGCTGGCAAACCACCCTCACGCCACCGTGACCGCGCGATTTCGTCCCGGTCGGCAAGGTTCGGCCCAGCCGCCGCCCACGGCGCGGCACCGCCGCTTGGCGTCATGCCTTCTGCCCGGCCCACTCCGGCAACGGAAACACCATGTCGTACAGCCAGTTAAAGCCCAGCGCATAGATCATGTAAAACAGGGCAAACGACAGGTCCATCACCAGCGCGTGCCACAGCGACACCTGCAAATACCACGCGATGAAGGGCATCAGCACCACCAAAAGCCCCACCTCGAACAGGCCCGCATGAACGACGCGCATCATCGCGGTCTTGCGGGTCGATCCTGTCCGGCGCTGCAACACCAGGTCAAAGCCGAAATTGAACACCATGTTCCAAAGCGTGGCCAGGGTCGCGCTGACCAGCCCCACCACCCCGATATCATGCATCGGCACGCCAAAGGCCACAGCCCCCAGCGGCACGATCAGGATCAGGGCGATGATTTCAAAACTCAGCGCATGGCGCAGACGGTCGAACGGGGATCTCATAGAACCCTCCCACATCAAACCGGGCCGTCCCGGATGCAAGCAACCCGACTGGGGAGGTCGTCCTCTGTGATCTCAGATGATGCGGCACCGCGCCGCTTTCAAGCGACACTGCCTGGATAAAAAAGGATGTGGCCGAAAAGGCACCACCGGCACGCCGCCCGGCGCGCCCGGTTACTGCCGCAGGTTCAACAGCGCACGCGTGATCGCGTTATGCTCGTGGTTGCTGCCGATGCCGCCGCCCAGGTCACCCATCGCCGTCAGATAGCTGCTGCCGGTCTCGGTGCTTTCCAGCCAGTCGACGCCATAAGCATAGGTCTCCTGCATCCGGTCGTGCATCCCGGGGTAAAGCGCCCGCTCCTGCCAGACCGCCGTCATGCACAGCCCCATCAGGCAAACCTGAACGCCACGCGCCCACTTGCGGGCGGTCTTGCCCTTGGTCCGGCGTTTTTCGAGGCGTACCTCTTGGGGAGAGCGCATGAAGGTCATGCGCACACAGTCCCCGAATCCCGTGGCGATAATGTGGCAACACCCGGACCAAACCGGGACATCTTAAGGTATAGTCGACTGCGGCCGCGCCCCTAGAGGTTTTCGGGCTGCGGCATCCCCAGCACGTGATAGCCACCATCGACCTTGATCACCTCGCCGGTGGTGCAGGCGCCCGCCGGGCTCGCCAGGTACACCGCCGTGCCCCCGATCGCCTCCAGCGTGGCATTGGCCCGCATCGGCGCGTTTTCCTCGGTGTGCCGAAAGGTCCGTCGCGCCCCGCCGATGGCCGCGCCCGCCAGCGTCTTCATCGGGCCGGGGCTGATCGCGTTGACGCGGATCTTGTCGGGACCCAGGTCATTGGCCAGGTACCGCGTCGTCGCCTCCAGCGCCGCCTTGGCCACGCCCATCACGTTATAGTTCGGCACCACCCGGTTCGACCCCTGGTAGGTCAGGGTCAGCATCGTGCCGCCCTTTTCCTTCATCATCGGATAGGCGCGGCGCGCCACCTCGATGAAGGAATAGACCGAGATATCCATGGAATGCTTGAAATTCGTCCGGCTGGTGTTCAGGAACCGGCCCGACAGTTCGGACTTGTCGGAATAGGCGATGGCGTGCACCACGAAATCGATCGTGGGCCACGTCTCGGCGAGCGTGGCAAAGGCCGCGTCCAGCGACTCGTCTTTCGTGACGTCCACGTCCATCAGCAGGTTCGACCCCAGCGAATTGGCCAGCGGCTCGACCCGCTTGGCAAACGCCTCGCCCTGGTAGGAAAACGCCAGCTCCGCTCCCGCCGCGTGCATCGCCTTGGCAATGCCCCACGCGATCGAGCGGTCGTTGGCCACGCCCATGATCAGGCCACGCTGTCCTTGCATTGACTGTGTCATGGCCGTCCTATCCGTCGAACCGGCTCAGCAGCATCGAGCCATTCGTGCCGCCGAAACCGAAAGAGTTGGTCATCACCGTATCAAGCCCGGCATCGTCCACCCGCGCCGTGGCAATCTCGCCCTCGTGGATCGCGGGGTCCAGCGTCTCGACATTGATCGACGGGATGATGAAATCGTGGTGCAGGGCCAGCAGGCAATAGATCGCCTCCTGCGCGCCCGTGGCCCCCTGGCTGTGGCCGGTCATCGACTTGGTGGAACTGATCGGGGGCACATTGCCTTCGCCGAAAATGCGCCGCACCGCCTCGACCTCGCCCGCATCGCCTACGGGCGTGCTTGTGCCATGCGCGTTGATGTAACCGACGCTGCGATCCTCCGGCAGCGTCTGCAACGCCAGGCGCATCGCCCGCTCGCCGCCCTCGCCCGAGGGCGCCACCATGTCATGCCCGTCGCTGGTGGCGGCATAGCCCGTCACCTCGGCATAGATCTTGGCGCCCCGCGCCTTCGCGTGCTCCAGCTCTTCCAGCACGACAATCCCGCCGCCGCCGGAAATCACGAACCCGTCGCGCCCGGCGTCGAACGCCCGGCTCGCCTTTTCGGGGGTGTCGTTGTACTTCGACGACATCGCGCCCATCGCATCGAACAGGCACGACAGCGTCCAGTCCAGCTCCTCGCCGCCGCCCGCGAACATGACGTCCTGCTTGCCCATCATGATCTGTTCCGCCGCGTTGCCGATGCAATGCAGGCTGGTCGAACAGGCCGAGGTGATGGAATAGTTGATGCCCTTGATCTTGAACGCGGTCGACAGGTTGGCGCTGATGGTCGAGGACATGCATTTCGGCACCGCGAACGGCCCGATCCGCTTGGGGCTGCCCTTTTCCAGCACCGTCTGGTGCGCCGCCAGCATGGCCGAGGTCGATGGCCCGCCGGACCCCGCCACCAGCCCGGTGCGCGGGTTCACGATCTCGCCCTCGTCCAGCCCGGCATCGGCGATGGCCTGCTGCATGGCGATATGGGCATAGGCCGCACCCGGCCCCATGAAACGCAGGGTGCGCTTGTCCACATGCTCGGTCACGTCCAGCTTGACGTCCCCGGCGATCTGGCTGCGGAACCCGTGTTCCGCCATCTGCTCATTGGCGGTGATGCCCGAACGCCCTTCTTTCAAGGCGGCCAGCACCTCCTCGGCATTGTTGCCGATGCTGGAGACGATACCCAGCCCGGTGACGACGACGCGACGCATGTTGCCTCCCTACCTGATTGCTCGCGTTGTAGGCCATGCAAGGCGGCGGGTGCAAGATGATTGCCCGTCCGGGCGCTTATCCGACCAGCGAAAAATGCGCCGGTTCGATGCGGATCGACCAGTGAACGCCCTCTTCGGTCACGTGATACCGCGCCTGGGTGCCCAGCATCGACGGCGCCAGCGACGTCAGCACCGTGCTGCCGAATCCCGGCGCGGTGTCGTCGGGGGGATGGGCCAGGTTGGTTTCCTGCCAGCTCAGGTCCAGCGCATGGCCCTCGGTGTCCTGCGCCAGCGCCCAGCTCAGGTGCACCACGCCATCCTCGTACGCCAGCGCGCCGTGCTTCATGGCGTTGGTCGCCAACTCGTGCAACGCGATGCCCAGCGTCTGAACCGCTTGGGGCATCAGCCGGACATCGGGGCCCGACAATCCCACACGGGCATCGTTCTCGGACGTGAAAGGCCGCAAATGGCCCATCACCAGCGCGCGCAGATCCGCGTCTTCCCATTTCCCGGCGACCAGCAGGTCGGTCGACTCCGACAGGGCCGAAATCCGCGCCCCGAACTTGTCGTGAAATTCCTCGATCGTCGCGGCGCCGCGTGCGGTCTGGCGCTGCACCGCCGACACGATGGTCAGCATGTTCTTGGCCCGGTGAATCACCTCGCGCGACATCAGTTCGCGCGCCTTCTCGGCGCGGCGCAGCTCGGTGATGTCGCGGTGAATGTTGGAAATCGCCACCACGTCGCCATCCGCACCCCGGATCGGCGCGCAGCTGATCCAGACCTCGCGCGCAATGCCGTCGCGCCCCACGCGCACCGCCTCGAAATCGTTCAGCCGCCCGGCGATGATCTCGTCGCGGTACCATGTCACGCGCTTCGTCTCGTCCGCCGGGTAAAGCGTCTCCAAAGATCGTCCGATGATCTCGTCTCCGGCATAGCCATACAGGCGCGCGGCCGCCGGGTTCCAAGACGTGATCCTGCCCTCCAGGTCATAGGTCAAGATCGCGTCCGACGTGCCCGCCACCAGCGCGGCCAGCGCGTTGCTGTCCACCGCCGTGCGCTTGAGGGCATCCCGCTCCTGATGGCGCTGGGTCACGTTGCGGTGCTGGATCGTCAGAAAGGGCTTGCCCTCGCACATCATCCGCGTCGCGGTCAGCTCGAACCAGCGTTTCACCGTGGGGCTGTCACAGGGGTATTCGCACACGAACGGGTCGCCCGAGCGCAACGTCTGTTCCAGCGAGGTCGCGATCAGGTTCGCCTCCATGCTCGACGCGCCATCCGCCGCGCGGCAGATATCGAAATAATTGGTGCCGACATACCCCGACGGCGCACCGCCATTTTCCGCGCCGAACTGCTTCCAGGCGGAATTGGCGGCGACGACCACCCCGTCGCGATCCACAATGACGAACTCGTCGGGCAGCGCATCGATGAACTCGGTCACGCCCATCCGGCCGACCGGCCCGAAAGCATCACTGTTGGTTTGCACGCGCTCTTGCCTCGTCACTCTCTTGCAGTTGCCCAAACACGTGGGAACGTGGTCCCGTTGGTGCAACCTTCGTCAATTGAAGCGGCCTTATCCCAGCGCGACAAGCCGGCTGCAATAAACTCGTTTAAACGTAGTTAACTTGACGTCACGTAAGCAAAAAATCGCCGAAATGCCGCGAAATCAGTCGCTTAACCGGGCGATTCCCCCCTACTCGGCGAAAACTTGAGCGGCACCGCCCGTTGTGGCAGCATTTCGGCCAGATCGCGCCCATCGGCGCGATGGACATTGCAAATGACGTTGCGTAACCCGCCTCCGCCCCGCCAGCCGGGCCTCGACGAGACCACGTTTCTGGTCTGCATCGGGGCGGCCAAATGCGCCACAAGCTGGCTGCACGCCTACCTGTCCGGCCTGCCCGGCTGCGCCCCCTCGCCGCTGAAAGAGGTGCATTTCTTCGATGCCCGCCACCGCGACCACGCCCTGGGCGACCCCGACGCGCTGGCGCTGGCGCGGCTGAAATTCCACCTCGACCAGCCTGGCGCGACACCCGACACCCTGAAACGCAGCGCCGCGTTCCGCGCCAGCCTCGACCGGGTGCAGATGATCCACGACGACAGCGCCTATTTCCGGCATTTCGCCACTCTGCGCGGCCCCGACACCCGTTGCGTCGCCGACATCACGCCGGGCTACTCCGCTATCGGTCCGGCGGGGCTTGCCGATATTCGCGAATTTTTCGCCCCTCAAGCCTGCCGCCTGCGCCTTCTGTTCATCATGCGCGACCCGGTCGCCCGCTTCTGGTCGCAGCTGCGCCACCTGGAACAGATCGCCCCCGACACCCGCGCCACGCAGGACTGGGACAGGGTCCGCCACATGCCCGCCCTTGTCGCGCGGGCCGACTACGCGGGCATCGTCACCGCGCTCGACGCCACCTTCCCTGCAGGCGACGTGCTCTATCTCTTCTACGAAACCCTCTTCTCCACGACCGCCCAGCGCCGCCTCTGCGCGTTCATCGGCATGCCCCATGCGCCCGCCGACGCCGGCACACTGCGCAATGAAACCACGCTAAAGACCCCGCTGCCCCCCGCCGCCCGCGACGCGCTCGCGGCCCAGCTTGCCCCGCATTACACCTTCTGCCGCGACCGCTTCGGCGCAGAGGTACCCGCCGACTGGCAGAACTGACGCCCGAAAAACTTTGAACCGTCCTGCCCCGCGCGCCGACACATCCCTGTAGAAAACGCGCCGTTTCCCTTTGGCGCCTCAACGGAGGATACCGACATGCCCGAAGATCTCGCCCCCAGCTTCACCGACGACACCCTGCGCGATCCTGCGATCCGGTCCCTGGCCGAACGCATGGCCGACGACATCATCGCCCGCAGCGTCATGCAGTCTTTCGAGCCCAAGGATCAGGAAACCGTTCCGATGAAGGATTTCGCCGAGCCCGAATGGGACAGCCTCGTGCCGCCCGACATGACGGACAGCTTCGACTTCCTGCTCTAGCGGTACACCTTCGAGGGTCGCGCCTCAGTTCTCGCTCAGCGCGACCTTCATGTCCTTGACCTGATAGATCACCTCGCCATCGGCCTCGACCCGGCCATCGGCGACACCCATGGTCAGCCGCCGCGTCTGCACGGCCTTGGTGAAATCCACGTAATAGGTCAGCATCTTGCGGTCCGGGCGCACCATGCCGGTCAGCTTCACCTCGCCCACGCCCAGCGCATAGCCGCGCCCCTGCCAGCCGCGCCAGCCCAGGTTGAACCCCGTCAGCTGCCACAGCCCGTCCAGGCCCAGACACCCGGGCATGATCGGATTGCCCGGGAAATGGCATTCAAAGAACCACAGGTCCGGCTTGATGTCGAACTCGGCCACCACGTGCCCCTTGCCATGCGGCCCGCCATCGCCCGAGATATCGGTGATCCGGTCCATCATCAGCATCGGCGGCTCGGGCAACTGCGCGTTGCCGGGGCCAAAAAGCTCGCCACGTGCGCATTTCAGCAGGTCTTCACGGTCGAAGCTGCTCGGGAAGTCGGCCATAGGGTCGCACCCTTTTCTCAGTTGGTTCCGTCACCCGATCCTGTAACACCCCGCAAAACCCCCGCGCAAGCCCTGCCGCGTTGCGCTATGGTGCAGAATTTTGTTTGAAATTACCCTGTGGTGACCCCTATATTGTCATTGAGACAGGAGCTTTCATGACCGATACCGAGGCAACAACCCGAGGCACCGAATGGCTCGCAGGCGCAGGACTGCGCCCGACCCGTCAGCGCGTCGCGCTGGCCACGCTGCTCGTGGGCGACGGCCAACACCGCCACGTCACCGCCGAAAGCCTCTTTGCCGCCGTCTGCGAAAACGGCGACAGCGTCTCGCTCGCGACCGTCTACAACACCCTGCGCGCCTTCTGCGACGTGGGCCTGTTGCAAGAGGTCACGGTCGACGGCTCCAAAAGCTATTTCGATACCAACACCCACGATCACCCGCATTTCTTCTGGGAGGATGAGCAGCGCCTTTCCGACGCGCCCGCCGACGAGCTTGAGATCGCCCGCCTGCCCGGTGCGCCCGAAGGCGCGGAAATCGCATCGGTGGACGTGGTGATCCGCCTGCGCCGCAAATCCGGCTGACCCGCCCGGAATGCGCGCCGCCCATTACGAACAATTCGGACCCGCCGAAGACGTCCTCAGCGTCGGAGAGGTCGACACCCCCACCCCCGGCCCGGGCGAGGTTCTGGTGCGGCTCACCCATTCCGGCGTAAACCCGTCCGACGCCAAGTCCCGCGCGGGCTCCCGCCCCGGCGTGACCAAACCCGATTTTCCGCGCATCATCCCCCATTCCGACGGTGCCGGCACGATCTTCGCCGTGGGCGAAGGCGTCGATCCCGCCCGCATGGATCAGCATGTCTGGCTCTGGAATGCCCAGTGGCAACGCGCCCACGGCACCGCCGCCGAGATGATCGCCCTGCCCGCCGACCAGGCCGTGCCCCTGCCCGACGGCGTCAGCCACGAGGTCGGCGCGACGCTGGGCATCCCCGGCCTCACCGCATGCCAGACAGTCTTTGGCGGCGGCGAAGTGGCGGGCCAGACGCTGCTCATTTCCGGCGGTGCGGGGGCCGTGGGCCACATGGCCGTGCAACTGGCCAAGTGGGGCGGCGCCACCGTCATCACCACCGCCTCGGCAGACGCCGCCGACTATGTGGGCCGCACCGGCGCGGACCATGTGCTCGACTACCGCGACGACGATCTGGCGGCAAAGATCAAGGACCTGGCCCCCGGCGGCATCGACCGCGCGGTCGAGGTCGAGTTCGGCACCAACGCCGCCCTTCTGGCCGAGGTGATGAAACCCATGGGCACCATCGCCACCTATGGCTCGGCCAAGGCCATGACGCCGGAACTGCCCTTCGGCCCGATGCTGTTCAAGGCGCTCAAGATCGACATCACCTTGATCTACATCCTGCCGCCTGCGGAGCGCGCCGCGGCCATCGCCCGTCTGCACGCGGCCCTCACCGAAGGCGCGCTGAAACCCGCAATCCACGCCTGCCTGCCGCTCTCCGACTGCGTGACAGCGCACAACATGGTGCTCAGCCCCGGCCGCCGCGGCGCGGTCCTGCTGGAAACCGTCTAGGCCACCTCGCGCACGGCGCAACAGGCCCGCGACCCGGCCTCACAACCGCGCGAACTCCGCCCCGATCTCGGCATTGCCGTCATTGCGCTCAAGCCGCTCCAACATCGACGTGATCTTCTTTCTCAGCCGTCGCGACCGGATCTGCCGCGCCTCCAGCTTGCGGGGCGCCAGCCGCACGCCCTCGCCGCCCGGAACCAGATCGAACTCGCGCACCGCCGCGACCACGTGATTGGCCTGGTTGGTCGCACAGACCGCCACCAGTTTCAGACAGCGGTCCTTAAGGTCGCTTTCGTCCGCACTATGCCCCGCCCGGCGCGCCACATCCTCGAAGGTTCCGATATCCACGTACCCGCCCGACGGGATCGGCCCCTGCCCGGTCACGTTCGTCGGCTGCTCCAACTCCTCCTTGCGCAACTCCTCGCGGTCGACGACGCTGGCGACATCGACCTCCTCGCCCCGATCCAGGGACGCCAGCACATCCAGCAGATAGGCGGGCTGCGCACCCATGTTCGACACCAGGCACCGCGCCTTCATGTCCTGCCCGCCACCGCGGTTGATCAGGATGCTCGACCGGCGTTGCTGGATATAGCCGCTCAGGAAGATATGCAGGTAGACCAGCCACACGAAAGTCGTCGTCAGGCTGGCCGCGATCTGAACGATCTCCACATTCTCTTTCAGAAAATCCAGCATTGCCGCAGTGTCTCTTTATCTCATTGGCTTCGGTACAAGAAGGCAACGCAGACCCTGCACCCGTGTTCCTGCCGGCCCGTGACAACTAGGCCAACGGCCCGGCGATCCTCCGGCCTGCACAATGCAAATCGCGCGCAACGAGCCTTCGTCACGCGCGTTCAAAATATCAGACGCCTCGCTTTATCCCGAGACGCGTTCGCCAAGGGCGCGGCGAGGCGCGCGCCCCGCCCTCGCGCTTCATTCTATCACTTGTCGATCCCGACAAGCTCCACGTCGAAGGTCAGGTCCTTGCCCGCCAGCGGGTGGTTGGCGTCCAGCGTCACCTGCTCTTCGGTGACTTCGGCCACCATCACCTGCAGGGTCTGCCCCTGCGGCGTCTGCACCTGCAACTGCGTGCCGATGTCCAGCGGGATGTCGTCGGGAATGTCGGCGCGCGGCACCGCCTGCTTGGCGGCCGGGTCCAGCGGGCCATAGGCTTCGTCCGCGGGCACTTCGACGGTCTTCTTGTCGCCCACTTCCATGCCCGGAATCGCCTTGTCGAGGCCGGGAATGATCTGGCCCGAGCCGACCTGAAATTCCAGCGGATCGCGCCCTTCGCTGCTGTCAAAGGTCGTGCCGTCGGCCAGTGTGCCCTTGTAATGAACTTTTACCGTATCGCCGGATTTTACCTGCGTCATGTGGTTTCCAATCTGTTTGGGGGATGGGTTTCCAAGGCCGCGCCGCGCGCGGGTGCTTGCTTGTCTGACCCAAAACTAACCCGCCATGGCCGCGATTGCAAACAGGGTTCCAACCCTTCCCCAGACGTGCCACTCTGCCCCCCGAACCACCCCGCACGCGAAGGCCCACATGCCCATCACCACCTGTATCTTCGACGCCTACGGCACGCTTTTCGACGTCGCCGCCGCCGCCCGCACCGCCGCCAATGAGCCGGGCCGCGAGGCGTTCAAATCCCACTGGCCCGCCATCGCCGAGCACTGGCGCCTGAAACAGCTGCAATACACCTGGCTGCGCGCGATCACCGGCGATCACACCGATTTCTGGACCGTCACCCAGGACGGCCTCGACTGGGCGCTCGAGGCCGAGGGCCTCTCGGACGACGCCGACCTGCGCGAACGCCTTCTGGCCCTCTACTGGGAACTCGAGGCCTACCCTGAAGTGCCCGCCATGCTCCACGCGCTCAAGGACGCCGGGAAAAACACCGCGATCCTGTCCAACGGCTCGCCGGACATGCTGGACGGCGCGGTCAAATCGGCGGGCATTGGCGACGTTCTGGATGACGTGCTCTCGGTCGAAAGCGTCGGCATCTTCAAACCCCACGCCTCCGTCTATGACCTCGTCGGCCACCGCTTCGGCTGCGCCAGATCCGAGGTCCTCTTCGTCTCCTCCAACGGCTGGGACGCCGCCGCCGCGGCGGGCTATGGCTTCACCACCGCCTGGGTCAACCGCGCCGGCGCGCCCATGGACCGCCTGCCCGCCACCCCCGACCATATCCTGTCGGACCTCACCGGCATCCCGGAGCTTGCCAAGTAATGCCGCACTTCACCACCACCGACGGCCTCTCGCTGCACTACACCGACGAGGGAACCGGCACGCCCATCCTCTGCCTCGCCGGTCTTACCCGAAACGTCACCGACTTCACCTACCTCGTGCCGCACCTGTCGGACCACCGCGTCATCCGGCTCGACTATCGCGGTCGCGGTCAGTCGGACCATGCCGAGGATTACATGACCTACAACATCCTGCGCGAAGGCCAGGATGCCATCGAACTGCTTGACCATCTGGGCATCGAGAAAACCATCCTCATCGGCACTTCGCGCGGCGGCCTCATCGCCATGGCGCTGTCGCACAGCAACCCCGATCGCCTCGCCGGCGTCGTGCTCAACGACATCGGGCCGGAGGTCGCCCCCATCGGCATCCAGCGCATCATGGACTACGTCGGCAAGACGCCACCCTTCGCCAATCTCGACGCCGCCGCCGACGCGCTGGCCGCAGGCCACGCACAGGACTTCCCCGACATCCCCCTCACCCGCTGGCGCGAACAGGCCGAGTTCATGTGGCAGGACGCCCCCTCGGGCGGCATCGTCCTGCGCTACGACCCCCGCCTGCGTGACGCGCTGGTCGGACAGGCCGGCGCGGGCGAGGCCGTGGATCTCTGGGCGCTCTTCGACGGGCTGAAACCCATCCCCACCGCCTCGATCCGGGGCGAGAATTCCGACCTCTTCACCGCCGAGACGCAAGCGCAGATGCAGACCCGCCATCCCGGCATGATCACCGTCGTGGTGCCGAACCGCGGCCACGTCCCCTTCCTCGACGAGCCCCAGTCCCTCGCCGCCATCCGCCAACTGCTGGACAAGGCCTTATGAGCGACATCGCCCTCATCCGCGCCGCTGCCGAACGCCTCAAGGGCCACGTCCGCCGCACGCCGCTCCTCTCCTCACCCTTCCTCGACGAAATCGCGGGCCGCCGCATCCTCGTCAAACCCGAATGCCTGCAACATACCGGCAGCTTCAAGTATCGCGGCGGCCGCTCCGCCGTTTCCGCGCTCGACCCCGAGACCCGCGCCAAGGGCGTCATCGCCTTTTCCTCCGGCAACCACGCGCAGGGCGTGGCGCTGGCCGCCTGCCAGATGGGCGCCCCCGCCGTCTTCATCATGCCCGCCGACGCACCGCAGCTGAAAATCGCCAACACCCGCGCCCTCGGCGCCGAAGTCGTCCTCTACGACCGCGCCGCCGGCGAAAGCCGCGAGGAGCTGGGCGAGGCACTACAGGCCGAGCGCGACCTCACCCTCATCCGCCCCTATGACGAACCCCAGGTCATCGCCGGCCAAGGCACCTGCGGGCTGGAAATCGCCGAACAGGCCGCCGAGCTGGGCATCCATGAGGCCGAAATGCTGGTCTGCTGCGGCGGTGGCGGCTTCACCTCCGGCATCGCCCTGGCATTGGAGGCCGACGCGCCGGGCCTCAAGGTGCGCCCGGTGGAACCCGAAGGCTTCGACGACGTCACCCGCTCGCTCGCCTCGGGGCGGATCGAGACCAACGCAGGCGTCAGTGGCAATATCTGCGACGCCATCCTCACCCCCGCGCCGGGCAAGATCACCTTCCCGATCCTCAAACGCTTCTGCGGGCCGGGCCTCGTCGTCAGCGAGGATGACTGCCTGCGCGCCATGGCCCACGCGTTCCAGCGCCTGAAACTGGTGGCCGAACCCGGCGGCGCCGCCGCCCTGGCCGCCGCGCTGTTCCATGGCGATCAGCTCAGCGCCGACACGGTCATCGTCACCATCTCGGGCGGCAATGTCGACGCGCCCATGTTCCAGCGCGCCCTGCAAACCCTCGGAGACACCTCATGAGACGCATCGAAGGCGACCTGATAGCCCTCGCCAAATCCGGGCAGTTCGACGTGCTCGTGCACGGCTGCAACTGCTTTCACACGATGGGCGCGGGCATCGCGAAAATCATCGCCAAGGAGTTTCCCGCCGCCGCGCAGGCCGACATGGAGACGCCCAAAGGTGACCGCGCCAAGCTGGGCACCATCTCCCACGCCACGGTCGAATGCGACGGCCACAGCCTGACCATCGTGAACGCCTACACCCAGTTCGATCACAGCGGTCACGGACAAAAGGTCGACTACAACGCCCTGCAATCGGCGTTCGAGGCCGTGGCCCGTGAATTCCCCGAAGCCCGCATCGGCTATCCCCTGATCGGTGCAGGGTTGGCAGGCGGCGACTGGGATGAAATCGCCCCACGCATCGACACTGCGCTCGACGGGATGGACCACGCCCTCGTCGTCCTGCCCGTCGCCGACGGCTAGACCTGTGGCCCGCCCCGGGCGCACCCGGAATTTGCGCAAATTCCGGGATAGAAAATACGCATTTTCTATCCCGTTTTCCGCGCGAAAAACGCCAGGACCATAGGATAGGCCCCCCATGACCGACGTCACCATCGCCAGCTTCAACGTCAAGAACCTCATCGGCCCCGACCGGGAATATTACGAATTCCAGTCCTACACCCCCGAGGAATACGCCTGGAAACTCGACTGGATGGCCGACCAGCTTCTGACGCTCGACGCCGACGTGGTCTGCTTTCAGGAAATCTTCGAAAAAGACGCCCTGCACGCCGTCATCGACGAGGCGTCCATTCGCGCCCGCGCCCTCAACGACGCGTCCATCCCGGACCGATCGAAGCGCTATCACCGCAAGGCGATCTTCCGCAAACTGGCCGTCACGCCCTATGACAACGCCACGCTCGCCTTCGCCCCCAACGCCGCCGACACCGGCGAGCCGGGCAAACGCCGCCCCGGCGTCGCGATCCTGTCGCGGCTGGGCTTCATTGGGACGCCCGAGATCATCCAGGACCTGGAAGAGCCGCTCACCATCCCCTTCACGCCCCTGCGCGGCATGGAGGGCACGCGGGACGCCGGCCATTACGTCCTGCGCCGCCTCTCGCGGCCCGTCATCAAGGCGCGCATCCCCATGGGCGGCCAGACCGTGACCGTCTTCAACTGCCACCTCAAATCCAAGCTGGGCGAATACATCACGCCCCCCGGCGCCGACTATGCCCCCGAAGAGGACCTCACCGATTACGATCCCATCGGCCGCGCCATGGGGTCATTGCGCGCCACGGTCCGCCGCATGGCCGAGGCCTGGGTACTGCGCCGCGAGGTCGTGCGCGAGATCGAGGCGGGTCATCCGGTCATGGTTCTGGGCGATTTCAACGACGGTGAACACGCCGTCTCGTCCGAGATCATCACCGGCGAGGCCCCCTTCAGGAACTATTCCTGGATGCTGCGCCACGACGCGCAGGACCGCTCCGACCGCTACTCGGACGAGGAAAACCGCCAGATCACCGAGGATGTCGAACGTGTGCGGCTGCACTCGGCGGAAAAGATGTTCGTCCGCAAATCCCTGCGCGACATGGTCTACACTGCGGCCTTCGGCGGCGTCTACGAGAGCATCGATCAGATCTTCATGTCCCGCCACTTTCACCCAGACAATGCCGACCGGGCGGGCGAGATGACCTATTTCAGCGTCTTCAACGACCACCTGACCGACGGCTCGCACCCCGAGGCGCCCTATAACAAGCTGGCCTCCGACCACGGCCAGATCATGGCCCACCTGCGCATGAAAGGTTGAGCTTTCCGATGCCCAATGTCCACCTGAACGACATCGACATCCACTACCTTGACGAGGGCGACCCGCGCGGCGCCCCCGTCGTCTTCGCCAATTCGCTGGGCACAAACCTGCATCTGTGGGACGCTATCCTGCCCCACCTGCCCGCCAGCCTGCGCCTCATCCGATATGACAAGCGCGGCCACGGCCAGACCAGCGTGCCACCCGCGCCCTATGCGATGGGCGCGCTCGTCCGCGACGCCGAGGCGCTGCTGGACCATTTGAACGTCCGCGACTGCGCCTTTATCGGCCTCTCCATCGGCGGGCTGATCGCGCAAGGGCTGGCGGTCAAACGCCTCGACCTCGTGCGCGTGATGGTGCTGTCCAACACCGCCGCCAAGATCGGCAACAAACAGATCTGGCAGGACCGGATCGAGACCGTCCGCGCAGGCGGGATCGAGGCGCTGGCCGACGCCACCATGCAGCGCTGGTTCTCCCGCGATTTCCTTACCAAGCCCGAACTGCAAACCTGGCGCGACATGCTCACCAGCCAGCCCGACGAGGGCTACATCGGCTGCTCTGCGGCCATCTCCGGCACCGATTTCTATACCCCCACCAGCGGCCTGCGCCTGCCAACGCTCGGCATCGCGGGGTCCGAGGATGGTGCCACCCCACCCGATCTGGTGCGCGAAACGGTGGATCTGATCCCCGGGTCCGAATTCCACCTGATGCGCCGCACGGGCCACCTGCCCTGCGTCGAGGCGCCCGAGGCCTATGCCGCCCGCCTGACGCAGTTCCTGCAAGAAACAGGCCACATCTGACTGCGCACGCCCGACGCGCCCTTCCCGCCATGACCGGCCCCGACTACAGTCGAAACCATAGATCCAGACCGGAGCCTTCATGTCCTCGCGCTTGCCAACAGCGTTCATCCTGATCACCGTCATGATCGACGCCATGGGCATCGGGATCATCATCCCCGTGATGCCCGAGCTTATCATGGATATCGACGGCGGCACACTGGCGTCTGCGGCGCTCTGGGGCGGCGTGCTGACCTCGCTGTTCGCGGTGATGCAGTTCCTTTTCGGCCCCATGGTGGGCAACCTCAGCGACCGTTTCGGACGCCGGCCCATCCTGCTGGGCTCACTCCTGATCCTGGCGCTCGACTACCTCGTGATGGCCGTGGCCCATGCCATGTGGCTGCTCGTTCTGGGCCGGCTGGTGGGGGGCATCATGGCCGCCACGCAGTCGACAGCGGCCGCCTTCATGGCCGACACCTCGCCGCCGGAAAAACGCGGCGCGGGTTTCGGCCTCGTGTCGGCGGCCTTCGGCATGGGCTTCGTGCTGGGCCCGGTGATCGGCGGTTTGCTGGGCGACCTCGGCCCCCGCGCGCCGTTCTATGCCGCAGCGTCACTCGCCTTCGCCAACTTCCTCTTCGGCTGGGCGGTCCTTAGCGAGACCATAACCCCCGACCGTGCCCGCCCCTTCGTCTGGGCCCGCGCCAACCCGTTCGGCGCCCTGCGCCAGATCCGCGCCCTGCCCGGCCTCGGGCGCCTGCTGGTCGTGTTGCTGCTCTATCAACTGGCGTTCAACGTCTATCCCGCCATTTGGTCCTACTACACCACCGCCGCCTTCGGCTGGGACCCGTCGATGATCGGGCTTTCACTCGGCATCTTCGGCATCTCGATCTTCGCCGTGCAGGCGGGGCTGATCGGGCTGGCCATCTCGCGGCTGGGCGAGGCCGGGACCGTGGTGCTGGCCCTCGGCTTCGCCATCCTCAGCTTCGCCGTGCTGGGCGTCATCTCGAACGGCTGGCTCGCACTCGCCCTCACCCCCGTCTCGGCGCTTGCGGCCATGTGCGTGCCCGCCCTGCACGCCATCATGTCCCGCCGCACGCCACACGACGCACAGGGCGAGCTTCAGGGCATCTTCACCTCGGTGGGCGCGCTGGCCATGATCATCTCGCCGCTGATGATGACCAACATCTTCGCCGCCTTCACCAATCCCGATGCAACTTTCCGTCTACCCGGCGCCCCCTTCCTCGCCGCGCTTCTGCTGGTGGCCCTCGGCCTCGTGCTCTTTCTCACCCGCAGGCGCCACGCATCCGCCGATTACGTCGCGACAGGTCGCAATCGGCCTTGAAATCGCGCGGAAAAACCGATCAGGCTGGCGGTCAACGAACTTCGGGAGGGATCATGAAAACCATCAAAGCCGCCGTGTGCCACGAATTCGGTTCCCCCCTCGTGATCGAGGACGTGCGCCTGCGCGCGCCCGAACAGAACGAGGTCGAGGTCGCGCTGGAAACCGTCGCCATCTGCCATTCCGACATCTCCTATGCCGACGGCGCCTGGGGCGGGTCGCTCCCGGCGGTCTACGGCCACGAAGCCGCGGGCCGCATCTCGGCCATCGGCGACGGCGTGACCGGCCTTGCCGTGGGCGACCCGGTGGTGGTGACCCTCATTCGCGCCTGCGGGCAATGCCCCAGCTGCGGCGCGGGCCGGCCCACGGGTTGCGAAACGCCGTTCGACGGCGACCACGGCGCGCTTTCCACAGCCGACGGCGGCAAGCTGCACCAAGCCATGGCCTGCGGCGCCTTTGCCACCGACGTGGTCGTGCATCACTCCCAGGTCGTGAAGATCCCCGAAGGCATGGCGATGGACGCCGCCTCGCTTCTGGCCTGCGGCGTGGTCACCGGCGTCGGCGCGGTGGTCAACGCGGCGCAGCTGCGCGCCGGTCAGGACGTGGTGGTGATCGGCGCAGGCGGCGTCGGCCTCAACGCCATCCAGGGCGCGCGCATCGCCGGTGCCCGCCGCATCGTCGCCGTCGACATGACCGAGGACAAGCTGGCCGATGCAAAAGCCTTCGGTGCCACCGACGGCGTACTGGCCTCCCAGGACAAACCCTGGCGCGCCGCGAAAGAGGCGATGGGCCGCGGTGCCGACGCCGTGCTTGTCACCGTGGGCGCCGCCCGCGCCTATGACGAGGCCCCCCGTTATATCGCGGGCGGCGGCAAGGTCATCATGGTCGGAATGCCCGCCACGGGCGCGGAATCGACCTACGAGGCCGCCAACTTCGCCGCCGCCGGGCAGAGCATGGTCGGCTCGAAAATGGGCGACGTGGTGATCCGGCGCGACATCCCGTGGATGGTCGATCTCTACCAGCAAGGTCGCCTCAAGCTCGACGAACTCATCTCAAACCGCTGGACCCTGGACCAGATCAACGACGCCATCGCCGACACAAAATCCGGCAACGCCCGGCGCAACGTCATCATGCTGCGCTAGGCCGACCCCGAGGGCGGCATTTTCTGCGCAGAAAATGCCCCGGAAAATGCGCATTTTCCGCCCCCAACCGTGCGCCCTGTTAAAGAGGGGCGCCTGACAACGGCACCGTCGCGGTACCGACGTAATACCGACGCGATACCGACACGGATTTCGGGGGTTCGCCGCCGTTAACCCTTTGCAACACACCTCGCCGATTTCCGGCTTGCCACCTCGCGCCGCCCGGGCCACCGTGCACTTTACCAGCAGGGAGACCGTCATGAAGCTCAAGGACCTCGACATCCTCGTCACCTCGCCCCCCGCGCCGGGCTGGGGCGGGCAGTACTGGATCCTGGTGAAACTGACCACCGACAACGGCATCACCGGCTGGGGCGAATGCTATGCCAGCAGCGTCGGCCCCGACGCCATGAAGGCCGTCATCACCGACGTGTTCACCCGGCACATGCAAGACCAAAGCCCTGAAAACATTGAATTCATGTTCCGCCGCGCCTATTCCTCGGGCTTCACCCAGCGCCCCGATCTGACCGTCATGGGCGCCTTTTCCGGTCTGGAAATCGCCTGTTGGGACATCCTCGGCAAGGCGCGCGAGCGCCCTGTCTGGGCGCTTCTGGGCGGCCGGATGAACGACCGCATCCGCGCCTACACCTATCTCTACCCCCTGCCGCAGCACGACATCACGCCGTTCTGGACCTCGCCCGACATGGCCGCCGAGTCCGCGCTCGACCTGCTAAGCCGTGGATATACCGCAGTAAAATTCGACCCCGCCGGCCCCTACACCATGCGCGGCGGCCACATGCCCGCCGGCACCGACATCTCGCTCTCGGCCGCCTTCTGCAAAGCGATCCGAGAGGCCGTGGGCGACCGCGCCGACCTTCTCTTCGGCACGCACGGCCAGTTCACCACGGCGGGCGCGATCCGTCTCGCCAAGGCGATCGAGCCCTACGATCCGCTCTGGTACGAAGAGCCGGTACCCCCTGATAACGTTGCGGAAATGGCCAAGGTGGCCGCCGCCACCTCGATCCCCGTGGCCACCGGCGAGCGCCTGACCACCAAGGCCGAGTTCGCGCCTGTCCTGCGCTCCGGCGCCGCGTCGATCCTGCAACCGGCGCTCGGCCGCGCGGGCGGCATCTGGGAGGTCAAGAAGATCGCCGCCATGGCAGAGGTCTATAACGCGCAGATGGCGCCGCATCTCTATGCCGGGCCGGTGGAATGGGCGGCGAACATCCACCTCGCGGCCTCGATCCCGAATATCCTGATGGCTGAAACCATCGAGACCGAGTTCCATAAGAACCTGATAAAGAACACCATTCAGGTCGAGGACGGCTTCATCATCCCGCCCGAAACCCCTGGCCTGGGGATAGACGTGGACGAGGATCTGGCCCGCGCGCATCCTTTCACAGGCGACGGGCTGCACCTGCAAATGCAGGACGCGCCCTGCGATTACGTGAATGGCAATTCCTTCGCCGGGGGAGCTCCGGTCAAGACAGGCTGAACCCCCGTCGCAAGGCGTCGATCCGGCGCATTAAGAGTGGCTTAACACCTTCATGGTCTGATCTCGGAGAACAAACGCTCAGCAGCCGCCCGACTGCACCAGGCCATAGCCATAATGCGAATCGCGCCCGCCGGGACCAAGGTCCTTGGCCGAACTGCGCAAAAACGCCCGTGCACCGTTCAGCGACAGCCCCCCGCGCGACGCCTGCCGCGCCAGGATCGCGGTCACCACCGGCGCGGCAAAGGAGGTGCCCGAGCGATAGCTGCCGCCGTTGCCCCAGGCCACGTACAGGTCCACGCCGGGGGCTGCAAACTCGATATGCCTGCCGTAATTGGCGCGACCGTACAGCCGTCCGCCGGCATCCACCGCCGTCACCGCGATGGTGCTGGGCGACGCCGCGGGATAGACCGGCGCGCCGGAACGGTCGTTGCCCGCCGCGGCCACGATCACCACGCCCCTGCCCTGTGCCAGGCCCAATAGCTTGGCAAAGACCTGGTTGCTGGCCCCGGCAAAGGACATGTTGACCAGCCGCACGCCGCTGCCGACCAGCCAGTCCAGCCCGGCCGCCACGGCCTCCAACCGGCCGCCGTCGCTGGTCTTTTCCAGCCCGAACGCCTCGGCGGCATAGACCTGCACCCCCGGCGCCAGCCCCGCCAGCGGCCCCGCCCCGCTGGAGCCCGCGATCAGCCCGGCCACGGCGGTGCCATGGCTGGCCCCGGTGCGGCGCGCGCCCTCGCGCAGAAAGCTCTGGCGCACGATCCGCACACCGCCAAAGGCCGGGTGGCCTGCATTGACCGCGCCGTCGATCACGCCCACCCGGATGCTGCGCCCGACGCGGCAGCTCTGGCCCGGCGCGTCGCCCACCATCAAAGCGTGATAGACCCGCGGACCGGCAGAGCGGACATAGATCTTGTGCAGATCCAGCACCGCCGACGGCGTGCGGCCCGCCAACAGCGCCCGCCCCTGTTCCAGGGTCAGGGTGCGCGGAAAGACGAAGAAATACATCTGCTGGCCGAACTGCGGCAGGGGCCGCTCACGCAGCAATGTCGCGCCAGCGCTGATTAGCGCCTGCGCCGCCGCCGTCGCCTGTCCCCGGTTGACCAGCAGCACGTATTCCGGCGAGCCGTCGGTGGCCTGCACCTCGTCCCGCGCCGCCCGGCGCAGCCCGCCGGTCGGTTTCGTGCGCGGGTTGTTGCCCGCCTCTCCGCCGCGTCCGTCGGTACCTTGCTGGACCTCCACCAGGCCCGGAATGCCACAGGCTCCAACACAGTCCGGCCCCGCCACGGCCACCGCCGCACGCGCCCCCTGGGGCATCACCGCCAGCATCAGGTACAAAATTCCGAAGTAAAGGAGGTTGCGGAAAAAAGTCATATCATTCAGCGCTTTCAACAATATCGTCGCGCGCCACCAAGGCCGTCACGGCCTCGGCCCGCGCCGCGTCATCGGGGGCGGCCAGCGTGTAAAGCCCGATCGCCGACGGCCCGTCCACGATCACCAGCCCCTGCTCCAGCAAGAGCGCCCGGATTTCCGCCTCCGAGGCATCCTCGGCAAAGGCCACCCGGATCGTGAACTCCGCGCTCGCAGCCGGGCTTTGCCCACCGGCCAGTTCAAAATCAGTGCCGCCATCATACCCGATATAGGCGGTTTGCGCCACAACCAGACCGAACAGGACGACCGCCGCGATCTTCCAGAAGCTGCCGGGCGCCGATGGCAGGTTCGCGGCCTCCGGCAGACCGGCCTGCGGCACCACGGGGGTGGCGGCCTCGGCGTCGATCTCGCGCATCAGCCGGGCAAGGCCCATTTCACCGGGCGAGGACACATCCTCGGATTGCATCTCGCGGCGCATGGCCTTCAGCGCCTCCAGTTCTCCGGCCAGCTGCGGGTCGGCGGCCACGGCGGCCTCGACGGCGGCGCGTTCCTCGCCTTCGAGCGTGTCGTTGGCCAGAAAGACCAGCAGCGCCTCGATCTCGTCACGCGACAGTTCGGGTGTATCGCTCATGACGGCACCTCCATCCGGGACGATAGGCAATGCAGCAAGAGCTTCTTGGCGTGAAAGACCCGCGTCTTGATCGTGCCCTCGGGCACCTCGGCCACGGTGGCGATCTCGCCATAGGTCATGTCCTGGTAGAACGCCAGTTCCACCGCCGAACGGTGCTGCGGCTTCAGCTGGTCCATGCAATAGCGCAGGTGTTCCGCCTCCTGCGCCGACGCCAGGCAGGTCGCCGCGTCGGGGCTGTCATCGACGCGCTCGTCGATCTCGTCGGTCAGGTCGACCCGTTTGTGTTTGCGAAAATGATCCATCGTTTTCCTGTAGGCTATGCCGAATACCCATGTTTTCACCGTCGACCGGCCCTCGAAGCGCCCTGCAGAGCGCCAGATGTCCATGAAGACGTCATGCTGTATGTCGGCCGCCTCGTGCGGATCGTTCATTTTCGAGACGATGAACCGGAAAACCGGCTTTTCCAGCGCCTTGTAAAAGGCGGCAAAGGCGGTCCGGTCACCGTCGGCCATGCGCCTCAGAAGGTCTGCCAGTTCGCTGTTGTGCATCCTGTCCCGTCCGTTTCCCACGGCACAGGGTCCCAGTGCGCCGCCGCTGACAGGATGCAATGAGACGGACCGCCCGGTCAAAGCCTAACATGCCGCCCGTGTTGCGCCAGGTCCCGCCCCTAGGGCAACTGCCCCAGCCACAGCCAGACCGTCAGCACCGACAGCGCCGTCGCCACCAGCACCGTCGTCGCCGCCACCCGCATCGCCCGTCCGTACATGCTGGCAAAGATATAGGCGTTGATCCCCGGCGCCATCGCCGCCGTCAGCACCGCCGAGCGCGTTGCCTCGACCGGCAGGGCAAAGACCAGGCCCAGCCCCCGCGTGATCAGCGGATGCACCACCAGCGAGATGAGGCAGAGGGTGAACACGAGCCGCAGATCGCCCTCGGGCCGGTAACTGGCCAGCACGCCCCCCAATCCGAACAGCGCCGCCGGCAGCGCCGACCGCACCAGCAGATCCAGCGCGTCATTCACCGTGCCAGGCAGGGGCAAACCGCTCAGGTTCACCGCCAGCCCCAGCAGAATGCCAAGGATCAGGGAGTTCGAAAACATCGCCTTCGCCACCCGCATCACAAAGCCCGCGCCGGTCTGGCCCTTGGCGCGGACGATCTCCATCGCGGTGATCCCGACGCCGTAACAGATCGGCGAATGCAGCGCGATGATGGCATAGTTTGCTTCCAGCGCGTCCGCGCCATAGGCCCGCTCGGTCAGCGGCAGCCCCAGCAGAAGCGAGTTCGAGAAGAGGCAGCAAAACCCGATCGGAACGCAATCCTCCCACGGGCGACCGAACAGGAAGCGTCCGCCGAACATGCCCAGAAAGAAACCCGCCAGCGCACCGGCATAGAAGCTCAGCAACATGCGCCATTCGAAATGCTGACCAAGATCCAGCCGCGCGATGGCCACGAACAGAAGACAGGGCAGCGCAAAGCCTTGGGTGAATTTCATCAGTCCGTCGACACCGCTCTGGCTGAACCAGCCGCGCCAGACCGCCACGTAGCCGAAGCCGATCACCATGAACACCGGCAGGATGACGTCCAGCAGGGCCTGCATTCCGCTAGTCCCTGTAGGTGATCACCATGCCGTCATAGGCTGGGGTGATGTGGTCGGGGGTTTCGTCGACAAGGGTCTGGTAATCCATGTCGATATGCATGTTGGTCAGTACCGCGCGGCGCGGGGCGGCGCGCGCGATCCACTCCAGCGATTGTTCCAGGTGGGAATGCGTCGGGTGCGGCGTGCGGCGCAGCGCGTCGAGGACCCAGCAATCGAGGTTTTCCAGAACCTTCCAGCTCTCCTCGGGGATCTCGGCCACATCCGGCAAATACGCGAGGTCACCCATCCGGAACCCCAGCGCGTCGATCGAGCCGTGGTTGACCTCGAACGGGCGCAATGTGATGGCCCCGCCCTGGCCCTCGATCACCACGTCGCCCTTGATCGTGTGCATGTCCAGAATGGGCGGATACGGGCTGTCGTCGGGCTGGATGAAGGCATAGCCGAACCGCGAATACAGCGCGTTCTGCGTGTCGCCATCGGCCCAGACGGGCAAGCGCTGGCGCATGTTGAAAACGATCATCCGCAGATCGTCCAGCCCATGCACATGGTCGGCATGAGCGTGCGTATAGACCACAGCGTCCAGCGCACCCACGCCCGCATCCAGAAGCTGCGCGCGCAGGTCGGGCGAGGTGTCGATCAAAACGCGGGTGATGCCCTCCTCGCCCTCGCGCTCGATCAGCATCGAGCAGCGGCGGCGATAATTCCGCGGGTTTTCAGGGTCGCAATCGCCCCAGTGCCCGCCAAGGCGCGGCACCCCGCCGGACGAACCGCAGCCCAGGATGGTGAATCGTGTCTCTCCCATCAGGCGGCAGCTTTCCATTTTGCGGCCTTCCAGAACAGCCGGTCGAAATTGGCCTGCGTCTGCGCGGCGAAATCGGGCCAGTCCATGCCAAACACCTCGGCGCCCACCTTGGCCGTATGCACGGTATAGGCAGGTTCGTTCCGCTTGCCGCGATAGGGCGGCGGCGCGAGGTACGGCGCGTCGGTTTCCACCAGGATGCGGTCAACCGGGGCGGACGCGAAGATGTCGCGCAACTCCTGGCTTTTGGGAAAGGCCGAGATACCAGACATCGACAGGTAGAACCCAAGGTCGAGCGCCGCCTTGCCCAGTTCCGCACCGGACGAAAAGCAATGCATCACGCAGCTATATGCGCCGGCCTTGTGCTCTTCGGTCAGGATCCGCGCCATGTCTTCGTCGGCGTCCCGCGCGTGGATGATCAGAGGCAGGCCGGTCTGCCGTGCCGCCTCAATATGCAGGCGCAGGCTCTTCTGTTGCGCATCCGCGCTCTCGGCGGTGTAGTGATAATCCAGCCCCGTCTCGCCGATGCCCACGAACTTGGGATGCTTCGCCAGCGACACCAGCGCATCGACCGTCGCCATCGGCTCGTCCGCCACGCTCATCGGATGGGTGCCGGCGGCATAGAAAACTTCCGGATGCGCCTCGGCAATCGCCCGCACCTGCGGCTCCAGCCGCAGCTTGGTGCAGATGGTGACCATCCGCGTCACCCCGGCCTCAACCGCGCGCGCGATGACGTCGCCACGCTCTTTGTCGAAGGTCTCGAAATCAAGATGGCAATGGCTGTCGGTGATCTGGACTTGGTCGGTCATGGGGCCTTGGGTCTGATGGTGCTCAGAGGGATGTAGCGGTCTGCTGCAACTTGAACACCGTATCAAGCACCAAGGCGGCAGGGTCAAGGTTGACCGCCCGCCCGTGACGCGCCCGTGCGCCCACCTCCTGCGCGCAATCGGCCCAGGCCCGCGCCTGCACCGGGGTGCCCGCCAGCTTGCCGATGACCTCGGCCTCGCCCGGCACGGCCTCGGGCGGCACGGCACCTGTGGCCCCCGCCCGCGCGACCCGGGCCAGGAACATGTCCATCAGCGCCAGCAGCAGGTCCAGTTTCTGCTCGGCACCGCGCTGTGCCGCCGCTTCGGCCAGTTTCAGCGCGCGCGGGCGGTCCAGCATCGGCAGGCTGGCCGCCAGCCCCACGATCTCGGCATAGATCTTCAGGCCGTCGAGATTGTAAAGCCGCACCGCCTCGCCGGCCGAGCCGCCGGACAGTTCCGCCAGCCCCGGCGCCTGCGCGCCCGGGTCGATCCCGGCCTGATCCAGCGCCGCGATCACGTCGTCCGGGCTCAGCCGCTCCAGCCGCAACTCGCGGCAACGCGAACGGATCGTCGGCAATAGCCGCGCCGGCTGATGCGCCACCAGCAAGAGCGTGGTGCGCGAAGGCGGCTCCTCCAGCATTTTCAACAGCGCGTTCGCAGCCGAGGTGTTCATCTCGTCTGCGGCATCGATGATGACCACCCGCCGGCCGCCATCCACCGCGCTCAGGTTCACGAAATCGGCCAGTTCGCGCACCTCGTCCACCCGGATCTCGCGCGAGAACTTACCCTCTTCGAAATTCTTCTGCCGGTCGCTGTCGCTGGTGCCCTGTCCGCCGCGCCGCACCAGGTGCAGCCCCGGCTCGGACCCCGCCAGCACGCGCCGCGTGACCGGATGATCCTCGGCAATCTCCAACGTGTCGGGCGCAGGCAGCGCATCGCCAAACAGCCCTCCACCATCCGCCTCCGGGTCGGGCGTGGCCAGCAGGAACCGCGCGATCCGCCAGGCAAGCGTCGCCTTGCCCACGCCGCGCGGCCCGTGGATCAGCCAGCCGTGATGCAGCCGGCCCGCGTTGAACGCCTGCAGGAACGCGCCCTGCGCGCCGTCCTGCCCGTAAAGGCGGGACGTCTCGGCCGGGCGCGGCGCGCCGTCGATGCGATCGGGAAGCGGGATGTCACGGTCCATCATGTCAGGCGCGGTTCTACCGCGGCCCGTACATCCGCCGCAATCGCTTCGATCCCGCGATTGCCGTCGATCACCACGAAACGGTCGGAAAATTCCACGGCAAGGTCTAGGAACCCCTGCCGCATCTGCGCTTGAAGGCTGGCACCGAAGCTCTCGAACCGCTCTTCGCTGCCGCCCCGCGACAGCGCACGTTCCAGTCCCGTTCCCGGGTCCATGTCGATCAAAATGGTTAGGTCCGGCTCGCGCCCGATCATCAGGTCATGCAACGCGTCGACCTTTCGGCGCAGATCGCCCCGGCTCAGGCCCTGGTACATCCGCGTGCTGTCGGCGAAACGGTCGCAGATCACCACCTTGCCCGCCGCCAGCGCAGGCTCGATCAGCCGCTCCAGGTGATCGCGGCGCGCCGCCGTGAACAGCAGTAATTCGGTCTCGGCCGACCAGCGGTCGGCATCGCCTTCCAGCACCAGCTTGCGGATTTCCTCGGCGCCGTCGCTGCCGCCCGGCTCGCGCGTCAGAACAACGTCACGCCCCGTGCCTTGCAAATGCTCTGCCAGCAGTCGCGCCTGCGTGGACTTGCCCGACCCGTCGATGCCTTCAAAGGTGACAAAGCGGCCCTGTCCGCTCAAAGCGTCCCCTCGGGCCCCTGTTGCAGCCGTTTCAACAGCACGCCCGCCACCGTCTTCAGCCGCACCGCAAAGCCGCCGACGGCAACGCTTTCGGCGGCCACCAGCGGCACGCGCATCTCCGGCAGGCCCTCGGGCGTAAAGACCAGCTGGGCCAGTTCGTCGCCCTGTGCGATCGGCGCGCTGACCGGTCCTTCATAGACCACTTCGGCCTTCATGTTGTCCGAGCCCAGCACCGGCACCAGCGTCGTCAGGTCCTCGGCGGGCGTCAGCCCTACGGTTGCCGCGCTTCCCATCCAGACTTCGGCGCGCGAGACTTCGTTTCCGGCTTTGACGATCTCTTTTTCGGCAAATTGGCGAAAGGACCAGTTCACAAGGGCTTCCGCCTCTTGTGCTCTTTGGGCAGCGGTTTCCAGTCCCGACAGTACGAACACCACCCGGCGCCCGCCTTGCTCGGCCGATCCGGTCAGACCATAGCCTGCCGCCTGGGTATGCCCGGTTTTCAGACCATCCGCACCGATCCCCAGCTTCAGCAAAGGGTTGCGGTTCTGGGTGTTCTGCGGCGCACGGCCGTCGAACTCGTACTCCGTTTCGGCGAACATCGGGTAGAAATTGGGGAAGTCCACGATCAGCCGCTCGGCCAGGATCGCCAGATCATGCATACTCATCCGGTGTCCCGCGGCGGGCCAGCCGTTCGAGTTGGCGAAGGTCGAATTGGTCATGCCCATGTCGCGCGCACGCTGGGTCATGAAGCGGGCGAACCCGGCCTCGGTGCCGTCGGGGCTCAGCGCCTCGGCGATCACGGCGCAGGCATCGTTTCCCGACAGCACGATGATCCCACGCAGCAGATCCTCGACGCTCACGCGGTCGGTCGTGTCGAGGAACATGGTGGACCCGCCATAGCTCATGGCGTGCTCCGACACGGGCAGTTTTTCCTGCAACGAAAGCCGCCCGTCGCGAATGGCCTCGAACGCCACGTACAGCGTCATCAGCTTGGACATCGACGCCGGCGGCAAGGGCTCGTCGGCATTGTGGCTCAGCAGGACGGTCCCGGTACCCAGATCCTTGACATACGCAGCCTTGGCGCTGGTGTCGAACGCCTGCGCCGGCAAGCAAAGCGCAATCACCGCGACACAGGCGGTCAGTAGTCGTGCAAGAATGGTCATGGGCGTCCCCGTATCAGTTGGTCACAGCGTACGCATCATCAAAACCAACGTCTTTGACCTTTTTCAACAGGACAGATTGTTCAGACTTGCTTTGTGCCGGCCCGACAATCACCCGCCAGAAGGTCTTGCCCTGCGAGCTTTGTTTTTTAACGATCGGAACCATGCCTTCCTGCCGCATGGCGGTGGCGGTATTCCGCGCATTCTGCTCGACCGAGAAGATGCCGATCTGCAAATAGGGCTTCGACAGCGGCGAGTTCGAACTCACCGGCGTCGCTGCGGCCTGGGTCGGTTGCGGCGCAGGCTCGGTGGCGACGGCGGCCGTGGCCCCGGCCGTCTGGGTCGCCGGTCTGACTGGCTCGGCGGCCTCGGCGCTCTCGATCGCGGCGGCGGCCCCGGCCAGCGGATCCAACGTGGTCTGCTCGACCGCGGCGGGGGCGAGCGAACCCTCTGCGCCCTCGGTCTCGGCGGCGGCCAGCGCCTCGGGATCGGGGGCGGACTCGCGGCGCAGGGCCGTCACGTTCAGCTGCGCCGGCGCACCGGCCAGCATCCCCAGCGCATCGGCGGCATCGGACGACACCTGAAGGATCGGTCCCGGATTGCTGCGTTCGCGGCGGAAAAGCGCGCCGATGACGAACTTGCCGTTCTTGGTGTTGCGGATGATAACGCGCTCGGGTTCCTGCACGTCCGGGTGCGCGACCCAAACGCCGCCCAGCGATGGCCGCCCGTCCCACAGGCCCTTGTCGGTCACCTGGAAGACGTCGGGTGCTTCCACGTCGCGTTCGATCAGCTTGACCGAGTTGTCCGCCGAGGTCACGTCCTCGGCCTCGCCCTGCTGGGATTTGAAAAGGCCGAATTCTCCGCCCTCGGTACAACCGCTCAGCACCAGCGCAATCACGCTGGAGGCGGTGATCAGGCGCACGCGCGCACCTCTGCCCGTCCATTGAAATGTCATGTTTCGTCCCTTGCCTGTCATGCACCGTTTTGGGTGCGGGTGCCGGTTGTCCGGCGTTCGCTCGAGCGCGCAGCCACCTGCGCTTGGCCGCAGAATAGCCGGTCCGGGCCGTTCTGAAAAGTCTGCAAAGTCAATTGGGCAAAAATCGACGGAAACTGATGTCTTTAAGAATCGCCAAAGCCACAGTAACAACGCCGGACGCGGAGGCTTGGCAGAGTGGTCGAATGCACCGGTCTTGAAAACCGGCGGGCGTGAAAGCGTCCCCAGGGTTCGAATCCCTGAGCCTCCGCCAATTCCACAAACACTGCAAACCTCTAAGCACCTGAAAATAGACGCTTAATTCGGATTTCACGCCCTCGGCAACGTCGGTATCCGTCATTTTTGCTATACAATACGCTATACATTTTGCTATACCTTTGCTGGCGACAATCAGGGGTTTCACAACATGGCGATCAAGAAGCGCGGCAAGAAGCTGTCGCTCTATAAGCGCGTTCCGAAACGGTATGCGTCAGTAGAACCACGCAAGTTCGTGTGGCTTGCCCTACACACAGACAGTCAGTCAGAAGCCGAACGCAAAGCGGGTCCAGCCTGGGAACAACTGGTTGAGGCATGGGAAGCCAAGCTTGCAGGCGACACCCAAGACGCTGAACAGCGCTTCGCCGCGGCGCGTGACCTGGCAGCAGCCCGTGGCTTCCGATACCTCCGCGCCGAACAAGTTGCCCAACTACCCAAGAGTGAATTGCTTGAGCGGATCGAGGCTGTAGGCGGCACCGACACAGATCCAGACATACGCGATGCAGAGGCTCTGCTTGGCACCGCGAAGGAATCAGAGATAACCGCCAGCCGGGCGCTCGAACTGTATTGGACACTGACCCAGGACAAGACGCGCGGAAAGAGCGACGATCAACTTCGGCGCTGGCGCAATCCCCGGATCAAGGCGGTCAACAACTTCGTTGCGGTAGTTGGAGACAAAGCCATCAGCGATATTACTGGCGACGATATGCTGGATTTCCGCGCGTGGTGGCTTGAAAAGATGGAAGCTGACGGACTGACGCCGAACAGCGCGAACAAGGATCTGATACACCTTGGCGATGTTCTGAAAACCGTGAACCGCATGAAGCGGCTTGGGTTGGTTCTTCCACTCAGTGACCTGGCGTTCAAAGAGGGTGAGAAAAAGCATCGCCCACCCTTCTCCGAAGAATGGATCCGCGACAAGCTACTCGCGCCAGGTGCGCTAGATGGGCTGAATGATGAAGCGGCGAGCATCATCCTTGCAATGATCAACACTGGGGCGCGACCTTCCGAACTGGCGGCGCTGACCGCTGAAAACATCGTGCTGAATAGCAACGTGCCTCATATCAAAATCGAGCCGGTTGGACGCCAGCTCAAGAGCAAGAACGCGCGCCGAGCCATTCCCCTAGTTGGGGTTTCGCTTGAGGCCATGCGCAGGCACCCACAGGGCTTCCCACGGTATCGCGAAACGTCTGCCGGTCTGTCTGCTACCGTGAACAAGTATCTGCGCCAGAACGGCCTGCTAGAGACGCCAGAGCATTCCCTATACGGCCTGCGTCATTCGTTCGAGGATCGGCAACTTGCGGCGGGTGTAGATGAACGAGTTAGGCGCGATCTGATGGGCCATACATTGAACCGGGAACGCTACGGCAAGGGCGCGTCCCTTGATCATCTGCAATCGCTTCTTCAAGCGACTTGTTTGTGAAGGGCGGCAACAGCGCGCGCACGACTGATCACATCGCCACTTTCGTTGAGTATCGCGATTTCCTTTTCGATACGCTCGAAAATGGGAAGGTATGCCGGATCATGGCACACAAGAACCGCCAGCCTGCGGTGCGCGGATTGCAATGATCTGAGTTCGATACCTTCCATACCAAACACTATAGCAACCGCGCCAACAGAATGACTTGGAGAGTGAAAAAAGTTTGCCCTTGAATCGCGCCTCGCGGGGCTAGCAACCAAGACAGGTTTCAACGCCAAAGATAAACAAATTTTCTACAAACTCTAAGGTGGGATACGAGCTCACCGGTAACGCGCATAGCAGCTACGACACGAGCCGGATCAACGTCTTTTAGATCGTCTTCGAAGTCGCCACCAGTAACAATATCATCTAACTCCAACACCAAGTCCGAGTATTTTGAGAAGCGACAGCCCAAGACTTGTGGACCTATTTCTTCGAAGCTAGACGAAGCCATAATGGCTCCCCGTAGCTTCGTTGCCAATTCTTTGTTCAATTGCGGATCGTGCTTATCGGCTAACCAATATTGGATTGCAAACTGCTCGATACGCTTCAAATCTGCGATTTGGTCAGAAATTGCGCTGACCTCAGAGCTGCGAACTGACAGAAAAACCTGCACCAAAAAACCTAAGAGCGCACCGATCAAACCGCCAAATACAGCTACGACAAATTCCATTTAATTATCTGGCTTTGCACTTTCCACATGCTTCCAAAGGCGACGCTCGAAGCGAGCGTAGCCGGGCCAATCATAGTCGATTTTCATGAATTTCTTAAGGTCACTCGATTTCCAACCCTCCTTACGGACCAGGCCGCCAAATGCTTCTTCGAGGAATGAAGAACCGAAGCTCTCTACACCTTCGAATGAGACTATAACCTGAGTGCCATCAGCTTTCGCCTGTTCGAGCGCTGGTGCTAAAAACTCCACGCGGAATTTCTTACCATTGCTTTCGACGCTATCGGTTTCGTCGCGGCCTATTGGATAGGCACTAAAATCTTCCGCGATGCTAATCCGAATAGCTTCAGTCATTAGTTTCACCTTCGGACAGCTTGAGCTTCCATTCAATGAGCGTCCCCCCAATAGAATTTGGGAACGATTTCCGGACTGTAGATCTACCGTGCTCATATTGCCATAATCCTCCGCGACTACAAATAGTCAGACATCCGTTCTCGACCGTATCAATCAACTCCTTCATCTGAGGAAGGCCCTGACCGCGATACTCTAGATCGGAATGCGAGTTCCCAAACCGCATCGCGCAGTCAATATATGCGCTATCGTCCTGAAATTTAAACTCTCCCTCGCTCGATAAAAGACTCTTGAGGTATTCCCAAGCTTTCTCTTTCAGTGGCTGCCGTGGATACGACACCGGAATGGATATTCCCTGATCGTATATCGAAACTGTGAGCAAATTGTTACGGCCATCGACCGACGCGGTTACCCAGAATTTACCCAGGTTAGGAAATGCGTATTCATAGTCAGAAGGATACGCCCATTTAGAAACATTTACCATTGCCTCGCCTAGGGCGCTGTTCAACGCCATGCGTGTATCACGAGATAGCCGACTGCCATCAAGCGAAGCTATCAACTCAAGAAGAGCTTTCGAAATTCGCTCTAGGTCAGTGCCGCTTTTTCCGCTCAAAGCGCGAAGGTAGAACACGTCGTCCGAATCCACTAAATCCAACTCGCTCTCTTCGAGTTGGCCAATTGCCTCAAAGAAGCCCAACCGGAACAGGGGGAGGAAAGCTGCATCGCTCCATTTGTCCAATTCGATCGCTGGCGGCGCACTGCCTATGATTTCCGCTGCGCGGTGATACTCTGCGGTCATGACTAATGCGACCGCCGGCGAGAGGTTCTCAATCACGGAGAAGTCGAAATATGTCTGCGTTCTTTTCAAACCTGTGACCCGCCTAGGCACCTGCAGCCAAGCAAAAGTCCCAGGTTTTTCAAGAGCTTTTCTTGTGTTTAGCCTGTTCCTGACTGTATCTAGAAAACCAATTGTTTCCTCAGGGCAGCTAGAGATACATAGATTTGAAGGTGGTGCGAGCGGTCGTTGCAAAGACAGTATTTCTTCGGAGGCGTAACCCTGCCATGCTGTCACGCGATGTGCACCGACATACCTTGGCTTACCTTTTCGGTGAATTGGCCTTCGATTGAAAGACCTTTGCTGTGCTCTCGCTCTGTTTAACAACCAACGCTTATAACGAGGGGTCAGCTTCTTCATGCGCCATCGAACTCTTCGTATATTGTCGAGGCAGCATGGTTTCTTGCGGGAGGAAGAACAACCGTAAGAAATAGCCTTTCAGCCAACTTTACTAGTGCTTGCGCCTAAAATGCCAACTTATGCTGGTTCGAACCCCGCGCCGATGACTTACTTACGGTGGAAAATGGCGCGGGGTTCGACTTGGAGAAGCGGCCTTTGCGCCGCATGTTGTAAATATGCCACAGTGCAGATCTAGGCGCAAGGTCAGAATGCGCCAAACTTTGGGTTGTCTTCGTATTTGCCGGGGTCTGGCTGGCGGTGAAGGCGATCAGCCGCGCGTTGCTCGTGAAGTAAGGCCAGGCCTTCCTCGATCTGCTCATCAGACCAACCAGCGGCCTTCTTCCGCTTCACATACTTTTTGTCGGCTTGGCGCTCTTTGGTCGCCTGGTCTGCGTTGGCACGGCGTTCGCGTTCGCGATCTGCCTCACGCGCCTTGGCATTCTCTGCGCGCTCTTCAGCAGTCTTGCCAGGCACCTTCTCATAACCCCGAACCTCGCGACCTTCCTCTGCCGCGATCTTGTTCGCATAAGCCTCGCGCGCCTCTTTCAGTTCCAACTGGTATTCCAATGAGGCCCGACGCGCGGCTCTACGCCGATCATTCCTTTCTTCCTTTTTTGCGAGGTTGTCTGCCTCAATCGCCTTGATCTTGGTCTTCACCAACTCGCGCAAGCGCTTCGACAAGCCACTTGTGGCTGCCTCTCCGGCGTCTGCCCTATGCTCGACCTCATCATCCGAAAGCAGGTTATCAAGCTCGGCTTCGAACCGCTCGACCTCGTTAGCCCTCAGCACTTCATGACTGAGGCCAGCGTCGGAGTCTTCTGCGCCGGAACAGAAGGCGACCTTGTGCCCGGAAGCTTCAGAGCTTTTCTGTGGCTCCTCCTCGCCGTCGATGCTATACTTTGGCATTAAGTTGCAAGTTCCTTCTGCTAGAAGATCTGGGCTGGTGCGCCAACACCAGCCCATTTTCGTTTCAGCCCTTTGTCGCCATCTCGATCAAGCGCGCAAATTCACTTGCAAGGCCACGGTCGAAGACCTTGGCTTCGCCATCTGCGGGAATGGACACAGCAATGCCCTGCCCCTTGCCCTTCAAGCTGAATTTCCCATGCGTCGCAGAAGTGCCTTCTTTGGCTTTGCCGTCGCGCTCACCTGAGAGAAAGCTGCGTATCTCAGATGCCAGGCTACCAGCCTCGTCAAAAGAGAAGCCGGTCAACTCTCCATCGTCAAACCTGATAACCAGGCCATCCTGTAACTCGTTGATATGCACGCCGGGTATTTCGTGGTTGATCAGCCCTTGGCTCTGAGCAAGCTCGATCAGCTTGGCGAGAACTTCGCTCATGTTTACCGCGCCCATGTTCGCGGCCATCTGTTTGAGTTGGGTGATACGTTCCTGTGGAACCTTCAAAGTGGGGTGGTTTGACATCGTGTGTCCTTCATTGGTCAATACTCAGCCAGCATAAAGGAATACCCTTGAATTGTCAACAAGGGAACCCCCTTGCATTCGCATTTTCTAACGAGTCACCAGAGCCGCACCAGGAGCGCGCGAAGCGCCTCTCGGAGTCCCTACCCAGCCGGAATAGCTGGAGCCCCACTCAGCGGCGCGCTCAGAGTCCCTGGCAGCGCACTACGGGTCCAGGAAAGGCACGGCAGCCGCGCCACTTCCAAGAGACGCTGAAAACGGAACAGCCGCCGCGCTGTTTAGTGAAGGGTCTCGAAGCCGAGACAGTTCGTGAGACCGAGAGGGTCCAGTTCCTTCGGGTGAGAGAGAACTTCTGGATCGTCGCGCGCAGCGCGACGGGCAAGGCCGAAGGCCGCGCAGGCGAGGGCCGCAGGCCCGAGGTGTCTCCCCAGCCGCAGGAGGATGTCCGTGGGAATTTCCTGAACCGTTATGATTATATATCTTTTCTCATTTCCATATACATACAGGAAATTCCCACGGACACGCCTTTTTCGGGTGTTTTTCTGTGTTTTTCTCTCACATTCCACTCTCCGGGCGCGTTCTGTTTCTTACATGCTACGCTCCGGGCGCGCGAACCCTTCCGTTCCGGCTACGCTTCCGCGCCGAACCATTCCTCAAGCTTAACCTCGAAGGTCCACGGCGTGGAATCTGAGCCGGACCAAGCCGGTGCCGTCCATTTTTTGACTGCATCGAAGCCGCGCGGCTGGAAGAAGAACGGCCTGTAACCGCCCTGCCCCTCGAAGAATTCCCGGATGGTCGCGAACTGTTATTGTGTGAGCGCGTCCCAACGCAGATCAATCGCATATGCGACGTGATTGAGGCCGTTCGGGGCGGCTTGTGTGTAACCGTCACCGAACTCAGCTTTCGCCAAATTGATCTTTGGCGTGTGTTTCGTTCCCGGTGAAGGCGCAACCGGCGGGATGAACGTCGCAAGTGCCATCAGCGGTTACGTCCATTGTTCATCATGTTGCCAGGCCGATGCTGGCGACGCAGCTCATCTACGACGACACCACGCATCGTGTTTTCCATTTCGCGCGCCATCTTCTTAGCCAAATCGTTGTTCTGTTCCGGCGTCCCGGCGCCAGCCTCGACCGTCACAGGCGCGTTGATGTTGATCACCTGCCCAGCCATCGCCGGAGACTCAGAGCGCCCTTGTGAGGCGGTTCTGAGGCGTGCTGTGCCTCCTACCAGCCCGCCAGCGGCATAGCCCTTCTTGGCGGCGCTGTGCAGCGCTTCCAGGTTGCCAACGCCGATCCGGTTGGTGGCCTGTTTCGACATGACGTATTCGCCCTTGTGAACGATCCCGGCAGGCTGAAACTTCCCACCAGGCCCGGTAAAGCCGCCTTCCGAAAAGCCCAAGCCACTCAGCAAGCCACCGAAGAGACCGCCACCGGCCCCTGTGAATATGGATTTGAACACGCGCGATGCGGCCATTTGCGCCAGGTCCGCGATGATCATTTGCAGGGCAGACCGGAAGTCATGCGCACCAGTGATCAGCCCCACGAAGGCGTTCTCTGCCGCGCCGCGCATCCGCTCCTTCGCCGTCTCGAAAGCTTGAAGGCGTTCTTCAGCCTGGGCGACCGATTGATCCGCTTTTGCATATGCCGCTGCCGCTGCTTTGATCTCCGCGCGAAGCTGCGGCGTGATCGTCACTCCTTGCCGCTGGGCTTCGTGCAGCAGTTCAGCTTCGCGGCGCGCTTGCTCGATTGCCGGGGCCAGATCACGGCCAGCCAGCGCAACCGCTGCAAGGGCGGCTGCCTCAAGCTCAAGTGCGCGCGTTTCGTCACGAATTGCCGTCGCAGTGCGCGCATAGTCATCGGCCGTGCGGCCGCCACCGCCACCTCCGCCACTCGACCGGCTCGGTGTGGTCACGTTCTCGTGCAACATCGGCGGCGCAGCCCTTGGCCTGAGTGAAGTGGTAGGCGCCTGCGGTGTTGCCTGACCGTTATCCTGCCTGCGCCGCGCTTCGACCTCTGCGCTACCATCGCCACGCCCAGAGCTGACGTAACCGCCCGGCAGGTTGTTGCGCAGCTTCACCGCTTCAACCGTGGCCGTGCGGATTGCATCAACCAGGTTCCCGATGTTGGCGATTGCGTTCTGGAACCTCGCACCGTCTACCGCCGCCAGCTCTTTGCGCACCGCGTCTGCCTCGTCGGCAAGGTCGGTCATTTCGCCGGTGAAGTCTTCGGCGCTCATACCGCCGCTATCGAACTTGCGCGTCACATCGTCGATCCCGGCGATGATATCAGCCAGTGCATATCTGGCGTCTTCGTTGTCGATCTCGAACACCCGAATGCCGCCCGGCTGCGTCATGGCGTTCACTTCGCGGAAAAGCTCGGCATAGGTCTCGCGAAGGTCGATGACCTCGCCCTTGTTCTTCTCAAGCGCTGCGGCGTTCTGGTCCAGGGTGTCGAACACCTGGTCCCCGAGGATTGCGCGGCCTTGCGCCTCACTCTCGAAAAGCGAGTCCAGGGACTCACGCAATCCCGCCACGCTGGCGATACCGTCCGCGATCTCAACCGCGACACGCTTGCCGAAGCTGGAAACGCGCGTGGTCAGCTCTGCGAACTTGCGATCAAGCTCGTCAGCGCGGCGCACCATGCTTTCATCCATCACGAAGCCCAGCTCATGCGCGCGGTCGATAGTTTCGCGCAAACCGGCGGCCCCTTGGTCGATCAGTTCGACGAAGCGCTCACCGGCGCTGCCTCCGAAAATTTCATCGGCCACGCGTATGCGTCCCGCTGTATCAAGACGGCGAAGCCGCTCGATAATTTCCAGCATGAGCGCGCTAGGGTCTTTCAGCTTCTCACGAAGATCCTCTGCACCGAAACCAAGCCGTGCGAACGCTTCGGCTGCCGGTCCCTTGCCGGTCACTACGAATTCATCGGCGCGCAAGTTCAATTCCTTGAAGCCATCAACCATCTGGTCAATGCCGATGCGGTTCTGCTCTGCGATGTATTTCCATTCCTGAAACGGCTCGACCTTCATACCAGCACGCTCCGCTTCGTCGCCAAGCTTGGCAACGGCCTTGGTGGTCTGGCCGATTGCCCGAACCGTGCCAGCCGACGCGACACCGGCAGCGATCGGCAAGGCAACGCGCTTGAACGCAGCAGCGGCGGCGGTCCCCGCCCTGGCGTAGCTCGCGCTCATGCGGTCTGCCGACTGCTTCGCGCGGCGTTCCATGTTCTGCGCCGCCCGACGCTGCGCCCGGTTGGCGCGCGCCAGACCCTTTTCAAGCTGTGTGATCCTGGCTTCGACAGGAACGATCAGGCCGGGAAGGTTTGTGTCATTCATTGCTCATACCTCAGAAGGTGAAAATCTCGGCGTCTTCGCCGGTGTAGCTCGATTTCATGGACTCGCCCGCCACCGCACGGTGAACAGCCATAGCCGCCGCGACTGCACCGTCGATGCGGTCGGTTTTCCGGTCCTTGTGCATCCGCACGAGGCCCGATGACGGGTTGCGCGATGCAACCACGCTATCAAAGTGGTGGCGCAGCACCGGATGCGCGTCGTGCCGGATCAGGTGGCCGTTAACGACACGTTCCAGATCACCAATCGCCACGCCCATACTCAGCGGAGCCTGGCGCAGCTCGATCACCGGCAAGCCGTCATCGTAAAGCCGCTGCATGATCTGCCGGGCAAGATGGGGGTCAAAGGCGATCTCGCGCACGTCATGGCGCGCGGCCAGCTCGCGCAAATGATCCTCGACAGCTTCAGGGTCGATGATCGGCCCAGGCGTGGCCGTGATCACCCCTTCGTCGCGCCAGCGCTCATACGGCACCCCGTCCCGCTCACTGCGCCCTTTCAGGTCATCGCCAGGCACGAAGAACCAGGGCTTGATGGTGATCTGCCCATCATCATGCAACCAGGCGGCGACAACGGCGGCTGTGTCGCCAGAAAGGGCCATGTCCACGCCGATCCAGCACGGCAGCGCTTCCAGGTCCGTTTCGTCATCATCGAAGTGCCGGGCATCGTAGGCCATCATGCTGAAGAGCGGGTCGCGGCTGTTCCCGTGCCAGATATTGAGGTTGTATTGCTGGAAGCTGTAGCGCTCTGCCGGGTGATCCTTGGCTTCATTCGCCAGGCTGCGCAGACCGGACAGGCTCGGGAAGCCGTGCTGCAAGCCGGGGTTTACCCGGTGCCAGACTTCCTCGCTCTGCCAGTCGTCATCCGGCTCAGCGGCAAAGATGATTGGCAGGAACTCGGGGTTGTCGATCTCGCCCAGGGCCACGCGCCTGGCGTAGTCGTATTGCTCTGCGGCCAGGGTCTCGTGGCCGCGCCCTGCCGTGGTGGCGATCACCAGAAGGCTATCGTCGGTCTTTGCCAGCCCAGACTTCAGAGCTTCCCAAAGATCACGCCCGGTCCAGGCGTGGATCTCGTCAGCCAGAACGAAGGCCGGTGTGGTGCCGTGCTGGGCGCGGCCATCACTCGACACCGCGCGCAACCGCGCACTGCTACCAAGGTGCGTGATCTGCTTGGCGCTGTTGAAGGCGTCGTGGATCCGCGTAGCCGCCACCAGGCGCTGGTCTTCGCGGATGATATCGGCGGCTTCCCGAAAGCCGATACCGGCCTGTTCCCGATCAGAAGCCGCGAAGATCACCTGCCCGGCAGGCACCTTCTCAGGGCCGATCACATGCAACAGCGACAGTGCAGCGGCCAGGCTGGTCTTCCGGTTGCCCCTGGGCAGCATCAAGAAGACTGTCTTCACCACGCGCCGCCCGTCTTCATGGCGCGGCCCATAGATGCGCCGCACGATCCGCTCTTGAAACGGCGCAAGCTGGAAGGCTCTAGGGTGGCTGTTCGCGGCTTTGGGCGCGCGGTTCTCGTTCACCGCTGCCGGGTGGCGCAAGCGCTTGAGAAACGTGACCGCGCGCTGCCCATGCCCCAACGGGTCAGGGATTGCGCTGCCATCGTCGATCCAGGCAGGGTATGCGCTCGCCTTGGTCACGTTACACCGCCAGCGGATTGTCGGCGTCGTCATCGTCCGGCACGGCAGCACCGATCCGGGCGCGGCTGGTCGGGGTCAGGCCGTATTCAGCGGCAAGCTGGCGGGCGGTCTGCATGTAGCGGATTTGCAGACCGCCCAGCTTCAGATCGGGCAAGGCACCGGCGCTCATCGTGTCCGCGATCTGGTGCGCGGCTCCTACCGCAACGCAGTAATGCTCCACGCCTGCCAGGTCGGCTTTCGTGATGATCTGCCGGGCAATGAGCTGCGGCATGATCCGCTTCCACTCTGCCTTTGCATGGGCCGAAAGATACTTCGGCACCGGCGGCGCTTTCATCAGGGCGTCACTGTCAGGGCCAAGGGCAGGCTTCACGCCGCGCGAATGAACACTCATGCCACCCTCGCGCAACGCAGCTCAAGACCGCGCTTGCGGCCCAGCTCTGCGATTTCTTCAATGTCATAGGTCGCGCCGTCGAAGGTCACGCGGTCGGCGGTCGTGATCCCTGCCAGGTAGCGGATGCGGAACACTGCGCCGCCCGTGTCAGCCTCACCGAAGCCTGCGAGGTATTCTTCGGCGGCAAGCTGCACCAGCTCAGCCCGAACCGTCGCTAACGTGGTCCAAGCCTTCGACACCGAACCGCTTGCCGCGACGGTTTCTGCCTGGCGCTCAATGGTGATCTGCCGATCAAGTTTGCCTGCCTTGATCATAGTCACACGCTCCACCGGATCACGCCTTCAACGGTGCCGACGCCGTGGCAGTAGGCCCGTTCGGGGTCAGGGTCGCGCATGTAGGTGAAGCTGGGGCGCTCATAGCCATCAATACCAACCGTGGCGCTCTGCGGCGCATCCCAGAGCGCCACTGATACCGCTGCGCCGATCTGCCGGGCCATGTCTGCCCCGTCTTCAAGCGCCCAGATATGCAGGTCGATGAACACGCGCGACAGGAACGCGCCGCCACCGGCGCGGCCCAGGTTGATAAGTTGAGGTGACGCCAGGATGATGCACGGCAACTTGTCCGGGCGCGTCGATCCTGCCCGAACGTGATCAGCCGGAACAAGCTCGCTCACGACCTGGTTCTCGATCAGCGCCGCGCGAATGGCTGTCTGGAATTCAAGGCTGGGGTCGATCATTTGCCGCCCTCCGCTGCCTTGCGAACGGCCCTACCCACGGCGCGCTGAATACGGCGCAGCGCCTTCGGCTTCGCGATCCGCGCACCAGGACGCATGAACGGCTGGGCTTCGGCCTTCACCGTGCCGAACTCTTGCAAGTGGCCGTGGCGAACGCCTTCGTTTCCAACCGTCACAAGCGCCTGGTTCTCGCCTGCCGTGCGCTCGCCGCCACCCTCTGCGTAAGGCGGCGTGGTCTGGCCGGGCGGGGTCACTGTGATTGACGCTTTCAGGTCGCCTTCATCGACTGGCACAAGCGCGCCCATTGCGCCGGCGACTTCCTCTGCACCTTTGACCAGGGCAGGTTGCACGTCGCGCAGGACCGTTTCGGGAATGGCTTTCAGGCGCTCGCCCAGGATGCGCGACTGTTCCGCCAGGCTCTTAGTCTTCGACATGGCCGGTCACTGCCTCCCTGTAAGAAGCCAGCAGATCGTGGACGCCGAACGGCACCGGGCGCAGGGTCACGTCGCTTGCGCTTTCGCGTTGCTCATACCAGTAGGCGGCAAGCTGAAGTGCGGCTTCGGTCAACACGGCTTCACCAGGCGCGAACGGGCTGCCGGTGTAGTTGCCGATCCAGATCTCGGCGGCGTCCAGCTTGTGCGCCAGCAGCGTATCATCAAGATCGTGTTCAAGGTTGAGCTGCGATTTCAGCAAAGCAACCGGGGTCAGTGCGGCCATCAGCTCGCCTCCAATTCTGAAAAACTTATTTTCGGGCTGTCTTGTGCGGACCTCCCCCCGCCGGTCCCCGAAGTTAACGAATAATTAGGGATACCCCCCTCACGCTTGCACTCGACTTGGAGCCGGCGAGCTGCGAGTTTCAAACCAGGGAATTGAGTGAAAGAGGTTCTTCTGTGACATGGGGATTTGAGGTTGGTCGCACCTACAATCGGCGCCAAGACATCCACGCTAGGTTTGCCGGCCAACAACAAGGCGGCATTATCACTCCCAAAGAGCACAACCTGGTGATTGTCATCACTGGCGAGGAAGGCGGTCAGCACGGTTACAGTGATGCGTTGCGCCCGGATGGAGTGTTTGAGTATTTCGGCGAAGGCCAAATCGGAGATATGCTCATGGTTCGCGGCAACAATGCCGTGGCGAACCACACCGAGAACGGAAAGGATCTCTTGCTCTTCCGAAAGACCAAAGAAGGTCTGAGATTTGAAGGGCAGTATGTCGTCGAGGGTATTCTTGAGCGCCCGGCGCCGGACACAGAAGGCAACATGCGCAACGCATTCGTTTTCGAGCTGCGCCCGCTCGAAGCAGTTATAGAAGCTGTAGATGAAATGCCGATCGAACCTGCGACCGATGATCTCAACGCGATGCGCCAGCGCGCACTTGCAGCAGCATCCGATAGTCCGCAGCCGGGCAAGTCTAAGAGGGGCACGGTGTTCGAGCGAAGCAAAGTTATTCGTGATTACGTCTTGGCGCGCGCCAAAGGCAAATGTGAAGATTGCGGTGAGCCTGCGCCATTTTTCACTCCCAGCAACGCGCCGTTTCTGGAAGCGCATCACATTCGCAGGCTGAGTGACGGAGGACCGGATGATCCGCGGTTCATGATCGGCCTTTGTCCGAACTGCCATCGTCGGGCGCATTTCGGGCGCGATGCGAAGGTGCGGAACGAAGAAATGCTGAACTTCGTCAAACTTATCGAAGGTTTCTGAAGAGAGCGCGATCATGCTCCGCGCTCCTGCCGTTGCTTCCGGCGATTGTGGCAGGACGTGCAAAGCGGCTGCCAGTTAGTGCGATCCCAAAACAGGTGCATGTCGCCACGGTGCGGCTTGATGTGATCCACCGTGGTCGCAGGTGCACCACAGCCGGGCCAGGCGCAGTGATCATTCCGCTTAAGGAACGCATCACGCGCAACGCGCCACTCACGGCCATAGCCACGCTGTGAGGCCGTAGGGCGATTGGCATCGTGCCGGCGATTGCGCTCACGGGTGCGCGCCACCTGGCAGGCGCAGCGGTGGCCGTTCGGCACTGTCTTGCCGCATATGCAGATATGGAGCGGCTTCGGCATCAGACGGCCATCCCCTCACGCATGACGGCCAGCCCTTGCAGGCTTTGCAGCCCTGCCCTGTCGAACTCGGGATCAAGGCCTTGCTCAACGTTCGCCCGGCGCTGGTCTTCGTTTTGGGCGGTGTCCGCTTCATCTGCCTCACCGTGAATAGCCTTCAGCTTGGCGACGTGCGCGTTGAAGGCGTCGGTGATCTCTTGCGGCGTGGCATTCCAGGCTGTCTCCGGGGTCCAGCCAAGCCAGCCGGTTGCGAAGCCGTAAAGCTCTTTGAACAGCTTGCCCCAAGGTGTCGGTTCTGCCGTGCTGGGCTGTGGCTCTACTTCATCCGGGGGTGCGGGAAAAAACGCGGCTACCAGGCTTAGGCAGGGCACCTGGGCGGCTTGCTGGAAGCTTCTCAGCGATTGCCTGGCCGCGTGGGCGAACAGCGGGTCACTGGCTTCTTTACAGGCGGCTGCGGTGATCACATGCCAGATCGTGCGCGTATCGAATTCCTCGATCTTGTGCAGCAACGGGGCGAACCCGCCGTGCAGCCGCTCAAGATGGATTGCAGCCCGCAAAGATGGACGCAGGAACACGGTGTTGCCACCGTATTCCAACGCGATTTCGTCATATGCGAGCTGCGCTTTCATGGTCGGCTTAGGCAGCCATCTTCAGCTTGCGGAACGCATCAGGGCGAACCACACCAGCGCCGACGCGGCGGCGGGCGTGATAGCGCATCAGGCCGTTGGCGCGCTGCGTGTAGGGGTCTGCCAGGACCGCCAGGGACAGGCGGTCATAGATCCGATAGCCACGCTTGAAGTCACCGAAGATGATCGGCTCAGCTTCAGCGCCGATATCCGGCATGTCTACGGCTTCGACCACCGGGCGGCCGAGGATGGTTTCGGGCTGGCCTGCCTGGTAGGACGGCTGCCACAGGTAGTTGCCGTGGCCGTCTTTCAGGGTGCGAATTGCAGCCAGGGTCTGGCCGTTCATCACCCAGGCACCGGCGTTCCGGTAGGTGGCAGGCAGCCCATACATGAGCGCGATCAGCTCATCAGGTGCGATTTCCGCACCGCTTGCCGCGTCGGTCGCGCCGATGTTCGCATCGACCATGAACCCGGCAGGCTCAAGCGCGGTGTTGCCGCTCACGAACGAGACGTTCTCTTTCTGGCCGAAGTCTTCAGCCAGAGCGAGGTTCACTTCGCTCAGGACGTTGGCGCTGTCTTCGGCAAGCTGAAGTGACATATCCACGAAGGTCGCGATTTCCTTCACGGCGATCTCTGCCTGGCCGAAGCTCGGCTCACTGCCGGTCCGTGCGTCGGTTTCACCAACCCATGCGGCGTTGGTAATGCCGGTGCGCTTCGGCAGGATGATGTTTGCCGCGCCGGTCGTGCGCACGTCAGCAATGCCACGGATGGGGCTGTATTCCACCAAGTTGCGGATGAACTCGCCGCTCACGTCTTCCGGTGCCAGGATATGGTTCGCGGTGTCACTGGCCGTGGTCAGCGATTTCTTCTCGCCCGTGGACAGGTAATGCGTGAAGGCTTTGACCTCTTCTGCGCCCATGACAGGGTTTGCAGGGCCGGTGATCTGGGGACGGTTGCCTTTGGCTTCCAGCCGGTCGAGCCGGTCCTTGATTTCGTTGAATGCCTTGGCGTCGATCTGCGGCACCTGGGGCGTGTCATTGGCCGGGGTTGCGGCCTTCTGCTCGTGTTCGATTTCCTCGTTTTCCACTGCGGGGTTCTCCTTGAGGGCTGTGGGGATCGTGGTTGCATCCGATTTGATGGAAGTGATCTGTGCGCCGGGATGCGCAGGAACGGCGACAACAGAAATTTCGTGAAGCTCGGCGGCTGTGATCGTGCGGCCTTTGGCGTTGCGTTGCGCCTTCTTCGTGACGAAACCGATAGACAGGCCAGAGACGGCTTTGGTGCGGATCATGGCGCGCACCTCGCGCGCCCGCTCCACGTCTTCGACCAGCAAGCGGCCTTTGACGGTGAGGCCCTGGTCGGTCTCTTCGATCTGCTCCCAAACGCCGATCACCTGGCCCTGGTCATGGGCAAAGAGCATCGGCAGCGAACCAGGCGCAGTAAGCGCACCCTTCTCGATCACGTCGCCTACCCGGTCAGGGCTGCCGAACGGCCAGGCTACCCCGGTGATCTCGCCTTCATCCGTAACGGCCAGAGCTGCCTTGATCTCTACGCGCTCAGTCATGCCGCGTCCTCACTCTGAGGTTCGGCTTCGACGGCACCACCCCAACGCGCGTCCAGGATATTCAGCGCCAGCGGATACAGGTCATCAATCGCCTGGTTCCGGGCGTAGGTATCGACAAGCTGCGCTGCCCTCTCCGGGGCGGTGCCGCCACCGATCAGACCCAAGCGGATCACCTCGATCAGATCGGCAAGATTGAACTGCATGTTGACCGCGCGCAGGTAGAACGCGCCGATCCCAAGCTCGGCCAGGCGCTCAAGCTCTGCGATCATGCTGTCAGTCAGGGCGAAGGTGTATTCACCGTCACCGAAGAACGCCTTGTGCTTCATGCGGCAGGATCCTTGTCTGTGGATGTGTAGGGGTTGGAAAGCTCATTGCCGCCAGGAAGGGGCGGAAGGTTCTGGGCGGCGCGCACCTCGTTCGCGGTCATCACGCCCATGCTGCGATATTGGCCGTAGGCCGTGGCACGGGCTGCGGTGTCGGTGCGCAGCAGATCGTCGGTGACGGCTTCGAAGTATGCGGCCTTGCGTTCTTCTGGGGTCAGCAGGCAGCGCGCGTAGGCCCAGGCCCAATCGGTCAGCCACGGCTTCAGCGTGATCTGCATGAACTGGCGCGCCATCTCTTCGGTGTTTGACCAGGTGCCGCGCGACAGCTCGAAGAGCATGGTAGGCGGCACCCGGAAGACGCGCGCAATCTCGCGGATCTGCTCAAGCCGGTTTTCGGCAAACTGAGTGTCGGCCAGGGTCATGCTCAGGGGCGTGTAGTCCATCCCTTCATCAAGAATGGCGGTGCCGCCTGCCTTGCTGCCGCCATGCGTGGCGAACCAGCTAGAGGCCACTTTCTTCTTCGCTTCAACGTCCATCACCTTCTGCGCCTTGATGACGCCAGAGGGACGGCCACCATTGGCAAAGATACCGCCGATATGGCTTTCGAAGCTCAGCGCCAGCGCGATAGCCTCGCGGCCCATCACGATAGGTGAGACGCCACCGATTGCTTCGATGCGCAGCACGTCGCGGAAGGACAGCTGCACCTGCCCTGCATTGGTCGTGACGCGGTAGAAGGGTTCGCCGTCCGGTTCCAGGTCACGCTGGACCTTGCCAGGTTCCATGCGGTGCAGCTCGTAGGGCGTGCCGTCATTCGTGCGGATCACCTGGGCGTGGCCTGCCCCGTGCTGAAGCGCATCAAGAGTCAGGTCACGACGCAGTTCTGCCGCGCTGGTCCATTCGTTCGCTTCATCATGGACCAGACGATAGGCCGGGTGGTTCGTCAGCGCGGCCTTGCTGGCGCGATCATGAAGTTTGACCGGCAATGAGCCGATGGTTTCCGAGATAAGCCCAACGGCACAAGCCACGGCAGGAACGCGCATCGCTATGCCTGGGCCGATGGAGACGCCGGACGTGGTAGGCAGCACCCCGAACAAGGTCAGGGCGTCGGGGTCCGCCAGGGTGAGCGCTTTTTCTTCGGCGCTGAAACCGAGGGCTTTCTTGAGCTTGTCGAAGGGCATGGGGTCCGCTGCAAAGTGCTGAGTTGTGGCAAAAATACCACACCCCTCGGCGCGACGAAAGTAAAAAGTTATACTGTAACAATTTGACCGAAAATCCGACACTGGATTGAAAGCAGAATTCGCAGCGCCTAGTATCTGCTAAACGATGCAACCGAGGAGAGGCAGCTATGGGCGCTACCAAAAGGCTTATTGCCGAACAGAAGACTTGTCCGCACTGCGGCGCAGATATGAGCCCCAATTCGGATGGTGACTTGGAGTGTGACGCCTATCAGGATTGCGAAGCACATTTTGAGGCTGTGCATTCCGAGAGCGACTAGGCTGACAAGAGCGCCGAACAGACTCGGAGCTGGTAGTCTGGCAGTTTGTTTGTAGCGTCAATCTTCGCCGGACCTCGACATTGACACCATGACCGCCGGAGACCTCAATTGGCAACGCAGCTCAAATTCACACTGGATTGGAACTGCGTTATCGAGGTTGAAGAATGTAGGGCCGATGCGCCGACGATAATAGAGTTGGTGGATCATCATCGTGCTGGTGCCGCAGAAGTCGCTCTTTTGGCTGCGTCCGCTTCAGAAAACGCGAAGTCAAAGCGATTTCCCGGAAACAGCCGCCTGTTCCAAGATAGAATTTCTCTGCTTGGATGGAGTGATCTACCTCTAGTTCCAATGCCAGCCATCATAGGGCTGAGCTACATCGACTTCTGTTACATTGTTGGAGATGGTGACGACTTTGAGCGCAAAATGGATGCTCTTTGGCAGGTAATTGCGCCGAATGTTAATAGACATGCAGTTAGCTATCTAAAGGAAGGTGAAAAGCTCACAGACGATGCAATCCAATCCGTAGAATTATCGCGGTGGCGAAACACCTGGTGCGATGTCGTATCCGCCTATTCGCATATCGCTGCAGGCAGAGATGTATTCGTCACTAAGAACACAAAAGACTTCCAGAGAAACGCCCACAAGCTTGCGCGTCTAGGAATGGAGAAAATTTGCAAGCCGAAGGAAGCGCTTGCACTGCTTAGCTGAGTGCTACGAGAATTCATCGCTAAGACTGGATAGCACCTGCCACTCGGCACAACTCAAATTTGCTATACATTTTGCTATACAAAATGCGATACGTGAAGAATGTTTTTAGATTATAATTCAATACCTTACATAAATTCATTCGAATGATCGTCGGACTGAGCCTCCGCCAATTGATCTCCTGCGGACGAGACCTGCATCCCGCCATGTTCGATGACCGGATGCGGGGCCGCTTTGCCCATGCTATCAGGCAGCTGATTATACCCTCAGAAGATAAAGTCGTTCGCATCCAGATCGTCGAGATTGACGCCAACCAACGTGATAGAGTTACCGCCACCGGTGTCGATTTCAACATCAGCCCCCACCTGCGAGGCAGCGCCCGAGGTGCTCGACATCAGGTTCAGATCCGCCAGCGAGTTGATTGTCGACAAGCCGCTTAGATCAATTTTTTCAAAATCATTCATCGCGTCGAAATCGCCAACGACGTCCGAGCCGTGACCATCCTCGAATACGAACGTGTCAGCGTTGAAATCACCGAAAATCGTATCGTTGCCAGCGCCCGCGTTGATCGTGTCAAAGCCCGAGTTGCCGCCGATCCGGTCATCACCACCGCCCGCATTGATCACGTCATTGCCCTGCTGGCCAAAGATGAATGTAGCCGCGTCTCCACCGTCGATCGTGTCGTTACCGGTGCCTCCGAAAAAGCCACCCAACCCATCGAAGTCCTGTAGCAGATCGTCGCCATCGCCGCCAAACAGCCGGTCGAAGCCGTTGCCGCCGATCAACGTGTCATTGCCTGCGTCACCATAGAGGTTGTCGGCCTGATTGCCGCCTCGGATTAGGTCGTTGCCGTCGCCGCCGATCAGCAAATCAAAGCCGACGCCGCCATCGATCGTGTCATTCCCGGCGCCGCCTTCGACCCCGTCCACCGAAGGGCCAAAGTTGAATCCCGCGTCGATGCTGTCATCGCCGTCACCGCCATATATCCGGTCCGCGCCCGAGCCGCCAAGCAGCGTATCGTCACCGCCATCGCCATAGATCTGGTCGGCGCCGTCGCCCCCATCGGCAAAGTCATTGTCATCCCCACCGCGCAGCAGGTCGGCTTGTTCACCGCCCGAGAGGGTATCATTGCCGGCCCCGCCTTCCAGCGTGTCAAAGTTCGAACCGCCGATAAGGCTGTCATCCCCCAGTCCGCCGATCAGGCTGTCGCGTCCGCCAAGGCCATCGATCGTGTCGTTGCCGCCAAGCCCGTCAATCGTGTCGCCCGCACCGGTGCCGGTCAGTGTGTCTGCAAATTCGGTGGGCATCGTGCCTACAAGTGCGGCGAGCTGCGCATAGCTGAGCGTGCCATCGGTGAACTCAACGTCCTCGACCGAGGCGTCGATCAAGTCAGTGCCATCGGCGCTGAACACGACGAGGCCGGTCCCGCTCGCGCTGCCACGCACCGTGATTGCGGTTTGGGCCGCATTTATCACCGCAATGTCACTGCCGCCGCCTCCCACGATCGTGTCATCGCCCAGCCCGCCGGTCAGCGCATCGTTGCCAAGCCCGCCGTCAAGGTGGTTGGACGCCGAATTTCCGATCAGCGTATCGTTGAAGGATCCGGCCTGGGCATTCTCGATCACGGCATTGCGACCGATCACCAGTTCGGTGACCCCCGACAAGGTGGAAAACGCGCCTTGCCTCAGATCAATATGCGCGGGACCGTTCAAATGCCGGATCATATCGGTGCCGCCGGCATCCCAGATCACGTGAAATCGGTTTTCGCCACGCGCGGTATAGACGTCATCTCCAGTGGCATAGGAGTCATTCGCGCCCCACCATTCTTGCAGGGCCGCGATATCGAACAGCATCAGTTCGCGGCTTTCCTGATTGCCGACCGCATTGCTGGAATAGGACATGATCGAGTATTGATCACTGTCCAACGCTTCGGGCAGGAAGGGACCGTTCGGGTTGTTGCCGCCGATGTCATAATCGCCCGGATGTCGCAGCCCCAGGCTATGCCCGATTTCGTGCAGGATAAGGTCGAATTCGCGGTCTTGCGACAGGTCGCGCGCCGAATTGAAGATCACGGCCCCGTCCCATTGATCCCCCGAATACTGCCAGCGCCCACGCCCGCCATAGACCGCCGCGACATCTGTGTTCAGATCGCCGGCCTGAAAGAACGCGATATCCGCATCGCCACCCGAGGCGATCTCTACGAACTCGACATTGATGACCCGTTCGAATTCTTCAAGCGCACGCCGAACCGCGGCTTCCTCCGCGGCTGTATAAGCCGAGAATCCGCCTCCCACATTGCTCCACGGGAAATCGGCGGTCGGGGCGGTTTCAAAGCTATACGTCAGTTGGATCGGGCCAGTCGCAGGCGTGAAGGGCCACGTCGAGTACGAAAAATCGTTGGCCTGCAACACTGTCTCGAGATAGGCGTCGAATTCGGCGTCGGTAAAGCCGTCGGTCAGATCAGCAGAGGGCTGCGCGTTATTTGCGGCCGGTGCGGGCTGCCCTGCGTCATCGAGGCCAAGACCCTCATAATCACAGCTGTTTGCATAGGGTCGAAACTCGGCACAAATCTGGCACATGGAAAATCCCCAATATTCAATTTGGATTCACGAGAAGGGTCGCTCTGTCACGTTACGAGGCCCATGCTTTTGGTGCAATTCTTTAAAGGGGTCTGGCAAAACGTGTCTCGGACGTGCCACACAACGCGCTTGGACGCACGGTCCATGGGGTTGGTCACGGAAACCCGGTGCAGGCTACGTCCAGCGGCGGCATGTTTAGACGTCGACCGCGGAAAGCAAACGCCGTTTCAAGCCGTCATGCGTCGGGCATGTGCTTTTTGATGAACCGGCCCGAAAAAGACCGCAGAGACCGGCCGAGGCAGCCTACTCCGCCGTATCGTCAAGCTTTGCGGGCTTCAGCCCGGAATAATAGGCCGCGAGCGCCGCGATTTCCTCGTCCGTGAGGTCTTTCGAGGCCTTGAACATCAACTCCGCCGCCCGGCCTCCGCCGCGGTTGCCTTCGCGCCACAGCGTCAATTGCTGCGCGAGATAGGGCGCGTGCTGTCCGGCCAGCGACGGAAAGGCCGGATTGATCGGCGCGCTCCACGGCCCGTGACAGGCCCGGCACGCCGGCACGCTTTGCGAGCCGCCTTCGGCAAAGGCCAGCGCCCGACCTTCCGCGGCCAGCTCCGCCGGCGCCATCGCCGTGCCCTCGGGCGAGACGTCCGCAAAACTCCGCGCCAGCCGCTCGACCGACGCCTTGGGAAGCTGGCTCATCACCTCGTACATGATCCCGCTGTCGCGCGTGCCGTCGCGATAGGCGGCAAGGCTTTGCGCGATATACGTCTCCGACAGGATATCCAGCCGCGGCACCTGCGCGTTCTGGCTGACACCGTCCGGTCCGTGGCACACCGCACAGCCTCCCTCGGCATCGTCCGTCATCGCCTGCCATGTCTCCGGCGTCATTCCCTTCTGCGCTCGCAGGAAAGCGACCAGCGGCCAGACATCGTCTTTCCGCTCCGCAGGCCAGGCAGGCATCCCGCTCATCTTGATGCCATTATGGATGATCCAGTGCATCTCGGGCGCGCTCCAGTGGTCGGCCACCAGCGCAAGCGAGGGCGGTTCGGGCAGCATCTGCTGCACCGTGGCGCTGCGCGGCACGCCCGGCGCGCCGTGACAGTCCATGCAGGCGGATTTGTAATGTCCGGCCCCCAGCGCCACCATGTCGGGCGTATCCAGATTGTCCGGCACCGCGCTATCTGGCGGCGCGCGAAAGCCTACCGAGCTTTCGAAGGTGGTGTGCATCGCCCAGGTCACGCCGGGCCAATGCCCCTGCCGCGCCGAGACGTTGAACAGGCCCACACCGATGATCAGAACCGCCACCACAAGGCCCAGCACGGCGGCGATGCCCGCCATGGTGATCACCGTCCTGCCGTGCAGCTCCCGCACCCACCTCATGCCGTCTCCTCCCGTATCACGCGCGCGGCCAGCACCAAGGCCCCCACAAGGTAGACCGGCGTGCCGATCGCCAGCATCAGGATACCGCCCAGCTGCTGGCCCGAAAGGTCCGGCGCCCGGCCACAGATCTCGGCGTAAAGATCACCGGGGGCCAGAACCAGCAGCGCGCCCAGTAAAGTCATGTGCATCGACGTCAGGAACAGCCCCCCTGCCCCCACCAGCGGCTGGCGCGCATGAAGCGCCCCGGACCACACGGCCAGCCCGGCGGCCAGGAACGCCAGCTGCTCCAGCACCCGCCCGCCAAGGCTCAGCTGCGCGAACCCGTGCAACTGAGGCAGGTGCCACGCCCAGACGATGGCGAACTCGACGACCGCCGCCAGCATCACCGGCACCGCGAACCGCCGGGCCAGGCCCGGCCACGCCAGCATCATCAAGGGCGCCACGCCCGCCACCAGCCCCATATGCCTCAGCATATGCGCCGGAAACGGCCCCGCCCATGCCTCCCAAGGCGGCAGGTAAAGCCCGGCCAGCAGCGCCAACGCAGAGATCCCTGCCAGCCTCAAAGGCAGGTCTCTATGAAGAGCGCCGGCATCGCCACGAAGATCACCCCGATGGCCGACGCGATGCTCAGCAGGAACCCCGCGTGCCCAAGGAACTCGCGCCGGTCCTCGACTGTGGGCTTGTCATGCACGTAGTCCTGGTCATCCGGGTAATCCCACTGCACCCACGCCTTCCACGCGATGACACCGATCACCGCAAGCGCCGCCACGGTCAGCACCAGGATCGACAGCCGCGCCACCTCGGGCGTGCCGATCTTGCTGCATTCCACTGCCGTGATCGCGTAGATGATCGCGAAATGCAGCGTCCAGACCGTGGGTGCGGCGACCATGTGCCAGATGCTTTCGTGCCGGAACGGGGTTTCCTCGGTCATCCTATCCGCCTCACATCAGCCTCGGGGCCACGCCGACCAACAGCGTCGTGATCACCCCTGACAGGCACATGAAATGCCAGAACAGCGTCGTGTTGCGCAGATCGGCATCGTAACGTTGGGTCAGCTTGCCGAACACGCTGCCCGCCAGGCAATAGAGCAGCATGATCACCGCCAGCACGCAATGCGCCGAGGTCCAGACCGTCATCGCGTACATCACCGCCGGAAAGGCGTGGGTTTCGGGTTGAAGCCCCGGCATCACGATCGCCAGCCACATGCCCCCCAGCGCCGCGCAGGTCGCCATTACTGCACCGACGATGCACCAGCGTGCCACGCCCTGTCGCCCGCCCCGGTTCAACTCTCGCGCCGCCACCGTCGCGCCCCAGGCGACCACAAAGGCCAGCAAGGCCATCAGCGCCCAGGTCACGTCGGGCAACGCCGCGCCCTCGGGCGGGAAATCCGGCCGCGCCGTCCAGAAAAAGAACACACCGAAGACGAGGCTGGCAAAGGCCGTCGCATCCCCCAGCATGGTTATGAAGACGGCCCACCACCCCGGCGCCTTGGGCCCGGTCACATAGACCGGCAGGCGCAGGCCAAGCCCCGCGTCCCGCATCGGGTCTTTCGGCACCTGCGCGGTCGAGGTCCATAGCCAGTAGATCACGCAGGCCACGGCACACACGCCCGAAAACGCCGACAGCCAGTAAAACTTGAAAACCGGCAGGATGAACGCGCCGCCAGTGAACGCCGCCGCCCACAGCGTGATCCAGGCCGGCCCGGTGACCTGCACGACCGCCTGCGGCACCGCGTCCACCGCCGAGGTCACGATGGTCTCGCGCCGCCCCTCGGGCGCGTCGGGGATGTAGAACTTGCCCTTGTCGAACCGCTCCAGGAATTTCGGCTGCTCCCACAGCGGATAGCGCGAGGTGATGTAGGGCACCGAGCGCACGCCCCACGCCTCCTCCGGCACGTCATGCGACCATTCCAGCGTGCCACCGTTCCACGGGTTCCGCTCGGTCAGCGGTTGCTTGCCCTTGGGGCGCAACAGATCCCATGCGAAGACCAGGATGCCGGCGGCCACGATGAAGCTGCCCACGGTCGACACCATGTTCAGCACGTCCCACCCGGCAGCCTCGGGGTATGTGAAGACGCGCCGCGGCATCCCCTGCAAGCCTGTCAAATGCATCGGCAGGAAACAGATGTTGAAGCCCGAGAAGGTCAGCCAGAATGCCCATTTGCTCAGCCGGTCCGACATCTTCTTCTTGGTGAAGAACGGGTAGAAATAATAGATCCCCCCGATGATCGGAAAGACCATGCCGCCGAAAAGCGTGTAATGCAGGTGCGCCACGATGAAATAGGTGTCATGCACCTGCCAGTCGAAGGGCGCGATGGCCACCATCACCCCGGTCAGCCCGCCGGCGGTGAAAATCGCCAAGGCACCCGCGATCCACAGCATCGGTTGGCTCATAGTCACGCGGCCCACCATCAACGTGGCGACAAAGGCGAAGATCTGTACGCCCGTCGGGATCACCACCGCCTCGGACGCCGCCGAGAAAAAGCCCAGCGACAAAGACGGCAGCCCGGTGGTGAACATGTGGTGCACCCACAGACCGAAGCTCAGGAACCCCACACCGACCGCCGACAGCACGATCCAGGAATACCCCACCATCGGCCGCTGCGCCGCCGTCGGCACGATCATCGCGGCGATGGCGATGGATGGCAGGAAGACGATGTAGACCTCCGGGTGTCCGAAGATCCAGAAAAGGTGCTGCCACAACAGGGGGTCGCCGCCCCGGTCGGGGTCGAAAAAGGGCCAGTCCATCGAGCGTTGCAGCTCGAACAGGAAATCCCCCGCGATGAGCGGCGGAAAGGCGAAAAGGATCATCACGCCCACCACCAGCACGTACCACGCGTAAAGCGGCATCAGGTTGATGCGCATTCCCGGCGGACGGCACTTGATCGTGCCCACGATCAATTCCACCGCCGCGGCAATCGACGCGACCTCGATGAAGGACAGACCCAAAAGCCAGATGTCCGGCCCGATCCCCTCCTGCTCGGTCGCCAGCGGCGGGTACATGAACCAGCCCGAACTGGGCGCGACATTGAACAGGATCGAGCCCAGAACGAAAATTCCGCCGATCAGAAACGACCAGTAACCATAGGCCGACAGGCGCGGAAACGGCATGTCCCGCGCGCCCAGAAAGGCCGGCAGGATCAGGATCGACACCGCCTCGAACATCGGGACGGCAAAGAGGAACATCATCGCCGAGCCGTGCATGGTAAAGAACTGGTTGAAGCGGTCGGCACTCAGGAAATCGTTGTCCGGCACCGCCAGCTGGATCCGCATCAAAAGGGCCAGCACGCCCGCGCACAGCATGAAGAAAAAGGCGGTCAGCGAGTACCACACGCCCACCTCGGTATTGTTGACCGCCGACCAGTAGCGCCAGCCTTTCGGCGTCTCCCACGCTTTCCTAAGATCCGCCTCGCGCCTGGCCTTCACCTCCGGGTCGACGGGCACATCCAGCATCTCTTCGGTCGGGGGATAGGTGCCCTCGGGGCCTGCGTCGTAAACCTTGCCGCCATCGCCGCGCCGGGCGGTGCCTTGGGGGGTGTCTTTGGGGGTGTCGGTGTCGCTCATTCCAGTCCCCCAAGATAGGCCGCCATCGCAGACAATTCTTCATCCGACAGGTGGTCATAGCCCGGCATCTCGACCCCGGGCTTGAACTCTGCCGGGTCGCGCACCCAGTCGCGCAGCGCGTCCTCGGTCATCGGCAGGATGCCTGCCGCCAGCGATACGCGCGAGGCCAGATGCGTCAGGTCCGGGCCCACCTGCCCTTCGGCTTGGGTGCCGCGCACCGCATGACAGCCGCCACAGCCTTCGGACAGGAATAGCTCGGCGCCGCGCTGCGCCTCGGCGCTGGCGGGTGCCACCG
>NZ_LAXJ01000025.1 GCF_001441615.1 Roseovarius atlanticus
CCACGCCTCGAACGCCTCGGGCTCCATCACAACCGCACCGAAGGCCATGTAGGCATGGCTTTCGCCGCAGAACTCGGTGCATTGTCCGCGATACTCGCCCGGCTTGGTCGGCTCCAGCGACATCCGCGTCTCGCGCCCCGGAATCATGTCTGTCTTGCCCCCCAGCGCAGGGATCCAGAAGGAATGGATCACCCGTTCGGCGTTCAGCGTGATCTCGCTGCGCTGACCTGTGGGCAGCCGCACCTCGTTGGCCGCCATCACCGGCACCTCCGAGCCCTCGGGCCAATAGGCCACCCGCCACCAGAACTGGTGGCCGGTCACCTCCACGCGCAATCCCTCACCCCTGTCGCGCTGCCTGGGCATCTCATTCAGCGCATAGGCCAGCAGGGTCGACAGCAGGATCACCGGCACCACCACGCCGCCGCCGATGATCAGCGCCTCGGCCGCACGCGCATTCAGCGGGCGCGGCGCAATTTTTGTGACGAAATAGATCAGCCCGTTCAAGGCGACCCACAGCACCACCGCCCCGCCGAGCATCACCCAGAACAGCGTCGCCAGCACCTCGGCGTCTCGCCCTGCCGGGTCCAGAACCGATTGCGGCCCGTCACAGGCACTCAGCGCGAAAACCAGCGACAGGACCCCCGGCCACCTCACAACAGGAACCGGACCAAAAGCCATGCGCCAATCGCGTAGGGCAGCATCGCTATCAGGAACACCAAGCCGTCGCGGGTCAGCATCGCCATCACCAGCAGGCAGACGCCCGTGGCTGCGATTGACCCCGAGAACGGAATGAACTCGAGAAACGGCATGGCCATCCCGCTCAGCAGGCAAATCCCCTGCGGCACCCACAGCAGCGGTCGGTGAAACAGGAACGACAGGCGTTGCCCGGTATGGCGCTCGATCCATTTCATCACCGGTGTGATCCGCGCCATCGCATGGTCAAGCTTGTCGCCGTCGATGGTCCTTCGCTTCAGCCGTTCGGGCAGATAGAACTTTTCCATCCCTAGGATCAGTTCGGCCGAGAACAGCGCGATCAGCACGCCGCATATCATCGAGACCCCCGGTATCCCCGAAAGCGGTGTGGCGGCAATCAGCGCCGGCACGAAGATCAGGGGCAAGACCCCGGCTTGCCCGGCGGCATCCATGATGGCCCCCACAGACACGTCGGGTTTGTCCGCGACCGAACGGATCCGGTCGATCACGTCGGTCAAAGGATGGGCAGAGGATACATTGGCTGTGTCAGTCAAGGCGCACGCCTTCCCACGGGTCCGCATGGACGGCAAACGCCGCAGCACACCCCTCGGGATCCGGGGCGTGGGACCGGGTCAAGAGCACTTGCAGATTGTCCGTGATGCATCTTCGGCCTTCTTGTATCGCAGATACAACGCCGATACCCAAATTCAGTTCCCGCAAAATCTGCCCGATCCGCCGTTTCTCATCAAAAACGCGGCATGGGCCAGGGATGACCCCCCGGGGCTTGGGATCAGCGATGTTCCGGCATGTCTAGCGCCAGACGAAACGGCAATCGTAGAGCACGCCAAACACGCCGCGCTTGCAGACCCGCACGCGCTTGGCCTTACGCTTGGGCTTCGGCTTGGGCTGGGTTTGCAGGAATGCCTCGTACTCGGTCTCGCTTTGCTCGCGCAGGGCGGTCAGTTGCAGATCGTCAAGATACCCGCTGACCGCAAAGCCCTGCTCGGCCTGCCACGATGAAATCGCCGTGCGGGTGTTCGGCCCAAAGACGCCATCCGCGCCGCCCGGGTCATGCGCGACCAGCCGCAGGCGATTCTGGATCTCGCGCCGTTCGCTGCGCGACAGGTCCAGCGCCGCCTCGATCTCTTCGGTGGCAAGCGCCGTCGGATCCACACGCGCGGTGCCCAGAACCTCAGGCTCCGTCACCAGCGGCGCGGAGTCGACGATGTTGACCGCCCCGACCGCCTCGGGCGTGAACGTCGCCTCATAGGTGGTCTCGGTTCCGCTGACCGTGTAGGGCGCGCAGTCCTCCAGCGCCACGACGGCATCCAGAAACAGCCGCCGGTGAACCGCCGATTGCGCCTCGTCGCCCACATGCCGGGGAATCCCCCGCAAGAGGCCCGCACTGTCCAGGACAAAGCTGATCGTGACCGCGTCATCGCCCTCGGCGTCTGTATTGCCCGTGTAACAGGCCGCGATCTGGTCCCGCAACGGGCGTGCGGTGCCGGTCTGGTCCAGCGGCGGCGGATCGGTGCGCGTCGTCGCCGGTTCGGGCAGCACATCCGTCTCGGGCGCCTGCGCCGCCGTTGCACGGTCTTCGCCATCCGCCGCGCCGGTGGCGGCAGGGTCGACGCGATCCGCGTCGGCCCCGGTCACGTCGATCCCGGCACCGCCCTGCGCCGGCGCCGGCTCTTCCAAAGGCGTCGCGGTGACGGGCGGCTCCGGCAGTGGCTCGGGAAGCGGCTCCGCCCCTTGCGTCTGGCCCATTGCACCACCTGCCCCAAGCAGCAACACGGCACAAATCCGGGCACCTGCCCGAAGCCGAAGATTGAACAAACCGCGTGCGCCTGTCACGACATCGCCCTCCATGAACCTTTGTGCAGAATAAGGCGTGCAACGGGCCAAAGGTCAAGGTTGGGCACATGAAACGGCCCGGCCGGCGGCGGCGCAATGCCACCCGCCGCCGCGTTGGCGGGTCAATCCGGCGCACACCAAACTGGCCCGATTGCGCATCAGACATTGCAGCACGCGCATCGCTGAACTATCTATGCAACGGACGCGACGCCCGCGCAAACCAAGTTTGCCGGGTCGCAAAATTCATCCGTCGGGGGGCCCTTGGGGGCTGAGAGGTGCACGCACCGACCCGTCGAACCTGATCCGGGCAATACCGGCGTAGGGAACGGGTAGAATGTGCAAAGAACGCACAGGCTCATTCTTACGTTGGCACGCCCCCAGACATGGAGACGCGCCAGTGACACAAGGATTCACCACGCCCGCAGCAGGCCCGCCGGCATGACATCCGTGACCGTCATCGGCGCCGGTGTCGCCGGCCTGTGCGTGGCGCGCACCCTGCTGGACCGCGGAGCGACGGTGACGTTGATCGACCGCCACGCCACTCCCGGGCCCCATGCCTGTTCGTGGTGGGCCGGCGGAATGCTCGCCCCCTATTGCGAAGGCGAAAGCGCCGAGGAACCCGTGCTGCGCCTCGGAGCCGAGGCCGCCGACTGGTGGCAGGCCCATACCGACTGCGTCACCCGGCGCGGCTCGCTGGTGGTCTCGCCCGGGCGCGACAAGGCCGATCTCGCCCGCTTTGCCCGGTTGACCACGGGCCACCGCGCCGTCGCTGGCCCCGAGATTTCCGAACTGGAGCCCGACCTTGGCACGCGCTTCAATCGCGGGCTTTTCTTCGAGACCGAGGCGCATCTCGCCCCCCGCGCGGCGTTGGCCGCGCTGCGCGACAGCCTGGCGGCCGACGGCGCCACCTTCCGGCAGGACGAGGCAGACCCCGACGCTCTTGCCGCGCATGGCCTCACGGTCGATTGCCGTGGCTTTGCCGCGCGCGACAGCCTGCCCGATCTGCGCGGCGTCAAGGGCGAGATGCTGATCCTGTCCTGCCCCGACGTGGCACTGTCGCGGCCCATCCGCGTGCTGCATCCGCGCGTGCCGATCTATGTCGTGCCGCGCGGCGACGGGAGGTTCATGCTGGGCGCCACCATGGTCGAGGGCCGCGCCGGGCGCCACGTCACGGCCCGCGCCATGCTGGAACTGCTCAGCACCGCCTACGCGCTGAACCCGGCCTTCGGCGAGGCCGAGGTGGTCGAGATCGGCGTCGACAGCCGACCCGCCTTTCCCGACAACCTGCCGCGCATCCGCCGCGACGGCACCCTGATCCGCGCCAACGGGCTGTACCGCCACGGCTTCCTGCTGGCCCCCGCGCTGGCCCGGATGGTCGCGGACCTGATCCTGCACGACAAAAGACCGGAGGTTTCCGATGAAATTGCAGCTTAACGGCACGCCCGTACACTCCGACGCGCCGACCCTGGCCGCGCTTCTGACCGCCCAGGGCTACGGCGACGCCAAGATCGCGACAGCCGTAAACGGCACCTTCGTGCCCGCGTCCCTGCGCGCCGACCATGCCCTAGCCGACGGCGACAGCGTCGAGGTTCTGGCCCCGATGCAGGGCGGCTGAGCCATGCGCGACTTCTACGGCACCACCCTGCCCACCGGCTTCATGCTGGGCACCGCCCAATACCCCTCGCCCGCCATTCTGGCCGAGGCGTTCCGGCGCAGCGGCGCCAGCGTCGCCACCGTGTCGCTACGCCGCGAAAGCGGACAGGATCGCGCGGGCCAGGATTTCTGGACCCTGATCCGCGACCTGGGCGTGCATATCCTGCCCAACACCGCCGGATGCCACAGCGTGAAAGAGGCCGTGACCACCGCCCACATGGCGCGCGAGGTCTTCGACACGCCCTGGATCAAGCTCGAGGTCATCGGCGAGGAAGACACCCTGCAACCCGATGTCTTCGGCCTGGTCGAGGCCGCCCGCATCCTGACCGAGGACGGCTTTCAGGTGTTCCCCTACACCACCGAGGATCTGGTCGTCGCCGACCGCCTGCTCAATGCCGGTTGCGAAGTGCTGATGCCCTGGGGCGCGCCCATCGGCTCGGGTCTGGGCCTGAACAACATCTTCGGCCTGCGCGCGCTGCGGGCGCATTTCCCCGATGTGCCACTGGTGATCGACGCAGGGCTTGGCCTGCCGTCACAGGCCACGGCAGCGATGGAGCTGGGCTATGACGCCATCCTGCTCAATACCGCCGTCGCCAAGGCCGGCGACCCGGCGGCCATGGCCGAGGCGTTTGCCCTCGCCCTCAAGGCCGGGAAACTGGCCCAGTCTGCCGACCCGATGGAGCCGCGCGACATGGCGGCCCCCTCGACCCCCGTGATCGGCAAGGCCTTCCTCGAATGACGCTCGACCGTTTCTACCCGATCTTCGACAGCGCCGACTGGATCGAACGCCTCGTGCCGCTGGGGATCAAGCTGGTGCAACTGCGCGTCAAGGATGCGGCACCCGACACCCTGCGCGACCACATCCTGCGGTCGAAGGCAGTCTGCGACGCGCATGGCTGCACGCTCATCGTCAACGACCACTGGAGCGAGGCTATCGACACCGGCTGCACCTACATTCACCTTGGGCAGGAAGATCTTGATACCGCGGACATTTCCGCCATCCGCGATGCCGAGCTGCGCCTTGGTATCAGCACCCATGACAAGGCCGAACTCGACCGCGCGCTGGCGCTTGAGCCAGACTACATTGCCCTCGGCCCGATCTATCCCACGATCCTGAAAAAGATGAAGTGGCACGAACAGGGCCTCGACCGTCTGACGCAATGGCGCGGTCTGATCGGCGACCTGCCCCTCATCGCCATCGGCGGCATGTCGGTCGAGCGCGCGCCCGGCGCCTTTGCCGCCGGGGCCGACGTGGTGGCCGCCGTCACCGACATCACCCTCAACGACAGCCCCGAGGACCGCGTCCGCGCATGGCTGGCGGCAACCCGATGAGCCGCTACGCCCGCCAGACCTGCCTGCCTGAGGTGGGCGAGCCAGGACAAGTCGCGCTGGAAGCAGCGCATGTGCTGGTGATCGGCGCGGGCGGACTGGGCGCGCCGGCGCTGCAATACCTTGTCGGTGCGGGCGTAGGACGGCTGACGCTGGTCGACGGCGACACGGTCGCCCTCACGAACCTGCACCGCCAGACGCTTTTTCGCGAAGACGACATCGGCCGCCCCAAGGTCGAGGCCGCCGCCGACACCTTGCGCCGCCTGAACACCGACTGCACCATCGACACCGTCGCCGCCCCGCTCGATCCGGTCAACGCGCCCGGCCTCGTGGCGCGGGCGACACTGGTGCTCGATTGCGCCGACAGTTTCGCGGTCAGCTATATTCTGTCCGACACCTGCCTCGCCGCGGGCGTGCCGCTGATCAGCGCCTCGGTCTTGGGGGTCGCGGGCTATGCCGGCGGCTTCTGCGGGACCGCGCCGTCGCTGCGCGCCGTGTTCCCGGACCTGCCCGACCGCGCCGCCACCTGCGCCACGGCGGGCGTCATGGGGCCGGTCGTCGGCATGATCGGGGCGGCACAGGCACAGATGGCGCTGGCCTGCCTGACCGGTCAGACACCGTCGCCGCTGGGCCAGGTGCTGACCTTCGACATGCAAGGCTATCGCAGCAGCAGCTTTCGCTTCGACGCGGCGCCCGAGCCTGCCGCGGACCTGCGCTTCATCGCCGCCAGCCAGATCACCGCGCGCGATTTCGTGGTTGAACTGCGCCCCCCGGATGAGGCGCCCAGGCCGGTCTTTCCCCACGCCCGGCGCCTTCGGCTTGAAGACATCAAAAGCGGCTCCGGCCTTGCGCCGCCCGACGGCCGCCGCGCCGTCTTCGCCTGCCGCTCGGGCCTCCGGGCCTGGCAGGCGGCCACCCATCTGCGCCAGACCTGGAGCGGCGAGATCGCCCTGGTCGCGGCCGGCGACCCGATCAGCACCTGAGCCGCTACAAGCCTACCGCTGGCGTCTGGACCCGGCGGTCCGGGTCGCAAACTGCATCAGCCGCATGAATTTGGGGCAGTCCATGTGGGTCTCTGCCGGGCAGTCCGCCACATGGCGCAATGCATCGCGCAGCCGCGTCAGGTCGCGGATCTGAGCGTCCAGCCTGTCGGCCCTCAGATGCAGCTCTGTCCGCGGCAGTTGCGGCGTGCCATCGGCCCCGAACATGCCGCGCATCTCGGCCAACGAGAATCCGGCCAGCTTGCCAAGGGAAATCAACGCCAGCTGTGTCGCCACCGGCGCATCGTACTGCCGCCGCAAGCCGTGCCGTCCTTCCGACCGGATCAGCCCGATGTCCTCGTAATACCGCAAGGTCGACGGTGGCACGCCGCTCTGCCGGGCCAGTTCGCCAATATCGAGAAGTTTCATTCTTGACCTCAAGTGAACTTGAAGTAGCAAGCCTAGGCGGTCTTCACGCAATTCACAAGGACAGACCCCATGACCAACACGCCTGCACCCCGCCCCTTGCTTTCCCTCATGCCGACGCTGGCCCTGGCCACGGTGACGGCCTCGCTGGGGGTCGGCATCGCCACCGTACTTCTGCCAGCACTGACGCGGGATTTCGGCGCGTCCGTGTCGCAGGCGCAATGGGTCATGCTGGGCTACCTCCTGTCGCTGACCACCTCGATCGTCACAGCCGGACGGCTGGGGGACCTGGTCGGCCGCCGCCGCGTGCTGATTGCGGGACTGGCGGTGTTTGCCGGGGGATCGATACTTTGCGCCATGGCGCCGGACATGGCCCTGCTGATCGCGGGCCGGGCGCTTCAGGGGCTGGGCGGCGCGGCCCTGATGGCCATGCCGATGGCGCTGGCCCGAGACCTTGTGGCCGACAGCCGCCTTGGTACGGCCCTTGGCGTGCTTGGGACGTCTTCGGCGGTCGGCACCGCCCTCGGTCCGTCGCTGGGCGGCCTGTTGCTGGCCTGGGCCGACTGGCGCGCCGCGTTCTGGGGACTGGCCGGGATCGGCGTGCTGGCAGCGGTCCCGGCGCTTTGCTGCATCCCGCGCGACGTGGGCCGGACGCGCCTGACGCCCAGGGCGCTGGACCTGCCTGGAAACGGCCTGCTGGCGATTTCGCTTGCGGGCTACGCCATGGCCGCAAGCGGCCAGGCCGCCACCGCCGCGCTGACACCGCTCGGGCTGGCGGCCGTGACCCTGACCGCGTTAGTCCTGTTCGTGCGCGTCGAGGCGCGCGCCCCCGCCCCGCTTGTGCCCCTGGCGCTGCTGCGCGACGGGCGCACCGGGCTGGGGGTCGCGATGAACGTGGCGGTGGGAACGGTGATGATGGCGACGCTGGTCGTCGGGCCTTTCTTTCTGGCCTTCTCGCTGCGCCTGCCGGATGCGGGCCTCGGCCTTGTGCTTGCGGTCGGCCCGATGGTTTCGGGGCTGACCGGCATACCCGCCGGCTGGCTGACCGACCGGTTCGGCGCGCGCCGCGTGATGCTGGCCGGATTGGCGCAGACGGTCGTTGGCCTGCTCTGCCTGGCCGTTGTTCCCCGGCATTTCGGCGTAACGGGATACATCCTGGCGCTGATCGTTCTGACACCGGCCTTCCAGCTGTTCCTTGCCGCCAACAATACCGCCGTCCTGTCCGATACCCCGCGCGACATCCGGGGGCGCGTGTCCGGCCTGCTGGGGCTGTCGCGGAACCTCGGACTGATGACGGGTGCCTCGGTCATGGCCGCCCTTTTCGCGGCGATCCTCGGCACGGGGGACCCGTCAGGCGCCGCGCCGGACCGCGTCGCTCAGGCGTTTTCCTTGACCTTCATGGCCGCAGCCTGTCTTGCCCTTTTCACGCTGGGCCTTGCGTTGCTTGCCCGGACCACGCATCGCCACGCGGTTCCCGGGCCCGGCGACGCGCCCGGCAAATCCCACACAACCTGCACATGAACAATCTGAAAAAAATCATCTTTTACCCTGAGCGCGCCACAAAATTGCCCGATTTGGCCGTGAACAATCAGAACGCGAGCTGGTATTTAATGTTGAAAGTGAAACAATGCGTATCCTTGCGATAGATGACGAGCCGATCTTTTGCGACTTGCTGACGACCCGGCTTGAACAACTGGGCTACACGAACGTCGAAACGGCATTCAACGGGCCGGACGCGCTTGCCATCGCCGCCGCCAGGACCAAGTCCATCGAGTGTTTCATCGTCGACATCCGCATGATGCCGATGGACGGGATCGAACTGGTGCGGCGCCTGCGCGCCATTCCGCATCACCAGGCGACGCCCATCGTGATGCTGTCGGCCCTGACCGACAAGGCGTCGATCGACGCGGCCTTCATGGCGGGGGCGAATGATTACATCACCAAGCCTCTCGACATGGTCGAACTGAAGATCCGCCTCGAAATGGCCCGCAACATCCTGGCCGAACGCGCCCAGGCCCGCCTGCTGCACGAACACGTCCTGAAACAGGAGGCGATCCTGTTCCCCTCGGCCGATTTCGACGGCGAGATCATCCTCGACGACGTGCCCGGTGCGGTCAGCCTGATGTCGATGGAAAACTTCCTTCTCAAGCAGGGCAACTTCCGCCTGCGCCAGTCATGCGCGATCGGCTTCACCCTGCCCCAGGCCGAGCACTATTTTCGGATGATGGACCCGACCTACTACGCCGTGCTGATCGGCGATATGGCGCAGGCCGTGTCGCGGTCGCTTGCGGCCTGTCCGCACATGCTGACCTGCCCCGGCAAGGGCGATATCGTCGCCCTGCTGATAGACCAGCCGCAGGTCGACGCGGTGCTGATCGAGGAAAACCTCGCGCACGAACTCGAAGCCCTGCGCCTGCGCTTCTCGGCCATCGACATGACGCTGCCGCAGGTCTTCATCGGCGCGCCGGTCCGCAACGGTCTGTTCCGCACGCAGTGCCCCACCAGCCTGATCACGCGGGCCCGCCGCGCCGCGCGCGCGCCCGACGAGGCCGTTGAAACACGCAAACTGCAGGCAATCGCATGACCGCCCCCGCCCGCCCCGCGCGGCCCGACGCCGCCGCGGCCCGGTCCAGCATCGCAGACGCCCTGGCCGGAATGCGCCGCGATTTCTGCGCCGGCCTCGATGCGCGCATCTGCCGGATCGAAACCGCCCGCTTGGCCCTTGGCTCCGACACCGAAGCCGCGCTTGAAAGCCTGCAATTCGAAGCCCACCGCATCTGCGGCGTCGCCGGAAGCCTTGGTCTCGATGACGTCTCGGTCGAGGCCCGCGCACTGGAAGACGATGTGATGCAAATTGAACGCAAACCCTTGTCGACAGAGGCCCAGGCGGCGCTGAACGCGCGGGTGGAACGGTTTCTCGACCTGCTGGAAGATCACCTGACCGAAATCTGACCGACTCCACGGCGCGCCGCGCCACCGGATCGACCACCGACAGAAACCGCACTTAGGGGGCTCCGACGTGCCTAGTCGTACCGCAAGACTGAAAAAGGTCTTCAAACTCCGCGAGTTTCCCATCGCGGTGGGCATCACGATCATCGTGATAGGGGTCTTGACGGCGCTCGTCGCCAGCCAGGTGAACACCCGTCTTCTGGACCTGGCCCGGCAGGCTGCCAGGGAAGACGTTGGCAAGAACGCCGACGCGATCGCAGGCGCTTTGCAACGCGAGTTGACCAAGGTCGACGTCATCGCTCGCGCGATCCGTTATTCCATCGAACAAAGCCCCAACATGACGCAACAGGAGTACCAGGATCTGGTTGGACCTCTGATCGGGACGACTCCCTCGATACTCCTCGTTGGCCGGTCCCGCGGTTACGTGGTTGAACAGGTTTTCCCGATCGACGGCAACGAAAAGGCAATCGGTCTGGACTATCGCTTGGTTCCGACACAGTTCATGTCCGTCCGCGAGGCTTTGCGCACCGGCCAGGCATCGCTGGAAGGACCGATCGATCTCGTACAGGGGGGCAAAGCATTCATCCAGCGGACCCCATACTACCCGAACAACCGGGAAGACATGTCCCGCATTGCCTCCGGCATCATCTCTGTCGTTGTCGACCGAGACCGGCTGATATCACAGATAAATCAAGACCTTGGTATCGAGGCGCATACTGTCGCAATCCGCAGTCTGACCCCGGATCTCGTGCCCGCGAAAATGATGTACGGGCCCAAAGGCGTCTTTGACGAAAGCCCCATCCTGCGCCAGGTTCCGACAGAAAGCAGCATCTGGCAAATCGGTCTCGTGCCATCCTCGGGCTGGCCCGCGCACGTTCGCGCAGCGACTTACGTCTGGGTGCTCAGCCTGCTTGGCTGCTCGGCGTTCGGGGCGATGTTCCTCGCGCTTTGGTCGATGTACCGCTCCAAGCGCATCGCCGAGGGCCAACTGCGCTCGGCCATCAACTCTATCGATGACGGCTTTGCCCTCTACGATCAGTTCGATCGCCTGGTCTTCGCCAACGAGAAATACCTGTCCTATTACGAACTGTCGCGCGATGCCATCTTCCCGGGCAACAGCTTCGAAAACATCCTGCGCGAGGGACTCAGGAACGGCCAGTACAAGGATGCCATCGGTCGCGAAGAGGCCTGGCTGAAAGAGCGGCTGGACATGCACTTCAACCCGAGAGAGCCGATCGAACAGAGGCTGGGAGACGGCCGCTGGCTCAAGGTGGCCGAGACCCGCTCGCCGGACGGCGACACCGTGGGGTTCCGCGTCGACATCACAGAGCTGAAGCAAGCACGTGAACGGGCCGAGGCGGCGAACCGGGCCAAGAACAATTTTCTCAACATCATCAGCCACGAGCTGCGCACACCGCTGACATCGGTCATCGGCTATGCCCGCTTCCTGGAAAACCTCGATGTCCTGCCCGGGTACAAGGCGCTGGACCGGGCCGTGCGCAGCGGCGCGGACAAATCCGAATGCGCCGAGGCACTCGCCGCGTTGCGCAGTGACGTGTCCGGTATGTCCGGCCGCATCAGCACCGCCAGCGATCACCTTCTCGGGCTGATCAACGACGTGCTGGACCGCGCCAAGCTCGAGGCCGAAACTGTCGAGCTGAACGTTGAGCAGATCGATCTGAAGGACACCGTCAAGACCGTCACCTCGAGCCTTGGAATCAAGGCGACCGAAAAGCGCATTTCGCTCACTTCGGATATCGCCCCCCTTCTGATCACGGCCGACGCGAAGCGTCTGCGCCAGGTGCTGATCAACGTCGTCGGCAACGCCATCAAGTTCACCGAAACCGGTGGCGTTCACCTGTCGTCGGACAGCGACGACACGACCGTGCGGATCACCGTGCGCGACACCGGCTGCGGCATACCCGCCGACCAGCTGGACCAGATCTTCGATCAGTTCGTGCAGGTCGACACCTCCGTCACGCGGCGCAACTCGGGCACCGGACTGGGCCTTGCGATCAGCCGCGAACTCATCGAATTGCACGGCGGCAAGATCTCGGTCGAAAGCGAAGAGGGCCGCGGCAGTACCTTTACGCTCACTCTTCCGATCCGCGCGCGGAGCATGGAAATGGCCGCCTGACGCGTAGGGACACTCTGATTTGCCTAAACTTTTTCTTTTTTCAGCCCAATGAACACCACCCCCAAGAGTTAAGATTTTTTTGGTCGGCACCCCGACACGGCACGAAAGGGCATCCATGTTACCGATTGCACATTCTCAAGGATCCAAGAACTGCGGCGCGCCATCGGCCGATGCCGCCACCACAGACCTTTCGTTTCTGGAAACGATTCTCGAAAGCCTTCAGGACGGCGTGTACGTCTATGCCAGCGACACGCTCCGCATTCGTTACATGAACGCAGCCGCCCGTGCCCGCCATGGCTGGACCCCCGAAGAGGCCCGCACCAAGCGTATCAGCGACACCGCCGCCACCTTCGACAGCAAGTCCTTTTTCCGCGCCGCGGCCCCGCTGCTCAGCGGCGAGGAAAGCGCGATCACACTTGAACTCACACATCTCACCCAGCCGATCGAAGTCTCGACACGGCTTGTGCGCACGCGCGACGAAGGCGATTTCTTCGTCTCCGTCCTGCGCGATATCTCCGCCCGCAAAAGCGCGCAGTTCGACAAGGTGCAAACGGTATCCACCGTCAGCCACGAATTGCGCACGCCACTCACGTCGATCCACGGGGCTCTGCGCCTGCTCAAGGCCGGCGCGGTCTCCGAGCTGGACCCCAAGACACAAAGCGTGGTCGACATCGCCGCCCGCAATACCGACCGCCTGCTGTCGATCGTCAATGACATTCTCGACCTGGAAAAGATCAACAGCAACAAGATGGATTTTTCCATCGCCGAAATGGACGTCGTCGAGTGTGTGCAGGACACCGTCGAACTGATTTCCGGCGCGGCTCTGGAAAACGAAGTCCGGCTCGAGGTCGACACCGAGCTGCGCAGCGCCATGGTGCTGGGCAACGCTGAACGCATCACCCAGGTCATTACCAATTTCGGCTCGAACGCGATCAAGTATTCGCCCCGGGGCGGCGTCGTGCGCGTCGGGATTTCCCAGTCAGAGGAGGGCATCGTCATCTCCGTCGCCGACGAGGGTCCGGGTATCTCCGAAGAACAGAACCGCATGTTGTTCAAGCCCTTCTCTCAGGCCCGCGCCGGCGATGGCACCAAGCGTCCGGGAACCGGCCTCGGCCTTGCGATCGTGGCCGCCATCGCAAAGCGCCTCGACTATCCCATCACCTTTCATTCCCAAGTCGGCCAAGGCAGCACCTTCCAGGTCCGGATCCCCCCGCATCTTGTGCTCTGGACCGATCTGCATCAGGATATCGGGTCGGTAGCGAGCTAGGCATGACCAACATCCTCGCCTTTCCCAACCGTCCCGAGGAGGACACAGTCGTGACGCGGCAGCCCCTGCAAACCATCCTGCATGTGGACGATGACGAAGACATTCGTGTGATCATTCACATGGCCCTTGAAACCGTCGGCTCGTTCGACGTGCACCAATTTGCCACCGGCCAGGATGCCGTCGAGGCCGCGGTGTCGGTCAACCCGCAGATGCTGTTGCTGGATGTCATGATGCCCGACATGTCCGGCGAGGACGTCTGGCGCGCCATCACGGCCCAGCCCGGCCTTGCGGACATCCCCACCATATTCCTGACGGCGAAGGCCGAAGACTCGTTTTCCAAGCTACTGCGTGACAAAGGCGCCTTGGCCGTCATCACCAAACCGGTGGATCCGATGATGCTGTCGTCCCAGATCGAGGACATCTGGCAAAAGCTATGATCCGACCGGCACAGCCGAGGATGCCCGCGGCAACGCGGGGGCTCAGCCGTCGCCTAAATTCTTGAAATCGCCGGAATCGAGTACGGGGGCCGCGTCGATCTCGTCCGCGTCCAGCATCGCCGCCACCCGCTCCAGGCTGGACACCAGCATCGCCTGCTCCCAATCCTCCATGACGGAAAACTTGCGAACAAAGCGCTGTTGCAGCGGGTCGGGCGCCTTGGCCAGCGTCTCGCGTCCTTTTGCGGTCAGGTGGATATTGGTCTGCCGGCGATCCCGTGTCGACTTCTCACGCAGCACCATCCCCTCGTTCACCAGCTTGTCCACCAGCGAGGTCACGGTCGCTTGCGTGACCCGCATCCGCGACGATATCGCAGTCGCGGTCGCCTGCCCGGTCTCGCCGATGATCTGCAAGACCCGGAACTGCGCGGGGGTCACCCCGGCGGACTGCTGAACCTCGCGACCAAAAAGGTCGGTCGCGCGAAGAATGCGTCTGAGGGCTACTAAAGAGGTATCGATGCGGTCCATTCCTACCTTTGGCGTTTCGTTTGGATAGCTAAACATATACGCGGTGATTTCGTTTGTGAAGCCCCCTGTAGTTAGGAAACTTAACCAGTCAGCCTCGTACATGTATGTCGCGGCAAAGTATTTTTCTATAAAAAACATAGGCTTTTGGCGGAGTTTAGTTAGCCAAACAAAAAATATACTTAGTCACTTGAAGTACCCCCACCCCGATGCTACTTTGTTAGCCAAAGCAAATCGGAGAACAAACTATGCCCCGCGACCTTGCAAAAGAACTGACCCCGACCCTTCGTGAGCCCGATGCAACCGACGGCTCCGAAATCTGGGAACTCGTGCGCGAGTGCAAGCCGCTCGACGAGAACTCCATGTACTGCAACCTGATCCAGTGCGATCACTTTGCCGAAACCTGCGTTCTTGCCGAAATCGAGGGCAAGCCCGTCGGCTGGGTCTCCGGTCACGTCATCCCGAGCGACCCCGAAACACTGTTTATCTGGCAAGTCGCCGTCTCGGAAGACGCGCGCGGTATGGGACTTGGATCGCTGATGCTGAAAGAGGCGCTGGGTCGTGACGCGTGCGCCGACGTCAACAAGATCCAGACCACCATCACGTCGGACAATGACGCGTCCTGGGCGCTTTTCCGTAAATTTGCCGAAGAGTGCGGAACCGATCTTAATGCTGAGGCGTATTACGAGAAGGACGAGCACTTCAACGGCCAAAGCAAGACGGAGAACCTCGTGACGATCCCGCTGGCTGAAGAGCTGGCGAAGGTGGCCTGATACCGGGGCCACCTCCCCCACCCCCCCTCAAATTCTGACATTGAAAGAGAGGTCGTATGTCTACGAATACCTCCCACAAACCTGTTTTCGAACGCCGTGAATCCGAGGCCCGCAGCTACTGCCGCGGGTTCGATACGGTGTTCACGTCCGCATCCGGCGCCGAGATGACCGATGTGGATGGACGCACCTTCATCGACTTCCTGGCCGGATGTTCCTCGCTGAACTACGGTCACAACGACCCCGATATGAAGGCGGCGCTGCTCGATCACATCACAAATGACGGCATCGCGCACGGGCTCGACATGATGTCCGACACCAAGGCGCAGTTCCTTGAGACTTTCGAGAAGCTGATCCTCGAGCCGCGCGGCATGGACCACAAGATCATGATGACCGGCCCGACCGGCACGAATGCTGTCGAAAGTGCGCTGAAACTCGCGCGCAAGGTCACCGGCCGCCGCGATGTCATCGCCTTCACCAACGGCTTTCACGGCATGACGCTGGGTGCGCTCGCGTGCACCGGTAATGCCGGCAAACGCGCGGGTGCCGGTGGCGCACCGCTCTGCGGCATCAACCGGATGCCCTACGACGGCGCGTTCGGCGACGATGTCGATACGATCGGTCAAATGGAAATGATGTTCGACAACCCCTCGTCGGGCGTCGAAGCCCCCGCCGCCTTCCTGGTGGAACTGGTGCAGGGCGAAGGCGGGCTTAACGCCGCATCCAAGGACTGGGTCGAGCGCCTGGGCCGCCTGGCCAAGAAGCACGGCACGCTCCTGATTGTCGACGACATCCAAGCGGGTATCGGCCGCGCCGGCAGCTTCTTCAGCTTTGACGACATGGATGTCGAACCCGACATGATCCCGCTGGCGAAGTCGCTGTCCGGCTTTGGCCTGCCCTTTGCCGCGCTGCTGATCCGTCGCGACCTCGACATCTGGAAACCGGCCGAGCACAACGGCACGTTCCGCGGCAACACGCACGCCTTCATCACTGCGCGCGTCGCGCTCGAAAAATTCTGGTCGGACGACAAGTTCAAGAACGAGATCGCGGAAAAGGCCCAGATCCTCGAGACGCGCCTGCAACGCATCGCCGACATGGTCCCGGGTGCCAAGCTCAAGGGCCGCGGCATGATGCGCGGCGTCGACGTGGGCTCGGGCGAACTGGCCGAGCAGATCTGCGGCGAAGCGTTCCGCAACGGTCTGATCATCGAGACCTCGGGCAGCTTTGACGAAGTGGTCAAGGTGCTCGCACCGCTCACTATCCCGGTCGAGCTGTTCGAAAAGGGTCTCGATATCCTGGAAAAAGCCGCCTCGACCTGCGTCGAAGGCCACAATATCGCAGCGGAGTAACCGAAATGATCGTCAGAGACTTCAACAAGATCACCGAAAACGAAAAAGACCGCGTGGTCTCGGACGCCAACTGGACAAGCGTTCGGATGCTGCTGGCCGATGACAACATGGGCTTTTCGTTCCACATCACCTTCCTCGAAGCCGGGTCCGAACACACGTTCGAGTACAAGAACCACTTCGAGAGCGTTTATTGTATGCAAGGCACCGGCTCGATCACCGACATCGCCACCGGCGAGACGCATGAGATCAAGCCCGGGGTGATGTATGCACTGGACAAGCACGACCGCCACATCCTGCGCGCCACCGAAGAGCTTGTGATGGCCTGCTGCTTCAACCCGCCGGTCACCGGCAACGAGGTCCATCGCGAAGATGGCTCTTACGCGGCGCCCGAACCTGCCGAGGCGTGAACCAATGACCCACACAGTGGAAAAAATCGGCGGGACGTCCATGTCCCGCCTGCACGAGCTGCGCGACACGCTTTTCATTAAGAACGGCGAACCGCAATACGGTCGTATATTCGTGGTCTCGGCCTTCGGCGGCATCACCGACATGCTGCTGGAGCACAAAAAGACGGGCGAGGATGGTGCCTATGCCGCCTTCGCCAACGCCGAAGACGACCACGGTTGGCACGCCGCGCTGACAGAGGCCTGCCGCGCCATGATCAAGGCACATGAGGATGTGCTTGAGCACCCGGACGACCTCGCCCAGGCGACGGCCTTCGTGAACGAACGGATCGAAGGCGCACGCAATTGCCTGATCGACCTGCAACGCTTGTGCTCCTATGGTCATTTCCGGCTGAATGCGCACCTGATGCACATTCGCGAGCTGCTGTCGGGCCTTGGCGAAGCACACAGCGCCCACGTGGCCGCCCTGGTCCTGAAACGCGCCGGCGTCAACGCCCGCGCGGTGGACTTGACCGGATGGCGGGAAGATGGCGAGGTCACGCTGGACGAACGTATCAACAACGCCATGGCCAGTATCGACCCGGCCACGGAGATGCCCATCGTCACCGGCTATGCCCAGTGCCGCGAGGGCCTGATGAAGGAATTCGACCGCGGCTATTCCGAGGTCACGTTTTCCCAGATGGCCGCCCTCACTGGCGCGCGCGAGGCGATCATCCACAAGGAATTTCACCTCTCCTCCGCCGATCCCAAGCTGGTCGGCGCCGAGAACGTGCGCACCTTGGGTCACACAAATTACGATGTGGCCGACCAGATGGCGAACCTCGGGATGGAGGCGATCCACCCCTCCGCCGCCAAGACCCTGCGCCAGGCCGGCGTGCCGCTGCGCGTCACCAACGCGTTCGAACCCGAAGAGCCGGGCACGGTCATCGACGATCAACCCGCCGACAAGCCGGCGGTCGAGATGGTCACCGGCCTCGACATCGTCGCGCTTGAAGTGTTCGAACAGGACATGGTCGGCGTCAAAGGCTACGACGCCGCCATCCTCGACGCGCTGACGCGCCATGACGTGCGCATCGTGTCCAAGGCGTCGAACGCCAACACGATCACGCACTATGTCGACGCATCGGTCAAAGCCATGCGCAAGGTGGCCGATGACCTGGCCGAGAAGTATCCGCAGTCCGAGATCCGCAACCGCAAACTTGCGCTGGTCTCCGTCATCGGACGCGATCTTGACGGGCTCAGCACCCTGCAACACGGGCTTCAGGCGCTGGCCGACAACGGCATGGCCTCGCTCGGGGCCACGCAAGGCCCGCGTCACGTCGATACGCAATTCATCCTCGAACGCGAGGACCGCGATCCGGCGATCAAGGCGCTGCACGACGTGTTCTTCGGCAAGGCATCCGACGACCCGGCAAAAAAGCCGGGCATGACGATGGCTGCCTGACAGCGCCCTAGCCGCAATAAACAGAGAAAAGCGCGTGCCGGCATCCCGGCACGCGCTTTTTGCATTCAATCGATCAAGAGTTGATTCAACCGTCCAAAGATTTCGGCAACGTGCTTTCAAACACGTTGCCCTCGGTATCCGTGGCCTTCACCGTCAGGTCTGTCGAGCCGTTGTCGTTATAGAAGAACCGGAACGACGGGTTTTCCGAGATCGAAATCCCCCCCGTCATCGTGAACAGCATTTCGTCACCCTGCCGCACCTCGATCGTGTCGATGAAATGCGCCGGGATGAACAACTGCGTGATCTGGTCCCGTTGCAGACCCGAATAATTCGGATGCCGGATCATGATCTGCGCCTCGCGCCGGGGCGTGGATACCGCCGCCGTCTCGCCAAAGCTGCGCAGCTTCATCTGCCCCATGCCCGCCAGCGCCTGCTCGGGGTCTTTCGAGGCCGGGGCAGAACAGCCGCCCGACGCCTTGACGAACCGCCCGGTCATGTAAAGACCGTCTTCGGTTTCGGTGATGACACGGACGTTGGAATACTGGTTCACCCGCACCCGCATCTCGAAATCGAGCGGCCCCATCCCGGGCCCGAACGTGAATTCCCCCGCCACCGGCGCGGGGTTCTCGTCGATCACCACGGTGGCCGACCTGATCTGCGCCTCCGGGTCGGTCTGCGTCAGCTGCACTGGCACGGTCGCCGCATCATGCGCCCGGTACGGCGCCTTAACGCTGAGCGGGCCCTCCGCCTCCTCCAGCGTGGCCTCGCCCAGCACGTCATAGCGCAGATCCTGCCAGGTCGGGCTTTCGGTCAAAGGGTTCTTGACCGCCTCCTCAGCCCAACCGGCAGAGGCCGCGAGGCCCAGCGCCAGGACGGATGCAATTGCATGTCTCATACGGCCTCCTCCCGTAATGCGATCATGTTATGCCACGAAACGGCGGCAAAATCCATCTATACGAAATGGGGCATGGACCTCACAATCGCGTGTGCGATCATCCCCGCATGTTCGAAATCGTCGTCACAGCCTGTCTTGCGCTTGCCCCGGCCGATGCCGACCCGGCCTGCCGGGACATGCTGCTGGCGGGGTACGAGACGCCCACACAGGCCGCGTGCGAGGCGCAACTCCCTGAACTGTCGAAGAAATACGACGACCCACGCTGCGTGCCCGCTGGCCCCGCGCTTGACGTGACCGAGGTTGCACCGGGCGTTTTCGCCCATCTGGGCCGGATCGAGGAACCCGACACCGAAAATCGCGGCGACGTCGCCAATCTCGGCTTCATCGTGGGCGCCGACAGCGTCGCGGTGATCGACACCGGCTCGGCCCGCTGGATCGGCGAGGCGCTCTGGCGCGCCATTCGCCAGCACACCGACAAGCCCCTCAGCCACGTGATCCTGACCCATATGCATCCCGATCACGTGCTGGGCACCGACGCCTTTCGCACCACCGGGGCCAATATCGTCTCCCACGCCACCCTGCCCCGCGCGCTGGCCGACCGGCAGGCCAATTACGCGGAAAGCCTCACGCGCCTCATCGGCCCCGCCTTCGCCGGCTCCGCCGCACCGGACACCGACATCACGGTCGCCCCCGGCACCCCGATGCAAATCGACCTCGGCGGCCGCACCCTCACCCTGCACGCATGGCCCACCGCCCACACCGGCAATGACCTCACCGTGCTGGACGAAGTGACCGGCACGCTTTTCACCGGCGACCTCGTCTTCCACATGCACACCCCCGCCCTCGACGGCAGCGTCCTGGGCTGGCTCGACGTGCTGGATACCTTGCAAGCGTGGAACGTCGCCCGCATCGTGCCCGGCCACGGCGGCCCCGTGCTGGACTGGCCCAAAGGCGCCAAGGACCAGCGCCGTTATCTCGAAACCCTGCGCGACGACACCCGCGCCGCCATCGCGAGCGGCACCCGCCTGGGCGACGCCGTCACCACCATCGCGGACAGCGAAGCGGACAAGTGGCAGCTTTTCGAGGCGTACAACCCCCGCAACGCCACCGTCGCCTTTACCGAACTGGAGTGGGAATAGCGTCTAGTCCTTCGCCACGTCCTGAAGCATCTGCGCAATGGCAAACAGCCGCTTCTCGATCAGCTGCGGCGTCTCGCACAGATAGGTGATCGACTGCTGCCGGTCGGAATAGATCACCTGGTCCCAGTCCAGCTTTTCCTCCAGAGCGTCGATCCGGTCATAATCCGGGTCGTCGGCTTCCAGCGCCGTATCCATCTCCAGCCGCATGTCGTCGATCTTTTCGGCCAGCGCGATCTGCCCCAGCGAGAAATCGGCGATGCCATTAATGATCTGCGACCGCCGGGTGTTGAGCGACTTGAAGGTCTGCGCAAAGGCCAGGCCAAGGTTGGCGCCCGTGTTCTCGGGCCACCGGTCGGTAAACTCTTCGGCCGCCTGGCGCAACGCGTCCATCTCCAGCCGCCGCACGGCCAGCGTGCCGGCTAGATCGCGGATGTCCGCCGCCAGCGCCGGGTCCTCGACCTCACCCTCGGGCAAGGCCACGGGCCACATCAGCCCCAGCGACAGCTCTTCGACCTTGCGCTGCACGCAAGGCCAAGTCGGGTCCGAGAAATCCTCGGCCATCACCGGGGCGGCGGCGCCCATGAATCCGGCAAATGCCGTTAAAACCAGCGTCCTCATACGGTCCTCCCTTGGTCCCATGGGAACACGCCCATCCATCCCCGGCAAGGGTTCACTTTGGAATACCAACCAAGGTACTAATTGTGCGGCGGCATGGCCGCCCCCTACCATCAACTTGATTCACGCGCCACCACTGCGGCGCGAACGGGAGGAAATACAGTACTATGCGCACCAAAGCTGCCGTGGCCCTCGAGGCCGGCAAACCGCTGGAAATCATGGAAGTCGAACTCGAAGGCCCCAAGGCCGGCGAAGTTCTGGTGGAAATCAAGGCCACGGGCCTGTGCCACACCGATGAATTCACCCGCTCGGGCGACGACCCCGAGGGCATCTTCCCCGCCATCCTGGGCCATGAAGGCGCGGGCGTGGTGATGGAGGTAGGCGAAGGCGTCACCACGCTCAAGCCGGGCGACCACGTGATCCCGCTCTACACGCCCGAATGCCGCGAATGCGCGTCCTGCCTCTCGGGCAAGACCAACCTCTGCACCGCGATCCGCAACACCCAAGGCCAGGGCCTGATGCCCGACGGCACAACCCGGTTCAAGATGCTCGACGGCACCCCGATCCATCACTACATGGGCTGCTCGACCTTCGCCAACCACACGGTCATGCCCGAAATCGCGCTGGCAAAGGTGCGCGACGACGCGCCCTTCGACAAGATCTGCTATATCGGCTGCGGCGTGACCACCGGCATCGGTGCGGTCATCAACACCGCCGGCGTCGAGATCGGCTCGACTGCTGCGGTCTTCGGCCTGGGCGGCATCGGCCTCAACGTGATCCAGGGCCTGCGCATGGCGGGCTGCGACATGATCATCGGCGTCGACCTGAACGACGACAAGGCCGAGATGGCCAAGAAGTTCGGCATGACCCACTTCGTCAACCCCACCAAGGTCGAGAACACGGTCCAGGAGATCGTGAACATGACCAAGAAGGGCAACGACCAGATCGGCGGCGTGGACTATTCCTTCGACGCCACCGGCAACGTCAAGGTGATGCGCGACGCGCTGGAATGCTCGCACCGCGGCTGGGGCTGCTCGGTCATCATCGGCGTGGCGCCCGCGGGTGCCGAAATCTCCACCCGCCCCTTCCAACTGGTTACCGGCCGGGTCTGGAAAGGCACCGCGTTCGGCGGCGCCAAGGGCCGGACGGACGTGCCGAAATTCGTCGACTGGTACATGGACGGCAAGATCGAGATCGACCCCATGATCACCCACAAGCTCAAGCTGGAAGAGATCAACCACGGGTTCGAGCTGATGCACGAAGGCAAGTCGATCCGCGCCGTGGTGGAGTTCTGATTTGTCCATCGAGGTCGTCTCTCAGAACAGGAGCTTCGGCGGCGAACAGGTCGTCTACAAGCACAGTTCCAACACCTGTGCCTGCGAGATGACCTACGCCGTCTACCAGCCTCCGCAGGCCAAGGATGGCCCGGTTCCGGTGCTGTGGTACCTGTCGGGCCTGACCTGCAACCACGAAAACGCCATGACCAAGGGTGGGTTCCAGGAACACGCGGCGCGCGAAGGCATTGCGCTCGTGTTCCCCGACACCTCGCCCAGGGGCGAGAACGTGGCCGATGACGAGGCGTACGATCTGGGCCAGGGGGCGGGCTTTTACGTCAACGCCACCTGCGACCCGTGGCGGCAGCATTACCGCATGTACGACTATATCGTGAACGAGCTCTACTCGATCATCGCCGAAACCCAGCCGGTGCAGGACCGTCACGGCATCACCGGGCACTCGATGGGCGGGCACGGCGCCATGACCATCGCCATGCGCAACCCCGACAAGTTCGAGTCGCTCTCGGCCTTCGCGCCCATCGCCAACCCGACCCGCTCGGACTGGGGCCGAAAACAGCTCAGCGCCTATCTGGGCGACGACGAGAGCACCTGGGCGCAGCACGATTCCACCCTTCTGCTGGAAGAACACGGCTGGAAGGGCGACGTGCTGATCGACCAGGGATCGAGCGACCAGTTCCTCGACCTGCTGAAACCCGAGGCGCTGGCCGACACCATGGCCAAACGCCGCCAGCCCGGCCAGATCCGGATCCAGCCGGGCTATGACCATTCTTATTTCTTTGTGCAGACCTTCGCCGCCGATCACGTCTCGTGGCACGCCGAACGCCTGCTGCAATGATGTGTGTACTGACACTGTTGACTAGGGAGACATCACCTTGACCATCCGTACCATCCTCGCTGCCGGCCTGCTGGCCACCACCCCCGCCCTGGGCTTCGCGCAAGACGTCGAAGGCGACGCCGAAGCCGGTGAAAAGGTGTTCCGCAAATGCCAGGCCTGCCACGCCGTCGGCGAAGGCGCCGAAAACAAGGTCGGCCCCGTGCTGACCGGCATCGTGGGCAAGCCCGTCGCGGCCAACGAGGATTTCGACTATTCCGACGTGCTGGCCGAGATGGGCGCCGAGGGCAAGGAATGGACGCCCGAAGAACTGGCGGCCTTCCTCGAAAAGCCGCGCGACTATGCCAAGGGCACCAAGATGGCCTTCGCCGGTCTGCGCAAGGAGGAAGAAAGAATGAACGTGATCGCGTATCTCGCCTCCACGGGCGAATAACGCGGCACGTCCGAGACGCGGGGGCTCCTTGAAGGAGAGAGCTTGGGACCCCCGCTTTAACGGTCGATACATCGACCATTCCAATGCAGCGGCAAACCGCTGCTTCCATGGGAGGACTACAATGAAGAAGCTTATGCTTTTAACCTCGGGTCTGGCGCTCTGCGCTGGCATGGCCGTCGCCAATGACGACCTTGTCACGCAGATGGACGACCCCAGCCAATGGGCGATCCAGACGGGCGACTACAAGAACCAGCGCCATTCCAAGCTGGATTCGATCAACAAGGAAAACGTGGGTGACCTGCAGGTCGCATGGACCTTCTCGACCGGCGTTCTGCGCGGTCACGAAGGCTCACCGCTCGTCGTGGGCGACACCATGTATGTCCACACGCCCTTCCCCAACATCGTCTACGCGCTCGATCTGGCCGACGAAGGCAAGATCAAGTGGAAGTACGAGCCCAAGCAGGATCCGGACGTCATTCCGGTGATGTGCTGTGACACCGTCAACCGCGGTGTGGCCTATGCCGACGGCAAGATCTTCCTGCACCAGGCCGACACCAAGGTCGTGGCGCTCAACGCCGACGACGGTTCGGTCGAATGGGAAGTCGTCAACGGCGATCCGTCCATCGGCGAAACCAACACCGCGACCGTGCTTCCGGTCAAGGACAAGGTCATCGTCGGCATCTCGGGCGGCGAGTTCGGCGTGCGCGGTCACGTGACCGCCTACAACATGTCGGACGGCACCCAGGCCTGGCGCGCCTACTCGATGGGCCCCGACGAGGACATCCTCGTGGACCCCGAGAACACGACCCACCTGGGCGAGCCTGTCGGCGAAAACTCCGGCACCAACACCTGGGAAGGCGACCAGTGGCAAATCGGCGGCGGCACCACCTGGGGCTGGTACTCGGCGGATCTCGAAGAGAACCTGATGTACTACGGCACCGGCAACCCGTCGACGTGGAACCCCTCGCAGCGTCCCGGCGACAACCGCTGGTCCATGACTGTCATGGCCCGCGACATCGACACGGGCGAGGCCAAGTGGTTCTACCAGATGACCCCGCATGACGAGTGGGATTACGACGGCGTCAACGAAATGATCCTCACGGAGCAGGAAATTGACGGCGAAGAGCGCAAGCTTCTGACCCACTTCGACCGCAACGGTCTGGCCTATACGATGGACCGCGTGTCGGGTGAACTCCTGGTCGCCGAAAAGTATGACCCGGTCGTGAACTGGACCTCCGGCGTCGACATGGACCCCGAGTCCGACAACTACGGTCGTCCCGAAGTGGTGGCGCAATACTCCACCGAGCAGAACGGCGAAGACGTCAACTCCACCGGCATCTGCCCGGCGGCGCTTGGCACCAAGGACCAGCAGCCCGCGGCCTATGACCCGGAAACCCAGTTGTTCCTGGTTCCGACCAACCACGTCTGCATGGACTACGAACCGTTCCGCGTCAGCTACACCGCAGGTCAGCCCTATGTGGGCGCGACCCTGTCGATGTACCCTGCCCCGGACAGCCATGGCGGCATGGGCAACTTCATCGCCTGGGATAACATCAACGGCGAGATCAAGTGGTCCAACCCCGAGCAGTTCTCGGTCTGGTCCGGTGCTCTGACCACCGCGGGTGGCATCACCTTCTACGGTACGCTCGAAGGCTACCTGAAGGCTGTCGACACCGCCACGGGTGAGGAACTCTACAAGTTCCGCACGCCCTCGGGCATCATCGGCAACGTGATGACCTACGAGCGCGACGGCAAACAGTATGTCGGCGTCCTCTCGGGCGTCGGTGGCTGGGCCGGCATCGGTCTCGCGGCCGGTCTGACCAACCCCAATGACGGTCTGGGCGCCGTGGGTGGCTACGCCGCTCTCAGCGACTACACCGCGCTGGGTGGCCAGCTGACCGTGTTCGCTCTGCCGGACTAAGCGATACGCAACAGCCGGGGCCGGTCCTCCTTCGGGAAGACCGGCCCCGTGCCCGAGATAAACGACGCATTATCAGTACCAAAAACAGGAAAGGTATGACCGCATCATGAGCACCGGACTCCGCTTGACACTCGCCTCGGCCCTGGTCGCGCTGCCGATCACAGCCTCGGCTCAGAACTGGAGCGATCAGCCGGTCGATCCTGCTAACCACGACGAGACCGTCGCCTACGAAGAAGGCGGGCGTTACTTCAACGAAGAAGACGTTCCCACCTACAACGTGGCCGAGGACGGCACCGTAGACTGGCTGACCTTCTCGGGCTTCCGCCGCTATCACGCCGAATGCCACGTCTGCCACGGCCCCGATGGCGAAGGCTCGTCCTACGCCCCCAAGGTCAAGAATTCCGCCGTCCACATGGGCTATTACGACTTCTACGATGTCGTCGTGAATGGCCGTGGCAACGGCAACTCCGTCATGCCCCACTTCGGCGACAACCCGAACGTGATGTGCTATCTCGACGACATCTATGTCTATCTCAAGGCCCGCGGCATGGAGGCCGTCCCGCGCGGACGTCCCGGCTCGAAAGAGGCCAAGTCCGACGCGATCCAAGAGGATGAAAATGCCTGCATGGGCTAAATCCGCAGCATTGCGCGCCGCCGCCCGCCTCACCGGGACGGCGGCGCTTTGCTTTTCGGCGCTGCTGATGTCCGGGCCGGCGACGGCCCAGACCTCCGACCTTGTCTCGCAGAACGCCCTGCGCGTCTGCGCCGATCCGGCCAATTACCCCATGTCCACCAAGGAGGGCACGGGGTACGAAAACAAGCTGGCCGAACTCATCGCGTCAAAGCTGGACCTGCCGGTGCAATACACCTGGTATCCGCAGGCCACGGGCTTCATCCGCAACACGCTGAAGGTCAAGCGCTGCGACGTCGTGATGGGCTATGCCCAGGGCCACGAACTGGTGCTGAACACCAACCACTATTTCAGCTCGGTCTATACCCTGATCGTGCCGCAGGACAGCGCCCTCGCCTCGGTCGAGAGCCTCACCGACGACGCCCTCAAAGGCACCCGCATCGGCATCATCGCCGGCACGCCGCCCTCGGCGCATCTCGCGCGCCACGGGCTCATTGGTAAGGCCAAGCCCTATAACCTCGTCGTCGACCGCCGGCACGAGAATCCGGCGACCAACATGCTCGACGACCTCAAGGCCGGCGACATCGACGCCGCCATCCTGTGGGGCCCGCTCGGCGGCCCGCTGGTCAAGACCGACTACCCCGGCATGAAGGTGATCCCCCTCATCAACGAGGAGCTGCCCCCGCGCCTTTTCTTCCGCATCACGATGGGCGTGCGGCAGGGTGAAAAGGTCTGGCAGCGCGAGCTCAATTCGCTCATCCGCCGCCACCAGGACGAGATCAACGCGCTTCTGACCGAGGCCGGCGTGCCCCTTGTCAGCGACATGGGCAACGAGCTTCTGGACCTGGGACAGTGAAACGCCTCGTGGTGGCCCTCGCCCTTGCGGCCTGGGCCGCCACCGCAGCCACCGCCCAGGACGTGGCCGAACCCTCCGACTACCGCATGGATGACTACCGCGCCCCGGTGCCCGCAACGCTTGACCGCGGCACCGTCATCGACGCGGAAGAGGCCCACGCCCTCTGGCAAACCGGCGAGGCGGTTTTCATCGACGTCCTACCGCAAGCGCCCAAGCCCGAGGGCCTGCCCGAAGGCACCATCTGGCGCGACAAGCCCCGCCCCAGCATCCCCGGCGCGGTCTGGCTGCCCAACGTGGGCTATGGTGCGCTGGCCGACGTCACCGCCGATTATTTCCGCGCCGGTCTCGATCACGCCACCGCGGGCGACCCCGACCGCCCCGTGGTGTTTTTCTGCCTGGCAGACTGCTGGATGAGCTGGAACGCCGCGAAACGCGCGCTCGAATGGAACCATTCGCAGGTCTACTGGTTCCCCGATGGTACGGACGGGTGGGCGTTTCAGGACTTTCCGTTGGAAGAAATCAAGCCTTTCCCCACCCCCTGACAGGCGAATACGCGCCATAAATTTGCCGATTGGCCGGGTCGTCCCATATGGTTTGAAAACGACTCACGCAACGAAAACACTTAGACCTGGGAGTGGAAACATTGAATGACAAGTTGATTTACGGGGTCCTGATCGCGGCCGTGGCCGTGCTTCTGGCAGTAGCAGCCCTGCGCCCGAGACCCGAACCGCTGGGCGACCAGACCGCCCAAGCCAGCACCGAAACCTCCGAGGAAGAGACCGCAGCCGCCGAGGGCGACAGCGAAGGCTCAGAAGACCAAGCTGCCGCCTCCGACAGCGATAGCGAAGGCTCCGAAGAACAGGCCGCTTCCTCCGAGAGCGATACCGAAGGTTCCGAGGAACAAGCCGCCTCCTCCGAGGGCGACAGCGAAGGCTCCGAAGACCAAGCCGCCGCCTCCGAGAGCGACAGCGAAGGTTCCGAAGAGCAGGCAGCGTCCTCCGAGAGTGAGAGCGAAGGTTCCGAGGAACAAGCTGCGTCTGCCGAGGGCGATAGCGAAGGTTCCGAAGACCAAGCCGCTGCATCCGAGAGCGACAGCGAAGGCTCCGAAGAGCAGGCAGCGTCCTCCGAGAGTGAGAGCGAAGGTTCCCAGGAACAAGCTGCGTCTTCCGAGGGCGATAGCGAAGGTTCCGAAGACCAAGCGGCCTCCTCCGAGAGCGATAGCGAAGGTTCCGAAGAGCAGGCCGCCTCCTCAGAGAGCGATAGCGAAGGCTCCGAAGACCAAGCAGCCTCTTCCGAGAGCGACAGCGAAGGTTCCGAAGACCAAGCCGCCGCCTCAGAGAGCGATAGCGAAGGCTCAGAAGAACAGGCCGCCTCCTCCGAGAGCGACACCGAAGGTTCCGAGGAACAAGCCGCATCTTCCGAGGGCAGCAGCGAAGGCTCAGAAGAGCAAGCCGCATCTTCCGAGAGCAGCAGCGAAGGCTCCGAAGAACAAGCCGCGTCTTCCGAAGACAGCAGTGAAGGTTCCGAAGAACAGGCCGCCGCCTCCGAGAGCGACACCGAAAGCTCAGAGGAACAAGCCGCGTCTTCCGAAAACAGCAGCGAAGGTTCCGAAGAGCAAGCCGCCGCCTCCGAGAGCGGCAGCGAAGGCTCCGAAGAGCAAGCAGCCGCCTCCGAGAGCGACAACGAAGGCTCTGACGAACAAGCCGCATCCGCCGAGAGCGACAGCGAAGGCACGCAATCCAGTGCCGACCAGATCGCCGCGCTCGAGGAACGTGTCGCAGCACTCGAAGCTCAGCTCAGCGAAAGTGGCTCGGGCTCCGGCGACAGCGGGTCCGCATCGGGCGAAGACACCGAAACCTTCGGCGTCGGCTCCACCGCGGTCCTGAACGACGGCGACATCCGCATCTTCGTCAGCTCCATCGCGGACGACACCGTGCGCTTTGCCGTCAACGGCTTCAACGTGCAATCCGCCGAATCCGGCTCCGAGGTCGAGCTTGAAAACGGCTGTATGCTCACGGTCGAAAGCGTGGAGAACAAGACCGCACGCTTCGCCACGGCCTGCGAGTAACGAACAACGAAAGGCCCCGGGCGCGCATCACGTGCCCGGGGTCACTCCGTCTCAGTATCCGGTCAATTTCTTGTGCGCATGGGTGACGGTGCCATCGGTATCCGTCATGGTCACGTCCACCGCCTGCGCCCGGCTCGGCACCGACAGCGCCACCTGCGGATTCTCCGACAGCGATATCGACCCCGTCATCTCGACATACCCCGCACCGTCCAGGTCGATATCCACCGTCTCGACATAGCGCATGGGCAAGAACAGCAGCGTGATCTGGTCCATCTGCATCCCCGAATGCGACGGGTGCGAAATGTCCACGTCCATGCGGTTCAAACGGTTCGCCAGCTTGTCCGCCGCACTCTGCCCCAGGCCCGTCAGACGCCCGGCCAGTTCGATCTGCATCTTTCCCAACGTTTCCAGCGCCAGCTTCGGGTCGGTCCCCGGCGGCGCCGCGCAGGCCCCCTGTCCCGAGGTCTTGACGAAGGCCTCGGAGACGAAAAGCCGTCCGTCGGTCGTCTCGGCCACCACGTGCATCGGCGTCGGCCCGTTGATCCGCATCGTTACGTCAAAAAAGAACGCCGGCAGCGGCGTATCCAGGTCAAAGACCGCCGAGACCGGCATAGGGTTCTCGTCGATCACCAGCGTCACGCTGGCTATCTCGGCCCCCTCGGGGGCGACCACCTGCGCCGCCAGCTGCGTGCGCGCGTCGTTGCCCGTCCGATACGGCGCGTCGATGGCGATCACTTGCGCACCGTCCAGCAGCGCCCGCTCGCCGTAGATCTCGGCGCTCAGATCCTCCCACGTCCCGGCCAGCGCCGGCACCGCCATCAGGCACAGCGCGCTCAACGCACGCACAGATGTTCCGATCATTCCTTGCCTCCTCCCGACAGGAACCTGCCAAAGGCCCGGGGCCCGTCGCAGGTATCCACGTCATATATCACGTCCAGCGTTTCGGCGTCCATCACGGTCACCGTGTTCTCGAACCAGTTGGCAAAGACCACGAGGCTCCCATCCGCCGTGGCGTCGATCCCTTCGGGATATTCACCCACGCTGACCTCCTCCACCGAGTCCAGCGTGTCGAGTTCAATGACGCTCAAGGAATTCGCATATTGGTTGGTCACGAAGGCACGCCCGCCTGCGAAGGCCACGCCATAGGGCCGCTCGCCCACCGGCACCGTTGCCAGCACCGCGCCGACTCTTGGATCCACGACGCTCACGTCATTGCTGCCCACGTTGCCCACGAACAGCCGCCCATCGGGTGCAAACCCCAACCCATAGGGCCGCACGCCCACATCGACCCGGTGCACCACCTTCAGCGTCTCGGCATCCCACACCGACACCCGGTCGGCATCCTTCTCGGCACTGGCCAGGAACCGTCCATCCGGCGACAGCGCGATCCCCGCCGGCTCCGCCCCGGTTCCAAGTTCCTGCAAAACCTCAAGGCTTTCGGAATCCAACACCCAAAGCCGCGCATTGTACCAGTCCGACACGAACAGCCGCCCGCGCGCGGCATCCAGCGCCACGCCGGTCGGCCCGCCGTCAAGCTGCGTTTCGGTCAAAAGCCTGCCGGTGAGCGTGAAACGCCGCACGGTCTTTGTATCCGGGGAGACGGAATAGACCGCATCGCCACCAACGGCGACCCCGGCAGGCTTGCCCGCCACGTCCCAGCGATCGATCTCGACCCCTCGGGCCACGTCAATCACGCTCAACGCATCGGCGGGCTGACAGGTGACAAAGGCGGTCTGCCCGGCCACCGGCGTGGCCAGGCAAATCGCCAGCGCATCAAGAACCCGGCGCACCGAACCTCTCGGTCAGGGCATCCAGCCCCGCCTGGTAGACACCGCTCACGGCCGCAATTGCCGCCTCGTCGTTCAATTCGGGCGGCGGATCGTTGTTGGGATAGCCGCGATAGAACGCGCCCCGCCATTCCACGATCGACCCGCCCCCGTCACGCGGCTTCACCGTCAGGTGAGAAGAGTAATTCGTCACCGGCAGCGTCTCGACCGCGACCTCGGTGATCCGGTAGGAATAGCTCATCTTCTCGTCGCTGTACTTGTAGAGGATCTCGTCGATGGTCGGGCCACCCTCCTCGCCCAGCGTCAACACGCGCGTGGCGTCAACCTCGTTGCCGCCCTCGCCGGTCGTGGAATGCACCGCCGGGTGCCAGGACATGTCCTGGAAATTGCCGATCGCCTCCCAGACCTCGGCGGGTTCCGCCGCCACCTCGGTGGTCAGCGTCACCTTCTGCCGCGTCGGCCCGTGCGCCAACGCCATGCCCGGCAGCATCAGCGCCGTCAGGCTGGCCATGAACAGTCGTCTTCTCATGTATCTTCCTCCCTGAAGATCCTGTTTTTCAAGATTTGTCGCATCCCCCGCGCCCAGATCTCGTCGGTGCTGCCGCGCACGCTGACGCTGCCACCCTTCACGATCTCGCCGCTCACGGCATCCTTCAATTGCACCGCGATGGACACCAGCACAGGCGAGACCATGTTGATCTCGCCCACAAGGATGAACTCCGCGCCCAGCGTCTTGGCCATGCGGATGTCGCACCCATAACAGCTCGCCGGGTTGCTTACGCGCTCCAACTCTTCCGCCACCGGCGCAAGGTCCATCAGCGCATAGCCTTCCCCCTCGAATCTCTCCGCCAGCATCGCTTCCAGCATCTCAACCCGCGCCAGGTCTGCCTCGTCCGGCCCCTCGGCCACCAGCGCCGAGGATTGCGTTGTCTGCCCCGAACTGTCCTCTAGGTGCAGCCCGAAAAAGGCCACAGTGCCTTGCGCGTGCGCAGCCGGGGCGAAAGCCAGGAACAAGAACAATATCAATCGCATACGGGCGTTCTTAGAAGTTAAGAGTCGCCCTTCATCTTGCGTTGGGTACAGTGATTGCGAAACACGGCAATTGGTATTGGTCGGGCCGCGAAGATCAACTTCGCGGTAAGGGAGGATAAAAGTGCTGAACCGTTTTGCGACGCTTTTCGCGGCCGCGCTTCTCTGCGCCGTCACACTGTTTTTTACCGCGGGAACTGCCGCGGCCATCGACGTCCGCGCCGCCGTCCTGCGCGTCGATTACCAGGTCCAGCGCCCCATTTCGCGCTTCGACGAGGCGCCCGAGGATCTGGGCTTTGCCGGCGCCGCACTCGCCGATCAGGACAACAACTCCACCGGCAGTTTCATGGGCCACACCTACGAAACGATCCAGAAATCCGCCGCGCCCGACGCCGCCGATGCCGCCCTCGACGAAATCCTCGCCGACGGCATCCGCCTGATCGTCATCCACGCCCGGGAAGAGGACGTTCTGCGCCTCGCCGACCGTGCCGCCGAAGAGGGCGCGCTGGTCTTCAACGCCCGCGCCGGCGACATGGCCATGCGCAACGAGGACTGCCGCGCCAACCTCCTGCACACCGCCACCAGCTATGCCCAGCAGGCCGACGCCATCGCGCAATTCGCCATCTGGAAGAAGTGGCCCCGCTGGGTGCTCATTTCCGGCTCCAACCCTGCCGACATGGCGCTGGCCGACGCCTATCGCCGCGCCGCCACCAAGTTCGGCGCCCAGATCGTCGAGGAACGCACCTTCGAAGACACCGGCGGCGCCCGCCGTACCGATTCCGGCCATGTCCTCGTCCAGCGCCAACTGCCCACCTTCATGCAGGACCTGCCCGAGCATGACGTGGTCATCACCGCCGACGAGACCGACTATTTCGCCGCCTACCTCACCTACCACCTGTGGGATCCGCGCCCCGTGATGGGCTCGTCCGGTCTGCGCCCCGTGCAGATGCATGGCGGGCACGAAGCCTACGGCGCGACCCAGCTTCAGACCCGCTTCGAAAAACTGGCGGGCCGCTACATCAAGGATGCCGATTACAACGTCTGGATCGCCCTGCGCGCGGTGGGTGAGGCCGTGACCCGCGCCCAAACCGCCGAGCCGGACGGGGTAAAAGACTACCTGCTCTCCGACCAGTTCGAACTGGCCGGCTTCAAGGGGCAGGAAGTCACCTTCCGCGACTGGAACGGCCAGATGCGCCAGCAGGTCATGCTTTACGACGACCGCGTCACGGTCAGCGTCAGCCCGCAGGAAGGTTTCCTGCACCAGAACGCCGTGCAGGACACGCTCGGCCTCGACCGCCCGGAATCGGCCTGCACGGCCTTCAGCAACTAAGGGGAACACATGAAACTCAAGGCACTCCTTCTAACTTCCGCCCTGGCGCTCGCCGCCGGGCCCGCGCTGGCCGGCAAGGCTTTCGTGACCAACGAACGCGGCAACACCATCACCGTGATCGACACCGAAACCTGGGAAGTGACCGACGAGTTTTTCGCCGGCAACCGCCCCCGCGGCATCACCGCCAGCCCCGACGGCACCAAGATCTATGTCTGCGCCTCCGACGACAATCTCGTCCGCGTGTTCGACTCCGAAACCTACGAGGAGCTGCCCTCGCTCCCCTCCGGCCCCGACCCCGAGCTTTTCATCATCGAACCCTCGGGCAAGCGGCTTTACATCGCCAACGAGGATGACAACCTCGTGACCGTCACCGACACCGAAAGCCGCACCGTGCTGGCCGAGGTGCCCGTGGGGGTCGAACCCGAGGGCATGGGCATGAGCCCCGACGCCAAGTGGGTGGTGAACACGTCCGAGACGACCAATATGGCGCATTTCATCTCGACCGAGGATTACGAGATCAAGCACAACATCCTGGTCGACCAGCGCCCGCGCTATGCCCAGTACACCGCCGACGGCACCCGCCTCTTCGTCACCTCCGAGATCGGCGGCACAGTCAGCGTCATGGACATCGCCGAGGACGGCACACCGACGCTCGTGCAGAAAATCACCTTCGAGGTCCCGAACGTTCAGCCCGAATGGCTGCAACCCGTGGGCGCCAAGGTCACCTCCGACGGCACCCGTCTCTTCGTGGCGCTTGGCCCTTCGAACCGCGTCGCCGTGGTCGATGCCCAAAGCCTCGAGGTGCTGGACTACATCCTGGTTGGTCAGCGCGTCTGGCAGCTCGATTTCACGCCGGACGAAAAATACCTGCTCACCACCAACGGCAATTCCAACGACATCACCGTCATCGACGTGGCCAAGGAAGAGGCCGTTCGCTCCATCCAGGTTGGCGATCAGCCCTGGGGCGTGGTGACCATCGAATAAAGAAGGATACGCACAATGAAAAAATTGTTGATAGCAGCGGCCACCGCCGCCACCTACCTCACCGGTCCAGCCGTCGCCGCACCTCTTTGCGACGACCTCGGCTTTGCCGGTCTGCTGGCCGCCTGCAACCGTGGCGACACGATCGAGATCACGCTTGCCTCGGGCCAGCCGCTGCACGAAACCGGTAGCGTTAACCTGCAATCCGGCGCCTATTACACGCTCGAAATCACCGCCGACGGCTCCGCCGAACTGGCCATCACCGGCAGCGACTTTTTCCGCGCGATCTGGATGAACGAGATCGTCATAAACAAGATCGAGGTCCGCCCCATGGCCATCGACTCCCTCGAGTTCGATGATGCCGGTGTCGCCACGCTCTCCTTCATCGCCATCAAGCCGGGCAGCCACACGCTGCGCATCCCCGGCTCCACCGGCGAGACGCAACAAGTGACCTTCAACATCCAGTAATGGAGCCTCTCGAATGAAACGCACTCTCGCAATCGCGGCGCTTGTCGCCTCGCCCGCCCTCGCCGACGACCACGTAGACGCCGAAACCGTCGAAAAGATCGAGGCCTATCTCGCCTCCATCGAATGCCAGATGGACCCCGCCGATATCGAAGTCGAAGACGACGGTGGGTATGAGCTTGACGACGTGATCTGCAAGGGCGGCAACCAATTCGACATCGAACTGGACGCCGACCTCAACGAGGTCGAACGCCGCGCCGAATAAACCCACGTCCTCCCAGACGAAAGGCCCGCCATGTTGCGCATCATAGCATCTCTCTCCTTCTTGCTAAGCAGCATGGCGGCCTATGCCCAGGAAGCTCCGACGATCCGCGCCGCCACCCTCAAGATCGGCACGGTCAACTGGGAGCTTCAGACCATCGTCGATGAAGGCCTCGACGAAAAACACGGCTTCACCCTCGACATTCAGCTCTATGCCGACAACAGCGCCACCCGCATCGCCGTCGAAGGCGGCGAGGCCGACATGGCCGTCGCCGACTGGATCTGGGTCGCCCGCCAGCGCGCTGCGGGCAAGCCTTATGTCTTCCTCCCCTATTCCCGCGCCGTGGGCGGCGTGGTGGTCTCCGCCGACTCCACCGCCCAAACCCTGGCCGACCTCGCCGGGCAGAAACTCGGCATCGCCGGCGGCCCGCTCGACAAGTCCTGGCTCATCCTGCGCGCCTATGCTGCGCAAGCTTACGATCTCGATCTCGAGGCCGAGACCGAGCAAGTCTACGGCGCGCCGCCCCTGATCTTCCGCACCGCCCTTGACGGCGGCCTCGCGGGGGCCATCAATTACTGGCACTACCTCGCCAAGATGAAGGCCGCCGGGATGCGTGAACTCATTTCCGTCGACACCGCCGCCCGCGAACTGGGCCTCGACCCCGAAACACCCCTACTGGGCTATTATTTCAAGGAAGAGTTCCTGTCGGAGAACCCCGACCTCGCGCAATCCTTCTATGAGGCCAGCCGCGAAGCCAAGACCCTGCTGATGTCCTCCGACGATATCTGGCAGGACCTGCGCCCGATGATGAACGCCGACAGTGATGCCGAATTCGAGCAACTCCGCACCGACTGGATCGCCGGCATCCCGGCCCGGAAACCCATCGACGAGGACGCCGCCCAAGCCTTTCTCAGCCTCATGCACGACCTCGGCGGCGCGGAACTGGTGGGGCAGGCCGACACGCTCCCCGACGGCCTTTTCGCCGACGTCCATTAAATGCAAACCAAGCTGACGCCGCTCCTCTCCATCGCGGGGCTTCTCGCGCTCTGGGTCGTGGCCTCGACGCTCAAGGCCGATCCGCAGGTCTTGCCCACCCCCTGGGCCCTCGCGCCTCTCTTCGCACAGGAAATCGCCAGCGGAGAGCTCTGGACTCACCTCTCGGCCACCCTGCTGCGCGTGCTCTGGGCCTTCTGCCTCGCCATGACGCTGGGCGGCATCATCGGCCTCGCCATGGGCCGGTCGCCCGCGCTCAACCGCTGGCTCGACCCGTGGCTGGTGATCTTCCTCAACCTGCCCGCGCTGGTGCTGATCGTCCTCTGCTACCTCTGGATCGGCCTGACCGAGGCCGCCGCCATCGCCGCCGTCACGCTCAACAAGGTGCCCAACGTCGCCATCGTCATCCGCGAAGGCGCCCGCGCCATGGATCCACAGCTCGACGCGCTGGCCCGCGTCTACCGCATGTCAGGCTGGATGCGCTTGCGCCACATCACCTTACCGCAACTGGCCCCCTTCATCGCCGCCGCCGCGCGGGGGGGCGTGGCCGTCATCTGGAAAATCGTCCTCGTGGTCGAATTCCTGGGCCGCTCGTCCGGCATCGGCTTCCAGATCCACCTCTATTTCCAGCTCTTCGACGTCGCCATGGTGCTGGTCTACGCCTTTTCCTTCATCACCGTGATGCTGCTGGTGGAATGGGCGCTGCTGCAACCGTGGGAACGCCACGCAACCCGGTGGCGCCGCGCATGATCACCGTCTCCATCACAGAAAAACGCTTCGGCGACGACCGCGTGCTCGGCCCCATCGCCTTCGAGGTTGCGGCAGGCGAAACCGTGGCCCTTGTTGGCCCCTCCGGCATCGGCAAATCCACCCTCCTTCGGCTGGTCTCGGGCATCGACACCGACTTCACCGGCCAGATCCACCGGCCCGACGCCATCGCCATGGTCTTCCAGGAACCCACCCTGCTGCCCTGGCGCTCCGCCCTCGACAACCTCACACTCCTGCATCCCGGCCTGCCCCGCGACCGCGCCCTCGCCGCGCTCGACGAGGTCGGCCTTTCGGGCAAGGACACCCTCTTTCCCGGCCAGCTCTCCCTCGGCCAGCAACGCCGCCTCGCCCTCGCCCGCGCCTTCGCCGGACAACCCGACCTGCTGATCATGGACGAGCCGTTCGTCTCGCTGGACGCCGCCGCCGCCGACCGGATGCTGACGCTCACCGAGGCGCTCATCGCCCGCCACCAGCCGGCAACGCTCTTCGTGACCCACGACATGGCCGAGGCGACACGGCTTGCACACCGGACCCTGACACTGGAAACTGGGCCAAACGGCGCGCAACTCGCCGGAACGACAAAGGACCGGACCACGTGACCACAGGCCTGACCGTCAATAACCTCAGCTTCCACTACGGCGCCAAGCAGGCGCTGGACAATGTGGCGTTCGACGTCGCCCCCGGCACCTTCTGCGCGCTTCTCGGCCCCAACGGCGCGGGCAAATCCACGCTCATCGCCCTGCTGACCCGCCTGCTGGTGGCCCCCCAGGGCGAGATCACCGTCGCCGGCCACGACATGCGCCGCGAACCCCGCCGCGCCCTCGGAAAGCTCGGCGTCGTCTTCCAGCAATCCACGCTCGACCTCAACCTCTCGGTCCGCCAGAACCTCGCCTATTTCGCCGCCCTCCAGGGCCTGCCGAAATCCGAGGTTCCGGGCCGCATCGACGCCGCCCTCGACCAGCTCGACATGCGCCACCGCGCCGAGGAAAAGGCCCGCGACCTCAACGGCGGCCACCGCCGCCGCACCGAACTCGCCCGGTCCCTGATCCACGACCCGCACGTGCTCTTGCTCGACGAACCCACCGTGGGCCTCGACGCCGCCTCGCGGCAGGGCATCACCGATCACGTCCACGAGCTCGCCAGGACCGGCCTCTGCGTCCTCTGGACCACCCATCTGACGGACGAGGTGCGCGACGGCGACGCGCTCGTCGTCCTGCACAAGGGGCAGATCATCCACCGCGGCACCGCCGGCGCGGCCCGCGGCGATCAAAGCCTGTCGGACTGGTTCCTGACACGCACGGGGGAAACCGCATGACCGGCACGTTCCGCGTCGCAAAGGCGATCATCGCCCGCGAATTCCTGCGCTTCGTGCATCAGCGCGAGCGCTTCATCGCCGCCCTCGTCCGCCCCCTCGTCTGGCTCCTGATCTTCGCCGCCGGGTTCCGCGCCGCACTTGGCCTGTCGATCATCCCGCCCTATCAGACCTACATCACCTACGAGACCTATATCGTACCCGGCCTCTGCGCGATGGTGCTCCTCTTCAACGGGATGCAATCCTCGCTTAGCCTCGTCTACGACCGCGAAATGGGCTCGATGCGCCTGCTGCTGACAAGCCCCTTTCCCCGCTGGTGGTTGCTGATCTGCCGCCTGTTCGGCGCCACGATCATCTCGGTGCTGCAGGTCTACACTTTCCTCGCCATCGCCGCCGCCTTCGGCATCACCATGCCCGCCTGGGGATACCTCGCCGTGCTGCCCAGCCTCATCCTCGGCGGCCTCATGCTCGGCGGTCTTGGGCTGGTCCTGTCCAGCTTCATCAAGCAACTGGAAAACTTCGCGGGCGTGATGAACTTCGTCATCTTCCCGATGTTCTTCATGTCCTCGGCCCTCTACCCCTTGTGGAAAATGGCCGAAAGCTCACCCTTGCTGCGCGACATCTGCGCGCTCAACCCTTTCACCTACGCGGTCGAGCTGATCCGCTTCTCGCTCTACCTTCAAATCAACTGGACCGCCCTCGCCTGGGTCACAGGCAGCACGCTGGTCTTCTGCGCGCTGGCGATCTGGGGCTACGACCCCGCCCGCGGCCTGATGAAGCGCAAGACCTGAGGACCGCTCAGATGTCCACCTCGGCAGTGTTCACCGTTTGGCAGCGCCAGCTTTTGATACGTTCGTTGGGATGGGTGTTCACCCACTTGGCCAGTTCCGGCTGCGCGCCCATCAGGCATTGCATCGGGGTGACGTCAGTGAACAGCAGACTGCGTTCACGACACTGGTCGGGGGACTGCGCCAGACAGGCGACAAACAGAAGCTCGATCATGGTCTTTCCTTGCGTGTTGCATTCGTCTTCGCTCCCGTCTGCTGTCAAAGTGAAGCGCAAAACCTCTAAGGAAAGGGTAACGGCACCGTTCGCCGGCCGGTTTTTCCGAAGCTGTGCATATTTATGCTGCATTGCAGCATTGATGCCTAATTTCCGGGCGCTTGTGCCATGTCGCTGAAAACCCTCCTTGGCCTCGGCGCCCTCGCCCTGGGTGTGGGCACATGGGTCACCGCGCTCATCCTCTGGCTGGGCCTGCTGGCCGTCTCCGACCGCCTCGATGCCACGCTCAAGGCCGAACAGCGCATGTCGGGCTATGCCGGCCTCTCGACCCAGGCCGCCACCTTCCTCGTCGTCGCAACCGAGGCCGTGCAGCGCGAGCTGCCTGCCGACACCCGGCTGGAACGGCTGGAACCGGTGGTCGAAAACCTCCGCTCTTCCTTTGCGCGCCTGCAACAGAACGTGGCCCAGGCGGTCGAAGAAGCGCAGGATCTGGGCCTCGACGCCCAGTCCCGCTTCGGCACGCAATCCCTCGGCCTCGCCCGGATGGAGGCGCTCCTGTCCAGCACCATGCGCGGCCTCGGCGAAGACGACATCGACCGCCCCCGCCTGCAAGCCCATATCGACAGCTTCGCCACCGGCTTTGACCCCCTGCTCAGCCAGGCGGTGCAGACGGAACAGCTTTTCCGCAACGACATCCGCGCCGATATCGTCGCCCTGCGCCAGAAACTGACCCTGGCCGCCATCGCCATCGCGGTCGCCGCCGTACTGATGGTGCTGGCCTTCTATTTCGGCCTTATCCGCCCGCAATTCGCCCGGCTCGACCGCCTGCGCGAGGCGGCCCAGAAGATCGGGCAAGAGAATTTCGCCATCGACCTGCCCGAAACCCGCCGGGACGAGATCGGCGGTCTTTATGCCGAGACCAACCGCATGGCCCATGCCCTCGCCGCCCGCAAATCGGCGGTCGAGCAGGACCGTGCGCAACTCAGCAGCATCATCGCCGCCCGCACCGAGGAACTGCGCGCCGCCAACGAAACCCTGGCCGAGATCGACGAGAACCGCCGCCGCTTCTTTGCCGATGTCAGCCACGAATTGCGCACGCCCCTGACCGTCATCCTGATGGAGGCACAGATCGGCCGCGCGGCGGGTGGGCCCGACGCCGACGCCTTCGCCACGATCGAGGCCCGCGCCGCGCGTCTGAACCGCCGCATCGACGACCTTCTGCGCGTGGCCCGCTCCGACAGCGGCCAACTGGCGCTGGACCCCGCACCCGTTCCCCTGCGCGATCTCATAACCGAAGTGCACGAGGAAATCCGCGCCGAGGCCGACAATGCGGGCATGACCCTCACCCTGTCGGACATCCCCGACGTCACCCTGACCTGCGACCGCAACTGGATCCGGCAGGTGCTGGTGGGTCTCGTGCGCAACGCCATCCGCCACGCCCGCGACGGCGGACAAATTCGGCTCGACGCGCGGGCCGGCGACCAGACCACCGAAATCGCCGTCATCGACAACGGCCCCGGTATCGCCCCCGCCGACCAGCCCGGCATCTTCGAACGCTTCACGCAATCGGGCAGCACCTCGGCCCAGGGCTTCGGCATCGGCCTCGCCCTCGCCCGCTGGGTGATCGACTCCCATGACGGCACCATCACCCTTGAAAGCCCGGTCGCCCGCGCCGACGCCCTAAGCGACGCACCCGGGACAAAGATCGCGGTTCGCCTTTCCCTTTCAACCGGCTAAAACGGCGCTATTCTCAGGCCCTCAGCCGCGAAAGAGACCGCACTGCCATGACCCGCCTCCTGATCGTCGACGACGACCCGGAAATCACCTCCGCCCTGGCGCGGGGGCTGGGCCTGCACGGCTATCAGGCGGAAACCGTCAACCGCTACGACCACGCCCTCGACAAGCTACGCGGCGAGACGTTCTCTGGCGCCATCATCGACGTCATGCTGGGCGCCGACAGCGGCCTTGATCTGGTGCGCCGCGCCCGAGAGAGCGGCGCCACCCTGCCCATCCTCATGCTCTCGGCGCTCTCGGATGTCGAACACCGCACCGCGGGGCTCGAGGCGGGGGCCGACGATTACGTTGTCAAACCCTTCAGCTTCGACGAACTGGTGGCTCGCCTGCGCGTTCAGGAACGCCGCGCGACCTCGCAGCGCCCGCAACCCGCCACGCTGACCGCCGACCGCGTCCTGCATACCGAGACCGCCCGCGTGTCGCTGACCGAGCGTGAAGATGACCTTCTACGCCTGCTCATCGCCCATGACGGCACGCCTTTGCCACGCGGCGATATCTTCGACGCGCTCTGGCAGGCCGAGGGGTCGGGTAACGAAAACGTGGTGGACGTCTATATCGGCTATTTGCGCAAGAAACTCCGCGACGCCGATTTTTGCTTTGAGATCAAGACGGTACGGAATCAGGGCTTCGTCATCGATGGCCTCGCCCCGCGGCTTGACCCCGGGAACCGGGACTAAAGTCTAAGCGTTTCACAGAAATTAAGAGTCGCAATGAAGCGGCCGAGTTGTCATCTTTGGACTGTTATTCAAAGGAGGAAACCATCATGGCATGGGCAAAACCGATCATCCGCGAAATCGAATGCGGCATGGAAATCAACATGTACGGTCCTGACTTCGACGAAGAGCGCGAAGTCCTGATCTAAGACTGATCTGCGCGCGGGAGGATATCTCGATGTCATTCCGCGCGCATATTCTCGGCGCTGCGGCCGGGGGCGGCCTGCCCCAGTGGAATTGCGGTTGTGACAACTGCAATCTCGCACGTTCAGGCGACATTCCCTCACAGACACAATCGTCCCTCGCAGTCACCGGAAACGGTGTCGATTGGGCCATTCTGAACGCATCGCCCGACATACGCGACCAGCTGTCGAACACAGCGGCCCTCCATCCGACGGACCTACGCAAGCTGCCGCTGACCTCCGTCTTGGTGACCAACGGCGATATCGACCACGTCGCCGGCTTGCTGACCCTGCGCGAAATGCAGCCGTTTACCCTCTTCGCCACCAAGGGAATACACGAAGTTCTGGCCGCAAATCCCATTTTTGACGCCCTGCATGCCCAGGTCGTCACTCGCACCAACATCGCCCTCGATGAACCGTTCGAACTGGCCCCCGACCTGACCGCGACGCTTTTCGCTGTGCCCGGCAAGGTCCCGCTCTACATGGAGAGCGAGACGGTCGAAACCGACCTGATGGGCGAACAGACCGTGGGCGTCGTGCTGGAAAACGGCGACACGACGGCCTTCTACATCCCCGGCTGCGCGCGGCTCAACGACGATCTGCGCGACCGCCTGCACGGCGCCGACATGGTCTTTTTCGACGGCACGCTCTGGCGCGACGACGAAATGGTCCGCGCGGGCCTCGGCAAGAAGACGGGCAAACGCATGGGCCACATGTCCATGTCCGGCCCCGACGGCTCCATCGCCGCCTTCGCGGGCATCGACATCGGCAAGAAGGTCTTCGTGCACATGAACAACACCAACCCGGTCCTGCGCCCCGATTCGGCGGAAAAAGCCGAGGCCGAAGCAGCGGGCTGGATCATCGGACAGGACGGAATGGAGATCACCCCATGACGCAAAGCCGCGAAGAATTCGAAGCTCGCCTGCGCAAGATCGGCGCCGAGAGGTATCACGATCTGCACCCGTTCCACGATCGCCTGCATGGCGGCGACTGCACGCCCGACCAGGTCCGTGCTTGGGTGCTGAACCGCTACTATTACCAGCACACCATTCCCATGAAGGACGCCGCCTTCATGAGCCGCGTCGAGGATCCCGACCTGCGCCGCGCGTGGCGTAGCCGAATCGAGGATCACGACGGCACGGCCGAGAACGAAGGCGGCATCAAGCGCTGGCTGCGACTGGCCGAGGCCGTGGGCCTCGACCCGGCTTACGTCGCCTCCCGCGAGGGCGTGCTGCCAGCGACGAAATTCGCCTGCGACGCCTATGTCCGCTTCGTCCGCGACAAGACCCTGCTGGAGGCCGTCGCCTCGTCCCTAACCGAGCTGTTCGCGCCCAAGATCCACGCCAACCGGATCGAGGGTCTGTTGAAGAACTACGACTTCGCCGACGACAGCTCGCTCAGCTACTTCAAGACGAGGCTCAAGGAAGCGCCCAAGGACGTCGCCTTCGGCCTCGCCTGGGTGCTCGACCACGCCGATACGCAGGAAAAGCAGGACGCCGCCGCCAACGCGCTCATCTTCAAGACGGACGTGCTCTGGTCCCAGCTTGATGCGCTCTGGAGCGCCTATGTCGAACCCGCCCGCATCCCGCCCGGCGGCTGGCAACCGGGCGAAGGGCTGCTGCTCGAAAGGGCCTCCTGATGATCGCCACCGACATTCCCTCCCTGCCCCGCGGCGTGCGCCTGCATTTCGACAAGGTGCGCGATACGTGGGTCCTTCTCGCGCCCGAACGCGCCATCACCCTCGACCAGATCGGTCACGCCATCCTGACCGAGGTCGACGGACAACGCAGCTTCGGCGAGATCACGCAGGCCCTGTCGGACAAGTACAACGCCCCGGTCGAGCAGATCACCGAGGATAGCAACGGCTTCCTTACGGCCCTGCGCGACCGCAGATTCCTGGACGTAGCGCAATGAAAATACCCGCCCCCATCGCCATGCTGGCCGAGCTGACGCACCGCTGTCCGCTCTCCTGCCCCTATTGTTCCAACCCCGTGGAACTGGCCCGGCAGGACAGCGAGCTTGATACCGAAACCTGGGTCCGAGTCTTCGACGAGGCCGCTAAGCTTGGCGTGCTGCAACTCCACCTCTCGGGCGGCGAGCCCGCCTCCCGCCGCGACCTCGTTCCGCTTGTACAGGCCGCCCGCGACGCCGGCCTCTATACCAACCTCATCACCTCCGGCATCGGCCTGACCGAGCGTCGGCTGAAAGAACTGGACGAGGCCGGCCTCGACCACATCCAGCTCTCGTTGCAAGGCACCACGCCCGAAATGGCCGACGAGATCGGCGGCTATAATGGCGGCTACAAGCGCAAGATGCAGGTGGCCGAGTGGATCGGCCAGATCGGCTTTCCGCTCACGCTCAACGCCGTCCTGCACCGGCGCAACCTGCACCAACTGCCCCGGGCCATCGAAATGGCGCAGGAAATGGGCGCCCGCCGGATCGAGGTCGCCACCGTGCAATTCCACGGCTGGGCTTTGAAGAATCTCGACACCCTCATGCCGACCCGCGAACAGGCCCGCGAGGCGACCCGCATCGTGGCCGAATCCCGTGCCGCGCTCAAAGGCAAGCTGGTGATCGACTACGTGCCCGCGGATTATCACGACGACTACCCCAAGCGCTGCATGGGCGGCTGGGGCAGCACGGGCCTCAACGTCGCCCCCGACGGCCAAGTCCTGCCCTGCCACGCCGCGCAATCCATCCCGCAACTGGAATTCGAGACCGTCCGCGACAAGCCGCTCGACGACATCTGGTACAACAGCGCCGCCTTCAACGCCTATCGTGGCACCGACTGGATGCAGGAACCCTGCAAATCCTGCGACCGCAAGCTGGTGGATTTCGGCGGCTGCCGGTGCCAGGCCATGGCCATCGTCGGCGACCCCGCCGCGACCGACCCGGTCTGCATCAAGTCCCCCCATCACGGGGCGCTTCAGGCACAAGCCGACACCCACGCGTCCAACACCGACGCGCCGCTGGTCTATCGCACGATGCCCGGCAAGAAAGAGGTCGAACCGACCAGCTGAGGTAGTTTCAGAAACAGACGATCTCGGCCTCGGCCTGCGCCCGGCGCAACTCTGCCACCAGGTTCGCCGCGGCAGCCGAGCTGTTGAACACCGCCATGCGCTCGCCACCGACCCGGCGCATCGACAAAACCGTCTCGGCCTCCAGATACTCCTCGTATGACAGGATCTGCGCCACCTCGTCGACGGAGCACGAGCATTTCTGCAACATCTCGCGCGTGGTGCCGTTCGTGGACATGCAGGCAAAAACGTAATCCGCCCGCGCCGCCGTCGGGAAATCGTTCAGACGCTCGGCGGCGGTCTGGCCCAGCGCGACGCCCGGCAGCGCAATCAGCATCGACGCAAGCAGGCTCTTCATTGCGTCACCTCCTCCAGCGTCTCGAACGTCACTTCCGAGCGATAGCCGGCGCTACCCTCCGGCCCCGGCGCCTCGGCCACGAGATTCAGGTACCAGCCCGGCACGTCCTCGGACATCGTAACCGTCAGCTTGAGGTCGCCAAAGCCGCGCATCTGGGCGCGGTTCGGGTCCTCGGCGAAGGGCTGCATCGTCACAGTCTGCGTTTGAACTGTCTGCCCGTCAAACTCGGCCTCGCCCATCGTCACCTCGTTGGGCTGCACCAGCGCCTCCTTCACCCGGTTGCGGATGTAGAACTTGCTGCCGCCCGCGCTCTCGGCCATGTCGCGCACCGTGGACTCGTAGAAGAACATGATCATCGGATTGCCCACGCTGGCCGGGAACTGCCCCAGCTTGCGGTACTTCTCGCCCTGCCGCAGTTCCAGCACCGCCAGCGGGCTTTCGCCCTCGCCCACGGTCAGCGCAACCTTGCCGCTGTCACGCTCCGCCGCATCCGGCGCCAGCGCGTTGCTGACCTGCCGCTCATAGACCAGCGACTGGTCCCGCGACACGTCATCCAGCGTGCCATTGCGGAACAACAGGTCATAGGTTTCCTGCCCGCTGAGCGGCGCAGCCATGGCGGCGGCACAGCTTAAGGCGACGCCGACCAGAAAGCTCGTCACGCGCATCATCATGCTCAAATCTCCTCCCTATTCAGGCCAGACACTAAAGGCTCCGGCGGCGCTGTCACCGGCCACTTTCGTATCACCCCGCGCCTCGGCATCCCCTTGCTGACCGATCTTCCACGCCATCAACGGCCGCAGCCGGTTCAGCTTGACCGGCTTGTAGATCACCGAGATGTCATAGGTCAGCCCCGCCGCCCGCACCCTCGGGCTGCGATCGGCGGTGATCAGGATCGCCGGCACATGAACCTTGGTCAGCTTGCGCACCTTTGCGATGGCATCAACCCCGGTGTCGCCGTTGTCCAGCGTGTAATCGGCCAGGATGATATCGGGCGCCATGCCCATGTCCTCGACGCAGGTCAGCGCCTCGTCGATCGACCGGCAGGCCAGCACGTCGGCGCCCCATTGTTCCAGCCGCTTGGTGGTGCCGAACAGAACGTCGTCGTCGTTCTCGATCAGCAGAACGATCTGGTTCTCCAGAAGGTCGTCGGCATTCGACGCAAGGCTCAGGGGTTCGTTCACCGCCTGCGCATCCGCCACCGTCTCCAGCTCGATGCGAAACACCGACCCCACGCCGGGCTTCGACTTCACCGACAGCTTGTGACCCAGCAGGCGACAGGCCCGCTCCACCACCGACAGGCCCAGCCCCACGCCCGCGGCCAGCTTCTCGCCATCGGCGCGGGCGAACTCCTCGAACACCCGCTGCTGGTCACGTTTCGGAATGCCGATGCCGGTGTCCCAGACCTCCAGCACCACGCGCCCCTTGCGGCGGCGGCACCCGACCAGGACGCGGCCCCCCGGCTGGGTATACTGGATCGCGTTCACCACCAGGTTCTGGATCGACCGCAACAGGTATACCGGGTCCGACCGCACCAGCACCGAACAGGGCACCATCTTCAGGCTCACGTTCTTCTGCTCGGCCACCAGGCTCTGATCGGCATGGATCGAGTTCATCATCGAGGTCAGGTTCACCACCAGCGGGGACACCGTGTCGGGCGCCGCACTTTCCAGCCGCGAGATGTCCAAGAGCAGGTGCAGCAGTTGCTCGGTCGACCGGAACGATCCTTCCAGCCGCTCTACCATGCCATGCATGTCGGTGCCGCGCGACGTCTCCAGCAGGGTCGAGATCAACAGCTTGGCGGCATTGATCGGCTGCAACAGGTCGTGGCTGGCGGCGGCCAGGAAACGCGTCTTCGACGACACCGCCTTTTCCGCCTTGTCCTTGGCCTCACGCAACGCCTCCTCGACCCGCGCCTTCTTTTCGTATTCTTCCGTCAGCTTCTCGTTCGCGCGGGTCAGCTCGGCGGTGCGCTCCATCACCCGGCGTTCCAGCGTTTCGGTCGCGCGCGCCTCCAGCGTCACGTCCTCGACCTCCACTAGGTAGCCGCTGTCGGGCATCTCGTGCATGTGCAGTTCCAGCACGCGCTCGGGCCCCAGCCGCACGCGCTGCCGGAACGCGCCTTCGGTCACCAGCTTGCGATAGATCGCCTCGATGTTGACGGCATCGCCCTCGACCGCCAGCCCGTTGGCGAACAGATACTCCACCAGCGCCGTCACCGGCTCGCCTTGCGCGACATAGGACGCGGGCAGTCCCAGCAATTCGCGGAACTGGCCGTTATGCATCAGAACCTTGCCCCGCGACGAAAACGTGCACACCCCCGACGTCAGCGTCTGGAACACCGCCTTCAGGTAGTCCTCCTGCCGGTCGATCAGGCTTTCCTTCTCCGACCTGTTGCGCCGCACGAAATCGGTGATCTCGGTCAACAGCAGCACGACGTTGTCGCCCGACGTGTGCTGCGCGCTCAGCTGGAACCAGCGGTCGTCGGCCATCTCGATCATGACCGAGGTAATCACCCCCTCGTCGCGCCGCTTCTCCAGCGTGGTGGGCAGGGTGGCCAGGTTGCGGTCGGCCGAGCGGAAGAACTTACTCGACACCAGCCGCGCAAAGAACCGGCCAATCGAAAGCCCCGTGTCGATCTTGTTCGAGATATCGGGGAAAAGCTGCAAAAACAGGTGGTTGCACAGCTCTAGCTTGCCGTCGATGAACAGCGCAAAGCCCCCCTCCATCGACGACAGCGCCGCCACCAGGCTCTTGCGCATCCGCTCCTGCTCGCCGCGGACCGTCTCCAGTTCCGACACCGCGCGCGCCAGGTCGCGGCCCTGCGCCTGCATCTTTTCCTGCAACTCGATGGCCGACTGGAACGCGCGAAACGCCGAGGGGCGGACATCGTCCTGCCGGTTCGCCCGCCGCATCAGCGCGTCGATGATCCGCGCCTGCCGTTCGACCTGCACATCCAGCGGCTCGTCGGGGTTCACCAGCATCAGTTCAGCACCCGCGCTTCGGGCTTGAAGAACGCCACGCCCACGAAGGTCTGGTTCATGTGCAGGCCCGACTTCTGCTCACCATAGGTGTTGAACCCGATCACCCGGTGGGTGCGCAAAATGTCCGACACTTCCTTCGTCAATTGCTTGTGCTCGAATTCCAGCCGCCGCAGGAAACAGTCGAAACCCAGGATGAAATCGGGCGGCTGCCCCGCCGCATCGCGCGCCGACAACCCCTCGTGCAGCGCCTCCAGGCTGCCCTTGGCCTTGCCCAGCGTCAGAATCAGCCCGTCGTCGATCGCCGCCAGCAGCGACAGCGCGCCGCCCGGTTTCGCATCGCTGATCGCGCGGGCGTAATGCGTCAGGTTGTGGCGCAGCATCATCGGGTTCTCGGCAAACACCTCCGGACTCAGCGCCTCGGGCGCACACCCCACCAGCCGGGCGTATTCCTCCGCCGCCGGTGCCCCGTTGATCTCATAGACCAGCCTGTCCTCGGCATCCGCCGAGGTGATGACGATCTGCGCGCCCTCGGGCTGGAAATGGTCGAAGGCCACGCCCTGGAACTGCAAGTCGGTCTCGATCAGCAACAGCACGGCCGCCCCCGAATGCGCCTCGCCGTCATGCAGGACGTAGGTCCGCTCGAATTTCAGCCCGTCCCCCGCCGAGCCGCCGAAAATCGGCACGTCGCCCAGCACCGCGTCAAGGGTCGATACCAGCAGATCCTCCTGCTTGGACAGCCCGTCCGCCACGATCAGCGCAAACCGGTTCCAGCCTGCCGTGTGGCGGAACCGCTCGGCCTCTTTCTGCGCCCGCGCGGCAAAGGCCGTGGCATGATCCGGGCGCAGGTCCTGGAACAGCATCGAGGCGCAGCGGAAATTCTTGCGCGGAAAACCCAGCAGCAACAGCGCCTGGTCGTCATACCCGTCTGTCGTGATCTGCCCGGCCGAACTGCACCCGAACACCGGCACGCCGCGGAACTCTTGGGACAAAAGCGCGCTTGTCTCCTCGACGTCCAGGCTGTCGGGCAGAACGGCGAACACGAAACACAAGCCCCTGCCGCGCAGGCTCTCGGAGGCCTCGGCCACCGCAACGGCCGGGTCCTCGGCCCGCGAGTCCCCGATCACCACGAATTCTGGGGGGGCGGCCTTCACGCGTCCCCGCCTAGTGTTGCAAAAAGGCGCGCGCCTCGGGTTCGGCATGGCGCGCCATCACCGATTCCACGAACACCACCGCCTGGGTCCGGTTGCGCACGTCCAGCCGCCGCAAAAGCGCCGTGATATGCGCCTTCACCGTGGCCTCTGCCAGCGACAGCTCATAGGCGATCTGCTTGTTGGGCTTGCCCGCGCAGATCAGCTTCAGGATATTGACCTGCTGCGGCGTCAGGATGCTCAGCTCCGGCGTGGTCTTGAACAGGTCGTCCTCGCACTCTTCCGCGGTCGCATTGGCATATTCGGCCGGGATGTATCGCCGCCCGGCGGCTATCTCCGACACCGCGAATTGCAGCGTCTTGGCCGAGGCGTCCTTTTGCAGAAATCCCATCGCACCCGACCGCAAAAGCGTGTGCACCAGCTCGCTCGATGCCAGCGACGAGATCACCAGCACCCGCGCCTCGGGCACCCGCTCGCGCAGCTTTTCAAACCCCGACACTCCGGTCACATCCGGCAGCTTCAGATCGAACATCACCAGATCGGGCCGAAACCCCTCGTCCAGCAGGTCGAAACACGCGCGAAGGCTGCCCGCCTTGCGAATACTGCATTCGGAAAATCCCAGCGACAGCGCCGTTTCCAGCGCATCGCTGTAAAGCGGATGGTCGTCCACGATCATCACCGACGACACAGGCTGCGCGGGTGCGCATTCGGGTCTTGCTGCCAACATGCCGATCCTCCCAAATCGAAACGTAGCACCAAATCGGGAATGATCAACCGTTTGGCGCGGGCTTTGCGGAACCGGCAAGGCTCGGCCAATGGCCTGGCGGGCACCTCCGCCGCAAAACCCACACTCACAGACCGAGGCAGACTTGTGCAACTACCGGGCGAAACGGGTCAGGTCACCCGGCGGCGCCTGACCGGAATAGACGGCCCGGTCCAGCTCCGCCAGCCGGGCGCGGTATGTCTCGGCGCCCGGCCCCGCTCGCGCCAGGGCCACCAACGCCTGCCGCATCTCGCCCGTCCGCCCGGCCCGCGCCGCCCGGCGCAGCGCACGTCGCCGAGGGTCCAGCGCAGGCACCCAATCCGATACTTGCGGCCTCCCCGACCACGCCCGGCCCTTCAGCCCAAGCAACAGCGCCGCAGCGAAAACCGCCAGCGCCGCGCCCAGCGCCGGAAATCCCGGCAACACCGCCTCGGTCACGACCGGCGCGGCCGGTGCCGTGGCCGCCATCTCCGCGCGGCTCCCCGGCACCCGCGCGCCATAGGCCACCCGCTGCGCGTTGATCTCCACCGTCCGCGGCTCCCGCGCCACCGTGTCGAAATAATCAAAGCTCAGCGGCTCCACCACCGCCGAGACGTCATTGCCCGGTCGGATCGTCCAGCGCCAGAAGGCGATGGTCTTCGGCCCCTCCGGCGTCAGCTGGATCAGCCGCTTTTCCGGATGGGCAAAGATCATCCCCGAGGGCGAGGTCAGCTCCGGCATCGGCGGGATCATCTCGGGTGTCGCGCCCAGCGCCTCGATGCGGATCACCCGCAACACGCCCTCCCCCGGCGTCAGCTGGTCGGGCGCGTTCGACCACTGGTCCGAGACCTGTAACTGACGTACCGGGAACCACCAGTCGCTGCCCTCCGGCGCCGGGTCCACCTCGATCGTGATCGGCTCGGACGCGATCTCGTACGCGAACCAGTCGTCTCCCTCGTCCGTCAGCGTCAGCTGGTGCCGGAACGCCCCGATGGTCAGGGTGCCGGGGCGCTCCGGGTACACTGCCATGCGCCGGATGAACACCTTCACCGCGCGCCCCTCCACCCGCTCTTCGCGCCAGGTGTCAGGCCCAAGCTGCGACCAGTTGAACCCCTCCAGCTCCGGCTGCACGAGCGTTTCGCGCGTGATGTAACGCCGATAGGTGCCGCGGATCGTCAACAGCACCATCTCCCGCGTGTAGGGCGTCGCCGCGCGCTCTTCCACGCTGACCTCCAGCTTCAGCTCCCCAGGCCGCACCTCGCGCGTCTGACCGACCGCGATTTCCGGGACCATCAAAGCGAACATCCCCAGCATCCAGACGCATACGCCCGCTGCACGCGCACCCCGTCCCGGACGTGATCCGGGACCTCCTGCCCGCCATCGCCAGAGGCCCCGGCGCGCAGACCGGGGCGGGCCCACAAACCTATCCGTCTTCTCCGCCATTGCAGGCCGCGCCGACCAGTGCCGCCCGTACCACCCGGCCAGGCGCGCAAAGAACGCGCGCCCCACGCCTCTCCCCCACCGTCCCGGACTTGATCCGGGACCTCTCGCCCGCCACCGCCACAGGTGTCGACCGATCCACCCGGCCAACCCCGCAATACACATGCGCGCCACACTTCCTTCCCCCCGTCCCGGACCCGATCCGGGACCTCCCGCCGCCGCGCGCACCGCGCGCGCCTGCGCCAACCGCTCCGTCTGCAAGCGCCCCCTCATCTCGGGTCCTCCGGCTCTGGCGGTGACAGCCCCAGCTTGTCGCGCCGCTTGTACTCCTGCAAGATCCGCTCGGCCATGAACTCGCCCGGCACGTCTTCCAGCTGCAAAAGCCACCGCTCGTCGGCCACCATGAAATAGTCCTTGAACACCCGCCGCACGCCCAGCTTGCCGCGGCTCTCCAGCTCCGCCATGCCAAGAACCGCGCCGGTATTGCTCACGCCATCCCCGGTCCCCGCCGCGCGCGCGTCGCCCTGCCCCACCTCCGCCTCCGCCGTCGGACCGCGCTTGCGCTCGGGCAGCAGGTCAAGCGCCTCGGGGTCGATGGCCAGCCCCGCGTAATAGGCCGCCACCACGTCGAAATTCGCCCGCGCCCACGGATCGCCCGCGGCAATGGCCAGATCATAGGCCTCCAACGCCCGCGCATACTCCCCCGCAAAGGCCAGCGCGTTGCCCCGGTTGTAATCCTGTCCCGCCGCCGCGAAGGCCTCCGCCGCCGCGCCGTACGCGCCTGCCCGGAACCGCGCCACGCCCTGCCAGTCCGGCGCCTCGAACACCTCCGCCGCCCAACCCGGCAAACCCACCGCCAGCAAGACACGCCCCACCGACGCCGCGCCGCCAAGAGCCCCTCCCGCCAGCAGGAACACCGCCGTGATCAGCGCCAGCCCCCTCATGCGCCCTGCCTGCGGAACATCAGGAGCATCGGCAGGGCGGCCAGCAGCAAAAGGTAACGCCCCATGTCGCTCCAGAAAATCAGCGGGTACTCCTGCCGCTCCAGCCGCGCCGCCATGTCCTGCCCCAGCCAGCCCGCCAGCGCATCGGCGTCATCAAGGCCAAAGACCCGCCCGCCCCCCGCCTGCGCATGGGTCCCGAACGCCGCATCGTCGCCCATCCCCACCACCGACAGCCGCGCGCCCATCTCCGCCAGCGTTGCCGCCAGCCGCAAACTCTCCGGCCCCAGCCCCGCCCCGTCGGTAAACAGCACCACGTCCCCCGCGATGATCTCGGCCTCCTCCAGCCGCGCCACCGCCAGCGCCAACGCCCGCTCGGGCCGCGTGCCCGGATCGGGCACCAGCTCCGGCCCGATCAGCGAAAAGGTCTGCCCCAGCTGCACGTGATCCAGCGTCATGCCGGTGGCCAAGTACGCATCCCCGCCGTAAACCACGATCCCCCCGGGCCGCGTCCCCAGGCTCGCCAACCCGAACCGCCCCAGCGCCTGCATCTGGGGCCAGCGCGCATCCTCCGTCACGCTGGCCGAGGCATCCACCAAGAACAGCACCCCGTCGAGGTTGCGGAAACTCGGCGTGTCCCGCCGCTCCACCGCCGGACCCGCCAGCGCCAGGACCGCGATCACCAGCACCGCCACACCGGCCCAAAGGCCCGACCGCCCCGCCTGCGCCTCGACCCGGCCCAGCGCCGCCATCGCCCTGATCATCCCCGGCTCCGCCGCCCGCTGCCAGTCGCCCAACCCCTGCCGCTGCGACCACAGCCACCACGCCAGCCCCGCCAGCACCGGCAGCGCCAACAGCCACAGGGGCCGCAGCAGGGTCACGTCCAGGCTCATGCCGGGTCCCTCGCGATCACGAAAAGACACAACAGCGCCGCCGCCGCGGCCGGCCACGGCCAGTAGTCGCGATAGATCTCGGCGGCCAGCCCGTCGCTGTCATTCGCCTCCAGCCGGTCCAGCGCCTCGGCCACCTCTTGCAGATCCTCGGTCGTGCGCACCCGAAAGCTTTCGCCGCCCGACACCTCCGCAATCGCGCGCAATGTCCGCGCATCCACCACGCCGCGCTCGCCCTCCTCGGCGCTCTCCAGATCCTTGGGCCCCAGCGCGATCGTGTGCACTCGGACGCCCATCCGGGCGGCCAGCTCGGCCACACCCAGCGGCTTCGTCGCACCCGCGTTGTTCACCCCGTCCGACAACAGGATCACCACCTTGCTCGCCGCCGCGCTGTCGGCCATCCGCTTCAGCGCCAGTCCCAGCCCGTCCGAGATATTCGTCGCCCGCCCCGAAATGCCGATCACCGAGGTCTCTATCTCCTGCGCCACCGCCTCGATGTCGAAGGTGAAGGGCGTCGCGTAATAGGCTTCCGATCCGAACACGATCAGCGCCAGCCGGTCGCCCCCCCGCCGCCGCGCAAATTCCGCCCCCACGGTCTGCACCGCCTCCAGCCGCGTCACCTGCCGGCCGTCCAGATCGAAATCGTCCCGCACCATCGAGCCCGACAGATCCAGCGCAATCGCCAGGTCCCGTCCCGACACTTTCAATGCCGACACCGGCGCCAGATCCCTCGGGCCGGACAATGCCACCACCAACAGTGCCCACGCGATCCACAACGCCCCGTCGCGCAGTGGCACACCCGCCACGCCCACGCCACCACGCCGCGCCCGCGCCAGCAGGTCCTCCCCCACCCGGCGCGGCAGCACCAGCGCCCGGCCTCCCGCACTCCGCGCCGCCACGAAGCGCTGCACCAACCAAGGCAGCGGCAGCAAAAGCAGCGCCAGCGGCTGGGCCAGTTCAAACATGCGCCCTGACCTCCGCCTCCACGTCGATCTGCGCGTCGGGACGGTAGAGTTTCGGGCGCAGCGCATCATAGCGCTCCGGCGCCACCTCCTTCAGCAAGTGCAGCAGGCCCACGCGCCGCGCATCCTCGGGCAAGTCCCGCAACGCCGCGATGCGCGCCTCAACCCCAGGCGTCTCCGCACCGCGCCGCCGTGTCATGGCCAGCCGCATCAGTCCCACTATCGCCAGCGCAGCACACCCCGCCAGCCCCGCCGACACCAGCACATCCGCCACGGCCTCCAACGCGCCCCCCGGTGGCAACCGGATGTCCAGCAGGCTGTCGCGCATCGCCGCCTCCGACAAGGGTTCCCCACTCATGCCGCGTGCTCATCGTGATAGCGGATCAACACGCGCGCAATCTCCCTCGGGTCGGCGCCCGCATCCACCACCAGCGCCTCGCGCCCCGCGATCCTCACTGCCGTCGGCACCGCGTCATTGGCCCCGATCCGCAAATTCGTCCGTCGCCCGTCGGCCAGCCGTACCGGGTAGCGTCCCGCCGGCAACGCCTCGGTGTTCGACACAAGCAGCAGCCGTATGGCGCGGCGCTGCCCCAACCCGTCCAACACCTTCACCAATTCCTCCCCCGGCGCGTCGAACCCCGAGGCGATGACGATCTCCGACCCCGACGGCGCCAGCCGTTCCAGCCGGTGCAGCGCCCGGTCCAGCGACAGCGCCCCGCCGCTCGCCCCCTTGTCCCGCGCCGCATCCTCCAGTGCCCGTGCATGGGCCTCCACCAGCCCGCCGATCACGTCCAGCATCCCCCGGATGCGGCCGCGCGGCGGCACCACGGTCACGTCGCGGTCCGTCACTGCCAAGAGCCCCACGCGCCCGCCCTGTTCGATCAGCGGCCAAGCATCCAGCACCAGCGCCTCGGCCGCGGCCACCGACAACAGCGCGCGGCGCAAGCCCCAAAGCATCTCGCTCCGCATATCCGCCACAAGGTACCGCACCCGGTCCCGTTCCGCCTGGAACTGCCGCACATGCAGCTTGCCGGTCCGCGCCGTGCTCGCCCGATCCAGGTGCCGGATATCATCGCCGGGCAGGTAATCCCGGATATCCGCCACCTCGATCCCCTGCCCCTTGACCCGCGTCGCGTGGCCACCCGGCAGCGTGGCGCATTGTTCCGCCCCGCCCGGCCCGGTCAGCGCATGGGCGCGCAGCGCAATCAGATCTCCGGCAGCAAGCCGGACCCCCGGCTGCTCCAGCGCGGCACTCACAGCGGCTCCACCGCTTTGACGATCTCCGCCACCACGTCCCGCGCGCGCCGCCCCTCGGCCATCGCGCGCCAGCTCAGCACCATCCGGTGCGCCAGCGCGTCGGGCGCCAGCGCCGCCACATCCTCGGGCAGCGCATGGTCCCGCCCCTTCAGGAACGCCCGCGCCCGCGCCGAGGCCGCCAGCGCCAGCGTGCCGCGCGGCGACACCGCGTGCTGGATATCCCCGGCCAGCTCGCCGCCCCGCGTCGCCATCACCAGCCGCACGATATAGTCGCGCAACTCCGCTGCCAGATGCACATCCGCCACCGCCTTGCGCGCCTCCTTCAGGCTCTGCTGACTGATCGTCGCGTCCGACACCACCGCCTCGCCATGCGTCTCCGCCTCCACAAGGTTCAGGATCGCCCGCTCGGTCTCGATATCCGGCAAGTCCAGCACCACGTGCAGCAGGAACCGGTCCAACTGCGCCTCGGGCAATGGAAAAGTGCCCTCGTGCTCGATCGGGTTCTGCGTCGCCACCACAAGGAACGGATCGGGCAGGCCATGCGTATCGCTTCCCGCCGTGACCTGCCCCTCGCCCATCGCCTCCAGCAGGGCCGACTGCACCTTGGGCGGCGCGCGGTTGATCTCGTCCACCAGGACGAGGTTGTGAAACACCGGCCCTTTGACGAACTCGAAACTGCCGTCTCCGGGCTTGTAGACCGGCGTGCCGGTCAGGTCGGCGGGCATCAGGTCGGGCGTGCACTGGATCCGCGCGAACGACCCTTCCACCGCCCGCGCCAGGCATTTCACCGCCCGCGTCTTGGCCAGCCCAGGCGCCCCTTCCACCAGCATGTGACCCCCGGTCAACAACGCGATCGTCATCCGTTCGATCAGGCGCTCATGCCCGATCAGCCCGTTCCCCAACTGCTGCAACAAAGACGCGATATCGCGCTGGCCGGCTTCTTTCAGCACATCCTGCCCTCCCGAAACACGGACGTTTACCAGTACCGCGCGGTCTCTCCCGCCGCGCGACACATGCCGTTAACGCTAGGCCAAGCGGCCTGTCGCCGCCTACCTAACCGAAAGTCGTAACCGCCGCCGCCCACGGTCCTACCGCACCGTCCGGTCCGCCGCGCAGTCGGGGTCCATCAGCGGCGCGAACCGCGCGTCGGCAAAGCTCTCCGCGCTCAGCGCGTCCAGGCGCTCGTAATTGGCGTCGATGAACTCGATGAACTCCGGCGCATTGGTCTGCGCCCCCGGCGACTGCGCCACCGCGTGCAGCATGAAGACATCGAACCGGCACAGCCCCACCGGGTTCGACCCCAGGATCGCCCGCATGAAGCCGCGCGAACTCCACGGCATCCGGCCCATGTTCACCGGGAATTCCTGCAGTTTCGACACGAACCGCGCGTCGCGGTCGAATTTCAGCACGTCCATCCCGAAGGTGAAGGATTGGAACAACTCTTCCACCAGGATCGAGCGGTAGAATTTCCGCTCCAATGTGCCCGGCGTCGACGGCCCCGGCTGCTTGACCATGATATGCGTCACCTGCCCAAGGTGGCCAAAGAACGTCTGCGCCATCGCCGGCGACATCGCCGCATAATCGCGCCCCCGTGGCAGGCCAAGGCCAAAGGCGCTGTTCATCCAATCCACGTCCTGCGACAGCGCCCGGTTCGGCGGCCGCCCCGAATACAGGCGCAACAGAACGACCCGCCCCGCGCCGCAGCCCTGCGCCGTGGCACCCGCGAACCGCATCGGCAGCGGCTTGCCATAGACCTCGCCAATCAGCCCCCGGAACGCATTCAGCACCGCGCGCGTCTCGGCATGCGGCTTCTCGCCCACCACGCACAGCGCGGCGCCCGCCATGTCGCGCCCGTTGATCCTGACCGGGATCGCCATGTCCCGCCCGATCATCGTCGTGCGCAGCTCGTAACTCCAGCCGCGCCGCGCCATGTCCAGGTAATCCTCGCGCTGGCCCGCCTGCGCCGCCAGCCCGGCCAAGATCAGCATGAAAGCAAGTCGTATGATGCGCATGGCACCTCCCCTGAGCGGGCAACATAGACCGGTCGCGGCAGCGTTTCCACAAATCCCGCCAATCGCGCGCCAGGGCGCGGATTTTGACAACCCGCCGCGCAAGGCCTATCCCTTTTTCACTGAAAAGGAGACAGCGATGCCAGACCATTCCAAAACCGGCACGATGATCCCGGCGAACACGTTCGCGCTGACAGTCGCGGCAGACGGGACTCGCGAAATCCTGATGCCCGACGGTGATCCCCAAGACGAGATGCCCCCGGCCGTGGCCGCCCTGACGGCGGTGTTCATCCGCATGGAAACCGACCCGCATTTCATCCGCGACCAGATCGCCTGGCTCGACGCGCGGCCCACCGCCTGAGCACCCCCAAAGGAGCTTTGATGACCCAACTCAAGACCACTGCCGCCCAGATGGTCGCCGACGCCCGCGCCCGCATCGAGGAAGTCGAGACACCCGACCTCATCGCGGCGCTGGACGACCCGAACGTCGTCATCGTCGATATCCGCGACATACGCGAACGCCAGCGCAGCGGCTTCATTCCCGGCAGCGTCCACGCCCCGCGCGGGATGCTCGAATTCTGGGTCGATCCCGACAGCCCCTATCACCGCGATGTGTTCGCCCAGCCCGGCAAACGCTACGTGCTGCACTGTGCCTCCGGCTGGCGCTCGGCGCTGGCCACGGCCACGCTTCAGGACATGGGGTTTCAGGCCGCGCACCTGCGCGAAGGCTTCTCCACCTGGGCCGACCAGGGCGGCCCGGTCGAATTCCCCGAAGACAAGAAAGCCTGACCTACCAGGGCTTTAGAACGATCTTCGGCGCGGCCACCTTGCCCGCCCGCAGGTCGGCAAAGGCCGCGGCACCCTCGTCCAGGCTCCGCGTCTCGAACCACTCCAGCCTGCCCAGCCGCCCGTCGAACAGCGCCTGCGCCGTGTCACGGAAATCCTGGTCCGTATAGGTATAAGTGCCGATGAACGTGATCTCCTGCAACGTCATCCGCCGGACATCGAGACCGCCCATATCCTCGCCTAACCCCACATGCACGATGACCCCACCCGGCCGCGCCCGCGCCGACGCCACCTTGCGCGTCGCGGCATAGCCGACGGCATCCACCACGATATCGAACAGGCCGTCGGCCTCGGCCACGACATGGTCCCTGCACACAGCGGCCAGGAAATCCCGCCGCGCCGCGTTCGGCTCCACCACCGTCACGCCCGTCACCCCCATCGCCGACAGGGCCAGCGCCGCGGCCAGCCCTATGGCCCCGCCGCCCACCACAAGGGCCCGGTCGGGGCCCGGAACAACCTGCAACGCCAGCCTGACCGCGTGCCAACTCACCGCCAGGGGCTCGGCCAACGCCGCCCGCTCCAGCGGCACGCCCTCCGGCACTGTCACAAGGTTACGCTCCGGCATCGCCACGAACTGCGCGAACGCGCCTTCTCTCGGCGGCATCGAGATGATCTGCCGCGCCTCGCACAGGTTCTCGCGCCCCGCCATGCAGGCGGCGCAATCCCCGCAGGTCACCAGCGGATTGATCGTGACCCGCCGCCCTTTGTCGGGCCCCTCCACGATCACCCCCGCCGCCTCGTGCCCCAGGATCAGCGGCGCGGGCCGCCGGTCGTCATGGCCAAGGTAAGCGTGCATGTCCGAGCCGCAGATCCCCACCGCCTCCACCCGGATCAGATGCTCGCCCGGTCCCGCCACCGGCTCCGGCACCTCCCGAAATCCCAGCCGCTCAGGCGCGTCATAGATCAATGCCTTCATTTCGCAGTAAACCCCCCGTCCACCATCAGGACCTGCCCGGTGACATATGCACTTGCATCCGAACACAGGAACAGGACCGGCCCGTCGATATCCTCCAGCCGGCCATTGCGCCCGATGCAGGTCTGCGCCGCATTGCGCGCCGCCCGCGCCGTGTCGCCAAAGACCGCCTGCGTCAGTTCCGTGGGAAAGAACCCCGGCCCGATCGCATTTGCGGTGATCCCATGACCCGACCACGCCTCGGCCATGGCGCGCGTCAATTGCGCGATTCCGCCTTTCGTCGCGCCATAGGCGATGCCGCCGGGAAAGGCCCGCGTCGTCTGCAACGAGGCGAAATTCACGATCCGGCCCCAGCCTTTCGCCTTCATCGCCGGCACCAACGCCTGGCTCAGGAAAAACGGCGCGCTCAGGTTCAGCGCCAGCGTCGCGTCCCAGCCCTCGGCCGTCACGTCATCCGCCGCCTCCCGCGTGTTCACCCCCGCCGCGTGCACCACGATATCCGGCGCCCCGAACGGCGCGGACAGCTCCGCGACCAGTCCGGGCAAGCCCTCGCGCTCCGCCACATCGCCCACGACATAGGCCGCAGCACCTCCGACGCGCCCGGCCCACTCAGCCAAGGGCGCCTCTCGCCGCGCCACACCCACGACCTTCGCGCCAGCGGCGACCAGCACGTCCGCCGCCCTCTGCCCCAAGCCCGAGCTGGCCCCGGTGACGCAGGCCACCCGCCCGCTCAGATCGAACAGGCGGGCCGGTTCAGCCATCCGCGCTCAGGTCGAAATTCTCGCCGGGGAAATACTTGGCCAGACGCGCATCCGCCGCGCGCGCGTGCCCCTCCATCCCCTCCAGCCGGGAAATCCGCGCCGTCGCCTGCGCCACTGGCTTGGAGCCTTCCCGCGTCGCCCGCTGCCATGTCACGATTTTCATGTATTTATGAACCGACAAGCCCCCGGTATAACGCGCCGCCCCCGAGGTCGGCAGAACGTGGTTCGTCCCCGCCGCCTTGTCGCCATAGCTCACCGTGGTCTCCTCGCCCAAAAACAACGAGCCGTAACAGGTCAGCCGCCCCAGCCACCAATCCAGGTCTTCGGCCTGCACCGTCAGGTGCTCCGGCGCGTACTCGTCCGAACAGGCCGCCATCTCCTCGCGGTCGGCGCAGACGATCACCTCGGCATAGTCGCGCCACGCCGCCGTGGCGTTCTCGCAATTCACCTCCGGCAGGTCGTCGATCAGCTTCGGCACCATGTCCATCACCGCCTCGGCCAGCGCCCGGTCATCGGTCACCAGCCACACTGGGCTGTTATACCCATGCTCCGCCTGGCTGACCAAGTCCGTCGCCACGATATGCGCGTCGGCACTGCTGTCCGCCAATATCAGACTGTCCGTCGGCCCCGCGATCATGTCGATCCCCACGCGGCCAAAGAGTATCCGCTTGGCCTCGGCCACGAACTGATTGCCCGGCCCCACCAGGATATTCGCCGGCGGCAGGCCGAACAGGCCGAAGGTCATCGCCGCCACGCCCTGCACGCCGCCCATCGCCATGATCTGGTCCGCCCCGCAGATATGCGCGGCATAGATGATTGCCGGCGCCACGCCGACGCCGGGGCGCGGCGGGCTGCACGCGGTGATATGCTTGCACCCGGCGACCTTGGCCGTGGTCACCGTCATGATGGCACTGGCGATATGGCTGTACCGCCCGCCCGGCACATAGCAGCCGGCGGCATCCACAGGGATCGCCTTCTGCCCCGCGATCAGCCCCGGCACCACCTCCAGCTCCACATCGGCCACGGTGGCCTTCTGCCGCTCGGCGAACCGCCTTACGTTGTCATGCGAAAACCGGATATCGGCCTTCAGCTTTTCCGGCACCAGCGCGCAGGCGGCCTCGATCTCGGCCTCCGACAGCAGGATGCTGCCCTCGTACTGGTCGAACTTCCGTGCGTATTCCAGCGCGGCGGCGTCGCCCCCCGCCTCGATGGCGTCCAGGATGCCCTGCACTGTCGCATGGACATCCGACGCCCCCGAGCGCGAGGTCAGTTTCGCCTTTTTCAGATACTCCCGCGCCATGCCAGCTGGCCCTCCTTCAAATCAGTTCTTCCAACTGCCGCGCCGCTTCCCGCAGGCGCGGCAAATACTCCACAAGATCCGGCAGGTTGCGCCGCTGGATCGGCGAATGCAGCGACAGCGTCGTCACCAGCCGGTTCTGGTTGTCCCGGATCGGCACCGCCACGGCGGTCATGTCGTCCATGAATTCCTCGTTGTCGGTCGAGTAATTCCGCTCGCGGATTCGCGCCAGCTCGGCCATCAGTGCCTCGGGGTCGGTCAGCGACCGCCCGGTCCGGCGCGGCATCTCCAGGTTCTGCAACAGCCGCGACAGCTTGTCGGTGCGCAGCGACGACAGGTACATCTTGCCGCTCGCGGTGCAGTTGAACGGCACCTGCGTGCCCACCGGCAGCTGAATGCGCAGCGGCCAATGCGTCTCGACCCGGTCCAGGTACACCATGCCATAGCGCCCGGGGGCGGCCAGGTTGCAGGTTTCGCCCACATCCTCGGCCAGCGCCTTCATGATCATCAGCCGCTCGGTGCGGATGCGCTGCGACGACAGCGTGTTGATCGACAGCGTCCGCAGCCGCTTGCCCGGCCCGAACGACCGCCCGTCGACGTCGCGCTGCAAATACCCTTCCGCCTCGGCGGTGGCCAGCAGCCGATGCACCGTCGGCTTCGGCAGGCCCAGCGCCGAGACCAGCGTCGCCGGCGCCACCGGCACACCCGCCTTCGCCACCTCTTCCAACAGCACCAGCAGGCGCAGGTTGGTGGGGATCAGGTATTTTCCGTCCTTGGACTGGTCGTCGGGCATGTCACGTCTTTCCTACCTGTTCGGCAACAGTGCCAAGGCCAGGTCGGGCACCAGCGAGACAAGAACCCACACGCTGATCAAGGCAATGAGATACGGCACAGTATACTTCAGCAGCCTGAAGTATGGCACCCCCGTCACCCCCGACGCCACATAAAGGTTAAGCCCATAGGGCGGCGTGATGAACCCGATCGAGGCGCCCACCAGGAAGATCACCGAGAAATGCACCGGATCGACGCCCACGCTGGCCGCAATCGGCGCAAGAATGGGCGCCAGGATGATCGTGACAGGCAGCGATTCCAGGATCATGCCGGAAAAGAACACGATCAGCATCGCGGTGAACAGCACAGGATAATAGCCCCCCATCGAGGTCAGGAAATCGCCGATCACCTCCTGCGCGCCCAGCAGCGACAGGATCTGCTGCATCACCACCGAGATGGCGATAAGTGGCGCGAGTATCCCCGTGATCTGGGCCGAGCGCATGACGATGCCGGGGATCTCGGGGATGGTGAAGCCTTCGACCACCAGCATCGACAGGTACGATTTCTCGTTCCACGGCTTCGTCCCGTCGAGGCGGAACATGCGGCTCACCACCCAGCTCAGCAGCCCCGCGATGATGCAAAAGCCCACCGTCACGCCCGCCGCCTCGGTCGGGGAAAACTTGCCGGTATAAATGCCCCACAGCACCAGCCCGATGGCGAAAAAACCCAGCCACGCGCCGAACGCCGTCTTCAGCACCCGGTTCAGTTGCAGCGGGATCAGGTACCCCCAGCCGTTCATCCGGCAGATGATCCAGCAGGCGAACTGCATCCCGATGACCATCAGCGCCCCGGGCAGGATGCCCGCAACGAACAGGTCCGAGATCGGCAGGTTCATCAGGAACCCGTACACGATGAAGATGATCGAGGGCGGGATGATGATCCCCACCGTGCCGCCCGCCGCCGCCGTGGCCGCACTGAACCGCTCATCATAGCCGCCCTTCACCATCTCGGGATGCAGCATCGAACCGATCGTGGCCGTGGTGGCCGAGTTCGACCCCGAAATGGCGGCAAACAGCCCGCACGCCCCAAGGCTCGCCATGGCAAGTCCACCCCGCAACCAGCCAAGACAGGCATAGGCGAAATCGGACAGCCTTCGCGCGATCCCGGATTTGTTGATCAAATCCCCCGTCAGGATGAACAGCGGCATCGCCAGCAGGGCAAACCCCTTGTTGAACACGTTCAGCAATTCCGCGCCCAGGTTGTCCAGCGTCAGGTTCAACACGAAACTGCACCCGATCACCCAATAGGCGATCACCAGGAACACAGGCACACCCAGCATGAACAGGAACGTAACGCCCAGCGAAATCAGCGTAATGATGGTCCCGTCGGTCATCACACATCCCCCCCGATCACGGCCTGCTTGATCAGCGGCCGGCCCGACCGCCAGTTGGAAATATCGTCGAACAGGTTCTGGAACGTCCGCGCCGCCATCAGCAGAAAGGCGATGGGCGCGGTGATCAGGAACCACCATTGCAGCGTGTTGTCCGTGCCCAGCACGATCTGGAAATTCGACGCCGACAAGGCCGCGGCCCGCGCCGTGGTGACCATCACGATCACCGAAAAGACGAACCACAGCACCGCGTCCAGCATCAGGCAGGCGAACTGCCCCGCGCGCGGCATCCGGCTGCGGAACTCGGAAAAGCTCAGGTGGGTGCGCAGCGCGACGTTAAAGGTCGCCCCGAACCACGCCATGATCATGAACAGCAAGGGCGGGATCGTCGTCGACCACGGCAACTGACTGGAAAAGACGAACCGGTCGATCACCCCCCAGAAGATGATCAGCGCCACCGCCAGGTAAGCCACCACCATCACCGTGCGCTCCAGGTGCCGCTCGACGAAGGGCAGCGCGCGGTACATCGCCGCCAGCGCCAGCCCGCCCACCAGCGCTACCACCGCGCCCAGGTACCATGCGGCATTCGATTGCAGTGATTCCCGGATCATCCACGCATCGTTCGACGCGACGGCCGACAAAATCTCTCCCACGTCGGTCATGATCGACATGGCATCCTCCCGTTGTCGTTGCGCCGGCGTGCTCCGCCGGTCTCGGACTGGTTGCTACCGGCCCCACCACAGGGGCCGGCACCATGATGTCTAGGAAAGCGTCAGCCTTTCCACCAGCGGCGCGGCTCGACGTTCTCGGCCAGCGTCACGTCATGCTCGCGCACGGCGTCATAGATCTCCTGGTAGGTGTCGATACCACCGGCCCAGTTGTTCAGCCGCTCGCGCCACTGTTCCCACAGCTGCGGCTGGAACTCGGGGCTGCACATTTCCTCGGCCTTTTTGATCTCCTCCTCCGGCAGCGCCGCGACCCGCACGTTGTTCTGTGCAAAGATCGTGTCGGGCCCCTGGTGCGGATGGCTGAAGCCCACCGTGTTGACCAGCGCGGCCTCGTTCGCCGCCTGCACGTAGGATTGTGCGTAATAGGCCGACTCCATCACCGCGTCCTGCAACGCGCCGTCCAGGCTGTCGAAGACCGATGCGCTCATCGCCGTGTGCTCGGTCCCGCAGAAGAACTTCAGGTCAACACACTGGCTGACCACCGGCGACATGTTGGCGTAGGCCACCGCCGACGCCCAGGTCTCGGCCCCGTCGATCAGGCCCTGTTTCAGACCGTCCAGCGTCTCTTCCCACGCAATCGGCACCGGGTTCAGGTTCAGCGCCTCCATCGCGATCCGGCCAAGCTGCGTGCCCGTGACACGGTTCTTGGTGCCGAACAGCTCCTCCAGCTTGGTCACCGTGGGCTTGTCCTCCCACGACAGGCCCAACTGGATGCCGCGCAGCTCCGCGTGGCTGAACAGGAACTTCAGACCGTGGCGTTTCTCCAGCGGGTCGCGCAGGATTTCCACGCTCTTCGGATGGTACAGGAAATAATACTGATCCGCCCGGCTGCGGAACATATAGGCATAGTCCAGCACGTTCAGATAAGGCGCGCCCCCGGCCGAGTTCTGTGTCGAGGCCGCGTACATGTCCGTAATCCCCTGCTGCGTTTTCTCCACGCAGGACAGCTGGTTGCAGATCTGGTTGTTGCCGATGAACTCGATCCGGATCTCCCCGTCCGTCCGAGCCTCCAGGTCGCGGGCAAAATCCAGCACGCCCGCGCGTTCGATCAGAAGGTTCTGCGGGTTGAACCCCGCCGCCCCCAGTTTCAGCGTGTGCTTCGCCTCCTTCGAGAATCGCTTCTCATAGGTCGATTCCGCCGCACGCGCCAGGTTCGCTGCCGTCATTGCACCACCAAAGGCCCCCGCCGCCATGAGCGTCGAACTCATGCCGTAAGTGCCTGCAATCTTGAAAAAATCCCGGCGCGAAACGCCCTTCACTCGGTCATAAATTGCCATTTAATCCTCCCATTTTGACAACTTTTGAGACGTAACGTTTCAAAAAACACTAGAATAGCTTTCCCGTTCTGCATAGAGTTTTTTTAAGAAGCGGGAGGAAAACTGGTGGATACCGATTACGTGATCGTCGGCGCGGGCTCTGCGGGCTGCGTCGTGGCCAACCGGCTCAGCAAGGACCCCAAGGTGCGTGTCACCCTGCTCGAGGCCGGCCCGCCCGACCGCAATCCGTGGATCCACATCCCCGTCGGCTACTTCAAGACGATGCACAATCCCACCGTCGACTGGTGCTACAAGACCGAGCCCGACCCCGGCCTCAACGGCCGCGCCATCGACTGGCCGCGCGGCAAGGTGCTGGGCGGCTCGTCCTCGCTCAACGGGCTTCTCTACGTGCGCGGCCAGCCGCAGGATTACGACCGCTGGCGCCAGATGGGCAACACCGGCTGGGGCTGGGACGACGTGCTGCCGCTCTTCAAACGGGCCGAAAACAACGAGCGCGGGGCCGATGCCTACCACGGCGACGCCGGGCCTTTGTCTGTCTCCAACATGCGCATCCAGCGCCCCATCTGCGACGCCTGGGTCGCCGCCGCCCAGACCGCCGGATATCCCTTCAACCCCGACTACAACGGCGAGGGCCAAGAGGGCGTGGGCTATTTCCAGCTCACCACCCGCAACGGCCGCCGATGCAGCGCCGCCGTGGCCTACCTGCGCCCCATCCGCGACCGCAAGAACCTCAACATCGTCACCCACGCCCAGGTGACCCGCGTGCTGATGGACGGCAAGCGCGTCACCGGCGTCGAATACCGCGACAAGCGCGGCCAGATTCAGACCATCGGCGCCAACCGCGAGGTGATCCTCTCGGGCGGCGCCATCAACAGCCCGCAGATCCTCATGCTGTCGGGGCTGGGCGACCCCGAACACCTCAAGGAAAACGGCATCACCCCGCACCACGCCCTGCCCGGCGTGGGCCGCAACCTTCAGGACCACCTGCAAGCCCGCCTTGTCTTCAAATGCAACGAACCCACCCTGAATGACGAGGTGCGCAGCTACGCCTCGCAGGCCCGCATCGCGCTCAAATACGCGCTCTTCCGCGCGGGGCCCATGACCATGGCCGCCAGCCTTGCCACCGGCTTCCTGAAAACCCGCCCCGACGTGGAAACCCCCGACATCCAGTTCCACGTCCAGCCCTGGTCCGCCGACAGCCCCGGCGCGGGCGTGCATCCCTTCTCGGCCTTCACCATGTCGGTCTGCCAGCTGCGCCCCGAGAGCCGCGGCGAGATCCGTCTCGATGGCCCCGACCCCAAGACTTATCCCAAAATCCACCCGCATTACCTCTCGACCGATCTCGACTGCCGCACCCTCACCGAGGGCGTCAAGATCGCACGTCGCATCGCCCGCCACGCGCCCTTGTCCACCAAGATCGCCGAGGAATTCCGGCCGTCCGCCGATCTGCCGATGGACGACGACGCCGCCACCCTCGACTGGGCGCGCAACCACTCGGTCTCGATCTACCACCCCACCGGCACCTGCAAGATGGGCGACGACCCGAACGCCGTTGTCGACGCCCGTCTGCGCGTGCACGGGGTTACGGGCCTGCGCGTGGCCGATTGCTCGATCATGCCGGAAATCGTCTCGGGCAACACCAACGCCCCCGCCATCATGATCGGCGAGAAATGCGCCGACCTCGTGCTCGAGGACGCCTGAGCCCGTCCGCCCGGGAAAAGAACAAGGGACACCGCCCCACGCGCGGAACCGTCCCGGGCCGGACCCGGGACCTCAACCTCCGGGTGTCCCAAAACCCACGCTTTGCCGAAAACCCCATCCACCCCAGGCGGTTTGAAAGACGCCGTCGCGGACCTATGATAACCCCCTGACATGGCGAACAAGAAATCCCGTCTGGAATACTGGCGCGAAACCAGCCCGATCGACATCCTCAAGGATATCGGCAGCTTCTTCTATTTCGCCATGCGCCGCTTCGTGAATGACGGCCTCAGCCAGGCCGCCGGCGCGCTCACCTATTCCACCCTGCTGGCCCTCGTGCCGCTCCTTGTGATCGCCTTTGCCGTGCTCTCGGGCTTTCCCGCCTTCGACCCCGTGAAGATCCGGATGCAGGAAATGTTCTTCGGCATCCTCATCCCCGAGGTCGGCTCGGACGTACGCACCTACATCTCGGACTTCACCAGCAACGCCAGCGACTTGACCGTCGCGGGCATCATAGCCCTGCCCGTGACTGCCGTGCTGCTCCTGTCCACCATCGAGGCCACGCTCAACAGCATCTGGCGCGTCTCCCGGCCCCGTCCCCTGCATGTGCGGCTCTTGACCTTCTGGGCGCTGCTGACCATGGGCCCCCTGCTGATCGGGGCCAGCTTCACGCTCACCACCGACGTCATGCGCCCGCTTCAGGACTGGGCCAAGGACACCGGGTACCTGCCGTCGCTCGACCTGCGCGCCGACTGGCCGCGCACGGTGCTCGCGCTGATCAACACGACCATCGTCTTCACCCTGCTCTACTGCGTCGTGCCGGCGGTGCAGGTCAAGGTCCGCAACGCGCTCATCGGCGGGGCCTTCGCCGCGGTCGCCTTCCAGCTGCTGCAATGGGGCTTCAACACCTTCGTCACCTCGTCGGCCACCTATTCCACCATCTACGGCGCCGTCGCGGTCTTCCCGATCTTCCTCATCTGGGTCTACTCCTCCTGGACGGTGATCATCCTCGGTGCGGTGCTCACCGCATCCTTTCCCGACTGGTGGCGCCGGCGCGACATCCTCTCGGGCACCGCCCTCACGCCCGCCGAAACGCTTCAGGTCGCGGTCGCTCTTCTCGCGGCACTCGTCCGGCTCGCGCCCAAGGGCCGCTCGCTCAGCCAGGACGACCTGGCCGAGGCCGTGCCGCTCCTGGCGCGCGATGCCACGCTCGAGGACCTGCTAGAGGCCAACTACATCGTCGAAACCGAGGACGGCAAACTTTGCCTCGCGCGCGATCTGCACCGCGTCACCGTGGCCGAGCTGGCCCGCGACATCGGCCTCAGCCTCGGGCGCACCCGCGACATCAGCGACCGCCCCTCGCTGGAACAGGTGGCCGGCACCACCGGCACCCTGCCCGACCTGCTAACCCGCCTGCGCGAGGCCGAGGACGATATCCTCGACCGCTCCGTCGCCTCGGTCATAGCCGGCCGCGACCCGGCACCGAACGAAACCTCCCAAGCGATCAAGCTCTACTGACGTCTGCGTAGGGTGGGGTTTCACCCCACCACGCCCTACCCGTCCCGGACCTGATCCGGGACCTCCCCGACCACGTCCCACGTCTACCCCTTGGGCCGCTTCACCTTCATCCGCTCCATATCCTCGGTGATCGGAATGAACTCGTCCGCGTCCCCGGGCGGCAGCCTGAACGGCCCGCCCTCCCAATCGGCGGCCTTCCACGCCTTCTTCGCCGCCTCGATCTTCTCGATGTCCGACGACACGAAATTCCACCATATGTAGCGCGGCCCGTTGAACGTCTCGCCGCCCAGCGCCATCACCCGCGCGCCTTGCGGCCCCGCCTTGACGCTCATCCGGTCACCGGGGCGGAACACCATCATCCGCCCCGCCTCGAACACCTCGCCTGCGATCTCCACGCTGCCTTGTGTCACGTAGAGCCCCCGATCCTCGTGCTCGTCCGGCAAGGGAAAGCTAGCCCCCGGCGCCAGCACCGCGTCGGCATAGAAGATCTCGGATTGCATCGTCACCGGGCTTTTCTCGCCCCAGCCCGTGCCCAGGATCAGCCGCACCTCGGCCCCGCCGTCGTTCAGAAACGGCAGCGCCGCCTCCTTGTGGTGCTCGAAATCCGGCGCCATGTCCTCGCGGTCCTCGGGCAGCGCGATCCACGTCTGGATGCCAAAGAGGTTATGCCGCGTGGCCCGCGTCTCTTCGCTGGTGCGTTCCGAGTGGGTCACACCCTGCCCCGCCAGCATCCAGTTGACCTCGCCGGGATAGATCATCTGGTGCGTGCCCAGGCTGTCGCGATGCTCGAACTCGCCCTGGTACAGATACGTCACCGTCCCGAGGCCAATATGCGGATGCGGCCGCACGTCGATGCCGCCTTCGGTGATGAACTCCGCCGGCCCCATCTGGTCGAAGAAAATGAACGGGCCGACCATCTGCCGCTCGGGGCTCGGCAGCGCGCGGCGCACCTCGAACCCGCCCAGGTCCCGCGCCCGCGGGATGATCAGCGTCTCTATGCCGTCCAGCCCCCCGGCATCGGGGCAATCGGGGTTCTGCGTCGGGTTCCAGCTCATCTCGCTCTCCTTGTCTCAGGTCAAATGGCGCGCCAGCGCCTGCACTTCCTCGGGCCGTATCTCGTGCCCGCCGTCATGAATCACCGTCTCGACGTCCGCACCTTGCGCCGCCAGCCACTCTATCAGCCGCGCACTCAGCGGCCACGGACAGATCGGATCCTGCCGCCCCGCCGTGACAAGCACATGTCGCCCATCCAGTCCCGAAACCGGCTCCGGCTCCCACGGGATCAGCGGATGCATCAGCCCCACCCGGTCAAACAGGTCCGGTCGCGCCATCACGACCGAGGCCAGTATATTCGCCCCGTTGGAATAGCCGAAGCCATACGTGTCCACGCCCGGATGCGCCTCCTTGTGCGCCTCGACGAAGCGCACCATCGCTTGCGTGCGCCGCGCAAGGTCGTCCATGTCATAGACCCCCTCGCCCGTGCGCCGGAAAAACCGCGCCGCGCCGTGCTCCGACACGTCCCCCCGCGGCGAAACGATGCCGGCCGCCGGGTTCACCTGCCGCACAAGATCGAAGAACTGCGTCTCGTCCCCGCCCGTGCCATGAAAGGCAAAGACCAGCGGCGCGCCCGCATCGGGCGCCCGCGTCTTGGCATGGTAAAGATCCAGCGCCATCGCCTCACTCCACCAGCTTCGGCAGATGCGCCTCGATCTTGGCGCGGTGCGGCTCGTAGCGATCCGGCAGCTTCAGCGCCGAGCCCAGGTTCGCCGTATCCTCGTCCCGGTCGAAGCCCGGCTCGTTGGTCGCCACCTCGAACAGCACATCGCCCGGCGTGCGGAAATAGATCGACCAGAAATAGTCGCGGTCGATCACCGGCGTCACGTCATACCCTGTGTCCACCAGCCGCTTGCGCACGTCCAGCTGCGTCGCCCGGTCCTCGACCGAGAACGCGATATGGTGCACCGATCCCGCGCCCTGGTTGGCCGGCTTGGCGCTCGGCGCCTCCTGCAGGTCGATCGTGTCCGCCGCATTCCCGCCCTCGACGACATAGCGCGTCAGGTCGCCCTGGGTATCCATCTTCTGATACCCCATGAAGCGCAAGAGTTCGCCCGTCGCATCCGCATCGCGCAGCGCGAACCGCGCCCCGTGAAAGCCCAGGATAGCGGCACTTTCCGGCACGTCCGCGCCCGTCCACGGCGTGCGCCCGCGCACATCCGTCTCGACCAGCGCGAAACCGTCGCCATCCGGGCCGTCAAAGCCCAGCCGCTTCTCGCCGAACGCCTCATCCTCGATCAGCCCGGTCACACCCGCCGCGGCTAGACGGTTTTTCCAATAGCCCAGTGCGCCGTGCGGCACCGCAAATTCGGTCACGCCGACCTCGCCCACGCCCCGCGTGCCGCGCGGCATCTGGCCGAAGGGGAAGGTCGTCATCACCGCCCCCGGCGTGCCCACCTCGTCGCCGAAATACAGGTGATACACCTCAGGCGCGTCGAAATTCACCGTGATCTTCACCCGGCGCAATCCCAGCACCTTGGTAAAGAATGCGTTGTTGTCATTGGCATCGCCCGCCATCGACGTCACGTGATGCAGGCCCTTGATCTTGGTAATCATCCTGTCGCCCTTTCGGTTGAGGAACTGTTACCGTGCAATCTGGGGCAAAGGCCGCCCCAGGGGAATAGCAACAAACTTGCATAGACTATTGCGCATGGTGCAATAATGGTTTCATGCAGGATATCAAACCCATCCGCGTCTTTCTCGAAGTGGCCGAACGGCGCAGCTTCGCCGCCGCCGCCCGCGCGCTCGACATGACCCCCTCCAGCGTCACGCGCATCGTGGCCCGGCTCGAAGACAGCCTTGGCCAGCAGCTGCTCCTGCGCACCACCCGCAAGGTCTCGCTCACCGATGCCGGTGCCGTGGTCGCCGCCCGCTACCGCCCGCTTCTGGCGGAGCTTGACGCCACCACCGACGCGCTGATGCACGCCGCCCATCCCGACGCGGGCCGCCTGCGCCTCAACGCGCCCATGTCATTGGGCCTGCGCCTGATGCCGGGCCTCATCGCCGCCTTCCGCGACGCCTATCCCCGGATCGACCTCAACGTCACCCTGACCGACCGCTTCGTCGACATCATCGAAGACCCCTATGACCTGTCGATCCGCATCTCCGGGCCTCCGTCCGACAAATCCACCATCTGGCGCAAGATCTGCGAGGTGCCGCGCCACGCCGTCGCCGCCCCCTCCCTTTTCGCCGACACAGCCGCACCCACCGACCCCGCCGACCTGCCCCGCGACCTGTGCCTGTCCTACAGCGCCACCGGCACGCCCGAGACGTGGGAGTTCACCCGCGACGGGGCCAACCGCACCGTCCAGGCGGGCAGCCGCCTGATCACCAACAACGGCGACCTGCTCTGCCAGGTGGCCCGCCTGGGCCAGGGCATCACCGTGCTGCCCGACTTCCTCGTGGCCGACGGACTGGCCTCAGGCGAGATCACGATCCTGATGCCCGACTGGCAGGTCAGCCCCCTCTGGCTCACGCTTTTCTACCCGCCGTATGAGGCGTTTCCCCCGCTGGTGGCCACCTTCACCACCTTCTTCGAAGACTATATCCGCCGCACCGCCCCCGTCTTCTTCCGTTTCGCCTGACAGGGCCCTGCACAAAAATCCAGCAGTTCCGGCCCCTTAGCCAAGCCCGCTCAGCCCCCGGCAACTGACTATCTTGCCAGCCCCGCGTCCGCCTGCTTCTATGAAACGCCGGAGGTGAACATGTCATCAGACCCTTTCTTCGACGAAATGTGGGGCACGTCGCAATCCCTGCGCGACCCCTATGCCACGTTCCACCAGTGGTTCGACGCCGAGGACCCCGCCCGCCTGCGCGCCAAGCAGCGCGAGGCCGAGGATCTCTTTCGCCTGACCGGCATCACCTTCAACGTCTACGGCCGCGCCGAGGCCGAGGAGCGGCTCATTCCCTTCGACATCATCCCGCGCATCCTGTCGGGCAACGAATGGTACAAGCTGTCGCGCGGCATCGAACAGCGCGTCCGCGCGATCAACGCCTTCCTGCACGACATCTATCACAAGCAGGAAATCGTGAAGGCCGGCCGCCTACCCGCCGAGATGATCGCCCGCAACGAGGCCTTCCTGCCCCACATGATCGGGGTCGAGCCGCCCGGCGGCGTCTACACCCACATCGTCGGCATCGACGTGGTCCGCACCGGCCCCGGCGACTTCTTCGTGCTCGAAGACAACGCCCGCACCCCCTCGGGCGTCAGCTACATGCTGGAAAACCGCGAAACCATGCTCCAGATGTTCCCCGAGCTGTTTTCCCGCAACCGCGTCCAGCCGGTCCAGAACTATCCCACCAACCTGCGCCGTTCGCTCGCCGCCTGCGCGCCCGAAATTACCAAGGACGCGCCCGTGGTGGCCGTGCTGACCCCCGGCATCTACAATTCCGCCTATTTCGAACACGCCTTCCTGGCCGACCAGATGGGCGTCGAACTGGTCGAAGGCAACGATCTGCGCGTGGTCGACGGCCGCGTCGCCATGCGCACCACCCGCGGCTACACACCCATCGACGTGCTCTATCGCCGCGTCGACGACGACTTTCTCGATCCGCTCAACTTCAACCCCGACAGCCAGCTTGGCGTCGCGGGCATCATGGATGTCTACCGCGCGGGCGGCATCACCATCGCCAACGCGCCGGGCACCGGCATCGCCGACGACAAGGCGATCTACTCCTACATGCCCGACATCGTGGAATTCTACACCGGCGAACAGCCGCTTCTGCCCAACGTCCCCACCTGGCGCTGCTCGGATGCCGACGACCTGGCCTATGTGCGCGAACACCTGGCCGAACTGGTGGTGAAAGAGGTTCACGGCTCCGGCGGCTACGGAATGCTCGTCGGCCCCGCCGCGTCGAAAAAGGAAATCGCCGACTTCGCGAAAAAGCTCGACGCCAAGCCCTCGAACTACATCGCCCAGCCCACGCTCAGCCTCTCGACCGTGCCCACCTTCACCGCCAAGGGCCTCAGCCCCCGGCATGTCGACCTGCGCCCGTTCGTCTTGGTCAATCCCGACGGCATCCAGATCACGCCCGGCGGCCTGACGCGCGTGGCGCTCAAGAAAGGCTCGCTGGTGGTGAACTCGTCGCAGGGCGGCGGCACCAAGGACACCTGGGTGCTGGAGGACTGACATGCTGGGCAAAACCGCAAACGGCCTCTTCTGGCTCTTCCGCTACCTCGAACGGGCCGAAAACACCGCCCGTCTGATCGAGACCGGCCAGCGCATCGCGCTGACCCGCCTGGGCGACAGCGCCTCGGAATGGCGCTCGGTGCTGCAATCGGCCGGCGTCTGGCCCGCCTTCGAGGCGGCCAAGGGCGAGGTCACCAAGGAGGCCGCGATCAACTGGCTTCTGCGCGACCGGGGCAACAGCTCGTCGGTCTATTCCTGCATCTGCGCCGCCCGCCAGAACGCGCGGCTGGTGCGCACCGCGCTGACCGGCGACATGTGGGAGGCGATCAACAGCGCCTACATGAACGCCCAGGAAAACCTCGGCCGCCAGGTGGCCGAACGCGACCTGCCCGGCTGTCTGCGCACCCTGCGCCAGAACACCTCGCTGGTGCGCGGCATGACCCACGGCACCATGCTGCGCGGCGAACGGTATGATTTCGCCCGGCTCGGCACCTTCCTCGAACGCGCCGATAACACGGCGCGCATCCTCGACGTGAAATACTACGTGCTGCTGCCTTCGGCCCGCGCCGTGGGCTCGGCACTGGACAACGTGCAGTGGGAAACCATTCTGCGCTCGGTCGCCGCGCGCGGCGGCTTTCGCATGGAATACGGCGCCGATTCCGGCCCGCGCGACATCACCCATTTCCTCATTCTCGACCAGCGCCTGCCACGCAGCCTCGCCTTCTGCGCTGCCCAGCTTCAGGAAAACCTGCGCAGCCTCAACGCCGGCAACGCCCACCCGTCGGACGCCATGAAAAAGCTCGACTTCATCAACCGCAAGTATCTCGCCCACGAGGTCGACGCGATCTTCGATTACGGCCTGCACGAATACATCACCGAGATCATTGCCCTGCTCGCCGACCTGGCGCAGGAGATCGAGCGCGAGTACCGCTTCTATGAGTGACCCCATGCACCTGCACATAAAGCACATCACGCGCTACCGCTTTTCCGGCCCCGTGACCTATGGCCTGCAACAGCTGCGCAAAACGCCCAAGACCACGCGCGCCCAGCAGATCCTGACCTGGTCCACCAGCATCGAGAACGGCCGCAAGGAGGCGGATTTCACCGACCATCACAACAACGCCGTCGAGTTGATCAGCTTCGACCGCGACACCACCGAACTGACCGTGACCAGCCAGGGCGAAGTGGTGCTCGAGGATGTCAGCGGCGTGCTGGGCCGGCACCTGGGCCCCGCGCCGCTCTGGCTCTACGAACAGGCCACCAAGCGTACCGAGGCCAAGTCCGGCGCCCGCGCCCTCATCCGCAAGGTCGACGAACCCGAGCCGCTCGACCGCCTGCACGCGCTCAGCAAGACGATCCGCGACAGCGTGGCCTTCCAGGTCGGCGCGTCCGAGCCCAGCTGGTCCGCCGAGGACGCGATCAGCCACGGCAAGGGCGTCTGCCAGGACCATACCCACATCTTCCTGGCCTGCGCCCGCGCCATGGGCTTTCCCGCCCGTTACGTCTCGGGCTATCTCATGCTCGACGACCGCACCGCCCAGGACGCGATGCACGCCTGGGCCGAGGCGCATGTCGAGGCGCTGGGGTGGGTCGGCTTCGACATATCCAACGGAATTTCCCCCGACACACGCTACGTCCGCGTTGCAACGGGTCTCGATTACGCCGATGCTGCGCCCATCACAGGCACCAGAATCGGCGGCCCCGAGGAACGCCTCGAGGTCGAGATCGACGTCACCCAACAATAGCGAAGGACGGGCATGACATATTGCGTGGGAATGGTTCTCGACCGGGGCCTCGTGTTCATGTCGGACACCCGCACCAATGCCGGGCTGGATAATATCTCGACCTTCAAGAAGCTGACGACCTGGGAAAGCCCCGGCGACCGCGTCATCACGCTTCTCTCCGCCGGCAACCTCGCCACCACCCAGTCGGTGATCAGCCTGCTCGACGAACGCTCCAAATCCCCCGGCGACCGCACGCCGTCCCTGCTGGGCGTGCCCTCGCTCTTTCAGGCCGCGCGCATGGTGGCCGACACTCTGCGCGAGGTGATCGAGCGCACGGGCGACAGCGGCCAGCGCGCCGACGGCACCTTTAACGCCACCATCATGCTGGGCGGCCAGATCGCCGGCAGCCCGCCGCGCCTCTTTCTGATCTACCCCGAGGGCAATTTCATCGAGGCCGGCGACGACACGCCCTTCTTCCAGATGGGCGAAACCAAGTATGGCCGCCCCATCCTCGTGCGCGCTTTCGATCCCGACCTCAGCTTCGAGGCCGCGATGAAGCTCCTGCTGGTCAGCTTCGACTCCACGCTCAAGGCCAACCTGACCGTGGGCGCGCCGTTCGATTTCCACATCTACGAAACCGACAGCCTGACGATCGGCCAGACCGGTCGGATAGAGGCCGACAGCCCCTGGTTCGAGGCCGTCTCCAAGGGCTGGGGCGAGGCGCTCAAATCCGCCCTCGACAGCCTGCCGGACGTCAAGCTGTCAAAGCTTCAGTAGCTGAACCAGCCGATGACGGCATCGCAACGGTCAGGGCCGAAACCGCCCCGCGCGACCCCACCTGCAAACCTAAGCCACGGTCATCGCCTTTTCACGAATACATCTCGGTCTCAAAATCAGTGCCGTGACAAAGGCGAGCGCCGCCGTTCCCCAAAACATCGGTTCGGCCCCAAACGCCGATGACGCACGGCCAGCGGCGATAGGCCCCAGTATGTTGCCAAGTCCGGTGATGAACAGCGCTGCGGTGAAACTCAACGAAGGAAGGTCGGGAAATAGCCGCTCCGACCAGAGCGACAGCACCGCGCTGATCATCATCACGAAGACGCCCTGCAATCCTGCCGAAACGATTACACCGTCCAAGGACGTAGGCGCCCATGCGATCAGCGCGATCGACAGCGCCGCGCAGACCGACAAACCTCGCAGCAGCCAGGCCAGGCCAATCACCGACTTGATCCGTGCCGTCAGAAGACCAAAAAGCCCCAGCGCCCCATAGGCGCAAAAGACGATTGCACCGCTGGCCTCTGACGGCAGCCCGGCCAGCCCGCCTTGCTCGGCCACACGGTCGGCCGCGAAGGTTACGTAGATTCCGTTGGTCAGGCCGAACGACAACGCGACCAGGTACAATGGAATCGCCGACCACGTAACCAGGTCGTGCCACTTTCGCGGCGGCGCCTTGCCGGCGGGTTCCACCGTGTCGAACAGCGCCACAAGGTTGGCAAGCGCCGCGCCACCCGCGCCGACAGCGAAGATCGTCCAGACCACGCGCCACCCAAAGCCCGACACGGCGACCACCAGCGCAAGAACACCGGACAGCAGAACACCTATCGCGGTGCCCGAACTGATGGCCGCCAACGCTTCGGGCCGGTCGCGATCATACAGAACGCGTTGTGCGGCGTTGTTGAACGGCGTCCACGAAAAACCGGCGCTGGCGCTGGCAAGCGCTACACCAACGGCAAGAACGATGGGATCGGGGGCAACAGCGACCATGGCAAGGCCAATCGTTGCGAAAACCATACCGCAGACAACGGGCACGCGCGGCCCCGCAAGAGCGATCAGCTTGTAGGAACAGAAAAGTCCAATCAGGAATCCGGCAAAGCCAAGACTCGAGATCATCCCCGCAGTACTGGTCGAGATCGAAAAGGTATCGCGAAATTGCGGCAGGAACAGACCAAAGCCGACCCGCGCAGGCCCGAAGGCGATGGCAGTGGCCGCCGAACCGGCCGAGGCGATGCGTGTCAGCGTTTGCAAGCTTGCCCTCCGATCTCTGACCGGAAAACAGATGAGGCCGGTTTTTCGTTCCGTTCCCTTGGCGGTGCGCCAACACGGCAAAGAGAGGACCTCGCGCGTCAGCGACCTGCCCGCAGCAGCCTGCAATAGCGGCCAGACCCGTCTGTCCGTGCCACCGCACCGCCAGCGGCCAATCTGCCCAATCCGGTTGAAACCCCTGGGTTAAAATGCACATTCAGGGTCAACGACAGGAAAAGGACGATCCCATGCTGCCAGAGACAATGAAAACCGTGGAAATGCGCGAACCCGGCAAACCCGAGGTGCTGGAACTGGGCGAACGCCCCGTGCCACAGCCCGCCGCCTCCGAGGTGCTCATCAAGGTCACCGCAACGGGTGTGAACGGCCCCGATCTCGTTCAGCGCCGCGGGCACTACCCGCCGCCCAAGGGCGCGTCCGACCTTCTGGGGCTCGAAGTCTCTGGCAAGGTCGCGGCGCTCGGTGACAGCGTCTCGGGCTGGGCCGTGGGCGACGCGATCTGCGGGCTGACCAACGGCGGCGGTTATGCCGAATACGTGGCCGTCGACGCCACCCATTGCCTGCCCATCCCCGCAGGGCTCGACGAAACCGACGCCGCCGGCCTGTGCGAGACCTATTTCACCGTCTGGTCCAACCTCTTTCTCGACACGCCCCCGGCGCCGCAAGACCTGCTTCTGGTGCATGGCGGCGCGGGCGGCATCGGCTCCACCGCCATCCAACTGGGCCGTGCATTGGATATGCGCGTTTTCACCACTTGCACCGGCAAGGATGACATCGACTACGTGACGCAACTCGGCGCCGAACGCGCCATCGATTTCAAGACCGAGGATTTCGTCCCAATCGTCCGCGAAGCGGGCGGCGCCAACCTGATCCTCGACATCATCGGCGGCGATTACGTGGCCCGCAACATCAAGGCCGCCCATGCCGACGCCCGCATCGTGCAACTGGCCTTCAACGGTGGCTCGAAGATGGAGATCGACCTGATGCCGGTGATGCTCAAGCGGCTGGTCTATACCGGCTCGACCCTGCGCTCGCGGCCCGACACGTTCAAGACCCGCGTGGCGCAGGATCTGCTGGAAAAGGTCTGGCCGCTTCTGGCCGAGGGCACGGTCGGCACCTATACCCACAAGGTCTTTCCGTTTGAGGAGGCGACGGCGGCCCACGAGTTGATGGAATCCGCCACACACCGCGGCAAGATCCTCCTGCGCCCGTAACCGGCGATCCCGTCCCGGCCACCGGGCCAAGACTTTTCGTGAAAAAGTCTTGGCAAAAGTCTTCAAAAGACTTTTGCACCGCGCGCCCCGTTCATATCGGGCGCCGGACGCCGGCACCGTCGCGATACCGACACAAATACCGACACGATACCGACGCGGTTTGCGGCGCCCTGCGCCCGTTTACCTTCGAGTCGCAAAAGGGGCGGCGCATTCCCTGCACCGCCCCCGAAACTGTCATGCCGAAACCGGACCGGCTTACTCGCCGGTGATCGCGGTTGCGCCGACCTTTGCGATCAGCTTTTCATGTGCGACCTTCTGGTTCTCGTGGAACGTGGCAAGGTCCTCACCCTTCATCATCGCGTCGCAGGTCAGGCCGTCGGACTTGCAGTAGGACTGCCATTCCTCGCTGTCGAACAGCTCCTGGAAGAGGTTGGTGTACCATTCCACCGCCTCGGGATCCATGTCCGGCGGGCCGTTGACCGAGCGCTGCATGTAGTACTCGATCTCCACGCCCAGCTCCTTGGCCGTCGGCACGTCCGGGAAGGCCGGCATCCGCTCGGCGGTGAACTGCACCAGCGGCTTGGTGTTGCCCGCGCGCCAGAACTCCATCTGCTCGGCAGGGTTGTTCACGGTGCTATCAATTTGATTTCCAACAAGGTTCTTGGCCACCGTGCCACCGCCCGGGAACGGGATATAGGTCACGTCATAGCCGAACTCGGCTTCCATCATCGCGGTCAGAACGCTGTCTTCCTGGCCCGATCCCGTGCCGCCGACCTTCCAGTCCAGCCCCGCTTCGGACACCGTCGCGTTGAAGCTCTCGAGGTCGGTGATGTCCTCGCGGTCGGTGTTGACCCACAGCAGGAACGTGTCCATCGCCATCAGCGCGATCGGCGTGAACTCGGTCACGTCGACACCCAGATCTTCCTGGATGATCGGCGTGGTGTAGAAGCTGTTCAGCGTCATCATCACGACGTGGTTGTCACCCGCCTTGTCCTGCAGATACCGCAGCGCCTCGGCCCCCGATCCACCCGGCTTGTTGATCGGAATGAACGGCCGCGGGCTCAGGTCCTTCTTCTGAATGAGGCCCTGCAACAGGCGCGCAATCTGATCCGCGCCACCGCCGGTGCCGGCCATGATGATGAACTCGACCGGCTTTTGCGGCTGCCATTCCGCCAGCGCCGCCGGCGCCGTCAACGCCAGCGCGGACGCGCTTGCAACAAGTAGCTTAAAGGTCTTCATGATATTCCTCCCTAATGGTTTCCGGTCTTGGCCGGACTTGAGCCGATCCTCCCAATCAGCTATCGCGGTATGCAATGGTATTTTATTGCATACACATACCGTTGCGCGAAACAAAATTGCGCACCAAGGCACCAAATAGCATGTCCGCGTTCATTGCAAGGATTTCTTCGCCCTGGCAACCCGACTGGCAAGAGCGGCGAAGGAAACAGAGGTCACTTTGAACGTTTATACTTGATACATCAAATCTTTAAACGTCGAAGCTCAGGTATTACTTCAAGAAATATCTGAAGGGCAGTCCGCATTTTGGCCTGCCCTTCCTGGCGCGGACCTACTCCGCCGCGGTTTTCTGCGGGTCGCCGACGGCGCCGCTGTCGAGCACCGCCTGCAGCTCATCGCCCTCGTAGCCCAGCACGTCGCGCAGGATCTCCACCGTGTGCTCGCCCAGAAGCGGCGAGCGGGTCACGTCCACCGGGCTGTCGCTCAGCTTGATCGGACAGCCCACCGACGCGTATTTGCCGCGCTTGGGATGGTCCACATCCACGATCGTGCCGGTGGCGCGCAGCCCCTCGTCCTCGATCAGTTCCTTCGTGGACAGGATCGGTCCCACCGGAATGTTCAGCGGGTTG
>NZ_LAXJ01000026.1 GCF_001441615.1 Roseovarius atlanticus
CCTGACGCCATACGAATATGCTAACCGGTCAAAGGAAGACCAAAACGTGACCAAAGCTAACCTAAATTAGCGGACTCTCAAGGGAGTTGGTCAACGAGACATGCCCAAAAAATCATTACTTCGTGTATCCGCCTTCTCCGATTGCCAAGGCGTTTCTGAATGTGGCGCCGAAGTGTCGAACCTTGTATCTTGAAACCCTGCTGCTTTGGACGACGCTGCGATCTGGATTGATCCTTATCCAAGGATCGCTCATGCCAATTGTCGATCCCATCTCGTGCCGGGCACGGCCGCCAGAAGGCTGCGCGTATAGTCCTCTTTGGGATCGAGAAACACCTCGGCCACCGGGCCTATCTCCACCAGCTTGCCCTTTTGCATCACGGCCACCCGATCGCACAGCTGGGCCGCCACGCGCATGTCATGGGTGATGAACATGAGCGAAAGATTCAGTCGGCTTTGCAGGTCCCGCAAAAGGTCCAGCACTTGGGCCTGGATGGAGACGTCAAGCGCCGAAACCGCCTCGTCCGCAATGATAAGATCTGGATCCATCGCCAAGGCCCGGGCAATCCCGATGCGCTGTCGCTGTCCGCCGGAAAACTCGTGTGGAAATCGGTCGGCGGCGCCGGCATCCAACTCGACGACTTCTAGCAGTTCACGTGCGCGGGCGTGGGCTTTCTCTTTGGACACGCCTTGCACTATGGGGCCTTCGGAGAGCGCATGAAGGATCTTCTTGCGCGGATTAAGTGACGCATAAGGGTCCTGAAAAATCATTTGAACCCGGCAGCGGGCGTGGCGTAGCTCCTGGGACGTGAGGCTGTTCATGTCTTGGCCGTCAAGGATGACTTCGCCGCTGTCAGCCTCCACCAGCCGAACGATTGCACGACCCACGGTGGACTTGCCCGAGCCGGACTCTCCGACGATCCCCAAGACCTCGCCGCGTGCGATCGTGAAAGAGACATCGTCGATTGCGGTCACGCTGCGGGAAGCTTTGAACAGCCCGCCCGAGGTGACAAAGGTCTTGCGCAAGTTGCGGACTTCCAGCACCGGCTGCGCGCGCACAGGCTCCGGCGTCGGGACGTGATCGGACGGGATCGCTTCCAGCAGAGCTTTGGTATAGGCGTGTTGCGGATTGGCCAGAACCTCGCGCGCAGCGCCTTGTTCGACGATCTCGCCAAAGCGCATCACGATCACGCGGTCCGCGATTTCGGCGACCACGCCGAAATCATGGGTGATGAACATCACAGCCATGCCGTGCCGAGACTGGATGGTCTTGATAAGGTCAAGGATCTTGGCCTGTGTGGTGACGTCCAGAGCGGTTGTCGGCTCGTCGGCGATCAGGATTGCGGGATCGAGGGCCAAGGCCATGGCGATCATCGCACGTTGCCGTTGCCCGCCCGACAACTGGAACGGGTAAGCTCGGATGATCTTCTCGGGGTCGGGCAGGCCAACTTCGCGGACAAGGTCCAGCGCCTTGGCGCGACGCTGGGCCAAGCTATGGCGGTTATGTGCCTCGAAAACCTCGGTAATCTGGTCGCCGATGCGCATCAGCGGATTAAGCGCTGTCATCGGCTCCTGGAAGATCATGCCGATCCGGTCTCCGCGCAGTTTGCGCCTTTCGTTGTCCGGGATCGCCAGAAGGTCGCTCCCTTCGAATTCGGCAGAGCCTTGGGCGACCTCAACCTGATCGGGCAGCAGCCCCATTAGGGCGTTGGCGGTCATGGATTTGCCCGACCCGGATTCGCCAACGACACAGAGGATTTCACCGGACTTCAGGTCAAAGTTCACGCTCTGAACGGCATAGTCCCGGTCCGCTCCGGGCGGCAGGGATATAGCCAGATCGCGGATCGACAGAACGGTCTCCATCTTAGCGCCCCTTTCTTGCCAGCCGGGGGTTCAGGGCGTCGTTCAGCCCCTCGCCAATGAGGTTCAGGGCCAGAACCGTCAGCAGGATCGCCACGCCCGGAATGAAGCTTAGCCACCAGGCCGTGCGGATCACCGTTCGTGCGGCTCCGATCATGTAGCCCCAGCTCATGATATTTGGATCCCCCAACCCCAGGAAGGACAACGAGCTTTCCAGCAGGATCGCCGTTGCCACCATCAAGGAGGCCATGACGATAATCGGTGACATCGCATTGGGCAGAATATGTCCAAAGAGAATACGGGCGTTTGATAGTCCAGCCAGCCGTGCGGCATCGACGAATTCCCGCTTGCGCAACGACAGAACCTCGGCCCGCACGAGGCGGGCGACGGGCGGCCAACTGACAATGGCGATGGCCAGCGTGATCGTCGGCAGCGTCGGTTCGAGGATCGCGACCAGGACGATGGCGAGGGCGAAGTTCGGGATCGTCTGGAAAAATTCGGTAAAGCGCATGGCGCCGTCATCCACTAGCCCTCCGTAGAAGCCCGCGAACGCCCCCAGCGGTACGCCGATCAACAGCGCCACCAGGGTCGACACCAGCCCCACGATCAGCGACACGCGCGCGCCATGCACCAACCCCGCCGCCACGTCGCGGCCCAACGTATCGGTGCCCAAGGGAAAGCCCTCGGTGCTGAACGGTTCGAGAAAGGGGCGTTGCACCATCTTCCACGGGCTTTCTGGGTAAATCAGAGGCGCGAAGATGGCCAGGAGAACGACGCAGGTCAGGATCATCGCGCCGATCACCGCACCCCGGTTGCGGGAGAATCTTTTGAGGAAATCGATCATGCGTGCTTCCTCAAATCCGCGGATCAATCAGCCGATACACGATATCGGTGATTATGTTGAAGGCGATCACCATGGCCGCCGAGACAAGGAACACACCGAGGAGTGTGTTGTAGTCCCGTGCGGTCAGGCTCTCGAACATGAGGCGACCGATGCCGGGCCATGCGAACACGGTCTCGGTCAGAACGGCACCGCCCACCAGTTGCCCCGCCTGAAGACCGGCCAGTGTGACGACGGGCAAGAGGGCATTGCGCAGTATGTGACGACGCCGGATTGTTCCCTCGCGCAGACCCTTGGCGCGGGCCGTCTTGACGAAATCCATCTGGCTGACTTCGAGAACCGAGGACCGGGTCATCCGCAGGTAAACTGCCATGAAGAACAGCCCCAGCGTCAGCGCCGGCAGGAAGAGGTGTTTCAGCCGGTCCAGCACAGCGGTCATGCCGGTGTATTCAGCGCCGACGGTTTCGTATCCGAAGGCCGGGAACCAGCCCAGATGCACCGAGAACAGCACGACGGCCATCAGCGCTACCCAGAAAAGCGGTGTGGCATAAAACAGCAATGCCATGGTGGTGATCGCAGTATCGCTCCATTTGCCCTGCCGTGCGGCGGCGGCAAGGCCGAACACGATCCCCAGAAGCAGGGACATGCCAAAGGCGGTCATCGTAAGTAACAGCGTCGCGGGCAACCGGTCCAGGATCAGGTCCAGCACGGGCATCTGTTGACGATAGGAGTAGCCGAGGTCCAGTTGCACGACGCCTGAGACGTAGTTCCAGAACTGTACATAAAGCGGCTGATCCAGCCCGAACTGACGGCGCAGTTGTTGGATGAATTGTTCGTCCGCGGCGCCTGCCTCGCCCGCCATGACCATGGCTGGGTCGCCTGGGGCGGCATGGATCAGGAAGAAATTCAGTACGACAACCAGCAAAAGCGTGATGACGGCTTTGGCGGTGCGGCCAAATATGGCGGCGGCAAGATTCATTGTCTGGGCCTGCTCGGTTCGCGATTGGCGTCAGGGGCCGAATGGAGGCTGGCCCGGGTGATTTCGGGCCAGCTCTGCATGCTTATCCGGATTTATTGCTCGACCCACGCGTCGCGCAATCCGTCATTCACACCGATGGCGGTGGTCACGAGGTCCTGCACATCGCAGCGATAGATCGTTGGAAACTCGATCTCCAGCAGCCAGGCAACCGGCACGTCATCAACAAGTTGCTTCTGCACCTTGGAATAGATTTCCTGGCGTTCTTCCGGGGTGGCTGCCGTGGCAGCCTCGGCGAACATCTCGTCCACCTCTGGGTTTTCATAGCCGGCGACGTTGTTCCAAGGGCTGCCCTTGGCGATGTTGGACGAAAGATAGCTGCGCGCGACACCCAAGGCCGGATCGCCGTACTGATAGAGGTAGGTGAAGGCGATATCGAAATCCCACTCGGCCTGTTTCTGGTTCCAGCCGGCGACGTCGGTCGCCACCACTTCGACGTTGACGCCCACCTCTTCAAGGTTCTGCTTCATCGCCTCGGCCCAGCGTTGCCATGTCTCGCCGTAGGGCAAAGGCAGGATGCGCACGGCTTCCCCGTCATAGCCTGCGGCCTCCAGATGCTCGCGTGCCTTGTCGGGGTTATGGTCGTACATGATCGTGTCGTCGGTGTAGAAATTCGTCTTGGACGACACCGGACTGGTGGCGACCGTACCGAACCCGTTCCAGATCACATCCTTCACGAACTCGCGGTCCATGGCGTACATCACAGCTTTGCGGAAATCCTTGTTTGCCGTGGCCCCTTCGCGATTGTTCATCCACGCCATCGCATGGGGCGCGAAATACTCCCACCCTTGGCCGGTGGAACAGACGCCTTCCATCTCGGTCAGGCGTTTCACGTCCCAGTTTTCGACAGAGCCACCGGGCAGCACGTCGACCTCGCCATTCTCGAACGCTACCGCACGCGAGGCGGCGTCGGGAATGACGCGGTAGAACACCTCGTCCAGATAGGGCTGTCCGTCCAGGTAGTAATCCTCGTTCTTCACGAGGTGGATATAGCTACCTTTCTCCCACTCATTGAACTTGTACGGGCCGGTACCAATCGGCGTGTTGTTCGCTTCGTTGTTGGCGAAATCTGTCCCCTCGTAGATATGCTTGGGGATCATCGGCATGGTTCCGGCCTCGAAGACGCCGATGAATGGGCCAAAAGGGTTCTTCAGCTTGAAGACGACGGTGTGATCGTCCGGCGCGGTCACGGATTCAACGTGTTCCAAGCTGACCCGAAGTCGCGCATGGGTTTCACGCAGGAAGGTGTCGACCGAAAACACCACATCCTCGGCAGTGAAAGGCTCTCCATCATGCCAAGTCACCCCGTCCTGAAGAGTGAAAGTGTAGGTTAGCGCATCGTCGGAAATCTCCCACGACTTGGCCAGCGACGGCATCGGGTTCAGGTCGGTGTCATAGCGCAGAAGGCTTTCGTAAATGTCGCCCGCAACCAGCTGCGTCGGTCCGTTTTGCACGAGACCCAGCATCAGGCTGGGCGGTTCGGGTTGCACCACGATGTCAAGCCGGCCGCCAGTGTCTTGTGCCACTGTCGGCAGCGCAAGCCCGAGGTACAGAATTGAGGCTGTCAGTGTCTTTTTCATCTAAGTCTCCCTGTTGCTGTTCGCGATGGTCACCTCACCGGGCTTTCAAATGACCGCCCGGTTGTGCTGATAGCACGCGAATTTTCCGTTACACACCGCGTGCCGGTTACCGGTCTAGCGGAGTGTTCGGCGTTTGTGATTGCCTCCGTTGTGTAGGCGTCTGGCATACCCGAGGTTCATAGGCGGGTCGGTCGGGAGTCAAGGCGGTTTGTCAGTTGATGAAAATCTGATTTCCAAAATCAAGGTTTTAGCACAAGCACGAAGCAGCCTTTTTGGGCAGTTCTGGCGTGATGCCAACACGGATCAAGGCGTTGATTAACTTCTGGGGCCGATTAGAGGCGGCAGGGTCTATTGGAAAAAGAACGCGCATACAGCAATCCGCGATGAGCGGGGACTTGGTCATATAGGTATTGATTCAACGCGCTTTCACCTACGGGCTCGGCGCGATGGGTCGAGAGGGCGTGACCGAGGCACTCAAGATCATCCACAAGGAACTGGACGTCTCCATGGCGCTCTGCGGTCATCAGGACGTCACCAAGGTCGACCGAGATATCCTTATGACTCCAAAGGATTTCACCAGCGATTGGGTTTGAGGTCTGACCCAGGGCTTGCTCCCGGTCTCTCGCACGCGATGTGCCTCAGGGTCCCGGGAAGAACTCCTCTGTCTTTCCCGAAAGCTTGTACTACGCGAGGCCCAGCCATTCCTTGGCTGCTCTATCTGTCATGTCCAGCCCCTCGGTAAACTCATAGAAATAAAGCGGATCAAAGGGCGGAATCCAGCGGTAGTCTACAGGGTAAGGTACCGGTTCGACTTTGTTGGCCCGAAACACGCCGATCGTGCGCGACAGGCGCGCGGCGGAGGTTACAAGCCACCAAGTTTTGTCTTTGTCCTGCTGCATGAGCGCGATCGAGTTCTGTATGCGATCTTGGGTCGAGGCTGAGAGACCGTCCACTTCGATGCGGTCTTCGGAGACGCCGAAGAGGACCATCAGCCGTTTCATGCCATCTGCCTCGCGCAAGGGTTCAAACGGAAAGTTTCCGCCATGACCCGCGCTAACAATGACACGTGCCTCGGGAAATTGGCGTGCCAAAAAGGTTGCTGCAAACACCGTTTCCGCCCCGTCGCGGAACCCCACCGGCGATCCGGTCGTTCCGGCATAGACTTCGGACACGCCGCTGCCGATCACCACGATCCCGACGGGCGGCGCGGCGGCGTCCGGATCCGCCGCGACGAACCGCTGTTCCAGAGGGGCAACAAGACCTTCGCCGGCCGACGTGTAGCCGAAAATCAGGAACCCAGCCATCGAAAGAGCGATGCAGAAACGCCCGGATGCGAGCTTGCGAAGCACCAACAGCGCAGGCCCCAAGATCCCGAGCAGAAAAAAGAGATTCGAGGGCACGAGGACAAATCGCAACAGATCGAAGAGGCTAATCGTGCCTCTCCCGACTGGATCAGGTTTTGGTCAATAGACTCTTGCATATGTAGTTCTCGGTGCGCCGCTTGAACGTCGCCTCAAAGCTATGCTGGATCGCGAAGGCGCGTGCCTTCTGAGCGGCGATGGCTAGGCGCTCACGGTCGGCGTGCAGCTCTGCGATGACCTGCGCAAGCTTCCCGGCATCTTTCATCGGCGCGAGAAACCCAGCCCCAGACAATCGCTGGAAGCCGCAGAACGCTTCGTTGTCAAACCCGGCTATGGGCACGCCGCACGAACTGACCTCTGAATACGTGCTCGACGGGTCTCCCTGAGGATGGCAACACACGAAAAGATCCGGGACCTCCTTGAGGAAAGGTACCCAGCCGCTGCGAAAATCGATCGGTGCATGGATGGTCACGTGATCCTGTAGCGCATAACGCTCGATCGCACTTCGGAGGGCAGGCTCGTCGGGACCCGTTCCATAGATCGCAAGCTGGAAGGGCACGCCGTGATCGCGCAGCTCTCGGGCGACCTCGGGCAGGTACAGCGCGCCCTTCATCGGCACGAACCGCCCCCCGAAAACAAGTCGCAACGGCGCGCCCTGGCGCAGTTGTTCGGCTTTGCGCCGTAGCTCCTGAGGCGTAATCACATCCATCTCGCGTACTCGGTTATCGAAATAAAGGAATGCTTCCGGACAGATTGGACGGTAGGCGTCGAATGTGGGCGTACCATTGCACTGAAGACCGGCGGAAAGTTTGATGAGGCGTCGCCTAACGCGTTCCGTTTTCCACGCCCACTGCTTGCGCCTCATGGCCACGATCGGGTTGGCGACTTGGGCGTCGATGATCTGCCATTCGGTCTTCAGCGTATATTCCGACACCTGAACAACCGGCACCCCGATCCGGTTACATAAATCCGTAGTCGACTTTTCTTGTGGCGAAAGTGAACCTACAACCAGAGCAGCGGATTTAAGTCGTTCCGCAAGCTCGGCTGGCGATCGCGGCAAAAGCTCGATCCGGTGCGACCCGTCCTGCCCGTCTACCTCGACATGGTCCATGTCCGACGAAGGCTTGTCCGAGAGCTTGAAAAGGCTGATCACCGTTCCCGGCCAGGATTTCGCATACTCGTTGGCCCCGTCCACGTATTTCTGCGTTACCACCAAACGCCCCTGCTCTGTCCGGTGTGCCTTGAGGATCGGCATTAGGACGAGGTCGGTGGGTCTTGATCCGGTTGTCATGCGAGCCTATCCAAAAGCCGGTCGAGATCATCGAGATCGACGCTGAAGCCGCCCTCGGCCGGATCTCCGACGAGAAAAGCGAAGCGCATGTCCATGCAGTCTGCGAATTCCTTGTATGGTGTGGCGAAACGGTCTGGAGGCTCAAGCACAAGGAAAGCGCCGTCGCCAGCCATGCTGTAGATCGCATGCGACAAGTGGCTGCCCTCGACACTGACGATCAGACGCGCGTCAAGCAGGCGTCGTGAGGTCTCCTCCGCGCTCAGCCGGGCCGGCTCGACGATTTCGAAACCGCGCTTTTCCAGATGAGCCTCAAGCGCCGGTTCGTTTGCCACAAGCCGAGACTCTCCGGTCGCCCCGCGCTTGAGATATACGAGACCAATCCGCTTTTCATCGGCGGTGTCCAGCGCGGTGCGCAGACGCTTGCGAAGCGTGTCATAGCGGCTGCGCTTGGAGGCATTCTGAGCGAAATCAGTATAAACGACGAGTTCGTCCGCGCGCGCGAGGTGCACCACCTGCGGTCGCGGCAGGTCGAGCAACTGCCGATAGCCGGCTTCGTGCTCGTAGACTTTCGTTTCAAGGACAATCGGCGTTTCTTCGGGATCCGGGAGCAAGGCCAGTGGGAAATCATCGAGCACAAAATTACCGAAGAAATTGCTGCCGGGACTGTTCGAGACCAGATGCGCGCGGCTGAGCCGCATGCGCTTGGATCGGTGCGTGTTGAGCAGCCGTTCTTCGCCGAACCCACGCTCTCCCTTGTGTGCGCCGCAATAGAGCCAAGCACCATTGAGCCGCGCGTCACGCAGCAGATAGGCGACCGTCGCTGAATGAAGGATCGTCTCGCCATGCACGCGGGGTTTCTCGTACTCCCACGACGTCCAGGGGGAAAAGGCGGTGATTTTGTCCAGCGCGCCTTCGAGAAAGATCGCGGGCGGAGACGCGGCTTTGTGCTCGGGTGATATTTCCCAGCTGTCGCTGGCGACCTCTTCCACAGAAAGTCGGCGTGCGGTTCGCGTTCGGTGCATGCCCCACACGAGCAAATCAGTATTGAGCCTCATGGCGCGCGGAGAAGATCGATGATCCGATCCTGCGCTTTGGTCTCGAGATCCGGAAACAGCGGCAGGCAAAGGATGCGGTTCGCAGTGTGGACTGCCACCGGCAGCATGTCCCGAGCGGCCGATGGCATGTCCCGAAACGACGGCAAATCCGAGATAAGCGGAAAGAAATACATGCGTGCGAAAATGCCTTCGCGCTTCAATCGCTCGAAGAGCTCATCGCGCGAAAGCGGATACGCGGCGTCGACCACGATTGGAAACATATAGTTATTCGGCACCAGATGCTCGGGCATCGGTCGCACCGGACAAAGCCCTTGGATCTCCTTCAGCGCTTCGAGATACCGCGCGACCAGGGCACCACGCCGGGCGATGTCGTCCGCGACATAGGGCAGCTGCGCGAGACCGATTGCCGCGTGAAACTCACTCATTTTCGCATTGAGTCCGATGTCGGGGGTGTTGAATTCATCGTCGATGCCATGGTTGATGAGCCGGTCGACCGTATTCTTGATCTCAGGATCACGTGTGATCACCGCGCCGCCCTCGAAGGTGTTGAAAACCTTCGTTGCGTGGAAACTCACCACCGAGCAGGTGCCGAAATCCAGCAAGCTGCGGTCGTGCAGGCGCGCTCCAAAGCAATGCGCTGCATCAAAGATTAGCGGGATTCCATGCTCGTCCGCAATCGCTTGCAGGCCTTCAATGTCGCACGGATGTCCGTAGCTGTGCACAGCCACGATTGCAGAGGTACACTCGGTGATGCTCTCTGCCACGGTGCGAGGCGAAAGGTTGAGAGAGATCGGGTCTATATCCGCGAAGACCGGCGTTGCACCAGCCATGACGATGGCATTCGAGGTCGCGACAAAGGAAAACGGCGTCGTGATGACCTCGCCGCGGATGTCGAGCGCCCTCAGAGTAGCGATCAGACCAAGTGTGCAATTCGAGGTCAGACTGAGATGTGTCAAACCGAGGCTATCACACAGCTGCGCTTCGAGGGCTTGCGCCATAGGACCATTGTTCGTTAGTTTATGCGTTTCCCAGATGCGCTCGAGATGAACAATGACCTCGTCCAAAGGCGGCAGAGCGGGACGCGTTATATAGACACCGTTCGGTTGTGCCATACCAAAAATCTCTTTGTCGTCGAATAAAAGAACGTCGTATCAAACAATATTGGAAGTCTAGCCATAAACGTAACCCGACATTCCCCAAGCAGTAAGCTTTCGATCTGACACTGCCGCCTTTCTGCGCGCCGATCAAGTCTCGTGGGCACATTAGACCACAGATCGGCATCCGATGCACGAGCTGACTACGATTTCTGGTCCTGGCGCCTGTGTCCTTCCCCCGTACAACCGGGCCATTACACTGGCCGCGAGAAGGGGATTGGTGATGGAGAGGATGAGGGGAATGGTTTGCTGCTGCTATCAAAGGATCAAGGGTTGCGACAGTGGACGGCAGCCGCGCTTGAGGTCGGATCGAGTTGGCTGCAGCCTGTTCTACTTCTCGCAAAAGACCGAGGCTTGGTCTCGATTGAGGATTACACCAAATTCATCGTTGACTGCCTGAACCGCGACGTCACCTAAGCGTCAATGGACTCGCGAACTTTGCTTAACCAGGCGAAGGCTGATGGGTTCAGCGGGAATAGTACCTTCAAGCAGATGTTGGAAGTGGTCGGCGGGAAGAACGCGGACTTGGAAAACAACATTGATGTCGCCGCCCTGTTCCTTGACTTGGTGTTTCAGGAAACAAAACAAGCGCATCTGCTAGACCGATAGGCGATGGTCCGGCACGTCAGGACACCAAGCCTCGCTTTCATCATCGAACTGTGGCGGGATGCCCATACCTTGCAACACTCGAGGATCACCTCTTTGAGTATCCGACCGAACCTTTGGAAACTCGACATAGGTCGCAGACACGCGATGACCGCAATTAACTTGAACCGTAGCTTAAGTTGAAGGTGGAATTGGACCGTGCCGGCATTCTGCTGCTTGTGTTTCTCGAATTGATATAAGATAACGTTGTTATGTTATATAGTATCACTATGCGCATCACCTAGAACCAGCTCGGCAGACCGGCACGGGCAGAAACATGAGACGACCTGAAAGAGCTTCAGATGGAAACTGTCGCACGACAGCCAAAGAGACACACGCGACCGAAGCATTTTGGGCAGGTTCTTCGTCGCTAAGGGCTGCCCGGATGCTGACATGGCAATCCTCAAGCGAACACAAGGCCCACATCCAAACAGAAGCACACATGGAAAAAGCTAATGATTCACGTCTCCCCGTCACGGTGCTTTCCGGCTTTCTTGGCGCCGGAAAGACGACGCTCCTGAACCGCGTCCTGAACAACCGCGAAGGGCGACGTGTCGCCGTGATCGTCAACGACATGTCCGAGGTGAACATCGACGCTGACCTCGTGCGCGAAGGCGGCGCGAACCTCAGCCACACGGACGAGACGCTCGTGGAAATGAGCAACGGCTGTATCTGCTGCACCCTACGCGACGACCTTCTGGACGAGGTCCGCAGGCTCGCCGGCGAAGGACGTTTCGACTATCTGCTGATCGAATCGACCGGCATTTCCGAGCCGCTGCCCGTGGCCGCCACCTTCGATTTCCGCGACGAGGCGGGCGACAGCCTGTCGGATGTCTCGCGTCTCGATACCATGGTCACGGTGGTCGACGCGGTGAACCTGCTCGAGGATTATTCCAGCCACGATTTCCTCAGCGACCGGGGCGAGACCTTGGGCGAGGCCGACGAGCGCACGCTGGTTCACCTGCTGACCGACCAGATCGAGTTCGCCGACGTGGTCGTCCTGAACAAGATCAGCGACGCGGGACCTGAGCGCACCGATGCGGCGCGCAAGATCATCCGCAGCCTGAACGCCGACGCCCGGATCATCGAGACAGATCATTCGGACGTTGCCGCGGACGCCATCCTCGACACTGGCCTTTTCGATTTCGAGAAGGCGCATGAGCACCCGATGTGGGCCAAGGAGCTTTACGGCTTTGCCGACCACGTGCCCGAAACCGAGGAGTACGGCGTTGCGTCCTTCGTCTATCGCGCGCGGCAGCCGTTCGAGCCGGAAAAGATCATGGCGGTGCTGAACGGCAACCTGCCGGGCGTCATCCGGGCCAAGGGACATTTCTGGATTGCCACGCGGCCCGACTGGGTGGCGGAATATTCGCTGGCCGGGGCTCTGTCTTCGGTCACCCCTCTGGGCCAATGGTGGGCCACGGTGCCAAAGGAGCGGCATCCCGAACATGCCGGCGCGCAGGAGTACCTGCGGGCGCACTGGCAAGAGCCGTGGGGCGACCGCCGGCAGGAAATCGTGTTCATCGGGGCAGGCATTGACTGGCCTGCGCTGAAGGCGCGGCTGGACGCGGCGCTCGTGCCCGAAAGCGCGGCGCTGGGACCCGACAGCCTGCCCCACCTGCCAGATCCGTTCCCGGCGTGGCGGAGGGCGTCATGACCCTGCATCCGATTGTTCCAAAAGGGGCCGGGTCGGGCGTACTGAGCGTCAATGGCCCCGAGGACATGGGCGCGATCAGGCTGCCGGGTGTCGGTGGCGTGATCTGCCAGCGCAGGCTTCCCGAATACATGCTGGATTGGCTGGAGACCCTTCCTGCCGAAATGCTCCCCGCAGCCCGCGTCATCGTGCGACCGGGCGAGATTTACTCGGCCGTCACACTGGCGTGCGACGAGACGGGACTGAGCGACGCACCCGAGCGCCGGATCCTCATTGACGATATCGCGGGGCTGGCGGCCACCTTTGGCGAGATGACACGTGCCAAGTGGCTGCGCCTGCGGCTTGACGTGGTGATGACAAATGCCTGTCGCCGGTTCCACATCGACAGGGTCACGGCCCGTCTGGTCTGCACCTATCGCGGCACCGGCACGCAATACGGCGTGGCGCGAGATGATGCGCCGGACACAGTGCATACGGTGCCGACAGGATCGCCTTTCGTCATGCGCGGTACGCTCTGGCCGGCGCAACCCGATCCGCACCTTCTGCACCGCTCTCCGCCGATAGAGGGCACGGGCGAAACCCGTCTGATGCTGGCGCTGGACCCGGTCACAGATCCGGATGCAGAGTCATGAGCCGCAACATCGCCACAAGCCTGCGCCGCCGCAGACGTAGCGACCCGATGCGTGATTTCGACGCCCTGCCGCCGCCGCTGCGCAACTGGATGAGACAAGCGGCGCTGGCGTGGTCGCCCGCCTAGTGCCGCCGCATCTGGCAAAAGGCGCGGGCCGAGGGTGAGCCGCCCGACGCCATCCTGGCCCGGCTCGACCGAGCGGAACGGATCACGCTTGCCCGCGACAGGCTGACCTGTCCGATCAGCACGATAGAGACATGAAAAGACGAAAGGACCGAAGACCATGAAACGCACCCTGTCCCTGATCGCCGCGGCACTGCTTGCGGCGACAGCGCCCGCGCTGGCGGATGACACGCTCGATGTTGTGGCCCAGTTCGAGATCCAGTCACCGGAACCCTCGACCTCGGGCTATATCTTCACCCGTATGGGCGTGACGGAAACGCTGACCAATGCCGACCCCGAGGGCCAGTTGACGCCCGGACTGGCGACCGACTGGTCCACGTCAGACGACGGCCTTACTTGGACTTTCACACTGCGGGACGGCGTGATGTTCCACGACGGCAGCGGGATGACGCCGGAGTCCGTGGTCAACGCGCTGAACATTGCCCAGGGCAAGCCCGGCCCGCTATCCTCGACGCCGGTCGAGTCAGTCGAGGCGGGCGACGGTGCGGTGATGTTCAAAATGTCGGAACCGTTCGCCGCGCTTCCGGCCTATCTTGCCCATTACAGCGCGCAGATCCTGGCGCCAAATGCCTACGGACCGGATGGCGCAGGTGTGCAGATCATCGGCACCGGCCCCTACAAGGTCACGGGCCTTGCCCCGCCGCTAAGCCTGAAGGCCGAGGCATTTGGCGACTATTGGGGCTCTGCGCCCAACGTGCCCAACGTCAGCTATGCCGCTGTCAGCCGTGTCGAGACCCGCGCGCTGATGGCCGAATCCGGCGAGGCGGATTTTGTCTTCGGTCTGGACCCGGCCTCGGTCGCACGGCTGGAGGCGACGGATGCAACCACCGTCCATTCCGTCGCGATCCCGCGCACGCTGCTGATCAAGGTCAATGCCGGGCATCCTTTCCTGTCGGACCCCGAGGCGCGGCAGGCCCTGTCACTGGCGATTGACCGCGAGGGCATCGCCAAGGCCGTGCTACGCTACCCCGAAGGCGCCACGCAGTTGTTCCCGCCAGCGGTGGGAGAATGGCATGATGAGATGCTGGATCCGCTGGCCTATGATCCCGAAGCGGCCAAGGCACTGCTGGCCGATCTTGGCTGGGAAGCGGGCGGCGACGGCATCCTGACCCGTGACGGCGAACGGTTTGCCCTGACGCTCACCACCTATCCCGACCGGCCCGAATTGCCGCTGGTCGCCTCGGTGCTGGAACAGCAATTCCGGGCCGTCGGGGTGGAATTGAGCATCAACACCACCAATTCCAGCGAGATCAGTTCGGGGCACGCCGACGGCTCGCTCGATCTTAGCTTGATCGCGCGGAACTTCGGCCTGATCCCCAACCCGGTGGGCACCGTGCTGTCGGATTATGCGCCAACCGGCGACTGGGGTGCGATGGGCTGGCAAAACGACGAGATCGTGGAAATTGCCCGTAGTGTCGGGCGCGGTGACGGTGGCGAGGATGCGCGCGCGCGGATCGCCGAGATCCTGCAAACCGAGCTGCCCATCATTCCGATCGCCTGGTACCGCCAGACGCTCGCCGTCGCCGCCGGTGTCGAAGGCACCGTGATCGACCCGTGGGAGCGGACATTCGGATTGCAGGACCTGAAGCTGGCACAATGAAGACACTGATTTCACGCGGCATTCAGGCGGTGATGGTGGCGGTCCTGATCGGGTCTGCCACATTCGCCATGATGCGCAGCCTGCCGGGAGATGCGGCCTATCGCATCGCCGCCGGGCGCTATGGATACGACAATGTCAACACCGCCGCCGCCGACGCGGTGCGCGAAGAACTGGCGCTGGGCGGCCCTGCGCTGCCCGCCTTCCTGAGCTGGCTGGGCGACCTCGCGCGGCTGGATTTCGGCACCTCGCTGGTGACCGGCAATCCCGTCATCGCCGAAATCGGCCACCAGTTGGGGGCCAGCCTCGCGCTGGCGGCGGTGGCGGTTCTGCTGTCACTTCTGATCGGTCCGCCGCTGGGCATACTGGCGGGCCTGCGCCCGGGCGGAGTGCTGGACCGTGCCCTGCTGATCGTCTCGACGGGGCTGAAGGCGGCGCCGCAATTCCTGATGGCGCTGATCCTGATCCTGGTCCTGTCGGTCCAACTGAAACTGCTGCCCGCAGCGGGCCACGGCGAGGCACGCCACTTCATCCTGCCCGCGCTGGCGCTGGCGCTGGGCCTTGCCGCCGTGAACGCGCGCATCGCACGGGACGCGATGGCAAGGGTGGGTGCCATGCCCTATTACGCCTTCGCCCGGTGGAAAGGCCTCAGCCGGCGACAGACCCTGATGCGCCACGGGCTGCGCAACGTGTCGGTGCCGCTGCTGACCTATCTCGGCCTGCAATTCGTGACCCTGGTCGAGGGTGTCGTGGTGGTCGAGGCGGTGTTCGGATGGCCCGGGATCGGCCATGCGCTGGTGCACGCGATCTTTTCGCGGGACGTGCCGATGGTGCAGGGCACGGCGTTGGTTCTGGGCCTCAGCTTCGTCGTGATCAACGCGGTCATCGACCTTGTCACGCAACGGATCGATCCACGGAGGGCGGCATGAGTGATGCTGTAGTTGTCCCGCGTCCCGCGGGGCGTGCCGTGCGCCTTGCCGGCGCGACGCTGGTGGCGGCGGTGCTCGCTTTTGCCCTGATCGGCCCGTTAATCGTGCCGGGTGACCCTTTCGCGCAATCGCTGATGCAGGCGCTGGGCGCGGCCGACGCCACCGCGCCCTTGGGCTATGACCACCTTGGACGGTCGATCTTTCACCGGCTGGCCCATGCCCTGCGCCTGTCGCCCGTCATCGCCGTCGCTGCGGTCCTGACCGCAGGTGCTGCCGGGCTGGTTCTGGGCACATTGGCGGCGGCGCGGGGTGGCTGGGTCGACCGGATCCTGACAATCCTGGCCGACGCGCTTTTGGCCTTGCCGGGGCTTCTGCTGGTGCTGATCGTGCTGGCGATCGTACCGGGTACGGCGCTGGGGTTCTGGGCCGGGCTGTCGCTGGTCTTGTGGATCGAGTTCTTCCGCCTGACGCGGGCCGCCACGCGCGACACGCTGGCCTCGCCCGCTGTCGAGGCGTCGCGCCTGCTGGGGTTCGGCCCGGTCTATGTCTTCCGCACGCATATCTGGCCCGAGATCGCGCCGATGATGCTGACCGCCGCCGCCTTTGGCACGGCCACGGCGATCATGGCCATCGCGGCGCTGGGCTTCGTGCATGTGGGGATGCGCGCGCCGACGGCAGAACTGGGCCTGATGATGGTCGAGCTTCTGCCCTATTGGCGCGAGGCGCCGCTGGCGCTGCTGTCGCCGGTGGTGGCGACCTTCGTGCTGCTGCTTGGACTGACACTATTGGCCGGGAGCCGTGAGACATGACCCTGCTGCGTGCCGAGAACATCACCGTCTCCGAAGGCGACACCCCGATCCTGCACCCGGTGTCCCTGCATCTCGACCCCGGCGAGCCGCTGGTCGTGCTGGGCGAGACGGGTTCGGGCAAGAGCCTGCTTGCACAGGCCATCATGGGCACCTTGCCCAAGGACCTTTCGCCGAAAGGGCGCGTGGTTCTGGGCGACCGGTTGCTCGATGCCGCGCGGCCTGCGGGTTTTCGCCCGCTCTGGGGGCGCGAGATCGCGGTCCTGCCGCAGGAACCGTGGCTGTCGCTCGACCCGCTGATGAGGGCGGGCGCGCAGGTAAGCGAGGCGCACCGGCTGGTGCGCGGGCTGGGCGCCGCCGAGGCACGCGCGCAGGCGCAAGAGGATCTTGCGCGGCTGGGCCTGAGCGGTGCCGAAGACCGGTATCCGCATCAGCTGTCGGGCGGCATGGCACAGCGCGTCGCCATCGCGGCGGCGCGGGCGGGCGGTGCGCGCATCGTCATCGCCGACGAGCCGACCAAGGGACTGGACGCCGCGCGCCGTGACGAGGTGGCCGACCTGCTGCTTGCGGAACTGGCGCACGGCGGGGGGCTGTTGGTCATCACTCACGACCTTGCGCTGGCGCGACGGATCGGCGGACGGATCATCATCCTGCGCGAGGGGAAGGTGGTGGAGGCCGGCGTGACGCGGTCCGTCATGGCCGCCCCGGCCAAGGAGTACAGCCGCGAACTGATAGCCGCCGATCCCGAGACCTGGGCCGTCCGGCGCAAGCCGCCCGCCTTTGCCGCCGTGCTGACCGCGACCGGCCTCGCGGCAGAGAGGGGTGGTAACCAGCTTTTCTCTGACATCTCCTTCGATCTCAGCGAGGGGCGCATTCTTGGGGTCACCGGCCCCTCGGGCTGTGGCAAGTCCACGCTGGGCGATGTGGTTCTGGGGCTTGTGCGGCCCGCCGCCGGGCGGGTGGAACGGGCTCCGGGCCTGCCGCCGACCGCGTTCCAGAAGCTTTACCAGGATCCGGTCGCCGCCTTTCCGCGGCACCGGACGCTGGGGCGCACTTTGGCCGATGTCGCCCGCCATCACGGGCAAACGCAATGCCAGATCGACGCGCTGATGCCGCGCCTCGGACTCGCGCCGGTATTGCTGAGCCGCAAGCCGGGCGCAGTATCCGGCGGCGAGCTTCAGCGTCTCGCGCTTCTGCGCCTGCTGCTTGTCCGCCCTAAATTCATCTTCGCCGACGAGCCCACGTCGCGCCTCGATCCGATTACACAGAAGCAGGTGATCGGCCTGCTGACCGAAACCGCCGAGGGCGAGGGATGCGCGATCATGCTGGTCAGCCACGACGCGGCATTGGTCGGCGCAACAGTGGATCATGTCCTGTCGCTGGCCGCGCCGCAAAAGCACACGGAATTGAACGCCCCGATCGTCGCAGGGGCGTTGCAATGACCCTCGTCTGACTTCATCAATGAAACCTGAAAGGACCTGTCATGAAACCGATTTATCTGGCCCTGGCCACCACGACCCTCGCCACGCCCGCACTGGCGCAGGACACGCGTGAACTGGACGCGCATGTGCACGGCGTCTCCACCGTCGAGATCGCGGTCGAACACGGGGCGATCGAGATCAACATCCTGTCCCCGGGCATGGACATCGTCGGCTTTGAGCATGAGGCGAGTTCTGCCGAGGACAAGGAGGCAGTAGCTGCGGCGATCCGGCAATTTCTGACTCCGGAAGAGATCGTATCCTTGCCCGAGGGCGCGGGGTGCCGCCTGACCGAGGTTCTGGCTCATTTGCACACCGGCGATCATGACGACGAGCACATGCACGAGGGTGATGACCACACGCACGACGACGACCACGCCGAAGGCGAAGAGCACGATCACGAAGACCACGCGGACGAGGCGCGGCATAGCGAATTTCATGTGACTTACGGCTTTGCCTGCGATGACGAGGACGCGCTGACCGGTGTGGGCTTCCCGTTTTTCGAACAGTTCCCCAATGCCGAGGAGATCGAGGTGCAATACGTGACCGAGACCGGCGCTGGCACGGCGGAACTGACGCCAGACGCCGCCAAAGTCTCGTTCGAGTAGCGATGGCGAATCCGGCCCTGACCCTGCAAGACGTCCGATTCCGCTGGCCGGGGCGGGCATCTTTCGGGATTTCGGTGCCGGAGTTCCGGCTGGACCGCGGGGAAAGCGTTCTTCTGCTGGGCGAAAGCGGGTCGGGCAAGTCCACGCTCTTGTCGCTGGTCTGCGGGATCGTCACCGCCGATGCCGGACGCGTGGATCTGGCCGGCACCGACCTTGCCACCCTGCGGGCCGGCGCGCGCGACAGGTTCCGGGCCGAGCGGATCGGAGTCATCTTCCAGCAGTTCAACCTGCTGCCCTATGCCAGCGTGTCGGACAATATCCTGCTGCCTCTGAAGTTCGCGCCGGAGCGGCGCAAGCGATCCGAGGCAGGCGATGCGGCAAAGCTTTGCGCGGCGCTTGGACTGTCTTCGGATATTGTCGAGGCCAAGGCCGGGCGCCTTTCCGTTGGTCAGCAACAGCGGGTCGCCGTGGCACGCGCCCTGATCGGGCAGCCGCCCCTGATCGTCGCGGATGAGCCGACCTCGGCACTGGATGCGGCGGCGCAGGATGCGTTTTTGGGCCTGTTGTTCGACCAGATCGCGGCAGCCGGATCGTCGCTGTTGATGGTCAGCCATGACGAACGGCTGGGCGCGCGGTTCGACCGGGTGGTGCGGCTCGCTGACATCGCCTCTGTCGAAAGGCAGGCTGCATGATCCTCCGCCTCGCTTTCGGCTCTTTGCTGGCGCGCGCCCTGACCGTCAGCATGACGGTGCTGGCCATCGCCCTGTCGGTCGCGCTATTCCTTGGCGTCGAGAAGGTGCGCACGGGTGCCAAGGCCAGTTTCGCCGACACGATCTCTGGCACCGACCTGATCGTCGGGCCGCGTTCGGGCTCGGTTCAGCTGTTGCTCTATTCAGTGTTCCGGATCGGCAACGCCACCAACAACGTGACCTGGCAAAGTTATCAGGATATCGCCAACCGGCCCGAGGTGGACTGGATCGTCCCCATATCGCTGGGCGACAGCCACCGCCAGTTCCGGGTCATGGGCACCACGCAGGCGTTTTTCGAACATTACAAATATCGCGGCGGAAGGTCACTGGAGATCGGGGATGGCCACGGGCTGAACGACCTTTACGATGCCGTCATCGGCGCCGAGGTCGCGGCCACGCTGGACTATGCGGTGGGCGCCCCGATCGTCGTGTCGCATGGCCTGGCCTCGTTCACCCACCACGACGATCAGCCCTTTCGCGTGGCCGGCATCGTCGACCGCACCGGCACCCCGGTGGACCGGACCGTTATCGTCAGCCTGGAGGCCATCGAGGCGATCCATGTCGATTGGCAATCCGGCGCGCAGATCCCCGGCCAAAGCACGCCGGTCGAGCAGATACGTCAGATGGATCTGTCGCCGTCGGCAGTGACAGCCGCGCTGGTCGGGGTCAAGTCGCGGCTGCAGATCTTCGGCCTGCAACGCTGGATCAACACCTACCCGGAAGAGCCGCTGTTGGCGGTCCTGCCCGGTGTCGCCTTGCAGGAGCTTTGGCAGATCGTCGGCGTGGCCGAAACCGCGCTGATCGGCGTCTCGGCGATGGTTGTGGTGACGGCCCTTTTGGGCATGATGGCAATGATCTTTTCCTCGCTCAACGAACGCCGGCGGGAAATGGCGATCTGGCGGGCCATGGGTGCGCGCCCGTCTACCATCCTTGGCCTGCTGGTGCTGGAAGCGGCGCTGATGGCCGCCTTGGGCGCACTACTGGGCCTCGCACTCCTCTACACCGGGCTGGCGTTGGCGCAGCCGGTGGTGGACAGCGCCTTCGGCCTCTGGCTGCCGATCGCGCCGCCGACCGGGCGGGAACTGGCCACTCTGGCAGGTGTGATCGGCGCGGCGGCACTTGTCAGCCTGTTTCCGGCCCTCAGGGCCTACCGCCTGTCGCTGTCCGATGGCATGATGGTGAGGATATGACACGCACGCATCCCTCTCGCCGGGCCGTTTTGGCCATGCTTTCGGCAACCCTGCTTCCAGGCCAGGCCATGGCCAGCCCGTTCCGCGTGATTGAATGGCCGGACCTGATCCCCAAGGGCGTGCCCTATGGCGAGATCATCGGCCCCGGCAAGATCGACGAGGCCAATGACACCTGGGTGCCCGAATACGACCGCAACGCGTGGCGGATGAACACCCGGCTGAACGGCAAGGCGGTCAAGCTGCCCGGGTACATCATCCCGTTCGACGTCACTGCGCAAGGTGTGACCAGCTTCATGCTAGTGCCTTACGTGGGCGCCTGCATCCACACGCCCCCGCCACCCCCAAACCAGCTTGTCTTCGTCACCGCCAAGACCCCCTGGCCAAGCGACTCTTTGTGGGACCCGGTCTGGGTATCGGGGCGTCTGTCAGCCAAATCCATGCAGACGCAGATCGCCGATGTCGGGTACCAGATGACCGCCGAGCGGATCGAGGTCTACGAATGGCAGTGAAAGGCCCGACACGTCGTGCCCTGTTTCTGTCCATCGCGGCGTTTGGAATTGCCGGACAGGCGCTGGCCGACACGGTGATCGTGCTGGATTGGCGCGACCTTCTGCCCAAGGACGACACGTCTTTGCCCGGCAACCTGCAAGGCATCCTGCCGCATGACGAAAGCAGCATGGCCGCGCGTCAGCCGCCATCGACGGGCATCCGCACCGACTGGACCGGCAAAATCGTCCAACTTTCGGGCTTTATCGTGCCGCTCGACCACGACGGCACCGGCGTCACCGCGTTCATTCTGGTGCCCTATGTCGGTGCCTGCGTCCACGTGCCCCCACCGCCGGCGAACCAGCTTGTCTTCGTGACCACCGGCACGCCCTATGAAAGCTCCGGCATGTTCGAGCCCGTGACGGTCACCGGCATGTTCGGCACGGCCTCGAGATCAACCCAACTGGCCGAGATCGGCTATGCCCTTTCGGCGGAAGACATCCGGAGCTTTAGGCAGTGAGCGAGCCGGCAGGGCGGACAAGTGACACAACACAGTCTTCCAGAAGCGTTTCGCGATAACCTGACACGCAGATCAATCGTGAAACGCCGCGCGCCACGCAACCGTTGCACACGTTTCGCCTTGAGCTGATACTTCGGGTTAATAGCGAAGACCATGCAGAGCCCGTCGCCGCTGGCTTTGTGGCCAAACCCGATCGGCGAGTTACTGAAAGTATGTCCGGCGACGAAAATAGGTCAGGAACAAGACCATAATAATTTCCCGCGTGCAGTACCGGGGACCGCGGTTCGGACTGACCCCACAACGGCTCCGATCCTCCGTCACCTATCAAGTTCTCAGGGTGCAAGGTACTTGATAACCGCCGTCGGTTTGGCTCTGGGCTCGCGACGAGATCAAAATCCTGTCCGAGCGCGATCCCAATTGTGCGCGTGCCCGTATGACGGACCCGTCAAAAGGCTTAACAGGCTGGAAAATCGCGCCGGCATGATCCACTAGTGCGCAAAACCCGACAAGAGCATTGGAAAATTGAGCATGAAACTGGATCATCTCGTTATCAATACAGGGCTAGACATGGATGCGGCGTCGGACCTTTTCGGCGAACTCGGTTTCCGGCAGACACCACGCGGCTACCACTCGCTGGGGTCGATCAACCACCTGATGATGACGGATCACGCGTATCTGGAACTTGTTGGTGTTCCTGTGACAGGCAAACAGCGCGAGGATGTACTGAAGAGCCCCATCGGACTAAGCGGCCTGGTATTCCGCACCGATGACGCGCAAGCGACGTTCCAGCAACTGACGCAAGCCGGGTTTGCTCCCCTCGATCCGATTGTGCTGGAACGGCCTGTCACAATAGACGGAAACGAAGAAATGGCACGTTTTCACAACGTCCGCATGACGTCGGCAGAGTTTCCAGCCGGACGTGTCTATTTCTGTCAGCACCTTACGCCGGAATTTGTCTGGCGCGATGAGTGGCTAGACCATTGCAATGGTTTCTGCGGTCTTTCGGCTCTGACCGTCGCCTCGCCAGATCCCGCAGCGGCAGCGCGCAGCTATGCCACGCTTGCAGGTGGAGAGGCGGAATACGGCGCAGAAGGCTGGACAGTTTCCGGCAACGAGTTCACTTTGAGCTTTCGCGAGGGGACGGACGCCTTTACCGACGCCACACTGATGTTCCGAACGCTGGATGAGATCGAGCGACGCGCTGTGAAATGCACGCACGCCGATTGGCGACAGGACGAGGACGGCATGGGCGTCCTGACGCTTCCAGGTTTGAAAACACGCTTGCTGTGCCGCGCCCATGAACAGGACTGAAATCGAAATGACCTCTGGCGGATTTTATCCCACCCACCGCACGCCGGTTTTTGCCCGCAACATGGTGGCGGCGTCGCAGCCCCTGGCGGCGCAGGCCGGACTACGGATACTGGCCGAGGGCGGCAATGCGATCGACGCCGCGCTGGCCACTGCGATCTGCCTGACGGTGGTCGAGCCCACCGGCAACGGCGTTGGCTCGGACGCGTTCGCGATCTTCTGGGACGGCGACACCCTGCACGGGCTGAACGCGTCGGGCCGTGCGCCCGCCGCCTGGACCGAAGCGCAGTTCGACGGCGGAGTTCCGCAGCGCGGTTGGGATGCTGTCACCGTGCCGGGTGCGGTCTCGGCCTGGGTGATGATGTCGCGCGACCATGGGCGGCTGCCCTTTGAGCGGCTGTTCGCGCCTGCCATCGGCTATGCGCGGGATGGCTTTGCCGTGTCGCCCACCATTGCGGGTCTGTGGGCGAAAGGGGCGAAACTGCTGTCCACGCAGCCGGGCTTTGCCGAGTGCTTCATGCCCGACGGACGCGCGCCGCGCGCGGGCGAGCTTTTTCGCAATCCGGCGCTGGCCGACACGCTGGAACTTATCGCGGATACGAATGGGGAGGCGTTCTATCGCGGGGCGCTGGCCGAAAAGATCGAAGCCGCCGCCCGCGCCAACGACGCCAGCCTCAACGCCGAGGACATGGCCGCGCACGAAGCCGACTGGTGCGGCACAATCCAGATGCCCTTTCGCGGCACGGAATTGCACGAGATTCCCCCCAATGGACAGGGCATCGCGGCGCTGATCGCCTTGGGCCTCACAGACCGGACCGCCATCGCAGATCATGGCCCCGACGATCCGATGGCGATTCACCTTCAAATCGAGGCAATGAAACTCGCCCTGGCCGATGCGGCCGCGCATGTGGGTGATCCGGCGCGGATGGCGTTCGGGCCCGAGGCGCTGTTGGTGGCGGATTACCTTGACCGTCGCGCCGGGCTGATCGACCCCGCCCATGCGGGGGATCCCGGCGCGGGCGCGCCCACCGCAGGCGGCACCGTTTATCTGACCGCAGCGGATGCCGAGGGACGCATGGTGTCGTTCATTCAGTCGAACTACATGGGGTTCGGCGCGGGCGTGGTGGTGCCAGGCACCGGCATTCACATGCAGAACCGCGGCGCGGGCTTCGTGGCCGAGCGTGGCCATCCCGCCGCTGTCGGCCCGTCTCGACGCCCGTTCCACACGATCATTCCCGGCTTCGTCACCACGGGCGGCGCGCCCGAAATGAGCTTTGGCGTGATGGGCGGACCGATGCAGGCGCAGGGGCATCTTCAGATGATGCTGCGCACCATGTTGTGGGGCCAGGACCCGCAGGCGGCCAGCGATGCGCCGCGCTGGCAGGTCATCTCGGGCCGCCGCGTCGCGGTGGAGGATGCGATGCCAGATGCGACGGTGGCCGCGCTGGAAAAGCTGGGCCACGACGTGGCGCGCGGTGGCACGGCGGCCGAGTTCGGATTTGGTGGCGCACAGCTGATCCGGCGCAGCGGCGCGGGCTATGTGGCTGGATCGGACCACCGCAAGGACGGCTACGCCGCCGGGTTCTGACGCCGCTCAGGGCGCGTAGAGCCGGGAAAAGGCGAGGCGGACGTTGTTCGTCACCTCCTCGAGCCGCCGGGTGATGTGGCCGCGCATTTCGGCGCCCGCGCCGTCCTCGTCCCCGGCGGCGACGGCGTCGAGAATCCGGGCGTGGGGCTGGATCGTGATGGCCTGCGTGCCGTCGCGTTCGCCAAGCAGTTGCAGGTCGATCACGCGGATGTAGTGGATGCGCGCCGCGGCATTGTCGAGCAGGCGCACCAGTTCGGCATTGCGCGACAAGAGCGCAAGGCGGCGGTGAAACTCCTCGTCCAGCCGGACCAGTTCGACGGGCGAGACGCCGCCGGTGTACCGCGACTCGGACTGCTGGAGAAACGCGCGCAGGTCCGCGACGCCTTGGGCATCGGCCCGGCGCGCGGCAAGACGGGCAGCCTCGGCCTCGATCGCCGAGCGGGCCTCGTATAGGTCCAGCATCTCGGCGGGGTTGAGCGACCGGCAATGAAACCCCTGGCCGCGCCGGAACGTCAGGAACCCTTCCGCCGTCAGACGATTGAGCGCCTCGCGCAGGGGCGTCCGGCTGATCGACAGCTGCACCGAGATCGCGCTTTCGTTCAGACGCTCGTCCGGCTTGAACTCGAAGCTGGCCGCCATTTCCTTGAGTGTGCGATATGCCCGCTCGACCGCGCCGGTATCTTCCGCCATTTCGTTACCTTGAAACATGATCCCTCAAAAGCCGTCTGTCCCAACCTACCCGGCACCGGAAAAATAGCAATTGCTTTGCGTACATTTCTGAATATGGTGCTGTATACAGATGTGTAGTATGCGTGATCGCGTGACAATGCAGGTGGGAGACAGGATGAGCAACTCGATGACAGGCGCGCAGGCCATGGTGAGAAGCCTCGAGGCCCATGGCGTGCGGCATATCTTTGGCCTGTGCGGTGACACGACGCTGCCGTTCTATGACGCGATGCTGCAACTGGATCACCCGATCAGCCATGTTCTGACCCGCGACGAACGCAGCGCGACCTACATGGCCGACGCCTATTCCCGCGTCACCGGCCGGGTGGGCGTCTGCGAGGGTCCGTCGGGCGGCGGCGCCACCTATATCCTGCCGGGCCTGATCGAGGCGAGCGAAAGTTCCTATGCCGTGCTGGGGATAACCACCGACGTGTCGGTCGCCAGCTATGGCCGCTATCCGCTGACCGAGGTGGACCAGGAGGCGCTGATGCGTCCCCTGACCAAGTGGAACACCGTGATCAAACGCGCCGATCATATCCCTCGCATGGTGCGGCAGGCGTTCCGCGCGATGACCACGGGGCGGTCCGGCGCGGCGCATCTAGGGCTGCCCTATGACATTCAGTATGACGACGTCCCCGCCGACGATGTCTGGGCCGATCCGCAGCTGGCCAGCTATCCGGCCTATCGCACCGGCCCGGAACAAGGCGCGGTCGAGGCGGCGCTGGATGCGATCCTGTCGGCGAAATCGCCGCTGATCGTCTGCGGCGGCGGCGTGGTGATCTCTGGTGGCATGGAAGAGCTGGACCGGCTTGCCACGCGGCTCGACATCACCGTGGCCACCTCGATTTCCGGTCAGGGCAGCCTGGCCGAGACGCATCCCAACTGCCTGGGCGTGGTGGGCAGCAACGGCGGCACGGACGAGACCTGGGAGGCGATGGCGAATGCCGATCTGGTCGTTTTCATGGGCTGCCGGGCCGGATCGACCACCACGTCGCGGTGGGAAGCGCCCAAGCCCGGCACGCGCGTCGTGCATTGCGATGTCGATCCGATGGTGATCGGGGCCGTGCTTCCGACCGAGGTGGGCGTGGTGGGCGACCTGCGCATGACCCTTGCCGCGATGAACGCCGAGCTGGACCGCCGCGGCCAGGGCGCCGACACCTTCGGCGGGGCCGCGGCCATCGCCGACATCCACAAGCGCAAGTTCGACAAGTTCCGCGCGCTGGCCCAGTCCGACGCGACGCCGATCAAGCCCGAACGCGTTATCGCGACCCTGCAAGCCGTGCTGCCCGAGGATGCGACCGTGGTGTCGGACCCTGGCACATCCTGCCCCTATTTCTCGTCCTATTACCAGCTGCCCAAACCCGGCCGGCATTTCATAACCAACCGGGCGCATGGCGCTCTGGGCTATGCCCTGTCGGCCTCGCTGGGCGCATGGTTCGGTCGGCCCACGTCCAAGGTCGTTGGTCTGATGGGCGACGGGTCGTTCGGGTTTACCTGCGGCGAGCTGGAAACCGTGACGCGCTGCCGGGCGCCGATCACCTATATCGTGTTCTCCAACGCCAATTTCGGCTGGATCAAGGCCAGCCAGCATGACGATTGCGGGGCGCGGTACTATAACGTGGATTTCAACCGGGTCGACCAAGCCGCCGTGGCCGCCGCATACGGCGTCAAGTCGTGGCGGGTCGAGGACCCGGCCAAACTGGAAGGCGTCCTGCGCGAGGCCATCGCGCATGATGGACCAACGCTGGTCGATATCGTCTGCCAGCCGCTGGAAGAAGCCAAGGCGCCTGTCCGCCGCTGGATGGGCTGACCTTACGACGCCCCCGGATCGTGCCGGGGGTCACAACGAAAACCAACAGGGAGAAAAGCAAATGCTCAAATTCACTCGCAGAACGGCCGCCTTGGCGGCGCTGGCCATTGCCATGCCGCTGGGCGGCGCCATGGCGCAAGACTATCCCAGCAAGGATATCACCCACATCATGCCCTGGAGCGCGGGCGGCGGCACCGACACCGTCATGCGGACCTTCATGAACTTCGCCGAAGAGACGCTGGGCGTGGGCATCAACACCCAGAACATCACCGGCGCCCAAAGCGGCATCGGCACGCTGCGCCTGATGAAGGCGCGCCCGGACGGCTATACCATCGGCTCGCTGACATGGGACAGTGTGATTACCGTGCCCTTTTACGACCTCGTGCCGGGCTATAACACCGACGAGCTGGAATACCTCGCCTCGGTCACGGTGCACCCCACCGTGCTGGCAGTCAGCGCGGACTCGCCCTACGAGACGCTGGAAGATTTCATTGCCGCCGCCAAGGAAGCGCCCGGCACGCTGTCGATCTCGAACGTGGGCAGCGGCGGGGTGTGGCACCTGCCTGCGCTGGACCTTGCCGATGCGACGGGGATCGAGGTGAACCACGTGCCCTACCCCGACGGATCGGGCCCCCAGCGCGAGGCGCTATTGTCGGGCGAAACCGACGCGGCCTCGCTCAGCGCATCGGCGGTCTACTCGGCGGTGGAATCGGGACAGGCCCGCGTGCTGGGCGTCATGGGCACCGAGCGCAGCGAATTCCTGCCCGACGTGCCCACCATGACCGAACTTGGCTATGACGTGGTCTGGGGCAGCTTCCGCCTGATCGCGGCACCCAAGGGGATCGACGCAGCGCAGAAGGATGTCCTTGAAAAAGGCTTTGCCGCGGTGTTCGAAATGCCCGAATTCCAGGCCAAGGCCGAGGAAACGGCGATGGGGGCGGTCTACATGAACGCCGAGGAAACCACCGCCTATGTCGAAGCGTCGCAACAAAAGGCCTTTGCCCTTATCGACAATCTGATCGAGCAGGGTATCCTCGAGAAGTAAGCCCACGGGCGGGGCGCCGGCAAAGGACGCGCCCCGCCGCCTGCCCCGCGCGAAGGACGCCCCTAGAATGACCGGAATTGCCCGCCCGAACGGACAAGCGATCTTTGCGTTGGTGCTGCTGGTGCTGACCTCGGTCTATTCCAGCCAGATCTTCAAGCTGGGCCTGCCCTTCGAGAACGGTGTCGAACCCGGCGCGTCGTTCCTGCCGATCGTGCTGAGTGCGATCATGTATGTGGGCGCCCTGCGCATTCTGCTGGTCGAGCTGCGGCGGGGCCGCGCCGAGACTGCCGATGCGCGTCCGCAGTCTGACACCGTGCCCGCCGTGACGGTGCTGGGGCCACTGGTCGTGATCGCGGCCACCGCGCTTTTCGCCTACGGGCTTGAACGGGTGGGCTATTTTGTGGCCGCCGGGGCCTATACCTTTGTTGTCGCGCTTTACTTCAATTTCGAGGACAGCGGCAGGCCGGTTTACGCGCTGGTCCTGTCGGCGATCACGGCGCTGGCGGTCACGCTGTTCGGCTGGGCGTTCTTCGTCTGGCTGTTCGAGCTGACCCTGCCCGGCTGGAACCTCTAGACCATGCTGGAGCTTGCAGGCGGTTTCTCGGCCCTATTCGCACCTTGGCCGTTTCTCTATCTCGTCGGTGGCTTCCTGCTGGGCCTCCTCTTTGGCGCCATTCCCGGCCTGACGGCGACGCTGGCCATCGCGCTACTGCTGCCGTTCACCTTCGGGATGGAGGTAACGAACGCGCTGATCATGGTCATGGGTATCTACATGGCCGGCATATATGCCGGGTCGATCACCGGCATCACGCTGAACATTCCCGGCGCGCCCTCGGGCGCGATCACCAGCATCGACGGGCACGCGCTTATGAAAAAGGGGCATGGCGCACAGGCGCTGAGCCTTGATGCCTTCGCATCGTCCGTGGGCGGCATGATCGGGGCGCTGGTGCTGATGATGCTGGCCCAGCCGATCAGCCAGCTCGCGCTGCTGTTCCGCACGCCCGAGAAATTCTCGCTGGTGCTGCTGGCGGTCGTTACGGTGACCATCGTGTCGCGCGGATCGCTGTGGCGCGCGACCATCGCGATGACGCTGGGCCTGATGATCTCGACCGTGGGGATCGACCCGATGGTCCCCAAGGGACGGTTCGATTTCGGCAGCTACCACCTTGTCGAAGGGATCGGCCTGCTGCCCGCCGTGATCGGCCTCTTTGCCATCTGCGAGCTTCTGGTGCAGGCGGCCACGCCCGCGCGCAACGCCATGGGCGTGGCGGTGGCCGAACTGCCGCGCCTGCGGCACCGCGATTTCATCCCCGATTTCCGTATCATCCGAGAGATCGGCGCGTTTCTTTACCTGAAAAGCTCGGTCATCGGGGTGCTGATCGGGATGCTGCCCGGCGGCGGGGCCGCCATGGCATCGTTCATCGCCTATGCCGAGGCCAAGCGCACGGCCAAGCGGCCCGAGGCGTTCGGCGACGGTTCGCACGAAGGTCTGGCGGCGTCGGAATCCGCCAATAACGCCATGTGTGGCGGGGCGATCATCCCGCTGCTGACGATGGGCATCCCGGGCGACGCGGTCACCGCGATCATCTTCGGCGTGCTACTGATCCATGGTCTTGTGCCCGGTCCCGGCCTGCTGGTCGACCACACGGCCACCATCGCGCCGATGTTCGCCGCGCTCTTCGTCGCGTCGGCCTTTGTCATGGTGTCGGTCGTGGCCTTCGGGCCGTTCTACCTGCGGCTGGCGCGGATCAACCGTGGGATGCTTTACGCCTTCATCGCGCTGGTTTCGATGGCGGGTGTCTATGCCTCGTCCTTTTCGGGGTTCCAGATGTGGATGGCGCTGGCAATCGGCATCTTCGCCTTCGCGCTACGCCGTTTCGACTATCCCGTGGTTCCGATGCTGATGGGTGTGATCCTTGGCCCGTACCTCGAAGAGTTCCTGCGCCGCTCGCTGATCGTCTCCAAGGGCGATCCGACGATCTTTGTGACCAGCCCCTTCAGCCTGCTGTTCCTTCTTTTGACATTGGTGTTCATCTGGCTTTTGCGGCTCAGGCCGTCGGCCCGGGCGGGCTCAACCGGATAGAGTCGCCTTATTTTGTCTGGATAACCAACGCGGTCAATCCAAGCCCTTGGAAACCACAAGCCGGATCACCCCCACCTAAGCCACTGAACAAAGGCGCAACGCGTCGTAAACCGCCGCGTGAATGTTTCGCGACGCCTGCGCATCGCCGATCCGATGCAGTTCGAACCCTTGGCCCTTTCTGGGTTGCGCGCGAAGCTCCTTCAAAGCGTGAAGATCCGTGACGCCGCCATTTGCAGACTGGTCACGAAGCTCCTCGAACAGCTCGTTCATCGGGATCGTGCCCATTTCGACGATGACTTGGTCGAAAAGCTGAGCCTCGGTGACGTGGGTCAGCTCATTCATCAGCGTCGCCTCCAGTTTGTTGCCCTTGCGAACGACGCCGGTCAGCCGCAGATTGCCTTCGGGGCGCAGGCCTGTTCTTGCGAATTCCTTGTGCCATCGGGTGGACTCCGGATAAGCAAGATCCTGGCCTATAGTCACGTCGATGGTCGTCAGGCGCACTTTGGCACCGTCCGCCTGCGCCGCGTGGGCGGCCAGAAGCGCCGGATGCCGGCCCGTATTGTCCCAGATCAGAACATCGCTTGCGGGTTTGACCTGCCGTCCCACGAGATCCCACGCGGATAAAACGAGATCGCTGCCGGAACCGAAGTCGGTTTGCGGGATACCCCCCGTCGCAAGGATGACCAGATCGGGCTCGAGGGCCGCAATACTGTCACTGTCCATGAAGCGGTTGCAGTCAATCGAGACGCCCAGTGCCTCCAGCTCGGCAAGCCGCCAGTCGATGATCCCGATGAGGTCGCGCCGCCAGTCCGACGCCGCAAGCAGCACCTGCCCGCCAGGCTGCGCGGCGGCCTCGAAGACCTGTACCTCATGCCCGCGCTCGGCGAGCACGCGGGCGGCTTCCAGCCCAGCCGGCCCCGCCCCCACGACAACCGCCCTGCGCGAAGTTGCTGCGCGCTCGATCCGATGGCCGATGGTTAACTCCCTCCCGGTCGACGCATTGTGCAGACATTTCGGGCGATGCTGCGATTGGCAATGACCCGCTCCGACGCAGGGGCGCACGCGGTGCTCTTCGCCGCGCATCAGCTTGGCCACCATGTGCGGATCGGCGATCTGCGGACGCGTCAGCCCCGCCATGTCGATATGCCCCTCTGAAACGGCAAACCGCGCCGACGCAAGGTCCGACAGCTTGGCGGCATGAAAGACCGGCAGCGTCACCTCGCGCTTGAACCGACCCACCGCAGCCACCCACGGTGCCGCGGGCGCGCCCATGCCGGGGAACACCTCTTCGGACAGTGAGCGCGATGTGTCCATGGACCCGAAAAGCGCGTTGAAGAAATCCACCGCGCCCTCGCGCTCGAGTATCTGCGCCGCCGCGATGCAGTCCTCGGCCGACAACTCCCCGTCGACACCCTCGTCCACGACATAGCGCATCCCGACAACGAAATCGTCGCTGACATTGCGGCGGATCTCCTCGTGCACCATCAGCGCGAACCGCACCCGGTTTTCCAGCGACCCGCCGAAACGGTCGGTGCGATGGTTGGTCTTGGGCGACAAGAACTGCCCGATGATATGCCCCGAGGCCAGCGTCTCGATCCCGTCAAGCCCGCCCTCCTCGCAGCGCCGCGCGGCCTGCCCATAGGCTTTGACGACGCGGTCGATGTCGTGCTCATCCATCTCGCGCGGGATGCCACGGTGCAGCGTCTCGCGAATGGGCGACGGGCCGATCGCGGGCATCCAGTCCTGCGCATAGGGATCGCCCCGCCGGCCCAGGTGGGTGATCTGGCACATAAGAGCGGCACCCTGCGCGTGCATCCGTTCCGCGAAACGCTGGAAATGCGGGATGATCGCATCGGTCCCGACATTGAGCTGCTGAAAGATATTGGGGCTGTCCACGTCCACGTTCGACGACCCGCCGAACATCGACAGGCCAATGCCGCCCCGCGCCTTTTCCTCGTGATAGGCTTGGTAGGCCTCCTGCGGCAGGCCGTCCTTTTCCAGCCCGCAGGCGTGCGACGTGCTCAGGATCCGGTTGCGCAGCACCAGCTTCTTCAGCTCAAGCGGTTGCAGCAGCGGGTCCTTGGCGCGAACGGGGCTTTGATCGGTCATGGAGATCTCCGGTTGAACAGGGCCGGTCCGGCCACGGTGTTGTGCAGCGGGCAGCGTCGTGTGCGTGTCAAAGAACCTTTGACAGGAATTCCTGCGTCCGCGGGTCCTGGGGCGCATCGAAAATCTGCGCCGGCGGGCCGCTTTCGACGATCCGCCCGGCATCGGTGAAATAGACCCGGTCCGAGATTTCCCGCGCGAACCCCATTTCGTGGGTGACCAACATGCAGGTCATCCCGTCCGTCGCCAGGTCCTTGATGGTCATCAGCACCTCCTTGACCGTCTCGGGGTCAAGCGCGGCTGTCACCTCGTCGAACAACATCACGTCGGGCCGCATACACAGGCTGCGCGCGATGGCGACGCGCTGCTGCTGACCGCCCGACAGCTCCGCCGGATAAGCGTCTTCCTTGTCGCGCAGCTTGACCTTTTCCAGCAGCGTGCGGGCGCGCGCCTCGACCTCGCTGCGGTTCTCCTTCAGCACCAGAAGCGGCGCCATCATCACGTTTTCTAGCACAGTGCGATGCGGAAACAGGTTGTATTGCTGGAACACGATGCCGACCTTGCGCCGCAGCGCCAGCTTGTCCAGCTTGGCGTCATGCACCTCGATCCCCTCGACCTTGACCGACCCTTTGCTGACAGGGGTCAGCCCGTTGATCGTGCGAATGAGCGTGGACTTGCCCGACCCCGACGGGCCGATGATGCAGACCACCTCACCCTTCATCACCTCGATGTCGATGCCCTTGAGCACCTCGAACGTGCCAAAACTCTTGTGTACGTCATGCAGCGCCACGATGGGCTGCGCCTCGGTCCAATTCTCGTTGCGTGGCATGGTGGTCGGGTCTCCTGTCAGGACGCCGCGGCGAAGCGTTTCTCAAGCCGGCGGGTGTAAAGCGATATCGGGTAGATGAAGACGAAGAAGATCGTCATCAGGAAAAGGTAGAACGGGATCAGGAACTCGGGGCGCGAGCCGGCCGCCTCCATCGCCGCCTGGGTGTTGCCCAGCGCCTCATCGACGCCAAGGATCGCGGCCATCGGCGTCATCAGCGTCAAAAGGGCGTACCAGTTCATCCACGGCGGCATCATCCGGCGGATACATTGCGGCAGGATGATGTGCCGCAGGGTCTGCCCGCGCGTCATGGCCAAGCTGTCGGCGCTTTCCCATTGGCCGGTGGGGATCGACATCACCGCACCGCGCAGGATTTCCGAGATATTGGCCATGACCGGCAGCGCGAAACCGAAGGTCGCCTTGACCCAGTCCGGGATCAGGATGCGTTCGCCCCCCGGCAGGGTGATCTGGAACGGCACCAGCAGCATGATGGCGAACAGGATCACCAGCCAGGGCGAGTTGCGAAACAGATGCGTCACCAGCTTGGCGGGCACCCGGATCAGCGCCAGCGGGCTGATCTGCATGAAGCCCAGAATCACGCCCGTCACCGTGGCGAACGCCATGGCCAGGACGCTCATCAGCAGGTTCAGGCCAAAACCCTTGAGGATGAAGGGCATCCACGTCACCAGCGAGTCCAGCGCGCTGGGGCGCGCGGCAGCCTCGTCCTGCGCCACGGCGGCCAGGCTGGCGGCAAGGCACAGGCACGCGGCCAGCACCGGCGCGCGCCATGTCAGTCGGGATACGGTCCAGCCTTCGGTCATTGTCCGTACCCCGGCAGCGCCAGCCGACGCTCAATCATCGTCATGACCCGCGCGATGATCGCGACCAGAACGATGTAATAGGCGAAAAGAAGCACCATCATTTCCGGTACGTTCACGCTATCCGACCAGATTCCGCTCAGCGAATATGTGATCTCGGGCACCGCGATCACATAGGCCAGCGACGATGTCTTGGCCAAAGAGATGATGTTGTTCGTCAGCGCCGGCAGGCAGATGCGGAACGCCAGCGGCAGCGTCACGTAGACGAAGATCTGAAACCCCGAGAAGCCCAGCGATTCCGCGGCCTCTTTCGTCGAGTCCGGCACCGCCTCGACACCCGAGCGGAAGATCTCGACATTGTAGCTGCCGCCGAAGATCCCGATGGCGATGACCGCCCAGCCGAAGGAGCCGATCATCGGCTCGTACCAGCCGCCCATGTCCACCTGTGGCGTGATCGCGCCAAGGCCGAAGTAGAAGAACAACAATTGCACGATGGGCGGCGTGTTGCGGAAGACCTCGATATAGGCCGCAACCAGCCCTCGCACCAGCTTCAGCCGCGAGGTCTGCGCGCCCGCCCCCACCACGCCGATCACCAGCGACAGCGCGATGATGGCCGCGATCAGCTTGACCGACACGGTCATGCCCTCGACCAGACGGCCCCAGTCGTAGGAATCGTAGAACGGTGAAAAGTTGAGTCCCGTCGTCTCGTTGAGACGCTCGAAGAACGGTGCGATCAGGTCCAGCACGAATAATATCCCGTCAGTGGTTCGGATAGGGGGGCTTGCGCCCCCCGCCTCGATCAATTCTCCAGGTAGGAATCGTCGTACTGAAGGGACTCGTTCATCTCGGCCAGCCAGGGCGACGGCTTCACGCCCCACTTTTCCTCAAGCGCGATCAGCGTACCTTCCTTGTGCCAGTTATAGGCCATGCCGGCCAGGAACGCGCCCCAGATGCCGTCCTTTTCCTCCAGCGGCACCGCGGCGCCCCAGGGATTTGAAAATACCGTGTCGACGGGCATTTCATAGCCTTCCCACTCGCCGCTGGCGAGGTCCGCCGCGATCGACGTGTCGTCATAGACCCAGGCCACGCACTTGCCCGAACGCAGCGCCTCCTTGGCCTCGGTGTTGCCACCAAAGGCCACCACGTCGGCGCCGAATTCGACCTCGGCGATCTTGTTGTAGAACACGCCCTGCTTGCCGCAGACCGGCTTGCCCTCGATATCGTCCCAGGACGAGATCACGCCTTCCTTGGCCATCAGCGTCGGGCCCGAGGTCCAGTAGGCCGGCTCGACGATGCCGACGATCTCGCGGCGGTCGGGACGGTCCGACATTGCGCCGATCAGCAGGTCAATCTTGCCCTGTTGCAGAAACTCCATGCGGTTGGCCGAGGAAATGACCACGGTTTCCAGCTCTACGCCCATGCGGTCGGCGACTGTCTGCGCCAGGTCCACCTCGATGCCCTGCACGGCACCGTCCGGCGCACGAAAGGCCCACGGCTTGAATGCACCCTGCACACCCACGCGCAGCACGCCGCGCTCCAGCACGTCCTTGAAGCGGTCGTTCGATACCTCCTGGGCCTGCCCCGCCGTGGCGGTCACCGTCGCCAGTGCAAGTGTTCCCAGCATCTTGTTCATCTTGGTCATCAGTCTCTCCTTGTTGGGGTTTGGTCTTGTTTACTGTCGGATAGTCGCGGTTCGGTCCTGCGGTCCGACGGCACGCAGAACTCGGTTTCCTGCCGGGCAAGAAAGGCATCGACCTGGGCGTCTCTTTCCGCTTCGGTCCAGCCGAACAGCGGCGCCACCTCCTCGGCGACGCGCGCCGCCTCCTCTCGGCTGACCAGCCCGCGCCAGATCGCCCCGGTGCGCCGGGTCAGAACGGCATAAAGGTCGGGTGCGTGTTCGTGGGTCACGGCAAACCTGGCCGGGGGGTGGTTGGCGCGCGACACCTTGGGTCGCCCGGTGGCATCGCCTTGTGTCGCGGGACTGATACGGCCCTTGACCTCGCGCAGCATCTGGCGCCCGCCGCTGCGGTGGCTCATCACCGGACCGGCCGTCATCGCCAGCACGTTCTGAAACCCCTGTTGCGCCAGGTCGTGGACCCGGCGTTCGCGCGCGCCCATCGGACGCGCGGGGTCATCTGTCAAAGGCCGTACACCGGCCCAGCACTGTTCCACATCCTTAATCGTCAGTCCCAGCCCAGGCAGCAGGTGGTTCGCCTCGGCCAGCAGGAACGCAATATCCTCTTGGTCGGCATGAGCCTGCCGCGCATCGCCCTCGAACGGCGTTTCGGTCGGTCCGAAATAGAATCGGCCCTGCCCCAGCGGCAGGCCATAAAACGGGTGCCCGCCACGATGCAGCGTGGCGATGCCGCGATCGGCAAACCCCTCGGGCAGGCGCAGGATGATATGCGCCCCCTTGGTCCCGCGGATCAGCCGCTTGCCAAAGGTACCGACGTCGTCGGCCCAGCTGCCGGCCATGTTCAGCACCACGCGGGCGCGCACCTCGCCGCTGCTGCGCAGCCCGTCCAACGCCACGCGCCAGGCGCCGTCGCTGTCTCGCGCGCGCAGCCGGGCCCGGGTCATGACGCGGATGTCCGCGCCGCACGCCTCGGCCTCCAGCACGTTCTCGACACACAGCCGCTCGGGCGCCTCGAAAAGATACTCGCGAAAGCTGACCATCCCGCGCAATCGCGACTGGTCGCGCAGGTGACGCCCGATGGGATGCGCCCGCGCCGCGTCGGCGTCCAGCACCATTCGGTCCAGCGGCGGCTCCGTTGGGCCAAGCAATCCCAGCAGGCGCAGACCCGCATCCAGCTGCCAGCGTTGAAACGGCCCGTCTCGCCACACCGGAAACGACAGCTCGATCGCGCGCGTCTCGACGGTCTCGTCCTGCGACAGCTCCGCCCGCGCGCGCATCGCATCACGCGCCATGCGCAGAGCTCGGACAAACCGGACCGGATGGCGCAGCGCGTTCTTCACGGGCTTTGGCGACTCCAGATACCGCAAGCCGCAATGCAACATCCGCGACGAACGCCCGCTCGCGCCCGCGCCCAGATCTTCGGCCTCCGCCAGCAGCACGGAATACCCCGCCCGCGCCAGTTCACGCAGCGCCGAGGTGCCGTTGATGCCGCCGCCGATGACGACCACGTCGAAGTCCGTTTGCGCGGTAACAGGGCCGGGTTGCTGATTCATGGACGGCATTAAGACCCCGCCGCCATTAGAATCAAAATGCAAAGTTCTGCTTTCAATATGCACCATACGCATACCGAGAGCGCACCGCCTACGGTATCAGTGCAAGCACCTCGTCACGCAGCTCTTCGGCATGACCGATCAATTCCGTGGCCAGCACCGTGGGGGTCCGCGTGTCCGGCCGCAGCAGCGCGAACCGGCATGGAATCTGCGGCCGGAACGGGCGATATACGATGCCGGGATGCGGGTTGGCCCAGGCCGTGAACGGGTCGACGAAAGCCAGCCCCAGCCCCCGCTTGACCATGTTGCACATCGGTGCCGACATCGTGCTTTCGATGATCTGCCGCGGGATGATCCCCGCGCCCTGCATGATGTCGTCGATAATCCGGCGGGCCGACACCGACACGGTCCATCCGACCAGCCGTTCGTCGTGCAGATGCTCGGGGCGCACCGCCTCTTCGTCTGCCAATGGATGGCCCGCGGGCACGGCCGCGACATAGGCGGTGTCCGCGAAGATCCGCGTGCCAAACCCGTGCAGCTGAAACGGCGTCTCGGCCAGCCCGAAATCGACCTGCTGTGTCGCGACCCATTTCTCGACGCTGACCGACATTCGCACGTTCAGCTTGACATGCGCCTGCGGGCGCTCCCGTGAAAACCGTGCAATGACCTCGGGCATGAAATCCAGCCCCAACGCCGGAAGCGCCGCGATCCGCACGCCGCCATCCTGCCCCTCTTCCATCCGCCGGCTGAAATCGTCCAGCGACGCCAGCGACACGAACAGCCGCTCGACCTCGTCCAGCAGCAGATGCGCCGCGTGGGTGGGCACGACCCGCCCCTTGCGCCGCTCGAACAGCTTGACGCCCACGCTGCTTTCCAGCTTGTCGATCATCCGGCTGACCGCCGGTTGGCTGCGGCCCAGATCGTCAGCGGCGCCCGACATGGTGCCGGTGCGCATCACCACCTGAAAGGCTTCATAGATCGACGGATGCAGCCTCATGCCTGTCCCCCCGGCGTCAGAAGCGTCTCGACACCCAGCGCCGGATAACGGCGGGCGATCTGTCTCAGGTCCGCCTGCATCTGATCGACCAGCCAGTCTCGGACGGCGTGCACGACCTCCCTGTGCGGCCCGTCGGCCCGGGTCAGCAGACGGCAGTCCCGCCCGGGCAGGACCATCTCTTCGACCGCCGGCACAAGGCGCTCCTCGTTCATCCAGTAGCTCACGATATTCATCCAACCCGCGGCAATGCCCTGCCCCACCAGCGCCGCCTGCACCACTACGGCGTAATCGGAAAACGCCAGCTGCGACTCTCGCCGCTGGTGGGTGCCAGGCATCCGCGAGGCCACGCCCTCGGCCGCCGTTCCGTCAAGGCGGATCAGGGCCGGTCCACCCTCAGGCGGCGGATCAAGATAACTCGGCGCGCAGACCGGAACATACGCTTCACGCATGACAAACCATCCCGTGCTGTCTGAAGGACCACCATATCGCATGGCAATATCGACGCCGCCCGTCGGCCCGGTGACCGGCCCCGGGATCAGCTGAAACCGCAGATCGACGTCCGAGAACGCCTTTTGAAACGTCGCGATCCGCGGCATCAGCCAATGCGTCGTAAAGGCCGTCGAAACCGATAATGTGACCTGCGCCTTGCCCGTGCGCCGCTCCTGTAACTGGTCCAGAACGCCGTCAATCTGCGAGAACGCCGATTCAACGACTTTTTTCAATAATATACCGTCCTCGGTTAATCGTGCTCCGGGTTTGCCGCGCAAAAACAGTCGCGCGCCCAGATGCTGCTCCAGCCCCGCGAGCGTCCGGCTGACGGCAGGCTGCGTCACATTCAACTCTTCCGCCGCCCGTGTGAAATTCTCATGCCGCGCGGCCGCCTCGAAAACGAAGAGCGCATTGGCAGAGGGCAGTTTGCGTCGCAGTCCTTCCATGATTTGACGTTATGGAAAGCCTCAGGATTTGGCAATTGCCCAATTGGGCCCATCTGCCTCATGGTCGTATCGGACACAAACGCCCGGACGGGCCATCACCACGAGGCTTTTCATGGATTTTTCCCCCTTCAAGGTCCTGACATTCGACATTGTCGGCACCTGCATCGACTTTGAAAAAGGCGTTCTGGACGCCGTGCGCCGAATCGGTGGCGACGCCGCCGCCAACCTGTCCGACGACGACATCTTCGGGCCCTACATGGCGGGCCGCGCCCGCAACAAGGGCCGGTCGAGCGAATCCTATGCCGGTGTCTACATGCACCTCGCGCAGGAACTGGGCCTGCCCGCGACCCAAGACGCCGCCCGCGACTTTCAGCTGTCCGTGCTGGAATGGCCCGCCTTCGCCGATTCGGCCCAGGCCCTGGCCCGGCTGCGCACGCGCTTTCATCTCGTCGCCATGACAATTGCCGACCGCACGGCCTATTCCGCCTATGCGCACCGGCTTGGTCTTCCGTTCCACGACTCGGTGACTGTGGACGAGGCGCAGTTCCCCAAGCCGGACCCCCGGTTCTTTGCCTACACCCGCGGGCGGCTCTCTGCGCACGGTTACAAACAAAGCGAGATCCTGCACGTCGCACAAAGCCAGCACCACGACATCGGCGTGGCGAAATCCCTGCGTTACGCCACCTGCTGGATCGAACGGCGGCATGATCAGGACGGCTACGGCGCCTCGCCGGAACCGGAGACCTTCACCGAACCGGATCTGCGCCTGCCCAGCCTCGGCGCGTTGGCCGATAAGGTTTTTGGGACCGCATGACGCGCCTCCCGGCTCCCGCGCCGTCGCTGTGGCGCAGCGAGGCCCCGCCCCTCGCCGATTTTCCGGCTCTGGCACAGGACACCGCCTGTGACATAGCAATCGTGGGCGGCGGCTATACCGGCCTGCACGCCGCCCTGACCTTTGCCGAGGCGGGCCTGTCCGTCGCCGTACTCGAGGCCGGCGAGCCCGGTATCGGCGGCAGCGGGCGGAACGGCGGCGTGGTCAATGCCAAGTTTCGCCGCGGCTTCGGCGACATCGCACGGTCTCATGGGCTGGACATGGCAAAGCGGATGCACGCCCTCGCCACGGGCAGTTTCGACCACGTCTGCGAAACCGTCGACAGGTACGATCTGACTGATGCGGGCTTTCGCAAATCGGGCACGTTGAAATGCGCGCATTCCCGCAAAGCGTTCGATCACGCCCGGGCCGAGGCCGACTGGCTGCGCAACACGATGGGCGACACCGGCGTACATATCCTGGAGGCCGACGCCGTCGCCGAGGAAACGGGAACCCGCAGTTTTGTCGGTGGCGTCCTGCAAGACGGTGCGGGCACCATCCAGCCGCTGGCCTATCTGCGCGCCCTTTGGCGCACAGCGCAATCGCGGGGCATAGATCTCTATGCCAATACGCCCGTCCAATCGGTCACGGCGGAGGGTCGAAAGGTCCGCCTTGCGACACCGTCCGCATCCGTGCTTGCCGACCGCGTGCTACTGGCGACCAATGCCTATTCCTGGCTGACGTCGGCGGCAAAGCCCGTCGCGCGCAGTCTCGTGCCTTTCCGTAGCGCGATGATCGCGACCGAACCGCTGCCGGATGAGCTAAACACACGCCTGCTGCACAAATCCCGCAGCTATAACGAGACCCGACGCATGATGCGCTGGTTCCGCAAGGTCGACGGTCGCGTGGTGTTTGGCGGTCGTGGCGCGCTGGGCGCCGTCGAATCCCCTGCTGCGTTCCGCCGGCTAGAACGCGCCATGGTCAAGATTTTCCCCGAACTGGCGGACATACCGATCGCCTACCGCTGGTCCGGCCAGGTCGCGCTGACCTTCGATGGCCTGCCGCAGGCGGGCTTTCTGTCGGACCGCGTGGCCTATGCGGCTGGGTTCAATGGTGCTGGCGTCGCCATGTCGGGCTATGTCGGCGATCAGATGGGGCGCCGCATGACAGGCCAGCCACACGACCTGGGCCTGATCGCCCGCGAAGGTATCCCGAAGATCCCGTTCTATCCTATGCGCGCCATCGCGGTACGTGCCACGACATTCTGCTACGAAATGCTCGACGCCGCGGGCCTATGACACCCGCGGCGTCGCGCGTGCTGATCAGGAGTCGTAAAGCCCGCCCATGTGAAACGCCTTGGTCTCGAGATATTCCTCGATGCCTTCCCGCGCCCCTTCCCGGCCAAGGCCCGAGGCCTTGACGCCGCCGAACGGGCTTTCGGCATGGCTGACCACCCCGGTATTCAAGGCCACGATCCCGAACTCCAGCTCCTCGCCCACGCGGAACGCCCGCGCTAGGTCGCGGGTGTAGAAATAGGCTGCGAGCCCATAGGGCGTGCCATTGGCAAAGGCAATCGCCTCGTCCTCGGTTTCAAAACGGAAGATTGGCGCAACAGGGCCGAAAGTCTCTTCACTGGCCAACTGCATATCGGACGTGGCGTCGGTCAAAACCATCGGATCGGCATAGTGCGCTGCCAGCTCGCGCGCGGCAGTGCTGCGCCGCGCCCCCTTAGACAGGGCATCCTCAACATGGGTAGTGATCTTCTTGATTGCGGCCGCGTTGATCATCGGGCCGATGTCGCTTCCCTCCGCGTCGCCCGGTCCGACCTTCAAGGCATCCACGCGCTCTGACAGCGCCGCCACAAATGCGTCATGTATCCCCGCCTGCACCAGAATGCGGTTCGCGCAGACGCAGGTCTGCCCACCATTGCGGAATTTTGACAGCATCGCCCCTTCGACCGCGGCCTCCAGGTCGGCATCGTCGAACACGATGAACGGTGCGTTGCCGCCCAGTTCCAGCGACAGCTTCTTGAGCGTGGGCGCGCATTGCTCGGCCAGCAGCGCGCCGACGCGCGTAGAGCCGGTGAAGGACAGCTTGCGCACCACCGGCGAGGCAGTCAGCGTCTTGCCAATCTCCTCCGGCCGCCCGGTCAGGATGTTCAGCACGCCCTTTGGAATTCCGGCCCGCTCGGACAGCACGGCCAGCGCAAGCGCCGAGTAAGGCGTAAAGTCTGACGGCTTAATCACCATGGTACATCCCGCCGCCAGACCGGGCGCCACCTTGCGGGTGATCATCGCGATCGGAAAGTTCCACGGGGTGATGATTGCGCACACGCCCACCGGCTCCTTCATTGCAAGGATCTTCTTGCTCGGCACCGGCGACGGGATGATCGCCCCGTCAATGCGGCGTGCCTCTTCGGCAAACCAGCGGATGAAGGATGCGCCATAGGCCACCTCGCCACGCGACTCGGCTAGCGGCTTTCCCTGCTCGGCGGTCAGGATTTGCGCCAGATCCTCGGTATGCTCCAGCACCAGGTCATGCCATCGCATCAGAAGGTCGGCCCGTGCGGCATGGGTCCGCGTCCGCCAGTCCCGCATCGCCGTCTCCGCCGCCAGGATGGCGCGCTCTGTCTCCTCGGCGGTCATGTCGGGCATGGTGCCCATCACCTGGCCGGTCGCTGGGTTTATCACCTGCATGTCTGCACGCTCAATCCAGTCACCGTCGATCAACGCGGCCTGGCGGAAAAGATCAGAATCACAAAGCTTCATCATTCACCCTTTCATCGCGGCAATCACCGCATCGGTAATCTCGTCCGTGCCGTGACTGCCGGGGCGAATCCCGATCCCTTGACCCGTGGTCTCGGCAATCGCCTTTTCCACCCTGTCTGCAGCTCTGTCCTCGCCCAGGTGGCGCAACATCATCGCCCCCGACCAGATCGCCGCTATGGGGTTTGCAATCCCCTTGCCGGCGATATCCGGGGCCGAGCCATGCACCGGCTCGAACATCGATGGCGCGGACCGGTCGGGGCAAATATTGGCAGACGCGGCAAACCCAAGCCCGCCCTGAATGGCCGCGCCCAGATCCGTCAGGATGTCACCGAAAAGGTTAGACGCCACGATCACGTCGAGGTTCTCGGGGTTCATCACCATCTTGGCGGCCATGGCGTCGATATGGACATGGCTGACAGTCACATCGGGGTACTCCGCGGCCAGCGCGCGCGTCATCTCGTCCCAGAAGACCATCGAGTATTGCTGCGCATTCGACTTGGTGACCGAGGTCAGGTGCCCCCGCCGCGCTTGCGCCTGTTCGAACCCGAAACGCAGGATGCGCTCCACCCCCTGCCGGGTAAAGATCGAGGTCTGCACCGCGACCTCGTTATCACGCCCTTGATGCACGCGTCCGCCCGCACCGGCATATTCGCCTTCGGTGTTTTCGCGGATGCACAGAATGTCGAACGCGCCCGACTTCAACGGGCCTTCGACACCCGGCAAGAGACGGTGCGGGCGGATATTTGCATACTGGTCGAACGCCTTGCGGATCGGCAGCAGCAGACCGTGCAGCGACACCGCGTCCGGCACCGACTCGGGCCAGCCGACGGCCCCCAGAAAGATCGCGTCGAAACCACGCAGCGTTTCGATCCCGTCCTGCGGTATCATCGCACCCGTCTCGTGGTAATAGGCGCAGGACCACGGGAACGTTCCGGTGTGCAGAGTGAAACTCTCCATCCCGGCGACGGCCTGCAATACCTTCATGGCGGCCTGGGTCACATCAACTCCGATCCCGTCCCCGGGAATCAACGCAATTTGGTGTTCGGTCATGGATGGTCCTTCGGATACGTTGTTCAAAATGCGGCCAGCACGGCTTTTGTGCGGCGGTTTGCGGTATAGGCTTCGCGCCCGAGATCCTTGCCCAGCCCGCTGGCTTTCCATCCGCCGGTGGGCAGGATGTGGTCGCGCGAGCGGCCATAGCGATTGATCCAGACTGTCCCCGCCTCGATCCGGCGCGACACGCGCAGCGCGCGGCCCAAATCACGGGTGAAGACGCCCGCGCACAACCCGTACGTCGGATGCGCCGCCATCGAAATGGCCTCGTCCTCGGTCTCGAATGTTTGAAATGTGGCGACGGGACCGAAGATCTCTTCGGTCACGGCAGGATTATCGGGTGACGGCCCCGCCAGCAGCGTGGGTCGGTAATAACTACCCTCGTGGTCGAACCGCGCCCCGCCACACAACGCCTCAGCCCCCTGGTCGCACGCCGCGCGCACGAGGCTGTCGATCCGGCCAAGCTGCGCTTCGGATATGATCGGGCAAAAGCCCGATTGGGCGTCCCAGGTGCTGGCCGGCGTGTGCCGGTCGAACCTTTCGGTCAGACGCTGTGCCAATTCCTCCGCAATCCCCCGGGCCACGATCATCCGCGAACCCGCGACACAGAATTGGCCGGCATTGGGCAGGATACCACGTTCAAGGCACTCCGCCGCAAGATCGAGGTCGGCATCCTCGAACACGACCATCGGGCTCTTTCCACCAAGCTCCAGCGTCATCGGCTTGATCCCGCACCTGGCGACATTCTCCATGATCGCGGCACCGGCGCGGGTCGAGCCGGTGAACGAGATCTTGTCGATGCCCGGATGGCCCGTGATCGCTGCGCCGGTTTCCGGACCATCGCCCAGAACCACGTTGAACAGCCCTTCGGGCAGGCCCGCGCGCACCGAAAGCTCGGCCATGTAAAGCGCCGACCAGGGCGTCATCTCTGACGGTTTCAGGACCACCGCATTCCCCGCGGCGAGCGCAGGGCCCAGTTTCCAACCCGCCATCGAGATCGGGAAATTCCACGGAGTGATGGCCCCCACCACACCATGCGGCTCCGAGGTGACCATACCCAGGCTTCCCTCTGCCGTGGGCGCCAGCGCGTCGCATTCCTTGTCGGCGAACTCGGCGAAGAACCGGATCTGCTCGGCGGTCACGGGGATGTCCCCGGCCACCGTGTCGGCCACGGGGCGGCTCGAACAGACCGCTTCCAGCCGGGCCAGTACGGGGGCCTCCTCTTCCATCAGGTCGGCCCACCGATGCAGCGCGCGCAACCGTTCGCGCGGGGACGCACGCCCCCAGCCGGATGTGCGCAGTGCGGTGCGCGCGGCCTCGACCGCGCGGTCCACCACTGCCATGTCGGCTTGGGGCACTGCGCCCAGCGTGGCACCGTTCGACGGGGCCGTCACTGTGATTTGGTCGCGGGCGGTCACATAGCGTCCACCGATGTAATGCCCGCGGGGCAGCGTCAGCTCCGCAGGATCGAAGGCAAGTGTCATGGTCACCTCTCGTTGGTTGTCCACAGTCTGACGTGATCGGATTGGCAACACTTGCCGAAAGCGTTCGGATGGCGGCATTTTTCGCCGCCATCGCCATCATGGGACGCAGAAGATTGTGTAGCTCATTCGGGCGCATCGGCGCGGGAGGCCAACAGGCCAAGCGGCGCAGGACGCACGGGCGGCTGTGACCGCAGACGGCCCACGGAGGCGGGATCGCACCCTGCCTGCCCCGCCATCACCTCGGCCCCCGCAATCTGGCAGTACCGGCCCTGGCAGCGCCCCATACCGACACGGCTGAGCGACTTGGCCCGGTTCGCATCCTTTCCGGACAGGCTCAGGCTCCGGCGCAGCTCGCCCGCGGTGATGCCTTCGCACCGGCAAAGGACCGCTTCGTCCGGCACGGCCCGGACCATCTCCGCAGGCCAGGGAAACGCGGCGGCGACCGCCTTGGCGAAACGGGCCATGCGCCGCATCCTTCGAATATCGCCATCCTGCTCCCCCGTGTCCACGGGATGCCCCAGATCGGCAAGGCAGGCACGCGCGGCCAGCCGCCCGGCGATCTCCGCTCCGTCGGCTCCCAAAAGACACAGCCCGTCCCCCGCCAGGTACAGCCCGTCCCGGACCCGTCCTGCCATGTCCGTCCGGGGCAGCCACTGCGCCCATGTATCCGACCACGCGAACTCTGCCCACGCCAGATCGGCCAGCGCCGTCTCGGCGCGCAGGTGCCACCCAAGCGCCACGGTATCGCAGGCCGTGCGGTGATGCCGGCCCCCCGCGTCCCGCCAGGTGATCGCGGCAGGGCCGCTCCCATCACCCTCGATCTCCGTCAGGTTGACACCGGCCGAGTACCGCCGGCCCAGCCCGGCCCGCAACCGCAGACCGCGCAGCGTGACCCCCGGCCGGGCCAGCGCCATACCGATTCCGCCACGAATCTGAGCACGCCATGGCGCGGTGTCCAGCACCGCAGCCACCGTCGCCCCCGCGGCAATCAGCTGCGAGGCCACCAGCGTCAAAAGTGGCCCAGATCCCGCCAGCACGATCCGCCGTCCGAGTGCCACGCCCTGGGACTTCAGCGCTATCTGCGCGGCACCCAGCGAATAGACACCCGCCATCTGCCATCCCGGCACCGGCGCCAGCCGATCGGTCGCACCGGGCGCGAGCAGCAGGCAATCGTATGTCAGCGACAGGACACCGTCAGGAGAGAGCACCTGAGCGCTCCCGTCCTGCAGACCCAGGACACTGCACCGAGGGTGATAATCGATCTGCCGTTCACGCACGAGGCCATCGAACGTCTCGTGTAAACTCATGGCCTTCCCGGCCTCGGATCCGTACAGGGTACGCGGCGGGCGCAGGAAGCCTTCGGGGGGACGACGATAGATCTGGCCTCCGGCGCGTGCACCCTCGTCCACGACAACCGGGCACAGACCGGCGGCGACGAGCGTTTCCGCCGCGCGGATGCCCGCCGGCCCCGCCCCAACAATCAGCACGCGCGTCATGGCCCGGGCCAGCGGTCGGGCGGGGCCGCGCGCAACCGCATCCCCTCTTGCAGCAATGTCGAACAGGCGCGCAGACGCGGGCCGTCTTCCTGCCACAGCCAGCAATCCTGGCACGCGCCCATCAGGCAGAAGCCCGCGCGCCGCTCTGGCCCGAACTCCGCGTCCCGCAGCGAGGGTTCCGACGCCAGAATGGCGGTCAGGAGCGTATCGCCCTTCAGCCCTGACAGCGCACGCCCATCGAAGGTAAAGGTCACTGTAGGACGATCCGCTTCGGCCAGACGTTGGAGACGCCCCGTGTGCATCGCGCCCGAACGGCTCATTCCGCGGCCTCTGCCGTGGCCTGACTTTGCGGGATGTCGGGAAACCGCACGCAGGTCTCGTCGAAAGCGGCGCTGACTCCTTCGGCGCCCGCGCGCCCGTCCATACGGCGGAAAACCTCCGTCTTGACGAAAAATCGCCAATGGACGGGCAGCGCCGCCAGGATGTCGGTCAGGCGCGCATAGGCCGGGGCCGTCCACTGTGCCTCGTATGCCTCGCGTTCGGGTCCGAAATGGAAATGATTCTCATGCGCGCCTGAGGCGGACCTCAGTGCGGCCGTGGCCGCCTCGTCCACCTCTCCGTCGTCCAGCAGGACCACACCATACTCGGATCGCGCCGCCTCGTCCGAGACATGGCCGCGCCGCACGTCGAGGGCGACGCGCCAGGCCTCGCGTTCCATCGGATCACCTCGCCCGCCTCCTCCTGCAGACCTCAGCGACAGAACGTCGCCCGGTTGCAATATGGCTGTGTCGGCACTGCCCATCCGGCGTGCCTCGGGCGTGTCGGGATTGACCGCCATCTCGGCCAGCCCCGCCGCGCGCCCGCCCAGTACGCCCCAAGGCCGGAACCGCGAACGGTCGCGATTGCGGGCCGTGATACGCGTATCGGGTGTGAAAACGCGAAACGCCATTTCCGTGGCCAGCCCGCCGCGCCAGCGCCCCGCCCCGCCGGTGTCGCGGGCCAGACCGTATTTGACGAACTCGATCGGCACCTCGGTTTCGGTGATCTCGATCGGCGTATTGCGCAGATAGGCCGCATCCGCGCCAGACCCGTTGGTGCCGTCGCGGTCGGGCATTCCGCCTCCGCCTCCGACCACCGGGTTCACCGCCGCGATGATTTTCTGCCCGGTGCGCTCGTCGTGTGTCATAACGTTGACGATGCAGTTGTTGCCGGCGGGCGCGGCGGGCATCCGGTCCGGAACGGCTTGGCTGAACGCGCCGAAAATGACCGAGCGCAGCCGCGCACAGGTTAGCGATCGCATTCCCACAGCCGCTGGCGCCACGGGATTCAACACGCTCCCCTCGGGCGCGATGCAGGTAAAGGGCCGTGTCAGTCCGGTGTTCAGCAACAGCCGCGGATTGAGCGTGTATAGCACATAGTAGACCCCCACCATCAGGATCGTGTGACGTGGGTCGCCCCCCGATGGCACGTTAAGCGACGAGCCCAGCTGCGGATCCGATCCGGTAAAATCCAGCTCCGCGCTGTCGCCACGTATACGTAGCGTAAGGTTCAGGCGGCATGGATTGGCGAAATCGCTATCCTCGTCCGCGTAGTCGGCGAAGGAATAGTCACCATCAGGGATCGCCCTCAGGATTTCTCGCGCCTGCGCCTCGGCCTGGTCCTTGAGCGCGGCCACACCCGACACGAATCCGTGCCGCCCGAACCGCGCCAGCATCCCGTGCACCTTGCGCTCGCCGGTGTTGAGTGCGCCCACCAGCGCCTTGATATCGCCGACATTTAGACCCGGCTTGCGCACGTTCGTCTCCATGATCCGAAGGATCTGCGCGTCGAAGACCCCTTCGTTCACCAGCTTCATCGGCGGGAACCGCACACCTTCCTGATGGATCTCGGTCAGTGAACGCGACAGTGACGCCGGCACCGCACCGCCCATATCGGTGTTGTGGATATGCCCCCCGGTCCAGGCCACGATCTCGTCCTCGTGAAAGACCGGCTTCCACAAATGCGTATCGGGGGCGTGGGTTGCGACATGCCCGGAATAAGGATCGTTGGTAAATGCCACGTCACCGGGACGGTAGCCGTCGATCATGTCGATGGCGCGTCCGTAGGTCAGGCCGGGGTACCACGTGGCACCAAGGCTCATGGGCACGGCAAAGGTGTCGCCGGCACGGTCCATGATCATGACGGTGAAATCCTGCGTCTCTTTCACGAAGGCGGAATGGGCCGTGCGTTGCAGGGTATACGCCATGTTCTCGGCCGCTGCGCGGGCGTGGTTGGCCAAAACCTGAAGGGTCATCTTTTCGGTCATGGGATCACTCCGCGAATATCAGATGGATGTTGAGATGCCGGTCTACTTGCGCCGTCGCACCACCGGGGATGGCCAGCGTCGTGTCCTCCTGACACACCACGGCGGGGCCGTGGAATTCCGTACCCGAGACCAGATCGGACCGTTGGAACAGCGGGATGTCCCGCGCGCCGTTCAAATGCACTTGCACGTACCGCTCGGGCGTGGCTTGGGACGCGCCATCCGATGGCTCTGCTGCCATGTCAAGCTTGGGCGTCAGCCCGATTGCCGCCAGCCTCAGGTTCACGATCTCGATCGCCCCGTCATCATCATTGAAATCATAGATCTGACGGTGCGTTTCGTGAAAAGCGGCCGCCATGCGAGCGGGGTCTGACAGCCAGTCCGGCTCCAGCGGCGTTTCAATCTCATAGCTCTGTCCGGCGTAGCGCATATCGGCCGAAAGCCGGATCTGAGCCGGACCGTCATGGCCTTGCGCCGTCAGCCATGCCTGTCCCTCGTCCCGCAGCGCTTCGAACGCGGCGCGCAACGTTGACACGGCGGCTGCGTCAAGGTCCCTGAACACCGTCCGCAGGAAATCACCCCGCATGTCGGCCACCAGTCCTCCCAACGCGGACACCACGCCCGGCCGTCGCGGCGCCAGCACCCGCTCCATGCCCAGTTCTCTTGCCAGAAAGGCACCCAGCATCGGCCCGCCGCCGCCAAATGGCATCAGCGTAAAGTCTCGCAGGTCGACCCCCGCACGCGAGCCCAGCTTCTCGACCTCGACGAACATCTCGGACACCGCGATATCCAGTATCGCCTGCGCGGTCTCTTCGACGCTTCGCCCAATCGGCTCGGCGAGTCCGGCCACAGCCGCGCGGGCCAGATCACGATCGATTTTCAACTGCCCATAGGCCATCTCGACCTGCCCCAGCCAACCGCAGACGGCCATCGCATCGGTCACTGTCGGCGCCGTTCCACCTCGCCCGTAACAGGCTGGCCCTGGCGTAGAGCCGGCCGAGTCCGGCCCGACGCGCAGCACGCCATGGTTGTCGACGCTGGCGATGGAGCCACCGCCGATGGCGATGGAGCTTACCGATACCGAAGGAATGTGAAGAGGAAAGTCGCCGATCCGCTCGTCCGAACCGTACTGGACCTCTCCATCTACAATCAGCGCGAAATCAGCAGACGTGCCACCGATATCCAGCGTCAGAACCTGCGACTCCCCAGCTTGCCGTGCCAGGAACGCGGCGCCCATCACGCCCGACGCAGTGCCCGAAAGCAGCATCGAGACACAGCCCCGACGCCCCTCGGAAGCACTCATCAGCCCGCCGTTTGACTTGGTCAGCAATGCCTTGGCCGGCACGCCACGCGACGCAAGCCGGTCTTCCAGCGCCGAAAGATACCCAGCCACGCGCGGGTGCACATACCCGTTGAGGATGGCGGTCGAACTGCGCTCGTATTCCCGGATGACCGGCCAGACCTCTGACGAGGTGAAAACGAAAAGATCAGGCGCCTCTGCCTCGATCATTGACTTGACCTTGGCTTCCTGGGCGCCGTTACGCCAGCTGTGCAGGAACGAGACGATGATCCCGTCCGCTCCGACATCGCGCGCCTGCGCGACAGCGTCACGCACCGCCTCGGCCGTCGGCGCCAGCGGTTCGCTGCCATCCGCACGCAGCCGCGCCGGAACGCCGAAGATGCGGTCGCGCGGCACCAAAGGATTGGCGCGGTGACAAAACAGCGAGTACATGTCCGGCATGGCCAGCCGCGCCAGTTCGATCACATCCTCGAACCCTGCATTGGTGATCATCGCCAACCGCGCGCCCTTGCGCTGCAAGATTGTGTTGACGCCCACCGTGGTGCCGTGCACGAACCGCGACACGCAGGCCGGATCCAGCCCCACACGCTCGGCCAGAAGGTCCAGCCCGGTCAGCAATTCGGCGCCCGGCTCATCGGGCGTGGTCAGTACCTTGAGTGACGCGATGCGCCCGCTGGTCGTGTCCAGCGCGCAGAAATCCATGAAGGTTCCGCCAATATCGACGCCGACTTTCCAATTCGCCGGGGCGAGAGTGCCATCCATCTTGCGTGGTCCTTTCGGTCATTTGCCGCAAAGGGACCAGATTAGTTACACGCCGTCCAAGACTGATCGCGCGGCAGCGCATAAGAAGAGCTTATGCCTCGGTCACGGGCGTGGCGTGCAACAGCTTGCGCATCGCCACTTCGGCGCGCGACAGGCTTCGGTCCCGGGACACCAGCAGGGAAACCGGAAGGCTTGGCGTATCGCTCAGAGGTCGCGTGAGGATGCCCGGAAACTGCTCCCACGGCAAAAGCGCATCGACCAGCGCGACACCCAAGCCGGCCCGCACGAATCCCGCTGCCGAAATTGAACTGTCGATCTCGATCTGCGGCGAAAAACTGATTCCGCGCCTGCGCATGGCCATGTCCAATTCGTCATGCGGCCGGGTCTGACTGCGATAGGAGATAAGTGTCTCGTCCTTCAGATCTGCATAATCGAGCGTGTCCTGAATGGCCAAAGGATGATCCACCGGCAGAAGACAGCAGAAATGCGTCTTTCCGATTTGCTCGACCGTGATGTCGGGCGGAAGGTTGTCATCCAGCGCCAGTGCCATCGCGGCATCGCCCTTGCGCAGCAGGTCCACCATAGCCGCCAAGGGCGCGACATGTGTCCGCAGCACCACATCGGGGTGATTCGCGCGGAACGCACTCAGGGCGCGCGGCAGCAGCGACATTCCGGGCGGCGGCGAGGCGGCAATGCGCACCAGTCCCGCCCGGCCCAACCGCAAATCGGATGTCTTGCGCCTTAATCCTTCAAGCCCCGCAAACAGGCGTTCGGCCTCGGGATAAATTTCAAACGCTTCGGGCGTCGGCCGCAAACGGCCTTTCTCGCGGTCGAAAAGGTCGAAGCCCAGCTGCGCCTCGGTGTGGATCAGAATCTGGCTCAGCGCGGGCTGGGAAATATTGAGCAGGCGCGCGGCCCCGGTAACGGTTCCGGCCCGCATCACGGCGGTGAAGACTTCAAGCTGACGCGCGCGCATCGTTCATACCCCATAGGTGCAGCTTATAGCGTGCCACGGATCCGGTCTTTGACTCAAGCCGTTGTAACGCGTCTCATTGCGCAAATTCCTGGGCCAAAGGGACAATGCTGCATGGATGTGATCGTACTCGGTGGCGGCCTGATGGGAACGGCATCGGCCTTCTTTCTGGCGCGACGCGGCGTCCGCGTGACCCTGATCGAGCGCGGTCGGATCGGTGCCGGGGCAACCGTGGCCTCTTTCGGCAACATCCGGCGCAGCGGGCGTCACCTGTCGCAACTGCCGCTGGCAGCGCGTTCACTGTCGATCTGGAACGAGGCGGAGACGCTCCTTGGCCGCGATGTGGAATTTCGACCGACCGGGCACTTGCGCCTGATTTTCGATTCCGAAAGCCTGGATGACATGCGCGCCTTCGCCCAGTCGGCTCAGGCCGAGGGCCTGATCCTCGATGAACTCGACCCCGCCCAGCTGCGCACCCGGTTTCCGGGTCTCGGTCCAACAGCCATTGCCGCCTCCTTCTCGCCAAACGACGGATCCGCAAACCCCCGATTGGTTGGCCCGGCATTCGCAGACGCCGCCGCGCGCGCAGGGGCACGCGTGGTCGACGAGGCTCTTGTCTCGGAGATCCGAACCAGTGACGCCGGCTTCGAGGTCAAGACGGCCAAAGGCACCTTTCGCGCCGCGAATTTGCTCAACTGCGCAGGTGCCTGGGGCCGTTCCGTCGCTGCGCAATTCGACGAAGATGTGCCCCTGGAAACCTGGGGGCCGCAAATGGCGGTGACCGAACCCCTGCCCTATCGCATTGCGCCGGTCGTCGGGGTCTGGTCCCAGACGCACGGTGCCTATCTGCGGCAGGTCGAACGTGGCAATGTCGTCTTCGGCGGGGCGGTCGACCGCGTGCGCATCGAGTCCGAGCCGGGGTTTGCGCGTCCCGATCCCGCCCGCCTGCCCGCCCAGGTCGCCGCGGTGCTCAAGCTGGTTCCTGCCCTGGCCGACGTGGCCATCATACGTCAATGGTCCGGTTGCGAAGGCTATGTGGCCGACGCGCTGCCCATCATGGGGCCTTCGGGCACGACACCCGGTCTCTTCCACGCGTTCGGGTTCTGCGGGCACGGGTTTCAGCTGGGGCCCGGCGTCGGCGCGGCCATGGCAGAACTGATCGCAACAGGGCAGTGCGAGACTCCGCTGAAAGAATTCGCCATCACGCGGTTCGCCGCATGAGATCAGAAGTCCGCCACCTTGCCCCATTGTCCCTTGCCGAACCGATCAAGCCGGTATTGCCGTGTCTCGGTGATCGGCGCGCGCCCCAACACCATGTCGGCCACCAGATGCCCGACGCCGGGACCTATGCCGAACCCATGTCCAGACAGACCCGCGGCCAGTACCACACCCGGCGTTCCGACATCGGCATCGATGACCGGCACGCCATCGGGCGTGCTGTCGATGTAGCCGGCCCATTTCGCCTGCACGGGCAGTCCGCTCAGCGCAGGCAACAGGGTGCGGGCACGTTTCAGCGTCAGGTCGACCAGCGCCTTGCTGGGCACGGGGTCAAGGATGCGCTCACGCTCCATCGGAGTCTCGCGGTCAAACGCCCAGAGCTTGCGCGTCTCGAACCCGGCGCGCCAGGCCTGCAATCCGCCCGGGCGCAGCACGCGCCAGCGCCGTGCGAACATCGGCAGGAAATGGCGCGCTTCTGCGATGGCTCCGGGTGTGGGATCAATATTGGCCAGGCCCGAGACCGCAAGGGTATAAGCACCGTCGCGGCGCCGCGTTGCGGACACCTTGGCGGTGTGCAGCGCATCCGGAATGCCCGTCGCGCCCGGCGCCACCGACAGGATCGAACTGCGCGCCGCAGCCTGCGGAAACCTAATGCCGTGCCGGTGCATGAAGCTGCCGGCCCATGCCCCGCCGGCCATCACGGCCACACGGGTGCGGATCGTCCCGCGCTCGGTAATAACGGCAGAGACCGCCCCGCCTTCGGTTTCCAGCCCGCGCGCCGCGCAGCCCTGAACGACCGTACCGCCGTGCTGGATGATCCCCGTCGCGATCAACGGTGCGGCCCGCGACGGGTCCGCAACCCCGTCACTGGGCGACCAGACACCGCCCTGCCAGTCCTTGCCCGTGGCCGATCCGCGCTCGGTTGCTTCGTCTGCGCTCAGCATCCGCGTGTCCACACCCTCGCCGCGGGCAAACTTTCCCCAGCGCGCCCAGCCGTCCAGTTCCGCCGCATCGTTCGACAGGTACAACAACCCGCAGCGCCGAAAACCCAGGTCCGCGCCGATATCGGCAGTCATCTCTTCCCACAATCCAAGGCTCCGCGTGGACAGCGGCAACTCGCGCGCATCGCGATTCTGCTGGCGGCACCACCCCCAGTTGCGGCTCGATTGTTCCGCGCCGATCCGGCCTTTTTCCAGCAGGACGACGCGTTGCCCGGCGCGGGCCAGCCAGTAGGCGGCGCTGACGCCCACGATTCCGCCGCCGATGACCACGCAATCGGCGTGCTCCGGAACTTCGGTATGTGTTTCGATATCGAGCAAGGGTGCAGGCATGATTATTCCACGTGTTTCCCGAAACATAGCTGTAGAGTTTCGGTGCTTTGTGCCGCATATGGGAAGATGACCGGCAGATCGTTGCGTATTCGCTGGCGCTCGTGGGCGGGCAAACCACGGCATGGCGTGGAGGGCCAATTCATGCAAGGACAGGACGGATGAGCAATTCGCAAAAGCTGGACCGCATCGACGTCAGAATCCTGGCCGAGTTGCAGCGCAACGGCCGGATCACGAATGTCGAACTGGCCGATCTCGTCCATCTGTCGCCCTCGCCGTGCCTGACCCGCGTCAAGAAGCTTCAGAAATCCGGATACATCACCGGGTATTCTGCGCTGATTAACGTGGCCAAGCTAGGTGAGACACTGACCGTCTTCACCGAATTCACCCTGAAGAACCATCGGCAGATCGATTTCGCCCGCTTCCAGGAGGCGCTTGAGAAAATTGACAATTGTGTCGAATGCCACCTGATTTCGGGCGGCTACGATTATCTGGCAAAGTTCGTCACGTCGGGAATCAGCGACTATCAAGAGATCATCGAGGACCTCATCGACCGCAGCGAAGTGATCGACAAATATTTCAGCTTCGTCGTGATGAAGACACCCTTCGTCAAGCGGCAACTGCCCCTGACCCGGCTCTTTGCCGACACCCAGTGATACCCCGAACCCGCGCTATCGGTCCGAAAATGCCGCCAGCAGTTCCGGGTCCTGCTCCAGCCCGGCCAGCCATCCGGTATCCAGCTGCGGAACCGAAGAGACCAGCAGACGCGAATAGGCATGTGTGGCCTCGTCTGACATGCGCGCCGCCGGCAGCGCCTCGACGACCTCGCCCTTGTACATCACCAGAACGTCATCGCAGATCGCCTCGACCGTCGACAGGTCGTGGCTGATGAACATGTAGCTAAGGCCCAACTCCTGTTGCAGTTCCTTCAGCAGGTCCAGAATCGCGGCGGCAACGACCGTGTCCAGCGCCGAGGTGATCTCGTCACACAGGATCAGTTCAGGCTCGGCCGCCAGCGCGCGCGCCAGGTTTACACGCTGTTTCTGCCCGCCCGACAGTTCCGACGGCAGGCGATGCCGCAGAGCCGGAGGCAAGTGGACCATGTTCAAGAGTTCGATCACGCGCTTCTCGCAGGCCTCGCCGCGCAGGCCCTTGTAGAACTTCAGAGGCCGCGCGATGATCGCGCCGACAGAATGCGCCGGATTGAGCGCCGTATCGGCCAATTGAAAGACGATCTGCGCACGGCGCAATTCCTGCTTGCTGCGCTTGCCCAGCGACGGGTCCAGCACCTTCCCGTCCAACAGCACCTCGCCGCGATAGGCCGGCAGAATTCCGGCGACGGCTCGAGCCAGCGTTGACTTGCCAGAGCCGGACTCGCCGATCACGCCCAGATTCCGGCCGCGATACAACTCGAAATTCACGTCGCGCATCACCTTGGCCAGAGGCTCACCATCCTTCATCGGGCCGTACCCTGCGCACAGGTTCCGAACTTCCAGGATCGGGGTCTCCTTCTCGGGTTCGACCTGGGCGACGGGCTCGTGCGGTACCGGGTCGAAGGCCGCCAGCAATTCCTTGGTATAGGGGTGCTTCGGCGCTTTCAGAATCTGCTCGGTCGTGCCCTGCTCCTGGATCTCGCCGTTTTTCAGTACCACGATCCGGTCCGCGATCTGCGCCACAACGGCAAGGTCATGGCTTACATAGACACCGGCCATCCCGCCGTCTTTCATCACCCGTTTGAACGCGCGAAGCACCTCGATCTGCGTGGTGACATCTAGCGCCGTCGTCGGTTCGTCGAAAATGACCAGTTCCGGATCGCCGATCAGGGCCATGGCCGCCGACAGACGTTGAAGCTGCCCCCCCGACACCTGGTGCGGATACCGGTCACCAATCGTGTCGGGATCGGGCAGGGCCAGCGCACGAAAGAGCGACCGCGCGCGCTCCCGCGCCTTTTCGAGCGGCATCATGTCGTGGATGCGGGCCGCCTCCACCACCTGATCCATGATCCGCTTTGACGGGTTGAACGCCGCCGCCGCGGATTGAGGAACATACGATACGTCCGATCCGCGCAGCCGCGCCCGTTTGCGTTCGCTCATGCCGGTGATGTCGTGCTGGCCCACGCGAATGGTGCCGCCCTTGATGTCGCAGCCGCGGCGCGTATGGCCCATCAGCGACAGCGCAATCGTCGTCTTGCCCGACCCGGATTCGCCGATCAGCGCCAGCATCTCACCCGGCGCAATGTCGAAATCCACGCCGCGGATGATCTCGACATTCCGGCCCGAGTCGGTCACCGCGCCGATATGCAGGTCGCGGACGGAAACAAGTGGAGTATCTGTCATCAGTCTGCCCTGTCTCTGATCTTGGTGGGAAGGTTGTCGATGAACATGTTCACCGAGATGGTCAGCGACGCGATGGCGATGCAGGGAAAGATCACCGCCGGCGCCCCAAGGCTCAGCCCCTCGATATTCTCGCGCACCAGTGCGCCCCAGTCGGCATAGGGCGGCTGAACGCCCAGGCCAAGGAACGACAGACCGGACAGGACCAGAACGATAAAGACGAACCGAAGGCCCAGGTCCGCCAGCACCGGCCCCAGGATGTTGGGAAAGATCTCGCGCGCGATCATGTAGGGCGTGCCTTCGCCCCTTGCCCGCGCCACGGTGACGAAATCCATCGTGTTGATATTGACCGCCAGCGCCCGCGCAAACCGGTACGAACCGGGCATGTAGATCGCCGCCAGCGTCAGGATCAGAACCGGAATCGAGGAGCCCACAGCAGCTACGACAACAAGGCCGAAAAGCAGCGAGGGGATGCCGTTGAACGCATCCAGCAGCCGCGACAGCAGCGTGTCGAACCAGCCACCGATGACCGCCGCGATCATGCCCAAAATCACACCGATCGAACAGGCCAGCGTCACCGCCGCCAATGCAATCCCCACCGTGTAGCGTGCGCCCATCAGAACGCGCGAGAAGATGTCCCGTCCCAGATAATCCGTGCCCATCCAATGCGCCGCGCTAACGCCGCTGAAATAGTCCCAGTCGACGATCTCACCCACCGGGTAAGGGGTGATCCAATTGCCGACCAGCGCGACGATCGCCCAGAACAGGATGATCGCGGCGCCGATCCTGCCCACCCAGCCAAAGCTGTAGCCCATGTTTGCGGGCGTCGGCAGGCGGAATTTGCGGGAAGAGCCGTTGGTTGTCGTCATCACTGGCGTAGCCTTGGGTTCGAGAGGATTGCGACCATGTCCGCCAGCGTGATCAGCGTCAGGTAGCTGACGCAAAAGACCATCGCGCAGGACTGGATCAGTGGCAGGTCCCGGGTCGAGACGGCATCTACCATCAGCTTGGCAACTCCGGGATAGTTGAAGACGGTCTCGACGATGATCACCCCACCCACGAGATACGAGAGCGACAGCGCCACCGCGTTGGCAATGGGACCCAGCGCGTTCGGCAGGGCATGGACAAGCACCATGCGCTGGCGCGAGGCGCCTTTCAGCAGCGCCATCTCGACATACGGCGTCTCGATCGTCTCGATCACGGCAGCCCGGGTCATGCGGATCATTTGCGCCGACACGACGAAACTCAGGGTGATCACCGGCATCGCATAGGCCCGCAACATCGCGCCGATGCTGTCGACATTTACGCCATAGCTCAGCGCCGGCAGCCAGTCGAGCCAGACGGCAAAGACCAGAACGGCCAGCGTCGCCACCATGAACTCGGGCACCGAGATGACCGAAATCGTGGCGACCGAAACCGCCCGGTCCAGCCAAGAGCCGCGATACATCGCGGCGACGATCCCCAGGGTCAGCGCCACCGGCACGCAGATCGCCGTCACGATCCCGGCCAGCCGCAGCGAATTCTGCAAACGCCCGCCCAACAGCTCGGCCACGTCGATGCCATTGACGTAAGAACGTCCCATGTCGCCGGTGGCAAGCCCCGCCAACCAGCCCAGGAACCTCTGCAGCGCCGGCTCGTCAAGCCCCATCGCCTCGCGCAGGCCTGCCACCGCCTCCGGGGTCGCCGCCTGGCCCAGCAGGATTTGCGCCACGTCACCCGGCAGCATTTCCGTGGCAAAGAACACCGCAAAAGACACGATGATCAGCGTCAGAAACGCAATACCCAGCCGTTTGCCGACAAGGATCCATGTTGTGGTCGAGCGGAGCATCAGACGCCTCGCGTATCAAAAATGAAAGTGGCCCGCGCATGATACCACGCGCGGGCGTTTGGTTCAGCCGGGGCCTCAGGCGTCCAGCCAGACGTATTCAGCAAAGGCATAGCCCATCTGCCCGCCCAGCGGGTTCGGACGCATTCCCTTCAGCTCCTTGGCCATGCCATCGACGTTCGAGATGTAGGTCGGGATGATCGTACCGGCCTCGTTGGCCACCATCTCCTGCATCTCCCAATACATGTCGGTCCGCTTGGTCTCGTCCAGCAGCCCGCGCGCCTCGACCAACATGCTGTCGAACTTGTCGGACTTGTACTGGCTTTCGTTCCACGGCGCCTCGGAGTGATACAGCAGCGAGAACAGGATGTCCGGCGTCGGTCGCGGGTTGATGTTGCCGAAATGGACCGGCGACTTCAGCCAGTAGTTCGACCAATAGCCGTCTGAGGGCACACGCTGCACGTCAAAGGTCATGCCGATTTCTGCCCCGGCCTGTTGCACCACGGTCGCCATGTCGATCGACGCGTTGGCGGCGTCGGATGCCACAATCGGAATGGTCTGCCCCAGCAGTCCGGCTTTTTCGAACAGCGCCTTGGCCTTTTCGGGATCGTATGCTTTGGGCTGCAACTCGCTGTTGTGATAGCGGTTGGCGGGCGAAACCGGCTGGTCGTTGCCGATCTCGGCCATGCCACGCAGAACCGATTTCTGGATCTGCTCGCGGCGCACAAGGTGCTTCATGCCTTCGATGAACCCGGCCTTCGCACCCGGGTCCAGGTCCAGACGGATGTTGAGGTTGGTATAGTTACCGGAGGTGCTGATCATCGTTTCGACGTTCGGCTGGCCTTCCATCATCCGCAAGGACCGCGCGTTGACCGCCGCGGCCAGGTGGATGTCCCCGGACAAAAGCGCGTTGACGCGGGCATTGTTGTCGGGAATGGCGAAGTATTCAAAGCTGTCCAGGTAGGGCCCGCTTTCCTTGAAGTAATCCGGGTTCTTTACCAGGATCGACCGGACACCCGGCTCGAATTCCTCTACCTTGAACGCGCCGGTGCCGTTGCCCTTGGCGAAATCCGTGGTGCCGTCTGCCACGATCATGAAGTGGTGCAGCGACAGGATTGTGGGCAGGTCGGCGTTGGGTTCCGACAGAACGATTTTCACGTTCAGATCGTCCACCGCCTCGATCTCGGCCATCTGCGACGCGATCGAGTTCACCTTGGAGCCCACATCGGGATCCAGATGGCGCTTCAGCGTAAAGACCACATCGGCAGAGCTCAGCGTCTTGCCGTCGTGGAAGGTGACGCCAGGCCGCAGCTTGACGTTCCAGGTCTTGGCGTCGTCCGAGTCGACCGCCTCGGCCAGTTCCATCTCGACCTCGCCCGCCTCGTTCAGGAACGTCAGGCGATTGTAGATCGCGCAGCAGCGCGTGTAGTCGGTGGACAACGACGCTTTCGCCGGATCAAGCGTATCGGCGGTCGAAGCCGACCAGCCCGCGGCCTTGAGGTGGCCACCGGTCTTGGGCGTCTGGGCCACGGCGCGGCTTGCACTCATCAGCAGACTGCCGCCGGCGCCAACGGCGATACCCGAGCCCATGAGCATCTTCAGCAAATCACGGCGCGATGCACCACGGCGGATGGCACTCTCGACCATCGCGTCGTCGCGCGCGGTCCAGTTGGTAGGTTTGGAGTGGGTCATGTTCTGTCTTCCCTGTTGTTTTATCGGTTTCTGGTTCAGTGAAGCCCCTGCCCGGCTCTCTCGACCGGTTCGGAGCAGGAAGCCGGGCCTAGGGTCCGGCGTCGCGGGCGACCGCATCGGCCAGCTCGCCAAGCGACTTGAAATGGTAATCGGGTTCGGTAAAGGACTCGGGCGCGATCGTGCCGCCATATCCCGCCTGGCCGTGCCGCCGCTCGATCCATGCATTCGTCATGCCAAGCTGACGCGAAACGCCGATATCGTGATATTGGCTTTGCGCCGTATGCAGGATACCGCCCGTCGTGCCGCCTTTTTCTTCCACGAAGGCAAAGACCTTGTGAAAGAAGGCGGGATCGGGCTTTTCGGTGCCGGTGTCGTCGGTGGTGAAACTGGCCCAAAACGGATGCCCCAGCTTCGCCTCGTATTTCTCGAAGGCCCAGCGCCGGGCGTTTGTCATGGCGATCAGCCGAAAGCGCGCGGCCAGACTTTCAAGCGCCTCGACACTGTCGGCGAATGGCTCTGCCTCGCCCACCGCCTCGATCACGCGGCTGCGCAATTCGGGCGTGTCGGGCAGACCGAATTTGGCGGCAATACCGGCATAGCAACGGCCCAGGTCATCCGGGAACAGTCCCGCCTCGGGGGCGCGCCGCGCCGCCCCGTACAGCGACAGAACCTCTTCGCGATCAAGCTGAACGCCAGCCTCGGACGCGATACTCTCGATCGCTCCGATGATCGCCGATTCAAAGTCGATCAAGGTGCCGACCACGTCGAAGCTGACGTAGCTGAAGGCGCTCAAGGGCTTTGTCGCTGTGGTCTGGGTCATGGGAACCTTTTCTTTCCTTGCCGCGCCGCAACTTGAAGGCACGGCGCACCCTATCATTCGATATTCGCCGGACCGGCAAAGACTGTGACATCGAAATTTGCCGAAGATGCAGCAGAATCTTTCGTTCTGCCCGAGTGCGCAGTGCGAAATGCCGTGCCTTTCATGCGCTCAGTATCCCTTCTTTTGGTGAACCAGACCGGGCAGAGGCTGGCCATCCCGACAAGCGCGAATGACCGCCAGTGCGTGGTGCGCTCCTTCTTCGGCATCCGTTTGCCCGGCGATGTGCGGTGTGACGATGACCCTCGGATCGCGCCACGCCCAATGGTCATTCGGCAGCGGCTCGGGCTCAGTCACGTCAAGCATCGCCCCCCGCAATTGCCCGCTATCCAAAGCGCCGCGCATCGCCTCCATATCCAGTTGCGCACCGCGCCCCGCCTGGACAAGCGACGCGCCTCGGGGCAGCATCCCGAATACACGCCCCGATAAAAGCCCCCGCGTTTCATCGGTCAGCGGCAGCAGACAGATCAGCATGTCGGTCCGCGCCAGGAACGGCTCCAGATCATCCTCGCCATAAACCTCGATGCCAGGCACGGGCGCGCCCGACCTGCTCCACCCCGCGACGTCAAAGCCAAGCGGCGTCATGACGTCCGCAACCGCGCGGCCGATCCGCCCCAGCCCCATGATACCGACACGGCCGCTGCTGGCGGCCTTGGGCGGATGGGCGCACCAGTCTCCGTCGGCCGCTTGCGTAAGATAGCGCGGCATGTCCCGGAAGAGCATCAGGCTCGCCATCAGGACCCAGTCGCGCACCATCTCGTCGACGCTGGACGCAAAAGTGCGCACAAGGCTCACGCCCTGCGGCAGCGCCGGCATCTGGTCGACACCTGCGCCGGTGCTGATGACGGTTTTCAGGTTGGGATAGCGCCCAAGGTCTTCGGGCGGGTTCCAGCAGGCGATATGCACGATGGCGTCGGGGTCCGCCACGGCGTCTTCGCCGAACACCATGCGCTCCCCCGCCTCTTCGAAAACTTGGCTCCAGACCCGTCCCCGCTCTGTCGGCCCGATCAACAACAAGGTCATACGCGCAGCGCCTCGCGGATCTCGGGATCTTCCAACGTCAGGTCCAGCACCCGGCGCGTACGGTCGATGATCTCGTCGATCTCGGCGTCGGTACAGCACAGTGGCGGGGCAAAACCCAGGATGCCCTGCGCAAACGCACGCACGATCAAACCGTTCTCGTAGGCGCGGTCGAACAGCCGCGTACCACCCTCCAGCGCCGCTGCGGGCAGCGGTGTCTTCTTGTCCTCGTCGGTGACAAGTTCCACCGCCGCGAGCATCCCGCGACCGCGGACATCGCCCACAAGCGGATGGTCCGATAGGCCTGCCAGCCCCGCCTGCAGGCGCGCGCCCTGGCGACGACCGTTGTCCAGCAACCCGCCCTCGTAAAGCTTCAGCACCTCCAGCCCGACCGCCGCCGACACAGGATGACCCGAGTAGGTAAACCCGTGCCCGATCAGCTTCTGGCCCGCGCCTTCGCCGATCGTTTGGTAGACGTGATCGCGCATGAACACCGCCCCCATGGGCGCGTAGCCCGAGGTCAGCCCCTTGGCGACCGTCATCAGGTCAGGCACGATCCCTTCCTCTTCGCTGGCGAAAAGTGGTCCGGTCCGGCCGAATCCGGTAATCACCTCGTCCGCCACGAACAGGATGCCAAGCTCGGTGCAGACCTCGCGCATCGCCTTGATCCAGCCCTTGGGCGGCACCAGGACCCCGCCCGACCCCTGGATCGGCTCGACGAAAAACGCGGCGACGCGCTCGGGGCCAAGCTCCTCGGCCTTGGCACGCAGGGCCGCCGTCGACGCCGCGATGATCCCGGCCTCGTCCGACCCAACCGGATTGCGATAAGCATAATGCGACGGAATCTTGTGCTGCCAGTCATAGGGCACGCCGAAGCCCTCGTGAAAGACCGGCAGCGCCGTCAGCCCCGCACCCGCCGATGTCGAACCGTGAAACCCCTGCGCGACCGAGATGAACTGATCCCGCTCCGGCTGGCCTTTCGAGTGCCAGTAATAGCGTATGAACCGCACGGCGCTGTCCACCGCGTCGGATCCGCCAAGGGTAAAATAGACATGGTCCAGATCTCCCGGCGCGCGTTCGGCCAGTTCTGCGGCCAGCCGGATCGGCGCCTCGGCGCCCAAACCGAAATACCCTGTGGCATAGGGCAGTTCCCGCATCTGCGCCATGGCGGCCTCGACCACGCTTTCCTGCCCATAGCCGGCATTGACGCACCACAGACCGGCAAAGCCGTCGATCAGTTCATGACCTTCGTTGTCGGTCACCCGCGCCCCTTGCGCGGATCGCATGACGCGCACACCGCGCGCCTCGTGCCCGTGAAACGAGGAAAGGGGGTGCACAAGGTGCCGGCGGTCGAGTTCGACAAGGGAATTTGTAAGCATGATCTTCTCCGATTATCCAAGCGCCTGGGATACAAGCGCGTATGTCGTATAGCTTCCGGACTTGGCCGGCTCAGGGTCGAGAACCATCGCGGTCCCTCCGCCAACATGCGCAAGCCCCAGCGCCTCGACGAATTCCGACAGTCCGGCGCTCTCGGGCAGGTCGATGCGCAGAAACTGGCCCGCACACCTGTGCGCGGCCGCGGCGATCAGCGCGCGCGCTACGGCCGGATCGTTCGCCACCACGGGTCCGACGACGTGACCGCGCCCGAACTCGCGCAAAAACGCAAAGCCGCCCTCGGCCAAAAGCACCTGCCCCTGCGCCGCGATCCGCTCCAGCAGGCCCTGCCGCTCAAGCCCGCAGGCTTCACGATCCATGTCCGCAAGACGGCCGATATCGTCCACTGTGCCATCGCAAACTTCACGTTCCGGCGCGGCCGTGCGCGCTATGCCCTGGTGCTGCCGGATTTCATGCGTGGATACAAAGCCAAGCTTTTCGTACAGCGGCAGACCGTCGCGCGTTGCCACCAGACGCATTTCGCCGCCCGCCCCAAGTGCCATGACGGCGTCCATGAGCCGCCGGCCAAGGCCACGCCCGCGCATCGCCTCGTCGACGATGATCATGTTGATCAGCGAGACCGTTCCGAACCGGCTGCAACAGGCGGTTCCCCTGACCACGTCCCCTCGGGTCGCGACAACCCCTTCCGAGACGGTCAGGGCAAGGTCCCAATCCTCCTTCCGGTGCGGCCAGCCGACCTGGCGCGAAAGGGCCAGCGCACCGGCTACATGCTCCGCGCCAAGCGACCGGATTTCGAGTTTTTCTGCGGGTTGCGTTGGCGCGGATGCCTGGGACATGGGCTTACTCTTGCTGATTTCCCTGCACCCTAGGCCGCGCGTACCGGCATGTTTCGCCTGATGCGAAATACGACCGGCTGTTTTCTGTCGCCTGTCGCAGGCTTCGCCGCATGAAATGCCGCCGCTAAGCGGCGCAGCGGCGGCCCAGCGCCAGAATCATCTCGTGGCAGGCGTGCAGCTCGGGCAGTGTCAGATATTCCTCTGGCCGGTGCGCGCGCGCGATGTCGCCCGGTCCACATATAATTGCTGGAATGCCTGCCTGCTGAAACAGGCCGGCCTCGGTCCCGAAACTGACGGCCCCGATGGGCGCAAAGCCCGACATCTCCGCCATCAGAGCTGCCAGCGGGTCATCCTCATCCAGCGCAAGCGGCGGATAGCTCGACAGCCATTCGGTGGCGACACACTCCCTTTCCGCCGCTTCTATCACTGGGGCCAGCAGCGTCCTGGGTTCGGTGCCGGCGATGGCACGGGCCTCGATTTCGGCTTCCGCCCGCTCCGGAATGATATTGAGCGCCTGACCGCCTGCCACGGTGCCGATCTGAAGGCTGGACCACGGCGGTGCAAAGCGGTCGTCCCGCGGCCCGCCGGCTTCAAGCGCCTGCGCCTGCGCCTGAGCCGCGGCCAGCACCGGCAGCAGCGCGTGGATCGCGTTCGTTCCAAGATCTGGCCGCGAACTGTGACCCGCGACGCCTCTCGACCGCAGGCGTAGCGCGGCCTTGCCCTTGTGCGCCAACACGGGCACCAACCCGGTGGGCTCACCCACGATGCAGCCAAGCGGCGGCGCGCAAAGCTCGGGCATTGTCGCGATCATGTGCGGCACGCCCTTGCACCCGGCCTCCTCGTCATAGGACAGTGCAATGTGGATCGGAACGGCAGGCGTCATTTTGGCCAGATCCGGCGCGGCCGCCAAGACCGCCGCCACGAACCCTTTCATGTCGCACGCACCCCGTCCAATCAGCCGGTCATCCTGACGGCGCAAGGTGAACGGATCGGCCTGCCATTCCGGCTCACCCGCCGGCACCACATCCACGTGTCCCGACAGAACGTATCCCGGTTGCTCCGAGTCTCCTATCGTGGCGAAAAGATTGGCCCTGTCGCCCTCCGGCCCCACCAGAACGCGGCAGGATATACCGTGACCGTCCAACCAATCCGCTACGGCATGGATCAGCGACAGATTCGGACGCCCTACGACTGTCTCGTGACCAACGAGTTCATCCAACATCTCTTCGGGTACGTCCGAAAATGGCATTGCGTATCAAACCCCTTGTTCCTGTCTTCAATCCTGCATAGCCCATCCTGCCACGAAAAGACCGGTGCCTGTCATCGCATCGCCGCGGCACCACGGCACCTTTTGCCGCCTCCCGCCCGATCAACGCGATATCCTGCGGCGCGCGCCGGAAACCCGGCAATCCATTCCGTCCGGATGCGGCGAGGATAACGAAAACCGGAACCCTTGGAGACCCCTATGCCCGTCACCCCCAAATTTATCACTTTCGACTGCCACGGCACCATGATCTTCTTCGACATGGGCCAGGCCGCACGCGACCACTACGAAAAGGTGCTCTCGCCCGAAGGTATGGAGATCTTCATCCGCGATTTCAGCGCCTACCGCCTCGACGAGGTGCTGGGCGCCTGGAAACCCTATGCCGAGGTCGTGCACAATTCGCTCGAACGCACCTGCAAACGCAACAACGTAGCGTTCGATCCCGCTGTCGCCGCCGAAATCTACGAGCGCGTGCCCACCTGGGGCCCGCATCCCGACGTCACCGCCGGGCTTTCCAAAATCGCCGGCAAGATCCCCCTCGTTGCTCTGACCAACGCGATGAACAGCCAGATCCCGCACAACATCGCCAATCTCGGCGTGCCCATCACGCATGTGTTCACCGCCGAGGATGCGCAGGCCTACAAACCCCGGATGCAGGCCTTCGAGTACATGTTCGACCAGCTGGGCTGCGGCCCCGAGGATGTTCTGCACGTCTCCTCAAGTTTCCGCTACGACCTGATGACGGCACATGATCTTGGCATCACGCACAAAGCCTGGGTCAATCGTGGCCACGAACCGGCCAATCCCTATTATGGCTACACCGAGATTCCGGACATCTCGAAACTGCCCGCACTGGTCGGGCTTTGACGCACGCGGTGAACGATATGAAATACACCTCCTACTGGCTCGACACCGCCCCGCCCTTCGATGGTGGTTGCGAAGGCCCGGTCGAAGGCCAGTTCGACGTCGCCATCATCGGTGGCGGCTTCACCGGTCTCAGCGCCGCGCTGCGCTTGGCGCGCGCGGGCGTGTCGGTGGCCCTGCTCGAGGCGGTGCATGTGGGCGCGGGCGGCTCGGGCCGCAACGGCGGGCATCTTAACAACGGCCTCTCGCATGGCTATGCCGCTGCCAAGGCGCATCTGGGCGCAACCCGCGCCCACGCGCTTTACAAGGCCTATGACCAGTCGATCGACATGATCGAGGATATCATCGCCGAGGAACGCATCGCCTGCGATTTCCGCCGCTCGGGCAAGCTCAAGCTTGCCTCGAAACCCGGCCACGTCGCCGGCCTGCGCGCCAATTGCGAGCTCATCGCTCGCGAGGTCGACCCCGAGGCGCGCTGGCTCGAACCTTCGGACCTGAAGGGCGAGATCGGCTCACGCGCCTTCCACGGCGCCACGCTTCAGCCGAAATCGGCGATGATGCATATGGGCCGCTATGTCGCCGGCCTGGCCCGCGCCGCCTCCGGCCATGGCGCACGTATCTGGGAAGGCGCGCCGGTGACAGACCGGCGCAAGGTAAATGGAAGCTGGCGGCTTGATACACCGCGCGGTGCCCTTCGGGCGGAGCGGGTCATCGCCGCGACCGACGCCTATTCCGGTGTCCACCGCGGCGCCCCGCTCGCACCCTTCCGCAAACGTATTATCGCGGTCGGCTCATTCATCGTGGCCACGCGCCCGCTCGACGACGCGGAAGTCGCGGCAACCATGCCGGGAAACCGCACTTGCGTGACCTCCATGAACATCGGCAATTACTTTCGCCTGTCGCCCGACAACCGCCTGATCTTCGGCGGGCGGGCGCGGTTCTCGGCCACGTCCGACCAGCGGTCCGACGCCAGGTCCGGCGCCATCCTGCGCGCCGGCATGGCGCAGATCTTTCCGCATATCGCCGATGTGCCGATCGACTACTGCTGGGGCGGGCTCGTGGGCATGACCAAGGACAGGCTGCCCCGCGCCGGCGAGATGGACGGCATGATCTACGGCATGGGCTATTCAGGCCACGGCGCGCAGATGTCCACCCTTGTGGGCGCATCGCTCGCAGACCTTGCCATGGGGCGCGAGGGTATGAACCCGCTGGCGGGACTCGACTGGCCGACCGTACCGGGCTATTCGGGCCGACCGTGGTTCCTGCCTTTGGTCGGCATGTGGTTTTCTCTCAAGGATCGCCTGACCTGATCGCGGACCGCGCTCAGCCCAACGAATGGGCGGCCAGCCCGAACATGCGCGGTCCGTCCAGCGGACGGCGCTGGCGCCCCAGATACATTTCGGTGACCGTGTCGTAGACGCCCATACCGATGGCCGACAGGAAGGCATTGAATTTCTCGCTGTCCTCCGGCGTGTCCAGCCGCACGAATTCGCCCTCACTGCGTTTGATAAGCGGGGCGGCCAGCATCATCGCGATGTCCTCGGTCTCGGCGACCACAGGTCCGACAACCCAGCCACGCCCGAAACGGCGGCGCAGCGCGAAACCACAGATCGTGCCGTCGCGCTCGACGACCATGCCGTCGGAAAGGCGCAGCATCTCCCGCAGGGTTTTGTCCCGCGCAGCACCATACGCATGCGTATCCAATGCCGTGATTGCTGCGGTATCCTCCGACTCCAGCGCACGCGCCGTGACGCCCGGCACAGCATCGGGCACCTGCACCCGACGCGTAATGCCCTGGTGCTGCCAGATTGTCGTCAGCGGGACAAAGCCCGCCTCCTTGTAGAGCCTGTACCCCTGGCGCGTGGCGCTCAGTCGCAAATCCATCTTCGGGCATTCGTTCATCACCCGGCGCAACAGCCAGCGCCCCGTGCCCATCGTCTGAAGCCGCGGCGCGGTGACCATCATGCCCAGCATGGCAAAATCTGGCTCCGCGCGAAAACACATGGCAGATCCCATCGCGCGGCCGATCTCGTCCACGGCCAGATATCCCTCGCCCAGCGAGATGAAGACATCCAGGTCCCGCCAGCGATGGGGCCAGAAGACCCCCACCGTCAGCTCATGCAAAAGCGCACGGTCGGCCAGCCCGATCCGATGCGCGGTCGCCACGAACTTGTCCACGCGAAAGCTGTCCTCCACAGTCATGGTCCCCGCGGACACCGCGCCATTTCCGGGCTTGCCTAGCTGTTTCACCATGCGTTCGCACATCCCTTTTCTGCCGCGGCAAGGGCCGTCGGATTCTGCCGCACCAGGTCGGATACCTCTTCCTACATAGTATCGACCAATCGTCACGGTTTTTTCTGCGGTTTCCGCCTCGGATACCACAGCATATGCGCTTTGTAATTTGCAAAGCTGCCCACGAGCCCCGACCCGGCGACCCGGACCGCGCCGGTACGAAGCGACTGCCAATCGAAGGAAACCAGTACCGATGCGTGACGATCCCCTGATGCAGCCCTTTCAGATTGGCCCCCTGAAGCTCAGGAATCGCCTACTGATAACCGGACACGAGCCCGGCTATTCCGAGGACGGGCTGCCCAAGGACCGCTACCGCGCCTATCACGTCGCGCGCGCCCGCGGCGGGGTGGCGCTGACGATGACGATCGGCTCTGCCGCGGTCGCGCCCGACAGCGCCCCTAGCTCCGGCGGCGTGCAGGCCTATCGCGACGAGATCGTGCCGCATATGCGCGCACTGGCCGACGAATGCCACGATCATGGCTGCGCTGTCATGATCCAGCTAACGCATCACGGCCGGCGCACCCGCTGGGATCGTGGCGACTGGCTGCCGACCGTATCTTCCACGCACGATCGCGAGGTCGCGCATCGACACGCCGCCAAGCTGGCCGAGGATTGGGATATCGCCCGCATCATCGACGACTATGCCACCGCCGCGGAACGGATGCGCGACGCCGGCCTCGACGGGCTCGAATTTCTCGCCACCGGCCACCTGCTGGATCAGTTCTGGTCGCCGCGCTCCAACCATCTCGACGCGCCCTACGGCGGTTCGCTCGAAAACCGCATGAGGCTCGCGATGGAGGTCCTGACAGAGACCCGCCGCCGCGTCGGTCCGGACTTCCTTCTGGGGCTGCGCTATGCCGGGGACGAAATGCGCGCCGACGGGGTCGATGCCGAAGAAGGGATGGAGATATCTCGCCGGCTGCGCGACAGCGGCCTCGTGGACTTTCTCAACGTGACCCGCGGCCATATCGACACCGATGGCGGGCTGACCGACATGATCCCGGTGCACGGAATGCGCAGCGCGCCGCATCTCGACGCCGCGGCCAGCCTGCGCAAGGCGACCGGAATGCCCGTCTTTCACGCCGCCAAAGTGGCCGATGTGGCCACCGCCCGGCACGCCATCGCCTCCGGCATGGTCGACATGATCGGCATGACCCGCGCACATCTCGCGGAGCCGGATATCGGTCGGTTGATCGCGGCCGGCCAAGAGGACCGCATTCGTCCGTGCGTCGGGGCCAATTTCTGTCTCGACCGCCGGTTTCAGGGGGCCGCCGCGCTCTGCGCCCACAACCCCTCGACCGGGCGCGAAAGCGAACAGCCCAACCGGATCGAACGGGCCGAAACATCCCGCCGCGTACTTGTGATCGGCGCCGGCCCCGCCGGACTGGAGGCGGCGCGCGTCGCCGCGCTGCGCGGCCACCAGGTCGAATTGCACGAAGCCGCCAACGATCCCGGCGGACAGGTGCGCCTTCTGGCCCAGTCGCCGCGACGGCGCGAGATCCTGTCGCTGATCGGCTGGCGCATGACCGAATGCGAACGCTTGGGCGTGCGGTTCCACTTCAACAGCTATGCCGAGGCGGGCACCGTGACCGACGCAGGCGCGGATCTGGTGATTGTCGCCACCGGCGGCCTGCCGCACGATGCGCCGCTGACCTCTGGTCAGGACCTGACCGTGTCCAGCTGGGACATTCTCTCAGGCGACGCCCAGCCGGGCCGGAACGTGCTCGTATTCGACAACGCGGGCGACGCGGCAGGTCTTCAGGCAGCCGAAATGATCGCGGCCACCGGCGCCCGGGTCGAGATCGTCAGCCCCGAGCGCGCGCTGTCCGCCGAAGTGATGCCGATGACCCTGACGCCCTTCCTGCGCGAAATGCAGGGGCGCGACGTGACCTTCACCGTCACCTGGCGCCTGAATGCGATAGAGCGTGCCGGCAACCAACTCGTGGCAAGGCTCGGCAGCGACTACAGCGGTGCGCAGTCCAGTCGCGAGGTGGACCAGGTGGTGGTCAACAATGGCACGGTTCCGCTCGACGATGTCTATTTCGACCTGAAACCCCTGTCGCGCAATCTGGGCGAGGTCGACCGCGACGCGCTGCTGGCCGGGCACCCCCAGACCATCATCCGCAACGCGCAGGCCGGGTTCTCGCTCTTCAGGATCGGCGACGCCGTGGCCTCGCGCAATATCCATGCGGCGGTTTTCGATGCCCTCAGGCTCTTGCGCACCTGCTGAAGCACGCACGGCCACGCCTTACGCGCATCCGCGACCGACCTGTATTTGCAGGTTCGTATGGCAAAGCGTGCGAGACAGGTCACGACCAGCAGTCATGCCGCACCCGTACCCGAGACACGATTGCGGCATGGTGCGTCTGCCTTGTCGCTGTAAATGTCGATGTAGGCGCGGTATCACTTCGCGCTATGTCCACAGGTCAACAATCAAGTAACGGAGGCCGACCACATGCCAGGACCGCTCAAAGGGTTTCGGGTGATCGACCTGACAACCATGATCTCCGGCCCGCTGGCCACCATGACCCTCGCGGACCAGGGCGCTGATGTGATCAAGATAGAGCATCCCGCAGGTGGCGATCACAGCCGCCAGGTCACCGGTCGGCGCGGCGGGTTTTCGGCCTCGTTCCTGAACAATAACCGAGGCAAGAAGTCGGTGACGCTGAACCTCAAGGACAAGCGCGGCGTCGACGCCGCCCTAAGGCTGTGCGAAACGGCGGACGTCTTCGTTCAGAACTTCAGACCCGGCGTCGCCGAGAGGATCGGCCTGGGCGAAGCAGCCGTGCGGGCCGTATGCCCCGATATCATATACACCTCCATATCGGGGTTCGGGTTCGAGGGCGACTGGGCCGGCAAACCTGTCTATGACCCGCTCATCCAGGCGCTCTCCGGGCTGGCCAGCGTCCAAGGCGGCGCCGATGACGCGCGACCTCGGCTTGTGCGCACGATCCTGCCCGACAAACTGACCGCAATCCAGGCGGCCCAAAGCATCACCGCGGCCCTGCTCGCCCGCGCCCGCACCGGCCAGGGCAGCCACGTCCAGATCTCCATGCTGGATACGGTTCTTGCCTTTCTGTGGAGTTCGGACATGGCAGGCTACACATTTGTCGGCGACGAGGTGACGCCGGACCAGAGTGGCACCGCGCAGACCTTCGTCGAGTTGATCTACCAGACTGCCGATGGCTGGATGGCCGTTTCGGCCCATACGGACAGCACCTGGGCAGGCCTGGCCGCCGCCGTTGAAAGGCCGGACTGGCTGGACGACCCGCGTTTCGCGACCGTTGCCGCGCGTGAAGAAAACAAACCTGCCCGTCTGGAACTGACGCAGGAAGCTTTGTTGCAGGACACGACAGACAGCTGGATGCAGCGGCTCGGCGCCCAAGACGTGCCTTGCGCGCCGGTCCTGACCCGCGCCGAAGTCTACGCGCACCCGCAGGTCGTCGCCAACGGCATCGTTGTGGAACAGAACCATCCTCAGGCCGGCCCTCTGCGGCAGGCAAGGACACCCGCGCGCTTTTCCGGCACCCCCACCGACACCCCCTCGCCCGCCCGGCGGCTTGGCGAAGACACGCGCGCCGTGCTGGCAGAGGCCGGCTTTGAAGCGGCCGAGATCGACGAGTTGATCGCGTCCGGCGCCGCGACGGATACACAGGACAGCAAAGAATGATTGATCTTTACTACGCCCCCACGCCCAATGGATGGAAGGCGGCCATCATGCTCGAGGAGACAGGCCTAGAATATCGCCCGATCCTTATGCGCCTCAGCGAAGGGGACCAGTTCACCCCCGAATTCATGAAGATCAGCCCCAACGCGAAGATGCCGGCCATTGTCGATCACGCCCCAGCGGAGGAGTGGGGCGACGGACCCGTATCCATCTTCGAGTCAGGCGCGATCTTGCTGTATCTTGCCGACAAGACGCGCCGGTTCGCCCCGCCGGAAAATGATCGCAGAGGCCGCAAGGAACTGATGGAGTGGCTCTTTTGGCAGGTCGGCAATCAGGGCCCGATGGGCGGGCAGCTCAGCCATTTCCGTAATTACGCTCCGCAGGACGAACGCGACTACGGCTTCAAGCGGTACTTGGGCGAATACGACCGCAACCTCGGCGTGCTCGAAGCGCGGCTGGAAACACGAGACTACATCCTCGGCGACTATTCCATCGCGGACATGCTGGCATTCCCCTGGGCCTTCATCGCCAAGCCACTCGGCGCTTCGCTTGACGATTTCCCACGCGTGGCAGACTGGCGCGCACGGATCAAGGAAAGGCCGGCAGTGCAACGCGCCATCGACCTGCACAAGTCCGAACAGAATGGCGGGCGACACCGGGTCGACAACAACACAATCCTGTTCAACCAATCCGCGGCGTCCTTCAAACCCAAATCCGGCAACTAAAGTGTCTCGCGATAAGCTGTGATTCAGGTTTGCCGCGAAACACTTTTGGCACGGGCGCAAGGATGCACTCGCGCCCCTCATCGCTCTATTTGCGCGCCCTGTCTTTCCCAGCCGTGACCGCCGATCTTGTACCGGGTGCGTCCGGAATCGTGGAAGGTGCCATTCTCGGCCACCATCCGCGTCACGGTCACGTCTTCGCCACTGCAATCCAGCACAGCAAAATCGTTCGGATGGCCGCGCCGGCGGGTGGAAAGACCGGTACCACAATGCAGCTGCAAGGTCATGTTCGCGCCCTTTCGACGCACGAAAGGTTCAACCAGCCACTGGTGAAGATGCCCCGACATGATGACGTGAGGCCCGCAACGGGCCCAGTGTTCCAGCGCCTCCGAGGCACCAATCATCAGATCCTTTTCCACATCCGGGGCATGGTGAAACGGATGATGTGCGGCGATCACGGTCAGACCGCCCTGATGCGACGAGATTGCCTCTCCCACTCTGTGCACATCGTTTTCACCCACGCGCCCCCGCTGGTGTGCCCACGGGTCTGTCGTGTTCAGGCCAACGACCTTGACGTCGCCCAAATCGACGCAGGGTTCAAGCTCTGGACAAATCCAGCGCCTGTAGCGCCGAAACGGGTCCAAAGCCCTCAAAAGCAGGTTGTAAAGCGGAATGTCGTGATTGCCCGGCACACCCAGCCACGGCCGACCCAGCGAATTCATGAAGTCGGCGGCGGGTCGAAACTGCGACGCACGCGCGCGCTGAACGAAATCACCGGCCATGATAACCAGATCGGGCGCCGCTGTTTCTATCGCCGTCCTGAGCGGATCCAGAAGGTCCGGGTCTTCCCTGCCGAAATGCAGGTCGCTGATCTGTACCAGGCGGATCATTCCGCCGCGTCCGCCTGGCTGGTGGCCTCGGGCAGGCGTACGAAAATGGCGTTCTTCAGAATACTGAACTCGAACGGCCCTTTCATCCGCCTGCGCTCTCCGTCCAGCGCGACATCTCGGGCAGACCTCCTGGTCTCCACAGTTGCGCGTTCGCCGGTCAGCAAGGTAAAGTCCCGACCTTTGCGCACGTCGTGCAGCGCGACCAGCAATGCCTTCCAGATCAGCATGAAGCGGCCGACATCCGGCGCCAGCAATATCGCGAACTTGCCGTTCCTGACCGCGTCGGCGCCCTCGATCTCGAATTCATCCATTTGATAGGCACTCATCGCGACGAACATCGTCGGCGCCTTTGCGCTTTGCAACCTGCCGTCGACCTCGATGCGCATGGTCAGCGGGCGATAAACGGTCACCATCGCCACAAGCACCGACCAATAGGCCGCAAGCCGTGATCGTCCCCAGCGCTGATAGATGCTCTCTCGCTGCTTCAGAATGGCAGGATAAAGTCCGATACTGGCGTTGTTGATAAAGATGTGTCCATTCACACAGCCAAGGTCGATCGGCTCCTTGCGCTCTCCACAGATCGCCTCGACCGCCTCTTCGACGTCCTCGGGGATGCCAAAGCGCCGCGCGAAATAGTTGAACGTGCCGAACGGAAGGACACCAAGGTCGACCCCGCTTTCCGACAGCGCCCCGGCAACGGCGCAGATGGTTCCGTCTCCGCCCGCCGCGACAACGCATTCGACTCCAGGCTCGTCGATCGCCGTCGCCACCTTCGCCGCTATATCGTCACCGCCTTTTACAGGCACGATGCTTACCTGCACGCCGCGCGCCTCGAACAAGCGTTCAAGCGTGTCTGCGCCGGGGTTGTCGTCACCTTTCCCGGACTCGGTATTGAGAATAACTACATAAGACATGCAGGCTTTCGCGCGTGTTGGTCGGTTCCATTTCCCGGGATTCACATCCACAGGTCATCAGAACACATAACTGCCCAGAATACCTTCTGTTCCGCCGCCCGGCCGGAAACATCGAAATAAACGGCTCGGACACAAACGTGCGCGATCAAAACTGCAAAGGCCGGGCCTAGGCGCACACACTGTCAGCCCGGATGAGCTACGGCAAATACGTCACCGCATCACGAACGGATTGGCCATCGGACGGTCCGACGTATTGATCCAGACGGTTTTCGTGCAGGTATAATCGCGGATCGCATCAAGCCCGGCTTCGCGGCCGTACCCCGACTGGTTGAAGCCCCCGAATGGAGCGATGGGCGACACCGCCCGGTACGTGTTCACCCAGCAGATCCCGGCGCGCAGGCGCGACGACACCCGATGCGCCCGCGCCACGTTCTCCGTGAATATCCCAGAGCCAAGGCCGTAGGGCGTGCCATTGGCCAGCGCGATGGCCTCTTCCTCGGTATCGAATGGCAACAAAGACATCACAGGGCCGAACATCTCGACCTTCAGGGTTTCCGCGTCGGCGTCAGCACACTCGACCAGGGTCGGTGCCATGTAATTCCCCGGACGGTCCAGCGGCGCACCGCCAAAGCGGATCTTAGCGCCGCCCGCAACCGCGGCGGCCAGCGTTGTCTCGATCTTGCGTATCTGCTCGCCGGTGCAAAGCGGGCCGATCTGCGTCTCGGGCTCCAGCGGATCGCCGACGATCACGCCCTGCATCTTTTTCTCGATCCTTGCGGCCAGATCATCCAGTATCGACCGGTGCACCAGCCCACGTGTTCCCGCCACGCAGCTTTGGCCCGAAGCCCCGAAATTGCCCGCAATCAGCCCGTTCGCCGCGCCTTCCAGGTCGGCATCCTCGAACACGATGATGGGCGATTTCCCCCCAAGTTCCAGCGTGGTGACGGCGAAATTCTCGGCCGAGTTGCGCACCACATGCCGCGCCGTCTCCGGCCCACCGGTAAACGCGATACGGTCCACGTCCGGATGGCGCGTCAGCGGAATGGCGCAGTTCTCCGCATCGCCGGTAATGACCGAGACGACCCCCTTGGGAAACCCGGCCTTCTCGATCAGGCGGGCAAATTCAAGCATCGGGGCAGGCGCGATTTCGGACGCCTTCAGAACGACGCTGCACCCGGCCGCAAGTGCAGGCCCAAGCTTTGTCGCCGTCAGGAACATCTGCGCATTCCACGGCACGATCGCCGCGACGACACCGATCGGCTCGCGACGGGTGAAAACATGCATGTCGGGCTTGTCGATCGGCAGGACCGCGCCTTCGATCTTGTCCGCCAATCCGGCGTAATAGCGATAATAGTCGCCCACATAGGCGGACTGGCTGGCGGTCTCTGCAAGCAGCTTGCCGCTATCGGTGGTCTCGATCCGTCCCAGCTCTGGCGCGTGTTCTTCGATCAGGTCCGCCAACCGGTAAAGCAGCTTGCCCCGCTGCGTCTGGGTCATGTCGCGCCATGCCGGATCGTCAAGCGCCCGGCGCGCGGCCACGACGGCGCGGTTGACATCCGCGGCAGAGGCACAGGCAAACGTGGCCCAATCCTGCCCGGTGGCGGGGTTTTGCGATGCCATGGTCTGGCCGTCCGACCCTTCGGTCCACGCCCCGTCAATGAACAGCTGGAAATGTGGCTTGCTTGGCATTTTGCACCTCACCTGAATGCTGGCATGACGTGTTCGATGAACCGCTCAAGCGAAGCGCGCTTGCGCTCGAAACTCATGCCGCTGTCGATCCAGAACGAGTATTCGTCATACCCCAACTCTTCGTATTTCCTGATCTTCTCAATCACATCATCCGACGTTCCGATCGTCAGGTCACGCGCCATGTTCTCGGCGCTCATCATCGTGTTGCCTGCCATCTCCTCCTCTGTCAGAGGCGCAAGCAAGCCCTTTTCCACCGGACGCTTGTTCTGGAACCAGGCACCGAAATAGCAGTAGAACCGCGACAACTCGCGCGCCGCCAGCGCCACGTCCTCCGCGTCGGACCCGACATAGGTATGATGCAGAAGCATGATTTTGGGGCGCGGGCCATCGTGGCTGTCGCAGGCCGCGTCGAACCGCTGCTTCAGCGTGGTGATCTCGTCAAGCCCCTGCCAGAGCGGAGTCACCTGTATGTTGAACCCGTTATGCACACCGAATTCATGGCTGTTGGGGTCGCGCGCCGCGATCCAGATCGGCGGGCCGCCGGCCTGAACGGGCTTGGGTGTGGCGGTTGTCGCAGGAAAGCGGAAGAATGCGCCTTCGTGGGCGCAGTCACCAGCCCATAATTGCGGCAGCAGCGGTGCCAACTCGCGCATCCGCTGGCCGGCCTGCCATGCATCCAGGCCGGGCATGAGGCGTTCGTATTCATAGGAATAGGCCCCGCGCGCGATCCCCAGCTCGATGCGGCCATCGGTCATCAGGTCCGCCGCCGCGGCCTCGCCTGCCAGCTTGATCGGATGCCAGAACGGCGCGATGACGGTCCCCGTGCCCAGCTTCACGTTCTTGGTGTGATGGGCAATATGCACCAGCGACATCAGGGGGTTGGGGGCAATCGTGAATTCCATGCCATGATGCTCGCCCGTCCAGACTGCGCGCATCCCCGCGTCATCCGCCATTTTGCACAGCTCGATCAACTCGTCATGAAGCTGCTTGTGCGACTGATCTTCCGTCAGCCGTTCCATATGCACGAAAAGCGAGAAGTCCATTTTCATGTCCTTTCCTGTGACAGGTGCACGTCGCCACGTCGCGCATCCCCGATGTAAAGGCCAAAGCTGCGTGTCCGCGTCTCGACCGCGTATCGCATCATCATGTCGCGGATCGCCGGTGACGCGAATTTCAGATTGGGAATGTCAGCGACCGGGCACCGGGTAAAACCGGCGCTGCCCGCGCCCGTTGCCGTCGCCAGGAAGTACGAGCATTGCGTCTTGTCGTCGTCGAACACCGAATAGGCGGGCCCAAGCGTCACGGGCTGTCCCCGTCCTGCAAGGTCCTGCGCCAGACGCTGGCGCGTGTTCTCACGATCTTCCGCAACGACCTGCGGCGGTCGAAACCCGCGATCTGTCGCTTCCAGCAGCACGTCATCGCCCACGCCGATGATCGCACCGTAAAGCGCCGAACGGCCCGATGGCTCCAGCGCCGCGCGCTCCAGGCCCAGGCTGAAGAACTGTCCGGCCGCATAGCCAAGGCCGCGTCCTGCTTCATGGCTGAACGCCTGTACCTCGCCGATCAGGATCGCATGGTCCCCGGCATCGACAACCTGATACGTCCGGCACGAAAACTGCGCCACCGCACCATCGACCAGGACATTGCCAATCGCGTCCTCGCGATGAGTCACCCGCGCGAACCGGTCGCCCTTGAAGCTGGCAAAGGTGTTCGCCACCTCTTCCTGACCCTCGGCAAGCACGTTCACGGCGAAATGCCGGCAGGCGGCGAAGCTGTCATAGGACGACAGGAACCTGCCCGGACACACCAGCAACAACGGCGGATCGAGCGACACCGACGCAAAGGAATTGGCCGTGAACCCCACGGGCTCTCCCGCCGCGTTTCGGGTTGTCACCACGGTCACACCGGTCATGAAACTGCCGAAGGCGCGGCGCAGCGCACGACTGTCCAGACGGCTCATGACCACACCTCCCGCGCAAGATCGGCCAGCACCGCCGTTACGTCTTCGGCATGTGTCATCGGCATCATGTGCGCGGCATCTTCGATGACCAGCACACGGCCATCCCGCGCAAGATTCGCCATCGCCCGCGACATCGCCGGCGTCGAGTTCGGATCACGCCCGCCCGTGGCGAATAGCGCCGGACAGGCCAGCGTGCTGATTGCCCGGCGGCTCGGCCCCTCTGCGCAGGCAAAGGCGGTATAGGCCATCTTGTAGCCTTTGGGGTCCACCGCGCGCAGCCACGCATCGCAGGCCGTCCGCTCGGGCGAGCCTTGCGTGCCGAACCACCGTTCAAGCGTCGGGGTCGGGTCCGGGTTGCGCACACCGTCCAGACTGCCAGCGCGTGCCTGCACCGCCGCGGCCGCCTCCGGCGCGCGCTCAAACACCCCGTTCAGCGCCGCAACCGCGCAAACCTTGGACGGCGCACGACCCGCGATCTCCAGCGCGATCAGCGCCCCCATCGAATGGCCCGCGACCACTGCGGGCTCCGGCAAACCCTCGATCAGCGGCAGAACAGCCTCGACATAATTCGATAACGTGACCGGGGCGCTCAGGCGCGCGCTTTGCCCATGGCCGGGCATGTCGGGCGCAATCACGCGATGGTCACGGCTCAGTCCATCGGCCTGTGCGCCCCAAGCCAAGGCATTCAAGCCCACACCGTGCAACAGCACGATGGGCCGGCCCTTGCCCGCATCAAGAACGGACAGGCCCGCAACCTCAGACCGATGCAGGGTTGTCGACGTCATGGCCCAGATCCTTCAGATCCTGATACCGGTCCCCGATCCGATGGTGCGGCCGCCCGGACAAGGCGGCCCCCAGCACGACGACAACCTCGTCATCGCGCGGCGCATCGGGGATCGCGAATTGAATGGTCAGGTAATGCGAGCGCCGCCCGGCATCGTTCTTGTCCATCAGCGGCACCATGATCGGCGCATTGGCAGGACCGCGTGTGTTGGTGAACGCAAGATAGGATTTGGCCTCGACCGCCTCGCGGTAGAAATTGCCGAACCGCAGCGTGTGGATCAGGCCCGACGCGTGCTCGATCTCGCCGTCAAGGCCAACGACAGCCGCCTTTCCGTAGGCTTCGATCGCCGCGCCGCTGCCGGCAAGGCCGATCATCCGGTCGGTCATCATCTTGCCAAGAGCGGGTCCATAGGCGCGAATTTCCGGGCTCAGGTCCTCGACAAAGCGGCCCGCCCACGGATTGCGCAGCACGACCGCGACCGCGAACATGCGCCACGGCGTGCTGGCCGCACGGTATCCTTCGATCAGCACCTCTTCGTCGAACGTCACGATCTTACGGATTTCGGGGGTCATCGCATCATCCTTTTGCCGTTGCCCGAACTTAGAAATCCGAGAAAATTTTGACAAACAAAGGGATTATGCCCATAGCCATTAACAACACTAATGGCTACCTAAGTGCATGGCGAAATCCCTTCCTCCTCTTAGCTGGCTGCGGTCTTTCGAGGCCGCGGCGCGCAACCTCAGCTTCACCACCGCAGCCGAGGAAATCGGCCTGACGCAATCGGCGGTCAGCCAGCAGGTCAAGTCGCTCGAGTCGCGGCTTGGCGTGCAGCTTTTCATCCGGCACGCGCGGGGACTGGCGCTGACGGATGCGGGCCGTCGCCTGCTGCCCGAGGTCGACGCCCCGCTTCAGGCCCTGTCGCGTGCCATGGTCGGGATGGACACGCGCCCGTCCCGCAACCTGCTTACCATCGCCTCCTCGATCAGCGTCGCGCATTGGAAAATTGCGCCTCGCCTGACAGAGTTCAGAGAACGCTTCCCGCAGCTGGAAGTCAGAATTCTCAGCGCGATCTGGCCGGATGACTTTCACTCGACCCGCGCGGATGTCGAGATACGGTTCGGCTCCGCGCAGCAGGCCGGCCCCGAGGCAGAGGCGATCCTGCCCAATGACCTCATCGCGCTGAAGGCGCCGACCCTGAAAGGCGATGTGGCAGACCTGCCGCTGATCGAAACGGTCGGCACATCCAGCGGCTGGCAGGCTTGGTCCAGACAGATCGAACCCGTCCCGGACCCGTCCATCTATACCGACACCTATGGCATGGCCCTCCACCTCGCGGCGCACGGCAACGGCGTGGTCCTGGCGAACAAATGGCTGGCGCAATATGCCCTGGAAAACGCGCTTGTCACCCGCGCGCATTCCGCCTCAATCCCCAGCCAGGAAGGCTATCACCTGTCGGTTTCCAGTGACAAATGGCAGGCCGAGGCGTTTCGCGAGTGGCTTTTGAAATAACCCTCTCAGCCGGCGAACCAGTCGCCCCCTTCCCGCCTATCCGGTCCAGCCCAGGCCCGAAGAAATCGAATTCATGGATTGCAACAGCGGGATCGACACCCGTTTCGGTTCATCCCGCGACCGCACATCGCGCAGCAAGGCAACCTGAAGCGCATTGATCCGGTCCAGCCCCGGGCGAATACGGTCAAACCTGGCCCTCATGCGCGGGAAACGCTCGGCAATGGTAGTCTGGCTGGTCAGGAACGTGATCCCCTCGCAGGCCAGCGCATATTCCTTGCGGACGGCCTCGGTAACACGCTGCCGGGTATCGTCGTCTGTCACAAGTGACGCATACTCCGCCGCGATGTCGAGATCGCTCTGGAAAAGAGATTTTTCGACCTCATCCACGATCAGCCGGAACAGCTTGGTCTTCTCGAACATCGCGCGCAGCGTCTCCTCGCCGCGCGTGCCCTGGAATTTCCGAAAGGACTCGATGGCAGAGCCGAAGCCATACCAGCCCGTGATCAGGTGCCGGTTCTGCGACCAGGCGAACACCCACGGAATGGCCCGCAGGTCATCCAGCGACGCCGCGCCGAACCGGCGCGCGGGGCGCGAGCCGATCTTCAGCATGGCCAGCTCCTCCACCGGGCTGGCCTGCTGGAAATAATCGATGAAGCCGGGCATGTGCAGCAGCGTGGAATAGGCGGTCTGCGACAGGCCCGACAGCGCGTCCAGCGCATCGTTGAATTCCGGCGCCCGGGGCGGATCGTTCGCATCCGCCGTGTGCTTCAGGACGCTCGAGGCCAGAAGCTCAAGATGCGCCGCCGCGGTTCCGCGGTTGGCATAATTGGCCGACACGACCTCGCCCTGCTCCGTCAGGCGCATTCGTCCGTTCACGGTATCCGTCGGCTGCGCCGCGATGGCGCGGTCCATCGGCGCGCCGCCCCGGCTGACCGATCCGCCGCGCCCGTGAAAGAAGACCGGGGTCAGGCCCTGCGATGCCAGAACCCGCGTGATCTTGCGCTGCGCCTGGTCCAGTTCACAGGTGGAGCAGACAAAGCCGCCGTCTTTGTTGCTGTCCGAGTACCCAAGCATGACCTCGATCGCGGATCCGTCCCGCGTAAGGCTGCGTTTCGCCAGCGGAACCTTCAGCAGGTCGACAAGGATATCCGGCGCCGCGCGCAGGTCGCCGATCGTCTCGAACAGCGGCACGACCTTGAGCTCCAGCGTCTCGGCGCCAAAGCCCGCGTACCGCGCCAGCAGGAACACGCCCAAAAGGTCGTCTGACGAACGGGTCATCGACAGGATGAACGGGCCGATCGCGGCAGGATCCGGGCCATACCGCCGCTTCGACATCAGGTTCAGCAGCTTGAGAAGCTCAACGGCCTGATCCGACAACGCGCTCTGGTCGGGCTCGGGCAGCTGTGGCTCGGCCAGTTCCGCCCGCAGCCGCTTCGACCATGCCGGATCGCCATATTCCGGCACCTCGCCATCGTCCCGGCTCCGCCAGATTTCGGCGATCGTGTCCGTCGTCACAGTCGAGTTCTGGCGAATATCCAGCGTGTAGATGCTGAACCCGAACACCGACGCGCGCCAGCGGATCGGGCGGATGTAGCGCCGTGCCAGCGACACCGCGTCGACCGACGCAAGCGCCTTTTCGATAACCTCAAGATCAGCCGTGAAGTGGCTGATATGCCGATATGTTTCCAGCCGGTGGAGGATCGCCGAGATCGCCTGCCGGAACAGCTCGTTCGGGTTGCGGTCGCGCGTCGGCGACACCGAGGCGAGCCGTTCCAACTCGCCCTGCACCTCCGGATCGAGCGGTACGATCCTGTTGCTGATGCTCAGGCGTTCGGCCGCAATGCGCAGATGCTCCTTGTACATGTCCATCACCACGTCGCGCGCCCGTTTCAGTGCATGGGCCGTGCTGTCGTCGGTCACGTTCGGGTTGCCGTCCCGGTCGCCGCCGATCCAGGAATGAAAGCGGATGCAGGGGGATACCGCGTCGCACGTGCCGAACCTGTTCTTGGCGGCCAGTTCGAACTGCTCAAACACCTGAGGCACGGCATCGAAGATCCCGTCACGGAAAAATTGCAGTCCCCACTCGATCTCGTCGCTCAGATCGGGCCGTTCCAGCCGCAGCTCACCCGTCATCCACAACAGATCTATCTCGCCCTCGATATCCGTCAGGATCGCTGCGCGTTCTCGGCTGGTCCAGCGTTGCGCCTCCAGCGATACCAGGTTGCGATAGATCCGGCGGTGGATCTCCAAAACCGTTACCCGCTTGGCCTCGGTCGGATGCGCCGTCAGCGTGGGACCGACCGAAAGGCTTTGCGATATCTCGGCAAAGCGGTCCCGCGTCAGATCCTCGCGCGCCAGCGCCTGCGCGAAACTGCTCGGAACCGTCTCTGCCCCGCTTCGCGTCTCAACCTGGCGCCGATCGCGGATTGCGGCGTTTTCCTCGACGATGCGCAAAAGCTGGAACCAGATATTCAGCGCCTGAAGATAGGGCACGGCCCCGGGCCCCGCCGGAATGACGTGCTCCGCGTCGCTGTGTGCCCAGTCCGCCACATGCGGTGCACGGCGCTTCAGGACGTTGCCCCAAAGGTCGAAAAGCTCCTTGCGCAGGTCGGCGGCATAGGATTCTTCGCTGTCGGTGATGTCGCACGCGGCGTTCAGCAGCACGGACGGCATCAGACAATGCCCGATTTCACGTCAAACGATCGAAGCATATCCCGTGCGATGACGCACTCTTGTATGCTTTTACGGCGTGTTTCGCCTGTTTTCGCGCCAGACATGACTTCCCTCCCTCCGTGCTCTCAACCACCACCCGCGGTGCAAACGGTCCAAGACACCCCCCAGCCGCGCGATGCGACCAAACTCACTGAACCGACGCCTTGTTGCCCGCTGCGATACTACTTTCCCGGTCTGGTGGTGGATTACGGGATTCCGACAGAATCCAACGTGAATCCACCTGCCTCGCAAGAATACCTGCGCGAGCAAGGTGCCACAGTAGTCATAGTGCTGACTACCTACACTTGAGTTTGAAGTTTATCAGAAGCGGGCGCCTGCTCCGCCGTCAGTTATGATCGCGTGGAATCCGGACATCCCAGTCAAGATCGCGGACGCATTCGTCATTCAGAAACGCCTCCAGTCGCGCCGTGAGATGGTATTCGGTGGCGGTAGAGGTCATGCGCGTGCGTGTCACCGTCTTCACGCTCCAGTCCTCGCGTTTCATTTCGTGGGTCCAGCTTGTCTCGCCTTCCGCAGATGTCGGATCGTCCGGAAGGATCGAATACCGCTCCCGCCCCCGGGCGGCGTGAAAGAACCCCTGCCGGACAATCGTCGCGGCACCCTCGTCGTCGGTCACTTCGATGCCCAGCCGCCCGGTGTCGACATCCTCGACCAGATGCCAGGTCGCATTCGGCGCCCGCGCCACGTCCAGTTCCAGCGGTTGGGCCGCGCGCGGCGGCCCGAATGCCACCTCCACCACGTCAGGCGCCGCGGTGCACATGGGCAGCTCAAGCCGGCTTTGCTCTGTTACCACGCGCAGCGTGACCGGCTCGGGCGCAGGCCAGGCGATGGGGAAATAGCTGGTGGACAGCCCCAGCCGGATGCGGTGCCCGGCGCGAAAGGTCTGTGCCACGTGCTTCAGCGGAACGGTGACCGTATAGGTTTCTCCCGGCACCAGCGTTTCGGGATGTTCATGGCTGTCGCGATGCGTCAGGTTCAGCAGGCCATAGCTTACCCGCGTTGCCGCGCCGCACGGCGCCACGTCCATCAGCCGGACCGCGACCTGCGCGACGGACCGGTCAACCGAGAAGGTCAGAATCAGGTTTGCATCCCCGACCATGTGGCGGTCTTCGGTCAAGGGTGCGGTCTCGAAGGTCAGGCTTCCGGCATCGTCGCGCCGCTGGTCGCCGGGCTGGTCGCCGGGATGCCCGTAGGAACACCACTTGCCTCCGTGCCGGCCGACCCACAGCGGCGAGGATATTTCCAGCACGCCGTCCGCTCCCCCGATTCCAAGCCCGCCCTCTACGTCCAGAGCGAAAGCCTCGCGCGTGATCCCGGGCGACGGCCAGGACGGCACGTCGATCCACCTGCCCTCGCGGCTGTCGTAGTGCGTCTGCGGCTTGGCATGGTCCTGAAGGAACACGCGCAACGGCGGCTCATCCGCGATTCCGGTGTCGCGGCCCTTCATCCACTGGTCCCACCAGCGCGCCTCTTCGGTCAGCCAGTCGATGGCCGGCCCGGGCTCGCCCAGGTAGGGATAGCGGTGCGCCCAAGGGCCCACCAGCCCCTTGACCGGACCTTTCAGGTTTTCCACCAGCCGGAACACCGACCGGCAATACCCATCGGCCCAGCCGCTGACGGCATAGACGGGCACCTCGATATCCGCGAAATTCTCGCAGACCGATCCGTGCTTCCAGAAGTCGTCGCGCGTCTGGTGCTGCATCCAGTTTTCCAGCCACAGGCCAGAGCCGTCCAGCCGCTCTTCCCACATCGCGCGCCACCGATCACCCACATGCGTGGGGTCCGGCGGCAGGGAGTTGATGCCGAACATGACCGAGGCCCAAGACAGGTGATCGCCCAGCACGGTGCCGCCCATATAGTGGATGTCATCGGCATAGCGGTCGTCGGTCGAGCAGATCGTGACCACCGCCTTCAGCGCCGGGGGCCGCAGGGCTGCAAGCTGCAAGCCGTTGAATCCGCCCCAGGAAATGCCGACGATCCCGACCCCGCCGTCGCACCAGTCCTGCGCCGCGATCCAGGCAATCACGTCGCAGCCGTCCTGCAACTCTTCTTCGGTGTATTCGTCGGTCATCAACCCTTCGGACTCGCCCGTGCCGCGCAGGTCGACGCGCACATAGGCGTAGCCCTGCGCCGCCATCCATGGCGCGCGCGCATGGTCGCGCTCCAGCGTCTTGTCGTTCTTGCGATAGGGGATGAATTCCAGGATCGCGGGCACGGGGCGTGTCTCGGATCCTTCGGGCATCCAGATCCGCGCGGCCAGCCTGGTGCCATCCGGCATCGGAATTTCCAGATGCTCGATTTCGTGGATGGTCTGCGGCAAGGGATGGTCGATTTTCATGGCACTCTCTAACGATCGGCAGGGCAGGTTCGGGGCTGCGGTATCGTCCGGGCGGGGGGATGTCCAGACGCGCGCGGCCCGGCGATGGTGTCCGCCGGTCCGAGTTTCACGACTCAAAGGTTAATGCAGCGCGAAACGCGAAACGAACGTCGGTACCCTTTCGGTATTCAGTCGGTGTCGCGCCAGTGTCCGCGACAGGGCCGCCAAATTAACGGACCGTGCGGATGACCATCGCTTCGCTGTCGGCAAATCGGCGGCGTCGGTCGCGCTACTCCACGATATCCGTGAACTCGTAGTTCAGCCTCTTCATCACCTGCTCGTAATTCCAAAGCAGCTTCGACTGTTTCTGCGCGCCCATCCAGACCGACGCCACCGCATAGCTGTAGGCGTCCTGCTCGGGCAGTTCCGACAGTTTCGACCCCTTGCTGACGTATGAGGTGATGCGCGTGCCCTCGACCTGCTCGGCGGCGACCTCCACCTCGGCCCGCGATGGCGCGCGGGCCACCGTCGCGTCGTTGAAGAACACCCGGTAGAAGAATTCCGCTGCGACGGTTTCCGGCCCTTCGCCTTGCGGCATGTCCGGCTTGCGGCCCAGGCCAAGATCGACCGTCACCTGCTGGTGACTGACCCCGTCGACCATCTCGAACAGGTCGCAATGCGATTGCGCGATGCGGGTGTTGATCTCCAGCAGCCAGATCTGGTTCTGCACCTCGTCCCAGTAATATTCGATGTTGAACCCGGCATTGTCATAGCCGATATGCTTCATCACCTTTTTGGTGATCTCGGCCATCTGCTCCTGGATACGCGGCGGCAGGGTGGACGGGTAAAGGTAGTAGAAAAAGCTCAGAACCTGTGGATAACGGATCGAGTCGACCACGCCGTAGGGTACGACCTCGCCATCATGCACATAGCCCTCGACGGTGCATTGGCGCCCGCCGATCACTCGCTCGGCCATGCAGTAATGCCCCTCGACCGCTTTCACGTCATCGGGCAGGTTGGCCTGGTTCAGGACATAGTTAAACGGCTCGGAGATCTCGTTGATCTCGGCGCGGAAGGCTTCGGTCGCATAAGCGAAATCCTCGGGGCTGTCGATGCGAAAGCCCAGGCGCGACCCGGACGACTTGATCGGCTTCACGAAGAACGGAAACCGCAGGCCGGCCTCGCCGATCTTGGACAAGGCCTCGTCGTCGAACGGGTCGAAGGCGGTGAAGTTCGGCACGTGATCGGGAATGACCTCGGCCATTACCTTGCGGGACCAGTACTTGTGCTCGCATTTCAGCAGCGATTCCAGCGACGCGTTCCGCACCCCATACTTCTTGCACAAAAGCGGCAGCATGGTGGATACCGGAAAGTCGATATAGCCCACGATGGCGTCGATCGACCCGTCGAAGGCGTCCAGCGTTTCCTCGGCCCGGCGCAGCATGTCGGGGATGTCGAAAATCTGGGTGTCCGACACTTCGGCAGAGGTCAGAAGCGGATGGAAAGTGACGTCCTCAACGCCGCGAAGGCGCTTCAACCGCGCCGCATTCAGTTCGTTCATTCCAACGACGAAAACGTTTTTTGTCATGTCACTCCCTCGGTTTTCAACGCCGTTGCGACGGCGTTGTTCCCTGTCAATTGCGCAAAGCTGGCTCAGGTCTGACCCAAGTCCGACTGCGCCCCGTAGCTGCGGCCTTTCAGGCGCTCTGTGGCACCTTCGATGTCGTCGACCAGAAGCAACAGGAAATCACCCGGTTTCGCCTCGCCAATGGCGCGATCGATCGCGGCTTGCTCGTCCATGATGATCTCGACCGTTCCGGCGGATCCGGCGTCGCTTGCGCCCTTCTCGATCAGCCCCGCGGTCTCGCCTTCGCTGCGTCCGCGCGCATCGGTCTCATAGACATAGACCGCATCGCACATCTTCGCCAGTTGCGCGCCCAGCGCCGCGAGGTCTTCGTCCCGGCGGTTGCCGGGTGCCGTGGCCACGGCGATCTTGCGCTGTTGGCCAAGGCCGTTGACCAGCGGCTCCAGCGCCTCGAGCGCGGGAACGTTGTGGCCATAGTCGATCAGGCATTTGACGCCGTCGGCCTCGAAATAGTTGGTACGCCCCGGCATCTGCGCCGGTGTCGGGTGGAAGCTGAGCAGGCCCGCGCGGATGTCGTCGATCTCGATCCCATGCGCCAGCGCGGCGGCGGTGGCCGCCATGGCGTTCTGCACGTTGAAGGGGGCGTGCCCCTCGAACGAAATCGGCACGTCGTTGACCGCCGCCACCTCGACCTCGACCTGGCCGCGCAGCAGCACGATCCGGCCCTGCCGCACAGTGATGACCATCTTGTGGTCGGCAAGGTGCTGCTTGAGGTCCGGATTTTCGGGGTTCATCGTGAAATAGATGATCTCGCCCCGCGCCCAGTAGGTGCCCTGGTCCATCACCAGCGGATCGTCGGCATTCAGCACGCAGAACCCGCCGATCTTCTTGACCGCGTCGACCACCACGGTCTTGCACCGTGCCAGTTCCTCGAGCGTGTGGATGTCGCGCTCGCCCAGATGGTCCGACGCGATGTTCAGCAGGACGCCCACATCGCATTCGTCAAAGCCCAGACCCCGGCGCATGATCCCGCCGCGCGCCACCTCCAGCACGGCGTGTTCCACCGTGGGTTCGCGCAGCACCGCATGGGCGGCGGCGGGGCCGGAATAGTCGCCCCGCAATATCACGTGGTTGTCGATCTCGATGGTGCCGGTACAGCCCATGCCCACCGAGTTGCCCGCCTGCCGCAGGATATGCGTGATCAGGCGTGTCGTGGTGGTCTTGCCGTTGGTGCCGGTGATCGCGGTGATCGGGATGCGCCCGTCATCGGTGGGATCGGGGAACAGCATGTTGACGACCGCCTCGCCCACCGCGCGCGGCTTGCCATGGGTCGGCGCCATGTGCATCCGAAAGCCCGGCCCGGCATTGACCTCGACCACGCCCGCCGATTGCTGATCCAGCGGCTTGGTCAGGGTTTCGGCCAGAAGGTCGATCCCGATGATATCCAGACCGACAATCCGGCCGATCCGCTCCATCGCGAACTTGATCTCGGGATGCACCTCGTCCGTCAGGTCCGTCGCCGTCCCGCCGGTCGAGATGTTGGCGGTGGATTTCAGATAGACGATCTCGCCCTTTTCCGGCACCGAGTCGAGCGTCAGCTCGGCCTGCTCCAGCAGGCGCATGGTCTGTTCGTCCACATGGATCTGCGTCAGCAGGTTCTCGTGGCCCACGCCCCGGCGCGGGTCCTTGTTTTCCTCGTCGATCAATTGCTGGATGGTGGATGTGCCGTCGCCTTCCACATGGGCCGGACGGCGGCGCGCGGCGGCGATCATCTTGCCGCCCACCACGAGAATGCGGTGATCCTCGCCCTTGATGTAGCTTTCCACGATGACCGCGCCGTAATCGTCGCGGCACCGCGCCAGCGCGGCCTCGTAGCCCGATTTCAGCTCTTCCTCGTTGGTGATATCGGTGGTCACGCCGCGCCCGTGGTTGCCCGACAAAGGCTTGGTGACGACCGGCCAGCCGATCCACTCGGCGGCGTCTTTGACCTCTTCCCAGCTATATCCGATATAGCCCTTGGGAACGGCCACGCCGGCGTCGTCCAGCACCTGCTTGGTCCACTCCTTGTCGTCGGCAATCGAGTGGCCGATGATGCCCGACGCATCTGTCACCGTGGCCTGGAACTTGCGCTGCTTCACGCCGTGCCCCAGCTGGGTATAGCTCGTGCCCTCGGTCAGGTTGTACCACGGGATGTTGCGCGCCTTGGCCGCGTTCACGATCGAGCCGGTCGACGGCCCAAGCGCGTTGGCGTCGCGCACTTCCTTGAGGCGGTCGATCACCGGCTCGAGGTCGACATCCTTGCCGTCGTAGAGCGCCTGGACGATCTCCACCGCCTCTTCGCCGCAGGCCAGACCCGTGGCCTCGTCGCGATAGCGATAGACGACGTGATAGACCCCCTTGTCATAGCTGTCGACGGTCTTGCCGTAGCCCACCGAGAAGCCGATCATGTTCTGCAATTCGATCGCCACATGCTCGACCATGTGGCCGGCCCAGGTGCCTTCTTTCACACGGGACAGGAACCCACCGGCCTCTCCCACCGAGCACCGATGCTCGTATATCGTGGGGATCAGGGATTGAAGCTTGTCGGCAATGCCGTCGACCTTGTCGCTTGGCCGGTCTTCCAGCTCCTCGATGTCCAGCCGCATGTAGATCGATTGATAGCGGCTGTAATAGTTCGGTCCGCGCAGCGCACGGTGTTCAAGTATACGCATCCTTCAGCTCCAGGCTCTCGGCCCCAAGCTGTTTGGCACTCAGGACCTGCCGGTCCGCCAGGTTGTATCCATCACCCTCGACCAGCGCATGCATCACGACGTTGTGGACGCTCACCGCCTCACCGTCTGATAGATCGAATACATTGCAACTGGTTATCCTTGAACTGTCAACGAGGATTACGTGACCGGGCCCGAAGGCCTTTATTATACCGCCCTCGAACAATACGGCGGCATCTTCGCCAAGGCCTATCCCGAGGTATTCGGGGTTCGTCGCGCCCACTTCCATCAGGCGCGAGAAGCGCCCCCGCTCCAGGAAATGGGTGTCGATGATGACCCCTTCGATCAGGCCGAAACCCGCGCTCATCTTGACCGCGCCTTTTCGCAGGCTGTCGATCGCGCTGCCGCCATACACCATCGTGGTGGACTGGCAGGCCGCGCCCGCGCTGGTGCCCGCGATGACCGCGCCTTCGTGATAGATGGACCGAATCGCCTCCAGCGACTTGGACGCGCCGAAGATGCTGGTCAGGCGCATCTGGTCGCCGCCCGAAATGAACAGCACATCGCACCGGCGGATCATCTCCACCATCTTGGGGTCGTCGGCATCGCGCCGTTCGCGGATGCGCACATCCAGCACTTCGCCCGCGCCCAGCGCGTCGAACGCCTCTTCGTAGGCCGGATAGACCTCGTCGGGGATGCTGCTGGCGGTGGTGATCACACCGACCACCGGTGTCTCGCTGTTCGAGAGTTTCAGCACGCGTCCCAGGATCGCCGCCTTTGCGGATTTATCCTCGGCGCCGCCTATTGCGACGAGTTTCCCTCGGGGCCTGGGTTTCACCGACATGTCCATAGAATAACTCCATTCATCACTGGACTGATATCTATATCTTGTGGATGTTACCATCCTGTTCACAAGAATGTCACGCAACCCACCGCTCGCAACTGGAAAAGCGGTCGCAACGTCACGAATCCCGCGATATGTGGGATTCTCGGCAACCATCGCCCGGCAAAACGGCAAAAACAGGCAGGAGAGTCACATGAGCGACGGATTCGCACTGGCAATTCACGGCGGCGCAGGAGTTCTGCTCCGCTCGGAGATGAGCGAAGACCGCGAAGCGGCCTGTCACGCAGCACTGGCCCGCGTGCTGGCGGCGGGTGAGTCGGTGCTGGCCGCCGACGGCACCGCGCTCGACGCCGTCACCGCCGCGGTGCGCGCGCTGGAGGACGAGCCGTTGTTCAATGCCGGGCGCGGTGCCGTCTTTACCCGTGCGGGCACGCACGAGATGGACGCCGCCATCATGGACGGGCGCGACCGCCGGGCGGGGGCCGTGGCGGGCATCTGCGGCCCGCGCCATCCGGTCGATGCCGCCCGCGCGGTGATGGAGCGCACGTCGCATGTGCTGATGGCCGGCGAAGGCGCGCACGATGTTGCCCGCGAGGCCGGCCTGCCCTTCGAGGAGGTGAGCCACTTCTTCACGCAGGAACGCTGGGACACGCTGCAAGAGACCCTGCGGATGGAGGCCGACGGCACGCTTGACGACGATCCGTCGCGCCGTCACGGCACCGTCGGCGCCGTGGCCCGCGACCGGGCCGGAAACCTGGCCGCCGCCACATCCACCGGCGGCATGACGGCCAAAAGCGCCGGACGCATCGGCGACAGCCCCCTGATCGGCGCGGGCACCTTTGCCGCCAACGAAAGCTGCGCGGTCTCTGCCACCGGCGATGGCGAGGCGTTCATCCGCCTGTCGGTCGCCCATGAAATCGACGCCCGCATCCGTCTGGCCGGCCAGAGCGTCACCGACGCGGCGGCGCAGGTGGTGATGAAGGACCTGGTGGCGATAGGTGGCTCTGGCGGCCTGATTGCGATCGGCGCGGACGGGACCGTCACCATGCCCTTCAACTGCGAGGGCATGTATCGCGGCCAGTCGGTCGAGGGTGGCGCCCACGAAACCTTCGTCTACTGACGCGGGCCACTTCCGGCCTCAGGACGCTCTCCGGCTCTCGATTTCCTCGTTCAGCCGGTCCAGTTCACGGTCGTCTTCTGGCAGGCCCTCGCGCGACAGCAGCACCGCCACCTTCCGCAGGTCGGGCACGTGGCTGCAGATCACCAGCAGCATCACCATGATCGGCACCGACAGGAACATGCCCGGAATGCCCCACACCGCGCCCCAGAACGCCAGGCTGATGATGATCCCGAAGGACGACAACCGCAGCGCCCGCCCCATCAGCCAGGGATCGATCACGTTGCCGTTGACGAACTGGATGATCCCGGTGATCACGAACAGTCCCGCCGTCACCGACGCCTCGCCGGTCTCGACATAGCCCACCAGCGCCACCATGCCCGTGGCCACGATCGAGCCGATGTTGGGAATGTAGTTCAGGATGAAGGTCAGGATGCCCAGCGACAGCGCCAGCTCGATGCCGAAAAGCATCGCCACCACATAGACCATCGCCCCGGTGATCACGCTGACCAGCGTCTTGATCAGCAGGTAATAATTCACCCTGTGGATGATCGAGTTGAAGATCCGGTTCGCCCGCTCGGCCTGCGCCGGATCGTCGAAGAAGTTCGACATCTTGGTGCCGAACCAGATCCGCTCCGCAAAAAGGAAGCCAAAGAACAGGATGACCAGCACGGTGCCCTGCATCAGGCTGCCCGCCTGCCCCGCCACGGCACGCACGTACCCCGAAACCTCGACACTGTTGAGCGAGTTCAGCACCGCGCGTTCCACGTCCTCGCCCATCCAGGCGAACAGCGACGCCATCGCCGAGGGCGCGCGCTCGGCATAGGACAGCGTCGTGCCCAGCACCGTGTTCAGCTGTGCCAGAAGGATCGACGACAGGATAAGCAGCGCTGTCGAGATCAGCAGAAGCGCCACGATGGACGCCAGCCAGTTGGGAATACGGAACCGTCCGATGCTTTGCCGCGCGATCAGATGGATCACGTCCGAGGTCAGCGTGAACAGGATCACCGCCACCGCCAGCGAAATCAGGATGAACCGCGCCTGCACCAGCAGGAACAGCACCACGGCGAAGGCGATGATAACCAACGCCACCGTCCGGACCTGAGAATATTTCTGCGAGTCCCCCAAGTGCCCTTTCAACGGATCGAGTTCTCTTATCTTCCCTGACGTCATATTCCCTCTCGCGGCGATGGGCAATCGCCTGGCCCTGCGCGTCCGGTCCGGTGGGACCAACAGGCGGTGGCAAAGATGCGGTGTCGATGCCGGGCACTGCGGCAATTGCCGCCCTGCGTTTCCCGGGAAACAGCAGGGACATTCGGACGCAGGCGCGTCAACATCGCTTCGGAGAAATCTTGCCGATCACGGAAGAGTTTGCGCCCGATCGCCTTGAAAATGAACTTTCCTGCTGGGAATGCCGCCGTCCCCGTTCTAGTTTGTTCGCGGGTGGGGAGACGCGCGGCGCGGAACCGGCGCATGACGCATTCTGTCCATCGTCACGCCTTGGGCCCGCTGCGGGCCCCGGAAACGGAGCTGCCTGTTGTTGAAGTGTCGTCGAGTCGCGCCCTGGTTTGTCATCTTTGCCCTGCTGTCGGTCCGCCCTGTGATGGCGGTCGAGGCCACGGTTCAGGTCCAAGGCGCATCGGAGGATCTGGGCGAGTTCCTCAGCAGGTCCTCCCTCAGCGTCGAAACCGCCGAGTCAGAAGACGCGACCGCCCAGGATATCCTGGCCGCCGCGCGCGCCGATTACGCCCGGATGGTTGGCGCGCTTTATGACGCCGGCTATTACGGCGGCGTGGTCAGCATCCGTGTCGACGGGCGCGAGGCGGCCGATATCTCGCCCATCGCCGGGCCCAGCCGGGTGAACCGCGTCGTCGTCATCGTGCAGCCCGGCTCGCCCTTCACCTTTTCGCGCGCCGCCATCGGCCCGGTCGCCCCGGAAACCGAGCTGCCCGAAGGCTATGCCCGTGGTCAGCGCGCCGGCGCCGGCGTCATCCGCCGGGCGGCAGAGGCCGGGGTGACCGGCTGGCGCGAGGCCGGCCACGCCAAGGTCGAACTTGACGGGCAGTCGATCACCGCCGATCACCGCAATTCCACGCTCGCGTCCGAGATCCGGCTGTCGCCCGGACCGCGCCTGCGCTTCGGCGATCTGATCATCACCCGCCCCAGCGCCGTGCGCGCCAGCCGCATCCAGGCCATCGCCGGGCTGCCGTCGGGCAAGGTGTTCTCGCCCGAGGAACTGGAAGATGCCAGCCAGCGGCTGCGCCGCACCGGCGCCTTTCGCTCGGTCGTGCTGAACGAGGCCGAGGTGCCCAACCCCGACGGCACGCTTGATATCCAGGCCGAAGTGCTGGACGCCAAGCCGCGCCGCATCGGGTTCGGCGCCGAGATCGCCTCGCTCGAAGGGCTGACGCTGAGCGGCTTCTGGCTGCACCGCAACCTTCTGGGCGGCGCCGAACGGCTGCGGATCGAGGGAGAGGTTGGCGGCATCGGCGGCGACTCGGGCGGCATCGACTATCGCCTGTCGGCACGGTTCGAGCGCCCCGCCACCTTTACCCCCGACACGACCGCTTTTCTCGAGGCCAGGGCCGAGGAACTGGACGAAGAAGAGTACCGCCAGCGTACCTTCGAAATCGGCGGCGGCGTGTCGCATATCTTTTCCGACGAACTGGAAGGCGAGATCGGGATCTCGTACCAATACGCCGATATCGATGACGACCTCGGGTCGCGCACCAACGAACTCTTGCTGCTGCCCGCCAAGCTGACCTTCGACAATCGCGACGACCCTCTGGACGCCACCGAAGGCTTCTATGTCGGGCTGGAGGCCACGCCGTTCCTGGCGCTCGACGCGGGCGACCCGGCCTTTCGCCTTTATGCCGACGCGCGGACCTATGTGGGGTTCGGCGAAGAGGACACCATCGTGCTGGCCGGGCGCACCCAGATCGGGTCGGTCAGCGGCGCGTCCCTGCTGGACGTACCGCCCGACATGCTGTTCTTCTCGGGCGGCTCCAACACCGTGCGCGGTCAGCCCTACCAGTCGCTCGGTGTCGACCTTGGCGGCGGCAACACCAGCGGCGGGCGCTCTTTCCTTGCGTTCTCGGGCGAGGTGCGCGCCCGTGTGGCCGACGCCTGGCAGGTGGTGGGTTTCGCCGACACCGGCTATGTCGGGCGCGACAGCTTTGGCAGCGGGACCGGCGACTGGCATTCCGGCGCGGGCTTCGGCATCCGCTATGACACCGGCATCGGCCCGGTCCGGTTCGACGTGGCCACCCCGCTCGACGGTGACGCGGGCCAGGATTACGAGTTCTACATCGGTATCGGACAGGCATTCTGATGCGCCTACTGCTTTCTCTTCTTCTCGTTCTCACCTTCACGGTCTCGACGCCCCTGCTGGCCCAGGATCAGGAGGAAGAGGACAAGTCTTTCATCGAGGACTGGCTGCAGGAGAACCTCTCCGGTGCGGGCCGCGATGTGACCGTCACCGGCTTTCGCGGTGCGCTTTCGTCCAATGCCACGCTCGAACAGATGACCATCGCCGACGAAAACGGCGTGTGGCTGACCCTGCGCGACGCGTCGCTGGTGTGGTCCCGGTCCGCCCTTTTGCGCGGCCGGCTGGAGGTTGATGAGCTGACCGCCGCGGAAGTCATCCTTGAACGCCTGCCCGCGGGCGGCGACACCTTCAGCACCGACGACGCCGAGGCGACGCAGTTCTCTTTGCCCGAATTGCCCGTGTCGGTGAATGTCGAACTGGTCCAGATCGAGAATGTGGAGCTTGGGGAGTCCGTCCTTGGCGAACCGGCGCGGCTGTCGCTGGAAGGCAGCGTCAACCTGGCCGACGGTCAGGGTGCCGCCAACCTCTCCATCCAGCGGCTGGACCGCGAAGACAGCCTGACGTTCGAAGGCTCTTTCGCCAACGAAAGCCGGGTGCTCGCACTCGATCTCGATTTCCAGGAAGGCCCCGAAGGCATCGTCTCGACCCTGCTCGGCATTCCAGAGACGCCTGCCCTGCGTCTGCAAGTGACGGGCGAGGCGCCGCTGTCGGATTACCAGGCGCGCATCGTGCTGAGTTCCGACGGTCAGGAGCGGTTCGGCGGCACGGTGAATGTCGGCGCCATCGACGGCGACGACACGCAGGGCTACACCTTTGCCGCCGACCTTGACGGCGACCTGCGCCCGCTCTTCGAGGAACAGTTCCAGCCGTTCTTCGGCGAGGCCACCAGCCTTGCCGTCTCGGGCCAGACCGAGGCCACCGGGCGGCTGGTGCTCGACGAACTGGCCATCGAATCCGAGGCGCTGGAGCTTCAGGGCAACCTGGCGCTGTCCGCCTCGGGCTGGCCCGAAACGCTGCAATTGCAGGGCCGCATCGGCAGCGATGACGGCGAGCTTGTACGCCTGCCCATCTCGGGCGCGCCGACAACGCTTCAGAATGCGCGGCTGACGGCCAGCTTCGACGCCGCGCAGGACGACGCCTGGCAGGCCGATGTTCAGATCGTCGATCTCGTTCAGGAGAACGGACTTCAGCTGGATCGCGCCACGCTTTCTGGCACAGGCCAGATCACGGACGCGCCCGGAAGATCCTTTTCCGGCGACCTGACCTTCGATGCCGAAGGCCTGGAGCATTCCGACCCCGCCCTCGCCGAAGCCATCGGCACCGACGCTGCGGGCAGTGTCACAATTGCATGGCAACAGGATCAGCCCCTTGTGATCGAGGCGCTCGACGTCGAAAGCGGCAACGTCACCCTCACGGCCAACGGTGAACTTGAAAACCTCGAAGACGGCTTTCCTTTCACCGGCAGCGCGACGCTGAATGCCGCGGACCTTTCGCGCTTCGCGGCCATTTCAAACCAGGACATCTCGGGCGCTGCCAACGCCACGCTGGAAGGCACCGGCACGCTGCTAGGCGGGTCGTTCGATATCGAGTTGCAGGCGGAAACCAACGATCTGGCCATCGGCCAGCCGCGTCTCGATCCGCTGATGACCGGACAGGGCACCCTGTCGCTGGCGGCCCGGCGCGACACCACTGGCACGGTGCTGGAACGGCTGACGATCCAGACGCAGGCGCTTGCCGCCAACGCCTCGGGTCGGCTGGATTCGGATGACGGTCAGTTGGATATCGAGGCGCGGCTGCAGAACGTGAGCCAGGTCGAACCCACCCTGTCGGGCCCGGCCACCCTGACCACGTCGATCGACTGGAGCACGGGCGACGCGCTGAACATCTCGGCGCTCGAAGCCACGCTGGCCGAGGCCACGCTGACCGGCAGCGGCGCGGTTTTCCCCGAGGATCCCAACCTGCCCGCCGAAGGCAAGGTGACCCTCGCCGCGCAAGACCTGTCGCGCTTTGCCCAGCTGGCGGGCCGTGATCTGGCCGGCGCGGCCACCGTCGTGCTCGAAGGTTCCGGGCGCATCCGGGGCGGCGCGTTCGACATCGTGCTCGACGCCGAGACGAACGACGTGGAAATCGGCGAGCCGCGGGTCGACGCACTGATGGACGGCGCAGGCACAGTGTCCATCGCCGCGCAGCGCGACACCGACGGCACCGTGCTGGAACGCTTCTCGGTGCGCACCCCGGCGCTTGAGGCCGACGCCTCGGGCCGGCTCGATTCAAACGATGGCGAAGTGACGCTGAAGGCCGCCATCGCCGACCTTGCCCGGATCGAGCCGCGCATGTCCGGCCCCGCCACACTCGACACTGCCGCCACCTGGGAAAAGGGCGGCGCGGTCACCATCTCGCGGCTCGAAGCCTCGGGCGCGGGCACGACCCTGTCGGCCACCGGCGCCGCCTTCCCCGAGGATGCGCTCTTGCCGGTCGAAGGTCAGATGACACTGAATGCCAGCGACCTGTCGCGCCTCGCGCCGCTCCTGAACCGTCCGCTGACCGGCACGATCGACATGACGCTCGAAGGCCGGGGGCAAGTGCGCGGCCGCACGCTCGACATCACGACGGATATCGACGGCTCGAACCTGCGCACAGGGATCGCGCAGGTCGATCAACTGATCGCGGGCAGCATCGACGCCCGCGCCTCTGTTGCGCTGGGCGAGGACGCGCCCGGCATTCGCTATATCGATATCCAAACGCCCCGCGTGACCGTCGACGCCCAAGGCAGCGGTCCCGGCGCGCCGGTCAACCTGTCGGCGCGGCTGGCCGACCTTGGCATCTTCGTGCCGGCCTTTCCCGGCGCGGTTTCGGCCAATGGCACCGTCACCATCGTCGACCGGGCCGGCGAACAGATCCGCCTGTCGCTCGATGCCACGGGCCCCGGCGGCATCAATGCCCGCGTGAACGGGTCGATCAACGGCTACGGCAACAGCCTCGATCTTGACGTGAACGGCTCTGCGCCGCTGGCCCTGGCCAACCCGTTCCTCGCGCCGCGCTCCATCGTCGGCCTTGCCAATTTCGACCTCAGCGTCAACGGCCCGCCGGCGCTGAATTCGCTGTCGGGCGTGATCAACGTCTCGAACGGGCGCTTCGCCCTGCCGTCCCTTTCGACCGCGATCACGGGCATCACCGGTGCTGTCCGCCTGGCCTCGGGCCGGGCCGAAACCGACATCACCGCCTCGATGGGCACCGGCGGCAATTTCCGGGTGCGCGGGCCGATCACGCTGTCGGCGCCGTTCAACGCCAATCTGGAGGCCGTGCTGAACGATCTGGTTGTCACCGACCCCGACCTTTACACGACCACCCTGTCGGGCCAGGTCGGCATCAACGGTCCGCTGACCGGCGGCGCCACCATCGGCGGCACCGTCAACCTGGGCCGGACCGAGCTGCGCGTGCCATCGGGCAGCGGCAGCCGCACCCCCGGCGACATCCCCGAGATCACCCATATCGGCGAACCCGCCGACGTGCGCCGGACCCGTGCGCGCGCCGGCATCATCGGGCAGGACAGCGGCGGCACTCCCGTCGCCTTCCCACTGGACCTGACGATCAACGCGCCGAACCGGATCTTCGTGCGGGGCCGCGGCCTTGACGCCGAGCTGGGAGGGCGCGTCCGGCTTCAGGGGACCACCGCCGATGTCGTGCCCAGCGGTCTTTTCGAGTTGATCCGGGGGCGGCTCGATATCCTTGGCCGCCGGATCGAGCTGACCGAGGGGGTGATCGACCTGCGCGGTGCGCTTGACCCCTACCTGCGCTTCGTGGCCGAGACGGAGAACGACGGCATCCTGGTGCGCACCATCATCGAGGGACTGGCAAGCTCGCCGTCGGTTTCCTTCGAGTCCGTACCAGACCTGCCCCAGGACGAGGCCGTCGCGCGGCTGCTGTTCGGACGCGGGCTGGAAGATATCTCGGCCTTCCAGGCGGCGCAGCTTGTCGCCGCCGCCGCCACCCTCTCGGGTCAACGCTCGGGCGGGCTGGACATTCGCGGCGCGCTCGGCCTCAGCGATCTGGACGTGTCGACCTCGGAGGACGGCGCGACGCAGGTCACTGCAGGGGCGTATCTGTCGGAAAACCTTTATTCCGAGGTGACCGCCGACAGCGAAGGCAACCAGGAGATCAACCTGAACCTCGACATCGGCCGGAACCTGACGGTCAAGGGCTCGACCAGCACCACCGGCAATACCGGCGTCGGTATCTTTTTCGAAAAGGACTACTGAGCCGCGTCCGGCGTCAGAAGGTCCGCGATGGCCCGGAACCGGTCGGCCAGCGGGCTGGTCCTGCGCCAGACCATGCCGACCTGACGCTTGGGTTGGGGCGCGCGGAACCGCGCCACCGACACAGGCGCCGACCGGGTTTCCACCGGGACGGCCATTTCGGGGATCAGCGTGATCCCCATGCCCGCGCCCACCATCTGCACCAATGTCGACAGCGATGTGCCTTCCAGCCCGTCGCGCGGCCCGCCGCCGGGAATATTGCAGAACGCCAATGCCTGGTCGCGAAAGCAATGCCCTTCCTCCAGCAGCAACAGCCGCCGCGTGTGCAGCTCTGTCACCTCCGGCACCGGCGCGTCCGCCTCGGCCTCGGGGCGGACCAGCATCATGGGCTCTTCGAAGATCGGGTATTCTTCCAGCGACCGCTCCGACACCGGCAGCGCGACCAGCGCAAGGTCCAGCCCGCCCTCGCCCAGCTCGGCGATCAGGCGCGGCGTGATGCTTTCGCGCACCTGCACGTCAAGGTCGGGGAACGCCGCGCCCAGCCGCGTCAGGAAGCGCGGCAGCAGGTACGGCGCGATCGTCGGGATGACCCCCAACCGCAGACGTCCGCTCAGCCCCTCCTGCGCCTTGCGCGCCAAATCCGACAACTCGTCTATCGACCGCAGTATTTCGCGCACCCGCTCGGCGAATTCCACGCCGAAGCCGGTCAGCCGCACCTCGCGCGTGGTGCGCTCGAAGAGCGCCGCGCCCGCCGCCGCCTCCAGCGCCTTGATCTGCACCGACAGCGCGGGCTGGGTCACCGCGCAAATCTCGGCGGCCTGCCCGAAATGCCCCACCCGGGCCAGCACCTCGAAATAGCGCAACTGTTTCAGAGACAGGTTTTTCATAAGATAAAATTATCAATCCGATCAATAAATGCAACTTATTCTCATCGAACTGCCTTGCTATGGTCGCGAAGCAAAGGCGATTCCCGCGTTGCATCGCGCGCGGGAATGCTTACGTCTTCTAACGAAGCAATCGGCCCCGGATCGCACGCATCCGGGCACAGTCAGACAGCTAAATCTGGGAGAAACTCAATGGACGGCAACGATCTCGAAAACTCCGGCAAATGCCCGGTCATGCATGGTGCGACCCGGTTCAGCGTCCGGTCCAACCGCGATTGGTGGCCGAACCAGCTGAACCTCAAGATCCTGCATCAGAACACCCCTGAATCCGACCCGATGGGCCCGGATTTCAGCTATGCCGAAGCCTTCAAAGGCCTCGACATGGAGGCGCTGAAAAAAGACTTGAAGGCGCTGATGACCGACAGCCAGGAGTGGTGGCCCGCCGACTATGGCCATTATGGCGGCTTCTTCATCCGCATGGCGTGGCACTCGGCGGGCACCTACCGCACCTCCGACGGGCGCGGCGGCTCGCGCTCGGGCACCCAGCGGTTTGCGCCGCTCAACAGCTGGCCGGACAACGGCAACCTCGACAAGGCCCGCCGCCTGCTGTGGCCGATCAAGCAGAAATACGGCAACGCCATTTCCTGGGCCGACCTGATGATCCTGGCCGGCAACGTGGCGATCGAGGATATGGGCGGCCCGATCTTCGGCTTCGGCGGCGGGCGCAAGGACGTGTTCGAGCCCGAGGAAGACGTCTATTGGGGCTCGGAAACCGAGTGGCTTGCAACCTCGGACAAGCCCAACAGCCGCTATTCCGGCGAGCGCAAGCTGGAAGACCCGCTGGCCGCCGTGCAGATGGGCCTGATTTACGTCAACCCCGAAGGCCCCGATGGCCAGCCCGATCCGCTGGCCTCGGCCCGCGACATCCGCGAAACCTTCGCGCGTATGGCCATGAACGACTATGAAACCGTCGCGCTGACCGCCGGCGGGCATACCTTTGGCAAGGCGCATGGCGCGGGCGACCCGTCGCATGTGGGCAACGAGCCCGAAGGCGGCGCGATGGAGGCGCAGGGCTTCGGTTGGCTGTCCACCTACGGCTCGGGCAAGGGCCGCGACGCCATTACCTCGGGCATCGAGGGCGCCTGGACGCCCAACCCCACCAAGTGGGACATGGGCTATTTCGACGTGCTGTTCGGCTACGAGTGGGAACTGGTCAAAAGCCCCGCCGGTGCCTGGCAATGGCAGCCCAAGGACCAGAAGCCCGAGGATATGGCCCCCGATCCCGAGGACCCCTCGACCCGCAACCAGCACATCATGATGACCACGGCCGACATGGCGATGCGCATGGACCCCGAGTACGAGAAGATCTCGCGCCACTTCCATGCCAATCCCGACGAGTTCGCGGACGCCTTCGCCCGCGCGTGGTTCAAGCTGACCCACCGCGACATGGGCCCGCGCAACATGTATCTGGGCAACGAGGTGCCGGACGAGGTGCTGATCTGGCAGGATCCTGTCCCCGAGGTCGATCACCCGCTGGTCGACGAGGCGGACGTCAAGACGCTCAAGGCCAAGGTGCGCGATTCCGGTCTGTCGGTGTCGGAACTGGCCTACACGGCGTGGTCCTCGGCCTCGACCTTCCGCGGCTCGGACATGCGCGGCGGTGCCAACGGCGCGCGCATCCGTCTGGCCCCGCAAAAGGACTGGGAGGTCAACCAGCCCGAGCAGCTGGCGAAGGTCCTGAAGGTGCTCGAAGGCATCAAGGCCGACTTTGACGCGTCGGCCTCGGGTGGCAAGAAGATCTCGATGGCCGACCTGATCGTGCTGGCCGGCAACGCGGCGGTCGAGGCCGCGGCCAATGCCGGCGGTCACGAGGTGACCGTGCCCTTCACCCCGGGCCGGACCGACGCCACCGACGAGATGACCGATGCCGAGTCCTTCGAGATCATGGAGCCGCAGGCCGACGGGTTCCGTAACTATCTGTCGGGCGACTTCACAGTCTCGTCGGAGGAGCTGATGGTCGACCGCGCGCACCTGCTGGGCCTGTCGGCGCCGCAGATGACGGTTCTGATCGGCGGGTTGCGGTCGCTGGGCGCGAACTATGGCGGCACGACGCATGGTGTCTTTACCGACCGTGTCGGCACGCTCAGCAACGACTTCTTCGTCAACCTGATGGACATGGGCACGGTCTGGGAAGCGACCGACGACAAGGGCATGACCTTTGTCGGCAAGGACCGCAAGACCGGCGACAAGAAGTGGGATGCGACCCGCTGCGACCTGGTCTTCGGCTCGAACTCGCAACTGCGGGCGCAAGCCGAGGTCTATGCCCAGGCCGACAATGGCGGCAAGTTCGTCAAGGACTTCGTCAAGGCATGGGCCAAGGTGATGGATGCCGACCGGGTGCAGCCGGGCTAAATCACTGGCATTTTGCAGAAATTCAGGCGGCGCCTCGGGTCATTCCGGGGCGCCGTCGGCATTTCGGGGCCACGCCTTGCGCAAACTGTCGCACCCCGGCCCCGGCGGTCATCCAACCCCGCGTCCCGCACGTATCCCGTGTAAGAGAGGATGATATGAGAAAGCTACCCAAAGACACCACGCTCCTGATCGTCGAGAATGACGACGTGTTCCGCGAGCAATTGTCCAAGGTCATGGCCAGCCGCGGCTTTGACCCGATTCCGGCTGGCACCGTGGCCGAGGCCGCCGCCGCGATCGAGGCGCGCCCGCCGGCCTTTGCCATCATCGACCTGCATCTCGGCGAGGGCTCGGGCCTGGAAGTGATCGACATGCTGAAGAAACAGCGCAAATCGGCCCGCGCGCTGGTGCTGACCGGCTATGGCAACACGCCCACTGCCGTCGCCGCCGTGAAGCTGGGCGCGGTCGACTACCTGGCCAAGCCTGCCGATGGCGACGAGATCGTCGATGCCCTGCTGGCCGCCGAAGGGGTGCAGCCGCCTGCCCCGGAAAATCCCATCTCGCCGGAGGAGGCCAAGCGCGTTCATATCGAACGCTTCCTGGAGCGCACGGACGGCAACATCACCAAGACGGCGCAATTGCTGAACATGCATCGCCGCACGCTTCAGCGGATCCTCAAGCGCGAGCCCGAACTGGGCAAGGACCCGGGCTGACATGCCCGACAAGGCGGACAAACTGACGGTCTACTACGACGGGTCCTGCCCGCTCTGCCGGGCCGAGATCGGCTTTTACCAAAAGCGTGACGATGCGGGCCGAATCGACTTTACCGACATCTCGCGCAGCGGTGGCGACCCGGCACCGGACCTCGACCGAGAGGCGGCGATGGGCCGGTTCCACACCCGCCGCCCCGACGGCACGCTGGTATCCGGCGCCGCCGGTTTCTTCGAGGTCTGGAAGCGTCTGCCTGGCTGGCGGCACCTTGCCAAGCTGTCTCGCATCCCGGGCGTCTTGCCGGTGGCCGAACTGGCCTATCGCGCCTTCCTACACCTGAGGCCGACGCTGGTCCGTCACCTTGGCCCACGGCTGGAAAACCGCGCCGAGAGCACGCGGTGAACGACCAGAACCCACCCGACCGCAAACGCGCCGCGCGCGTGCCCACGGGGCGGTTTACGCGCATGGCCCGCACCGGCGGCATGGCGACGGCGCTGGCCGGCAATGTCGCCACGCGCGGCGGATGGGAATTGCTGCGCGGCCGCAAACCGCGCCTGCAAGACCTGCTGATGACCCCCGGAAACGTCACCCGCGTGGCCGATCACCTGGCGAACATGCGTGGCGCGGCGATGAAGGCGGGGCAGCTTCTGTCGATGGAAACCGCCGACATGCTGCCGCCCGAGCTGGCCGAGATCCTTGCCCGCCTGCGCGCCGACGCCCAGTTCATGCCGCCCGCGCAGCTGAAAAAGGTGCTGGCCGCCAATTGGGGCCGCGATTTCCTGCGCCATTTCAAACGGTTCGACGTGCATCCCATCGCAGCCGCCTCCATCGGACAGGTGCACCGGGCGCAGACCCGCGATGGCCGCGACCTTGCGATCAAGGTGCAGTATCCCGGCATCCGTGACAGCATCGACAGCGACATGCGCAACCTTGGCTTGATCCTGCGCCGGTCCGGCATGATGCCCGCCAGCTTCGACACGGACCGGATGCTGACCGACGCCGCCGCGCAACTGCACGAGGAAACCGATTACACGCGCGAGGCCGCCGCGCTCAATCGGTTCCGCGCGCATCTGGCGGGTGACCCCGATTTCGTCCTGCCCGAAGTGCATGACGACCTCCGCACGCGCGACATCCTTGCCATGAGCTTTGTCGAGGGCCACGGCATCGACACCGCCGCCGACATGGACCAACCCACGCGCGACCGCATCGCCACCGCGCTTGTCACGCTAACCCTGCGCGAACTGTTCGAACTGCACGACATGCAGACCGACCCCAATTTCGCCAACTACCGCTATCAGCCCGACACGGGCCGGATCGTGCTGCTGGATTTCGGCGCGACGCTGGAATTCGCGCCCGACCGCGTGAAGAGCTACCGCGCTCTGTTCAACGCCGCGCTCAGCGGTGACGACGATGCGGCCTGGGACGCGATGATCGCCATCGGCCTTGTGGGCGCCGATACCTATGCGACGGACCGCGCCCACATCCTGCGTCTTTTCGGGATCGCCGCCGAGCCTTTGCGCCAGGGCGGCACGCTCGATTTTGCCACCTGCGGTCTCTTGGCCCGCCTGCGCCGCGAGGGCCTGCTTCTGGCCGACGAACAGGTCGACATCCACGCGCCGCCCACCGACACGCTTTTGCTGCAACGCAAGGTTCTGGGCTGTTACCTGCTGGCCGAACGTCTGAGCGCCAGGGTCGATCTGGACCCAATTCTGGCGCGGTTCGCTTAATTCCTGGGTCGCGCCCGCTTGCAGCGTTCCGAGCAATAGCGCACCTCGTCCCAGACCTTTTCCCACTTCTTGCGCCAGGTGAAAGGCCGCCCGCAGGCCGCGCAGACCTTCGTGGGAAAGTCCGATTTTCGACGCATTTTCATGGCGTTCGCCCGCCCTTCCCCAATCCTGTCCGTCATACCTACATAGCGCGGCGTCGGACACAATCACGCCCCGACGCGCCCGTCATGGCCTTTTCACCTTCCGTTTTTCACGTGACGTGAAGGCATCTTCCCATTCGTTTGCTTGCAGCGCCGGAACACTCGGTTATCATTCGCCGATCAGCCCGAGGATCAACCCGGGCGATATCCAGGGAGATATTCATGAAAACCAAGACAGTCCTTGCCGCCGCTTTGCTCGCCACCACGGCGATGACCGGCGCCTCGGCCGAAACGCTGCGATGGGCCCGCGCGGGCGACTCGCTTACGCTTGACCCCCATGCGCAGAACGAAGGTCCGACGCATACCCTGTCGCACCAGATCTACGAACCGCTGATCATCCGCGACCACTCGGGCGAGTTCCAGGCCGCTCTGGCAACCGACTGGGCGCCCAAGGAAGGCGATCCGAACGTCTGGGTCTTCAACCTGCGCCAGGGCGTCACCTATCACGACGGCGCCGACTTCACCGCCGAGGACGTGGTGTTCTCGATCAACCGCGCCAAGTCGGAAACGTCGGCGATGAAGGAACTCTTGACCTCGATCACCGAGGTGCGCGCCGTTGACGACCACACCGTGGAATTCGTCACCGACGGCCCCAACCCGATCCTGCCCGCGAACCTCACCAACCTCTTCATGATGGACAAGGGCTGGGCAGAATCGAACGACGCCGTCGCCGTGCAGGACGTGGCCGGAGGGGAAACCACCTTTGCCTCGTCCAACACCAACGGCACCGGCGCCTTCACCCTCGTCAGCCGCGAGCCCGACGTGCGGACCGTGCTGGAAGCCAACGAGAATTACTGGGGCAAGGATGACTTCCCGCTCGACGTGACCGAGATCGTCTATACCCCGATCCAGAACGCCGCCACCCGCGTGGCCGCCCTTCTGTCGGGAGAGGTCGACTTCATCCAGGATGTGCCCGTGCAGGATCTGGGCCGCGTCGGCGACACCGAGGGCCTTGTGGTCAAGACCGCGCCGCAGAACCGGGTGATCTTCTTTGGCATGAACATGGGCGCCGACGATATCGCCAATGACGACGTCGAGGGCGCGAACCCGCTGGCCGACGCCAAGGTGCGCAAGGCCATGTCCATGGCCATCAACCGCGACGCCATCAAGCAGGTCGTCATGCGCGACCAGTCGCAGCCCGCGGGCATGATCGCCCCGCCCTTCGTCAACGGCTGGAACGAAGAGATGGACAGCAGCGCCACCACCGACATCGAAGGCGCCAAGGCCCTGATGGAAGAGGCCGGCTATGGCGATGGCTTCAGCATCCAGCTCGACTGCCCGAACGACCGCTACGTCAACGACGAGGCGATCTGCCAGGCCGCCGTCGGGATGCTGGCGCAGATCGGCGTCACCGTGAACCTGGATGCCAAGCCCAAGGCGCAGCACTTCCCGCTGATCGAGAACGGCGAGACGGATTTCTACATGCTGGGCTGGGGCGTTCCGACCTACGATTCGGAATACATCTTCAACTTCCTGGTGCACACCCGCGGCGACGAACGCGGCAGCTGGAACGGCACGGGCTATTCCAACCCCGATCTTGACGCCAAGATCGTCAGCCTTGCCTCGGAAACCGATCTGGAGGCGCGCAACGCCACGATCAACGAGATCTGGCAGGTGGTTCAGGAAGAACAGCTGTACATTCCGATCCACCACCAGGTGCTGAACTGGGGCATGACCGATGCGGTCGGCACCGAGGTCAGCCCCGAGGACGATCCCAAGTTCAAGTTCTTCGAGATGAACTAAGCCAATCGCGGGCGGCCTTCCGGGGCCGCCCGCCTGCCGTCACAGCCAGAAGAATAACAGTGCGTGACGACCGCTTCGGGGACGAAACATGCTAGCTTACATCATCCGGCGCGTGGCCCAGTCCGCGCTTGTGCTTCTCGTGGTGGGCCTCGTGGCCTTCGCCATGTTCCGCTTCGTCGGCGATCCGGTCGACAACATGCTGGGACAGGAACGCACCGTCGCCGATATCGAGCGCCTGCGCTCCGAGCTCGGCCTCGATCAGAATTTCGTCGTCCAGTACTACAAATTCCTGACCAATGCCGTTCAGGGCAATTTCGGCCTCAGCTACCGCCAGGGGCGGCCAGTGGCCGACATCCTGATCGAACGCCTGCCCGCCACGCTGGAACTGGCCTTCGTGTCGGGCCTGCTGGCGCTGATCGGCGGGATCGGGCTTGGCATCTATACCGCGATCCGAAGGCGCGGGATCTCGGCCAATGTCATCATGACGCTGTCGCTGATCGGGGTCTCGCTGCCGACCTTCCTGATCGGCATCCTGCTGATCTATGTCTTTTCGGTCGAGCTTGGCTGGCTGCCCAGCTTCGGGCGCGGCGAGGTCACCTGGGTCAACGGCTGGTCCACCGGGTTTCTGACCAAATCCGGCCTGCAGGCGCTGATCCTGCCCGCCATCACGCTGGGCCTTTACCAGATGACCCTGATCATGCGGCTGGTGCGGACCGAAATGCTTGAGGTGCTGCGCATGGATTATATCCGCTTTGCCCGCGCCCGCGGCATCCGTGAACGCGCGATCAACTTCCGCCACGCGCTGAAGAACACGCTTGTGCCTGTTATAACCATCACCGGGCTTCAGTTGGGCAGCATCATCGCCTTCGCCATCATCACTGAAACAGTGTTCCAGTGGCCCGGCGTGGGCCTCTTGTTCATCAACGCGATCCAGTTCGTCGATATCCCCGTCATGGCCGCCTACCTGATGATGATCTCGGTCATGTTCGTGGGCATCAACCTGATCGTCGACATGCTCTATTTCGCCATCGACCCGCGCCTGCGCGTCGACCGGTCCGCGGCAGGAGGCCACTGATGACCGATACCCCCGTCACACCCCCGGCGCCGAAAGTCCGCGACAGCCGCTTCCGCCGCATCTGGGAAAGCGATTTCATGTGGTCCTTCCGGCACGCGCCGGTGGCCATCGCCTCCTTCGCGGTGGTGCTGATCCTGATCCTCTCGGCCGTCTTCGCGCCGCTTATCGCGCCCTTCGATCCGTTCAACCCGGCCTCGCTGAACCTGATGAACGGCTTCACCCCGCCGGGCGAGGCCAACGCCTTTACCGGCGACACGTTCATTCTGGGCACCGACGACCAGGGGCGCGACGTGTTCTCGACCATCCTTTACGGGATGCGCATCTCGCTCTTCGTGGGATTCGCGGCGGTGTTCCTCGCCATGCTGATCGGCGTCACGCTCGGCCTCATCGCGGGCTATGTGGGCGGCTGGACCGAGACCATCATCATGCGCATCGCCGATGTGCAACTCACTTTCCCGGCGATCCTCGTGGCCATGCTGATCTTCGGCATCGCCAAGGGCATCACGCCCCCCGCCTATCGCGACCAGATGGCGCTGTGGGTGCTGATCCTCGCCATCGGCCTTTCGGACTGGGTGCAGTTCGCCCGCGTGGTGCGCGGCACCACGCTGGTGGAAAAGAACAAGGAATACGTGCAGGCGGCCCGCCTGATCGGGCGCTCGCCTTTCATCATCATGCTCAAGCACATCCTGCCCAACGTGCTGAACCCGGTGCTGGTCATCGCCACGATTTCGCTGGCGCTGGCCATCATCGCGGAGGCGACGCTCAGCTTCCTCGGCGTCGGCGCCCCGCCCACCAAACCTTCGCTCGGCACGCTCATCCGCATCGGGCAGGAGTTCATGTTCTCCGGCGAATGGTGGATCCTGCTTTTCCCCGCCGGAACGCTGTTGGCGCTGGCGCTCTCGATCAACCTTCTGGGCGACTGGCTGCGCGACGCATTGAACCCGAGGCTAAGATGACCGGGCTTACACTCATCCCCGGCACCAATGCGTCGTCAGCCCTCGGTGCGGCCCGTGTCGCGCGCGTCGGTGCACCAGCGGTCCTCGACGATGTGCCATTCGACGTCACCATCGGTCGCGTGGATGGTCACTTTCGCCTCTTCCGAGGTCACCGCTTCGGGCCCGATCATCGTCAGGAACAGGGCGAAGGCTTCGCTGGTCAGACACATGGACGCTCTCCTTTGTGTGCGTGTTTGCCCGCTCCGGCACGGGCCTCGCGCGGCCCATCCCGGCGTCGTTCCGTGGCGCTTCACCATCATGCCGGCGCGCCGCATGACCAATTCTTAAGATACAGCACGCTCCCTCCCTGTCCCGAAAAAGGTGGACACAAGCCCGTGAGACAGACGAAAGACGCAACTGCATGACCGAAACGCCCGTCCTTTCCGTTCGCGACCTGACCGTGGAAATCCCCACGCGCCACGGCATCCTGCGCCCCGTGGATCAGGTCAGCTATGACATCCGCGCGGGCGAGATCCTGGGCGTGGTGGGCGAATCCGGCGCGGGCAAATCCATGACCGGCAACGCCGTGATCGGCCTTCTGGACCCGCCCGCCCGGATCACCGGCGGCGAGGTCCTGCTGAAAGGCGAGCCCATTCACGACATCCCCCGCGCCAGGCTGCGCCGCCTGCGGGGCAAGCATATGGGCATGATCTTTCAGGACCCGCTCACGTCGCTCAATCCGCTTCTGACCATCGGCGACCAGCTGACCGAGACCATCACCGAGCACCTGAACGTGGGCCAGGACGAGGCCCGCAAACGCGCCATCGCGGCGCTGGACGAGGTCGGCATCCCCGCTGCATCCGCGCGCATCGGCAGCTACCCGCACGAGTTTTCCGGCGGGATGCGCCAGCGCGTGGTCATCGCCCTCGCCCTCTGCGCCGAGCCGGAGCTGGTCATCGCGGACGAGCCCACCACCGCGCTCGACGTCTCGGTCCAGGCCCAGATCGTGGCGCTTCTGAAACGCCTTTGCCGCGAGCGCGGCGTGGCCGTCATGCTGGTCACCCACGACATGGGCGTGATCGCCGAGGCCGCCGACCGCGTCGCCGTCATGTATGCCGGCCGCCTGGCCGAGCTTGGCCCGGTGCGCGAAGTCATCACCAACGCCCACCATCCCTATACCGCGGGCCTCATGGCCTCGACCCCGCTGGCCAGCGTGGGCCAAAAGCGCCTGAAACAGATCCCCGGCGCCATGCCGCGCCTGGGCGCCCTGCCCGACGGCTGCGCCTTTCATCCCCGCTGTGAATACGCGCAGGACAAATGCCGCCGCGATCCCGGCCCCAGCCTGCAGGCCTGCGATGGCCGCGCCGCCTGCTGGTTCCCGCTCGGCACCACGCAAAAGGAGGACACCGTCGCATGAGCGCCCTGATCTCCATCCGCAACCTCACCCGCCGCTTCGACGTCTCGAAACCGTGGCTCAACCGCGTGATCGAGCGGCTGTCGAAGGCCTATCTCACCGCCGTTTCAGACGTGTCCTTCGATATCGAGGAAAACAGCGTCTACGCGCTGGTGGGCGAAAGCGGCTCTGGCAAGTCCACCATCGGCAAGATCGTCGTGGGCCTTACCCCGCCCTCCGAGGGCAGCGTCCAGATCAACGGAACCGATCTGGCGACCGAAACCGATGCGGCCAAGATCGAGGCGGTGCGCGACGAGATCCAGATGATCTTTCAGGATCCCTACGCCTCGCTCAACCCGCGCTGGCGGGTGCGCGACATCATCGCCGAACCTGTCGCGGCCAAGGGCGGCGACACTTCGGGGCTGGCCGAACGCCTGCTGGAACAGGTGGGGCTTTCGGCCGCAGACGCCTCCAAGTACCCGCACGAGTTCTCCGGCGGTCAGCGCCAGCGGATCTGCATCGCCCGCGCGCTGGCGTCCGAGCCCAAGATCATCGTCTGCGACGAGCCGACATCCGCGCTCGACGTCTCGGTGCAAAGCCAGGTCCTGAACCTCATGTCCGACCTGCGCGAGGAGTTCGGGCTGACCTATCTTTTCATCAGCCACGACCTGACCGTGGTGCGCCACATGGCCGACCGCATCGGCGTGCTCTACCTCGGCCGGCTGGTCGAGGAAGCGCCGCGCGACGCGCTTTTCACCGATCCCAAGCATCCCTATACCCAGATGCTGTTCGACGCCGCGCCCCGCATGGATGCCTTCGGGCGCGAGGTCGATCCCCCCAAGGGCGAGATCCCCGACGCGATCAACCCGCCGCCCGGCTGTGCGTTTCACCCGCGCTGTCCCATCGCCATCGACAGGTGCAGCAAGGAACGCCCCCAGATGCGCCAGCTGGGCCAGACCCGCGTGGCGTGCCACCGGGCAGAATAACACAGCACGACTTTCCCGCTTATCACGCGACAGCCCGGGCGAATTCTGAGTCAGGCGCGGCTCCAGAAGGCCGGGCCAAAACGCGCGGTCCGCAGGTCCGCGCCAGGCGACCAGCTCGACTTTACCACATATTGGAAAAATCACTTTACCAATTTGACGGTTTTCCAGTACGCTCGGCCAGGCTGGACCCTTGGCAAAAATGGGGCCGGCCCACGAACTGGGAGGAATCACATGACCAACAAACTGACCACGCGGCGTAATGCGCTGCGCACCATTGCCGGTGCAGGGGCCGCCACGCTGGCCGCACCGCATATCGCCGGGGCGCAGGCCAACGGCACCACCTGGAAAATCCAGACAAGCTGGCCCGGCGGCGCCGGCCTGCAAATCTTCAAGGACTGGTGCGGCACCATCGCCGAAAAGACCGGCGGCGAACTGACGTTCCAGCCCTTCGGCGCCAACGACGTCGTCGGCGACTTCCAGCTTTACGACGCGGTGAAGAACGGCGTTCTGGAAGCCGTGAACCCCTTCACCATCTACGCCCAGGGCATCATCCCGGCGGCCACGTTCCTGACGTCCATCCCGCTGGGGATGCGCAACCCGCATGAATTCGACGTGTTCTATTACGGCCTGGGCGGCCTCGACATCGCGCGCGAACTTTACGCGGCGCAGGGCCTCTATTTCGTCGGCCCCGTCCACCATGGACCGAACATCATCCACTCCAAGGTTCCGATCCGCTCGATCGACGACTTCGCGGGCCGCAAGATGCGCCTGCCCGGCGGCATGGTCGCCGAGATCTTCAACGAGATCGGCGCAGAAACCACGGTTCTGCCCGGCTCGGAAATCTTCCCGGCGCTGGAAAAAGGTACTATCGACGTGGCCGACTATGTGGGCCCGGCGGTCAACTACGCGCTCGGCTTCAGCCAGGTCACCGACTATATCGTCATGGGCCCTCCGGGCTTCATGTCGCTGTACCAGCCGGTCGACACCATGGACATCACCGTGGGCATGGACGCGTGGGAGGCCCTGTCCCCCGAGATGAAGCAATTCGTCGAGATGGAAACCCACGTCTATTCCGACATGCACCACGCCGCGATCCAGGCCGCCGACCAGGAAGCCTGGGAAAAGTTCGAGGCCGACGGCACCGAGGTCACCCGCCTCAGCCAAGACGACGTGGCCCTGATGACCGAGGTCGCCGTACCGATCTGGTTCGACTACGCCAACCGCGACCCGCAGGCCGCGCGTGTCTTCAAGATTCAGCTTGATTACATGCAGTCCGGCTCGCTTGGTTACGTGGACCCGGCCCTGACCGACGGACTCGAGCTCAAGCTCTGATCTCTCGACCGATCCGCCGCCCGGGTGTCGCATACGCCCGGGCGGCATTTTCAACGCCTTAAACGAGTGAGGACCGCAATGCCGGGGCTCAGCTTCACGCTGCCGCATTGGCTGTACTGGGTGGGACTGATCGTCTTCCCCATCATCGCGATGATCCTGTCGCGCCGACCACAGCCCGAAGAGAAACGCTATACCCTGCCGCTGGCCTACATGATCGCCGTCACCGGCGGCATCCTCGGCCTGCACCGCTTTTACCTCAAAAGCCTGTGGGGCCTGGTCTTCATTCCGATCTTCCTGTTCATCCTCTACGCCAACGCGCAGACGCAGGACGCCCGCACCATCCTGTCGGGCTTCGACAACGACCTGCGCGTGGCCCAGCGGGTGATCGACCGCGAACAGGGCCGCGTCGAAGAGGCCCGCGCCGACCTGCCCGACCTTCAGGCCGCCTATGACGAGGCCGAGGAGGGCAGCTTTACCCAGCGCGCCGCCGAGCGCCGCCTGAACAGGGCGAAGGAAACGCTCGACAGCGGTGCCGCCCGCCTTGAAGAGGCCCAGGCCACGCTGGAAGAGATCCGCCCGCAACAGGTCGAGGCGTTCCGCACCCGCGCCTGGTGGGACAACGCCGCGGGTTACGCTTTCTATGCGCTTCTGGCCCTTATGGCGATCGACCTTGTGCTGATGCCAAGGCTGGTGCGCCGCGCGAATGAACAGATCCCGCCCGACGAGGTCTCCGAGACCGAAAAGGCCCTGGCCGCACACGAGGCAGAGGAAAGCCCCAAGCGCGACAGCGACTATGCCGAGAACTGGATCGACCGCCTGTCGCTCTTCTGCGGTGAATTCGTGGCCTATTGGGCCGTCATCGCCGTTTTCGTCTATTACTATGAGGTGCTGGCCCGCTACGTCTTCGGCTCGCCCACCAACTGGGCGCATGAGGCGATGTACCTGATGTTCGGGATGCAGTACCTGATCTCGGGCGCCTACGCGATGCTGACGGAAACCCATGTCCGCGTGGACATCTTCTATGCCCCGATGCGCAAGAAGAACAAGGCGTGGGTCGACCTGCTGACCTCGGTCTTCTTCTTCATCTTCGCGGGTACCCTGCTGGTCACCTCGTGGATCTTCGCCATGGACGCCATCGCGGTGCCGTCGGGCAACGCGGTCGTCTCGGACTGGGCGCGCGGCCAGATCACCTTTGGCGAGATGGTCTCGGGCTTCGGCCTCGACCAATGGACCAACCCCAACATCCGCTGGGGCGAGATCAGCTTCAACGAATGGGAAGTGCCGCTCTGGCCGATGAAGTGGGTCATGGTGATGGGCGGGCTGCTGCTCGTCCTGCAAGGCATCTCGAAACTGTCGAAAGACATCCGTGAAATCGCACGGGGGAACTGAGGCTCATGGGTATTGAAATCGACATCGCGTGGCTCACGCTCATCATGTTCGGCAGCCTTCTGGCGCTCTTGATGGCGGGCCTGCCACTGGCCTTCGTCACCGGCGGTCTGGCTTGTGTGTTCCTGTTCATTCTGGGCGATGAACGCGCACTCAACATCGTGCCAAGCCGCATCTTCCCGCTGATGACCAACTATCAGCTTTCGGCGATCCCGCTCTTCATCTTCATGGCGGCGATGCTGGAAAGGGCAGGCATCATCAACGACATGTTCGACGTGATCTACAAGGTCATGGGCGGGCTCAAGGGCGGGCTGGCCGCGGCCACCATCATCGCCTCCACGATCCTGGCGGCCATGGTCGGCGTCATTGGCGCGGCGGTCGTCACCATGGGCATCATCGCCCTGCCCGCCATGTTGAAACGTCACTACGACCCCAAGATCGCTATGGGCTCGATCATGGCCGGCGGCACATTGGGCATCCTGATCCCGCCGTCGATCCTTGCGATTATCTACGCGGTGGTGGCCGAGCAATCGGTGGGCGAGCTCTTCATCGGAGCGGTCATTCCCGGCCTGATGCTGTCGGGGATGTACATCGCCTACGTCGTCATGCGCAGCTACATCAACCCGGCTCTGGGTCCGGCGATCCCGGTCGAGGAGCGCGTGTCGAACCGCGAAAAGGTACAGCTGATCGGCAAGATGGCCGCGCCCATCACGCTGGTCGCCGTGGTGCTCGGCATCATCTTCTCGGGCGTCGCCACGCCGGTCGAGGCCGCGGGCATCGGCACCTTCGGCGCCTTCATCGTGGCCGCCATCCACCGCAAGCTCGACTGGCCCACTATCCGCGAGGCCTGCACCACCACGCTCAAGGCCTCGGCCATGGTGATATGGATCATGTTCGGCGCCACGATCTTCGTCGGCCTTTACGTTCTGGAAGGCGGACAGCAATTCGTGCAGGACGCGCTGGCGGCAACCGGCCTCGGCCCCTGGGGCATCCTGATCCTGATGCAGATCCTGCTGGTGATCCTGGGCATGTTCCTGGACTGGGTCGGCATCCTGCTCCTCTGCGTGCCGATCTTCGTGCCGATCATCAAGGCGCTGGGGGCCGCCGCCTTCGGCCTTTCCAGCCCCGAGGACCTGGTGCTGTGGTTCGGTGTGCTCTACCTCGTGAACATGCAGATGAGCTTTCTGTCGCCGCCCTTCGGCTATGCGCTCTTTTACCTGCGCGGGGTGGCGCCGCCGGAGATTCCGATGTCGGACATTTTCAAATCCGCCCTGCCCTTCCTGTTCTTGCAGATCGTCGGGCTGGTCCTGTGCATGGTCTTCCCGCAGATCATCACGTGGCTACCAAGGCTGATCTACGGCTGATCGCCCGCTGATCTACGGCTGACGCGCCCCACAAAAAACGGCCCCCGCACCGCGCGGGGGCCGTTTTGAATTGTCACAGTATAGCGCCTACCCGTCCAGCCCACACGCCTTGCGGTCTTCGGGCGACAGGTGACCGCCCAGGCGCTCGGCCAGATCCTTCAGCAGCGGGCCATAGCGCTGCCATTTCGCGACCGAGGTGGCATAGATCGGCTCGCGCACCTGGCTGACCGACGCGGTGTTCACGGCCCGCAGGGACTTGGTGTAATCCAGAACGCCCGCATCGTAGGACAAGCCGACAAAATCCAGTGCCTCGCGCATCTGCGCCTCGGGGTCGGCCACGACTTTCTCGTACTCCACGAACCGCACCTGATCGGGCAGGGTTTCCAGCTGGTGGCGCGCGGTCTTGTCGAACTGGTCATAGACCTGCGCCATCGTCTCGAAGCTGGTCGAGAACGGCTGGTTGTTCCCGAAGTTCTGCATGTAGTTGGACAGCAGGTTGTCCAGCGGATGCCGGCGCATGATCAGGATCTTTGCCCGCGGAAACGCCAGCGCAAGAAGGCCTGCGTAAAGATAGTTGTTGGGCATCTTGTCAGTCACGTATTCCGAGCGCAGCCCCTCGCGGTGCAGAAAGGTCTGGTACTGCTCGCCCAGCCGGGTCAGCATGTCGTCGGTCACGATGCTGTCGGGCGCTTCCTCCTCCAGCACCTGTCTCAGGTCCGGGCTGTTGTGAAACGCATAGGCCGTGGCGCGCAGCTCGCCGCCCGCCTGCACCTTGGGATGACGCGAGAACATCTGTTCCATAAGCGTCGTGCCCGACCGCGGCATTCCGCAAATGAAGATCGGCGCGACCTCGTGCAAGCCGGCCCCGCGATGACGCTGAACAAAGGCTGGCGTGACCAGCGTGCGCATCCGCTGCTCGCGCTTGGCGGAGGTCTCGGCATCGAACGGGTACATCTCGGCGGTGATCGCGTTGCCCTTGTGGAAATGGCCGATGGCGGTCTCGGCGTCGCCCAGATCGTCCGCGGCCTTGCCCAATGCGAAATGCAACTGCACGCGCTGCCGCTCCGGCAGGGTTTCGGTGCGGTCCGCGTATTGCGTCAGCAGGCGGTATTCCGGGCTGTCCGCCTTGGTCTTGCGCAGCGCGATCAGCCGGGTCAGCGCGCCCAGCGCGCGCCCGGGCTGTGCCGCGACCTCCAGAAAGGCCTTAGCGGCCTCGTCCATCCGGCCCATCGCGGCCAGGATGTTGCCAAGGTGCAGCTTCGCCTCATGCGCGTCGGGGTCGATCTCGAGCGCGCGCCGCGCGTGGTGTTCCGCCGCCTCGTGCCGCTCGGCGCGGAACAATGCGTGCGCCAGACCCACATGCGCCGCCACCGATTGCGGGTCCAGCGCCAGCGCGCGAAACAAAGGATCGACCGCCGGCTGGAACCGGAAACTGCGGATGTAGGCCTGCGCCAGGTTCAGGTGCACGTCGACCATCTCGCTGTTCAGCCGGGCAGCCGCGTTCAGGGCCGTGATCGCCTCATCATAGGCCTGTTTCGAGACCAGAAGCGCACCAAGATTGGCCTGTGCCAGGGCATTGTTCGGCGCGATCTCGGCCGCCTGCCGCAAGTGGATCATCGCCTTGTCGGCCTGACCGTTTTGCGCCAGGAAGACGCCGTAATCCACCAGGGCCGGCACGTTGTCCGGGTCATGCTCGACCACCATGGCAAGCAGGCTCAGACCGGCCTCGGTTTCGCCCTGCTGGACAAGGTTCAGGCCCTTCAGGTGCAAAAGCTGCGGATGCTCCGGGTACTGGGACAGAAGCGCGTTGATCGCCTTTTCCGCCTCGCCGAACCGACCGGCGTTCTGGTGGCGCTGGATGCGGGCCACCTCCTCGTTGACCTGCTTGAGGCGGGCGGCGGGATCGGTTTCGGTTGTCGAACTCATGAACGGCTCTTCGGCTGAGGGAATTGCGCCTGCCAGCATAGGCCCCGGCCCGTCCGACGCCAACCGTCTATTGCCAAAACGAGCTGTGATATCATGCTTTTTCCCGGGGGCGCTCTGGCGGGTCAGGCCACCTTCGCAACCCGTGTCAGGCCCAGCGCGTCGGCGCGGGCCGAGAGGTAATCCACCACATCCTGCGGCACCATCCGGCGGGCCACGATGCGCGGCACCGCCATCTCGGTGATG